>NZ_FOCN01000032.1 GCF_900110125.1 Cryobacterium luteum
TCTTCAAACGAGCTCGGGCCGGTCACGGGAAACCGCTCTCCACATTCGACGGCCGACGCGTCATACTGGTCTGTCTGACTCCTCGGCATATCGCCACCGTACGAGTCATCTGCCGGGTAGTACGTGACGTCCCACCCTTCCGCCTGCAGACATCGAGCTATCTTGGCCGATCGAGTCTCGGTCCTATCGGTCCCCTCGTTCGCGGACGCGCCTGTGTCAGATTCTGGAGACACGCGGTCGGCCGTGCACCCGAGTAAACAAGCGGCGACCACCGTACCCAGGAGATCAGGTCGACCGCGCAACAAGAAAATGTTGGCCCCATTGCTGATCGCAACACCGCCCTTGGCGCTTAGGAGTTGGAGTTGGAGTTAGGGTTACGGTTAGGGTTGTCCAACGTGAGCCCCAATCCCGCACCAACCCCACCGCCGGTGTGGCGCGCTGCAGGAATGCCGGCGCTCCTTGTTTTCACGGCCGCTGGATTCGCCGGTTTCTCTGCCCTCCTACCCGTCGTACCCCTTTGGGCGGTAACCGGCGGTGCGAATGAGGCCGGTGCCGGTCTCGTCAATGGAGTGTTGCTGCTGGCAACGGTTGTGACGCAGCCGTTCGTTCCCCGACTTCTCAGTCGTCTAGGAACCGGTCGCGTGTTGGCCGCTGGCCTGGTGCTTCTGGGGGTTCCGTCGTTGCTGTTTCTTTTCTCTGACCATCTGAATTGGATTTTGCTCCTCTCAATAGTGCGTGGCATAGGGTTTGGTGTGCTCACCGTGGCCGGATCGACCGTGGTGGCCAATCTCGTACCGCGTGCCCAACACGGTGCAGCCATCGGGGCCTGCGGTGCGGCAATCGCGGTGCCGCAAGTAGTTCTTTTCCCCCTCGGGCCATGGATGTCCGAGTCAGTGGGATTCTGGGCAGTTTTTGCAATCGGCACCCTGCCGATTCTGGGCATCAGTTCTGCGCCACAACTGGCCCGTGTTCTGCGGGAACAGACAGCCGAACGCGCTCTTCAGCCGCCGACCGAACCCACGACAACGGTGAACAACACGGGGACTGGGGGGCGGCTTCTGCTGGGCAGCCTCCTTGGCCCCATGCTTCTCCTTGGTGGCGTCACACTGGCCGGCGGTGCGCTCATCACCTTCGCGCCACAGATGAGTTCAGCGCCAGCCGCGACGGCCGGCGGACTCGCGCTGCTCACCTTCAGCGCGGCAGTGACTCGGTGGGGCGTTGGCGGACTAGCTGATCATTATGGCGCCCAGCGCTTTTTGTGGCCGCTGGTGCTGATATCAGTCATCGGTCTTATTCTCACCGCCACCGCGGTCGAGAATCCTGACGCGACGAGCATCCTGCTCTTCCTTGCAGGGCTGATCTTAGTCGGCATCGCTTTTGGTGGACTCCAGAACCTGACCCTGCTGCTGTCCCTCGCCGCGGTGAAACGGGGGCAGTACGGCACCGCCAGCGCTGTGTGGAACATAGGATTCGATTTGGGCACGGCAGTGGGCTCAGTGCTGATCGGTACACTCGCTGCCGGGCTGTCATTTTCCACGGCACTGCTCGTCGCGGCCGGCATCTGCCTCGCTACGCTTCCGCTCGCGCTCCGTGGCAAACCGCGCTACCCGCGTGCAGACATATAGCGGGTTGCGGATATCTCTCTCGACACGAGGCTCTAGCCAGGTCTCGACCCATAACAGGAAGAAGAATGCCCCGGACTTCGGCGGAAGTTCTGGGCAATTTTAGTGAATGCTGTCTAGCGGAAAGGGGACTTGAACCCGCGACACCATGATGATCTTGAACTGCATCTTCCCCACTTATCGAGCCTTCATTCACCCGTCGATCCCAGGAAATAAACTTGATCAGCGATCACCATGTTCACCCAGGGCCGACTGTCCGAGATATCCGCGGCAGGCCATTGCAACCTGTTATATCGGTTGGTGTCACGGAAGGTTTTGTCGGTCTTACAGGGTGAACGAAAATGATACTTTCAACCGTCTACAGGGTGCGTCCATACACTGAATGTTACGACAATTCATTATGAAACATGATCCTCCTACCGACTGTCTCAAGTCACGGTACGGGCGCACCACTCATCACATCAGCATTCACCAGTAACACGCAGAAATCGAACATCCACGCCGGCAGGCTGACCAGTCATAATTCTAGGCGCGCTAACGGTCTGCTAGGCTGCGCGAAGCATTGGTAGTCATTAGCAGTCATTAGCAGTCATTAGCAGTCATTGACAATGAATTACGGAGAATAAATGCTTATTGAAAAAGAGAATGCCCAGTTGGTTATGTTCAGTGGCGGACGAGACAGCACTCTGGTTGCTGCCCGCCTCATGCTCCAGGGGATCCCCGTCCACCTCTTCAGTGGAAATAGCGGATGCTCGCTCCACCGCGGACTGCTCACCCTTCGAGTTAAGGAGCTGCAGGCCCGCTTCGGTGACCTCGTCGTGACTCACGTAGTCAGTGACGTGAGCGGCGCCTTCCGGTCCATCGCAATAGCGAATATCGAGCACGATATCTTGACCCACCGCAAGAATCTCATCCTTCTCGGCGAGAAAATCGCCATCCACGCACACGCCGTCGACTACTGTCGTCGCACCGGCCTCGCCATTATGAACGATGGCATCGCTCGCTATCAGCAGGACTTCCCCGAGCAGCGCATGGTCGCCCGAGAGTACTTCGAGGGGTTCCTCGCTGAATATGGAATCGACTACCGCAGTCCTATCTACGAGTTCGCCACATCGGGCGACGACGTCAAATATCGCCTCCTTCAGCTCGGCCTCTCCACAAAGTCTTTGGAGGGTGTCTCTATCTTCGGCGACAGCTTCTCCACACCAACGGATGAGACCATCCTGGCCTACCTCCAGGAGAAGGAGGCCCTGAGTCACGACATCATCAACTTTCTCAGCGGGCGTTCGTTGGCCATTGGTCACGAGACGCGCGATCGGGCTGAGATTACTGGATGAGGAGAATCGACAAGGCGGCCGCTGTGATCCTCCGTGGCGGCTTACTCCTTGTGGTTCGAAAGCGTGGCTCGACGACTTTTATTTCCCCGGGAGGAAAACCGGAACCTGGGGAAAGAATGGACCAGGCCTTGGCACGTGAGCTCACAGAAGAGACCGGGCTGCATCTACGGTCTTGGCAACGGTTTGGGACCTACTCTGACCGCGCTGCCTTTGAGCCGTCTTCGACGGTGCGGATCGAGGTGTTTCTCGCTGAGGCGGACGGGACCGCAACCCCGGGTCAGGAAATCGAGGAGGTCGCCTGGATCGACGGCGGATTCCGAGAGGCAGGTATCGAGCTGGGCTCGATTTTCGATCATTTCGTGGTGCCCGCGCTCCTCGCCCAGGGGCTGCTGCGTCCGGGGTCGATGCCGAGTCTCGGTCGGCCTGCCGAGCGCACCATCATCGTCGACCTGGACGGCACCATCGCCTTCGACGGAGGCCACCCGGGACCCAAGGTGAGCGCGGCCCTGGACCATCTGGGCGAGCGAAGCGATATCCATCTGGTGGTGGCTACGTCACGCGCTCCTCGCGGAGCCCGCAAAATCATGGGTGCGTTGGCCGATCGAGTGGATGAGTGGTGGTGCTGCAACGGTGCCTTCCGGACTGGCCACGGAAGGGAGACCGAGACCACAGCGCTGCCGTGTGAACCCTTGAGGGCGATGATCGCGTGCCTTCGCGCAGAGGCCGTTCCCTTCTACCTTGAGTATGGCGACCGGTTTGTCGTCAGCGGCGGCGGCTTCTCGTGGATGGCCTATCCCGATCGGGCCGAGTACAGCCCCGACGCTGACCCTGACCTGGCGACTGTCATCAAGCTGGTTGTGGACTCGCAGGATTCTGCCTTGTGGATATGCCGACTCCGGGACTCGGCCGGCGACGACGTGGAGATATGTCTGCACGCCGGCGGGGTTATCGATATCACAGCCGCCGGCGTCACAAAAGCGAAGCCACTTGACCTCCGGATGAACGCTAACGGGTCAGTGGTTGTGGCGTTCGGCAACGACCTGAATGACCAAGAGTTGCTAGCCCGGGCCGACGTTGCGTTCGTGGTCGGCATCGGGTTACCCGGCCTGGAACGAGCCAGACATGTGCGCCGGGTATCAGCTGATGATGCCGCAGTGGCCACGGCTTTGTGGCACGTGGTGAGTATTCCAGCCTCCGATGAGCTCGAGGCCTGATGTGCGCACTGGACGCTGCGGCGTTACATCCAGATCTGCAGGTGTCTACCGGGCACGGACACTACTACGCTCAGGCAGCGGAGCTGCGGTCCACCATCACCTGCGCACTAGTCCGTGACCTGGGCGCGGGAGACTTCCGGCCCTATCTGCTTCATAATTCCACCTCCGCCTTGATGGCGGTGTTGTTCGCCGCGACCAACGCAGGCCGCAGCATCAATACCGAGGGCCCCATCGAACAGCACTACTCGCCTTATAATTTTCTGCTGCCGCGAGCCGGGCCATTAGCCGACTGGGAGCTGCGAACCCACGTCTCGCCGGTCACCGCAGTGGTCGATGAACTTGGTGGACGAAGCATCCGTATCGTCGACGCTGCACAGTCACTCGGTACTGTGCTCACCCCCGCGCTCCTGACAGGCAGCGACGTCGCGATCGCGCCTTTGCACAAGCACCTTGGCCTGGTGGTCGGCCTGGGACTGGTGCTGGTCCGCCGCGATGTCCCCGACCTGGAACCGGTTCATCGCGTCCTAAGGGTGGCCGAGTCAGGTGCCCAGTCTATCGAACTTCTTCGCCGCGCCGCTTCGGCGATCAAGAACCTTGACGGGAGGATAGCCAACCTGGCCCAAGTGAACGTCAGTCCGGAGCTGAGCGCGTGGTGTCTCGATCGCGGGCTTCGACCACTGGCGTCAGGGCCGGGTGCGCCGTATGTGTGCCTGACCACCACCGACGGCATTCCTGTCGCGGATCGACTGGCGCCGACGGGTTGGCGTCATTTCCGGGAGTTCAACACAGCCCGCTTCTCCTTCGTACGAAGAGGCAGGCCGGGCGAAGCGGCAGTCGATCACGTCCTCGAGTTCCGGATGGCCGTCAATCGGGCTCTGGGGCGCTGACAACGCATTTGCGTGATACGTGCAACGCCAACTACGACATGATTCCCGCCTGGATCAATCCGACCCGCGTATCTTTTGCGGTCCTCACGGTCCTACTCCTCGGTGCATTTATCACTTCAACAGTCACGCACCACAGACGTAAATTTCGAAGAACCTGAGGAATGGGAAACCTCTGAAATTTCCCGCTGCAGTTTTCTCCGAGAATCGATCGCACCCTGACGGTCCAACACGTCTCATCGCCGCAGGACCGTGTAAAGCATCCGGCGCAGACGACTTCCCAGATGCCCGAAGTGGTGTTCACCAGCTCCCTTCCGACATCTCACTAAAGGTTCCGCTTGCGAGCTCCTCTGGACAAGAATTCTCATTTGGACAAACTCTGCACGCTCCTGCATTTCGATCGTTTGACAGCCGTTCTTCGTGCGCTCCTCGGCGGCACGGGCGCTCTCGTCAACGACGCGGTGCGGCGCAACACGGACGGAACGACCAGCATCCCGACTGAGCACCCTCGCGACCGGCTAACGCTCGACTCCCAGAGCGTCGCAACCCGTCAACGACCGGCGAAATCGGCGAACAAGACGCGCGGTGAGGCGGCGAACCCGGTGCGTTCGTAGAGGTGGATTGCCTCGGGGCTGGAGTGCACCGTGACGTGTTCGAGGCCCAGCTGTCGAGCTTTGTCCAGAACGGCCGTCATCATCGTGTCGCCGATGCCGACGTTTCGTTCCTCGGGGACGACGTACACGCACTGCACGTCTCCGGAAGCACGATCGGTGGCGCGCGGGCTGGGCACGCGGGGTAGCACCGCCAGCCAGGCCATGCCGACGACCACTCCGCTGCGCATCGCCACGACCCGGTGATGTGTCTGCTCATGCGCGGACGCGAAAGCCACTACGGACGCCACGAAGTCCTCCCGGCTCACGACCGGAACTCCGCCCCGCTCCACCACCCACCGCCAGCGCAATCCCGCGATTGCCTCCGTCTCGAGTGCTTTGGCTTCACGCACCACGATCTTCGTCATCTCGCCAGTCTGCCCGATCGCACAACAGATGGTTCACGATGTGGTTCGCAGGGATCGCTTCCGCGCGGCAATTTAGATAGCGACGAAGGCATCCCTTCTTCTGCGTCCCGCAGGGGGTTCCTCTCAAGGTGCAGTCCACGCAAGGCATCGTCGACATTTCCAAGAATCGATAGTCAGCACCACAAGGCCGGCGCTACTCGGGCTGAGGTCGTCTGCCGACAAGGAACCAGATCACAGGACCTGCGATGGGAGCGAAAAGCACAATGAGCACCCAAATGGCCCGAGCGGTCGAACTCAACGAAGGTGCGCGCCGAATTTGCACCAGGGCCACCACGAGAGCCACGAGCATCACCACTACAACGCCGCTCCACGCGATGTCGTAGAAAGCTGGAATAAGCGGATTGTTCATCGTCGTCCCCCGGTTCGACAGGCATCCTGTCTGCCAAGCTGATCAGCAGGGAGGAGCACTGTCAAATTTCCACTCCGCGAGGCCGTGGAACCCCGACTTCTCAAGTTCGTCCGCACGAGGTTCGACTCCCGGGACGCGTTGCACCGGATGATTCGGCGGGCACGGGCCGTCGCGGAGCCGACAATACGCATTGGATCGCAGCAGCACTTGGGACGAGGGGCTAGCGCCCGACCAACATCTTGTATTCGGCGTCGTCTGGTTCGTAGCCGATACTATGAAGGCATGGCGAAAATCGATGATGATGGACACTCAGCCAAGGAACCTATCCGCTCAGCACCGCAAGATCCACCGTTTCAGGCCCTTCTTCCCAACCTAGAACGAATGTCACCATCGACATTCCGAAAGGGAACGGTTAGCCGCCGTCGTGTTAATCGGGCGCTGCTCGTGCTCCTTGCCGTCACCGGCCTCGCCGGAGCGATGATCGTCTCCTCCTTCATCCTCTGACTTCAGCCCAGAAAGCAGACGAGAGCGGACGGCACCACTATTCGTTCCGTTGATACCCGACAGCCGCAGTGTCCCGTGAGACGTTCCCCTTGCGAACAAAGAGAGCCCCGCCCGCTGTTGCGTCCGGATCCTGGCTGAGGTATCGACGTCCGTTAGAGCTTTGGACCAGAGGGTGGCTTGGCCGGCTCGATTGGCTTCCCTGTGGGGCGCGCATAGTAGGCCCACGGAAACCACATTGTTCCGATTCGGTGCCATCCGTCGCTCTCGAGGCTGTGTCGGCTGGATCCGAATGCGGCAACGCGTCGGTGTTCCCATTGCTCATCGGACTGGATGACGTCGTGGAAGTACATTCCATAGTCAATTGAATGCCAACCCGTGCGTCCCGCTTCGTCAAGCGCGTCCATCTCGTTGAACGCCGTCAGGGGAAACAGGCGACGCTTGTCCCCAGCATCATGAACGTCGATGCTGTCTATGACCCGTCCGAATCTCTGCTGGGCTGCTTGCCGGCTCATGCCAAGTCGCTGCCCAATACGTTCCCAGCTCACGCCCGCCTGACGAGCAGACGTGACGGCAAGATGCAGGAGCTGACTGATCTCCGCCGCGCTTCGGGATGTCAGATCAATGAGGTCTAGATAAGAGTCGGGGTCGTGTTCTAGGCGCCCCGCCAGGGTTGGGTCAACCGCCGCAAGCGCCTCGGACAGGGCGCGGCGCAGATCGTCCTCGGCCGGCTCGGGTTCTTGGCTCACCGGTCGCGGGGTGGCTTGGGGCGTGCGATCACTACGGCTAGGGAAGCCCCAGCTGCGCCGATCAACAACACGGCGACAACGAGCATGACGACCTTGATCGCAACGGAAGCCACAAGAAGGGAGGACAGCGCGAGGCCAACGGAAGCAAGCGCGAGAAATGTAGATGCGAATGCTGCCCGCGATTTCAGGGCCGAATTTTCAGGAATCATGTGTCAATCATAGATTGACTAATTCTTTTGTCAACTATGGATTGACTTGCGATCCGTATCGGTCCCGACTGGTGCGTTTCGCGTTGTCGCCGTGGACTTATTTGACCCGCCGCTCCGCTTGAGGTTGGTGATAAGAGGCGGACTCCCTCCGATAAGTCCATTTACTGGAAGCTCACGCCTGCGGGTGACTAATACCTGGTGAAGCTGCGAGCAGCGCGTCGCGAGGACGTTGAGGGAGGAACCGAGTCTGCGGGTCACACGGGGGCAAATGCGAATCAGATTTCCACCGCTTAGGCCGTGAACTTTGGCGATGTGGCCGGGCGTCGCCCGTCGGGTACTGGACGGGTAAGTGCCATTCGCGGGCACGGAAACAAGGCCCGGCTGGCGACTCCAGGACATCGTGAACGATGCGGCGAGTCACAAACCCGCAACCGTAGGCGTTCTTTCCCGTGCTTCCAGCGGAGCGGAGGGGGCTGCTCCAAATCAGCCCTTCTCCTTTTGGATCCAATCAAATATGAGTTTTCCCGGCAGGCGTCACCCAGTGCATATATGCGCCGCCGTCGTCCCAGCTGCGGTGTACCCCGGCGAGGCGCTCCGATTCGGCCAACAGCTTCATCAGCTGCCGTGTGACGACGGTCAAGCGGTCCAGGCCGGCCAGTTCATTCCCTGGGGGAAGCTGAGCTAGGACCGCAACCCATGCCTCCCAAAGTGGCGCGGCGTAGTGCTGCCAGCGCGCATTTTCTGCCACTGATGCAGGCAGTTCAACGCCGCGGACTCTGGACTCAGCTGCGGCGAATGCCATCGCCTTCCATAGATTTGTGCATGCAGTGCCCTGGATCCTGGCCGCTTCCGGCACGTCGGACGGGACGTTTTGTCTCGCTTGGTCAACTTCGCCTCCAAAGTGATCGAGATCATCGCCCAGATTTTCGATGAAGGATCCAGGGTAGGGGAACGCTAGTTCTGCGCTGGTCTGAGCTCGATATTCCTCCACGATTGTTCCCGCTTCGGTCGCGTAGTAGACCTCCGAAGCGGTCGTGATTTTCATTTCGCTGAAGACCGCCTCGCTATCCTCGGCTTGATCATGATTCAGTGCGTGCACGGCTTCATGCGCAGCCATCCCAAGAACGTACGATACGCGCCAGGCGAGTTGTTCCTGCGACTCGTCGTCACTTCCGCAAATTAATCCGGAGGGAACATAAATGGTCGCCCCACCCTCCGCGTTTCGCATGGTCTTCGCACTCACAAAGTTGGCTCCTCGTTTCGTCCCGTAGGTGACCTTGACGCCTCTAGCGTCGAAGTTGTCCTGTACCGACTGAACAAAGTCGCCGGTGATGACGATGAGAGCATCCGGCGCAGTCTGAATAATGGTTCCGACGATGGCCTTCAGTACAAGGCCCGGTGTAGCGTTTTGATCGCCTAGAACGGCGATCACGTCGTCGGGCAAATACTCGGTCTTGATGCTGACGGGCGCTTCGTCAGCGGGTCTCGCGGTGTCGGTCGTCATGTGGACGACCATACATGTTCTGGATTGGGTGGGCCGTGGTGAGATCGTAGAGGTACTCGGGGCCGGCTCGGTGGCAGAACTGTCTCGCTAGGGGTTCCCGACGAGGTGGCTCCTAGGCGCGACAGTGCCGCCGCCGTTCGTCCTTAACGGATGTATGAGACGCAGCGGTCGCCCCACCTCCACGACCCAGCCGTGAAGATGTCCCGGTTGCAGTCGAGAGGCGGCCTGATCCTGTGGATCAGGCTGGGGCCCTTCCGATTGGACGCAACACGATCCAGTCGTCGTCGGCTTGCTGTTGGTACGCCCCGCGACTAGTCCCTAGCTCAACCTCAGTAAGTTGGGCCACATAGCCGGCGAGCGTCCATGTCGTCTGCCCGTCGGTTGCACGGAGCGACTTTGTCGGGTCTGGTGACGGCAGGTCCCCGAGAGCCATCGCGATAGAAAATTCCTGTCCTTCGGGAAATACGGCGCCTGGCCTTGCGAGGGTTTGGAGCGGGCCGAAACCCGCGACGCGAAAAGTCAGGCTATGTTCACTAACTTCGTAGCCCTCGACTGCCGAGTAAGCGCCCGGATACGGCCAACCCGCTGCTACCGGTGCATTGAGGCGCTGTTGATAGGACTCGGCGACGCTCGCCGCCAGGCGGCGACTGACTTCCTGGGATTCCTGCTCGACGAACTCTGCAACGCACGTCATACCGTCCAGAGTCGCGATGCGTGACGAGTCAACGCCTAGAGCTTCCAGCCGCCGAGCGACTTCTGATGCTTCGGGGTTCACTATGAGGACTTCAGATTTGGATTCTGACAGAGTCCTCGCGAGCAAGCTCGCGAGGTTCGTATCTGTCAGGGGAAGTGAGTAGCCAATCAGGACAACTCGATCGGCTTGTTCGAGTTCGCGGCGGGCTTCCCGCCAGATGAAGCGCGTCTTCGGATTGTCGAAGTAGCGGCTCTTCGTGGATGTAGGCGGAACAATGAACGGGGAGCGTCCGCCAATCACCGGAACGAGGTCCTCCATCTTTCGTCCGGGACCCACCTCGACACGATCCAGCGTCGCACCACTAGTGTCCCCGGGGAAGTAGTGCCAGTCGGTGGAGCCATGCAGCTTGTAGACGCGAAGCGTTGGATGGCGGACAAAACCCTGCGGGACGGCCATGAACACGCCCCTCCCATTGGGAAATCCGACGACGGCATCCATGGGTTGGAGGAATTCGCGCTCGTCGCGGTAGCCGCGCTGGTGCAAACCTTGCTCAACTAATGTGTCGTAGTTGAGCGTGATAATGGGCGTTTGAGCATGATGCGCGAGGTCAATGAACGCGTCAAACCAGGCCGCCAGATCGGTCGACGCAGACGTCTCGCGTCGTCGCAGGACCTCCGCGATCGTGGCCTGGGTTGCGGTGAAGACCGCCAGCTGCGCGTACGCCTCCGGCTCGTCTTCGTAGGGCTGGCGCTCGGCAAGCCATGTGAGCCAAGCTTCAAAGGTCAGGCCGGCAGCCGAAAACTGTGGTGCAGCGAAGCTTAGGTTCGGCCTTCGTCTCCGCAGTTCTTCCAACGCCTCTCTGCCGAGTTCATCCGTCAGAGGCATGGCCGAGGATGCTGCTCTCGAGAATCCAGCGCCCAGCAGCCACGCGTCCCGCTTCGGGCTCAGCGGAAACTCAGTGTTTCGTCCGCTCATGCCTGGCACAGTCCGTCCGTGGACACTTTGGCAATGTGCAGCGCCCTGCGGACCCTCTGTTCCAATAGAGTCGGGTCAATTCCACGGTTCGCGGCGAGAACGGTCCAGTAGAGTGCGAGCGATTCCCCGCGCCTGACCACGGTGTAGATGACGGTCGGGAGGCCGACGCTGCATAAGGTCATGAGCCAAACGTACCGAGTGCGAGCTAGCGCGTCTGCCCAAACTGCAAGCTCAAGCTAAACTCTGGAATCGTTAGACGGCTACGACAACGAATAGGCAGCAACCGCATCGCGGGCAACGGATTGCGCGACCGGGATTGGGACCGCATTGCCCCGCAAGATGCCGGTAGACACGCCTCTGAAAACCTAGGCCCGTGGGTGTGGCGAAACGATTCGGAGCAGCATCCAGGCCGCTACTAACGCCGGCCGGCGAGCCAATTGGGACTTTGGATTCTATTCATGCCCTTCCGCTGGCGACCGCGGGGAGTTCAATTCTCGAATTAGCGTCGCACGGTCGATTCGTCCCGCTCAGGGTTCGGCTTACGGACATCAAAGCTTGATCTGTCGGAATGGGGCGATTGGCGTCAGGCTATCTCGGTCCTCAGCCTTGGGCGCTGAGGAATCGGATCGTGTCGCATTGTGTCCGAAGAACTGGAGCGTGCAGCGAGCCGGGTTTGAAAGGTCGGCGGTTTGCCTCCTGCCAGAGCGTTCGTTAGAGCCGTGACGGAACGTGCTGCGCGACAGAGGTCTCGTTTGTAGCCGATAAGAGCGCCAGGGCTGCGGCATCGGTTGAGCCGGGTTCGGCAGCGTGCGTCATCATTCGGTGTCCGCTGGCACCCGGGAGGTGGAGGACCTCGAAACTGAGGTCGAAGTCCCCAACCTCGGGGTGGTGGAAACGCTTGACACCGCTCACGCATTGTTGAACCGGGTGCTTCGTCCACATCGCAGCGAAGTCGAGGCTCTTGAGCGTGAGTTCGCCGATGAGCTGGGTCAGCTCGGCGTCGTCCTGGTGTTGGGCGGCGATGAACCTTAGGGATGCCACCGCGAGGGAGGCCTCGTCACGCCAGTTGCGGTAGAGGTCTTTCGTGTGGGGGTCGAGGAAGAGCATCCGGGTGAGGTTTGGCCGATCAAATGGCCGGCTTGGCGCGTCAAAGTCGGTGTGCCCGGCGACGAGCAGATGCCCGAGCGGGTTCCAGGCCAGGACTTCGTTCCTTCGGCCCATGATCACGGTCGGAACATTGGCCATCGCGTTCAGAAGACGTATCGTGCCGGGCGTTGCCTGGTCGGGTTTGCCCGGCGTGCGGCGCTTGGCTTTGGCGGGTCGCGCCAAGTCGTGCAGGTGCACCTTCTCATCGTCAGTCAGGTTCAACGCCCGCCCGATTGAGTCGATGACGGATTCGGAGGCGTTAGCCGATTGGCCCTGCTCCAAACGTGTGTAGTACGTGGCCGACACGCCGGCGAGTTGAGCGAGTTCCTCGCGCCTGAGGCCGGGCACCCGACGGGCACCATAGGAAGTGATCCCGGCCCCCTCGGGGGTGAGTTGCGCGCGCCGAGCTCGAAGGAACTCGCCGAGTTCTTCTGTGTGGTTCATACCAGCCATGGTTACATTCTCGACTGTCTGGGCGAATCGAGCCTGTCCCTGTCAGTGCCAGGCACCGCGGGGGTGGGAAGACGCGGGTCTGGTTGATGCGCGCACGGTGGCCCACTGTGGCATTGGGCCGGTTTTCTCGGCGCCCACGAATCGTTTCCTCTACCGAAAGGACGGGCATGTCCAACACCGTTCAAACCAGCGACCACGCCGTCAGCCAGGCAGACCCCGCCGGTGATGCCACGAGATTGACGGGGCGGCAACGCCTCGCCCTCTTCGTCTTACTCACGGCCAGTTTCACGCTTGCCGTGGATTTCTCGATCCTGAACGTGGCGTTGCCCACCATCGGCGCCGACATTGGATTCAGCCTCGATCATTTGCAATGGATCGCGACCTCGTTTGCCCTGTGCGCGGCAGGGTTCACCCTGTTCTTCGGCCGGATCGCTGACCTGTTCGGTCGTCGACGCCTCTTCCTCCTCGGCATGGCCCTGCTGGGCGTCTCCTCTCTCGTCGGCGGTTTCGCACAGGAACCAGTGTTGATGATCGTCGCCCGGGTGGCCCAGGGGCTCGCGACGGCGATGGTCCTACCAGCGGCACTATCGCTTTTGACGACGTCGTTTCCCGAAGGACCACAGCGAAACAAAGCGCTCGGCCTCAACGGCGCTTTGATGGCGGCAGGGTTCACAACCGGGGCGATCCTCGGCGGTGTCCTCACCGACCTGCTGAGCTGGCGGTGGGCATTCTTCATCAACGTTTTCGTCGCGGTGGTGGTCTTGGCGATTGCGCCTTTTGTCCTGAAGGAAAGCCGTCCCAACGAACGCCCCAGGCTTGACTTCGCCGGCGCTGCCACCGTGACCCTCGGGCTTCTCGCTCTTGTCTACGGGCTGACCACGGCGGGCGAAACCTCGTGGGTAAACCCGTTGGCGTGGGGCGCGATCCTAACTGGCTTCGTCTTACTGGTCGGCTTCTGGGAGATCGAGAAGCGGGTGGCGCATCCGTTAGTACCCGTCGCTATCCTCAAACGGAAAACTGTAACCTGGGGCAACATCGCCGGGCTCCTGGCCTTCGCCACCGAAACCTCCCTGGTGTTCCTGCTGACCCTGTACCTGCAGGAAGTACTCGGCTACTCACCGCTCGCGGCTGGACTCTCGTTCGCTGTCCTCGGAGCGGGAACCGTACTCGGCGGAATCATCGGCCCGAAAGTCATTGGCACACTCGGAGCACGCCGTGCAATCGTCGCCGGGTTCCTGCTCCAGGCAGCTGCCACGATTCCGCTCATGTTCCTCGGGCCCGACTCCGACTGGCTCCTTCTCCTACTCGTCGCCACCTTCATCGGGGGTGTCGCAAACCTGGTTGCGATCGTCGGATACGTCGTCACCTCAACCTCCGGCCTACCCGTTGCGGAACAGGGCCTGGCGACCGGCCTGGTCACGATGAGCCAGCAGGTCGGAATCACGATGGGAATCCCGATCATGTCCGCGATCGTGACCGCACGGATGAATGCCCTCGGCGACACCGGACCCGCCGGAGTCCTCGGGGGTGTCACGACCGCCATCGGCGTGAACGCATTGCTGTGCGTGCTGGCCGCCGCAGCCATCGCGCTATTTCTTCGCCCCACCAAGTCAGACAAGGCCAACGCATGAACAAGCCCACCGTCCTCGTCATCGGACCGCACGGAGTCGTCGGAGGCGCAATCGCCAGAAATCTAACCGCCGACGAAACGTGGGACGTGATCACCGCTTCACGCCGCGGTGCCCCGGCCGGCCTGAACGCGAGACATCTCAGCGTCGACCTGTTGAACCCGCAGGCGCTTACCGACGCCGAGACCCTCGGCCAGGTCACCCACCTCGTCTACGCCGCCTATGCTGAACGCCCGACGATGGCTGAGACCACCGCGCCGAACCTTACGATGCTCACACATGTCCTCGACGGCCTCACAGCAGTCGGCGCACCGCTCGAACACGTAGTTCTCATCGGCGGAGGGAAATCGTATGGGGAACACCTCGGAGCGTACAAGACGCCGGCGAAAGAATCCGATCCAAGGTTCCTGGGTCCGATCTTCTACAACGACCAGGAAGACCTGCTCGCGTCCCGCGCCGACCGAGACGGGTTCACCTACTCAGTGCTCCGCCCCGACGTGGTGATCGGGTTTAGCCTTGGCTCACCGATGAATCTCCTCAATACCATCGGCGTCTACGCCTCACTATCCAAAGCGGCCGGCGTTCCGCTGCGGTTCCCCGGAACCGCGGGCGCGTGGACAGCACTGCACCAGATCACGGATGCTGACCTCCTCGCTTCAGCGGTGAGCTGGGCGCTCACCGCTGACGCCGCACGAGGTGAGATCTTCAACGTCACTAACGGCGACCAGTTCCGGTGGAAACACATTTGGGAAGACATCGCCAACGCATTCAACATGCCGACCGCGGCCCCGCAACTGATGAGCCTCGCCGCGCAGATGTTCGACAAGGAGCCAGCCTGGAACGCTCTGCGCGCTGCCCACGGGCTGCGGCCGATTCCGTATGGACAACTCACCTCGTGGCAGTTCACGGATAGCCTCTGGTCTGCCGACTTCGACATGGTCCAGAGCACCATCAAGATACGTCAGGCCGGCTTTCCGGACAGCCTCGACTCACATCACAACATCGCCACGAAACTCCGGCAGCTTCGACGAGACAAGTACGTGCCCTGACATGCGTCCGCTCGCGCAACCAAGCCCGCAGACCATTCCGATCGTGAAGTGACACCGCCAGACACGCTCAAACAGCGCGATGACGAGGCTAACGTCGACATCTCTTGATAAAGGGGCAACCCGGCCAAGCCAAATGGGATTACGACAGCGCCGACTGTCCCGGTCAGAGTTCCGCATGCGGGCGTTATGAACGTGCGTGGCGATTCGATCCTCTGATTCAATGACTGGATGCGCACATTCACTAACGTCCCCAAGGCCACTGTCGGCGATCGAGTCGCGATCCTATCCCCGGCGTTTGCGGCTCCTGCGGTGTCCGAGGCCGTTCACGAGCAGGCGATGCGACGCCTCACAGAAGTTACTGGGCTTGTGCCGGTTGAGTATCGGACGACACGGCAGCTCGGTGCGAGCGCCGAGGCGCGAGCTGCCGATATTGAGGCGGCGTTCGCTGATCCGAGTATTCGGGCGGTTCTTGCAACGATCGGAGGGGATGATCAGATCACCGTCATCCCACACATCGACACCGACATCCTCGCCTCAAACCCTAAACCGTTCCTCGGATACAGTGACAACACGAACCTGCACAACCTTCTCTGGAACCTCGGGGTGCCCAGCTACTACGGTGGCTCAACACAAGTCCACCTCGGACCAGGCCCGCATGTCGATGACGTGCATGTGGCTTCACTGCGTGCGGCGCTTCTTGACGGAGGCATTATCGACCTCACCGATCCGGGCGAGTCCGAAGACTTCGGCATCTCGTGGACTGATCGCCGCGCTCTAGAGGAGTTCGGTATTCGTGAACCGACCGAACCGTGGGCATGGGCGGGCGCAACAACGGTGGCCGAAGGTCCAACGTGGGGCGGATGCATCGAAGTCATTGATCAGATCGCTCTCGCCAACCGGATGCCCGACGTCGCCGACCTGGACGGGGCGATTCTCTTGCTCGAAACCAGCGAGGAACTCCCAAATGCCGACACGGTGAAGCGTTGGGTGCGTGCCCTGGGCGAGCGAGGAGTTCTCGATGCCGTCGCCGGTGTTCTCGTTGCCCGACCACCCGTCAGCGAACTGCATTCAGCCGTCCCATTAGCGAACGAGCGCACTCGACTGCGCGCAGTTCAGCGCGACACCATCATCGAACAAGTCGCCCGATATAACTCCGAAGCCGTGATCTGTGTCGGAGTGCCATTTGGACACACCAGACCGCAGTGGATCGTCCCGCACGGCAACACGATCCGGCTCGACGGCATAGCCCGGACAGTCAGCGCGGACTACAACTGAAGTCAGCGCACTGCGTTTCGAAACGTCCGCCGCACAACTAACGGTGGCGACTCCACGCTCACACCGTTGCCGTCCCGCAGAGGGTTCGGCGGATTCAACCGGTCGTCGCAACGATGGGTATTTCTGGCTCTGACAGTAGTCGTTGCATGGCTTGAGTGGGTGTGATGCCGCCGAGTG
>NZ_FOCN01000006.1 GCF_900110125.1 Cryobacterium luteum
CAGCGGCCTCGGCGCCGGGCTCACCGCGAACGTCAACATCACCGTGCCGGTGCTCACCCTGATGGGTAAGAGTGAAGAGCCCGGCGAACTCGAAGGCTACGGGCCGATCGACCCCGAAACCGCCCGCAAGCTGGCCGGCACCGCAACAAGCTTCCTGCGCGTCCTCACCCACCCGCACACCGGCATCGTCCTCGACGTCAGCGCCGAACCCTTCCGAGTACCCGCCGCACTAAAGAAATACCTCCGCCTGCGCGACGGAAGCTGCCGCTTCCCCGGCTGCAACCGCTCCGCCGGGCACAGCGACCTCGACCACACCATCGACAAACAATTCGGCGGCCCCACCACCGCCACCAACCTGCACTTTCTCTCGCCGGCCCACCACAACCTGAAGCACTTCAGTGAATGGAAGGTTGTCGCCGACCCTGACGGTACCCTGAATTGGACCAGCCCTGCCGGCAAGCACTACGCCACCGACCCCGCCACCCGAATCAGCCCCCTCCTACAACAAACCGCGCCAGCACCACCTCCGCCGACCGCACCGGCACCACCCCCGCCCAACTTGTGGACATCCGTCTGGAACACCGACAATTCCGGAGACCCTGACCCCCAACCGTTCTAGGTCCTTCGCGGCCGCTCGCAAAGGTCGGGCTCGGCGACTGGGCGAGGCAGACTCACGTTGTAAATTTACATCGCAAGCTAATGGCTTACTCTGGCGGCAAACCTTACATCGCGTAAAATGTAAGCCATGAAAGCCATCGTCACCCTGAGCAGCAAAGGGCAGCTCACCCTTCCCGCAGCGGTGCGCAAAGCCCTGCGGCTTGAGCAAGGTGATCGGCTCGAAATCTCGATTGACGAGGCTGACAACACCATAACCATCGCGCCGATCGCGAACATCGAAACGCTCAGCGCGCGCATCTCCAGTTACGTGACCGTCATCGAGCCCGTAATCGACGTTGATGACTATTACCAAGAACATCGAAATGACGAGCGCGCAGATTGAGCGCTTCTCTGGACGCAAACGTCGTTCTGCGATTGCTGCTCAACGATGTGCCCAAACAGCATGACGCCGCTGTGGCCCTGCTTCAGGCGGGCGGCACCTTTGTCGTCTCGGATATCGCACTCGTCGAGACGGTGTTCGTATTGGGCAGAGCCTACGGACTCACTCGCGAGCAGCAGCGAGAAGCCATTCATGGTCTCGTGATTCTGCCTCAAATCGTCGCAAATGCTTCGCTCTTCGATCGAGCACTGGCGCTGTACGTCAAGCATCCCAAATTGTCATTCGAAGATTGCTACCTCGTGACGTCGGCAGACATGACGGCAAATCAACCGCTCTACACCTTCGACCGCAAACTGGCCAGCCAAACGGATGCTCACCTGCTGGTGACCGCCTAGCAACGCGCCGGTCAGACGTGCTATAGGTCCAAACTCAGCAGATGGTAGCTCAGTGTCTTCCCATGTCCGTCAAGGGTCGGCGACCCCGTCACACCACCGCCGAGCACGCCAGGCAGTTCGAACACAAAACCGGGCAACTGGGGCAGGGCGGTTCGACGCACATCGCCGGTCACCAGATCACCGAAGTGGGCTGAGACCACCGCCCCGGTGAGGCGGGGCAACAAATAGCGAAACGCCTCGTCGTCGCGTGGGAACACCGCCAGAATCAGCGTCGACCCCTTATCGCCGGTGCGAACATCCGCCAACAGATCGAGCGTGGTCATACCGTCACCTCCAGCAGGTGCACGTCGGTGGGCACCAGGTGCCGCGGAATCAGGCATGACCGAATCGACAGCACCTCGGTGACCGAGCGACGGGCCCCGCCCCCCGCCGCCGGTCCGTTGGTGTAGAGGGCCTCGACTTCCCAGCCCACGGCATCCGCTGCGTCAAAACTGGCGGCCTGGGCGGTGACGCGTAGGCGCACCTCGTGGGGGTCGCTGCTGGAGTCCAACCCGCGGAATGCGGCGCCGGCGCCGATGAACTCGACGAAGATGTTCTCGGTGGCCAACCCGTGCACCTCGTGCAACCGCTGCCGCACGATGTCACCGGCGAGCTCGGCGCGCTGAAGCGCCCGCGGGCCGGCGTAGCTGATCTGCCCCTCGCCCACCCAGCCGCCACGAAACCCGAGGGTCACTTTCAGTTCGTCGGGGCGGATGCCGCCGGTCGCGCCCTCGACGGCAACCCGGTCTGGCCCCACCTGGGTGAATGACACCCCGGCGAAGTCGGCCGTCACGTCGGGCGTGAGATACGCGGCCGGATCGCCCACTTCGTAGAGCAGCTGTTCCGCGCAGGTGCGAGTGGTTAGCGTTCCGCCCGAGCCGTCGAGTTTACCGAAGACCGCTGAGCCGTCGGCTCGCACATCGGCGAACGGAAACCCCAGGTGGGCCAGGTTCGGCACCGGCTTGGTCACCGGATCCGCGTAGTAGCCGCCCGTCAACTGCCCGGCACATTCGAGCAGATGTCCCACCGCCGTGCCCGCCCCGAGCGTTGCGTAGTCAGAAGCCTGCCAGCCGAACTCGAATGCGAGGGGCGCAAGGTAGAGAGACGGGTCAGCGAGACGCCCGGTGATCACCACGGTGGCACCGAGTTCGAGCGCGGGAATCACCGCGTCGGCACCGATATAGGCGTTTGCCGAGACGAGTTCCTCGGTGTGCTCCGACAGCGGCCGACCGGTTTCCCAGACCACGGGATTGTGGCGACGCACCTGCTCGAGCACGTCGTCGCCGGTGACGGCGGCGACACGCACCGGGCCACCCGCGACCTCGGCGGCGGTGCGAGCCACGAGTTCTGCGGCGGCGAGGGGGTTCGCGGCGCCGGCGTTGGTGACCACGGTCGTGCCGGTGGCCGTCGTGTGTGGCAGTACCGCACGCATCCGCTTGTCGAGGAGCGGGTCGTAGCCGGCGTTCGGGTCGATCAGGCGACGGGCCTGGCCGGTGGCGACTGTGCGCTCGCCGAGGCACTCGAAGATGAGGTAGTCGAGGTCGCCGTGCTCGGCCAGGTCGCGGGCCGGGTCGATGCGGTCACCGGAGAATCCCGCGCCGGCGCCGAGCCGGAGCGTGGTGCGCGCGGTGCTCACGCTGCCCACAGGGGGATAACGCCGGTGGCGATGGCGACCGCGAGCATGCCAAGGCTCACCAGCCAGGCCCAGCCGATCATGTGGCGAATATGTCGGCCGATGTCGACCTGGCCGAGACCCACGAGCAAGTAGAACGCTCCGGTGAGCGGGCTGATGGGGAATCCCATGGTTTCTTCTCCAATGACTGAGGCCTGCGCGAGGTGAAGTGCGCTGATGCCGAACTGGTCTCCGACGCCAACGAGCACCGGCAGAAAACCGAAGTAGTAGGCGTCGGGCCCGAAGACGAGGCTGAGCGGAACACCGATGATGCCCACGATCAGCGGAAGTGCCGGCATGATCGCGTCGGGAATGAGCAACGCCGTACTCGTGGCCATCGCGTCGATCATGCCGCTGCCCTCGAGCACGCCAAGCAGCACGCCGGCGGCGAGTAGGGTGCTCGCCATCAGCATCGCGCCCTTCGCGTGCGCGTCGAAACGCTCGCTCTGAATCTGGAGTCCGGGGTAGTTGATCACCAGGGCGAGGCTTGCGGCGACCATGAAGACCATCGCGGGGGAGGCGACGGCCGTGATGAGCGTGGCCAGCGTGGCCACGAGCAGAATGGTGTTCACCCACATCAGCTTCGGGCGCAGCAGGGTCGACTGCAGTGCTGCCTGGTCGGTCGCCACGCCGCCCGAGGTGGGTTCAGAAGACAGCTCGGTCGCCATTGGCCGAGAGCGGATGCCTGCAGCGTCCCCGCCGCGTGCGCCAGACCACCCGAACCAACGCGGTGCGGGGGAGAAATCGCCGAGTGCGGCACGTTCCAGGCGGTGTGCTTCTCGACGACCAAGCAGGTAAGCCACACCGAGGGACATCAGGATGCCCGCGATCTGCGCCGGGATGAGCGGCACCCAAATCTCGTTGGCGTCCACGTTTATGGTGGCCGCGGCGCGGGCGGTCGGTCCGGCCCAGGGCATCAGGTTCATCACGCCGGCACCGAGCCCTACGCAGGTGGTGAGCACGAGGCGGCTCATGCCGAGGCGTTCATAGAGGGGCAGCATCGCCGGGATTGCGATCAGAAACGTGGTCGCGCCGGCGCCATCGAGATGGGCCACGATGGCCAGGGCGGTGGTGGCCACGGTCACGGTGGCGGGCGCGCTGCCCGCGAGTTTCACAATGCGGTTGATCACCGGGTCGAACAGCCCGGCGTCGCGCATCACGCCGAAGAACAGAATGGCGAATACGAACATGGCGGTGACGCCCACCACTCCGGAGAGCCCGTCCTGAATGAAACCGGCGATTTCGAGCGGCGAGTTGCCGGCCACGAGAGCGGCGAGAATCGGCACCACCGCGAGCGCGATGACAGCGGCCACATATTGCTTGAGCAGCAGCGCCAGAATGATGGCTATGGTGGCATAGCCCAGAATGGAAAGCATCATTGATCCCCTTAGGTTCCCTCTGAGTCTGCGTCACGAATACCTATGCGAGCCAACATCAGTTGGGCATAAACTCATGCGGATGAGCATAAATCTGACGGTCTCGCATCTGCGTGGCGTCGTCGCGCTCGCCGACTGCGGCAGCTTCACGGCCGCGGCACGATCGCTTGGCCTTGCGCAATCTGCCCTCAGTCGCACGATAGCCGATGCGGAACAGCGCCTGAACGTGAGCCTGTTCGTGCGCACGACACGCAGCGTGCACCCCACCGCCGATGGGCGGGAGGTCACCGAACACGCCCGTCGTATTCTGCTCGGATTCGACGCGGGAATGCGCGACATCGAGAGTTTTCTCACTGGCGACCGCGGTTCGGTGTCGATCGCGTGCCTGCCCTCCATCGCCGCGACCTTTCTCCCGCCGCACGTTCTGGCATTTCGGCAGGCGAACCCGGGCGTGCGGGTCTCGATCAAAGACGGTCTGCTCGCGAGCACGCTCGCCGAGGTGCGCGCCGGCACGGTCGACCTAGCGGTGATCGCCACAACCGGTCCGTTGGCCGGTCTGCAGCAGGAACCCATCGGCACGGACTTCTTCTATTGCTCGGTACCGCGCACCCACCGGTTCGCGTTGCGGGCCTCTGTCGGTTGGGAGGAGCTGGCTGGTGAAGACTTCATTGCCTTCGGCCCCGACAGCAGCATTGAGCGCATCGCTCGGCGGGCCCTCGCCGAGGCTGGCGCGCAACTTGGTTCAATAATTCCCGCCGAGAATGTGGGTGCTGTGGCCGGGCTCGTGGCCGCCGGCCTCGGCATCACCGCTGTTCCCGGCATGGTGCTTCCGATGATGCAATTCGCCGACCTCGCTCACATTCCACTCACTCCTACGGTGACCCGCAATATTTCCATCGCTTACCTGCCCGAGCAGCGCCAGACGGCCTGCACCCGGGCGTTCATCGAGGTTCTTCGGGCTGCTCGGGCCTGAGCGTGTGTCTTCAGTCGCAGCCGAGAATGTCTGACAAGATCTCACAATGACCAACTCTGAGCTGCACACCATGAGTGTCGGGGAACTCATCGACACCTATTCCGGCATCCTCGACGAGCTCCGCCAGCGTGGACTTATTCGCACGAAGAACGCTCCGGTCGGTGACCTTGCGGAGTACGCGGCCTCGATCGCCTACGACGGCATCCTGGAGAAAAACTCCGCCAAGTCGTACGATCTGCTCGCCGGTGACGGCCGTCGCGTCCAAGTGAAAGTGCGGAACGTCGTCGCGGATACCAGCCCATCGCAGATCTTCTCCGCGATCAGGTCTGATGGATATGACGTGTGTCTATTCGTGCTCGTCATAGATAACTGGGTGACCCTGGCAAAGGAATGGTCGCTGGCTGATGTCAAAGTGCATGGTCGTTTCCAGGCGCACACGAACTCCGTCACCGTGCGGATTGGGAAGGTGATGGTGATCGGCACCGATGTCACACTGACACTACAGTCGGCGTGGACAGACATGCGGGCAGTCATGGCCACAGCCGACGATGCCTTGTTGGGATGCTTGTGCCAGTCGGCGGCACTTCCCGGCATTGGGGAGGTCGATGGCTCTATCTGAACGTCTCAACATACGACCAGGCTTGCTCGTCCGAAGCATCCGGCCCCGAACTGGGTGCAGAAGCGTGTCGCATTCGCTGTGGGACGAATTTCCACCCTTATAGGGTAAAAATATGCCCGATCAAGAAACTGCCCAAGTGCCTGATGAACTGTTGAAATCAACGGACGGCGATCACGAGAATGTCGAATCTCTGGCTGACCAGCCCGAACTTGAGATGTCCGAAGAACACGTCGATAGCGAGTCCGCCCTTACACGCGTCTGTTCCGCCTGCAGCGTTCAGTCTCAGACCCAGGGGGAATACTGTCCTAATTGTGGCAAGGGCTTTCTCAAAGCCAATGCGTGGAAAAACCGTAGAGTGCGCGTGGCTGCAATCGTCATTGCGGCCGTGGTGTTGCTCGGTGGGGCCGGCGCGGCGATTGCAACGACTGTCGCGCACAACAATGAAGTCGTAGCCGCAGAAGCGTCTGCGAAAGCAGCACGAATTGAGAAAGATAAGGTGGCAGCACGATTGGCCGCAACGGCAAAAGCCCAAGAAGAGGCCGACGACGCCGAGCGTGCAATCCGTCTATCGATGGTGGGTGAAGTCGAAGGTTCGATCACCACTGATGCGCAGAAAAGAGTCAGTGAAGAGACTCTCGAAGGACCGATTTTGCGGTCGTCCTGTACGCCGCTTGGCGGTGGCTCCACGGACGATCTCACGGCGCTCACCACAACATTTTCCTGCATAGCGATTAGCAAGGAAAATGCTGATGGAACAGCTAGCGGTTACAGATTTTCAGCGACAGTGAACTGGAATGACGGGTCATATACGTGGCACCTTGGTGACTAAATAGGGTGTGCAAAGCTAATCACTGTTTGTTGTTGATAAATGGGGGACCGCTTGAGCCGAACAATTGCACGCGCCTACTACTCATCGCCTGTCCATGAGTTTCTTCGCAAGGACTCGAGCGCTATTGTCGGGCGATTGATTGCGAACGCAAGAAATGTTGAGCAAGCGCAGCTTGTGGCCTGGCAGCAGCAGATCGAAATCCTCAAACGAGAGCTCGCTGTGGATCCGCTGGGCGACGTGTATTTTGAGTTCTCAATTCCGCGAGTTGGCCGGCGAGCCGACGTCGTTGTTGTGAAAGACTCGGCAATCTTCGTACTTGAATTCAAAGTCGGGGCGGAGAGCTTTGACGCCGCTGACATACGACAGGCGGAGGGTTATGCCATTGATCTAAAGAATTTCCACAGCACCAGCGAAAATGTGCCTATTATTCCTGTGCTGATTTGCACGCGTGCGCAGGTATGGGAAGTGGAGCTCGTCTTTAATGAAGATAAAGTAGCGGCACCAATTCGCACAAACGGCCACAATCTCGGGTGGATTCTTTCAAGTGTCGTGGGAGAAGCCGACTTTGCGCCCATTGACGCCACGAAATGGGCGGGTGGCACATATAATCCCACGCCGACGATTATTGAAGCGGCACAGTATTTGTATGCGAACCACAGTGTTGAGGAAATAAGCCGGAGTGGAGCGACAGCTGAAAACCTGTCGCTAACAACTGAAACAATTCAAGAAGTAGTGCGAAGCTCTCGCAAATGGGGCAGGAAGAGTATCTGCTTTGTCACTGGGGTGCCGGGATCGGGCAAAACCCTCGCTGGCCTGAATATCGCAACTGTTCTTGACGATGAGGACCAGCTATTTGAACAGGACTTGGCGGTGTTCCTGTCAGGCAACGGGCCCTTAGTGACGGTACTTCGGGAGGCACTGGCCCGCGATACTAAGTTGCGTAACCCTGAGGCATCCATTACCAGTGCGCGGCGAGAAACCGAACGATTCATTCAAAATGTTCACCACTTTCGGGATGAAACGATGCGCGACCCAAAGGCGCCGCGTGAGCGCGTAGTAGTTTTCGATGAAGCGCAAAGGGCCTGGGACAAAGCGCAGACCGTGAAATTCATGTCGCAGAAGAAGGGGATTGTAGACTTCGATATGTCAGAGCCGGAATTCCTGATAGGAGTGATGGATCGGCACGTCGATTGGTGTGTTGTCGTTGCTTTGATTGGGGGTGGACAAGAAATCAACACTGGCGAGGTCGGTCTGCCGGGCTGGTTCGACGCCCTTAAGTTGAAATATCCCGAATGGGATGTGTACTTCTCTTCCCAACTGTCAGACGATGCCTACGATGGTGGGGACCTTGACTTTGCTGAGCTTGCGTCGAACGTAAGAGTCGCAGAATCAAGGCCGGGGCTTCATCTTTCGACGTCGATGCGGTCTTTTCGGGCCGAATACCTTTCACGCATGGTTCACTATTTGATTAACAATGAGCCAGACTTGGCTCAATTTGAATATCGGAAATTCCAGGCGGACTATCCGATATATATTACTCGAGACATTGGCGATGCTCGCGCATGGCTGATTCGCCAGAATCGCGGAACAGAATCGCGCGGCGTTCTCGCCTCCTCGGGCGGAATGCGGTTGCGACCTTATGGAATTCACGCGTCGAATCGCCTGGAACCGGCGCAGTGGTTCCTCAACGAACCATTGGATGTCCGTTCGAGCGATGCTATGGAGCTCGTTGCAACAGAGTTCGACATCCAGGGTTTGGAGCTCGACTGGTCCCTCATCGGTTGGGACGCGGACCTGCGTCATACCGGGGGAGAGTTTGAACACTGGCAGTTCAAGGGAACGGCATGGCAGGCCCGCCGTAGTGCCAGCAGTCAACGATTCTTAGAGAACGCCTATCGCGTACTCCTTACTAGAGCTCGCCAAGGAATGGTCATTTTTGTGCCAAGGGGAGATGCGAGCGACCCTACGCGTGCATTCGAGTTCTACGACGACACCTACAAGTACCTGCGTAAGTGCGGGCTGAAGGGCTTGACTACCCGCGACACGATTCCGGCACTTCCTGTCTGCGACGGCGAATGAGTAAATCCGTATGCGAGTAGGGATGGCGTCGTCCCCGAGATGGGCGCGTCCAATGCATGAGGTCCCCATCCGTGGGCCGCGCCTGAGACCGAAGTGTAGTTATTGTTCGAAGCATGTGTCAAAGCCCGAGGCGGCTAGTTCCGCTTGTTTCAAGAATATGGCCTGACGGAGAAAGCGGACGTGAATATGGTTTTAGGGAGTCGATCATGATTTCATCAATGATTGTGTCGCAAGTTGCTGGTATCGCTGCCGTAATGCTGTGGGCGGGTATCTTGCCATTCGCTGCCTCGTGGATGCTTGACGGCGTCGTGCAGATTTTTCGGGGCAACGGACTCAAGCTATTCTTTATGGGTCTGGGCTTTGCCGTGCTTGTTGCCGGCACGGGCTATTTCGCGCGCCAGTATGGTTTGGATGCCTCCGACGCTCCCGCCAGCTCGATTGAAGGCTTGAATTCCCTCGCCCAGACGATCCTCACATTCACAGTCCCGCTTGCCCTCATCGCGTTCGCTGCGCGCACGATCAAGCTTCTACTCAAGTCTCGATGACCAAACACGCCCTCGAAATATGGCAGCCCTCTGCCTGGGGCAAGGCACTCACCGGTTCGGGTGGCTGGCAACTTTCCCTCCACGACGACATCGTCGCGGTCACCATCGGCGGTGCTGCCGTTGCGACTGCCATCGAGGATATCGACACCGTTGTCGTCAGCCGCGGCATGTTCTGGAGCCAGATCGAGCTGCAGGTGGGGGAGCGGGTGAACCGGCTCCGCGGCATCCGCTCGAAAGATGCCGCTGCGTTTGAGCACGCCTTCACGTCGGCGCGGCAGTCGTTACAGCTTCGGCAGCTCACCGCCGAGTTCGACGCGGCAGCCCGCCAGGCGACACTCTGGCTAAACAGCTTCACTGCTTCGCTCACTGAACACCTGCGCACTATGGGCTGGATCACCAGGGAATTCAGCACCGAATGGGCCGCGCGCAAGTCTGCCGTCGGCTTCAGCCACCTGCTCGACGAGAAGTCCTTGCGACCGCATATAGCAGCCCAGCCGGCCGACATCGCCGACACGATTGCTCACTGGTCAGAAGACATGTTTGCCGTCATCGCGCGTGAAAATCAGAACCATCTCGAGCGGGAAGCGGATGAGTGTCGGGAATTCTTCGACAACGTTGAATCGTCGCCTCTGACCCCAGAGCAGACCCGGGCCGTTGTCTGCTTCGACAACCGGATGCTCGTTGTCGCCTCTGCTGGTTCGGGCAAGACCTCCACGATGGTCGCCAAAGCCGGCTACGCGCTGCACCGCAATCTCATTCCGGCCGACAAGATACTCATGCTCGCCTTCAACTCGGCGGCAGCCAAACAGCTGCAGCAGCGCACCCGGTACCGCCTCACCCCGCTGGGGCTTGACGCCGACAAAGTTGTTGCTCGCACGTTTCACGCCTTCGGCCTCGACATCATCGGTCAGGCAACCGGCAAGAAGCCGTCGTTGGCGCCGTGGCTCGAAGGTGGCAAGGGCATCGAGCAGCTGGGTCGGATCGTTGACCGACTGAGGGCCACCGATGTCATGTTCCGCTCGGAGTGGGACTTCTTTCGCGCCGTGCTGGCCCGCGACTACCCTGACGACAACGGCGAGAAGGTCGACGCAAGTGAGGGTTTTCAGACCTTGCAAGGCGTGCCGGTCCGGAGCCCTGCTGAGCGAATAATCGCGGACTGGCTCTTCTTCAACGGGGTCGACTACATCTACGAGAAGCGGTACGAGATCGAGACCGCCGACGCCGAGCACGGGCAGTATCGGCCAGACTTCTACTTTCCAGATATCAAGACATACCACGAGCATTGGGCGATCGATGCAGATGGATCGTCGCCCTTCGAAGGCTACCTAGACGACGTCGCGTGGAAGCGCAAGGTTCATCGCACCAACGGAACTACGCTTCTCGAGACAACGCGAGGTGAGCTGTACGGCGGCACCGCACTTATCGCGCTCGCGAAACAACTAACCGAACTCGGGATCACACTTCAGCCCGACCCCGATCGGCTCGCCGCCGGCCAGAAGCCGGTCGAGAACGCACTCCTGCTTGGCACATTTCGCACTTTTCTAATCCATGCCAAGAGCAATTGCCTCACCGACGAGCAGCTCAGGGAGAACCTCGCCGTGCTCGCTCACGGCCCCGTGCGGTACCGCGACGCGTCGTTCTTGAGACTGTTCACCGCCATCCGTCGGGAATGGAACGCGCAGCTGGCTGCCGACGACTGCATCGACTTCGAAGACATGCTCACGCTATCGGCGCAACACCTCGAGGCCGGCGACTGGGATAGCCCCTACGATCTCGTGATGGTCGACGAATTTCAGGACGCAAGCTTTGCCCGCGCCCGCCTGGCTCGAGCGCTCGTGGACGCACCCGGACGCTATCTGTTCGCGGTCGGCGACGACTGGCAAAGCATCA
The DNA here is from genome assembly GCF_900110125.1 of Cryobacterium luteum. GTDB lineage: Bacteria > Actinomycetota > Actinomycetes > Actinomycetales > Microbacteriaceae > Cryobacterium > Cryobacterium luteum. The sequence continues at coordinate 11,415 of NZ_FOCN01000006.1, forward strand.
ACCGCTTCGCCGGCGCCGATGTCTCGGTCATGACTGAGTTCGAGAGCTGGTTCGGCCCGAGTGAGACCATGCGCCTCGAGCGCACCTTTCGATTTCCGCAATCAATAGCGGATGTCTCCAGCGCCTTCGTCATGCAGAACCCCACACAGATCGCGAAGAGCGTCGTTTCGTCAACTGCCGAGTATGCGCCGACGGTAGAGATCATGTCGGTCGAAGCAGAGAGCGCTGTCGCCCTGGCCATCCGTCACCGTTTGACGACACTGCATGGCCGCGTGGCGAGCGGCGCAATCCCCGGCGTACCGGGGCGCAAGGTCTCGGTGCTCGTGCTCGGCCGGTATCGCCACCAGAGCAGTTATTTGGAGGGGTGCAAGCCCCTCACGGATCTGCTCGACATCTCGTTCATGACCATCCACGCCTCGAAGGGTGGAGAGGCCGACTACATCGTGATGCCCGGCCTGGTCTCAGGTAAATGGGGATTCCCGAGCACTATTCCCAACGACCCGGTCTTGCGCCTCGCTATGCCGGCCGCTGAAGAATTTCCGAAGGCGGAGGAGCGGCGCCTCCTCTATGTTGCGCTGACCCGCGCGCGGCGTAGCGTGTTGCTGGTGACAATCGACAAGCGCGAATCTCGCTTCGTCATGGAACTCATCCGCGATCAGGCTGTGCTGCGCACGAATGCGATCGGCGAGGTGCTGCACTCGATTGTCTGCCCGCGCTGCGGCCGCGGATTCATGGTCGAACGCACGAGCAAGAGGGGCCCCTTTCTCGGCTGCCGCCGCTACCCGCGCTGCAAGGCGACACTCTCCATCGACGGCAGCCCGTCGGTGCCGATCGTGAAGCCGGCTACCGGGTACCGCAAACCCTTCACGCCGTACCGCCGCAACCGCTGACGACCCTTCGTCCTTGAACGTTGTGTGAGCGCCAGCCCCGTCCCGCCGTGAGCGGTCTGCGGGCCTCTCGGCGGGGGAGCAAGGCCCTGCGCTCTGAGTCGCCAGAACGTCTCTAAATCGGCCCTGTCCGAGGGCCGCGGGCCGGCTACGTGTTAGCTAAAGTGCGAAGTGCGGGGTGAAGCCCGCCTCGCGCATTCAGGACGCTTGTTGGAATGCACGGCCATTCAGCCGCGCGCCCTGCAACTGGATCGAACGCGTCGAGCTAGCGAGAGGACAGCCAGCATGCCGTCAACTTGGCAGCCATCCGCATGGGGCAAGGTCCTGACCCGCTCCGGTAACTGGAAACTCGCCCTCCACGGCGACAGCGTCACGGTTACCCTGAGTGGCGTCGCTATCGTAACCGCGGTTGAGAACTTCGATGCTGTCGTCGTCACTCGCGGCGTGTTCTGGAGTCAAATCCGGCTCGAGGTGGGGGAGTGGGTGAGTCGGCTTTACGGCATCCGCTCCAAGGATGCTGCCGCGTTTGAACGAGCCTTCGCCGCGACGCTTGAGGCGCTGCAACTTCGGCAGCGCACTGCAGAGATCGATGCGGCAGCCCAACGAGCGAGCCTTGGGTAACCTCGTCGACGTTGCCAACCTGCTCGACACTAAGGTCACGCTGCTCGTGGCCGCCGACCCGGACTCCCTCTCGGGCAAGGCGCGCAAGGCCCGCGACTACGGAATCCCGATCGTGGGGGAGACTGCCATGGCGCGGCTGGCCGGGGCCTTCCCGCCGCGCTGATTCCAGGTAGCGCCGGACGGTGCCGCTGTCGTGGAGATGCTGTGGCGTTGACTTTATCGCCGAATTCCTCATAGGCTATCGACGAAGGCATATGTCGTTGCACGCAACATATTACGCGACGGCGGCGGAAAGCAACCACCTCAGGTTGCACTCAATGAGGAGTACACCGATGCAGATGCATGTGAAACGAATGGCAACCGGGATTGCGGCGGTGGGGCTGATGCTCAGCCTCGGCGCCGTCGCTGCACCGGCAACTGCCGACGATGACGAGTACAAGGTGCTGGTGGTCGGGGAAACCCTCGGGTTTCGACACTCGCACATCGATGACACAACGCTCGCGGTGGCCAAGCTGGGCCAGCAAAACGGTTTCACCGTGGACGTGTGGGATTCGCGTCAGCCAGCACTGACCCTAACGTCCACTCCATTCACCACGGCCAAGGACCTGTCGCAATACGCAACCATCATCTTCGCGTCACCGGTGGACGCTACGAACAACCTCGACCCACTCCGTCCGCGGCTGCTCGACGACGCGGAGTTGTCGGCGTTCCAGGGCTACATCCGAGGCGGCGGCGGCTTTGTCGGTCTGCACGCCGCGACGGATTCAATGCACACCGTGCCCTGGTACAGCGACCTCACCGGGGGCGGCGCCCGCTTCCTCGGCCACCCGGCACAACAGACGGCCACACTGCATGTCGAGAGCCCGAATCATCCGTCGACGTCGATGCTGCCGGCAGCATGGGAGCTCTTCGATGAGTGGTACAACTTCACGTCCAACCCCCGCGACAGCGTGCACGTGTTGATCACCCTCGACGAATCAACGTACAACCCGGGTAGCGGCGCGATGGGCGCCGACCACCCCCTCTCCTGGTGCCAGAACTTCGAGGGCGGACGCTCCTGGTACGAAGGCGCTGGACACGTCGACGCGAACTACTCCGACCCGATGTTCCTCGCCCACATTCTCGGCGGCATCGAATGGACGGCCGGCGTCGTCAGCGGCGGCGGCGACTGCGTCACGTTCGGTGAGGTCGACAAGGTTCTGGCAGGGTTGGATGACGGCTCCCAGAAGTACACGAAGCTCTCCGCTCAGCTGGCGAATTACCTCGACAACGCCGAGATCGCAGCGGATGCTGGCGACCACGCCGGTGCAGCGGCGACGCTCCGCAAGGCCCAGGCCAAGGCGCACGGGCTTCAGGACGACGTGCTGGTCTCTAAGCTCGGTAACCTCGTGACGTGGCAGCGGGGTTTGGGTTCCTAAACCCACGACGCGGCGGTCGTGGTGGTGGATCTCCCCGCGTGTCTTGGAAATACCGGTTTTAGCCGTCCGTCGGCCAGCTTGCTGGGCTCCGATGCAACGACTACGAAATGTCGACGATCTGCTTGCCGAGCGGCATGAGCGCCACGGGGATGAGCTTGAAGTTGGCGATGCCGAACGGGATGCCGATGATCGTCACGCAGAGGGCGATGCCGGAGAGCAGATGTTCGAGGGCGATCCACCAGCCGGCCAGAATCACCCAGATGACATTTCCGAGGAGGGACGCGGCGCCCGCACCCGGCGCCTCAACCACGGTCTTGCCAAACGGCCAGAGCGCGTAGACGCCGATGCGTGCGGCTGCGATTCCCCACGGGATGGTCACGATGAGAATACACATGATGACGGCCGCCAGCATGTAGCCGAGGAACAGCCAGAACCCCGACAGTACGAGCCAGATGATATTGAGAAGAGTCTTCATGGTGGCTTCATTCTCTCAGGTCGGTGCTGCCCAGTACGGCACGATCCCCGGTCTCCGGGCAAGATAGGGCCATGGCCCACCGTCAATCAAAGCCGTCCGATGCCGACCCCGCGACTGACCGGGCGGATAGGACCTGCGCGTCGTGCGGCCGTCGCATCGAGTGGCGCGCGAAGTGGGCCAAGAACTGGGATTCGGTGAAGTACTGCTCGGCCGCGTGCCGGTCACACGGTGTCGATGCCACCGACCTGCAGCTCGAAACGACCATCGTGACGCTGCTCCAGGCGCGGGCGCACGATTCCACGATCTGCCCGTCTGACGCAGCGCGAGCCATCGGTGGCGAGGAATGGCGCGACCTGATGGAGCCGGCCCGCCGAGCCGCCCGCCGCATGGTCGCCCGCGGCGAACTGCAGATCACGCAGCGCGGAGTCGTGGTCGACCCGTCGACGGCGAAGGGCGCCATTCGGTTGCGCACGCCGCGCTAGGTGGTCAGGATCCGGGGCCGGCGGCATCCGCTAAGTAAGGCGTGTCGACGACCTGCTTGGCATCGCGCCTATCGTGGCTTGACATCAGGCGCGGCCTTGCCGGCGGCCGAAAGTACTGCCTGTCGCGCGAAGGCGGAAATCGTCTGGCCGTTCTGGGCCGCTGCGCGGGAGATATAGTCCAGGTCGTCTTCAGCGAGACGAAACTGCACAACCGGGGAGTGCTTGCCGTCGCGGCCCGGAGATTTGCGACCAGGAACGAGATTTCGCCGGCGGGCCTTGGCTAGTGCGTCGGCGGCAATTTCGGCAGCGACTTTGTCGGTTAGCCTGCGACCATCATCAAGGATGAATTCCTCGCGGTCAAGATCGATGTCGGACACGACGGCGTCCTTGCTCACCACAAACTTCGCCGGGTCAAGATTGGTCATGGCATCTTCCTGTATCCAGTCGGCATAGCGTGAATCACCGCGATACCTGAACGTCTATTGTCGGGAACGGCAACGATTCCCAATTCCACGCCCCGATCGTCTAAGCCCACGTAGATCAGGGCATCGCCCTCCTCCGTCGGCAGGCCAGCGTCAGAGAGGGCGGCAAGAATGTGCGCGTTTCCTATTCTGTGTTTGCGTGCGGCTCTCGTGATTCTAACCTGCATTAGCTCTAGTGTGTACGACACATAAGAAAATTGCACGAGGATTTACTTGATCAACAATGTGCGTGGCCATAGAGGCCGTGCGGGGTATTTTGGCAAGACCCTGCGTCACCAGGATGTCGTAGCCGGCTTCAATAATCATGGCTAGACCATAGGTCCGGCCGACGTGACGAACGGTGGCCTGAAGGACTTCTGTGGGTAACTGGCCCCGTGGACAATTGCCGACGGTGGTTTGGCGCACGCCGTGGCAGCGTGCCGATCACATGGTGTCAACGCTAGGGCGGTGAAGAAGTACGTGCAATCCGCGCGCGGTCGACCTTGGGCAAATATCCTGTTGGTATGACGAAGCCGCCAAACCAAGACTCCAAGTCTGACAACGTTTCCGACTTCGCCGAATTCAAGGCACGGCTCGACGCCGCGACACCGGGCTCTGGAGCGCCCTCTGTGAGCGCTGCCATGCGGGACCTCCCAACTTGGGCGTTCCCCGAGCCGCCGCTGAAGCCGCTTACGCTAAAGAAGCCGCCGGCCACTCCGGTACAGTTTCGTCTGCGCGTTGACCTCACCGGTTCGCAGCCGCCAATCTGGCGGCGGCTGACTCTCCCGTCAAATATGACTCTTGACGTTCTGCACGCTGTGCTGCAGACATCTTTCGGCTGGACCGACAGCCATCTGCACCGCTTCGCGCTGACCGGCGACCGCTACGCCCGTCAGACTCAGGGCATCCTGACCCCCTACGACATTGCGGAGGGTGAGGAGGGAGTGTTGGAGAGCGAGCTGCGGCTCGACCAGCTCGTGGCGAAGAAGGGTGATTCTCTGCTCTACACCTACGACTTCGGCGACGACTGGGACCACACGCTAAAAATTGAAGAGGTGCTGCCGGGGACAGATGCCGCGGTGCGCTGCATCGACGGTCGTCGCCAAGGCCCCGCTGAAGACGTGGGTGGAATCCATGGCTGGGAGCGCCTTCTGGCGGTGGCCGCAGGCACCATGGCTCCTGACTACCCGGAGGAACGGGAGATCGCCTTCGAGATGGGCCTGCACGCGTTCGTTGACGAGATCGGCCTCGCTGAGATTAACCGGGGCTTGGAGCGGCTGGCAGGGGCGCAAGCCGCGCTCATTTCGTTGCGTCAACAGTCAAATGCCGGCGACGAGCCATCCCCACTCGTCGTTCTCCTCGCGGGCCTGAGCGAACAGGCGCAGCGGCATCTCGCCGGCTATCTTGCGGCGGCGAAAGTGGAGGAGCCGGTCGAGGTTGGGGAGCCCGAGGCGGCGGCAGCCACCGCAGTGATTCGTGCCTTCCTCGAACATGTGGGCGACGGCATCCGCTTGACCAGCGCCGGGTATCTTCCGCCCGCCCACGTCAAGGTGCTGATGCGAGAGCTCGACATAGACAAGCGCTGGCAGGGCGAGGCGAACCGGGAGGCGCAAACCTACCCGCTACTCATTCTGCGCGAAACGCTGACGCAATTTGGCCTGATACGCAAGTATCGGGGCGAGCTGCGTCTGACAAAGCGTGGTGCGCAACTGCGCAATGCACCCGTGGAACTTTGGCACCACGTTACGGCACGCCTTCCCGTGGAATCCACAGATTACGGCCACGATTGCGCGCTCCTCCTGCTGCTTCTGGTTGCCGCCGGTGAAGCCGGGGAATGGGAGCGCACGCGGCAGTCACTCGACTTGCTCACCTCCATGGTGGGGTGGAGTTTCGGCGGGCGTGGTCGCTACGGAAACGAGTCGGCTCTGAGCGACGCCTCGGATACCCGAAGAGTGCTCGGCTGGGCGGGAACGGGAGGCCTGCTGCCGCCGCTGGGTATGGCGTCGCACGGGCTCGAAGCGGATGCCGCCCGTAGGCTCGCGCGCGCCGCGCTGATCATCTGGGCGTGAGCCCTGCAAGTGAAGTGATGCCGGGTTCTGGATATCTATATCGCCCGACCTGCATGCGCTGGCGGCGATATCCCATCAGATCTAGACTTAGTCAAGTGGACTAAGTACGCTGGCTGCATGACCGAGATCGTGAACATCCACGACGCAAAGACCCAACTATCGCGGCTGCTTCAGCGCGTCGAGGGTGGGGAGCGGGTTGTCATCGCCCGGGCTGGTAAACCCATCGCCGACTTAGTTCCTCATCAAGGCGGCAACGGGCTGCAATTCGGGGCGCTCCAGGGCCAAATTTGGGTGGCCACAGACGCCTTCTCGTGGCCAAACGACGAGATCGATGCCATGTTCTACGGAGCTCCCACACCTCTGCACACTGATGATCCTTCTTGACACCAACGCGCTGCTGTGGGTGCTCGGCGATCCGAAACAGTTCGGGGCGAATTCCCTCCGTCTGTTGGCCGAGGCCGACGAGGTCTACTCGTCTCCAGTTTCGCTCTTCGAGATCTCGATCAAGACAATGCTGGGCAAACTGATCGTTCCGCCGGACTTCGCCGCTGTGGCTCGCGCCAATGGGATCCAAGAATTACCGTTGAACCACCGCCACGCTGAGGCTGTGGGAGTCTTCCCTGAACTCGCCCGACATGACCCGTCCGACCGGCTGATTCTCGCGCAGGCATACGTTCAGGGCATGACCCTCCTCACGTCCGATCGGGCCTTGATCTCGTTGGGGCGACAATTCGTGCGCGACGCCCGGACGTGATCAATCAGAGTGACCACCGAGACGAGGAACGATCGACATGACAGTGACCTGCGACATGATGGTCTCGGAAGACGGCTACGCGGCCGGCGTGAATCAGAGCCTTCAGCATCCGCTCGGAGAAGGCGGCGAACGACTGGCGCGCTGGCGATTCGAGCGGCCCGACGAGAACACCGCTGAGATCGCCGCCATCGCCACCGCGGGCGCCTACATCATGGGGCGCAACATGTTCGGGCCCGGCCGCGGCGAGTGGGACGACGAATGGAGGGGCTGGTGGGGCGATGACCCGCCCTACCACGCACCGGTGTTCGTGCTGACACACTACCCGCGAGCCCCGCTCGTGCTGGCAGGCGGCACGACCTTCACGTTCGTCACCGCCGGCATCGAAGCGGCGCTCGAGCAGGCTCGCGCAGCTGCGGGGGAGCGCGAGGTGGCGATCGCGGGCGGGGCCGCCACTGCGCGGCAATACCTCTCAGCCGGGCTGATCGACGAACTGCGGCTGCACGTGGCGTCGGCGGTGCTGCGCGCCGGCGAGCCGTTGTTGGTGGGTCTCGATGACCTCAAGCTTGAGAAGATCAGCTCGGTGCCGCGGCAACTGGTCACCCACGTCACCTACCGGGTGGTGTAAGACACTGCTAGGGACGCGATGCATCCGCCGGTCGTACTGCTCCAACGCGGTCCCGCCATTCGTGGGAGCATGACGCATGACCAACTTCGTGAGCGAGATCGTCAACCAGACTCCCCAGCAGAGCGACTGGTGGCTCAACGGCGGCGGCTGGTTTGTACTCGCTCTCGTCAATGCGGGCCTCGCCGAACAGAAGAACCGGTCGCGCTGGAACTGGTTCGTGGTCTCGCTGTTTCTGGGGCCCATCGCCACCTTCCTCATCGTGGTGTGGGAGCCAGTGACCCAGCCGTCACTCGAACTTCGAAATCCGATAACCAGTGCCGACGGACGCTATCTCACCCTCGCCCTTCTGACTCTGGTGGTCACGGCTGGCGCGGTGCTCTTCGCCGTGCTCGGGCAGACCTGGTACATGTGGGTGGCCAGCGGTGTTGGTGCTGCGGCTCTCGTGGTCTTTCTCGTGCTGTTTCGGCGTGCACGCGCCAAGCGGATGCTGGCCCGGGCGCACGCTAACCGCGCCTGACAGCGTAGGTAGGGCGGCACCAGGAAGTTTCTGATCCCCGTGTCGAGCATGACGGGCGGGGCGCGACTAACCGATCAGTGTCAGCATCAGGCGTGACTCCTCGAGCGCTTCGACCTCGTGCTCGAGGCCGGCATCGAGCCGCAGTAGGGCGCCAGGCACCAGGTCGGTGACCTGCCCGCCGGCGGTGACGCGCAGGCTGCCATCGAGGGCTTGCATGAGCAGAATCTTGGGTGCCGAGTGCTTCTTGAGCGTGAACCCGGCTTCGAACGTGAGCACGACCACGCGCACGCCGGGGGAGGCGAGAACCGTGCTGTGCCCGAGCCGGCCGGGTTCGACCGCGGCGTCAGCCCGAACGTTCGGGATGTGGGTGAGGGGCAGCGTTGTGTGTTCCATGATTCCACGCTAGACCCGTAGCCGCCGATCTCTCGATCGATGGTAGTGGCTAAAATCGACCTGGCTGGGAGCCAGCCCTGAGCATCCGTTTAAGTGTGTCGTTCGCAAGCATCGCTGGGTATCGTTGAGCTATCGCTGTATATCGTTCGCAGTTCCTAGAGGAGGCAATCATGGGCAATACATTCCCAACAGGCGGGTTCAACGCTGGCAACATCGACGGCATCTGGCAGGCCATGGAACAGTTCCGCTCGCGGTTCGAAAAGCAGACCGGCACCCGCGCCGGCCGTGGTGAAGTGCGCACGGCAGTGCTGGCGCTGCTCGCCGAGCAGTCGATGCACGGCTAGCAGATCATTCACGAAATCGAGGAGCGCAGCAGCGGCAGCTGGAAGCCCAGCGCCGGATCGGTCTACCCCACCCTGCAGCTGCTGGCCGATGAAGGCCTGATCAGCGCCGAAGAGAGCAACGGCCGCAAGATCTACTCGTTGACCGACGAGGGTCGTGCGGCTGTCGCTGACGCCGACACGAGCGCGCCGTGGGAAGCCACGGGCGCGCCGTCGGGTCACGGCCACGCCGCACTGCCGAAGGCCGGCATTGAGCTCGCCCAGGCAGCAGCGCAGGTTGGCCGCACCGGCTCGCCCGAGCAGGTCAAGCAAGCCGTTTCTGTGCTCGACGACGCCCGCCGCAAGCTCTACTCGATCCTCGCCCAGGACTGACGGGGTGCCATCGGCTCGACGAGGTAGCTACGATTCGAATTCGGGCGCGGGAAACATGCGCGCCCGCTACCGCCGCATTCTGCGTTTTGCCAGCTGGTATCTCGCCATAACGTGGTGGTTCGAGTTGTTCCTACCTCGCATCGGGCTGGTGAAAATCGCCGAGCGCACCCGCTCCAAGCGGATGCAGCGCTTCGCCAAGGGTTTTCACGTGCTCGCGGCCGACCTCGGCGGTCTCATGATTAAGGTGGGGCAGTTCATGTCCTCGCGCCTCGACGTGCTGCCGCCCGAGATCACCAAAGAACTCGAGGGGTTGCAGGACGAGGTGGCCCCGGTAGCGTTCGCCGCTATTCGCGCGGCTGTCGAGACGGAGTTCGGCATGCCGCTCGAGCGGGCCTTCACGTTCGTCGATGAGAATCCCGTGGCAGCAGCCTCGCTCGGGCAGGCGCATCGAGCGCGCTTGACCGCCCTGGATGCCGCTGACACCGGACTCGACGAGGTCATCATCAAGGTACAGCGACCGGGAATCGACGAGATCATCGACGTCGACCTCGCCGCCCTGCGCAAGGTGGGCGGCTGGCTCAGCCATGTTCGGCTGGTCTACAACCGGGTCGACATGCCCGCGCTGGTCGAGGAATTCGCGCAGACCAGTCTCGAAGAGATCGACTACCTGCACGAGGCGGCCAGTTCTGAGCGCTTCGCGGCGGCCTTCCCCGACGACGATCGGGTGAGTGTGCCCGGCGTCGTCTGGGAGCGCACCACCCGCCGCGTGCTCACCCTCGAGGACGTGACGGCGATCAAGATCACCGACGTCTTGGCCCTGCGGGCTGCCGGCATCGACCCGGCTGAAGTTGCCCCGGTCTTCGCGGAAGTCATGTTCGACCAGATGTTCACGATGGGCTTCTTTCACGCCGACCCGCACCCCGGCAATATCTTCGTCACCCCGGACGCCGACAGCGAGCGCGGCTGGAAGCTGACGTTCATCGACTTCGGCATGATGGGGGAGGTTCCCACCAGCACCCGCACCGGGCTGCGCAAAATGCTCATCGCTGCCGCCTCGCGTGACGGACGCGGGCTGGTCAACGCCATGAACGATGTCGGCGTGTTGTTGCCCTCGGCTGAGACGACGGAGCTTGAACGCGCGATGACGACCCTGTTCGCCCGGTTCGGCGGCATGGGCTTCGCCGAGCTGCGCGAGGTCGACCCGCGCGAGTTCCGCGACTTCGCGGTGCAGTTCGGCGACGTCGTTCGTTCGCTGCCGTTTCAGCTGCCCGAGAACTTTCTGCTCATCATTCGGGCGATGTCGCTCACCTCCGGCGTGGCCAGCGCTCTGAATCCTTCGTTCAATTTGTGGGATTCCGTCGAGCCGTACGCTGCGCAGCTGCTGCGTGACGAGAGCGGCAACCTGGTACAGGACATCGCCAAACAGGCGATGGAGACTGTCGGTCTCGCCGTTCGCCTGCCGAAGCGACTGGATGAGTTCATCACCCGCGTCGAAGACGGCTCGGTGGGTGTCGCCACCCCGGGCCTGGAAAAACGGGTCGCCCGCCTTGAACGCTCAATGCGCCAGGCGGTTTCGGCTGTGGTGTTCGGCGCCCTGCTCATCGCTGGTGTTCTTCTACGAGCGGATGACACGGTGCTGGGCACCGTAATAATGGTCGCGTCGATCGCCCCCCTGCTGCACGCGCTGTTCGCCGTTCGCCGTTAGGTCGGGCCGGGCCGGCGGTGCGGGCTGTCGGTGCGGCCTGCGTTGCGGAGGCGACGCGGCGCGCATAACTCCTGCAATTCGCCAGCCACGCAATGTGGATGCCCGTAAATCCGGCACGTGTTTCTCCCGTGGCCTGCGAATTGCAGGTGTTAGCGGTTGATGTTCGCGATGCCATCGAGCCATGTCGGAGGCTGCCTCTAACGTCGTCAGTAACTACTCACAAACACTCGTGCCGAGAATGTGGAGAAGACAATGCAGGTGCTGGTGGCTACAAAAGCAACGCAGGGCGCTCGCCGAAGCGATTTCGCGCACTGTATCAATGGCGAACTGGTCTGGGTGCTCGATGCGTGTGCTGCGAGTCGGCGCAACCCCGATGGCAGGTGTCCGTGTGGCCGTTCGTTTCGGGGCTTGAGCTCCGATGAAGAAACGACAACGGCACTGGTCAAAAACTTCGCCGAGCTCACGAGAAACGAATACGCGAAGGCACTGCACGTCAGCCATGATGATTCCTGTGCGGTCTGTCGTGTGCGGCCGTTCAGCCAGGTTGTCGACGAGCTCATTCGTCTCGCTGGTCTCTGGCCGGTCGGTACCGTGGTCGAGCGGCGTGGGTACACGCTCCACGAGCGCTTCCAGCTCTGGCCTGCGGCTGGATGAGTTCATCGCACGCATCGAGGACGGTTTGGCGGGCATCGCCCGGGCGGGCTTGCCCGCTTCGCAGGCACCACGCGGCAGGGGGTCGCATTCGCTTGGAGACGGCGGCGACGTCGGACGGCGGTCAGGGTTCGAGGGAGAGCACGATCGCTGCCGTGTCGCCGACCGCGAGCTCCTGCTGAGTGCGCACGGCCTTTTTGACCGGGAGTACATAGCTATTGCGCTTGCCGTCGGGAAAGATGGACGTGGTCCACGACGTGTCGCCAATAGAAACGGCCACGGGGATCGACCCGAACCCGCGTCGCGGCCGGGTCGATCGCTCACGAATCTCGTCGGTCACGTCCGTCGGCAGGCTGAGGAAGACCCAGGAGCTGGTGGACGTCGCTTCCCAGAGCGTAGCCTGAAACTCAAATGTCACCATCCCCGAATGGTCGCGCTGAGCCTCGGTGACCGCGCGCGTGGGTGAACAACGCGCCGCCATCGCCGCCCGCGACGGCGGCTGCATCATCCCCGGCTGCACCATCCCCGCCCGCTGGACCGAAGTGCACCACATCATCCCCGCCGGCAAGGGCGGACCAACCAACGTCGACAACGGAACAAATTTGTGCTGGTTTCATCACCACACCATCGACACCAACGGCTGGCAGATCCGCATGATCAACGGCCGACCCCAGGTACGCGGCCCACTGCTCTGGGACCCCACCCAAACCTGGCGGCCAGCCCGTGAAGGCTTTCTGCTGATTCCCGCAGAGCTGAATCATCCTTCTGTGGGATCGAACCCATAGGTACCCTTTCGCTCTCAACTGCGCGTCATCTATTGGGGCGACCTGGATTCGGACGGATTCGCGATCCTGCACGCGTTGCCTAGCACCTGTGACGACGTGACGAGTGTTCTCATGGATGAAACCGTGCTGCTGCAGTTTCGCGATCTCTGGGTGTCCGAGCCAAGAGCGGCCGGCGGAACCTATCCAACACTGACCGGGAGTGAACAAGTTGCTCTGATGCGCATTCGTTCGGAGGGTAATGTGCGCCTCGAACAGGAGCGGATCGAGTGGAACTACGCGCTCGGGCGGCTGCTCGAGGTCGCAACGCAGATTTAGTTTCAGCTTTTTTCGGCCCGCTCTGCAGCGTGCAAGCCGGGTGCTTTTACTGAATAATGTGATGTTGATCAGCCTAATCACCAAAACTTGAGCGCTGACGACGCGGTCGAAAGTCGCAAAGTATGCCACGGCAGCACGACCGTGACCGAAAATCAGGGGATTCGGAGAATATCGTGAGGATTCGTCCAAAGACACCGGGCATGCTGGCGACCTTGCCCGCGCCACCCCGAAGTGCCCGGGCCACAACCTTAGCGAACGGGCGTACCTAGCGTCCATCATTCGCGCCAGATGAAGGACATGCGCCCAAAACACACTGAAACGCCCCGTGCCCACCTCGCCCCCCGAAACCTCGGAAAAACACGAAAGCCTCGCAAACCCCGCACCCGCCGGCACGAGATCGCCGCTGCCACCACTGCCGCACTCGTCATCGCCGGCCTGGTTGCCGGCAGCGGATTCGCCGCCCAGTCCGCCGATGCCAGGCAGGACAGCATCGCCGCCACGTCGGTACTGGCCGAAAGCTCGGGCCGGCAGAGCGACCAGCTCGATTTCTATGCTGCGCGCGGTGAGTCGATCACCCGCGACAACGCATCCGCTGCCCTGAGCGCCGCCAACCTGGTCATCGCCGCGAGCGTCAGCAAGGTGGATGCCACGGCCCTCACCTCGGTCGCCAGCTCGCTCGCCAGTTACGATATTCTGCCGATCGATGAGCTCGAAGACCTCACGGCCGAGGCGAAAGCCCAGACCGCGTCGGTTGCTGCCGCTACAGCAGAAGTCGACCGCGCTGCCGCCGAGGCCGCGGCGGAGGCTGCGGCGGCTGCCGCCGCAGCCTCGGCCGCAGAAGCTGCAGCTGAGGCCGCTCGCCTGGAATCTCTCGCCGGGGGCAATGGCATCGATGGCGCACGCGCCACGGCACGCTCAATGGCGGCTTCCCAGTACGGCTGGGGTGAGGACCAGTTCAGCTGCCTCGACCGGCTCTGGCAGAAGGAATCCGGCTGGAATTACGCAGCCAGGAATTCGAGCAGCGGTGCGACCGGAATTCCCCAGGCGCTGCCCGGCAGCAAAATGGCCTCAGCCGGTACCGACTGGGCCACCAACGCGACCACGCAGATCAGTTGGGGCCTCGGCTATATCAAAGCCTCCTCCTATGGAACGCCATGCGCCGCCTGGTCGCATTCCCAGTCCGTCGGCTGGTACTGACCTCGACCTTGACGGCGGTTTATGCCCCGGTCACGACCGAATCGACGAGCGGCGGGCTGTTTCGTCCTGGCTGGCCGCAGGTTCTGCGGCGGCCAGCCGGGGCGGCGGGTGCGGCGGTACGATGGGCGAGCACGGGCTCTGCATGAGTGAGTGAGGCGAGGCACACCGACGTGCCCGTCGCAGGAGCCCTCGCACCTATCCTTAATGGAGGCGTTTTTCGATGTCGTCTGGTTTCATCCGAACGGGTCTGTCCCCGTCAGATCCCACGCTCGAAACGTTCATAGTTGATTACTATGAACATCTAACAGACGAAGATGCGGTGAACTACACCCCGGAGCTGCTCGAAGCCCGGGCGCGCACACACTGGCAGGTCGCGCAGCCGCGGGTTCCGAAGATGGCCACGATCGAGATCCACAATGAATCCGGTCGCAGCGTCGTTTACATCGTCACCGACGACATGCCGTTTCTGGTGGACTCGGTCACAGCCGAAATCGTGCGCCAGCACTCGGCCATCCACCTGGTCGTGCACCCCCTGCTCATCGTGGCCCGTAGCAAGTCCACGAACGAACTGGTCGGCATCAACCGCATTCCGGCCAGCGCCGGCGTCTCCAGTGGAGACACCTCGGCCATGCCCAACATCGCTCACCTCATCGCGACCGGTGATGACGCCTCGCACCTGGAATCCTGGATCGCCATCGAGATCGACACGGCGAGTGAGGAAGTACAGGCCAGCCTCGTCGCCGGGTTGACCGCCGTTCTCGGCGACGTGCGTGCCGCCGTCGCCGACTGGCCCCTCATGCGCACCAAGGCCATGCAGATCGCCGACGCCCTCGATACGATCAACGGTGCCGATCAGATCAAGGACCTCCGCCAGACCCAACAGCTGTTGCACTGGCTCGACGAGGGCAACTTCACCTTTCTCGGTTACCGCGAATACAACCTCGAGACACTCGACGGCGAAGACGTTCTCAGCCTCGTTGAGGGCAGTGGCCTCGGTCTGCTGCGGTCCGCCGACGATCGGCACCAGATCCAGCATCTGACGGATGCCGGCCGGCAGAAGGCGCGCGAGCGCACGGCCCTGGTGATCACCAAAGCCAACTCTCGGTCGACCGTGCACCGCCCCGCCTACTTTGACTACATCGGCATCAAGAGCTTCGATGCTGCCGGTCAGGTCAACGGCGAGCAGCGCTTCATCGGGCTGTTCGCCGCGAGTGCCTACACCAGCTCGGTCACCGCCGTGCCGGTACTGCGCGAAAAAGTCAACGCCGTCATGACCGAGGTCGGTTTTCCGCCCGAGTCGCACAGCGGCAAGGACCTGCTCGGTATCATGGAAACCTACCCCCGTGACGAACTGTTCCAAATCGAGGTGCCCGCCCTCGTCGCCGTATCGCTCGCCATCCAGCGCCTGCAGGAACGTCGCCGAACCCGCCTGTTCCTGCGTCCCGACATCTACGGCCGGTTTATGTCGGCGCTGGTCTACCTGCCGCGTGATCGTTACAACACCGCCGTGCGGCTGCGCATCGAGAAAGAACTTCAGGAGACGTTCAACTCGGAATCGCTCGACTTCGAAGCACGCATGACCGAATCCGCGCTCGCGCGACTGTTCTATCGCATCCGCTTGCCCAAAGAGGTGTCGCCCGACGCCGTCGATGCGGCCGATCTGGAACACCGCCTGGCCATGGCCGTGCGGTCCTGGCCGGAGGGAATCAGCGACGAACTGCGCGAAACCCACTCTGTCGAAGAGGCCGAGCGGTTGTCCGAGGTGTGGGCTGAGGCTTTTCCCGACAGCTACCGGATCGATTACGAAATCACCGACGCCCTCGAAGACATCGGCCGGTTCGAGGCGTGCGCAGCGCAGGTGGGGGCATCCGCGCAACCGCACACCCGCCCGGGGCTGCACGTCTACCTGCCCAAGACCGCCGGCGACCCCGATGAAGACGCTCGCATCAAGCTGTACATGACCGAACCGAAGAGCCTCAGCCAGATTCTGCCCTTTCTGCAGAACCTTGGCATCGAGGTGCTCGACGAGGTGCCCTTCGAAATTCAGACCGCCGACGGGCGCAGTTTCTACCTCTACGACTTCGGACTGCACTATCCGGCCGGAGTGGACCCGGTCGCGACCGGCGCGCTGCTGGCCGACTCCTTTGGTGCGGCCATCAGCGGAGCGATCGAATCCGACAGCCTCGACCGCCTGGTTCTGCAAGACGGCCTGCCCTGGCACCGCGTGGTCATTCTGCGCAGCTACGCCAAGTACCTGCGTCAGATCGGCAATACCAACTCCTACGGTTTCGTCGCCAATGCCCTGCTGGCCAATCCGGCCGTCACGCGCGGCCTCGTGGCCTTGTTCGAGGCCCGGTTCGACCCGGACCTCGCCGACGACGAGCGGATGCTACGCGTCGCCGACGTGCGCGAGCAGCTGCGGGTCGCAATGGAGCAGGTTGCCACCCTCGACGCCGACCGTGTGCTGCGCACGCTGATCACCCTGATCGAAGCGTCGCTGCGCACCAACTTTTTTCAGTACAAGCCGTACCTGAGTATCAAGCTCGACCCGTCTCAGATCGGGCAGATGCCGTCGCCCAAGCCCAAGTATGAGATCTGGGTGTATTCACCGCGGGTGGAGGGCGTGCACCTGCGCTTCGGCAAGGTGGCCCGTGGCGGGCTGCGCTGGTCGGACCGCCGCGAAGATTTTCGCACCGAAGTACTCGGCCTGGTCAAGGCGCAAACGGTCAAGAACGCCGTCATCGTACCCACCGGCGCGAAGGGCGGATTCTTCGCCAAGAAGCTTCCCGACCCCGGCGTCGACCGTGCGGCCTGGATGGCAGAGGGCATCGACAGCTACAAAACCTTCATCCGGGGACTGCTCGACCTCACCGACAACCTGGTCGCCGAAGGCGCCGAAGAGCACGTCGTGGCACCGCACCGCGTGGTGCGCCACGATGATGACGACAGCTACCTGGTCGTAGCCGCCGACAAGGGCACCGCGTCGTTCTCGGACATCGCCAACGGGCTGGCCGCCGAATACGGATTCTGGCTCGGAGACGCTTTCGCCTCCGGTGGCTCGGTCGGCTACGACCACAAGGAGATGGGCATCACCGCGCGGGGTGCGTGGGAGTCGGTCAAACGCCACTTCAGCGAACTCGGCGTAGATACCCAGACCGAAGATTTCACCGTTGTCGGTGTCGGCGATATGTCGGGGGATGTGTTCGGCAACGGCATGCTGCTGTCGGAGCACACCAAGCTCGTCGCAGCCTTCGACCACCGGCACATCTTTCTCGACCCCAACCCCGACCCCGCGCTCTCCTTCGTGGAACGAGGCCGGTTGTTCGAACTGGCGCGTTCCTCGTGGGCCGACTACAGTGCCGACCTGATCAGCACCGGCGGCGGTGTCTTTCCCCGCCAGGCTAAGGTCGTTCCCATCTCGACCGAGGTGCAGGTCGTGCTGGGACTACCGGTGGGCACAACCGAGTTGAGCCCGCCCGAACTGCTGCGCGCCATTCTGCTGGCGCCCGCCGATCTGCTCTACAACGGCGGCATCGGCACCTACGTCAAGGCCAGCAGCGAAACCGCCGCGCAGGTCGGCGACAAGGCCAACGACGGCATCCGGGTTGACGGCAAAGACCTGCGGGTCAAGGTCGTGGGGGAGGGCGGCAACCTTGGCTTCACCCAGCTCGGCCGCATCGAAGCCGCACTTGCCGGCGTTATTCTCAACACCGACGCGATCGACAACTCGGCCGGTGTGGACTGCTCGGACCACGAAGTCAACATCAAGATCTTCGTGGACCGCATGGTCGCCGCCGGCAAGCTCGACCCCGCCGAGCGGGCCGAGTTTCTCGCCGAGATGACCGACGAGGTGGGGCGTCTGGTTCTGGTGGACAACGTCGACCAGAACATCCTGCTGCTCAATGACCGGGTGCTCGTGAACAACTGGAGCCCGAGCTACGAACGCCTCATGAACTGGCTGGAAGAATCGGGAGAACTGCAGCGCGAACTGGAGGCCCTGCCGACCACGGCCACCCTGCGGGAGCGTCTCGATCGAGGCCAGGGTCTGACCAGCCCCGAGTTGAGCGTGCTCGCCGCCTACGCCAAAATCGAGCTGGCCACCGCCCTGCGCGACAGCGATCTGGCCGACGACCCGTGGTTCGGCCGCACCCTGCGCCGGTACTTCCCGACCCTCCTGTCGCAGCGTTTCGATGCCGAGCTCGACACGCATCCGCTGCGCCGGGAGATCATCGCGACCGTCGTCGCGAACGACATGATCAACCTCGGTGGCATCACCTTCGCCTTTCGCACGATGGAAGAGACCTCGGCCAGCCAGGCGACGATCGCACGCGCCTTCGTGGCCCTGCGAGAGATCTTCGACATCGACACTATGGTTGACGAACTCAACGCTCTGCCGTCGTCCTTCCCGACCGAGAAATGGACCGCGATCCACCTCGACATTCGCCGACTGCTCGACCGGGCGGTGCGCTGGCAGGTCAACCACGGCGGCAACATGCCCGTCGGCGCGGTGATTGCCAAGTATCGGCCGCAGATCGCGCTCATGCGCGAGCATCTCGGTGAATACCTGCAGGGCAGTGACCGGGGGCGCCTCGAAACCCAGGAGGCGAAGGCCCGGGAGTGGGGCCTGCCCGACGACCTCGGTCGCCGCTGGTCGGAACTGTTTGAAGCCTACGCGCTGCTCGACGTGGCCAAGGTCGCCGCGCGGGCCAACGTGCCGGTCACCGACGTTGCCGCCATCTACTACGCGGTCTACAACCGCTTCGGTGTCGACAACCTGCTCGAGCGCATTACGAAGCTGCCGCGCAAGGACCGCTGGCAGGCCCTCGCCCGCGCCGCCCTGCGCGACGACCTCTATTCGACGGTCGCCGACATGGCCCGCTCCGTGCTCGACGAAACGGATGCCGGCACCGCCGACGAACGCCTCCTCGCCTGGGAAGCACTCAACGCCGAACAGCTCGGCCGGGCGCGCAGCGTGTTCGAGGAGGTCAACTCCCTCGCGCAGGACGACATGGCATCGCTCTCGGTGGCCGTGCGCCTGCTGCGTTCCATCGTGCGCCGCTAAGGGTAATACCAGGGGCGTCCCGAGTTCGGGGCGCCCTTCTTTTTTCGGCGGACTGAAGGTACCCTGGGGGGTATATTGAGAGCGAGCCCGGATGTGGTGTGTTCAGGCTTTTCCCTAACGAAAAGATAAGAGGAACCATGCCTGAGACCATCGATACCGAGCGCTTCACGATGCCGCGCCTCGGCGATCCGGCGCCGGAATTCACGGCCGTGACCACCCAGGGGGACATCACCTTTCCCGCCGACTACGCCGGCCGGTGGGTCATTCTGTTCAGCCACCCGTCCGACTTCACCCCCGTCTGCACGAGTGAATTCATGACCTTCGCCGTCATGCAGGACGAGTTTGCCCTCTACAACACCGACCTCGTCGGCCTCTCGGTCGACGGCCTGTACAGCCACATCGCGTGGCTCCGCACGATCGAACAGAAGATCACGTACCGCGGTCACAGCAATGTCAAGGTCACCTTTCCGCTCATCGACGACCACACCATGGAGGTGGCGATGAAGTACGGCATGATCATGCCCGGTGAGGGTGGCTCGTCGACCGTTCGGGCCGTGTTCATCATCGACCCGAAGGGCGTCATCCGCACCATCATCTACTACCCACTCAGCACCGGCCGCAACTTTCCTGAACTGCTTCGGGTCATCAAGGCGCTGCAGACCGCCGATGAATTCCAGGTCGCGACTCCCGCCGACTGGATTCCCGGGGAGCCCGTCATCATGCCGCTGCCCGGCTCGTGCGGAACGGCCAAGGAACGCATGGATGGCGCCGCCGAAGAAAAGCTCACCTGCCAGGACTGGTTCTTCTGCACGAAGGAACTCAGTGAAGCCGAGATCGACTCCCGCCTCCAGGTCAAATCAGTGGAAACACTCGTCGGCTAGGGCAGCGAGGCGACCGCGACGGCGATGGCCAGCCAAAGCGGCATCGCAGCGGCCATGAGCGCGAGTCCCACCCACTGCAGTCGAATGTAGGGCTGCTCGGCGCCGCCGCGTTTGCGGGTGCGCACGATGTCAATCACGCACACGATCATTCCCAGGAACATGAGGGGTGACGCGGTCAACAGAGCGCTGAGATAGCGGGCATCGTCGCCCACGGCGAGGCAGACGCTGACGCCCAACACGCTGTACAGCAGAAACAGCGCCACGCTGACCCACAGCGAAATGGGAATGCGCCGCGTCGTCGGCGTGAGTGTTGCGTGCATGATGCGACCCCCGTTGGTATCTGCGATTTCTGACAGTAGCACGGGGGTCGGTTGCGCGATGCTCAGCCGATGCGGCCGAGCTGCGTGAGCTTGGTGCGCACCTCGGCGTCGCTTGGCTCCACCAGGTGGGTGTCGTCGGAAAACACGATGACGGGAATGTTCGTGCGGCCGCTGATGGCGCGGGCGCGATCAGCGCCATCCTCGACCAGCAGCAGGTCGACGTAGTCGTAGTCCACCTCGAGGCGATCGAGCAAGGACTTGGAACGACGGCAATCGCCGCACCACTCCGCCCCATACATCGTGATGCGCGGTGCGGTGGCAGTGGTTTCAGTCATGTCAGCGAGCTTAGGCGGCGCGCCTGTGTGCGGCGGGTGGGCATCCGTTTTAGTCGTGCAGGTGGTCCACCTGCCAGCCGGTGGACTGCTCGAGCAGGTCCAGAATATTCTGAGCGGACGCTCGCGCTGCGGCCTGGCTGCGCGCATCGACCACGTCGATGGTCAGGGGCAGGCTCTCGCCGAACTTCGGAATCTCTACCTCGACCCGGCCGCCGTCCGGCAGGGCGATGAAGGCGTTCGCGCCGGCCTGCTCCTCGACTTTGGTGCTGAGGGCGGTGGCGATAGCCCAGAGGGCATCGGGCTTGGTGCTCTGCACCTGGGCGACGATCGTGGCGGTGAAGGTCATGGTTCTCCGAACGTGAAGGGAAGTGGGCCCGTTCAGTAAAGCAGTACCCGTACCCTGAATCCATGCCCTCTTTTCGCGTCACCATGAGTATCGAATCCCTGCACCCGGGAACCGCGCCGGCCTCGGTCGTGCCGCGCGCCGCCGCCAAGGTCGCCGAATTCACGACCGTTGAGGCCTCCGACCTCACGATTGTCGCCGGCGCGGCCCGCGTCATCGTGCGTTTCACAGCGGATGACGCGGCGTCGGCCCTGGAGATCGGCGGCCACGTCGTAGCCGATCTTCGGGACGTCGCCGAGCTGCGGGCATCGCTGGTGACCGAACGGGTCAAGGGAACCTGGGTTCCGGTGCGCTGACCTCAACGCAACAAGGGCGCGGGTGACCAGAAGTCATCCGCGCCCTCGTGCTGTGCCTGCGTTACTCGACGGGCGCGGTGACCGTGTTGCTCTGCAGGGTGACGGCCGTCTGGGCCAGCAGGCGACCGTTGATGGTCGCTCCGGTCTTCATGGCGATCATCGTGTGGCTGAGAATGGTGCCCTCGAAGTGCGCGGTCGTGCCGATCGCGACGGATCCGGCGACCTGCCAGAACACGTTTTTGGCTTGCACGTCGCCGGCCAGCACGACGTTCTTGGCGGAGGCCTGTTCCAGGTCCTTGGAGATCTGGAAGATGAAGACGTCCTCGGAGGTTCCGGTGAGCGTGACATCGGTGGAGATGTTCACGTCGGTGCCCCACTTGTAGAGGCCCTGGGTGAGGGTCAGGCCACCGATTTCGCCGGCACCGAGGTTGATGTAGTCGGGGGTGGTGCGCCCCGCAGCATCGGTGTACGCGATCTCGAGGTCGCTGACGGCCTCGGTGAGATAGGTTTCGTCGGTGACCTTGCAGGAGGGGCCTTCGGCATCGACGCTGTAGATCGTTCCGTTGCTCACCTCCGGGCAGGTCAGGTGAATTGCGGCGCCGGAGATGGGGCTCGCACCGACGTTGCCGCTGACCGACGACGCGTAGACATCCGTGATGCCTGACTTGGACAGGATGGCGAACGTGCCGGCCTCGCCGAGATCGACGACGGCGCGCGGTGTGGACTCGACGGCGACGGCTCCGCCGACTCCGATGCTGCCGACGCCCATGATGCTCACGGCGAGCAGGGCGCCGAGAAGTCGCTTGCGCGACGGTGAAAGCTGTGTACTCGTGCTCATGTTATTTCTTCCCTCTCCAAGGACCCGCACGATGCGGGTCGGGGCAGGGCCACGCGCGAGCATGGCCACCGATGCTGCACATCGGGTTTCTTCCGTTGACCGGGCTCGCAGGGATGTGACGCCCCCAAGCCCCAGCTGCCGTGTCCTCCGGGTGCCGCCCGCACATGCGTTCGTACGCTCCCACGACAAAAGTTTCCAACGAATAGAATCTGTCTAACCCCAGACTAGGGGTAATGCGGGGGGTTTGGGAGACGGCCTAGACGACCGGGTCCATGGAGCTCAGATGGCAGGCATCGTTCCACATTTGCAGCACGCGGTTCTCGCGCTCCCAGCCGAGGGTCGAGACGGTGGCGGTGCCCAGGCTGAGGCTTTTGCCGGCGACTGCGGGCAACCCCATCCAACGGGCAGTCATGATGCGCAGAAAGTGTCCGTGGGCGAAGACGGCCACGCGGCCCTCGGCCGCGAGGCACGTCTCAATGGCGAGGTCGGCGCGTGCGCCCACCTCCTCGACGGATTCGCCCCCCGGAATCGGGTTTCCCCACACCGTCCATCCGGCAATTTCTGAGCGGATGTCCTCGGTGCGGCGCCCCTCGTAGACCCCGTAATCCCACTCCAGCACGTCGTCGCTCGCCACGCCCTGAGCGCCGTAGCCGGCTCGTTCCATGGTCTCCCAAGCCCGCACGAGCGGGCTCGCATAGACCCGATCGAAGTGTTCGCCGTCGAGCATCTCGCCGAGGGCATCCGCTTGTTGGCGACCGAAGTCGGTCAGTGGAACGTCGGTGCGGCCGGTGTGCTGGCCGGAGATGCTCCACTCCGTCTGGCCGTGGCGGATAAGAACGATGTCGTTCTGGGTCATGCAGCTCCCTCAAATGTGCCGAAGACGGGCTTCGGCGCATCAAGTCTACGTTTCACCCACCCACCAGCTCTTCGGGAGGCTGGATGCCACCTGCGCATGTTCCAACTGGCCCCTGATGTTCAATTTCGCCCTGCGGCAGAGTCGTAGGCTGGAGGCATAGCCATCAAGTCTGAGACGGGTGCCATGAGGGTCATAAGTTACAACCTCCGCAAGAATCGTGCCAGCGGCGAACTCGTCGCCCTGGCCGAGCGTTACACTCCCAACATCCTGTGCCTGCAGGAATGCAACACCGTCGACCTGCCGGCCGAGGTCGGCAACCTGCACCTGGCCGATGCCACCCGGCGAAACCGGCTCGGCCTCGCCATCTACTACAACAAGGACCGCTACACCGCGATCAAGACCCAGACCTTCGCTCTCAAAAAGTCCCTGCACGATCGTCTCGCCGCCCCCGCCCACGAGCGACTGATCGCCACCCGCCTCATCGACAATGTCGCGCAACGGGAGCTCGTCGTCGCTTCCTTTCACGCCGCGCCGCTGACCGCCCTCAACTCCCTGCGCCGAAACCAAATCCGCACCGCCCACGAAGAGCTGAGCCTGCTGGGACCGGGCCTGCCCACCCTCATGGTCGGCGACTACAACTACCCCATCTTTCAGGGCAAGCTCGGCAACAAGGTAAATCAGTCCGGCTACGACCTCACGCTCAGCGACACGCGCACCTACACCCGCTACAAGTTCTTTCGCGGGCACTTCGACCTTGCGACCTCGATGGGGCTAGCCATCACCAACGTCGAAACCCTGCCGCAGGGTACCTCCGACCACATGCCCATTCTCGTGACGGCCACCTACCCCGACGAGCAAATGATGCAAACGGATGCCGCGCACCACCTTTCACATCCCGCCGAGTCGGTGTCGGTCGAGGGCGTTGACTTCAGCATCTGAAGCCCGTCTGAATCGCGCGAGGAACCGAGCTGATGATCGTGGATTGGCCGAAAAGCTAAGGAACGGTCATCGCCACCACCCAAATGAACGTAACGTTGATAGGCGGTATGCACGTTCGGCTTTTCCGGGTGACGCGAGCCGCAAAACGAAAGGTTTTCCCTCTTGGACGACGAATGCATCCACGGACTCGAGGGCCAATTGTGCGCCCTGTGCTATCCCAAAGTTGTGACTGAGCCGGCGACGCCGGTGAAGAAGACCCGCGCCCCGAAGTTGTCCTCCCTGCGCGACCCGTTGCCGACCGCTGCCACGCCGGCCGCCCGCGCAGCTCGCCCGGTTCGCGTCGCCGGCGCCCCCCGCCCCGTACGTGCCGAGAAAGCGTCGACGGACAACGTCGACGAGCAGCGCGTGTATCACCTCACCCACATCAGCAACCTCGCCTCGATTCTTCACGACGGCCACCTGTCGGCCAACGCGGCACTCACCACCCGCCCGGCAGTGGACATCTCGGCGGCAGCGACGCGCGAAACCCGTCGGGGCGCCCGTGTCACCGGCGCTGATCGCAGCGTCGCCGAGTACGTGCCGTTCTTTCTTTCGCCGAATGCGAGCGTGTGGGAAAACATTCGCGCTGAGCAGGCAGACCCGCGCCTCGCCCTCGACAGCCACGGCTCGGAAGCCTTCGACTTCGTCATGCTCGTGAGCACGGTCAAAACGATCAACGACGGGCTCGCCGCCCGCGCCGCGGCGCCCACTGACGCCGACGATGATGATGAGGCCCCCCACATTCCCAGCCTGGTCGCCGTCACCAACGGTGACGCTGCCGCACCGCTCACCCGTTTCGGTGCCACACCCGCGACCGCCGAGCGCATGCTGCAGACCCTGCGCGCCGAGACCGACGGCACCATGCTTCTCGAAGCCGAGCTGCTCGTGCCCGACGCGGTGCCGATGGAACTGATCACGCTCATCGGCGTCTGCAATGACAATGTGCGCGCGACCGTGCGCGGCATCCTGAAGGCCAGCGCGTTCAAGCCCAAGGTTGCGGTCTACCCGCCGTGGTTCCACACCGCCGCTGACCCCCAGTAGCAATACTTTCCGGGCCCGGGCCCGGAAACTGAGCCCATGATCAAGCATGGGCCCAGTTCCCCACGGTGGGCCCAGACGGCGGAGGCGCGTACTAGACGACGTCGAGGGGGAGATGCTCGCCGACGGGCAGCTCCACCCGAATACCGTCGCCCGGATTCACGATTCCGCCGGTCATCACGACGCCCATGATGCCGCCGCGGCGCGCAACGGTACCGCTGGCATCCGTTCTGATGAGCTGTTTCATCAGGCCTTTTTGAAAGCCGTTGATGAGTGAACACGGACTGCGCATGCCGGTGATCGAGACGACGGCCTCAGCGCCGAGGTGCAGGCGGGTGCCGAGCGGCAGCAGCATCAGGTTGATTCCGCGTGTCGTGAGGTTCTCGCCGAGTTCTCCCGGCGCCACGACGTAGCCGGTGGGCACAAGGTCATCGAACAGCTCGGCGGCCATGAAATGCACCTGGCAGAGATTCGGCGCCGCAGGATTGCGCTTCTTCGCGTACCGGTGCTGCACCGTTGCGCCGGCGTGCGAGTCGCCCTCGACGCCGATTCCGGCCAGCAAGCGGATGCTGCTCACCACCGGCTTGCTGAACCGGTGCGCGTCGTCGCGGCTGACGGAAATCACCGTGCCGGCAGGCCTGTCGAGTGTCATGCCAACGATTCTGTCACAGCGCACGCACGTTCGAACGGATGCCCACAACACCCGAAAATGCAGGCGTTACCGTGTTTGCGTCGAGCGGTTGACGCGCTGGCATGCGGGGCATACATTTCATCAGTGGAAAGGTTGCCGATGACCAATGTTGCCCCTGACAGTCCCGCCCAGAACGACGACACCCGGGAGGCACCCGTGCCCTACCCGGGCGACGAACCGGCACCGCACATCAGTCGGCCCTACCGAGCCCTGGAACGGGAGCTGGAACGAGCCGTGCGTGACCGCGCGGAGATCAACCTGCGCGTCACCGCGGCGGTCAACGCGATGCGGGAGGGCGGTTCCTCCTGGGCCGTTATTGCACGCATCCTCGGTACCGCTCCGCAGACCGCGCACAAGAAATACAGCAAGCCGCGCCCTCCGCACGAGGACTGAACGACGGCAGTCACCCCCGGGGCGGCCCGGCTGCCGGGGGCCGCACTTCGGGCCTGCGGCCCTCGGTCGGGGTGATGGCATTGTGGCCCAGATCCAGGTGCGGTGATATGGTCTCGAGGCAAATTCTCCTCAATGAAAGGACCCCATGCACGCCTCCGAAACACTCAGCAACAACCTGCAGGCCGTTCTGGTCGACCTGATCGAGCTGCACGTGCAGGGCAAACAGGCGCACTGGAGCGTCGTCGGCAAGAACTTTCGTGACCTGCACCTGCAACTCGACGAGATCATTCTCGATGCCCGCGAATTCTCCGACGAAGTGGCCGAGCGGATGCGCGCCCTGGACGCCATGCCCGATGGCCGCAGCGAGACGGTCACCAAAACCACCAGCCTGCCGAAATTTCCCGACGGCGAGGTCGACACCGCGGAGACGGTGACCCTCATCACCGAACGGCTCGACGCGACCGTCGACACCATGCGCAAGGTGCACGATGCGGTCGACGAGGAAGACCCCACGAGCGCCGACATCCTGCACGCCTTCATCGAAAAGCTCGAGCAGTATTCCTGGATGGTCAGCGCGGAGAACCGCAAACCGCGCAAGCGCTCAGCGGCCAAGTCCAAGTCCTGACGCACGCTAGCCGCGACGGGGCATCATGAGGGTTGAATCGAACGTGCGGCCAAGCGGGCTTCGCAGCGACCTCGCCGATTCCGCCGGCGCGGTCAACGGTGACGCGCGGCGAGCGCTGGTGCTCGCGAGCGGTCTGGCATCCATCCCCTATGCGGGGGAGGGGTGCACGGCACAGCTCTTCGACACCCTGTCGACGCTTGCTGCGGCCGACCTCACCGCGGCCCGGGTCGCCGAGGCTCACCTGGACGCCCTCGCGATACTGCACCAGGCTGGTCGCCCGGCCCGGCCCGACCAGACCTGGGGTGTGTTCGCGGCTGAAGGCCCGGGAACAGCGCTCACGGCCACCCGAACCGGCGACCGGTGGCGGCTCGATGGCACCAAGCTGTGGTGTTCGCTGGCCGGTTTGCTCAGTCACGCGCTCGTGACGGCACACGTGGTGGGTGCGGCCGGTGACCGGGGACGTCGTCTCTTCGCGGTCGACCTGCGCCACCCCGGGGTGACCGCGCACGACGACGTCTGGGTGGCCCGCGGGCTGTCCGAGGTGACGAGTGGCCCGGTGGACTTTGTCGCCGTCACCGCCGATGCGGTCGGTGACCAAGGATGGTACCTGCGTCGACCCGGGTTCGCCTGGGGCGGCATCGGCGTGGCTGCTGTTTGGTGGGGTGGCGCCGTGGGCGTTGCCCGCACCCTGTACGCCGCTGCCGAGCGCCGCCCTCCCGACCAGATTGGCCTCGCCCACCTCGGCGCGGTTGACCTCGCGGTGACGGGGTCAAGACTCGCGATCGCCGCGGCGGCGGCAGCCATTGACGCCGGTGAGGCAGACGGTTCGGCGGGTTCCCTGCTCGCCGCGCGTGTGCGCGGAATCGTCGCTCGCAGCGTCGACGAGGTCATATTCCATGTCGGGCATGCGCTCGGGCCGGCCCCGCTCGCGCTCGACGCACGGCACGCCCAACGGGTGGCCGACCTGCAACTGTATGTGCGCCAACACCACGCCGAGCGCGACGATGCTGCGCTCGGCGAGATGCTCGTGACGAGGGGGAGTGCACCGTGGTGACATTCAGTCATTCCGACAACGGAACGCCCGAGAAGGTCTGGGAAGCCGCCCACTGGCCCGATCGGTTCAGCTCGCTCGGCCTCGACGCCCTGGAGCGTCTGGTCGTGGTGTCGGCCCATCCCGACGACGAGAGCCTCGGCGTCGGCGGCCTCATCACCCATGTGGCCGGGCTCGGGCTGCCGATCGTCGTCATCGTGCTCAGCAACGGCGAAGCATCGCACCCGCAGTCCACCACCCACGACCCGGCAAGACTTGCACAGATTCGCCGTCTCGAAGTGACGGATGCTCTCGCTCACCTCGCCCCCGACGCGGAGATTCATCTGCTGGAACTTCCCGACGGCAAGCTGGCGGAGCACGTGGACCTGGCCGCGGGAGCGATCGCGGAAGCGATCGGCGATGCGGGTGATACGACCTGGGTTGTGGCACCGTGGCGAGCCGATCGGCATCCGGATCATGCTGCGGCCAGTGCGGCCGCCGAGCGGGCGGCCCGGGAACGCCGGGCGCGCCTGTTCGAGTATCCCATCTGGGCCTGGCACTGGTCGACCCCGGAAGACGTGGTCTGGTCCGGCGAATCTGTGCGCTTGTTCGACCTGCTTCCGGCCGAACGCAAGGCCAAGGCTCGAGCTTTGGCCCTGCATCGCAGCCAGGTGGGGTCGCTGTCGGATTCCCCCGGCGATGAAGCCATCGTGCCGGCCGAATTTCGGGCGCACTTCGCGCGGGACTACGAGACCTTGCTCGACATGACGGTGCGGGCGGCGCCGGATCCCGTTCCGCCTGCACCTCGCGCTCGGCGATCCTCGACGAGCGAAGCTTCGGTGCGGGCCGACCCGAATGAGACCCTCACCGCCGGGTACTTCGATGCGGTCTACGCATCGGGGCCCGACCCGTGGGGGTTTGAATCCCGCTGGTACGAGAAACGCAAACGCGCCGCGTTGATTGCAGCCCTGCCCCGGCAGCGGTTCTCGGCCGCACTCGAACTGGGCTGCTCAACCGGGGTACTGACCGCCGAACTGGCCGACCGCTGTGACACCCTGCTGTGTATCGACCTGGTCGAACGGCCGCTCGTCCTGGCCCGCGAACGGTTGGCCGGCCGATCGGGGGTCACCTTCGAGCGGCGCACCGTGCCGGGGGAATGGCCGGACGGATCCTTTGACCTGATCGTGCTGTCGGAAGTGGGATATTACTGCTCGGTGGCTGATCTGCGCCGCCTGCTCGAACGGTGCCGAGCCAGCCTCGCTCCGAATGGAGCGCTCGTAGCCTGTCACTGGCGGCATCCGGTCGCCGAGTATCCGATCACCGGTGATGCCGTGCACACCCAGCTCACCCACGTGGTGGGACTGCAACGCACCGTGCACCACCTGGAGCGGGACTTCGTGCTCGAGGTGTACGAGCCGCGGCCCGCCCAGTCCGTGGCGCAGCGCGACGGGCTGGTTCCGTGATCGGCGACGTGCCTGATGTTTCCGTGCCGATTGAATACGTGGCCGTCGTTGTTCCCGTGCGCGATGAGGAGGTGCTGCTGCCCCGCTGCCTGACCGCGCTCACCGCGGCGATTGGCACGCTGCGCGCCGTTCCCGAACCGGACCGCCCGCGAGTGATCGTGCTCCTGGTGTTTGATCGATGCACTGACCGGTCAGCGCGGGTGGCCGCAGACTGGACTGACTTCAGGCACCACGAGATCGACGCTGGAGCGGCGGGCGTGGCTCGCCGCGACGGCATTCGACACACCCTGGAACCCCTGCTGCCGGAGCGCACCGCCGCCGCGGCATCCGCTGCCCGCATCTGGATCGCGACGACCGATGCGGACTCGGCGGTGCCGCCGAACTGGCTCGTGACCCAGCTGGCGTTGGCCCGCAACGGCGCCGAGCTCGTGCTCGGAACGGTGCGACCCGACGACGACCTGGCCGCCCACGAACTACTGCGCTGGGAGGCGCTGCACACGATCGGTGAGGGGCATCCGCACATTCACGGCGCCAATCTGGGGGTGCGAGCCGACCGCTACCTCGCGGCGGGCGAGTTCGCGCCGGTGGACCGCGATGAGGACGTGCTGCTGGTGGCTGCCCTGCGCCGCCTCGGGGTCACCGAGGCGCGCACGGCGCTGATCCCGGTGCTGACCTCCGGCCGCCGGGTGGGGCGCGCCCCGGCCGGATTCGCCGGCTACCTGCGCGACCATGTCGACATCGAAGCGAAGAATGGCATCATGATCAGATGACATATCTCCCGAACGAATCCCGCTACGAGCGGATGCCGTACCGTCGCGCCGGGCGCAGCGGCCTCAAACTCCCGGCCATCTCGCTCGGCCTGTGGCAGAACTTCGGCGACGACAAGCCGCTCGCAACGCAGCGAGCCATTCTGCGCCGCGCTTTCGACCTCGGCATCACGCACTTCGACCTGGCCAACAACTACGGGCCTCCCTACGGCTCCGCCGAGACGAACTTCGGCCAGCTGTTCCGCGAAGATTTTCGGGCCCACCGCGACGAACTTGTGCTCTCGACCAAGGCCGGCTACGACATGTGGCCGGGCCCGTACGGCAATTTCGGCAGCCGCAAGTACCTGCTGTCGAGCCTCGACCAATCCCTCAGCCGCATGGGAGTCGACTACGTTGACATCTTCTACTCCCACCGCGCCGACCCCGACACGCCACTCGAAGAAACCATGGGTGCACTGCACACCGCCGTCGCGAGCGGCCGAGCCCTCTACGCCGGCATCTCCTCGTACTCGCCCGAACGCACCCGTGCAGCTGCGGCGATCCTGGCCGACCTCGGTACGCCGCTGCTCATTCACCAGCCCTCGTACTCGATGTTCAACCGTTGGGTCGAAGACGATCTGCTCGACACTCTCGAAGACATCGGTGCCGGTTGCATCGCGTTCTCGCCGCTGGCCCAGGGATTGCTGACCGACCGTTACCTCGGCGGGATCCCGGCCGATTCCCGGGTGGCCCGCGACGGTTCGGCGAACAAGTCCATGGTGAGCGCGGAGGTGCTGAGCGATATTCGGGCGTTGACCGAGATCGCCTCAGAACGCGGTCAGTCTCTCGCCCAACTCGCCCTGGCCTGGGTTCTGCGCAATGCCGAGGTGACCAGCGCCCTGATCGGGGCGTCGTCGGTGCAGCAGCTCGAAACGAACGTCGGCGCGTTGCAGAACCTCGAGTTCACCGCCGAGGAGCTGACCGCCATCGATGAGCACGCCGTCGACGGCGGCATCAACCTGTGGGCGGCGTCGAGCGCCGTCTAGCTCGCTGCATCACGGCTCGAGCAGGCCGCGAATGTCGTCGGCGGTGAGCGCGGTGGAGAACATGGCGTCATCGTCGAGCACCGCGTCGAACAGCTGCGACTTCTGTTTCTGCAGCGCCACAACCTTTTCCTCGATGGTGCCGGTGGCGACCAGCCGGTAGACCATCACGTTGCGGGTCTGCCCGATGCGGTGCGTGCGGTCGATGGCCTGCGCCTCGGTCTGCGGGTTCCACCACGGGTCCAGCAGAAAAACGTAGTCCGCTTCGGTCAGGTTGAGGCCGAAACCGCCGGCCTTCAGGCTGATCAGAAAGACCGGGGCTGCTCCGCTCTTGAAACGGTCGATCACCTCGCTGCGCCGTAGGGTCGACCCGTCAAGGTAGCAATACGGAACGCCCTGAGCCTCGAGCCGAGCGGCAGCGAGCTTCAGAAACGAGGTGAACTGACTGAAAATCAGCGCTTTATGGCCTTCGGCGATGACATCGTCGAGCTGCTCGAACAGGGCGTCGAGCTTGCTGGAGCGCACGCCGGCATACTTCGGGTCGACGAGGGAGGCGTCGAGGCTCAGCAACCGCAGCAGGGTGAGCGAGCGAAAAATGATGAACCGGTTCTTGTCGAGCTCCTCGATCAGTCCGTAGAGCTTCTGCCGTTCCCGCTGCAGGAACGTATCGTAGAGCTTCTGGTGCGCCGGGTTCAGCGCGATCTGCAGCTCCTGCTCCTGTTTCGGTGGCAGGTCCCGAGCGACGACCTCTTTGGTGCGGCGCAAAATCAGCGGGCGGATGCGCCGGCGCAGCTTCGCCAGGCGCTCCGGACCGGATCCGATCGTCACTGGCCCACGCGTCATCGGCCGCACGTAGTCCTCGGTGAACGTGCGGGCAGACGCGAACAGCCCCGGTGCCACGATGCTGAACAGCGACCACAGGTCCATCAGGTTGTTCTCCAGCGGGGTGCCCGTGATCGCCAGTTTGAACGGCGTGTCGAGCTCTTTGGCACAGGCGTAGGCCCGGCTGGTGCGATTCTTCACGAACTGTGCTTCGTCGAGAATGAGGCCGGCCCAGGTCACCGACGAGTAGGCGTCGAAGTCGAGACGGAACAGTGCGTAGGAGGTGACCAGCACGTCGACGCCGGTGGCGGAATCCGCTATGCGGGTGCGGCTTTTCGCTTCGGTCGCCGTGAGCGTACGCACCCGCAGCCCGGGCGTGAAGCGGGTCGCCTCGTTCAACCAGTTCGTCACGACGGAGGTCGGCGCCACGACCAGAAACGGCCTTGTGGAGCGCGCGTGCACCAGCAGCGCCAGGGTCTGCAGCGTTTTGCCGAGGCCCATGTCGTCGGCGAGCACCCCGCCGAGCTGGTGCTGCCAGAGGAAGGCGAGCCAGGCGAAGCCCTCCTGCTGGTACGGGCGGAGGGTTGCCTGCACCGTGGTGGGCAGTGGGGTCGGGTCGATTTCGGCGAGATCTTTCAGGCCGGCGGCGGCTGCCCGCCAGGACACGGCCGGCACGGACTCGTCGGCGAGGTCCTCGAAGTCGCTCCACAGGCTGGCCTGGTAACGGCTGATGCGCAGGCCGGTCTCCCATTCCGGCAGCGCACGGGCCTCAGCGATGAGGTCGTGCAGCTTCTCGAACTCGGGGCTCTGCAGCGACAGATAGCTGTTGTCGATCAACTTCAGCCGGGTCTGGCCCTTGGCGAGGGCCTTGAACAGCGGGCCGAACGGCACGGTGATCGCGCCCACGGTCACGATCACGCCGAGGTCGAACCAGTCCCGCTGGTCGGTTTCCACGGTCGTGATCACCAGGTGGGGAGTTTCGGTGCGTTCGAAGTCGTCGGGGAGCACCTCGGGAAACCGCACCGATGAATTCGTGCTGGTGACCAGGACGCGGCGCTGCAGGGCCGGGTAGACCGTGCCGAAAAAATCCGCCGTGTCCTGGGCCGGAACCGTTGCGGCCTCGATCTGTGCGAGCAGATGGCGCTGGTCGCGGTTCAGCGGGCCGGCACTCGGCGCGAGGGTGAACACGGTCGGGGCGCCGAAGCGCACGCTGTAGACGCCGTGGCCGGCGATCATCCCGGCGGCGTCGAGCGGATGCGGGGCGCCGTCGATGTGCAGGCGGGCCTGCAGCCGGAGCGGGCCGGCATCCGTTTGAGAAGCGTCGAGGCTGATTTCGGCGAGCGAGGCGACCCGCACAGCGACGTCCTTCCTGCTGCCGACCAGGCCGATGCCGAGCTGTTCGGCCTCCCGCAACAGCGGCCAGAGCAACGGACTGGTGTAGTTGTCGAGGTAGATCCAGTCGGTTTCCTGGCTCGTGTAGACCTCGCGCACGGCCTTGTGCAGGGCCGCGAACTGGGAGATCCAGCGGTGATGTTCGGGGTCGAGGTTGAACCGGTTCAGCTGAAAGGTGAGGTGGCTCCAGGTGACGTTGCTGCGCACCCAGTTGCCGTTGGCGTTCTGGATGACCGGTCGCACGCCGAGCCGGTAGTCGCCGTGCCCGGCCGTGAGCGCCTTCACCGCCTTGGCGGTCGGCCCCCGCCATCGGTCGTTGGTGCGCGGAGTCTGCTCACGCAGCTCGAACTGCAGCCCCATTGGCACCTTCGGCCCGGTGGGCAGGAGGCGTGGCTGTCCGAAATTACCCATCCGCAGGCCAGCGGATGCCGGCTGCTCCGGCGAAAGCACCAGCCGCTTCCAGGCGGCTGAGCCCGGCGAATCCGACACGGCGGTTAGCTGTCTTCAGGGGTGAAACCGGCCGGGTTCAGGCCGGCCGCGTCAAGAACCCAGGCGTAGTTGAACGCACGCTCATGCCAGGCACTGTATCGACCGGAGACACCGCCGTGGCCAGCCGACATTTCGGTCTTGAGCAGGGCATCCGCTCCCACTTCGCGCAGCTTGGCCACCCATTTGGCCGGCTCGACGTACAGCACGCGGGTATCGTTCAGGCTGGTCACGGCCAGAATCGACGGATAGTCGACGGCGCGCACGTTCTCGACGGGGGAGTACGACTTCATGTAGGCGTAGACCTCGGCGTCGTGCAGCGGGTCGCCCCATTCGTCCCACTCGATCACGGTCAGCGGCAGGGACGGGTCGAGAATGGAGGTGAGCGCGTCGACGAACGGAACCTCGGCGAGGATGCCGGAAAACAGTTCGGGCGCGAGGTTGGCGACGGCGCCCATGAGCAGTCCGCCGGCGCTGCCGCCCTCGGCAACGAGCTGGGACGGGGTGGTGAAGCCCGCGTCGATGAGGTGCCGGGCGCAGCTGACGAAGTCGGTGAAGGTGTTGCGCTTGGTGGTGGTCTTGCCGTTTTCATACCACGTGCGGCCGAGTTCGCCGCCGCCGCGCACGTGCGCGATGGCGAAGATCATGCCGCGGTCGAGCAGGCTGAGCCTGGCGATGCCGAACCCGGGGTCGATGCTGTGCTCGTAGGAGCCGTAGCCGTAGAGCAGGGTCGGTGCCGGCGTGCCTGGTGTGACGAGGTCGCGGCGGTAGACCAGGGAGATGGGCACGCGGGTGCCGTCGTCGGCGGTGGCCCATTCGCGGCGCTGTTCATAGAGCGCGGGGTCGTAGCCGCCGAGTACGGGCTGCTGCTTGAGCAGGCGTCGTTCGCCGGTTGCCACGACGAGGTCGTAGACGGTCGACGGGGTGACGAAGCTCGTGAAGCCGAAGCGCAGGGTCGGTTGCGTCCATTCCGGGTTGCCGGCCGATCCGACGGCGAACAGCGGCTCGTCGAAGTCGAGCTCGGTCAGTCCGCTCGCGTCGTGCCGGTCGATGGCCAGGCGGGTCAGGCCCTCCCGCCGGTATTCCACGACGAGAAAGTCGGCGAAAGCGTCGACGCTCTCGAGGCGGATCTTCGGGTCGTGCGGCAGCAGCATCCGCTTCTCGCCCTGCGGGTCGTGTGCGGCGACGCTGACCAGCTCGAAGTTGACCGCGCTGCCGCCGTTGTGCACGATCAGCAGGCGGTCGTCTTCGGCGATGACGGCGTGCTCGACGTCGTATTCCACGTTGTCCTGGCGCGGCCAGACCACGGAGAAGTCACCGGTGGGATCACTCGCGTCGAGCACCCAGGATTCGGTGGTGACGCTCGAGCCGGCTTCGATCATGAGGAATTTGCGGCTGCGGGTGATGCCGACGCCGACCCAGAACCGCTCGTCGGGCTCGTGAAATAGGCTGACGTCGGCCGCTCTGGCCGAACCGATCTCGTGCCGCCACACGGTGTCGGGGCGCCAGGCGTCGTCGACGGTGGTGTAGAAGAGGTAGCGTCCGCTCGGGTCGAACAGGGCGCCGGCGCTCGTGTTCGGGATGGCGTCGGGCAGGTTCTCCCCGGTCGCAATGGTGCGCACTCGGATCGTGTAGCGTTCGTCGCCTTCAACGTCGACGGCGTAGAGCAGCTGGGTGCCGTCGTCGCTGAGGTCGAAGCTGCCGAGCGAGAAGAAGTCGTGGCCTTCGGCTTCAGCGTTATCGTCGAGCAGAATCTGTTCGCCCGACACGCTCTGTTCCGTGCCGAGCAGGGGGGCGGTCCAGTCGTCGGGGCCGGCAATGGGTGCCCGACAGTGGATGCCGTATTCCTGGCCCTCGACGGTGCGGGTGTAATACCAGAACGCACCGCGACGCACCGGAACGCTCAGGTCGGTTTCCTGGGTGCGGTTCTTGATCTCGGTGAAGATCTGCGTGCGCAGGTTCTCCTGGTTCGCGGTGCGGGCCTGGGTGTAGCTGTTCTCGGCCTCGAGATGGGCGATGACCTCGGGGTTGTCCTTGTCGCGTAGCCACTCATAGTCGTCGATGTAGACGTCGTTGTGATGCTCGCGACGGTGCGGCTTCTTCGCGGCCAGGGGCGCGGCGAGCGAACGTGTGATCGGGCCAGAGGTCATCCCCCCAGCGTAGTTTGTGCGCGGCTCAGACCGCTGCCCGGATGTGGGCGACCGCGACCCGGCCTGCACCGGTCAGCGTCGCGGCGAGGTTCGCCTCGAGCCGAACCGCATCGAATTGGTCTAACTCCTCAGCGTCCAGAGAAAAATGGCCTGCCACGATCAGCACGATGATGATCTCCCCGGCCTCGGCCGCGATCGACCAGCTGCCCGTCACCCCGTGCGTTTTCAGGCTGCCGATGCATCGACCGCGCCGGGTCATCAGGTTCAGGTTGCGCGTCGGTCGCGTGACGTTGGCCGAGGCCACCGCGTTCTCGCCGGCAAAGCTGTGGGATTCGAATTCGCCGAGGGGCACGAGTCGCCCCTGATCGACCAGGTCGAGCCCCTGTTCCGACAGCGCCAGGAGGCAGCGGTCCACACCGGAAAAGGTCGAGAATGGTGCCGCGGAATCGACGGTCGCGATGCTCAGCCGCCAGTCGAACTCGCCCCCCGCCGCGGACACCAGAATCTCGCTGGTCACCCCCGCGCCGTTGCGCCAGGGCACGTCGACCCGATCGGCCGCCCGCAATATTTCACCGCTCAACGCGCACACCCGTGCGCCAGACGGCTCCGGTCAGGGGCACTCCGGGGCGGTAGGCGAGGTGCGAAATGGACGGAGCGTTCAGAACCTGCAGGTCGGCCCGGCCGCCGACCTGCAACGAGCCGATGGCATCCGCTCCCTGGTCGCGGCCAAGCGACCTGGCCGCACCGCGCGTCGCCGCCCAAACCGCCTCACTCACGGTCAGGCCCATCTGAAGCACGGCGGTCGCCACGCAAAACGGCATCGACGTCGTGTATGAGGTTCCCGGGTTGCAGTTGGTCGCCAGAGCGATGGTCACCCCGGCGTCGAGCAACTGTCGGGCCGGAGCAAACGGCTGCCGGGTCGACAGGTCGCAGGCCGGCAGCAGCGTAGCCACCGTCGTTCCGGCGGCCAGCGCGTCGATGTCGGCCGGCTCCAGGTAGTTGCAATGGTCGACGCTCGCAGCGCCCAACTCGGCGGCGAGTTGCACGCCGCCGCTGAAGCCCAGCTGGTTTCCGTGCACGCGCACTCCCAAGCCGGCGGCGCGACCGGCCAACAGCACCTCCCGGGTTTCTTCCACGTCGAACGCGCCCCGTTCGCAGAACGCGTCGATGAACTGCACGTAGGGCCGCACGGCGGCCAGCATCGGCCCGGTGACGAGGTCGAGGTAGTCGCGACGATCGAGGCCGACTGGCACGATATGGGCGCCGAGAAAGGTCACCACGTCGGCCACCCGGGCAGCAGCGCGCGCCGACCGTGTTTCGCTGGCGACGTCGAGCCCGTAGCCTGTCTTGGTTTCGAGAAAGGTGGTGCCCTGTTCTTCGGCCTCGTGCCGCAGACGCCGTGCCGTAGCCACGAGCTGGTCCTCCGTCGCGGCCCGCGTGGCGTCGACGGTCGTAGTGATGCCGCCCGCGGCATAGGCCTGCCCATTCATGCGCGCTTCGAACTCCGCCGAACGATCCCCGCCGAACACGAGATGGGTGTGCGGGTCCACCCAGCCGGGCAGAACGGCGCGACCGTCGACATCCGTTCGTTTATCGGCTGCGGGTGCCTTCGCGGCGCGGCCGATCCAGAGGATGCGGCCTGCTCCGATCACGAGGGCGGCGTCGTGGCGGCGCTCACCGGAGTCATCGTGCGTGGTCAATTCGCCGATACCCGTGATCAATTCGGTCATCTGCCGAGCCTAGCGAGCGCCTCGGTCAGCAGCGTCGCCGGTCGTTCGCCGCCGACCAGCCGGCCGCACTCGGCGACCAGTCGCCCGCCCACGAAAACGCGCAGCACATCGGAGGCCGTCGCGGTCAGCGGCAGCTGCCCGACGGCCGACCCGACCGTGCGCACGCCGGTCGTGCCGATCTCGACCAGGTCGCACGGGTCGCCCGGTTGCAGTCGGTGGCGTCCCAGCCCGAGGGAGGAATAGCCGGCGGTTGACGCGGCGGCCAGGAGCGCGGCGGGGGCGAAGCGTCCGCGTTGCCGGGAAACGAGCCGTTCGCCCATTTCGAGGCCGCGCATCTCCAGGAACGGGTCGATGACGGCGTTCTGGTCGGAGCCGAGCGCAATCGGGCAGCCTGTTTCGGCCAGGGCGAACGCCGGCCCGATGCCGTCGCCGAGGTCGGCTTCGGTGGTGGGGCACATCACGACGGTTGCCCTGGAAACGCCGAGCAGCGCGCGGTCCGCGTCGCTGAGATGCGTCGCGTGCACGACGCTCAGTCGTGGCGCGAGGGCACCGAGCGAATCGAGCAGCCCGGTGGGGGTGAGGCCGTAGGCCGCAAGGCAGTCGACGTTCTCCTGTGGTTGCTCGGAGAGGTGAATGTGCAGGGCAGCCTGCGGCGGCAGCCCGCCGAGCACCTCTCGCATCGCGTCGGGTGTGACGGCGCGCACCGAGTGCAGGGCAGCCCCGAGCGTCACCAGGTCGTCGCCGTCGAGCTCGGCGCGCAGCGACCGCCACCTCGCCAGCCAGGCCGCGGCACTTTCGTCGCCGAACGCGCGCTGCTCCGCCGCCAGCTCCCGCCCGATTCCGCCCTGCAAATAGACCGTGTCGAGCAGCACCAAACGAATGCCGACGGCCCGCGCTGCCGCAGCAAGCGCCTGTTCCATGGCGTGCGGGGGGTCGTAGGGCGTGCCGTCAGGGCGGTGATGCACATAGTGGAATTCGCCGACGGCCGTATATCCGCTGGCGAGCATCTCGGCGAACACCGCCGTAGCCAGCGCCTGATACTTCAGGGGGTCGAGCTGGGCGGCGACCCGGTACATCCGCTCGCGCCACCGCCAGAAATCACCGCCCTCCCCGTGGGTCTGGCCGCGTAACGCCCGATGAAAAGCGTGCGAGTGGGCATTGCCGAACCCTGGCATGACCGTTCCCAAACGGATGTCCGCAGCCTCCGCAGCCACCCCCGGCTGAACCCGCGCGAGCCGACCAGTCGGGTCGACCTCGAGCCGCACCCCCGCGACGGCGATCCCGTCGATCAACAGGGATTCGCACCAAAAACCCGTCGACACCTCAGTCTTCCCACATGGGTACGCGCAGCCCGCGCTCGCGGGCCACCTCCTCGGCCCGCTCGTAGCCGGCATCCACATGGCGCATAACGCCGGTACCGGGGTCGTTGGTCAGTACACGCTCGATCTTCTCGGCGGCTAGTGGGGTGCCGTCGGCGACGATGACCTGCCCGGCGTGGATGCTGCGGCCGATTCCCACGCCGCCGCCGTGGTGTATCGACACCCAGGTGGCGCCGGAGGCGGTGTTCAGCAGGGCGTTCAACAGCGGCCAGTCGGCGATCGCATCTGAGCCGTCCAACATATCCTCGGTCTCGCGGTACGGCGAGGCGACCGAGCCGGAGTCGAGGTGGTCGCGGCCGATCACGATGGGTGCGCGCAGTTCGCCGGAGGCGACCATCTCGTTGAACTTCAGGCCGGCGAGG
Source organism: Cryobacterium luteum (assembly GCF_900110125.1). Classification (GTDB taxonomy): domain Bacteria; phylum Actinomycetota; class Actinomycetes; order Actinomycetales; family Microbacteriaceae; genus Cryobacterium; species Cryobacterium luteum. Next base: position 50,802 of record NZ_FOCN01000006.1, read on the forward strand.
TGCCGTTCCTTGTAGCCGAGCCAGCAGATGCGGGCCGGCAGGCCTTCGAACTGCACCTTCTCTTCGGCCTTGGTGATCCAGCGGTGCAGGCCGGCGTCGTTCGGGAACAGCTCGAGGATGGCCTTGTCGGTGGCCAGGATGTCGGCCGGGTCGCCGGAGAGCGCGACCCAGCGGAACGGGCCCTTGCCCTCGGCGAACAGCGGTCGAATGTAGGCCGGCACAAAACCGGGAAACTCGAATGCTCGATCGTAGCCGCCGAGCTTTGCCTCGGCGCGAATGGAGTTGCCGTAGTCGAAGACTTCGGCGCCGGCATCCTGAAATTCCACCATGGCCTTGACCTGCCTGGCCATCGCGGCGCGGGCGCGTACGGTGAACTCTTCCGGGTTCTCGGCCGCGTAGGCATGCCACTCCTCAACGGTGACTCCCTCCGGCAGATAGGAGAGCGGGTCGTGGGCACTGGTCTGGTCGGTGACGATGTCGATTGGAACCTTGCGCGCCAGTAACTCCGCGAATACCGTAGCGGCGTTGCCGACCAGCCCCACCGACAGGGCCCGACGTTCGTCCTTGGCCGCGAGCACCCGGGCGATGGCGTCGTCGATGTCGTCGGTCATTTCGTCGAGGTAGCCGTGGTCGACCCGGCGTTGCAGCCGGGCCGGGTCGACGTCGACGATGAGCACGACGCCGTCGTTCATGGTGACGGCGAGCGGCTGCGCGCCGCCCATGCCGCCGGCCCCGCCGGTCAACGTCAGGGTGCCGGCCAGGGTGCCATTGAATCTTCTCGTCGCGACGGCGCCGAAGGTTTCGTAGGTGCCCTGCAGAATGCCCTGGGTGCCGATGTAAATCCACGAGCCGGCGGTCATCTGCCCGTACATGGTGAGCCCCAGGTGCTCGAGGCGGCGAAACTCGGGCCAGGTGGCCCAGTCGCCGACGAGGTTAGAGTTGGCGATGAGTACCCGGGGGGCCCATTCGTGGGTGCGGAAGACGCCGACCGGTTTACCGGACTGCACGAGCAGGGTTTCGTCTTTCTCGAGGGTTTCGAGGGTGCGCACGATCGCGTCGTAGCATTCCCAGTTTCGGGCGGCCTTGCCGGTGCCGCCGTAGACGACGAGGTCGTCGGGGCGCTCGGCGACGTCCGGGTCGAGGTTGTTCATGAGCATGCGCAGGGGGCCCTCGGTCTGCCAGCTCTTCGCGGTGAGTTCGGTGCCGCGGGCGGCACGAACGGGGCGTGCGGTGTGAATGGCACTCTTCGATGTGCTGGTCGTCATGCGTATCTCCCTCGATTACCGACTTACCCGATCACTGAGGGTATCCGCTCGAGGCTGCCGCAGACCGAGGACCACGGTCGAATCCAGCTCCTCGCTGCGGCCGATGCGGGCCAGCAGCCCGTTCAGGCCGAAGATCGCGGCCGTCTGCGGGGCTTGGCGCTGCCCGGTTTCAACGAGCAGGCATCCGCTGGTCGAAAGCCACTGTGGCGCTCCAGACGCAATGCGGCGCTGAACGTCGAGGCCGTCATCGCCGCCATCTGCGGAGGCGCGCGGTTCGTAGAGGCGGGCCTCGATCGGCATGAGGGCGACCTCGTCGGTCGGAACATAGGGTGCATTAGCGACGATGATGTCGACCCGACCCAACAGCGATGTCGGGAGCGGTTTGAACAGGTCACCCTCGAACACCTGCCCGCGGTCGGCCAGATTACGGCGCGCACAGGCCACCGCCAGCGGATCAATGTCGACCGCGAAAAACGAGGAATCCGGCAGCGCTGCCGCCAGCGTGGCGGCAACCGCGCCCGAACCGCAGCAGAGATCGACGATGACGGCGTCGCTCGCGCAGAGCGCCAGGGCCTGCTCCACCAGGAACTCGGTGCGCCGGCGCGGTACGAACACGCGCGGGTCCACCAGAATCCGCCGGCCGCAGAACTCGGCCCAGCCGAGAATCTGCTCGAGCGGCAGCCCGGCTACGCGGCGGTCGATCATGCCCTTCAGCTCAGCCGGCGACTGTTTGACCGACAGCAGCAGGCTCGCCTCCTCTTCGGCGAAGACACAGCCGGCAGCGCGCAGCCTCGAGGCGATACCCACCAAGTCTGCGATCATGACCGCCTCCTGTCGAAGCCGAGCACGGGCATCCTACGCCCGGGTCTTGATGGCCGCCGGGTGCGTGATTACCCTGAAAGCATGTGCCGAAACATTCAAGTCCTGCATAACTTCGAGCCCGCCGCTACCGACGACGAAGTGCATGCGGCCGCGCTGCAATACGTGCGCAAGATCAGCGGCTCGACGCATCCGTCGAAGGCCAACGCGGAGGCGTTCGAGCGTGCGGTGCACGAGATCGCCCATATCTCGAGGCATCTGCTCGAAGACCTCGTGAGTACTGCGCCGCCCAAGAATCGGGAGATCGAAGCCGACAAAGCCCGGGCACGCTCGCAGAAGCGGTTCGCTGCGGCTTAGCGGCTTCGCCAGTCAGCCCAGAGCACCATGACGGCCGCCGCGATGCTGGAGGCCAGGCCGAAGACCAGCCCGAAGGCCATGGTGATGCCGGCATACGCGGCATCGTCCAGCAGCGTCAGTGCGATGGACACCCCGACAGACAGCAGCAGCACACCGACGACCGCGCCCAACGCCGCGATGAAGGTGCGCAGGCGCCGCGATCTCGCGAGGTGACGGTCGAGAATGGCCACGGCAGCGAGCCCGCCCAGCATCGCGCACAACGCTATGATCGCGCCGATCACGCCGTAGTTCGCCATGGACAGCGCCAGAAACCAAAACCGATAGTCGGTTTCACCGCTTCCGGCATTGGTCATGACTACGGCCACGGCGGCCGCGATCAGAAACCCAACGAACGGCGCGAACACGGCGATGCGCCAGTAGCGCCGAATGATCATGAGCCCACCCTACGTCTAGAACTCCACCCAGGGGCTGGGTAGCGGATGCTGCCCCGCCTCCGGCTGGACTCGCTCGCTTCGCCGGTCCGCTCGGTACACCAGGATCGCGGCCACCATGCCCGACGCGCTGGCAAGGGCCACACTGATAATGATGTCGAGCGCTGAACCAACATGGCTCCCACCCTATGGGGCGGTCGGCATCCATTCAGTCGGTAGTGGGGTCGATGACCCGATCGGTGAGGTGCGCTCCGAAGTAGTCGGACTGCTGCGACATAACCTCCCGCATCGACTCGTCCCGGCTCACGCCGTAGACGGTGCTCATGAAGTTCAGTCCGCGTTGGATGGCCCAGATCTCAGCGTGACGATCCGGCGACAGAATCTGCGCCGGGTCGCCCACAGCCACCCAGCCGATCGGCACGACCGCCCCGTCGTGCAGGCGACTCTTGATCTGCACCACAGCGTTGATGCGCACCTCGGCGCGTTTGCCGATCACCGCACCGGGAAACAACGCCGCACCGGTAGGCGGACTCGTGGACGGTCGGCCGGTTTCCGCGATGTTCGATCAGCATGCACAGACACTATCGACGCTGCCCGCCGCGCGGTCATGAATTGCCAATGTTGTGCGCTCTGGCTTCACCGGCCCTTGTCGGGCCGCATGAACCGCATTACTGTAGCGATCACGTCGTGGCCAGCATCGGAAGGACACGGGAATGAATTTTGTTCGCGCTCCGAAGCCGTCCCGCATCATCCGTCGCAGCCTCGCTGTGCTCGCCGTTGGCGCGATTGTCGCCGCTTCGGTGGCGCTGTTGCCCACGAATGACGCCTCTGCATTGCTGCCATCGTCGTTGCCGCCATCCGCGCAGGCCGTCGTGCAGACCGCACCCGACCTGGCCAAAATCTGCGCGCGACTCAAGCGCACGGTCGCGAAAACCACCCTGTGCAGCCACGGGCCCGACCCCGTCGGGGCTTTCGGTGGTGCAACCAAGCTGAAGCAGACATCCGCTGGCGAGGAACAGGGCGTGGCCGTCGCGCCGGCCTCGGAACTGACCGCGCTGTGCAGCGCCACTGGGGTAAGCGGCAAGCGTATCGAGGTGATCTACGGTGTGCCGCAGGATCGCACCAACCGGTTCAGTACGATGCTGGCGCCGGTACGGGACATGATGCGGCAGGTCAACAACAATCTCGAGGCAGCGGATGCCGCCACCAGCCAAAATTACCGCTTTCTGTGCACAAATGGTGTGGACGTGACGGTGCGAAACGTGACGCTGTCCCCGGTCGGCAGCGACGGAATTTTCACCTTCGATGACTATGTGCTCAGCCTGCAGAACCAGGTCGAGTTCGGTCTGGGACCGGTGAACTACCTCCAAAACGACCGCCTGTACATCGCGTATATCGATCAGATTCAGGATGTCTACCCGTTCGGCGGTCAGGGCGAACTGTCCATCGACGATCAGCCGAATCCGGCCGCGAACGCCAACAATGACTCACGCCCGCGCTACTCCATGTCGGCCTACCTGGACATGCCCGTGATCGCGCACGAGATCGGCCACAACATTGGGGCCGTGCAGGATTCGGCGCCGCACTCGAGCAAGGGCGGCCACTGCTACGACGAGGCCGACCTGATGTGTTACGACGACGGGGGACCGTATTTCGCCCTCGGCGGCACACTCACCTTCACCTGCGCCGGGGCGGACTCCGCCATCGACTGCCACGACGAGGACTACTACTACCCGGGCACGCCGCCCGCCTCGAACTATCTCGCCACCCACTGGAACACCGCCAACAGCGGGTTTCTGACGCCGATCGTGTTGGCGGTGCCGCCAATCGTCACAGTGAAATCGCCACTGACCCTCGCTACCCGGGTTGCGCAAACGGCCAATGTGACAGCCACGTTCAGCACGGCCGTGCAGGGTGTCTCGACGACCACGATGCGGCTGAAGAACCCGGCCGGTGCGGTTCTGGCGGCCGCCGTGAGTTACAACGCGAGTACCCGGGTCGCGACGCTCAATCCCACTGCGACGCTCAGCGCCGACACCAAGTACAGCCTGAGCCTCACCGGGGGCGTGACCGGTATCCGCGATGCGGCGGGAATCCCGCTCCGGTCCACGGGGTGGAGCTTCACGACCGGGCCGGCGCCCACGATCAGCACCCGCACCCCGGCGAGTGGGGCCACCGGTGCCAGCCGCAGCGCGAGTGTCTCGGCGACGTTCAACGAGGGAATGGCCGGGGTGTCGGCATCCACTTTCACGCTGAAGAATGCGACGACCGGCGCTTCGATCCCCGCCGTGGTCTCGCGCAGCGGCACGACCAACCAGTGGATCCTGAACCCCAACTCCACCCTCGCCGCACGGACCGGTTTCACCGTCACGGTCACCGGCGGCACATCGGGCGCACGCGACCTGGCCGGCAATCCGGTCTCGACGAGCACGTGGAAATTCACGACCGGCAGTTAGTCTGAAGCGATGCCAGCTTTGCCTGACCTCGTCTGCTCCGAATGCGCTGCCGTCTACCCGGTCGAGAGCCTGGCCTGGCAGTGTGCGTGCGGTGCAACTCTCGACGTCGTCGACTTCGCCGGCACAGTGGATGCCGCGGCGCTGGCCGGCCGCGAAACCTCACTCTGGCGCTACGCCGAAGCCCTGCCGATCGCGGTTGATCCAGCGATCTCGCTGGGCGAGGGCCTGTCGCCGCTCGTGCCCTCCCTGGCGCTCGCCCACGTGCAGCTCAAGCTTGACTTTCTGCTGCCGACGCTCTCGTTCAAAGACCGCGGCGCGGTGGTGCTTGCGACGCTTGCCAAACGGCTGGGAGTCACGCAGGCCATGGTCGACAGCAGCGGGAACGCCGGCACCGCGATGGCCGCCTATTTCGGTCGGGCGGGCATCGGCTGCACCGTGTACGTCCCGGAATCCACCTCGCCCGGCAAACTCGCCCAGATGCGCGCGCACGGCGCGACGGTCGAATTGGTGCCCGGTTCCCGTGCGGACACCTCCGCGGCGGCACTGCGGGCCGCGGGACAGCCCGGGGTCATGTACGCGAGCCACGTCTACCACCCGTACTTTCTGCACGGCGTCAAGACCTACGGCTACGAGATCTGGGAGCAGCGCGGGCGCTCGCTGCCCGAGACGGTGGTGGTTCCGGTCGGCAACGGCACGCTGCTGCTCGGCTGCTACCTCGCCTTCCGTGAGCTGGTAGCCGCGGGACTTGCCGAGCGGATGCCGCGGCTCTGCGCGGTGCAGGCATCCGCTTGTTCGCCGCTCGAGCAGGCCATGGCGCAGGGACTCGACGCACCCGTGGCTGTTCAGAGCGGCGCCACCATCGCGGAGGGTATCGCCATTGCGGCACCGCCGCGGGGAAAACAGATTCTGGCGGCCGTGCGAGCCACCGGCGGCACGATCATCTCCGTCACCGACCGGCAAACCGCGGCAGCGCGGCAGGAGCTCGCCGACGAGGGGCTTTTTGTTGAGCCGACCTCCGCGGTCAGTTTCGCCGCGGTACGCGCGGCCGCCGACCAGACGTTCGACTTCGACAGCCCCACCTGGACCACGGCTGCGACCCTGCTCACGGCCTGTTCGGTGGTCGTTCCCCTGTGCGGTGCCGGCCTGAAATCGCCCGGCGACACCACCAGGGCCCAGGCATGAGCGCGGAGCAGTCAGACACCGCGGAAAACCCGATCTGTCCGGCCTGCGGCACCGAGATGATCACGGACGGCGTCGACACCGCCGACGGCCTGGAGGAGTGTCATCGGTGCCCGCGGTGCCGCCTCGTCATCGTCGTGCCGGGCCTGTGGTCGCAAATTCACCTCCGCGACGACCGCTAACCTGTGGGCATCGCCAGTTCTATCCACGGCGTGTGAGAGTCAGGGTGTCAATGAGTATTGTTTCCGAGTCACGACCACAGCTGTTAAATGCACCCATCGTCGAGCTTCAAACGGTTCACCGGCCGAGCATTTCGGATCCGGGTTCGCTGGGGCTGGGAGCGTTCGCCCTGACCACGTTCATGCTGAGCCTGGCCAACACCGGGCTGGTGCCAGCGGCCGGTGCCGCGGTTTTGGGCGTCGCCCTGTTCTACGGCGGAATCGCCCAGCTTGCAGCCGGCATGTGGGAATTCGCCACGGGAAACACCTTCGCCGCGACAGCATTCACCTCGTATGGCGCATTTTGGCTGTCGTTTTGGTGGTTGGAGACGAACCCCGACGTCGCAGAACACGCCGGAGCGAGCGGAGTGGGTGTCTACCTGCTGGTCTGGGCCATCTTCACCGCGTACATGACGATTGCCGCTGTGAAAACGAATCGGGTCATCCTGACCGTCTTCATTCTCTTGACGGTGACGTTCATTGCCCTCGCCATGGGTAAGTTCACCGGATTCAGCGCTCTGAGTCAGACCGGCGGCTGGCTGGGGCTGGCGACAGCGTTGACCGCCTGGTATGGGTCGGCGGCTGTCGTCGTCAATGCCACCTGGGGACGCACGGTCTTCCCCATCGGCGCCGCAAAACGCTGATCCGCGGGCGCCGCCCGATGCGTGCGGCGCCCCCTGGTTTGGGGTCTTCGGCCCGACGCTGGGTGAGAATCTTTCTGTAACCAGAATAATCGCGTTTCTTCTGGTCAACTTTCTTGAGAAGAGCAGTTGTTCTTGCGCCAATCTTGATTTAACAGCCGATAGCGGCCCGTTGAGTCAGTAGTCCCGGCTCAGCCCAACTCAGACGTCGAAGGAAAGAATATGACTGCGTACCAGAAAGACATCGAGGACATCGAAGCCCTCAAACAGCAGGTTGGAAGCAGCTGGGACGCCATCAACCCCGAGTCCGTCGCCCGCATGCGCGCCCAGAACCGGTTCAAGACCGGCCTGGAGATCGCGCAGTACACCGCCGACATCATGCGCAAGGACATGGGGGAGTACGACGCTGACTCCTCCGTCTACACCCAGTCGCTGGGCGTCTGGCACGGTTTCATCGGCCAGCAGAAGATGATCTCGATCAAGAAGCACCTCAAGACCACCAACAAGCGTTACCTCTACCTGTCCGGCTGGATGGTTGCCGCTCTGCGCAGCGAGTTCGGTCCGCTCCCCGACCAGTCCATGCACGAGAAGACGACTGTTCCCGCTCTCGTCGAGGAGATCTACACCTTCCTCCGCCAGGCCGACGCCCGCGAGCTCGACTTGCTCTTCACCGGTCTCGACAACGCCCGCATCGTTGGCGACGACGCCAAGGCCGCGGCGATCCAGACCCAGATCGACAACTTCGAAACCCACGTCGTGCCGATCATCGCGGACATCGACGCCGGTTTTGGTAACCCCGAAGCCACCTACCTCCTGGCCAAGAAGATGATCGAGGCCGGCGCCTGCGCCATCCAGATCGAGAACCAGGTATCGGACGAGAAGCAGTGTGGCCACCAGGACGGTAAAGTCACCGTTCCTCACGAAGACTTCATCGCCAAGTTGAACGCCGTTCGTTACGCGTTCCTCGAACTCGGCATCGAAAACGGCATCATCGTCTCGCGCACCGACTCCCTCGGTGCCGGTCTCACGCAGAAGCTCGCCGTAACGTACACGCCCGGTGACCTCGGCGACCAGTACAACTCCTTCCTCGACGTAGACGAAATCACCGAAGCCGACCTCGGCAACGGCGACGTCGTCATCAAGCGTGACGGCAAGCTGCTTCGCCCGAAGCGCCTGGCCAGCAACCTGTTCCAGTTCCGCGCCGGAACCGGTGAGGCGCGCTGCGTGCTCGACAGCATCACGTCGCTGCAGAACGGTGCTGACCTGCTCTGGATCGAAACCGAGAAGCCGCACATCGGGCAGATCGCCGCGATGATGAACGAGGTCCGTAAAGAGATTCCGAACGCCAAGCTGGTCTACAACAACAGCCCGTCGTTCAACTGGACCTTGAACTTCCGTCAGCAGGCCTACGACGCACTCCTCGCCGAGGGCAAGGATGTCTCCGCTTACGATCGCGCCAAGCTCATGAGCGTCGACTACGACGAGACCGAACTGGCTCTGAACGCCGACGAGAAGATTCGCACCTTCCAGCGCGACAGCTCGAAAGAGGCTGGAATCTTCCACCACCTCATCACCCTGCCGACCTACCACACGGCTGCACTGTCAACGGATGACCTGGCCAAGGGCTACTTTGCCGATCAGGGCATGCTCGCCTACGTCAAGGGTGTGCAGCGTCGCGAAATTCGCGAGGGAATCGCCACGGTCAAGCACCAGAACATGTCTGGATCTGACCTCGGTGACAACCACAAGGAGTACTTCGCCGGTGCAGCAGCCCTCAAGGCTGGCGGCGTGAACAACACGAGCAACCAGTTCGACGAACCGGCTCTGAGCAGCCACTGACTCCAACTGCACTAACGACGAGGCCCCAGTCGAAAGACTGGGGCCTCGTCGTTGTTGTGTCGGACCAAACTGAACCGGCATACCATCAGGCATGGAACATTTCGACTCGATTGTGATCGGCGCCGGAATAGCCGGGCTGACCGCCGCTCGACTCCTGGCTCAAGCTGGTCGCCGCGTCGTGGTGCTCGAGGCCCGCGACCGCGTGGGTGGCCGGGTGTGTACGGATCGAACCGACGGACTGATCACCGATCTCGGCGCATCCTGGATCCACGGTGTGACCGGCAACCCCGTCGCAGCGGCGGCAGCGGCATTCGGCCTGCCGACCGTGGAGTTCACGGTCGGCGGCTACCAGCCCGACAGCCGACCCATCGCCTATTACGGTCCTGACGGTGAGCGGCTCTCGGCTGAGAAGGCGCGGGCCTTCGCCGACGACGTGCGAGCGGTCGACGCCGCGCTCATGACCGCGGTCGCAGCCTCGAAAGCGGATGCCTCCTACCGCGACGTGACCGAGACGGCGCTGGCCCGCCAGCGATGGAGCGCCGAGCGTGCGGAACGGGTGCGTGAGTTTCTCCAGCACCGGAGCGAGGAACAGTACGGGGCGTGGATCGAGGACCTTGCCGCGCACGGCCTTGATGACGATGTCATCGACGGCGATGAAGTGGTCTTTCCAAACGGCTACGACCAGCTGGCCGTGCGGCTGGCGGCCGGGCTGGACATCCGCTTTGACCAGGTCGTCACGCAGGTGCGCTGGTCGACCGAGGGTGTTTCGGTCGCGACGTGTGAGAGAACTCTGGCCGCGAGCAGTGCCGTCGTGACGGTGCCCGTCGGGGTGCTGCAGTCGGCAGATTTCACGATTGAGCCGGCGCTCCCCGAGCCGAACGCCGGGGCCCTGGGGCGACTCACGATGAACGCCTTCGAGAAGGTCGTCCTGCGGTTCCCGACCAAGTTCTGGGACGACGGGGTCTATGCGATTCGGCAGCAGGGCGCCGAGGGTCGCCGGTGGCACTCCTGGTACGACCTCACGGCCCTGCACGGCACCCCGACCCTGCTGACCTTTGCCGCCGGCCCGGTGGCCAGGGAAATTCGCGAGTGGACCCAAGAGCAGGTCGTCGACTCGGTCCTCGCGCAACTGCGGCGACTTTATGGCGCCCGGGTGGAGCAGCCGAACCGGGTTGACCTCACCGCCTGGCACGCTGACCCGCTCGCTCGCGGTTCGTACGCTTATATGACGCTCGGCTCTACGACGGCAGACCACGACGACATCGCGACCCCCGTCGGCGGGGTCCTCCACCTCGCCGGCGAGGCGACCTGGACCGATGACCCGGCGACCGTCACCGCGGCGCTTTGTTCTGGCCACCGCGCGGCCTCGAACGTTCTGCATCGGGAGATCCCGATCGCCGACCTCTGGGCTGATTGAGCGTGCCCCCAGGCAGATTCGAACTGCCGCCCCTGCCTCCGGAGGGCGAACCAGGCCGAAGACATGCCCAGTCACACGACACGAAAAGCCTGATTCGAGGGCATTTGTCGATCGCGCCGCTATTCACTAATACTCATACATTGCCGGCCAGTTGCGGGCAGGCTGTGGGCGGCAGCCAGATCGTTAGAACAGACGAAGTTTCTGCCGTAACTTCGACGGCTGGCCGAACTCGCGGCGGCCCGCACTGAGATCACACCGGCGCGCTGGTTACTTCGCCCCGGTCAGTGTCCGCCGCCGAGGTTGCCGGCCAGGCGGGTGTGTAGCTCGTGGCTGGCCTCGTTGAGCCCCTCGATCACGACGTATTTGTCGTGGCGCTCGTACTTGTAGGTGATGGTGTCGAGGGTGGCGACGGTGGAGGCGTCCCAGATGTGTGAGGCCGACATGTCGATGACGATGCGGTCGGGGTCGTTGGCGTACTCGAATTGGGTCATCAGGTCGTTGCTCGAGGCGAAGAACAGCGCCCCGGTGACTGTGTAATACGCGGTCGGGACCGGCTCGTCGAGTTCGACGGTGCGGTCCACTCGGGCCAGGTGAGCGACGCGACGGGCGAAGGCAACCATCGCCACGATCACGCCGACGACGACGCCAATGGCGAGGTTGTGGGTGAGTACGATGACGATGACCGTGGCGACCATGACCGTGGTCTCGCTCTTCGGCATCCGCTTGAGGGTCGAGAAACGGATGCTGTGCCAATCGAAGGTGAGAAAAGCCACGATGATCATGACCGCGACCAGGGCGGCCATGGGCACGACGGCGAGGACGTCGCCGAGGCCGAGCACGAGTACGAGGAGAAAGATGCCGGCGAGGAAGGTGGAGATGCGGGTGCGAGCGCCGGAGGCTCTGACGTTGATCATGGTCTGGCCGATCATGGCGCAGCCGCCCATGCCGCCGAACAGGCCGCTCATGACGTTGGCGACACCTTGCCCCCAGGTCTCCCGGGTTTTGTTGGAATGGGTATCGGTGATCTCATCGACGAATTTCGCGGTCATGAGTGACTCGAGGATTCCAACGAAGGCCATTCCGAGGGCGTAGGGGGCGATGATCGTGAAGGTGTCCCAGTTGAGCGGAACGCTCGGGAGGAAGAGCTCGGGCAGGCTCTTGGGCAGTTCGCCCTGGTCGCCGATGGTGGGCACGTTGAGGCCGATGACGACGGTCACCACGGTGAGTACGACGATTACGACGAGCGGTGCCGGAATCACCTTGGTGATGCGGGGCATGACGATCGTGATGATCAGGCCGGCGGCGACGAGCGGGTAGACCGTGAAGGGCACGCCGAGCAGCTGGGGGAGTTGTGCGGTGAAGATGAGAATGGCGAGGGCGTTGACGAAGCCGACCATGACGCTGCGGGGAATGAAGCGCATGAGTTTGGCGACGCCGACCAGGCTGAGCACGATCTGGAATATCCCGGCGAGAATGACGGTGGCGATGAAATACTCCATGCCGTAGTCACGGGCGACCGGGGCGATGACCAGGGCGACGGCGCCGGTCGCGGCGGTGATCATGGCAGGGCGTCCGCCGACGACGGCGATGGTGACGGCCATGACGAACGATGAGAACAATCCGACCCGAGGGTCGACGCCGGCGATGATCGAGAACGCGATCGCCTCGGGGATGAGGGCCATCGCCACGACGAGCCCGGCGAGCACCTCGCGGGTGAGCAGGCGGGGTGTGCGCAGCGCGGTGAGTACGGAGGGTTCCGCCTTGTAGCGATTTGTTGACGCGAATTTTTGAACGATGGCCATGAGGCCTCCAGAAGCTGGGCCGGGGATGCGGCCGAAATGGTTTGAGAAGAATCGCCGCAGTGCGCACCTCCACCAGCCAGCGAGGCCGTTCCTTCGAAGGCGTGCCTTCACGGACAATGGTGGGAGAGTGGGCTAATAGTTGAATGTCAGCCGACTTCTGTAACACTACCCTAACGTAAGGGTTGATTGCGATTTCTAGAAAGAGGTATTCCGGTGAAACCAGACGCAACGGGCCCTGCGGTCACGATGCACATCGGCGAGCTTGCCGAAAAGACCGGGCTATCCCTGCGCACGATCCGCCACTATGACGAGGTTGGCCTGCTCAAGGCATCCGCCCGCACTGAGGGCGGTTTTCGGCTGTATTCACCCGACGACTTCGCGCGACTGATGCTCATTCGTCGCATGAAGCCGCTCGGCTTCACCCTCGATGAGATGACGGCCCTGCTTGCGGTCATCGACACGCGACAAAACGGTGGACTGGATGCCGACGCTCCCGAAACGAGGCAGCAGCTGGATTCCTTCATCGCCGAGACCGTTGCGCGCCGCCAGAAGCTTCACGATCAACTCGGCATGGCCGACGAGTTCCTCGAGCTGCTCCGCGCACAGATGTCCTGATAGATAACACGGGCAGCCCCCGAATGCTCAATGGGGTAATGCCGGCCACGCAATGTCAGTGTCTGGACTTCCGAATGCATTCCGAATACGATGAGCACATGACCCTGATCTACGACCCTCGCACCACGACTCGGCGATCATCAGACCTGAGCAAGCACTCGGCCGACGTGTTCGCCGAGGCTGAGGATCACACTGTGCAGATCACTCGCCGCGACGGTGAGCCGCTGGTGCTGATGTCGCAGCGCGAGGCCGACGCCCGGGATGCACTTCTGCAATTTGCCGCAGACCTCATCACTGTCACACTCGATGACGAGGGCACGCTCGCATCGAGAATGGCCGACCGATTCCAGTGGATGCTGGCGTTATCGCTGGGGGATCAGGCACAGTGTGCGCAGGATCTCGTCAACGCTGCTCGAGCGTCGTTCGCTACAGGACAGTCGCACCTCGCCATCGCCGAGCTCACCTCGTGGCGAGAGACGGCAACCGCGATCGCGGCCGGACTGGTGGTGCACCCGGTCGAGTGGCTCGAAGGCCCTGAACGTGTTGAGCGTCCCTGACCGTGGCAAAAGACGACCTGGCCCCCAGGCCCACAAAGAAGACCGAGTACACGATTCGATTCGCCTCAGCCGGCGCGCGCAAGGGATGGCGCGACCTGGCTGCGACGCTGCGAAACCCGATGGCAGACGCGTGGGACTTCCTTACGAAGACGCCCACCGAGCGGACCCCTACGAATTACCCGCTCCGCGGTGAATTGGGGCTCGTCCAGCGCGAAGGCAAAAGCCATGAGCGCTGGCAGCACAAACCCACGGTCCACGGTGACGCTCGAATTTGGTTCTACGTGGACGGGGAGGATGTGTCCCTCGAGCAAGTCCACACCCATCATCCGAACGCGACGAAGTGAATGGACGAATCAATTGTGGGGCACGCGTGGGCCCATGACGCACGCGACGTCGAAATTCCCTGCCCAAAATTGTGCTGTAAATTCTTCTGATCAGGAATTACTGCGGCGTGAGTGGTGTGCCCCCAGGCAGATTCGAACTGCCGCCCCTGCCTCCGGAGGGCGACACATGCTGCCACGGTACCGGGCGATACCCCCGCGACCCCAGTGTTTTACTGGCATCGTGATCACGGCGATACGCCTAATCCACATTGAAATCTCGTCAAATGTAGTCAAAATATAGTCACGCTACTGCAGGTCGCCACTCAGGGCATTTGTGATGTATCAGGACATCCCTGACAATTCTGCATCAGGACATCTCTGACAGTCATGGGACTGTGCGCGGTCAGCGCGGTCCGCGCGGTCCGCGGGGTCCGCGGGGGCGTCCGCTGCCCACGTATTTGGTTCCCGGGAGGGGGCCAGCGGTGTTCGATGAGTAGGGTGCCTTGGGAGTCGAAGACGAGGAGGCGATCGTCTTCTTCGACGAGGTAGGACAGGGTGCCGGCCGGGGTTCGGCTGACTTGGAATTTGGTGCCGCGGGCGAAGACGGTGCCGTTGTCGCGGATGCGCGTCATCCGCTTGTCATCGTTGACTCCGACGGGTGCGGCGGCGTGTGGGACGGGGCGTGGCGGTTCGACCATCGGGGTCGCTTCCCACGACTGCTGCGGGGTGATTCGTCCCGGCAGCGCCTGGTGCGGGCGCTGCGTGTTGTAGATCACATCGAACGCGTCGACCTGGGCCTGCAGCTGCTCGAGGGTGTCCGCGAGGGGCTGCTTGTCGAGGTATCGGAACAGGGTTTGGTGGAAGCGTTCGTTCTTGCCCTGCGTGGTCGGTTTATACGGTTTCCCCGTGATTGGCTCGACGCCGAGCGAGGTGACATAGACAACGAGTTGGCCGTGAGGCTCGATCAGGGTCGTCGCAGCGGCGTTGCGGAGGGCGTCGGCGACGAGCTCGGTACGCATGTGATCGGCGATGGACCAGCCGACAACTTTCTTGGAATAGCAGTCGATGACGGTGGCCAGATAGATGAATCCTTGCCAGGTGTGGATGTAGGTAATATCGCCGACGAACTTTACTCCGGGGCGGTCGGCAGTGAAGTCGCGTTTGACGAGGTCGGGCATGTTCGCGGCCGCCTCGGCATCGGCTTCGGTCGTGATCCGGAAAGGGCCGTGGTTAGCAGGCTACGAGGCTGATCTGGCGCATGAGTTGCCGCACCAGCTCGGGCGAGCATTCGGTCTGTTCGGCGGCAAGGTCGGCGTGGATTCGCCGGTATCCATAGGTGCCGTCGGACTCCTCGAAGAAATGTTGGATGCGGGCGATCAGGGCCTCTCCGCGAGCCGCCGTCGCTGACTGCGGCCGGATTGCCCAGTGGTAGAAACCGGACGTGGAGACGGCCAGCCAGAGACACATTTTCACCACCGAATTCCGTTGGTGGGCTCAGATTTTTGAGAGTTGATGTACTCGTACTCGTACTTGCTCACTACCGCTGCTCCCGCGCGAAGTAAGCGCTGGCTTTTTTAGAAATGCGGTCTCCGCCCGCAGCTCTTGAACTTCCCGCTCGAGTTCCTTCAGACGAGCTCGTTCCGACACGGTCAAGTCCGCTTCGGTGCCGGCGTTGGCCTCGCGATATTTGTTCAGCCAGTTCCGGAGAGTCTCGGGCCCGACGCCATATGCGGTGGCGACGTCCTTGATCGGTTTGGAGGTTGTGATCACCTCGCGGCACAGCTCGTCTTTGAAGTCTTGGGTGAAACGCCTACGCGCTGCGGTCATGCTGATCTCTACTTTCAGTGAACCCTCATTTTAAGAGGGCCCACTGTCCGAGATATCCGCGGCAGCTCATACCTACCCTGTGTTTTGGGAAACGATGAGGGCAATGCCAGTGACGCCCGTGATGAGAGCAACTCCATACAGCGTCATTGTGACGATAGTTAAGGCACGCCACTTCGCACGTGACTTCGCACGCAAGCGTTCTCCGGAGAACACCAGAGCGAGCAGCGGAACAGTATTGAGAAGACAAAGAACCACTGTAACGCCAATGAGAATCGAAGAAATCGGCATCATATGGCCCCTTACAGATCCGGGCGAAGTGTGCAGACTGAAAGGATGATTAGCCCAATACCCGCGGTTTCCACTCCGAGTGCAGCCGCAACTAGTCCGACCACTGCAGCAGCTGGTGCGCCGACGCCGGTAATCGCTAGAACTGCAGCGGTCAACCCGACTTGCGCCGTTAGAAAACCTAGGGCGGCGACAGCCAGGGGAGCAAATGTGCAAAAGGCTCCCAGGCCGGACGGGTCTTTCGCGTTGATGGGGTTGCAGCTTGCGTAGGCGTAGGGGTGTGCTTCTTGCCCGGACGGGTCGTATTGGGTGAAGCGTCCGATGGTGGGGTCGTAGTTGCGGGCGCCGAGTTTGTAGAGGTTGGTGGCGTCGTCGTAGTAGCCGCTGATGTAGCGGAGGTGGTTGTAGGCGATGGCGGTGTTGGTGCCGGTGGCGCGTGCTTCGCCGTAGGGGCTGTAGGAGTACCCGCCCATGTAGGCGCCGGTTTTGTCGAACAGTCCGATCACGGAGCCGAGGGAGTCTTGTGCGTAGTAGTACTTGGTGCTGGTGCCGTGCACGCCCAAGGCCTGGCCGGTGGGGGTGCGGGTGAATCCTCGGTTGGCGGTGCCGAGTTTCTCGCTGGCGAGGCCGAGAGGGCCATTGAGGTAGGTGGTGGTGGAGGCGCTTCGGGAGAGCTGGTTGGTGTTGCCCTGGCCGAGGGCGGTGTAGGTGGTCGCGTCGATCGCGGTGACGGCGCCGCGGGCGTTGTAGGTGGCGGTTTGCCCGGTGAGGCCGTTTTGGGTCTGGTTCCCGGCCGCGTCGTAGGTCCAGGTGGTGGTGTCTCCGGTGGCAGCGGTTATCTTGTTCGCGGCGTTGTAGCTGTATGCGGTTGTCCCCGCGGTCGCACCGGTCGCGCCGGCCCTCACCTGTTGGGTGCGGTTCCCGGCCGGATCGTAGGTGTAGGCCCAGGAGGCGGTCGCGGCGGCACCGAGTTTCTCGGTGGCTGTGGTCAGGCGGCTGAGGGAGTCGTAACCGTAGGTACTGATCGCACCGGCGCTGATGCCCTGTTCGAGATAGCTGGTGCGGGTCTGGATGTTGGTCCGGTCCGCGGTTCCACCGGGAACGGTGTAGGAATAGCCGATGTCGGCTTTGATCACGCCGGCACCATCCTTCGCGGTGATCCTGGTCGCCCGGCTGGCCGCGTCGTTCACGGTGGCGACGGTCGCGTTCCCGGGCAGGGTGCGCAGCGTTTCGGCACCGTTCGCGTCGTAGGCGAACTTGATGCAGCCGGAGTCGGTGGGCGAGCCGGCCGCGACCGGGCAAGTGCCGAGAGGTTCGGTGAGTTGGGTGAGTTGGTTGGCGTCGTCGTAGATGTAATTCACCTCGCCGGTCATGGCGTCCCGGAACCGGGTGATGTTCCCCGCGGCGTCGTAGTCGAATTCCTGGTTCACGGTGCTGGTGACGATGGTCTGGTAGTTGATGATCCGGCCGAGGGCGTCGTAGGTGTACTGGGTGAACGGGCCGGTGCTGTCGGTGTCGCGGTTCTTGATGCCGTTGCTGTAGAACGTCGTGGTGAGGGTCTGCCCGCCCTGGAAGGTGGACAGCGCAATGTCGTCCCGGAGGTTGTACGCGTAGGTCGTGGTGTCGCTATTGCCGTCGGTGACGGTCAGCACCCGCCCGAGGGAGTCGTAGGTGTAGCTGGTCGCCCCTTGCGGTGCGGGCGGGGTCACCGAGCTGAGGTTCCCGTTCCCGTCATACGTGTAAGCGGTGGTGTTCCCCTTACCGTCCTTAGTAGTGCAGACCTGCCCGTCGAAACCGCCGCAGACCGCGCCACCATTCTCGTAAGTGAACCGTTGTGGGACCGCCCCGGTGCCACCGGCGGTGCTGTCGGTGACTTTCGTCGGGTTGCCCTTCGCGTCGTACTCGAACGCTTTCCCGTTCCCGGCCGCGTCGGTGGAGCACTTAGCCTGGAACACGGTTCCACCGGTGCCGGCGCAGCCAACTCCGGTCCCATACGCGGCCGAGGCCGCCGCTCCGGTTGGCAGGGTCGCGCTGACCGCGTTGTTCAACGCGTCATATGAGTACGTGGTGCTGTTCCCACCGATGCCGCCGGTGGCGAACGCGTCCGTGACGGTCACCACGTCACTGTTCGCGGCGTAGGACTGCGACCGGGTACGGTTCAACGGGTCCGTGACAGAGGTCATCCGCCCGGAGGCGTCGATCGCGTAGGAGAACATTTTCCCGCGCCCATTGGTCAGGACCGTCTGCCCGGCCGTGTAGACGTAGGAGGCGGTCGTAAGGAACGTTGAGGAGGACGCCAGCCCGCGTTTGATCGACGTCAGCCGGTGTTGGGTGTCGTAGCCGAACAGGGTGCGGGACGTCGCCGCCGCGTTGGTGCCGCGGGCCCGGAGTTCGGAGATCCTCCCGGTCGCGTCGTAGTCATATTCTTCCCAAAGCCCACCCGGGGAATCCACCCGGCTCAGCTGCCCGGCCCCGTTCGCGGTGTAGGTCGTCGTCCGGCCGGCAGAGTCCACGATCTGGCTGATCCGCGACCCACCCGCCCACGTCACCGAGTACGAGCGGCCGGCCGCTTCCGTCACCGTGGACACGGTCCCCGTCGACGGGTCGTAGCTGTACGTCGTGCCCTCGCCGTTCCGGTTCAGGTTCTTCGTGATCCAGCCTGAGCTGTTGAAAACGAACTGCTCACCGGTCCGATTGAACGTCACCGTTTTCGTGTAGGGCTGCTCGATCAGCGTGGCGTTGAAACCGGACGGAGTTACCCAGGCCTCACCGGACTTCGTGAACACCGCCTTGAACCCGTTCGCCCCGGTGTAGGTGGCGGTGCTCGAGGTCACCGCGAGACCCACATCGAACGCCGACAGGGGTGACGACCAGCCGCCACCGAGTGAACCCTCCGACGATGACAGGCCGTTGTAGAACCGGTCGTTGCGCACCGCGAGTGCCGGACCGTTCAAGACGCCGTCGTTCGAGGTGAGCAACAGGTTCCCGTTCGCGAGATTCACCCGCGCCACAGTCGCGTTCGAGACGTTCGCCTCATCGAAAGCGAAGTGGGGCAGAGCGCCCAGGCCTGGTGCGCCCACAACAGTTCCCGCCGGTGCCCGGTTCGCGGTCCCACCCGAACCGTTCGACAGCGATCTCGTTGCCAGTGGCGTGGCCCATGTGTTCGGAGGGGCATTCGACTCGCCGGCTGCACCCTTCGCAGCGTCCTTCGACGGTGACCACACCTCGTCAAACTCTGTCGGCGGCAGGTACTCAACCCCCGGGGGGAGAGACCGACTCGCCAATGGTGAAACCGGGGCGGCGACAGCCGGAAGCGAGGTAAACAACATCGCAACGACCGAAACGACAGCGACAAGAACAAAGACCCGACCACGCGACATGTGCGTACCGTTCCCATACGATCCGGGGCAAATATCGCCGCCATGGCGCTCGGCAAATATACGATGTATGTCGGGAATGTCCACACCCCCCTTTCGAGCACAACATGTGTCGCAGGGAGAGCCCCGGCGGCACGTGCGCGAGTCGTCGCTTTTCGAGGTCGTCTGCGAGGTTGACCGTGGATCCTGACGCTTGGGCGGGCAGGCAGGCGGGCAGGCGGGCAGGCGCGAGACGCGGTGACGAGCAGCCTCCCGGCGAGCCAGGTTAACCTCCTCGACACACGGAATTGAATATCGATGGCGCACCAGCACGATGCGTTCCGGCTACCGTGTGAGCACGTGGATCTCCGCCGAGACAGCGTTCCTTACGATCTAGTGCCGACCTAGGTAACGGCCATTGCGACCGCAATTACTGTCGTCGTCGCCATCGTGTATACCTATCAGTAGATTCGGTTTACATCTCGTCAAATGCGTGAAGCTGCGCTCCGCGAGGCGCAAGACAGCGAGACCGGAGCCGACCGTACGTCGGCATGGATATTGTTCCCGGGTTGGCTGGTCCGCCGACACTCGACATTGTGATCGAAAATTTGGTGAGACCACCGCTCAAGACGTGCGTCTTAACCTGGTCGGCGATTCCCTCGGCGCACAATCCGAGGGAGATGAGAGGCGCCGCCGCCAAATAGCGATCACAGAATGCCGCCATGGAGCGCCAAAAGTCACAGCCAGAGCCCGACAACAACGCGGCGAAACTCCCACCCAAACGCCAAAGCCCTCGCGTCTCACGAGCGACGATCTACCGCCACCTCAACCCTTAGCGCCAACCACCGTTCCGTTACTGGCCAGACCCCCAGATGGCCGCAGTACCAACATCGTGGAACGGCAGTACCAACATCGTGGAACGGCAGTACCAACAACGTGGACTAACCGTACCGAGTCGGACTACTCGCCAAATAATCTAGAACTATGTAGTTTCGTCTTCGTTGGCGTCAATCTGATGCCCGCCTGATAGCCCTCCCAGGAGGCATCCATGGGCACACTAACACCGTACGACACCGCAAATGGCCGTCGCTATCGCGTGCGCTACCGCAAGCCAGACAAATCACAGACGGACAAGCGAGGTTTTCGAACCCGACGCGACGCTGATCTGTTTCTTGCATCCGTTGAGATCGCCAAACACACTGGCCGATACATCGATCCCAGCCGCGCCCGAGTCACGGTGGCCGACTGGACAGCCACTTGGCTGGCCAGCCGCTCGGACCTGCGCCCATCCACTCTTGATCGCGTAAACGGCGCGATTCGCAATCACATTGTTCCCGAGCTGGGGCGCATCGCCTTGGGAGACCTCGAGCGGCTTCAAATCCAGCAGTGGGCGAGCGGGCTCAGCGTTATACAAGGGCCGGCATCGGTCCGAAAGATCGTCAACGTGCTTTCTGGTGCCTTGCAGCTCGCCGTCGATGATGGTCGCCTCGCAGCCAATCCTGCTCAGCGCCTTAAACTGCCCAAAATCTCCAAGTCGCAGAAGCGGTTTCTGTCGCACGCTCAAGTTGCAGCCTTGGCCAAGTCGGTCGAGGCGCATAGCGCGGGCAACGGTTACGGGCTGCTCGTGCTGGTTTTGGCGTACGGTGGGCTTCGGTGGGGCGAGCTAGCCGGTTTGCAGGTTCGTGACTTCGATGCCGCGACTAGTCGGCTTCACATCCGCACCATGATGGTGGAAGTGAACGGCTATTTCAAGGAATCGTCCCCGAAAGACTATGAAGACCGCTTTATTCCGATGCCAGCCTCGATCGCCAAACAACTCGCCCTTCATGTCGCCGGCAAGAAGCCCACGGATCTCATGTTTGTCGGGGCTCGCGGCGGTGGTGTGCTGCGCAATCGGGTATTTCGACGAGGGTGGTTTGATGCAGCCGCCATCGAAATTGGAGTTGCGGGACTGACTCCCCACGAACTTCGCCACACGTGCGCCAGCCTGGCTGTATCGGCGGGAGCCAACGTGAAAGTACTTCAACGAATGCTCGGCCACGCCTCAGCGAAGGAGACGCTCGACACCTACAGTGACCTCTTCGACGCGGACTTGGACAGCGTTGCAGCAGCGCTGAATCAGGTCATTATTAAAATGAATGTGGGCAAGCGACGAATTGCCGACATCTGCAACAACAGCGGAAATGGCTAGATCCGCGTGATTACGCGGATCTAGCGAGTGTGCCCCCAGGCAGATTCGAACTGCCGCCCCTGCCTCCGGAGGGCAGTGCTCTATCCCCTGAGCTATGGGGGCCAAGGTGGTTCAAGGTTAGCATCATGGCCCGGCTGTCAAGACCCATCATGACCGCCACCGCCAGAACCTGTTCGTAGAGGTGCCGGCTAGCCCAAATGCCCGAGCACCGCCGACATGAGACCTTCGGCAGCGCCGGGCTCGTTGTAGAACGCGGGCGAGCTCATGGTGACCCAGTAGCTTCCGGTGAAGACCTGGGCCTGACCGCTGCCACCGGCAAAGGTGAAGAAACCATCGACGGTCGGCGGGGTGCCGTAGGTCGGCACGGCCTGGCTGTCGGCATCCGCTTGCTGCTTGAGCGTGGTCATCAAAACATCGTTGGGGGCCACGACCGACACCTCGATGAGTTCACCACTGGACTGGTTCGACCAGCCGCAGGTCAGTCCGTTGTACGTCGCGGCGGTCTCGGCCAGGCCGTTCGCGCTCGGCGAGTAGTCGGGCGCGGTGCCGTAGTTCGGGTTGAAATCGTAGACGTCCTGCAGGGTGAGCAGATCGCCACAGGTCTGCGCGATCGGTGAGCCGGTCGCTTCCGGGGTCGGTGTGGGCGACGACGTCGGCTGCTCTGTCGGGTCAGCGGATGCCCCGCTCGTCGCGGCCGCGGAATTCGTGGGTGTCGGCTCGTCGCCGGCGCTGCAGCCGGTGAGAACGAGGGCGAACAGTGCTCCGCCGGCGAGCAGAACGCCCGACCGGCCACGAGCGGAACGAACGAGAGTGGGGTAGACGCGGGTATCAGTCACGCGTTGACCTTACCAACAGGAGGGGGCCGGTACGATTGAGCAGTGACTCCTGCCGAACTCTCCCAGTCCCTTTTCGACCTCATCCAGGACGTCAGCGAACGCCGACGTGAGGCTGACGCGAGTGGGGTAGACCTCGGACTCACCCTCGCCGACGTCGCTGTCGAACGCCCGCGCAACCGCGACCACGGCGACTGGGCTTCGAGTATTGCGCTGAAAATCGCCAAGCCGCTCGGCGCCAACCCGCGGGAAATCGCGGCAGAACTGGCAGCCGGTCTCGAACAGCTCGCCGATGTCGCCTCCGTTGAAATTGCCGGCCCCGGTTTCATCAACATTCGCCTCGAAGCGGCGGCAGCTGGCGCCCTCGCCAAGACCATCGTCGACCAGGGCGCCGTCTACGGCACCGGCCACCTCTACGACGGCCTCAAAATCAACCTCGAATTCGTCTCGGCCAACCCCACCGGTCCGATCCACATGGGCGGCGTGCGCTGGGCCGCTGTGGGCGACAGCCTGGCCCGGGTGCTGCAGGCCGAGGGAGCCGACGTCACCCGCGAGTATTACTTCAACGACCACGGCTCGCAGATCGACCGCTTCGCCCGCAGCGTGCTCGCCAGCTACCTCGGTGAAGCCACCCCCGAAGACGGCTACGGCGGAGCGTACATCGGCGATATCGCCGCGAATGTGCTCGCCAACTATGACGGTGACGTCGCCGCCCTCCCTCGGGACGAACAGCAGGAAGTGTTCCGCTCGATTGGCGTTGATCTCATGTTCACCGAGATCAAAGACAAACTGCACGGCTTCGGCGTTGACTTCGATGTGTACTTTCACGAAGATTCGCTGCATGAATCGGGAGCCGTCAACCGCGCCATCGAACGACTGCGTGAACAGGGCCACATCTTCGAAGCGGATGGCGCCATCTGGCTGCGCACCACCACCTTCGGTGACGATCGTGACCGGGTGATCATCCGCTCGAACGGGGAGCCCGCCTACATCTCGGGCGACCTCGGTTACTACCTCGACAAGCGCGAACGCGGTTTCGACCAGTGCCTGATCATGCTCGGCGCCGACCACCACGGCTACGTCGGCCGCATGATGGCGATGGTCTCCGCGTTCGGTGATGAGCCCGGCGTGAACCTGCAGATTCTGATCGGCCAGATGGTCAACCTGCTTAAAGACGGCGAACCGGTGCGCATGAGCAAGCGGGCCGGCACCATCGTCACCCTCGACGATCTGGTCGACGCGGTCGGCGTCGACGCCGGTCGTTACGCGCTGGTGCGCTCCAACAGCGACTCGCAGCTCGACATCGACCTCGACCTGCTCGGCAAGCGCACCAACGACAACCCCGTCTTCTACGTGCAGTACGCCCACGCCCGCACCTGCTCGGTCGCCCGCAACGCCGCCGCCAGCGGCGTCGAACGCACCGTCTTCGCCCCGGAGCTGCTCGTGCACGACAGCGAATCCGCGCTGCTCGGAGTGCTGCAGGAATTCCCCCGCGTCGTCGCCCAGGCCGCCGAACTGCGCGAGCCCCACCGCGTGGCCCGCTACATCGAAGAGGTCGCCGGCTACTACCACCGCTGGTACGACAACTGCCGGGTCATTCCGCTCGGCGAAGAACCGGTCACCGACCTGCACCGCACCCGCCTCTGGCTCAACGACGCCACCGGTCAGGTGATTCGTAACGGCCTCGGCCTGCTCGGCGTCACCGCGCCGGAGCGCATGTAGTCGCCATGAATGAATCAGTGGCCAGAACCAAACGGCGCGGTCTCGTTCCGCTCATCATCGTGGGCGTGCTCGCCATTCTGCTCGTCGTCGCCTATTTTCTTATCGACAGCGGGGCGCGCGCCTTTGCCCAGGATCGGGCCGAAGCCGAAATCAGCAACCGGATGCCCGCTTCCGTGACCGGTGACATCGACGTCACGATCGGCGGCACCTCCGTCATCGCACAGTTCATCGCCGGTAGTTTCGACCAGATCGAGTTGACCGCGCCGAACCTGACGGTCGACGGCGTGCCGGCATCCGTTCACGTCATCGCCCGCGACGTATCGACTAACACCGCCAAGGCCATCGGCTCGCTCACCGCCACCCTCGACCTCGACCAGGCCGCGCTCAACCAGCTCGTGCTGGCTTCCGGGACCGCGCCCGCCGACGCCGTGATGGCCCTCGGCGACGGCGTCGTCGCCTACACCGGCACGGTCAAACTGTTTGAGTTCACCGTGGGCTACAGCGCGACGGCCACCGCCAGCGCCGCCGGGGACACGCTGAACTTCACCCCCACCGAAGCCACAGTGACGAGCGGCGTCGGCGACATCGACGCCACACCCCTGGTCAACCTCATTCTGCAGCAGGCGCCGATCGGAGTCTGCGTGGCCGGCTACCTGCCCGGCGGCGTCGAACTGAGTGGCGTCGACATTTCGCCCGAGCGGGCACGCGTTACGCTGGAGTCGAGCAGTCTTCGGCTCACTGCGCAGTCGCTGACCACTCTCGGCAGCTGCACCGACTGATTCGAACCTCGCCACCCGCGACGATAGAATACGGTCAGGCACGCCCACCCACTCGGGCGTCCCATTTTCCGGCTTCAGGGACCAATCCGGGTTCGCTCGCTGAGATTCCCCTTCGACTCTCGTGAGGTACTTCGTGGCAACCGAACCCAATCCGCTCGCGCCCGACTGGCTGCGCCTGCCCGCCGACGCCAATGAGCTCGCGCCCGGTCTCTGGCCCACCTCGGCCGCCCGCAGCAGCACCGGCGAACTCGTCATCGGCGGAGTCACCGCTGACGACCTCGCCGCCGAATTCGGCACTCCCCTCTACGTCATCGACGAAGCGGATGCCCGCACCAGCGCCGCGGAGCTGCTCGCCGTGTTCCAGGCCGAGTTCGCCCGCATCGGCACGAGCGCCAAGGTCTACTACGCCGGCAAGGCTTTTCTCTCCACCGAGGTTGTGCGCTGGATGATCGCCGCCGGGCTCAACATCGACGTGTGCAGCGGCGGCGAACTCGCCGTCGCCCTGGCCGGCGGCGCCGATCCGGCCCGGCTGGGTTTTCACGGCAACAATAAGTCCCTGGCCGAGCTCGACGAAGCCACCCGGGTCGGTATCGGCACGATCGTGATCGACAGCGAGGTTGAAATCGGCCGCATCGCCGAAGCATCCGCTCGCCACAATCGGGTGCAGAACGTACGCCTCCGCGTGAATAGCGGCGTACACGCGCACACCCACGATTTTCTGGCTACCTCACACGAAGACCAAAAATTTGGGATCGTACTCGGCGATGCGCCGAGGCTGGTCGAACTCATTCGCGCCGAGAGCGCGCTCAACTTCGTCGGCCTGCACTGCCACATCGGTTCGCAGATCTTCGGCGCCGACGGCTTCGCCGAGTCGGCCGCCCGGCTGCTCGAGCTGCACGCCACCCTGCTGGGAGGCGGTCCGGTACCCGAACTCAACCTCGGCGGCGGCTTCGGCATTGCCTACACGAGCGCCGACGAACCCACCCCGATTCGTGACCTCGCCGCGGCCCTGGCCGACATCGTCGCCACCGAGTGCGCGCGACTGAACATCGCGCTGCCGATCGTCGCGTTCGAACCCGGCCGGGTTATCGTCGGTCGCGCCGGCGTGAGCCTGTACCGCGTCGGCACGACCAAAGCGGTCGACGTCTCCGGCACCCCGCGGCTGTACGTCAGTGTTGATGGCGGAATGAGTGACAATGTGCGCCCGGCTCTCTACGGCGCCGACTATGCCGTGCGACTCGCCGATCGCGTGTCGACCGCAGCGCCGGTGCTCGTGCGCATCGCCGGCAAACACTGCGAGAGCGGCGACATCGTCGTCGACTCCGACTACCTGCCCGGCGACGTGACCCCCGGCGACCTGCTCGCCGTGCCCGCCACGGGTGCCTACTGCTGGGCGCTCTCCAACAACTACAACTACCAGGGCCGCGCCCCCGTGGTGGCCGTGATGAACGGCACAGCACGCGTACTCGTACGCGGCGAAACGATTGCCGACCTGCTCGCGCGGGACACCGGGGCGCTTTCGCCCACCGAAGGAGAATCTTGAAGCTCGAATACCGCAACCTGCGTGTCGCCCTCCTCGGTGGAGGATCCGTCGGCGCCCAGGTGGCCCGGCTGCTGCTCGAACAGGGCCCGGAGCTCGCCAACCGGGTCGGGGCCACCCTCGAACTGGTTGGAATCGCGGTGCGCGATGTGAACGCCGAACGCACCGTCGACCTGCCGCATGAACTGTTCACGACCAACGCCGAAGAGCTCATTCTCGGCGCCGACATCGTCATCGAACTGATGGGCGGCATCGAGCCGGCCCGCAGCCACATTCTGCTCGCGATCAGCAGTGGGGCGGATGTCGTCACCGCCAACAAGGCGCTGCTCGCCCAGGCCGGACCCGAACTCTTCGCCGCCGCGAACCAGGTCGGCGCCCAGATCAACTACGAGGCCGCGGTCGCCGGGGCGATCCCGATCGTGCGTCCGCTGCGGGAGAGCCTCGCCGGCGACCAGATCAAGCGCATCCTCGGCATCGTCAACGGCACCACGAACTTCATCCTGGACCGAATGGATACCGAAGGGTCCAGCCTCGAGGACGCGCTGGCCGAGGCGACCGCGCTTGGCTACGCGGAGGCAGATCCGACCGCCGACATCGGGGGCTACGACGCCGCGCAGAAGGCGGCCATTCTGGCGAGTCTGGCGTTTCACACGACGGTGCCGCTGGCATCCGTTTACCGCGAGGGCATCGAGTCGGTCACGCCGGCGCAGATCGAATCGGCCCGCAAGGCCGGCTACGTCGTGAAACTGCTGGCCATTTGTGAACGCGTCACCGACGAGAACGGCGTCGACGGGGTGTCGGCGCGGGTCTACCCGGCCATGGTGCCGCGCAGCCATCCGCTCGCCGCGGTACACGGCGCCAACAACGCCGTCTTCGTCGAAGCCGAATCCGCCGGCAGCCTTATGTTCTACGGGGCCGGAGCCGGGGGAGTGGAAACAGCCTCGGCCGTGCTCGGCGACGTCGTCTCCATCGCCAGGCGGCACGTCGCCGGCGGGCCGGGAGTGGCCGCATCAAGCTACGCCGGACTGCCGGTCTTCGATATCGGCCGGGTCACCACCCGCTACGCGGTGACCCTCGAAGTCACCGACGAACCCGGCGTGCTCGCAACCATCGCGAGCGTGTTCAGCAAGCGCAAGGTGTCCCTGGCCCTCGTGGAACAGTCCATGACCCCGGCCGTGATGGCCACGAAGAGTCGCGCAGCCCGCTCGGCCACGGCTACCCTAGTGATCGGGACCCATGACGCAACGGAGGCCGCACTCGCCGCCACCGTGCAGGACCTGGCCACCAACAGTGTCGTCAGCGAAGTCGCATCCGTTTTGAGAGTTGAAGGAGTCTGATGTTTAGCCCAAGCGAGACCAGTACCAACCTGACCACACCCGGCGCCATCGTCAGCCGTCAGTGGCGGGGAGTGCTGAACGAATACTCCGACCGTCTGAACATCTCGGCCGCGACCCCGATCATCACCCTGGGGGAGGGCGGAACACCGCTGATTCCGGCCGCCGCACTCTCCGCGCGCACGGGCGCGAAGGTCTGGATCAAATTTGAGGGCATGAACCCCACCGGCTCGTTCAAGGACCGCGGCATGACCATGGCCATTTCCAAGGCCATGGAAGACGGCGCGAAAGCGGTCATCTGCGCCTCGACCGGCAATACGAGCGCATCCGCAGCCGCCTACGCCACCCACGCCGGCATCACCGCTGCCGTCCTCGTACCCGAGGGCAAGATCGCCATGGGCAAGCTCAGCCAGGCCGTCGCGCACAACGCGCAGCTGCTGCAGGTGCAGGGCAACTTCGATGACTGCCTCGACATCGCTCGCGACCTCGCTACCAACTACCCGGTGCACCTGGTCAATTCGGTCAACCCCGACCGCATCGAGGGTCAGAAAACGGCCGCGTTCGAGGTCGTTGAAGTGCTCGGCGACGCCCCCGACTTTCAGTTCGTTCCGGTTGGCAACGCCGGCAACTACACCGCGTACTTTCGCGGCTACAGCGAAGAGGTCGCCCGCGGCGCCACGACCAAGCTGCCGCGCATGTTCGGTTTCCAGGCCGCCGGCAGTGCCCCGATCGTGCTCGGCCACCGCGTCGACCACCCCGACACCCTCGCGAGCGCCATCCGCATCGGCAACCCGGCGTCGTGGGACCTCGCGCTGAACGCCCGTGAGCAGAGTGACGGCTACTTCGGTGCCATCACCGATGCAAAGATTCTTGAAGCCCACCGCATCCTCTCGGCCGAGGTCGGAATTTTCGTGGAACCGGCATCCGCTATCGGTGTCGCCGGTCTGCTTGAGCGAGCCGAAGCCGGGTTCATCCCGAAGGGCTCGACCGTGGTCATCACGGTCACCGGTCACGGGTTGAAGGACCCGCAGTGGGCGCTCCGCACCGCTGACGGTTCCGATGTCGTGCCCACCATCGTTCCGGTCGACACCGCAGAAATCGCGAGCGTGCTCGGCTTGGCCAAGGCATGACCAATTCCGTATCCCTGATCGGCCGCGCTGTCTCGGTGCAGGTGCCGGCGACGACGGCCAACCTGGGGCCCGGCTTCGACACCCTCGGCCTGGCGCTGGCGAAATATGACCAGCTCGAGGTCACCGTGCGGAGTGCTCCCGGCGTGTTCGTCGAGGTGCACGGCGTCGGTGCCGGCTTGGTGCCGACCGACGAGAGCAACCTCGTCGTGCGTGCCATCATCCACACCTTCGAGGCCGTCGGCCTGCCCATGCCCGGGCTCAACATTGTCGCGCACAACGTCATACCGCACGGCCGCGGCCTGGGCTCCTCGGGTGCCGCAATCGTGTCGGGCATCATGGCGGCGAAGGGGCTGCTCGAGGGCGTCGTCGAGATCGACGCCGAGATGCTGCTCGTGCTCGCCACCGAAATGGAAGGCCACCCCGACAATGTTGCCCCGGCACTGTTCGGCGGGCTGACCATCGCCTGGACCACACCGGAAGGTCCGCGCCACAAGAAGCTCATGGTGCACCGCGGTGTCAAGCCGCTCGTCTTCGTACCCGAGCAGGAGATGTCCACCGCGCTCGCGCGCAGCCTGCAGCCGACCTCGGTGCCGCACGAAGACGCCGTCTTCAACGTGTCGCGGTCTGCTTTGTTGATCGCCGCGCTCATCCAGAGCCCCGAGCTGCTGCTCGCCGCGACCGAAGACAAGCTGCACCAGAGCTACCGTGCCGCGGCCATGCCGGAGACGAACAAGCTCATCACCCTGCTGCGCGCCGCTGGCTTCGCCGCCGTCGTGTCCGGTGCCGGGCCATCCATTCTGGTGTTGGCGAGCGATCCTGGCCAGCGCCTGGTCGCTGCCGAACTCGTTGCGAGCCAGTCTGACACCCCGTGGCGCGCGCTCATGCTCGCCGTGGACATGCAGGGTGCCACCGTGCATCCGCTCACGGCGCACAGCACGGCAGAGACCGCCGCGTAACCGGCGGGCTGATCGGGCCGACGCGCCCCGCGCGCGTCGGCCCGGCTGGCGGCCGTACTGGTGGCGGGGTGCTATGGTTGGTGTGCACCCGATAGAAACCGCCACTGGCGACATCCGGTGTATTCCCTGTACCTCACTGCTATTGCGATTTCGTGCGTGGCTGTGTGTGTTTACACCAATCCCCTCCATTTGTCGGATTGGATCACCCGCAGCGCATTCGTCGCTGCATACATCTCTCCTGGCCTGAATTTTTGTTCGGCAGGGGAAAGGACCCCCCTTCGTGACTGATGTCAACCTCCGCGCCACTGGCTCGGAACTTCCCCGCCTGAGTACCCTTCGCGTGTCAGAGCTTCAGGCTCTGGCCCTCGAACTGAAAATCCCCGGCGCTTCCAAACTTCGTAAAGGAGAACTCGTGGACGCAATCGAAACGGCACAGGCCGACACCAGCATCGCTGCTCCCGTCGAAGCTGCTCCGGTCGCTGAGGCCGCTCCGATAGCCGAGGCGTCGCCCGTGGCTGTGGCCGCACCGATCGAGAGCCTCGCCGAGGCAATCGAAACAGCCCCGCGCAAGCGTGCACCGCGTCGTGCCAGCACCAGCACCGCCGCACCAGCCAAGTCCCACGTCAATGCCGACGCCAGCACCGGATTCGGCATCATCCTGCCCGACGCCCCGGCCGCCGGGTCCCGCATCGCGCGCAACGCTCGCGGCGCTGTAACCTCCACCGGCGCTGTGACCTCCACCGGCGCTGTCGATGACGCTGCCCCCACCACAGCGGATGCTGACAGGCCCGTTCACCAGGCACGCAAGCGCGTGCAGGTGGCGCCGGTTCAGGTCGTCGACGCGGCTGCCGTGGTCGCCGAAACCGCCGACTTGCCCGTTGATGCTGATGTATCCATCGAGCCCTTGGTCGATGCCGCGCCGGCCACCCGACGTCCGTCCCGCCGTGCCTCCTCACAACGCAACGCCGTCGCGCCCGTCGAATCCGCGCCGGTCGAGTCCGCGGCCGCTGACGACGTAGTCGTCGAGGTCGCAGTCACCGATGCCGTCGAGGCACCGGCCGAAGCAACCGATGCCGCAACCGACACCGCAACCGACACCGCAACCGACACCGCAACCGACACCGCAACCGACACCGCAACCGACGACGGGACCGACTCCGGCGCCCCCCGTCAGGGCCGCAGCCGCAGCCGCAGCCGCGGTGGTGACCGCGCGCAGGGTGCCGACCGCAACCAGGGCGAGAACGTTCCGGCCGCTGATCGACAGAACGACCGGGGCCAGAACGGCACCAACGATGAGGGCATGACGCGGGCGCAGAGCCAGCGTCAGGCGCGCAACGAACGCAACCAGGAACGCAATCAGGAGCGTGCTCAGGCGCAGGCCGATCGCAACCAGGGTCAGAATGATCGTGGCCAGGACCGCAACCAGGGTCAGAATGATCGTGGCCAGGACCGCAACCAGGGCCAGAACGACCGTGGCCAGGACCGCAACCAGGGCCAGAACGACCGTGGCCCTGACCGTAACCAGGACCGTAACCAGGGTCCCGACCGGCTCGACGATGATCTGAACGGCCGCGGCAACCGCAACCGGTACCGTGACCGCAAGCGTCGCGGCCCGAACCAGGGCGATGACTTCGAACCCGAGGTCAACGACGACGACGTTCTCATTCCGGTCGCCGGCATCCTCGACGTGCTCGACAACTACGCCTTCGTGCGCACCTCCGGCTACCTGCCCGGTGCGAGCGACGTCTACGTCTCGCTCGGCCAGGTCAAGAAGTACAACCTGCGCAAGGGTGACGCCGTCGTCGGCTCCATCCGTCAGCCGCACGAGGGCGACCAGTCCGGGCGTCAGAAGTACAACGCCATCGTCAAGGTCGACTCGATCAACGGCCAGACCGTCGAAGAAGCCGCCACCCGCGTCGACTTCCACAAACTGACCCCGCTGTACCCGACGGAACGCCTGCGCCTCGAAACCGAGCCTGGCAAGCTCACCCAGCGCATCATCGACCTCGTCGCTCCGATCGGCAAGGGCCAGCGCGGCCTGATCGTGGCGCCGCCCAAGGCTGGCAAGACCATCGTGATGCAGCAGATCGCCAACGCCATCGCCACCAACAACCCCGAGGTCCACCTCATGGTCGTTCTGGTCGACGAGCGCCCCGAAGAGGTCACCGACATGCAGCGCACGGTGAAGGGTGAGGTCATCGCCTCCACCTTCGACCGGCCGGCCGAGGACCACACCGTTGTCGCCGAGCTCGCCATCGAGCGCGCCAAGCGTCTGGTTGAGCTGGGCCACGACGTTGTCGTGCTGCTCGACTCGATCACCCGCCTCGGCCGGGCCTACAACCTCGTGGCCCCGGCCTCGGGTCGTATCCTCTCCGGCGGCGTCGACGCATCCGCTCTGTATCCGCCGAAGCGTTTCTTCGGTGCGGCGCGCAACATCGAGAACGGTGGCTCGCTCACCATTCTCGCCTCCGCGCTCGTGGAGACCGGTTCCAAAATGGACGAGGTCATCTTCGAGGAGTTCAAGGGCACCGGCAACATGGAATTACGTCTGTCGCGCCAACTCGCCGACAAGCGCATCTTCCCCGCCGTCGACGTGAACGCATCGGGCACCCGACGCGAAGAAATGCTGATGAGCGCCGATGAAGTGAAAGTGACTTGGAAGCTGCGCCGCGCCCTCGCCGGGCTCGAGCAGCAGCAGGCGCTCGAACTCATCCTCGGCCGTCTCAAGGAGACCTCGTCGAACGTTGAATTCCTCATGCAGGTTCAGAAGTCGATGCCGACCCTGAACGGGTCAGACAAGGACAAGTAATGTTCGAATCCGTCCTCACGCTGCTGGCCGAGCACGACGACCTGCAGTCGCAGTTGGCGGATCCGGAGCTGCACGCGAATCCGGCCCGCTCGAAGAAGGTCAACCGGCGTTATGCCGAGTTGAGCCGCATCATCGCGGCGTACCACGAGTGGAAAGAGGTCGACGATAACCTCGAGGCCGCTCGTGAGCTCGCCGACGAAGATGCTGCCTTTGCCGAGGAGATCCCGGATCTCGTGGAACAACTCGACGTCACGGCTGAAAAGCTGCGACGTCTGCTGATCCCGCGCGACGAACTCGACGCCCGCGACGTGATCATGGAGATCAAGATGGGGGAGGGCGGTGCCGAGTCGGCGTTGTTCGCCGCTGATCTGCTGCGCATGTACCTGCACTATGCCGAGTCCAACCGCTGGAAGACCGAGATCATCGAGCAGACCTCGAGCGACCTCGGTGGCATTAAAGACATCCAGCTCGCGATCAAGGGCAATTCGAGCGACCCGGCCGAGGGCGTATGGGCGCACCTGAAATATGAGGGAGGCGTGCACCGCGTTCAGCGGGTGCCAGCGACTGAATCTCAGGGACGCATCCACACCTCGGCGGCCGGCGTGCTCGTCTTCCCCGAGGTCGACGAGCCTGAAGAGGTCGAACTGCACCCGAACGACCTCAAGATCGACGTGTACCGCTCGAGCGGGCCCGGTGGCCAGTCCGTGAACACGACCGACTCCGCCGTGCGCATCACCCACCTTCCCACCGGAATCGTGGTCGCGATGCAGAATGAGAAATCACAGCTGCAGAACAAGGAAGCCGGAATGCGCGTGCTGCGTGCCCGGGTGCTGGCCCGCCAGCAGGAAGAAATCGACGCGGCGGCGTCGCTCGTGCGCAAGGGGCAGATTCGTACGATGGATCGCTCGGAGCGCATCCGCACGTACAACTTTCCCGAGAACCGCATCGCCGATCACCGCACCGGCTACAAGGCGTACAACCTCGACGCCGTCATGAACGGCGCCCTCGGCCCCGTCATCGACTCCTGCATCCATGCCGACGAGGAAACCCGCCTGGCCGAGCTCGGCGACCCCGAGTAGCACCCGCCTCAACCTAACCGGGCCCGGGCCCGGAAAGCGGGCCCACGATAGAACATGGGCCGGCTTTCCGGGCCCGGGCCCGGTCGTTTTCTTAGAGGTAGTACTCGGGCTCGAGGGTGCCGCCGCGTGCGGACTCTACCGTTTCGGGAGATTGCGGGCGAATGGTGGCCGGCACCCCCACCAGCAGCGACCGCGGCGGGGCCGACTTGGTCACGACGGCATTCGAGCCGATCGTGCTCCACGCCCCGATGGTGATCGGGCCGAGCACCTTGGCGCCAGCCCCGACCGTCACACCGTCATCCAGAAACGGATGCCGCCGCACGCCCCGCGCATGCCCGTGACGGCTCTTGCCGCCCAACGTCACCGCGTGATATAGCATCACATCGTCGCCGAGCACGGCCGTCTCACCGATTACGACACCCATGCCGTGGTCGATGAACAGTCGGCGCCCGATTGTCGCTCCCGGATGAATCTCAATCCCGGTCAGAAACCGGGTCACCTGCGACAGCAGGCGTGCGGGCAAGCGCAGCCCGGCACGCCACAGGCGATTGGCGACCCGATACGACCAGACCGCGTGCAGGCCGCTGTAAGCCAGAAAAACCTCGGCATTGCTGCGTGCGGCGGGGTCGTGGGTGCGCGCAGCCGCGATATCTTCGCGGAGGCGCGAGAACACAGTCAAGACAGGGGATTCATGTGCGGGCAGGCAGTGATCTCTTAGTCCAGCAGGTCTTCGTACAGCACCGTTGAAATGTACCGTTCACCGAAGCCGGGAACGATGACGACGATGGTCTTGCCGGCGTTCTCGGGCAATTTCGCCTGCTCGAGCGCGGCCCAGACCGCGGCGCCGCCGGAGATGCCGCCGAGGATGCCCTCGTCGGTGCCGAGTGCGCGGGCCGTGGCGAGCGAGTCGGCCAGGGTCACATCAGTGATCGAGTCGTAGACCTGACGGTCGAGCGTCTCCGGTACGAAGTTCGCGCCGAGGCCCTGGATCTTGTGCGGGCCGGGCTTGCCGCCGGTGAGAATGGGGGAGTCGATCGGCTCGACGCCGACGACCGTGAGGCCCGGCTTCTGCTCCTTCAGGTACCCGCCGGCGCCAGAGATGGTGCCGCCGGTGCCGATGCCGGCAACGAGGATGTCGACGGCACCGTCGGTGTCGTTCCAGATCTCCACGCCGGTGGTGGCACGGTGGATCGCCGGGTTGGCCGGGTTGGTGAACTGGCTGGCCAACACCGCACCGGGCGTGTTCGCGACGATCTCGGCGGCCTTCTCAACGGCCCCGCGCATGCCATCGGCACCAGCGGTCAGCACGATTTCGGCGCCGTAGGCGCGCATCATGACGCGACGTTCCTTGCTCATCGTCTCGGGCATAGCGAGAATGACGGTGTAGCCGCGGGCAGCACCGACCATGGCGAGGGCGATGCCCGTGTTGCCGCTGGTGGCTTCAACGATGGTTCCGCCCGGCTTCAGGGAGCCGTCCTTCTCGGCGGCATTGATGATGGCAACGCCGATGCGGTCCTTGACGCTGCTGGACGGATTATAGAACTCGAGCTTCGCGAGCACGGTCGCGCCGAGGCCGTTGGTCAAACGGTTCAGTTTGACGAGGGGGGTCCCACCGACGGCTTCGGTGATATCGGAATAGATCTTAGGCACGAGGGCAACTTTCATTCGGTGAAATTCGGCTGAATTCGACTGGCTTGGGCGGGTGGGCCAGCTCCAGCCTAGGTTGCCCGGCCGAAAACGGGTTGGTGCGTTACATTTCACTACGTGCCTTCTTCAGATTCTGCCCTGCCCTCCACCGTGACCGACCTGCGCAACCGAGCCATCCGAGCGCTCACTTCGGCCGGGGTGACTGACCCCGAGGTCGACTCCGACCTACTGATCGGCCACGTGCTCGGCCAGAGTCGCGGCGAAGTGCAAGCTGGCAGCATCCTGAATCGACCGGTCAGCCAAGCGGATGCCGCAGCGATCGACACCCTGCTCGCTCGCCGCAGCACACGCGAACCTCTTCAGCACATCACCGGACGTGCCCCGTTCCGCTCCCTGTCCCTGAACGTGGGCCCTGGCGTCTTCGTGCCGCGGCCCGAAACCGAGCAGGTCGCCCAGTTCGCCATCGACGCGTTGCGGTCCATGCCCGATCCGGAGCCGATCGGTGTCGATCTCGGCACCGGGAGCGGCGCGATCGCCCTGGCCCTCGCCACCGAGGTGCCGCACGCGCGCATCTTCGCGATTGAAAATTCGGCCGAAGCCTTCCCCTGGACCGTGCGCAACTTCGAGGAGATCGCTGCCGGCAACGCGACTCTCGCCTTCGGCGACCTCGCCAATGCCTTCGTGGAACTCGACGGCACGGTCGCCGTCGTCATCTCGAACCCGCCATACATTCCAGCGGATGCGATCCCGCGCGACCCGGAGGTGCGCCTGTTCGACCCCGCCCACGCCCTCTTCGGAGGCCCGGACGGCCTCGACGTCGTGCGCAGCGTCTCGGCCACGGGCCTCCGCCTGCTGCGTCCCGGCGGTGTGCTCGTGATCGAACACGGTGAACTGCAGGGAGTAGACATTCGCGCGCTGCTGACCGCCGATGGCTGGCGGGCTTCGGCCACGCACCGCGACTACACCAGCCGCGATCGGGCCACCACCGCACTGCACCCCTGAGCGGACTTTCGCGGGTGCGTGCGCTCGCATCCGTTCTTCACAACCGCGCTGGGTTAGAATTGCCGGAAATGACACGTATCTACGATTGCACGAGCGAGTCGAACACGAGCCACTCGGAATACCAGGCGCACATCGCTCTGGCGCGCACGGCCATCGGCCGCGGAGCGCTCGTCGTCATCCCCACCGACACGGTCTACGGCGTTGCGGCCGACGCTTTCAACGCCGAGGCCGTGCAGCTTCTCCTCAACGCCAAAGGCCGCAGTCGGCAGTCGCCGCCACCCGTTCTCATTCCCGGAATCCCAACCCTCGACGCTCTCGCCGTCGACGTGCCGCAGCCGGTGCGCGACCTCGCCGCGGCGTTCTGGCCGGGCGGACTGACGGTCATCGTCAACGCCCAGCCGTCACTGGTTTGGGATCTCGGCGAGACGCGCGGCACCGTGGCGCTGCGCATGCCGAGCAATCAGATCGCGCTCGATCTGCTCGCCGCAACGGGGCCACTGGCCGTGTCGAGCGCCAACCTCAGCGGAATGCCCGCCACCCGTGATGCCCAGGCGGCCGAAGCGGCGCTCGGCGAGAGCGTCGAGGTCTACCTTGACGGCGGAACCGCCGGCAGTACCTATGAGAGCGTGTTCGGCCAGCCCGGCGACGGCTCATCGACGATCGTCGACGCCTCCGGCTTCGAAACCAACGGCAATTTTCTGCACATCGTGCGCAGCGGCGTCATCTCCCGAGAATCGATCGCGGCGGTCGTCGGCGACGTTCTCGCGGCCGCACCGGCCATCCCCGGAGTACCGGCAGAACCGAGTGAAGCGGATGCGACCCCCACGATCGCCGCCCCGTCCCAGGACGAAGCCTCGACGAAAGCGCCGGCTGAGACCGCAGGCGAAACGGATGCCGGTCGGTAGCCCATGACCCTTTTCTTTTTGCTCGCGCTCGTCACGGCGATCGTCACGTTCGTGCTGTCGATCGTGGTCTACAAACTCAGCCACAAGTACCGCCTGTACCCGAAAATTCGCGAACGCGACGTGCACACCCGCCCTACGCCGCGTCTCGGCGGCATCGCCATGTTCCTCGGCATCCTGGTGGCCTTCGGGGTCGCCTACCTCATCGCGGGGGCGTTCGCGCCGCTTCGGCTGGTGTTCGCCGATCCGCAGCAGATTCTCGCGATCCTCGGCGCAGCCCTGCTCATCGTGCTGGTCGGTGTCGCCGACGACATCTGGGACCTGGACTGGATGACCAAACTCGCCGGCCAGTTCATCGCCGCCGGGCTGGTCGCCTGGCAGGGCGTGCAGATCTACTCCCTTCCGATCGGCGGGCTCACGGTCGGCAGCGGCTGGATGTCGATCGTGTTCACGGTCGTCGCCATCGTGGTGGTCATGAACATGATCAACTTCATCGACGGTCTCGACGGCCTCGTCACGGGCGTTGCCCTGATCGCCAACGGGGTGTTCTTTCTCTACAGCTACCTGCTCGTGCGGGACACGTCGCCGACCAACTACTTCAACCTCGCCTCGCTCATCGCCGCCATTCTGGTCGGCGCGTGCGTGGGGTTCCTGCCGTTGAACTGGCACCCGGCCAAAATGTTCATGGGCGACGCCGGTGCACTGCTGGTCGGTCTGCTCATGGCCACAAGCGCGATCGCCATCACCGGCCAGATCGACCCGACCGCGATCAATCGCTCGCAGCTCTTTCCGGCGTTCATACCCATCCTGCTGCCGGTGGCCATCATGATCATTCCCCTGCTCGACTTCGGGCTGGCCGTATTCCGGCGGGTACGGGCCGGTAAATCGCCCTTCAGCGCCGACCGAAAACACCTGCATCACCGACTGCTCGATATGGGACACTCCCACCTGCATGCCGTGCTGATCTTCTACGGGTGGACGGCCGCAGCGTCCGTTGGGTGTCTGCTGTATTACATCCTGCCGGTCTATTTCGGGCTGCCGACCTGGTACGCCACCATCTTCCTGGTGACCTCGCTGCTCATGTGTACGATCGTCACTCTCGCGCCGCTCGGCCGCCGCAAAACCGGTGAATGGGTCAGTCAGTCATCGCCGGCACAGATCGCTGTGCTCGACCGGTTCGACCCGCTCGACGAAGCCGCTACTCCCGCCACCCCCACCCCAACACCGACACGAGCGACCGCCCCTGCGGCGGCCCCTGCCGAGGAGAACGTATGACCAGCGCCACCCCACCACCTGCCCAGGCCACGTCCATCCCGGTGCTGCGTCGCATCCTGATCTACGGCGGCTGGGTCGCACTCGGAATAGCCGTCGTCGGTTCCGTCATCGGCTATTTCGTGGACGGTGGCACCGGGGTGCTCAGTGCCCTGATCGGAACGATCATGTCCGTCGCTTTCATGGGTATCACGGCCGGCAGTATCCTGCTGGCCAATCGGGTTGCCGGCAACGAATCGGCGATCGGCGGCTTCTTCGGCATCATCATGGGCGGCTGGCTGCTCAAATTCGTCGTGTTCCTGGTACTGCTTTTCGTGTTGCAGGACCGTGCGTGGATCGAGCCCATGGTGCTGTTCTTATGCATCATCGCCGGCGTCGTGGGATCCCTCGTGGTCGATGCCGTCGTCGTGATGAAGAGCCGGATGCCCTACGCCAGCGACGTCGTATTGCCCCCCGCCCCGGTAGACGAGTAACCCTTCGGCCCATCCACCCACGGATCCCGCTCTCGATTCGGTGCAGCGCCTGATCTTTGCTAGAGTAAACACCGATCCCACCCCGGTTTGCACATGCTTTACAGCGTCGTAAACCTGCCCATAATCGTCGTTGCGCGAGCAGAGCTCACCGCCCCGAAACAGGAGAAAGCGCTGCTAGAAATCGCCGTAAACCTGATGGTCCCGTCTGCCACCGGCGACGGTGAATTTCACGGTCCCTCCATCAATGAGTTCTTCCCCAATGTAATCTTCTTCGCGGGCACCAGCTTCGAAATCAACCGCATCATCCTGATTCGCTTTCTCGCGGTCGCGGTGCTGATGTTGGTCTTCTGGCTTGGTACTCGCCGCATGAAGATCATTCCGACCCGCGGCCAGAGCCTGGCCGAAATGGGACTCGACTTCGTTCGCGTCAACATCGCCGAAGACCTGCTCGGTAAGAAAGACGGCAAACGTTTTCTGCCGCTTTTGACGACCATCTTCTTCATGGTGTTGTTCATGAACATCACGGGTATTATTCCGTTCCTCAACATCGCCGGCACCTCGGTGATCGGGGTACCACTGCTGCTCGGCGTGATCTCCTACGGAACGTTCATCTACGCCGGCGTCAAGAAGAGCCCGGCTAAGTTCTTCCGCAACTCACTCTTTCCGCCCGGAGTTCCTCCGTTCCTGTACCTCATCGTGACGCCGATCGAATTCATCTCGACGTTTCTGGTGCGACCGGTCACTCTCACGCTCCGACTGATGATGAACATGATCGTCGGACACCTCCTGCTCGTGCTGTTCTTCAGCGCTACCCAGTTCTTCTTCTTCACTGCGGATGGCGGGTTCAAGCTCTTCGGCGCTGGCACCCTCGTCTTCGGCTTCGCCTTCACGCTCTTCGAAGTGCTGATCGCCGTCCTCCAGGCTTACATTTTTGCCCTACTCACCGCCGTCTACATCCAGCTCGCGCTGGCTGAGGAACACTAGACACTTTAGGAATCCGGCACTCGCCGAATTCACCATCACGGAAGGAAACATACGTGGACGCAACAACCGTTCTCGCGGAAATCAACGGAAACATCGCGACCGTCGGTTATGGCCTCGCAGCCATCGGCCCGGCAATCGGTGTAGGTATCGTCGTTGGCAAGACCATCGAGGGTGTCGCTCGTCAGCCTGAGCTGGCCGGGCGCCTGCAGGTGCTGATGTACATCGGTATCGCCTTCACCGAGGCGCTCGCCTTCATCGGTATCGCTACCTACTTCATTTTCACCGGCATCTAAACCTCTTCACTACTTAATTAGGAGGCATGATGCTTCACGCAGTAATTGCAGCCGCGACGGAAGAAGCGGCGCCAAACCCGCTCATCCCGGAGATCTACGACATCATCTGGTCGGCGGTCTGCTTTGTCGTGATTTTGTTCTTCTTCTGGAAGCTTGTGCTGCCCAGAATGCAGAAGCTTCTTGACGACCGTGCAGAAGCCATCGAGGGCAACATTGCCAAGGCCGACGACGCTCAGCGCAAGGCCGAAGCTGCACTCGTGCAGTACACCGCCCAGCTTGCTGATGCTCGTGCCGAAGCCGGTGCCATTCGTGAACAGGCCCGCACCGATGGCCAGCGCATCGTCGCTGAGCACAAGGAGCAGGCCGCGGCCGAAGCCGGTCGCATCGCGGCCAGTGCCAAGACGCAGATCGAAGCCGAACGCCAGGCTGCCGTCGTGTCGCTTCGCAGCGAGGTCGGCACCCTTGCCATTGACCTCGCCTCGGGCGTCATCGGTGAGAGCCTGTCCGACGACGCGAAAGCCAGCGCCATTGTCGATCGTTTCCTGGCCGAACTTGAAGCCAGCGAAGCACCAAAAGCCGGAAAGATCTAGCAAATGGGAAGCGCCACCAGAGAAGCACTCGCCACATCGAGGGCGGCACTGTCCGTCCCCGGCGGCACGACTGATCTGGCGACGGGCGAAAGCCTGTTCGGCGCCGGTCGAGTTATCGGGTCGTCGTCCCAGCTGTTGTCAGCACTCGGCGACGCGTCAGCGGATGCTGCGGCCAAGGTCACCCTCGTGCGTGCCGTCTTCGGTACCAGCGTGACACCTCGGGCGCTCGACCTGCTCGCGGCCTCCGTGTCCGAACGCTGGTCCAGCCACGACGACCTGCTCGCCGGGATCGAAGAACTGGGCCTGCGGGCATCCGCCCTGTCAGCACCGGCCGGCACATCCATCGAGGACGAATTGTTCGCCTTCGGTACAACGGTGTCGTCAGATGCTGGTCTGGAACTCGCACTGGCCAGCAAGCTTGGCAAGCCGACCGCCAAGGCCGCGCTCGTCGAGCAGCTTCTGGCCGGCAAGGTATCCGGACAGACGCTCGCCATTGTTCGGCACCTGGTGCAGCAGCCTCGCGGCCGCCGTATCGGCGAATTGCTGCGACACGCAGCAGCCATCGTCGCAGACCAGTCCGGAACCTCGATCGCGACCATCACGTCGGCGAGCGTTCTCACGCCCGCCCAGCTCGACCGCTTGCAGAAGAATCTCCAGGAACGCCACGGACGTGCACTCACCATCAACCAAGTCGTCGACCCGGCGCTGGTCGGCGGAGTGCGCGTACAAATCGGCGATCTGGTCATCGATGGCAGCATCGCAACCCGCCTGGCTGATTTGAGACTCCAGCTCGCTCGCTGATTCTGGCGCAGTGTGACAGAAGCAGCAGCACCACAAACCCAGCAGTACCAGATGACTCAGGGCGGCAGCGTCCTCGAACAGACAGAACCTGTACAGCCGTACAGAAAAGGGAAGATGATGGCAGAACTAACGATCAGCCCCGATGAGATCCGTGGCGCTCTCCAGGACTTCGTGAAGTCCTACGAGCCGAACAAAACGTCAACGACCGAGGTTGGCTACGTCACCACGGCCGGCGACGGGATCGCCCACGTTGAGGGCCTGCCCGGCGTGATGGCCAACGAGCTCATCAAATTCGCCGACGGCACCCTGGGCCTGGCCCAGAACCTCGATGAAGACGAGATCGGCGTTGTCGTACTCGGCGAGTTCGGCGGCATTGTGGAGGGCATGGAGGTGCACCGCACCGGCGAGGTTCTCTCCGTTCCCGTCGGCGACGGCTACCTCGGCCGTGTCGTCGACCCGCTCGGCGCTCCCATCGACGGGCTGGGCGACATTGCCACCGAAGGCCGCCGCGCCCTCGAGCTGCAGGCCCCCGGTGTCATGAGCCGCAAGTCGGTGCACGAGCCGATGCAGACCGGTATCAAGGCCATCGACGCCATGATCCCGATCGGCCGCGGCCAGCGCCAGCTGATCATCGGTGACCGCCAGACCGGCAAGACCGCGATCGCGATCGACACCATCATCAACCAGAAGGCC
This sequence comes from Cryobacterium luteum, assembly GCF_900110125.1. Classification (GTDB taxonomy): domain Bacteria; phylum Actinomycetota; class Actinomycetes; order Actinomycetales; family Microbacteriaceae; genus Cryobacterium; species Cryobacterium luteum. The sequence goes on from NZ_FOCN01000006.1 coordinate 93,219, forward strand.
AACTGGGAGTCGGGCGACAGCAACAAGCAGGTTCGTTGCATCTACGTCGCCATCGGCCAGAAGGGCTCCACTATCGCTTCGGTGAAGGGTGCCCTCGAGGACGCCGGGGCAATGGAATACACCACCATCGTCGCCGCTCCCGCCTCCGACCCGGCCGGATTCAAGTACCTCGCCCCGTACACCGGTTCGGCTATCGGCCAGCACTGGATGTACGCCGGCAAGCACGTTCTCATCGTTTTCGATGACCTCTCCAAGCAGGCCGAGGCCTACCGTGCGGTCTCCCTGCTGCTGCGTCGCCCGCCGGGACGCGAAGCGTACCCCGGAGACGTGTTCTACCTGCACTCCCGTCTGCTGGAACGTTGCGCCAAGCTCTCCGACGAGCTCGGTGCCGGATCGATGACCGGGCTTCCGATCATTGAGACCAAGGCCAACGACGTTGCCGCTTACATTCCGACCAACGTGATCTCGATCACCGACGGCCAGATCTTTCTGCAGTCAGACCTGTTCAACGCCAACCAGCGCCCCGCTGTTGACGTCGGCATCTCGGTCTCCCGCGTCGGTGGCGACGCGCAGGTCAAGTCGATCAAGAAGGTTTCGGGCACGCTCAAGCTCGAGCTGGCCCAGTATCGTTCGCTCGAAGCCTTCGCCATGTTCGCCTCGGACCTCGACGCGGCCAGCCGTCGTCAGCTCGCCCGTGGTGCCCGCCTGACGGAACTCCTGCGTCAGCCGCAGTACTCGCCGTACCCCGTCGAAGATCAGGTCGTCTCGATCTGGGCCGGCATCAACGGCAAGCTCGACGAGGTTCCGGTTCCCGACGTGCTGCGTTTCGAGCGCGAACTGCTCGACTTCCTCGGTCGCAACACCGAAATCCTGAAGACCCTGCGCGAGACCAACGTTCTCTCTGATGAGACCGTTGCAGCCCTCACCGCCGGTGTCGATAAGTTCAAGCTCGAATTCCAGACCGGTGAAGGCAAGCCGCTCGCCTCGGTCGGCAAGGAAAAGTTTGAGGCGATTGCCGTCGAGGACGTCAACCAGGAAAAGATCGTCAAGCACCGCCGCTAGTCCTCGCCGATTCGCGCGATGCAGAACCACTGACGAAACCACACTGAAAGACAAGGAAGCAGACACATGGGAGCGCAACTTCGGGTCTACCGGCAGAAGATCAAGTCTGCCCAGACGACCAAGAAGATCACTCGGGCCATGGAGCTGATCTCGGCCTCGCGCATCCAGAAAGCGCAGGCGCGGGTCGCTGCGTCAACCCCGTACTCGCGCGCCGTGACGCGCGCCGTCTCGGCAGTGGCTACGTACTCGAACGTCGAGCACGTGCTCACTACGGAGCCCGAAAAGATCGAGCGCGCAGCGGTCGTCATCTTCGCCTCCGACCGAGGCCTGGCCGGTGCGTTCAGCTCGCAGGTTTTGCGCGAAGCTGAGTCGCTCAGTGAGTTGCTCCGCGGCCAGGGCAAGGACATCGTCTACTTCCTGGTGGGACGCAAGGCCATCGCCTACTTCAGCTTTCGCAACCGCACGTCGGAGCGAGTCTGGACCGGCGGCACCGATCAGCCGCAGTTCGAAACGGCCAAGGAAATCGGCGAAGCACTGCTGGAGTCATTCCTTACGGACTACTCCGATGGCGGCGTCGACGAGATTCACATCGTCTACAACCGTTTCGTCAGCATGGTCACCCAGGTGCCCGAAGTTGTTCGACTGCTTCCCCTCGAGGTCGTCGAGGGGGTGGAAGAACCCGGTGACAACAAGGTCCTTCCGCTCTACGAGTTCGAACCCGACGTTGAGACGGTTCTGGACAGCCTCCTCCCGGTGTACATCGAGAGTCGACTGTTCAACGCCATGCTGCAGTCGGCCGCATCTGAGCATGCGAGCCGCCAGAAGGCAATGAAATCGGCCAGCGACAACGCCGACAAGCTGATCACGGACTACACCCGCCTGTCCAACAACGCGCGTCAGTCCGAGATCACCCAGCAGATTTCCGAGATCGTGGGTGGAGCCGACGCGCTCTCATCCGCTAAGAAGTAAGACCAGAGAAGAGAGAGCTATGACTGACACCGCAACCGCGCCAGTCCGGGCGGAGGACACGGCCGGCTCTGTTGGCCGCATCGCGCGCGTCACGGGCCCCGTCGTCGACATCGAGTTTCCGCATGACTCGATCCCCGGCATCTACAACGCCCTGAAGACCACGATCACCATCGGTGACGACTCGAACGAGATCACGCTCGAGGTTGCACTTCACCTCGGTGACGACCTCGTTCGTGCCATCGCGCTGAACCCGACCGACGGACTCGTCCGCGGCCAGGAAGTGCGCGACACCGGCAGCCCCATCACGGTTCCGGTCGGAAACGTCACCAAGGGCAAGGTCTTCAACGTCATCGGCGATGTGCTCAACGCCAAGCCCGGCGAGAAGATCGAGATCACCGAGCGCTGGCCCATCCACCGCAAGCCGCCGGCGTTCGACCAGCTCGAGTCCAAGACTCAGCTCTTCGAAACCGGAATCAAGGTCATCGACCTTCTCACGCCGTATGTTCTCGGTGGAAAGATCGGCCTGTTCGGTGGTGCCGGAGTCGGCAAGACCGTCCTCATCCAGGAAATGATCCAGCGCGTAGCGCAGGACCACGGTGGAGTATCGGTGTTCGCCGGAGTCGGTGAGCGTACCCGTGAGGGCAACGACCTCATCGCCGAGATGGAAGAAGCCGGCGTCTTCGACAAGACCGCGCTGGTGTTCGGCCAGATGGACGAGCCGCCGGGAACGCGTCTGCGCGTCGCGCTCTCCGCCCTGACCATGGCCGAGTACTTCCGCGACGTGGAGAAGCAAGACGTCTTGCTCTTCATCGACAACATCTTCCGCTTCACCCAGGCCGGTTCTGAGGTGTCGACCCTGCTGGGCCGCATGCCGTCCGCCGTGGGCTACCAGCCGAACCTGGCCGACGAGATGGGTATCCTCCAGGAGCGCATCACGTCGACCCGTGGCCACTCGATCACCTCCCTCCAGGCGATCTACGTCCCCGCCGACGACTACACCGACCCGGCACCGGCGACCACCTTCGCCCACCTCGACGCCACGACCGAGTTGTCGCGTGAAATCGCGTCGAAGGGCCTCTACCCGGCCGTCGACCCGCTCACCTCGACCAGCCGTATCCTCGACCCCCGCTACCTGGGTGCCGATCACTACAACACGGCTGTGCGCGTCAAGGCGATCCTGCAGAAGAACAAGGAACTCCAGGAGATCATCGCGATCCTCGGTGTTGACGAGCTCTCTGAAGAAGACAAGGTCACGGTTTCCCGTGCCCGCCGCATTCAGCAGTTCCTCTCCCAGAACACCTACATGGCGAAGAAGTTCACCGGTGTCGAGGGTTCCACGGTTCCGCTCAAGGACACCATCGAGTCGTTCACGGCAATCGCCAACGGTGACTTCGACCACGTCGCTGAGCAGGCCTTCTTCAACGTCGGTGGCATCAACGACGTCGAAGAGAAGTGGGCTCAGATTCAGAAGGAGAACGACTAAGCATGGCGAAGTCGCTGTCCGTCAGCGTTGTGTCGGCCGACCACCAGGTGTGGACCGGCGAAGTGACCATGGTTGTAGCCAAGACCGTCGAGGGCGAGATCGGCATCCTGGCCGGTCACGAACCGATGTTGGCGATTCTGGCGCTGGGCGACGTTCGTCTTACCCTGGCCGATGGCTCCAAGGTCATCGCCAAGGCTGAGGACGGGTTCCTGTCGGTCGACAACGACATGGTCACCATCGTGGCACGCAAGGCTGAACTCGTCGGTTCCTAACCCGCGCGTCTGCAACACCAGTGCTGATACTGCTTCCGCCGTCGGAGACGAAACGCTCCGGCGGCGAAGCTGTACCCCTGGACCTCACAGTCCTCGCCCATCCTCGCCTGAACGTGAAACGCCGGGCCCTGGCCCGCGCGGTTGTGGCGCTGGCCAGGCATCCGGATGAAGCCCGTACTGCCCTGAAACTGGGTCGTACGCAGCTGTTCGAGATTGACCGCAACCGCGAACTGCTGTCGTCTCCAACCCTGCCGGTCATTGACCGGTACACCGGGGTACTCTTCGACGGGTTGGATGCCGCCACCCTGACGGTCTCGCAGCGCGAGTTCGCGCGCGCTCACCTGGCCGTCCACTCCGCACTGCTCGGGCCGGTCGGTGCGCTCGACCCGATACCGGCGTACCGACTGTCGCATGATTCGCGCGTGCCGAACCTCACACCGACCAGTCTCACGCTCAAGCAGCTGTGGAGCACCGAAGTTGCGAAGGTGCTCGGCCAGACTCAGGGGCTGTTGCTCGACCTCCGCTCGGAGGCCTATGTAGCTCTCGGTGCCCGACCCCAGCGCCCAGACTCGCTGTATCTGCGAGTCGTCGCCCTCGCGGGCGACGGTCAGAAGCGCGCTCTGAATCACTTCAATAAGAAGTCCAAGGGTGAATTCACCCGGGCCCTGCTCGAGCAGGAGTTCGATTTTCGCACGACCTCAGAGTTGATCGACTGGGCGCAATCCGTCGGAATCCGCCTTGGACCGGGCGCAGCGGGCGAGCTTGAACTCATTGTCGAGCAGCACCTCGCCTCGGCGGGCCGCGCGGCGTCATCGACGATCTACACCGGAGCTGATCTAGCCCGGGTCTAGGACGCAGCGGGATAGGCTGGGCGCGTGAGTACAGACGCCAGCACTTTCCCCGCATCGGCAACCGCAGCAGCATCCGTCAACGTTCCCATTCATCGGCAACCGGTCAACGTGACCGTCACCGGAGCGGGCGGACAGATCGGCTACGCACTGCTGTTCCGCATAGCGGCTGGCGCGTTGCTCGGGCCGACCACGCCGGTTCGGCTGACCCTTTTGGAAATACCTCAGGGGCTGAAAGCCGCCGAGGGTACCGCGCTGGAACTTGAAGACTGCGCCTTCGATCTGCTGCGCGGGGTCACGGTCACCGATGACCCCGCTATCGCCTTCGCCGGCGTCAATATTGCGCTGCTGGTCGGATCTCGGCCGCGTGGGCCTGGCATGGAGCGTGCCGACCTGCTCGAAGCCAACGGTCGCATTTTCGGACCGCAGGGCGCCGCGATCAACGCCGGGGCCGCAGACGATGTGCGCGTGCTCGTGGTGGGCAACCCCGCCAACACCAACGCTCTCATCGCTGCCGCGCATGCACCCGACGTGCCGGCGGAGCGATTCACCGCGATGACCCGGCTCGACCACAACCGGGCTGTGGGAGAACTCGCCAACCACCTCGACGTCGCCGTCGGAACGATCCACGGCCTGACCGTGTGGGGCAACCACTCTGCCAGCCAGTATCCGGATGTCTTCCACGCCACCGCCCAAGGCCGAGCGGTTCGAGACCTCGTCGACGAGCAGTGGCTGGCGCAGACTTTCATTCCGCGAGTGGCCCAGCGCGGATCGGAGATCATCGCCGTGCGCGGAGGATCATCGGTCGCCTCCGCAGCCAACGCGGCCATTGACCACGTCGCTGACTGGGTGACCGGGCGCGGTTCGGACTGGACCAGTGCCGGGGTGGTTTCCGACGGCTCCTACGATGTTCCGGCCGGGTTGGTGTGCTCGTTCCCGGTGCGTTCGGTCGATGGTCAGTGGCGCATCGTGACCGGGCTGGAACGCAACGAGTTCTCGCGAAGCAAAATCGCGGCATCCGTTGCCGAGTTGGTTGAGGAACGCGAAGCGGTGCGGGCGCTGGGCCTGCTGCCGCTCGGTCGTCGCTAGGGCGTACCGGCACGGCCACGCCGCTACCGGTGCCGGATTCCTTCGTGATCGAGCAGCCACGCCTTGGTCGGGATTCCCCGGCCGGCACTATAACCGGTGATCTGGCCGCTCGAAGCGAGCACCCGGTGGCAGCCGATGATGATCGGCACCGGGTTGGCGCCGACCGCCCCGCCGATGGCACGGCCGGAACCGACGCGGCCGATGGCACTGCCGAGTGCCCCGTAGGAGATGACATCGCCGAACGTGAGGGTCGCCAGCCTGGCCCAGACGCTGCGCTGAAACTCGGTGCCGCGGATCAGATGCACGGGGAGGTCGAAGGACTGCCTCGTTCCGGCAAAGTATTCATCGAGTTGATCGCCGGCCCGCCGTAGCATGGGGGAGGGAATCTCTGCACGGGCATCGAGCGGCAGCTGACCGTCGGTTTCGATGGAGAGGGAGAGAATTCCCTCGTCGTCGGCGGTCAGTTCGAGCCGGCCGATCGGGCTGGGAAGGCGAAGGAGCGCGTTCGCTGACGTTGATCGCGAGGGTTGCTTCGGGGTGCTGTCCATGATTCGACTGTAGCCGCCGCCCGCAACGCCACCTCGCGGGTTTCGGACATTGGTGGCCAACGCGTGGAGACCTGCGCCTGTGCAGGAGACGGCTGCCGTCCTAGTCTGTAAGGATGGCTCAGATTGAATATCGCAGACTTGGCTCCTCCGGACTGACCGTCTCGACGATTGGCCTTGGGTGTAATAATTTCGGGCGAACCGGCACAGCGTCGGAGAGTCAGGACGGAACGACCGCTGTCATCGACGCGGCCATCGAAGCGGGCGTGACACTCTTCGACACCGCCGATATCTACGGTGCCGAACGCGGCTTGAGCGAAACGCTCATGGGGCACTCCCTACGCGGCAAGCGTGATCAGATTGTGCTCGCCTCCAAGTTCGGCATGGACATGGGCGGGTTGAACGGTCCGGACTGGGGGGCTCGCGGCTCACGCCGATACATCCGCCTGGCCGTCGAGGCGTCTCTCCGACGGTTGCAGACCGACTGGATCGACCTGTACCAGCTGCATGTTCCCGACCCGTCCACGCCGATCGAGGAGACCCTGGCGACCCTGGACGACCTCATCACGGAGGGCAAGATTCGTTACATCGGTCACTCGAACCTGGCCGGTTGGCAGATCGCCGAGGCCGAGTTCACGGCCCGCATGAACGGACACCCCGCGTTCATCTCCAGCCAGAACGAATACAGCCTGCTGGTGCGCGACGCCGAAGACGAGGTGCTGCCGGCCGTCAACGCGTACGGCCTGGGCTTTCTGCCGTTCTTTCCGCTTTACAATGGGCTCTTCACCGGCAAGTTCTCCCGTGAGGGCGGGCCGGCCGACAGCCGGATCATGATGATCCGGCGGCATCTCTCCGACGACGCCCCCTGGGACAAAATCGAGCAATACCAGCAGTGGTGCGACGCGCGCGGCACCACCATGCTGGCGGCGACGTTCGCCTGGCTGCTGGCCCAGCGAGGGCTGACCAGCGTCATCGCGGGTGCCACCAAGCCGGAACAGATCGTGCAGAACGCGGCCGCGGCAACGTCCTGGCAGCCCTCCGCCGACGAGGTCGCCTTCATTTCGAACCTGTTCGCCTGATCCTCACCCTAGGAGATTTACGTGCTGTGGTCCCTGCTCATGCGGTACCTGCGTCCATACTGGCAGCTGCTGCTGGGCGTGATCGTCTTTCAACTGGCACAATCGATCGCCTCCCTCTTTCTCCCCACCCTGAACGCCGACATCATCGACGAGGGCGTAGCCACCGGTGACACTGGCTACATCCTGCGCGTCGGCGGACTCATGCTGCTCATCACCCTCGCCCAGATCATCTGCGCGATCGTGGCCGTCTACTTCGGTGCCAAGGTCGCCATGAAGGTGGGCCGTGACCTGCGCGGCGCCGTGTTCAGCCGCGTCGGCGAATTCTCCGAGCAGGAGGTCACCCGGTTCGGAGCTCCTTCCCTCATCACCCGCTCCACCAATGATGTGCAGCAGGTTCAGATGCTCGTGCTGACCACTTGCACCCTTCTGGTCTCGGCACCCATCCTCAGCATCGGCGGTGTGATCATGGCGATCCGCCAGGACGTTCAGTTGTCCTGGCTCATCGCGGTCAGCGTGCCGATCCTCCTCATCGCCGTGGGACTCATCGTGGTGCGGATGGTTCCGCTGTTTCGAACGATGCAGACCCGCATCGACACGGTCAACCGGGTGCTGCGGGAACAACTCACCGGTATTCGGGTGGTGCGCGCGTTCGTGCGGGAGACGCAGGAGGTCGCCCGGTTTGCCAAGGCCAACCAGGACGTCACCGACGTCGCCCTGAGTTCTGGGCGCCTGATGGCACTCATGTTCCCCATCGTCATGCTCGTACTCAACGTCTCGAGCGTGGCCGTGATCTGGTTTGGCGCATTCCGCATTGAAGACGGGTCGATGCAGGTGGGCACGCTCATCGCCTTCCTCAGCTATCTCATGCAGATACTCATGGCCGTCATGATGGCCACGTTCATGGCCGTCATGATTCCGCGTGCGGCCGTCTCGGCCGATCGTATCGGCGAGGTACTCGCCACCGAATCAAGCGTCACACCCCCGGCCAACCCGGTCCAAGTGACGGTCGGCCGGGGCGAGCTTGAACTGCTCGATGTCGGATTCGCTTATCCCGGCGCCGAACAGCCGGTGCTGCGCAACGTGAGCTTCATCGCCCGCCACGGCGAGACCACCGCCATCATCGGTAGTACCGGCAGCGGCAAGACCACCCTGGTCAACCTGCTGCCGCGCCTGTTCGACGCCACGAGCGGTTCCGTGCTCGTTGACGGCGTCAACGTGCGCGAGCTCAATCCGGACCTGCTCTGGGGGCACATCGGCCTCGTGCCGCAAAAGCCCTACCTGTTCTCCGGAACGGTGCGCAGCAACCTGCTGTACGGCAAACCCGATGCCACAGAGGAGGACCTCTGGCAAGCTCTCACGATCGCCCAGGCCAGGGAATTCGTCACGGATATGGCCGGCGGCCTCGACGCACCGATTTCGCAGGGCGGCACCAACATATCTGGTGGACAGCGTCAGCGCCTCGCGATCGCCCGCGCCCTGGTGAAACGGCCGGAGCTGTACATTTTCGACGACTCATTCTCGGCCCTCGACCTCGCCACGGATGCTCGACTCCGGCTCGCCCTCAAACAGAGCACCGACGATGCCACCATGATCATCGTCGCCCAGCGGGTCTCGAGCATCATCGATGCCGACCAAATCCTGGTGCTTGAAGACGGCCGCATCGTCGGCCGGGGAACGCACGAGCAACTCCTCGACTCGAACACCACCTATCAGGAAATCGTGTCGTCCCAGCTCACCGCGGAGGAAACAGCATGAGCGAGACCCACGCTGACGACCAGCCGGCCCCGCGCCCTCAGCGCGGTGGCGGCCCCTTCGGCGGAATGAGCCTGCCGGCCGAGAAATCGATGAACTTCACTGCGTCAGGCAAACGACTGCTCGGCAAGCTGCGTCCTGAGCGACTCTGGCTTGCGCTCGTGCTGGCCCTGGCCGTCATCAGCGTCACGTTCTCGGTGCTCGGCCCGCGTCTGCTTGGAGAAGGCACCAACCTGATCTTCTCCGGCGTCGTGTCGAAGTCGCTGCCGAGCGGCAGCAGCCAGGCCGACGTGATCGCGGGCCTGCGGGCATCCGGCGACAGCAGGCAGGCGGACATGCTCAGCGGCATGACCCTGACCCCTGGCCTCGGCATCGACTTCGCGATGCTGTCGACCGTGCTGTTCTGGGCGCTCGCGCTCTACGTGCTCTCAAGCGTGTTCAGCTGGATGCAGGCTTACGTCCTCAACGGGGTGGTGCAGCGCACGGTGTACCGGCTGCGCGAGGAGATCGAAGCAAAGATCAACCGCCTGCCGTTGAGCTACTTCGACAAGAAGCCGCGCGGTGAGCTGCTCAGCCGGGTGACCAACGACGTCGATAACATTTCGCAGAGCCTGCAACAGTCGCTGAGTCAGGTGGTGACCAGCCTGCTCACGGTCATCGGCGTGATCGTGATGATGGTCATTCTCTCGCCGCTGCTCGCTCTGATCGCGCTCGTCACGGTGCCGCTCACCCTGGTGATCACCGCGTTCATCGCCAAACGGTCCCAGAAATTGTTCGTGGCCCAATGGGCGAACACGGGCGAGCTCAACGGCCAGATCGAAGAGACATTCACCGGCCATGCACTGGTCAAGGTGTTCGGCCGGCAGAAAGAGGTCGACGCCCGCTTCACGCAGAAGAATGACGACCTGTACGCGGCAAGTTTTGGTGCCCAGTTCATCAGCGGCATGATCATGCCCGCGATGACCTTCATCGGCAACCTCGTCTACGTCGCCATCGCCGTTGTCGGCGGACTGCAGGTCGCCTCCGGAGCAATGCAGCTCGGTGACGTGCAGGCGTTCATCCAGTACTCCCGCCAGTTCACCCAGCCGCTGGCGCAGCTCGGATCGATGGCCAACCTGCTGCAGTCTGGCGTCGCATCCGCTGAACGGATGTTCGACCTGCTCGATGCCGATGAGCAGTCCGAGGATCCGGAACCGGCAAAGACGCCGACGGAGACGCACGGTCGCCTGGTCTTCGAGAACGTGTCGTTCCGGTACACCGAAGACAAGCCGTTGATCGAAGAGCTCAGCCTCGTCGCGGAACCCGGGCAGACCATCGCAATCGTCGGACCCACCGGGGCCGGCAAAACCACCCTGGTCAACCTCATGATGCGGTTCTACGAGATCGACTCCGGGCGCATCCTGCTCGATGGCGTCGATATCGCGACCATGACCCGGCACGACCTGCGCAGCCGCATGGGCATGGTGCTCCAGGACACCTGGCTGTTCGGCGGTACGATCCGCGACAATATCGCCTACGGCCGACCGGATGCGACGGAGGAGGACATTCTCTCTGCCGCCACTGCGACCTACGTCGACCGGTTCGTGCACTCGCTGCCGGACGGCTACGACACGGTGCTCGACGACCAGGGCAGCAACGTCAGCGCCGGCGAAATGCAGTTGCTCACCATCGCCCGCGCGTTCCTGGCGCAGCCGAGCGTGCTCATTCTCGATGAGGCGACCAGTTCGGTGGACACCCGCACCGAAGTTCTCGTGCAGAAGGCGATGAGCGCCCTGCGGGCCGAACGCACGAGCTTCGTCATTGCCCACCGCCTGTCGACGATTCGTGACGCCGACCTGATTCTCGTGATGGAATCGGGGCGCATCGTGGAGCAGGGCAACCACGTTCAACTCCTCGCCGCGCACGGTGCGTACCAGGCGTTGTACGCTGCACAGTTCGCTGCGCCCGTCGCCGACGAGGTCTGACTGCGCCTCCTCCCCAACCGGTCGCCGGCCCGGATCAACCCCAGTTTCGGTCCGGCGCGGTTCGACGCGCGACAGCGCTGGCACAGTGGCGGCATGCATCCCACCATTGTCAAAGCCCAGAAGGCCCAGGACTTTCTGGCACTCGTTCCCCAGCTGCTCGGGTTCGTTCCCGAGACCAGTGTCGTGCTCGTCGCGTTTCGCGGCAACCGCACCTGCGGTGCGCTGCGTTTCAACCTGCCGGACGACGGCGCACCGCACAAGGTGTACAAACGAATCGCGACGACGCTCGCCGGAATGCTGTGCAAGATTCCCGGAGTCGACGCCGCCGTTCCGGTGATCTACACCGCGGATGCGTTCGGCGGCACACCCGGGATCCCGCGCGAACGGTTTGCCGAGATCCTGAACCGGCGACTGGAACTGAGCGGATTCCTGCTGCGCGATTCCCTGTGCGTGGCAGCGGATGCCTGGGGCAGCTACCTCGACCCCGGGTGCCCAGCTGGTGGGCGTCCACTGAGCGATATTGCGGAATCGCCGATTTTCGAGGCGGTGGACCAGGAATCAGCGGCCCAAACGCCGCGTCCGCTCGGCACGCTCCAGAATGGGGCCGACCCGATCGAGGTCAGTCTGGCGGCCCGGGAACGCCTGGCCCGGATCTACCGGCGGTACCGCCACCTCCTCGCCCGGGCCGAAAACGCTCCGGAACTGTTCCCGACCTTGGGTTTCGTGCTCGACCCGGTCGCGACCGCCGAGGCGGCGCTCACCTGGCCGAATCCCCCCACCGAAGAAGACGCCGCGGCGCTGCTCGTCCTCGTGCAGGGCCCACCCAATCGTGACCAGATTATGGTGCAGTTCGCGTTCGGGCGTGCCGAAGGCGTACGGGCCCACGAGATGAACCATCGATACGCTCGGCTTCAAGACGAAACCGGCCGGAGTCTCGACGACCTGGTCACCGAAGAATTCAGTACCGGCGAGCCGACCGCCAAACACACCAGCGACATCATGTTGGGCCTGCAGCGTGAACGACCCGACGTCGACCGCATCCGGGTGGCGATCACCCTGCTACGCACCGTCGTCGCTATGGCACCGCGATCGGCCAAACCGGCGCCGCTGTGCATGCTGGCCTGGTTGTCGTGGGCCCTCGGCAGCGGTTCCGTCGCCGGACAGTACGTCGACCAGGCCCTTGCCATCGACTCGCACTACAGCATGGCCACCCTGCTGGACCTGCTGCTCAGGTCGGGGCACCTGCCGGAGTGGGCGTTCGCGGTGCCACGCGACGACGGGGAGGAGGGCGACGAGCATGACGAATACGAACCCGACGACGACTGGGGTGATGACTTCGACGAGTTCGCAACCGACAGCTAGCTACATATACTTCGGAGCCTCCGACAGTACCCCGTGCAGAATCTCGCCGATCTCGGCGAATTCTTTCGGGCCGATGGTCAGCGGGGGAGCGAGCTGGATGACCGGGTCGCCACGGTCATCGGCGCGGCAGTACAGGCCGGCCTCGTAGAGAGCCTTCGACAGGTAGCCGCGCAGCAGTCGCTCCGACTCCTCGTCGTTGAACGTTTCCTTGGTGCCCTTATCCTTGACCAGCTCGATGCCGAAGAAGTACCCGGCACCGCGCACGTCGCCGACGATCGGCAGATCGAGGAGTTTCTCCAGCTCCTTGCGGAACAGCGGTGAATTCTCGCGCACGTTCTCGTTGAGCCTTTCCTCTTCGAAGATATCGAGGTTGGCCAGCGCCACCGCGGAGGAAACCGGGTGTCCACCGAAGGTATAGCCGTGGTAGAACGTTGTGTCGCCGTGCTTGAAGGGTTCGTAGATACGGTCACTGACGATGGTCGCGCCGATCGGTGAGTATCCGCTCGTCATGCCCTTGGCGCAGGTGATCATGTCGGGCTGGATGTCGTAGGTCGTTGACGCGAACATGTTGCCGATACGTCCGAACGCCGTGATCACCTCGTCGGCGACCAGGAGCACGTCGTACTTGTCGCAGATTTCCCGCACACGCTTGAAATAGCCGGGGGGCGGCGGGAAGCAGCCACCAGAGTTCTGCACCGGCTCCAGAAACACTGCCGCGACGGTTTCGGGGCCCTCGAACTGGATCATCTCTTCGATGCGGTTCGCGGCCCACTGGCCGAACACCTCAAGGTTGTCGCCGAGGCCGAGGCCAGGGCTCATCTCGTCGGCACGATAAAAGTTCGTGTTGGGAACGCGGAAGCCACCGGGGGTGACCGGTTCGAACATCTCCTTCATGGCGGGGATGCCGGTGATGGCCAGGGCCCCCTGTGGGGTGCCATGGTAAGCGACATTGCGGGAGATGACCTTGTGCTTGGTGGGGCGCCCCATCAGCTTCCAGTAATACTTGGCGAGCTTGAAGGCGGTCTCGACGGCCTCACCGCCCCCGGTGGAGTAGAACACCCGGTTGAGGTCTCCGGGAGCATACGACGCAAGGCGGTCGGCGAGTTCGATCGCGTTCGGGTGGGCGTAGGACCAGATCGGGAAGAAGGCGAGTTCCTCGGCCTGCTTCGCGGCTACTTCGGCCAGGCGCTTGCGCCCGTGGCCGGCATTGACCGTGAACAGTCCGCTCAGGCCGTCGATGTACTGCTTGCCGTTGGAATCCCAGATGTGGTGGCCCTGGCCCTTGACGATGATGGGAACTCCCGCGCCGGATTCCATCACCGACTGACGGGAGAAGTGCATCCAAAGGTGGTCCTTGGCTTTCTGCTGCAGCTCGGCGTTGTGGGCATCGCTGTAGGCGACAGGCGTTTCGGCGGGTGTGGTCAGAGTCATTTTTTTTACCGTGTTCCCCAGTTATAGAACTGTTTGTGGAGTTTGAGATAAACGAACGTCTCGGTGGAGAGGACTCCATCGAGATTGCGGATCTTGGAGTTGAGCAGTTCGAGCAGTTCGTCGTCGTCTTCGCAGACGACCTCGGCGAGAATGTCAAAGGTGCCAGCCGTGAGCACGACGTAATCCACGGCGTCGATGGCGGCCAGTTGATCGGCCAGCACGCGGGTGTCGGCCGAAGCGCGAATACCGATCATGGCCTGGCGAAAGAAGCCCAGCTGCATCGGATCCGTCACGGCGACGACCTGCATGACGCCGGAGTCGGTGAGCTTCTGCACCCGCTGTCGCACGGCCGCCTCGCTGAGACCGACGGCTTTGCCGATCTCCGCGTACGACCGACGTCCGTCGGCTTGCAGCTGTTCGATGATCTTTTTCGACACATCGTCGAGCGGGGCCGGCTTGGGCGGGTGACCGCGCCTTTGTCCATTCATGCATCGATTCTGTCAGTCCAAAAGCACTTCGGCAAGCGAATCCGTCGCTCATAATGCAATTCACCGTGCATTTCATTTGTGAATCTGCGTGCATATCAAATTGAAATAGGTACACTGGGCCGCATGAGCGCTCCCGAATTACGCAACTTCATCAACGGCCAATACGTGGAGTCAACATCTTTGGAACGGTTCGATCTCGTCGACCCCGCGACCGAAACGGTCTATGGCAGGAGCCCGGTATCGAATGCGACCGACGTGGATGTCGCCTATCAGGCTGCGGCATCCGCTTTCGAAATCTGGGGTGAGACAACCCCGGCGGTGCGCCAACTCGCACTGTTTCGAATAGCGGACGCGATCGAGGCGCGGGCCGACGAATTCGCTGACGCCGAGTCGCTCGACACCGGCAAGCCGCGTTCTACCCTCGTCGACGACGAAATTCTGCTGTCGGTCGACCAGATTCGGTTTTTCGCCGGAGCCGCCCGCAACCTCGAAGGCCGAGCGGCTGGCGAATACATGACCGACCACACCTCGTTCGTTCGGCGTGAACCGATCGGTGTCGTCGGCCAGGTCACACCCTGGAACTATCCGCTGAACATGGCGGTATGGAAGTTCGCCCCCGCGCTCGCCGCCGGCAATACCACGGTGCTCAAACCGTCTGACACCACCCCGAGTGCGACCCTGCTGCTGGCCGAGGTCGCCGCGGAATTCCTGCCGCACGGTGTGCTCAACGTGATCACCGGTGACCGCACGACCGGTGCGGCCATGATTGACCACAAGACCCCGCAGCTCGTCTCGATCACCGGTTCGGTGCGGGCCGGAATGGCCGTCGCCGAGGCCGCATCCCACGACCTGAAACGGGTACACCTCGAACTCGGCGGCAAAGCCCCGGTGATCGTGTTCGACGACGCTGACGTCGGGCTTGCCGTCGCCGGGATTGTCACCGCCGGCTTCTTCAACGCCGGCCAGGACTGCACGGCGGCCACTCGACTGCTCGTGCAGGCCGGTATTCACGACGAATTCGTCGCCGCGCTCGCCGCCTACGCCAGGGCCAACGCCCGCACCGGAGCGCCCAGCGAGCAAGGAATCCTGTTCGGACCGGTCAACAACGTCAACCAGCTCGCCCAGGTGTCTGGCTTCGTCGATCGGCTGCCCGACCACGCCGTGCTCGAACTCGGCGGCCACCGGGTCGGCGACACCGGATACTTTCACGAAGCGACCATCGTCAGCGGTCTGAAGCAGACCGACGAGGCGGTGCAGCAGGAGATCTTCGGCCCCATGATGACCGTGCAGCGCTTCACCGACGAGGACGAGGCACTGCGCTGGGCGAATGACGTGCAATATGGCCTGGCGTCGTCGGTGTGGACCCGCGACCACGGTCGCGCGATGCGCTTCGCCAAGCACCTCGATTTCGGTTGTGTGTGGATCAACACCCACATTCCCATCGTTGCCGAGATGCCCCACGGTGGCTTCAAACACTCCGGCTACGGCAAGGACCTCTCGATGTACGGGTTCGAGGATTACACCCGCATCAAGCACGTGATGAGTTACATCGGACACTAGGCGGTGCGGTGGCTGCGAGTGGTGACGTTATTATGGTCCAAGTCCTTCGGTGAACGTTGGAACGGCGGGGACGAATTCGTGCCCCACACTCGGAAGGCACCACCCGTGACCCAGATTGGTCAAGGTTCGACCGGATTTCGTGTTGAACTGCCCAGCGCCGCAACGACGTTGACGCTGGCGTGGGCAGCCCTGACCGATGTCGGCCATCGCCGCGAGGTGAACGAAGACAGCCTGCTCGCTGCGCCGCCTCTGTTTGCTGTCGCCGACGGTATGGGCGGCCACTCGGCCGGCGATGTCGCCAGTGCCGCCGTGGTCGCGCGGCTGGCCGAGCTCTCGGGAACACTCGTGGCGGAGGCTGGATCGATCGATCGGGCGCTCGCCCTCGCGGTGGAAGACATGGCGCAGGGGGTTGGGGTTACCGATCAGGGCACCGGAACGACCGTGACCGGCGTGGCGCTGGCGCTCGTCTCGGATGCCGCCAGCTGGATCGTGTACAACATCGGCGATTCCCGGGTGTACCAGCTGACCGGCGGGGTTCTCGAACAGGTTACCAACGACCACTCGGTCGTGCAGGAGCTCGTCGACGCCGGGCGCATCACCCGCGAAGAGGCGGACGTGCACCCGCACGGCAATATCATCACGCGCGCTGTCGGTTTTCACGAGCCACCGATTCCGGACTACCGCATCCTGCCGATCCAAGCCGGAATGCGAATCCTGGTCTGCTCCGACGGACTCACCAAGGAACTCACCTCCTACGGCATCCGGCACTTTCTGCTCGAGAAGAAGCTCGCAGCGGATGCCGTCACGGCGATGGTCGAAGCGGCCCTGGAAAACGGCGGTCGCGACAACGTCACGGCGATCGTGGTCGACGTGCTGGCGGTCGAACCCTACGAGGCACCCGAATCCTGATCGCACCGCTCGTCGGTCGCGTATTATGAAACGAGTGAATGATACCTTGCCTCCGTGCCCTGAATGCTCCAGCGACCTGACCTACGAGATGGGTTCGCTGCTGGTGTGCCCGCTCTGTGCCCACGAATGGTCGAGCGAGCCGGTTGAAGACGAGCAGGAAGCCCAGGTCAAAGACGCCTTCGGAACCGTGCTGTCCGATGGAGACACCGTTTCGATCATCAAGGACCTCAAGGTCAAGGGCCAGTCGTTGTCGATCAAGGTCGGCACGAAGGTGCGCAACATCCGCCTCGTCGATCCGGTCGATGGCCACGACATCGACTGCAAGGTTGATGGGTTCGGATTCATGCAGCTCAAGTCCAGCGTGGTCAAGAAGGTCTAGGTTCAACCGATCGTGACGTGTCAGATTTGCGGGGCCTGGTTGCCGGTCGGCGCCATGTTCTGCGGCGAATGCGGTAGCTCCCGCACCGCAACCGTGGAGTCGCGCAAGCGCCCGGATCCCCGGCCGAACGACACCACCATCATTGCCCGCCTTCCGCGTCAGACCGTTGTCATTTCCGTGCCGATCCCCACGGCAGTCTCGGCACCTGTGCGCGCCGTCGCCGTCGTGACCGCTGCGCCGACTGCACGGACTGTATTGCCGGCCGCGACGCTGCCGACCCGGGCGACCTTCGTCCTGACGTTCAGCACCGGCCAACGGGTGTCCGTGCGCGGCTCCGGACTGATCGGCCGTAAACCGCTACCCCAGCCCGATGAAATGTTCGACGAACTCATTCGGGTAGCGGATGCCGACCGTTCCGTCTCGAAAACCCACCTCGAGTTCGGCCAGCACGACGGCGAGTTCTGGGTCAGTGATCGGGTCTCCGGCAACGGCACGGTCATCCGCCGTCCCGGTGAAACGGCCGAGCAGCTTGAACCGGGGCGACGCTATGTTCTGCCACGCGGCACCCGGGTCGAAATCGCCGACCACTCCTTCAGCGTCGCCTGACCGGGAGGCGGCGGCTCCGCCGCCGACTCCTCCACTGGCGACGAAAACGCCGATCGTGCACCATCGGCCCGATCAGGGCCGCTTCTCGATGCGCGATCTGGTCTGCTGGATGGGTGTCGACCGTCGATGAAGCTCTCTCCCTGCCGCCTGCGCCTGCCCCGCTGCCGCCCGCAGGGTTTCCCTTGCTCGCCACAGTGGCACCGCTGGCCGCGGCCGGGCTGATCTGGATGATCACCGGCTCGGCTTTCGCGCTCATCTTCGCGGTTCTCAGCCCGATCATCGCGGTGGCCAGCATGTTCGATTCAAAACGCTCCGGCCGAAAACGGCGCCGGGTCGAGACGGCCTCTCACACCGAAGCGGTGGCGTTGCTGCGCACGGTCATCGCCGAGCGTCAATCCCGCTGGCGCGATGAGGCCTGGCAACACACCCCATCAGCCCGAAGCATCGTGCGCGGCAGTGCTGCGGCGGCTCGCTGGCGGCAGACGGATGGTGCCCTCGTCGCGCTCGGAACGGGCCCGGCACCGAGTGGAATCCGACTCGGCGGAGCGAGCGCACCGAACGAGCACCGCGAACTGCGGGACTGGGCCGCGACCGTGACCGATGCCCCGATCATCGTCGACGTGACGCACGGACTCGGGATCGTCGGCCCGATTCCGCTCGCGGACGCCCTCGCCCGCGCCGTGCTCGTGCAACTCTGCTTCGCCATGCCGCCGACCGACCTGGGCCTCTCCAGCGAAACCGGCCAGTACCCGAGTGACTGGAACTGGGTGGCCCAACTGCCGCATGCCGCACCGACGCCGGGCCGGCTCACGATCAGGCTGCGAACGGCCATCGCAACACAGCACGCCGCGGCCCCCCACCCGCGCACCGAGTTCGATCGTGGGCGACTTCTGCTGGTCGTCGCGTCGAGGCTCGACGACCTTCCCCCCGGTTGTGGAACGGTCGTGCGGGTGAACGGGCCTGCTCGAGCACAGATCATCCGATCGCCGAACCGGGCACCGCCCGTCGATTTCTGCCCGGAATTGCTGGCTCGGACCGAAGCGTCCGACTTCGCCGTGACGCTCGCCGAGCAGGCCCGGGCTGCCGGGTTGGTCACCATGGCCGAGGCGCTCCCGGCCTCAGTCGGCCTGACCGAACTGCTCGAACGCGGTGCCGGTGCATCGGCGACCGGTGCATCGGCGACCGGCTCGGCCATGGACCGGGTGTCCGCTCCGCCGTCCCTGGACTGCCTGATCGGTGTCGGCCGAGACGGGCCGGTGCGAATCGACCTCGTGCGCTCCGGACCGCACGCTGTGGTCGGGGGAACCACCGGCAGCGGCAAGAGCGAACTTCTCACCACCTGGATCGCAGCGTTGGCGGGTACCTACTCGCCCAGCCAGTTGAATTTTCTGCTCGTCGATTTCAAGGGCGGCGCTGCCTTTCAACCGCTCGGGCGACTCCCACACTGCGTCGGCCTCATCACCGACCTCGATTCGAACACGGCCGCACGGGCCCTCGCCAGCCTGGGGGCGGAACTCCGCTATCGCGAGCGCATGCTGAGCGCTGCCGGGGCGCGAGACCTGACCGACGCTCGCATGGAGCATCCGTTGCCCCGCCTGGTCATCGTCGTCGATGAATTCGCAACGATGCTCGGGGTGTTTCCCGAACTGCACGCCCTGTTCGTCGACATCGCTGCCAGGGGCCGATCGCTCGGGGTGCACCTGATTCTGTGCACCCAACGACCCGCGGGAGTCGTGCGCGACGCGCTTCTGGCCAACTGCAGCCTGCGTCTGTCGTTGCGGGTGAACAATCGCGCCGACAGCCAGGCCGTGATCGGAACGGATGCCGCGGCCGCGCTGGCGCCGAGTCAGCCCGGCCGATGCTTCGTCGCCACTGAAGCGGGCGAACCGGTGCTCTGCCAGGTTGCGACGACCGAAGATCGCGACATTTCGAGCATCGTGACGGCATTGCTGTCGGTGCCGTTCCCGGTGTCGCAGCGACGTCCGTGGCTCGATCCGCTCCCGCCGGTGGTCACCGTGAGCGATGTGGAGGCCGCCGACGACAAGGCACCCGGCTACGCCCTGGGATTGCTCGACGACCCCGAGCGTCAGCGTTACCGCGTGTTCGCCTATTCTCCGGAAATCGACGGGCATTTGCTCGTCGTCGGTGGGGCCCGTGCGGGCAAATCCACCCTGCTGCACACACTCGCCCGCGCGGCCGACGGGCAGCGCCTCACCCAACTGGTCGCCGCCGACGTCGAAGCAACCTGGGACGTCCTCGCGAGCATCAGCGTCCTGGTCGAAACCGGTCAGCAGACACCGGCAGCACCCCGGTTGCTCCTGTTCGACGACTTCGACTCCGTATGCGCTCGCTGGCAGCCTGACCATCGGCTGGCTGCGGTTGACCTGCTCACCGGGCTGCTGCGGGACGGACCGGCCGCCGGCGTGCACCTTGTCATCGCCGTGCAGCGGCACACAAGCGTGGTTCCCGGGTTGGCCGCTCTCTGCCACAGCACGTTGCTGCTGAAACTGCCCACCGTGCAGGACCACCTCGCGGCCGGAGGACAGTCGGCCAGCTACATCGCGTCGCTGCCGGCGGGCGGGGGAGTCTGGCAAACCCTGCGAGTGCAGCTTCTGGCGCCCACCGGGTCTCACCTGCCGGTGCCCACCGGAGTGTCCATTCCTGCTCTCCCCGGCTCCGGCCCGCTGCTGATCGTGTCCTCGTCTCCCGGCAGCACAGCAAACCGGTTGCGCGGTGCCCTTGCCACGTCGGTGATCGAGCTGGCGGGAACGAGCGGGCCGGCAGCATCCGCCCTGCACGTTGGCGCGGAAGGCGGCCAACCGGATGCCCCTGACCGGGTCATCGTCGTGGGTGACGCCGAGACCTGGCAGACGCACTGGACCCTGCTGGCGAAGCTGCGCGGTCAGCCTGCGAGCAGCCAGCCCTCGAGTGATCCGGCGGTAAGCGACCAGGCGGTCAGCCTGGTTTTCGATCGGTGCAGCCTGTCGGACTTTCGGCTGCTCAGTCACCGCCGGGAGCTGCCGCCCCCACTGGCACCCGGGCGCGGGCGCGTCTGGGTGTTGCACTCGGACGGCGAGGTCACTCGGGCTGTGTTGCCAGGAAATGACCGGTGATGCTAAAGCAAAACGTCGGCCACAGGCCGGTGCGGCAAACTGTGGGCGAGCGCCACCGGCGCACTGGTCAGTCGCCCGTCGAAGGCATTCAGCCCCTGAGCGAGTGCGGCGTCCGCGCGCAGTGCATTGACCCATCCGAGGGTGGCGAGGGCCCGCACGTAGGGCAGCGTCGCATTCGTCAGGGCATAGGTCGACGTGTGCGGCACAGCACCGGGCATATTCGCGACACAGTAGAACAACGACCGGTGCACGGTGAACGTGGGGTCGGCGTGCGTGGTGGCGTGGCTGTCGGCGAAGCACCCGCCCTGGTCGACGGCGATGTCCTCCAGCACACTGCCCGGTTTCATGCGCGACACGAGTTCGTTGCTGACCAGTTTGGGAGCCTTAGCGCCCGGAATGAGTACCGAGCCGATGACCAGGTCGGCCTCAGAAACTGCTTTGTCGATCTCGAAACCGTTCGAGGCGATGGTCTTGACCCGGCCGAAGTGCAGCGCGTCGATCTCCCGCAGCCGAAACAGGTTGGTATCGAGCACGGTCACCTCGGCACCGAGGCCAACGGACACCTGCATTGCGGCGGTGCCAGCGACACCACCGCCGAGAACCACGATCTTCGCCGGGTGAGTGCCCGGAACGCCGGGTACCAGGAGCCCGGGGCCGCCATTCGGCCTGAGCATGGCATTGGCTCCGACGATCGGAGCGAGGCGGCCGGCTACCTCGCTCATCGGTGCCAGCAGGGGCAGGGCCCGGGAGGGCAACTGCACGGTTTCGTAGGCGATCGCGGTGACGCCGCCATCGAGCAGGGCCCGAGTCAGTTCGGGTTCGGCGGCCAGGTGCAGATAGGTGAACAGCACCAGATCAGCGCGAAAATAGCCGTATTCACTCGCCACCGGTTCCTTGACCTTGAGCAGCAGATCGGCGCCCGCCCAGATGCTCGCCGCGTCGGGCAGAATGGTCGCACCGGCCGAGGCATACTGCTGATCACTGATCGAGGAACCGACGCCGGCGCCGGCCTGCACGAGAACATCGTGACCGTGCAGCACGAGGTCATGCACCCCCGCCGGGGTGATCGCGACCCGAAACTCATTGTTCTTGATCTCGGTGGGAATGGCGATTCGCATGGTGCTCCTGTTCTGAAGCGTGCTCCACAGTCGAAGCGGTGAGCGCCACTTCTGGCCTCCACCCTAGTCGGGACGAACCGACGATTTCGAGGGCGAATGTTGCGAGTTTGTGCTGATTTCGTGACAAATCGATTGCAAGATCAATGTTTTGACCTCTTTCAGGTGTTTCTACCACTGATATGTGCAATTATCGACCAACTCGCAACGCAGCGAGTCATGACCGTGTGCGTGCCCGAATGCTAGGAGAACCATGATGAAGTCCAAGCCGCTGCCCGCCGATCCCATGATCCGCCAACTCATCCGCCAAGCGCAAAACGCCCAAATGGGCCGCCGTACTCTCCTGGCCGGTGCCGGTGCCGGCGCCACAGCGCTCGCTCTCGCCGCGTGCTCCTCCGGCGCCGCGGTCAAACCCACCGCTGCCGCCGACACCTCAGCCACGAATAAGACCATCCGCTGGGACAACTGGGCGCTCTACGTCGACGTCGACGATGCCGGCAACTATCCCACCCTCGATGCGTTCAAGGCACAAACGGGAGTATCGGTCAAGTACACCGAGGCCGTGGACGACAACAACTCCTACTACGGCAAGGTGAAAGACCAGCTCGCCCTCGGCCAGGATATCGGTGCCGATGCCGTGTGCCTGACCGACTGGATGGTCAGCCGCATGATTCGGTTCGGCTACACCCAGGAACTCGATCACGCCAACATTCCCAACCTCGCCAATCTTCTGCCGTCGCTGCAGGACGTCGACTTCGACCCGGGGCGCGCCATGAGTGTGCCGTGGCAGGGCGGGTTCGCCGGCCTGGCCTGGAACAAGGCGAAGTATCCGCAGGGCCTGGCCTCGGTCGAAGACCTGTGGGCGCCGGAACTGAAGGGTCGTGTTGGGGTGCTCTCCGAAATGCGCGACACGATGGGCCTGATCATGCTCGACCAGGGCGTCGACATCTCCGGCAGCTGGGGCGAAGAGGAATTCACCGCCGCCATCGACGAGTTCAAAAAACAGGTCGCCGACGGCCAGATCCGCAACATCAAGGGCAACTCCTACAAAGAAGACCTCGCCAACGAGGACACCCTGGCCGCGATTGTCTGGTCGGGCGACATCGTGCAGCTGAACGCTGAAAACGGCGATAAGTGGGGCTTCATCGTTCCCGAAAAGGGCGGCACGCTCTGGAACGACAACTTCGTGGTGCCGATCGGTTCGCCCGGCAAAAAGAACGTCGAAGAACTCATCAACTACTATTACGACCCGGCCGTTGCCGCCGAGGTCGCCGCCTATGTCAACTACATCACCCCCGTCGTCGGTGCCAAGGAAGCCATGATGGCGATCGACCCGACGCTGGCCGAAGACCCCTTGATCTTTCCCGACGACGCCACCCTCGCCAACGCCTATGTCTTTCGTGGCCTCGACGGCACCGAAGAACAGACCTTCAATGCCCAGTTCCAGGCGATCCTGCTGGGTGCTGCCTGATGGCCGTCGGTGCGTTCGCCGATCGCGGCGCTGACCTGGAACTGGTCGGCATCGAGAAACGTTTCCCCGGGTTCACCGCCATCGAAAATCTCAATCTCACCATTCCGGCCGGGTCGTTCTTTGCACTGCTCGGTCCCTCCGGCTGCGGAAAGACGACCACGCTGCGGCTCGTCGCCGGGCTGGAAGAACCCACGAACGGCCGCATCCTCATCGGGGGAACGGATGTCACGAATCAGAAATCTTTCCAGCGTCCGGTCAACACCGTGTTCCAGAGTTACGCGCTCTTTCCGCACATGTCGGTG
The DNA here is from genome assembly GCF_900110125.1 of Cryobacterium luteum. Classification (GTDB taxonomy): domain Bacteria; phylum Actinomycetota; class Actinomycetes; order Actinomycetales; family Microbacteriaceae; genus Cryobacterium; species Cryobacterium luteum. Next base: position 117,018 of record NZ_FOCN01000006.1, read on the forward strand.
CTGGAGAACGTCGCCTTCGGGCTACGCCGACGCAAGATCGGCGACCCGGTGGCCAAAGCGCACGAGGCGCTGCTCCTGGTCGAGCTGGATCACCTCGCCCACCGCAAACCCCAGCAGCTCTCCGGCGGTCAGCAGCAGCGGGTGGCACTGGCCCGCGCCATCGTCAACCGGCCGGCGCTACTCCTGCTCGACGAGCCGCTCGGGGCACTCGACCTGAAGCTTCGACGTCAGATGCAGCTCGAGTTGAAGACCATTCAGGAGGAGGTCGGCCTCACCTTTCTGCACGTGACCCACGATCAGGAGGAGGCCATGACCATGGCCGACACTATCGCTGTCATGAACAAGGGTCGCATCGAACAGATGGGCGAACCCCAACAACTCTACGAACTGCCCAGGACCGCGTTCGTCGCCAACTTTCTCGGCCAGTCCAATCTGTTCACCGGTCCCGTCGTCTCCACCACCAGCACCGCCATCGCCGTCGACGTCTCCGGGCAGAAGATTGTGGTGCCGCTGGAGCGCGCGCACCGGGTGTCGGGCGAGGTCACGATCGGGGTGCGCCCCGAAAAACTCACCTTGCACGGCGAGGCGCCGTCTGACGATGCCGGCCGAAACCTGATGGGCCCAGGCACAGTCATCGATGTGTCGTTCAGCGGGGTCAGCACGCAATACCTCGTGGCGGTGCCAGGAGTCGGTACCCTGGTCGTCTTCGCCCAGAACATGGCCTTCGGCCCGGCCGCGCACGTCGGCGCCCAGGTCTGGCTCAGCTGGAACGTCGACCACGGTTTCGGGCTCGACGACGATCCAGCTGATTCGCCACGGTTCGAGGCCGACCTGGACACCAAGACCATCGCACAGCAGCGACGGTCGTCCCTGCTGACGGAGCTTGAGGGGGCCTAACGATGGCCTTCGCCGCATTCTCCTCCACGGCCGCTCCGACGACGGACCCGGTCACTCGGCGTCGCAGTCCGGTGGCGTTGTTCCTGCTGTTGCCGGGCATCCTCTATCTGGTGCTGTTCTTTCTCACCCCGCTCATATCGTTGCTGCTGACATCATTCCAGGCGCCGCGGGAGTTCGGCGATATCGGTCAGTTCGACTACGCCTTTCGCTGGCAGAACTACCTCGAGGTCGTGACGACCTATTGGCCGCACATCGTGCGCTCGTTCAGCTATGCGCTGGCCGCGACCTTCTTCGCACTGCTGATCAGTTATCCGCTGGCCTATTTCATCGGCGTAAAGGCCCGCAAGTGGCCGCTTCTGCAGAGTTTGATGCTCGTGCTCGTGATCGCACCGTTCTTCATCAGCTTTCTGCTGCGTACCCTGGCCTGGAAGCAGCTGTTCTCCGACGAGTCCTTCGTCGTGCAGTCGCTGAAAGCGCTGTCGCTGCTGGGGCCGGAAGCCCACGTGACCGGAACCGCGTTCTCGGTGATTTTCGGATTGACCTATAATTTCATCCCGTTCATGACCCTGCCGCTGTACACGACGCTGGAACGGCTCGACGTGCGCTATCTCGAGGCCGGCAGCGACCTCTATGCGAGCCCGTTCCACGTGTTCCGCAAGGTCACCATTCCGCTGTCCATGCCCGGGATTGTGGCGGGAACCCTGCTCACCTTCATCCCGGCCGCCGGTGACTATATCAACGCCAGCCGGGACTTTCTCGGCGGTACCGGCACCCAGATGATGGGTAACGTCATCGAGGCGAACTTTCTGGTCCTGCAGAACTTCCCCGCCGCCGCGGCGCTGTCGATCATTCTGATGACCGTCATCCTTGTGATCGTGAGTATTTATGTGAAACGTTCCGGAACGGAGGAACTGCTGTGAAGTTTTCCCTCGGCAAATGGTTGCTGCCCGTTTACAGCGGCCTTGCCCTGCTCTTTCTGATGATTCCCATCGGCTACACCTTTGTCTACTCGTTCAACGACTCGCTCAAATCGAATATCACCTGGCAGGGTTTCACCCTTGATAAATGGTTCAACGTCTGCAACGTGCAGAACGGGGCGGTCTGTCAGGCCTTCGGCAACAGCCTGTTCATCGGAGCCGTCGCCACCGTTGCGGCGACCACGCTCGGCACGATGATCGCGATCGCCATCGTGCGCTACCGGTTCAGGTTCCGGTCGCAGACCAGCCTGCTCCTGTTCCTGCCGATGGCCACCCCGGAGGTCGTGCTCGGCGCCGGCCTGGCGGCCCAATTTCTGTCGGTGGGTGTGCCGAAGGATATGCTGACGATCATTCTCGCGCACACCATGTTTTGCATCAGCTTCGTCGTGGTCACGGTCAAGGCGCGTGTCGCGAGTCTCGATCCGGCGTTGGAAGAGGCCGGTCGAGACCTCTATGGTTCGGCCGTGCAGGTTTTCGCACGCATCACGTTCCCGCTGCTCCTGCCCGGCATTCTGGCGGCTGCCCTGCTGTCGTTCGCGTTGTCCTTCGACGACTTCATCATCACGAACTTCAACTCGGGCGCGGTTTCGACGTTTCCGAAGTACATCTATATTTCGGCGGCGCGCGGTATTCCGGCGGAAGCCAATGTGCTTGCCTCTGCGGTGTTCATCATCGCGATCGTCGTGGTCGTGACGGTGCAGGTCACGGGGGCAGCCAAGGCCCGGCGTCTGGCCAGGCTCAGCTAGCGCCGGTAAGGCGGCTCCTGCGTGAGGCGGGCGCCGCCGTGACGGTGACCCACACCCAGAGCGTTCATCACGGCCACCAGGTCGCGACCGAGGCCGCCGCGCGCGGCAGCGGCGACGGCACGGTCGGATCTCTGGCCGGTGCGATCGTCGCGGCGGGAGGAACCCTCGGAGTTGTGCCGGTGGGGCGGGGGAACGATTTTGCACGGCAGTTGGGGATTTCGGCCGATATTGCGGCCGTGGCCAAACTCTTGCTGACCGGATCGGTGCGGCAGGTCGACATAATCGACGTCGGCGGTCAGATCGTGGTGGGGAGCGTCTACGCCGGAATCGATTCGCTCACGTCACAGCTCGTCAACCGGGTGCACCGGCTGCCGGCACGATGGCAGTATCCGACGGCGGCTGTCTGGGCGATTGCGACGCACCGATCGACCGGGTACCGCATCGTGATCGACGGCGTGAGCCAGAGCGTCGACGCGCACACCGTGACGTGGCGAACTCGGGTTACTACGGTTCGGGCATGCACGTGGCACCGTCGGCGCAGCTGGACGATGGCCTGTTCGACATCGTCATCTTTGCCTCAGCCGGCCGTCTGCGGCTTCTGAAAGCGCTGCGCATGATCTACACCGGGTCTCATCTGGAATTGCCAGAAGTGACCGTGCAGACCGGGCGAGTAGTCGCGATCGACTCGGTCGGGGCGGTGGATGCCTACGCCGATGGCGACCGCATCGGGCCGTTTCCGGTCGGGGCGCGGGTGCGGCCGGGCGCGCTTACCGTGATTGCGCCCGACCTCACCGGTCAGACGTAGCTGGCGCGAATCTCGCCGACCGGCCGGCCGCCGCCGGTGACGGTGAGGCCGAGCTCCGGCAGCAACTCGGCGACATCCGTTCGCGCGATGGCACCCGCGTCGGCCAGCAGACCCAGTGCGACTGCCGCCGCGGCGCGTAGGTTGCCGTCGAGAACCTTCAGCGCCACTGTCGTACCGTTCTCGGCGGCGGCGACCATGATTCCCTCCGCTCCGCCCTTCATGAACAGGCCGAGGCGTTCGATCACGATGCTGTCCGAGTGTCCGGGACCGGCTATCACCCAGCCGTTGGCGCGCACTGCCTCAGCGAGAAAACCGGCCTCACGATAGATCGCAAACGGTGAGTTGGACTTGCTGGTGGCGATGCGCGCAATGCCGCGGGCCAGCCCGGTGAGGGAGATCGCGTGCACCGGAGCGCCGCACCCGTCGGTGCCGGAAACCACCGGTCGTTCGCCGGTGAAACGTTCGAGCACGTCGAGAATACGTTTCTGCAGCGGATGCGCCGGATTCAAATAGCCGTCCAGCGCCCAGCCGTTCTGTTGACAGGCCACGAGCATCGCCGCGTGCTTGCCCGAGCACTCCATATACACGGGAGCCTTGCTGGCACCGAGACGCACCAGGGTGTCACGGGCTGCTGAATCGATCGGCCAGGCGGCCGGGCAGGCGAGCGCTGTCTCGGGCACTCCCGCCCGGGCCAGCAGTCCGCGAACGAGCTCGATGTGGGCCGGCGTGCCGGTGTGGCTCGCGGTGGCGATGGCGGCATCCGCTCCGCGCAGGGCGGCGCCGCTCGCCATGACCGCAACGGCCTGGAACGGTTTCATGGCCGAGCGCGGAAAAACCGGGCTGGTCACGTCGCCGAGCGTACGCAAGACCTCACCGTTGGTGCCGAGTACGATCGCCGATCCGGCGTGGCGGGATTCGACGAAGCTGCTGCGTTCGACGACGGCGAGCTCGACCGAATCGTTGACCGTGAAGGTTTCTGTCACGGCGTCAGTGTGCGGGCGCGGTCAGGGCTGCCATGGCGTCGTCGATCACCGAGAGGGCGTCGACGATGAGCGCATCGGACAGCGCCAGGCTCGGCAGGAAGCGCAGCACGTTACCGTAGGTGCCGGCGGTGAGCAGCAGAACGCCGTGCTGACCGGCGTAGGTCGAGATGGAGGCGACAGCGGCGGCGTTGGGGGCCTTCGTCGTGTCGCCCGTTCCCGGCTGCACCAGTTCGATCGCGATCATGGCACCACGGCCGCGGATCTCGCCGATGATGTCGTACTTGTTCTTCAGCGCGGTCAGGCCCGCGGTGAGGGACTTCTCGATGCGCTGCGCTTCGCCGAGCAGGTTGCCCGCTGCGATCGCGTCGAAGACGGCGATTGCTGCGGCGCAGGAGACGGGGTTGCCGCCGAAGGTGCCGCCGAGGCCGCCGGGCTGGGAGGCATCCATAATTTCGGCGCGACCGGTGACGGCGGCGAGGGGGAAGCCGCCGGCGATGCCCTTGGCGGTGAGCACGAGGTCAGGGATCCAGCCGAAGTGCTCGCTCGCGTAGTACTTGCCCGTGCGGGCCATGCCGCTCTGAATCTCGTCGGCGATCATTACGACCCCCTTGCTGCTGCACCATTCCTGCAGGGCCGGGAGGTAGCCCTCGGCTGGCACCATGAAACCACCCTCACCCTGGATCGGTTCGACGACCAGGCAGGCCAGATCGGATGCGCCGATCACCTTGTCGAGGTAGGCGATGGTGCGTGCGGCAGCTTCGGCGCCGGTCAGGCCGTCGTGATACGGGTAGGAGCTCGGTGCGTGGTACACATCGCTCGCGAGCGGGCCGTAGCCGGTGGCGTAGGGCATGGCCTTGTAGTTCATGGCCATGGTCAGTACGGTGCGGCCGTGGTAGGCGTGGTCGAGCACGGCGACGGCGCGCCGGCCGGTGAACTTGCGGGCGATTTTCACACCGTTCTCAACGGCTTCGGCACCGGAGTTGATGAGCACGCTTTTCTTCGGGAAATCTCCGGGGGTGTGCTCGGCGAGCAGCTCGGCGACCCGAACGTATTCTTCGTAGGGGGTGACGGTGAACAGGGTGTGGATGAAGTCCTGGGACTGTTCGACGGCCGCGGCGACGACGCTGGTCTCGGTGTGGCCGATGGTCGTGACGCCGATTCCGGCACCGAGGTCGATGAACTGGTTGCCGTCGACGTCGACGACGATCGCCCCATTGGCCTTGGCAATGTAGACGGGAAGCATGGAACTGACCCCGTCGGAGACAACGGCCCGGCGCCGCTCATGCAACGCCGCCGAGATCGGGCCGGGAATGGCGGTCACGATCTTTCGTTCTTGGGCAACGGAGTATGTTGCGGCATCGGTGGCAGAGTTTGTGAGGGTGTCAGTCATGATGAATCCACTGTACCGACCCCTGGCGGGGTCAACCTGAGTTCGCCTGCAAGAATCTTGGAGAGTAGAGGGAGAAGCATGAACGGAGTGCACGAATATGCGGTGCGAGTCGAGTGGACCGGTAATCGCGGCACCGGAACGAGTCATTACAAGGCCTATGGTCGGGACCATCTGATATCGCCGGCCGGTCGGGCATCCGCTGACAAGGCGACGATCCTGGGGTCGTCCGACCCTACCTTTCACGGTGACAACGACCGCTGGAACCCCGAGGAACTGTTGCTCGCGGCGCTCGGCCAATGCCATTTGCTGTCTTACCTGCACGTGGCGGCCCGCAACGGGGTGATCGTGACGGCGTATACGGATGCCCCGGTCGGCACGATGAAACAGGTCGCCGGTGGTGGGCACTTCACCTCGGTGACCCTGCGGCCGCGGGTGAGCATCACCGACCCCGAACAGGTTGAGTTTGCTCAGTCGCTGCATGCCGAGGCGGCCCGGGAATGCTTCATCGCGGCCTCGGTGAACTTTCCGGTCGAGCACGAGCCGGTCACCACCGCCTGATCGCTTCGCGACTCATCGAGCCGTGAGTTTGGCGGCATTTCAGCGCGGAAATGACCTCAGACTCACGGCTCGGCGAGGTCGACACAGATTGTGTATAGCGCGGTAGTGCGGTTTGCGTAGTAGTGTGGGATCCGTTGAAGGCTGAAACTGATCGAAGGGACGCCGATGGATACCACCCAGTTGCTCAAGGGGGTGCTCGATCTGGCCGTCCTGGCCGTGATCGTCGACGACGACGGCTACGGCTATGACATTGTGCGCCGGTTGCGCGCCGCCGGTCTGGATGAGGTCGGGGACGCCTCGGTCTACGGCACCCTGCGGCGGCTGTACAGCGCGGGAGCACTGTCGAGCTACGTCGTCCCGTCCGACGGCGGGCCGCACCGCAAGTACTACGGAATGAACGCGAACGGCCGGGCCATGCTCGCCGAACAGCGCGCGAACTGGACCCGCTTCGCCGACACCCTCACCCAGCTGCTCGATAAGCCGCAGCCCTCCGTCTCCCTACCCACGATCGGCGACAACTCATGAGCGACACCGCCACGACCATCCAGTCCATTCGCGATTTCGCCATTGCCGTGCGAGCTGCCCTGAGCGATCTGCCCACCGACGATGTCGATGAACTCACCGACGGACTCGAGGCCGACCTGACGGAGCAGGCGGCCGACGTCGATGCGGGCGATTTGGCGGTGCCCGACTTTGAGCTCGGCGATCCGGTCGCCTACGCCGACGAGCTGCGCGGCGCCGCCGGACTGCCGGTGCGTGGAACGGATGAGACCGCCCGGGTGCCGCAGCTGCGCCGGCTGCGCACCCGGGTCGGTGACGCGCGGGTGGGCGCGGCTCGGCGCATCCGTTCGAGTGCCGCTGGTGCGGCGCTGCTCGACTTTCTGCTCGCTTTGCGCCCCGCGTGGTGGGTGCTGCGCGGCTGGGTCGTCTACGCGGTCGTTGCGGTCTTCGCCGGCGGCGCTCTCAGCACTGTGCCGACCGATCCGCTGCGGTGGGTTGTACTCACGGCTTTCGTGGTGCTGAGCGTGCAGTGGGGGCGCGGCCGGTGGCTGCCCTGGCGCTGGCTTCCCGGTTTTCGCACGGTGGTCAGTGTGTGCGCGGTTCTCGTTCTGCCGATCGTGCTGCTGGCCACGGCCCAGAATGCCGGAGCGCAGAACAGTGCCTACCTGGACTACAACCCGGCGCCGTTGCCGGGACTCATGCAGAACGGTGAGCAGGTGACCAACGTATTCGCGTATGACGCCGATGGTCAGCCTCTGACAGACGTGCAGTTATTCGACCAAGACGGGCGATCTCTTAACGTGGTCAATGACCCGGCGAATACGAATTACCTCCCCCAACTCGATAAGGCCGGCGAGCAGGACATGGTCGTACCGAGCCTGCTGGTTCCGGCGGGCGGAGGCTGGAATGTGTTTCCGCTGCGGCTGGTTTCGTCTGACGATATCGACTATACCTACGACTATCTCGGCCAGGCCTACCAAGCGGATGCCGCGCCAGCGCCGTTACCGTACGCTCGGGTGCAGCCCTTGGTCGAACTGCCCGCGGAGGGGGAGCCGACGCCCGCGCCCACGCTGTCGCCGGAACCGACAACATCCGCCGCACCGACGGCCGGACAATGATGCTGCCGGTCACCGATCTGGTAGCGGTCATCAGCCCGTCGGCCGTCGACCTGCCTCCCACCCAATCCCTCGACATAACCGATTGGGTTGCCACGGGCGAATCGCCGCAAACCTCGACCAGACAGGATTGCACGGGTTAGGGTGGCACGAGGGGGAAACATGAGTCGAAACGTTGCCACTGCGCCGCACAATCTGTCGGTTGCGCGAGCGCGATGGCTTGGTGCGAGTGCCGTGGTGATCGTTGCAGTCCTTGCACTGACGGGCTGCGCTACCGGCGACAGCGTCGCTGCCGACACGGTTGAACACATCGCTGCGGAGCTCACCGACGACCTGGACTCGCCGGTGTCGCGGGTGCGGAATGCTGAATGGTTTGCGGCCACCTATATCACTCCGCTGAATTCCACGGCGGGCGGCCTCGGTTCCACTGTCTACGCGGACACACTCGCTTGGAGTGGGAGCTCCGGTGACGAAATGGGTGCCCGCATCGAGGTGCGCATCCGGGTGGATGAGGAGCAGAAAAATGCTGTCGGGGTCGGCGACTCCTCCTATGGCAAGGGGAGCGCGACCAAATGTTTCCGCTACGAGATTTTCCGGCGGCCACATCCGGTCACCCGACAAAGTATCAGCTGCCCGGACAATCCGGAGCTCGCGATCCCGACCGCGGCACCGCTCCCAGCCCTGCCTGACGACGCCAAGGATGTGCTCGCGGCGGTTCTGGGTGCCGCGACGAGCGCAAGTTTGGAGCGAGACGTGCGCGCCGCCTTCGCCGAAGACTTCATGACGGTCGATACGGATTACGTCGACGGTGCCCTTATCGCGGCCGTGGGTGTTCCGGGCGAGCGCGAATGCATTGTGGGAGTGCGGGGTTCCGATGGAGTCGTGGAATTCTCGGGCTTTGATCGCACCTGGATCGAGCCCGGCGAGCTCGGCTGTACGACGAACATTGTGACGAGCCCGCCCCTGTAGATGCCTCGAACCGAGGGGAGCCGCCGAGCCGTAAGTTTCAGGCGTCCCCTGCTGCCGAAACTCACGGCTTGGTGCCCATACTCACGGCTCGGCGACGGGGAAGCGACGCCGCCCGCGAGTTACGCCGGGTAGGCGGCGACCAGGGCGGTGAGGGCCTCTTCGAGCACCGTCGCCGCGTCATCGATGAGTTCGTCGGAGATCACGACACTGGGCATGATGCGCAGCACGGAATCCCAGCTGCCGGCATCCAGCGCGATGACCCCATTCGTGGTGGCGTGCTTGATCAACGCAGTGAGGGCCTCGGGGTAGGGCTTCTTGGTTCCGGGGTGTACGAGCTCAACGCCGAACATCGCGCCCTTGCCCCGCACCTCGCCGACGATGGAGAACTTATCGGCCCAGTCGCCGATGCGCGCCCAGAGGGCCGCCTCGACCCGCTTCGCCTCGCCGAGCAGGTTGTCCCGCTCGATCAGGTTGAATACCGCAAGGGCGGCAGCGGTCGAAACCGGGTTGCCGCCGAAGGTGCCGCCGATGCCGCCCGGCTGCACGGAATCCATGATGTCGGCGCGGCCGGTGACCGCGGCAAGCGGGAAGCCGCCGGCGATGCCCTTGGCGGTGGTGACCAGGTCGGGAACGACGTCGTGGTGCTCGATCGAGTACCAAACGCCGGTGCGGGCAATGCCGGCCTGAATCTCATCGGCCACGAACACGATGCCGTTCTCGGTGCAGAATTCGCGGATGCGCTTGAAGTATCCGGGCGCGGGGATGACGATTCCGCCATCGCCCTGGATCGGCTCGACGAAGAACGCCGCGACCTCGGTCGCGCCGATGTGGGTGTTGATGTAATCGATGGTCTTCTCGGCCGCTTCAAGCCCGCTCAGGCCGTCACGGAACGGGTAACTCGTCGGAACGCTGTAGATCTCACCGGGGAAGGGACCCATGCCGGCGCGTTCCGGCCAGGGCCGGTAGGTCATCGTCATGGTCAGGTTGGTGCGACCGTGGAAGGCGTGGTCGAGGGCCACGATGGCGCGACGGCCGGTGAACTTACGGGCGATCTTCACCGCGTTCTCCACCGCTTCCGCGCCGGTGTTCACGAGAACGGAATGCTTCTCAAAATCTCCCGGGGTGATCTGGCTAAGTTTCTCGGCGACCGCCACATAGTTTTCGTAGGGCGTGACCGTGAACAAGGTGTGAGTCAGTTTCGCTGCCTGAGCGGATGCCGCCGCGGCGACCTCCGGATGGGCGTGGCCGATCGTGGTCACCCCGATTCCGCAGCCGAGGTCGATGATCTGGTTGCCGTCGACGTCGACCAGGATGGCTCCAGCGCCGTGGTCCATGTAGATGTTGGCGAGGGTCCCGGCGCCGCGGGCGACCGTCTTCTCGCGCCGGGCCTGTAGTTCTACCGACTTGGGGCCGGGGAGAGCCGTGACGAGCTTGCGTTGCTGGGGCACCGAATACGTTGCAGTCATTGTTCCAGCCTATGACGGTCGGCGGTGCTCGCCGACCGATTCATCGCTCGCCGCTACAGGCGTTCGCGCGGAAAGACCCGGCGGGCGAGACGATTGAGCGTGCCGACCGGCGGCGATTCGTTGTAGGCATGGGCCAATTCTTGGCCGGACAGGCCGTGAATGGCCGCCATGACCTCATCCGTCGCCTGACGGCGGGCTTTGCCCGACGTTGCGTGGCCGTGATGGCTGAGGTCGAGCGGTTGGCCGAAGCTGACCGTGATCTTGCGGATGCGGGGCACCTTGGTGCCGACTGGCTGAATCTCCTGCGTGCCGATCAGTCCCACCGGAACTACGACGGCCCCGGTGGTGAGGGCCAGCCAGGCGACGCCGGTGCGGCCCTTGTAGAGACGGCCGTCGAGTGAGCGGGTGCCCTCCGGGTAGATCGCGAATGCGCCCTCGGCATCGAGCACCGCTCGACCTTCATCGAGGGCAAGCTGGGCGGCCTGCCCGGCCCCGCGTTCCACCCCGATGGCGCCGATCGCGGTGAAGAACGTGCGGGAGACCCAGCCATTGAAGCCGGTTCCGGTGAAGTAGGTCGATTTGGCGAGGAACTGCACCCGCCTCGTTGCGACGAGCGGGATGACGATGCTGTCGATGAAGGAGAGATGGTTGCTGGCCAGGATGACGCGGCCGGTGGCCGGGATGTTCTCGCGCCCCAGAATGCGCGGGCGGAACACAACGCGGGCGACGGGTGCCATGATGCCGTAGCCGAGAAAGTAGACGAAACCCGGACGCTTCACGTGCTCCGGTTCGTCGGGCAGGTCTGCCGCCTCGTCGCGTGGGACGGCTGCGGATTCGCTGTCGCTGGTGTCGGTTGCGTCGTCGTCTAGGGGTTCTGCTTGGGCACCAGTCACCCGTTGACCCTACGCCACAGTTACCGCGCACCGAACATGAACCGCGGCATGCACCTAGCATGGAGGGGTGCAGAGAGTAATCATCCTCGGGTCTACGGGCTCGATCGGAACCCAGGCCCTCGATGTCATTCGTGCCAACCCGGAACGGTTCGAGGTGGTTGGTCTCGCGGCCGGCAGCAACCGTGAACTCCTCGAGGCGCAGGCGCTCGACTTTCAGGTCGAGCACACTGCTTTGGGAGCGGATGCTGCGGAGCAGCTCGTGCAGGGCGTCGACACCGACGTCGTACTGAACGGCATCACCGGTTCGGTCGGTCTCGGACCGACGCTCGCCGCTTTGAAGGCCGGTCGTACCCTGGCCCTGGCCAATAAAGAGTCGCTCATCGTCGGCGGCGACCTGGTGAAATCGCTCGCCGCGCCCGGGCAGATTGTGCCCGTCGATTCCGAACACTCGGCCATTGCGCAGGCGCTGCTGGCCGGAACCGCGCAGGAGGTGCGTCGACTTGTGCTGACGGCATCCGGCGGACCGTTTCGTGGTTTCACGCGGGAGCAGCTGGCCCGGGTCACCCCGGCACAGGCCCTCGCGCACCCCACTTGGAACATGGGCCTTGTGGTGACCACCAACTCGGCCACCCTCGTCAACAAGGGCCTCGAAATCATCGAGGCGCACCTGCTGTTCGACGTGGAATATGACCGCATTGACGCCGTCGTGCACCCGCAATCCGTGGTGCACTCCATGGTGGAATTCGTCGACGGATCAACGATTGCGCAGGCAAGCCCGCCGGACATGCGCCTGCCGATCTCGCTCGGGCTGGACTGGCCGAACCGGGTCGCCGCTGTCGGCACCCCGATCGACTGGACCGTGCCGCACAGCTGGACCTTTGAGCCGCTCGACGACGCGGCATTCCCCGCGGTCGAACTGGCCAAGAAGGTCGGCCGTAAGGGCGGCACCTATCCCGCGGTGTTCAACGCGGCCAACGAGCAGGCCGTTGCGGCTTTCCACGCCGGGCGCGTCGGGTTTCTGGATATCGTGGACACGGTGCTGCGTGTGGTCGAATCCCACGAACAGGGCCAGGAACTCACCAGGGAGTCGCTCGTCGACGCCGAACGGTGGGCGCGTGCCGCGGCCGACAAACTCATCGCGGCGCGCTAGACGCTCTCGCCTCACTCCCGCACTGGCTGGCCTGGCGCACTAATCGCACTCGCCGGCCTTGACCTTGTCATTGTTCTCCCTGCAATCTTCCCGGGCTTGCTTGGCGTCTTCGGCAGCGTCCTTCGCGGCTTCCCTGGCCTGTTCCGCGTCTTCTTGAGCCTGCTCAGCGTTCTTCTGGGCGTCTTCGTCGTGCTGCTTCTCAGCGAGGGCCGCTGCCGCCGCCGCTGCCTGGGCTGCGGCTTCGGCGGCAACAACGGCGGCATCGATTTCAACGGTCAGGTCGTCGCGCACCAGGTTGATCGCGGCCTGAATGGCGGCGGATCGTTCGGTACTGACCTCGCCCGCCGCTGCGGCCGTGCGCAGATTTGCCTGCATGGCCTCGAGCCGCGACTGGGCGGTCGTGAAGTCTGCGGCGGCTGCCGCCTCAGTGATCTGCAGAATTTCACCCTGCAGGTTCTCGGCCGTGGCGGCCTGCAGGTCGACGGGGTTGGCCGTGCAGCCGGCCAGAGTCAACAGGAACCCGACGGCCACAGCAGCCAGGGTCAGGCGGTGGCGTCGAATCATGGGTTCACGCTTTCTTGAAGCTCTTGAAGGTGGACGCCGAGCGTGCCGTCGACGGCCGGATAGCTCGGGGGCGGCACGGCCGGCGCTTCGGCCGGCTTGATCAGGAGCGCAGCGGCGATGGCGAGTGCGATCAGAGTGACGCCGCTGGCGATTAGGACGGGCACCCGCCGGCTTGCGGGCCGGCGCGGCTTGACCGGGACCGCGGTCCCGGTACCTGCAGCAGGGGCGTGAGCGGGAGCATCCGTTTTCAGGACCTCGGTCGGAGCGGCCTCGGCCGCAGCCAGCAGCAGGGTGGGCGCCGGGGCCAAGTCGGGCATCACCCGGGTGGGCGCCGGCGTCAGGTCTGGCAGCAGGCGGGTGGCCGCAGTGGCGCTCTCCGTGGCCGTCGCCGGGGCGCTCTCCGTGGCGAGGGCTCGCAACGACCCGGCGGTCTCAGCCGCGGTGGGTCGGTCGGCAGCCTCACGGGCGGTCATCGACGCGAGCAGCTCTGACCAGTCCCTGCCCAGAGTATTCGGGATCTCCGGCTGGCGTTGTAGTCGGGCCATCGCCGACTCCACCGCGGTGCCGGGGTACGCCCGCTGCCCGGTCAGGCATTCGAGCAGGACCAGGCCGAGGGAGTAGACATCCGTTGGCGCACCGATAGCGGCGCCGAGGGCCTGTTCGGGGCTGAGATAGCTCGCGGTGCCCAGCAGCGACCCCGTCGCGGTAAGCCGCGTCTCATCGAGCAGCCGGGCTATGCCGAAGTCGGCAAGTTTGGCGTGCATGCCGCGGCCGGGAAACCCGGACGGTGCGAGCAACACATTGGCCGGCTTGACGTCCCGGTGGATGATGCCGCGTTCGTGCACGTAGTGCAACGCTTCGGCGAGGTCGGCGCCCATCCCGGCGACGTCGACGCTCGGCACGGGGCCGTCGTTGATGCGGGTGCGCAGGTCGGGGCCGTCGACGAGTTCCATCACGATGAAGGTGCGTGGAACGCCCTCGACGGTTGTGGTGCCGGCGTCGAACAGGGTGACGAGGGCGAAATGGTTCAGGCTCGCGAGCAGGGCGATCTCCCCGCTTTGCCGTTCGGGCTCTGAGGCGCCGCCATCGGCCCGAAAGAGTTTGACGGCCACGGTGCGGCCGAGCGCGGTGTCGGTCGCCCGATAAACGGATGCCATCCCGCCGGTGCCGATGAGACCCCCGAGCAGGAAACGGTCGGCGAGCAGGCTGCCGACCGGGCCGAGCGGTGGTGGCACTGGCAGCTGTTGGGTGGGAACGGGTTCGTAAGACAAGGGGACCTCCTGGTGCGTCCGCCTTCTAGCAAACCACATGCGCCCCTTAATCGGGAGGTCTGCCCGCACAGCCAGCCGCTTTGCAGCTTGGTGCGGATACTCTACGACAGTGGAAACCGTACTGCTGTTCATACTGGGCGTCGCCATTGTCGTCGTGGGTCTTGCCGTGTCGATCGGCCTGCATGAAATCGGCCACCTGGTGCCGGCGAAGCTGTTCGGCGTCAAGGTCACCCAGTACATGATCGGCTTCGGCCCGACGCTCTGGTCGCGCACCAAGGGTGAGACGGAGTACGGTGTCAAGGCCATTCCCATGGGCGGTTATATCGCCATGATCGGCATGTTTCCTCCCTCCAAAAAGGGCGGAGCCCCGCGCAGCACCACAACCGGCTTCTTCGATCAGATGGTGCAGGAGGGTGCCCCGGAGAAGAAGTCGAGCGCCCTGTCGACCCTGGTCGATGATGCCCGTCAGGCCAGCGCCGAGACCATCGGCGACGGTGAAGACCACCGCGCGTTCTATCAGTTACCCGTCTACAAACGCGTGATCATCATGCTCGGCGGACCGACCATGAACCTGCTCATCGCGATTGTGATGTTCGCAATCCTGCTCATGGGATTCGGCACCCCGCAGATCAGCACGACTGTTGGCAGCGTGAGTAAGTGCGTGTTGCCCGCATCGAGCGACCGGCAGACCTGTGAGACCACCGACGAAGCCTCGCCAGGTGCTGCCGCCGGTTTGCAGCCGGGTGACCGCCTGGTCAGCATCGGCGGAACGGTCATCACCAGCTGGGAGGAGTCGACCGATGTCATCCGTTCGGCCCCAGGGCGCACCCTCGCCGTGGTCGTCGAACGCGACGGTGCCAACATGGATCTCTCGCTCACCCCTAAACTCACCGAGCGTTACATCTACACCGCCGCGGAAAAGATCAAGACGGATGCTTCCGGCACGTTGCTGACCGAAGAGGTCGGTTTTGTCGGCATCGGAGCGGCGAGTGAACTCGTGCCCCAGCCGGCCACCGCCGTGCTGCCCGCTGTCGGCGACAACATCGGCGGGGTCGCGCACATGATCCTCAACCTGCCCGACCGGCTGGTGGCCGTCGCGAATGCCGCCTTCGGGCCCGGCGAGCGGGACCTGAACGGGCCGATCAGCGTGGTCGGTGTCGGCCGGGTGGCGGGTGAGATCGCGAGCATCGACACGATCCCGGTCGCGACCAAGGTGGCGAGCATGTTCCAGTTGCTCGGATCGCTCAATATCGCCCTGTTCGTGTTCAACCTGGTGCCCCTGCTGCCGCTCGACGGCGGCCACGTTGCCGGTGCGCTTTGGGAAGGCATCCGTCGCTTCTTTGCGAAGCTGTTCAAACGGCCCGACCCCGGCCCGGTCGATATGGCCAAGCTCATGCCGCTGACGCTCGCGGTCGTCATTCTGCTCGGTGGGATGAGTCTGCTGCTCATCTACGCCGACATCGTCAAGCCGATCAACCTGTTCGGCTAGAAGCTACCGGGACAGCAGCAGCGCCTCGCCCTGGCCGCCGCCGCCACACAGGGCGACGGCGGCTTTGCCGGAGCCGCGCCGAGCCAGTTCGAGCGCGGCGTGCAGGGCGACGCGCCCGCCGCTGGATCCGATCGGGTGCCCGATCGCGATGCCTCCGCCGTGAATGTTCACGACGTCGGCGGAAACTCCGAGCACCTTCGACGACTGGGCCACGACCGAGGCGAACGCCTCGTTGATCTCGACCAGGTCGAGGTCGGCCGCAGTCCACCCCTGCCGGCTGAGGGCGTGCTGGATGGCATTGGCCGGCTGGGAGTGCAGCGAGTTGTCCGGGCCGGCGACCTGGCCGCTCGCTTCGATCACGGCGAGCCAGGGCAGGTTGTGCTTCTCGGCCCAGGCGCGGCTGGTCACGACTACGGCGCTCGCGCCGTCGCTCAGGGGGGCGGCGTTGCCGGCGGTGATGCTGCCCGCCGGGTCGAAGGCCGGGCGTAACCGGCCGAGCGTCTCGGTCGTGCTCTCGGCGCGTACGCCCTCATCGGTGCTGATCAGGAGCGGCTCGCCCCTGCGCTGGGGCACACTGATCGGGGTGATCTCGTCGCTGAACAGGTCGTTCGCGGCGGCAGCGGCGGCCCGTTGATGTGAAGCGGCGGCGATCTCGTCCTGCTCGAGCCGAGTCTGGCCGAGCTCTGCGTTGGCGCGCTCGGTGGAGAGCCCCATCGAGAGGCCGTCGAACGCGTCGGTGAGGCCGTCGTGGGCGGCATGGTCGATGGCGGACACTGTTCCGTACGCCCAGCCCTGGCGGGAGCCCGGTAGCAGGTGGGGAGCGCGCGACATGGATTCCTGGCCACCGGCCACCACCACGTTTGCCTCGCCGAGCCGCACCAGGCGGGCGGCATCGATGACCGCCGCCAGGCCGGACAGGCACACTTTGTTGAGCGTCATCGCCGGCACATTCCACGGGATGCCGGCAGCCACGCTGGACTGCCGGGCCGGGTTCTGCCCGCAGCCGGCTTGCAGGACCTGCCCCATGAGCACGAAATCGACCTGCTCCGGAGCCACTCCGGCGCGGGCGAGGGCACCGGCAATGGCGGCGGCGCCGAGGTCAACGGCAGTGAGGGACGAGAGCTGCCCGTTCACGCGACCCTGCGGGGTGCGCGATCCGGCCAGGATAACGACGTCGTTCATCGGGACTCCTTTGTCAATGAGGTGAGGTATCCAGCATATTGGCCACGTCTGGGCATCGGTTTACACCTGCCTCTTGACACTAGCGTCGATCGCCCCTAGATTCCTGATACCTGAACCACCTGTCATGTTTGGGTCGTTTTCGTGGCAGTCCCTCACACAGCACCTCCTGGCACCACCCCAACCCACCAGCACGCCACTAACAAGAACAGAGGCTAATTTCATGCGGGTAACAAAGATGTTCCTGGCCCCGGCGATCATCGCCGTCACCGCGCTCGCGCTGGTCGGCTGCGCTCCCACGGCAACGACCGGCGGTACGGCAGCCTCCGATTCCACCGACAAGGCCGTCGTGCAGGTGGGTATGATCACCTCCGCGACCGGCCCCCTCGCCGCCTACGGTGCCGCGTACACCGCCGGCTTCGAGGCCGGCCTCGACTATGCGACCGACGGCACCGGAACTGTCGATGGCCGTGAGCTCGACATCACCTGGAAGGATGACCAGGGCAACCCGGACACCGCCGTCTCGGTCGCGAAGGACCTGATCGGGCAGGGCTATCAGATTTTGGCCGGCACTGTCGCTTCGGGTATCGCCGTCACGCTGGCCGAGCAGGCCGCGCAAAACAAGATTCTGTACATCTCCGGCCCGGCCGCTGCCGACGCCATCACCGGCATCAACGACTACACCTTCCGTTCCGGACGTCAGACCTACGAAGACGTCGCGACCGCCGGAACGTTCATCGGCGACCCGAGCGGCAAGAAGATCGTCGTCTTCGCCCAGGACAACGCCTTCGGTCAGGGCAACCTCGCCGGCGTCCAGGCCGTGCTCGGCGCCAAGGGGGCGAGCGTTGATGGCATACTTGTCGCCGAGGATGCGACCGAGTTCACGCCGTTCGCGCAGCAGTTGCTGGCCGCCTCACCCGACCTCATCTTCGTCGCCTGGGCCGGAGCAAGCACCGGCGCGATGTGGACTGCGCTGCAGCAGCAGGGCGTCTTCGACGCTGTTCCCGTGGTCACCGGACTTGGTGACGTCTCGACCTACGGTGCCTACGGTGAGGCGAGCGGCAAGATCAGTTTTCTCTCGCACTACTTCGCGTCGGCCACCGACAACAAACAGAGCAAGGCCATGATCAGCTACCTCGAGGCCAACGACGCGCAAGCGGATCTGTTCTCGCCCGACGGCTTCGTCGCCGCGCAGCTGCTCGTGCAGGCCGTGCGTGAGGGCGGCGGCGACAACGTCGACGACATGATCGCCTCACTCGAGGGCTACACCTTCGAATCGGTCAAGGGTTCGCTCACCATTCGTGCCGAAGACCATGCCGTGCTGCAGCCAATGTTCCAGGCGACGCTCAAGGAAGGCGCCGACGGCACCTGGTCACCGGAACTGATCGAGACCGTTGACGCGAAGACCGTCGCCCCGCCGGTCACCGCAGCAAAGTAACCCGATGCCCGACCAGCCCGTGCTCAGCATGGATGTGCTCACGTTAGAGCGTGCCGGACTGCAGATCGGCGGTGCACGCATCCTCAACGATGTGTCACTGTCGATCCCGCGGGGCGAGATGCTCGGTGTGATCGGCCCCAACGGGGCCGGCAAGACAACCCTGTTCAACCTGATTTCCGGCGTACTGTTCGCCACGGAGGGTGTGGTGCGCCTCAACGGCCGCGACATGACCCGGGAACCGATCCACGTCAGGGCACGGGCCGGTCTCGGTCGCACGTTCCAAACTTCCAGCCTGTTCAACGGTCTCAGCGCCACCGAAAACGTTCGTCTGGCCGCGCAGGCCAAGGCCGGCGGAGGCAGCCTGGTCACCCGCTTTCCCCGGGTAACGGATGCCGCCACCCGGCTGGCCACAGCTCAACTCGATGAGGTCGGCCTCGCCGACCACGCCCAAGCCAAAGCCGGCGGTCTCTCGCACGGTGACAAACGCAAGCTGGAGATCGCGATGCTGCTGGCCATGGATCCGAGTGTCATCCTGCTCGACGAGCCGATGGCCGGCGTGGGCTCTGGCGACGTTCCCGGCCTGATGGAAGTCATTCGTGGCCTGCACCACGGTGGCCGAACCGTGCTCATGGTCGAACATCACATGGAGGTCGTGCTCGGCCTGGTCGACCGCGTTGCGGTCATGCACCACGGCGAGCTGCTCGCCTGCGACACCCCCGATGCCGTGATGAAGAATCCCACGGTGCAGTCCGCCTATCTCGGAGACCCGGTATGAGCGCCAACTTGAGCACCACCAACATCCTCACAGTGCGCAACCTGTACGGCCGCATCGAGGGGCAACAGGTCATTGAAGACGTCTCGTTCGACGTGCCGAACACCGGAGTCACCGCCCTGCTCGGCCGCAACGGCGTCGGCAAGACCAGCACGATCAAGTCGATCCTCGGCCTGATCGACCGCAGCGGCGAGGTCACCCTGGACGGACGCCGGGTGGACCGGCTGCCGACCCACAAGGTCGTGCAGCTCGGCGTTGGCTACGTGCCGGAGGATCGCGAGGTCTTCGGTAAGCTCACCGTCGCCGAGAATCTGAAACTGGCCGAACGCTCCATTCACCCCAACCGGGCCCTGGTCGAGGAACTTTTTCCCGACCTGGTGCACCGCCAGGCCCAGCTGGCCGGCACGCTCTCCGGCGGACAGCAGCAGATGGTGTCGCTGGCCCGTGCCCTGCTGAACCAGAATCGGCTGCTGCTCGTCGACGAACCCACCAAGGGACTCTCCCCGAAGATCGTCGGCGAGGTCGCCCAGGCGCTGCTCGCCGCCGCGAAAACGGTGCCGATCCTGCTGGTGGAACAGAACCTGCAGGTGATCAGGCAGCTCGCCGACCGGGTGGTCATACTGTCCGGTGGTCGCGTCGTCTTCACCGGCGAAGCCACGGAACTCCTCGACGATCCCGAACGCATCCAGCGCTACCTGGGGGTCCACAGCGGTTCGGAGCACAGCGGCACCGAACAAACGGATGCGACGGTGCCGGCATGAGTACCATCGTGCTGCTGCTCATCACGGGATTCGGCCTGGGCGCCCTCTACTTTTTGGTCGCCTCCGGCCTCTCGCTCATCTATGGCCTCATGGGCGTGCTCAACTTCGCGCACGGCTCGTTCCTGACCATCGGCGCTTTCATCGGCTGGGAGGTCGCCCGCCGGCTGAGCGACGGATCCTGGTGGGCCCTGGCCGCCGCCATGCTGACCGGCGCCGTGGTAGGTGCGATCGTCGCCGCCGCGACCGAATTCTTTCTCATTCGTCGGCTCTACAACCGACACATCGAACAGGTGCTCGTGACGGTCGGCCTCGCCCTGGCTTCCGTGGCGCTGTTCGAAGGAATCTGGGGCACCGACCCGACCTATGTCACGAGCCCGTCCTGGCTCGGGCAGACCAGCGAGATTCTCGGCGCTCGCATTCCGAACAACCGGTTCATGCTCATCGTCGTGGCGATGCTCGTACTCGTAGCGATCGTGCTGTTCCTCAAGTTCACCCGCTATGGCCTGATCATTCGGGCCGGCGTCGAGAATCGGCTCATGGTCACCGCGCTCGGCATCGACGTGCGCCGTGCCTTCACCCTGGTCTTCGCGATCGGCGGCGCCGCCGCCGGCCTCGGCGGGGTGCTTGCCTCGATCTACTACGGCTACGTTTCGGCGCACATCGGCGGATCCCTGCTGATCTTCGCCTTCATCGTGACCGTCATCGGCGGCCTGGGGTCGCTGGCCGGGGCGGCCATCGCATCCGTTCTGGTGGCGGTGCTGCAGCAGTTCGCGAACTTCTATCTCGGCGGTACCGGCGATCTCGCCGTGGTGCTCGCCCTCGCCGCAGTGCTGCTGCTGCGCCCGCGCGGACTGTTGGGAGCCAAGGCATGAGATCCCGCACGGTTATCACGATCACGGCGAGCGCAGCCCTGGTGCTGCTCATGGTGCTGCTGCCGCTGCTGAATATCAGCATTCCCGGCGTCTTTCCTGGCCCGACCTACACACCGGGCACCCTGCAACTGCTCGCCTACGCCATGCTGATCGCGGCCCTCGCGCTCAGCTACCACCTGTTGTTCGGGCTGGCCGGCATGCTCTCCTTCGGCCATGCGCTGTTCTTCGCGGCCGGCGCTTACGGTCTCGGCATCGTGTTGCGCAACTTCTCACCGAGCTGGTTGCCGGCCGGCGCAACGTTCGTGGTGGCGATCCTGATAACCGTGCTGATCGGCTTCGTGCTGGCCACGCTGGTCGGCTCGGTGAGCCTGCGCGTCACCGGTATCTCCTTCGCCATGGTCACCCTCGCCTTCGCGCAGGCCGGCTCGGTCGTGGTGCGCCGTAATCCGGGCGGGCAGACCGGCGGTGAGGAGGGACTCACCCTCGACGTCTCGCACGTGCCCGACGCCCTCGTCGGGGTTCTCAACACCCGCAACCTGTACTGGCTCGCGCTCGCGGTGCTCGTCACGGTCTACCTCGTGGTGTTGTGGGTGGAGAAATCGCGCGCCGGACACGTCGTGGCCGCGACGCGCGAAAACGAACTCCGGGTCCGGGTCATCGGCATCCGTCCCTATTTCGTGCGGCTGCTCATCTTCGGCATCGCCGGTGCGCTCGCCGCCCTGGCCGGCGCCGCATTTCTGCTGCTGCAGAGCGGGGTGTCACCCCGAGTCGCGACACCGGACTTCACGCTGACGCTGCTGGTGATCGTCGTGCTCGGCGGCGTCGGGCTGCGTTGGGGCGCTGTGCTCGGCGCGATCGTCTACACGCTGCTTGACCAGCGGCTGACCGCCCTCGCCGGGTCGCAGTTCATCGCCGGACTGCCCGACCTGCTGCGAATTCCGCTGTCGCAGCCGTTGTTCATTCTCGGCACCCTGTTTATCCTCGTGGTGTTGTTCCTTCCGGGCGGGCTTGCCGGTCTGACCAAGCGCACCGGACGGCCGCATCGGCCGTCACGACGCGGCAGGGAGCGCATGCTTGAGGTGGAGGAGCTATGACCGACGACCTGCACACCCTCGGCCGGTGGACCCGAGACCGGGCCCGTGCCACCCCCGAACGCGTCGCCGTCGATGACCGCGGCGTCACGCTGCGCTACCGCGACCTCGATGACCGGGCCGCCGACCTCGCGAGCGCGTTTCGCGCCGCCGGATTCGGCGTCGGCGACCGGGTCGCGACTATCACGGGCAACAGCTCGGATCAGGTCGTGCTGTTCTTCGCCTGCGCGCAGGCCGGGCTCGTGCTCGTGCCGCTCTCCTGGCGGCTCGCACCTCGGGAGCTTGCCGCACAACTTCAGCTCTCCGATCCGGCCCTGTTGCTGGTCGAAGACGAGTTCCAGACCCTGGCAACGGATGCCCAGAGTCGACTTGCCGAGCCCCTCCCGTTTACCCTGCTCGGCGTTCGCGGTGTGGAAACCCTCGTGCCGTCCCCGCGCCGCAGCCCGGACGAACCGTTGGTGACCCGGTCGGTGCGCGATGACGACCCCCTGCTGATCGTGTTCACCTCCGGCACCCTCGGCCCGGCCAAGGGCGTCGTGCTGACCCACGCGAACTGCTTCTGGACCAACCTGTCGCTGTCTCGGATCACGGAGATCACCAGCAAAGACGTCGTGCTCTCGGTCATGCCGCAGTATCACGTGGGCGGCTGGAACATCCAGCCGCTGTTGGCCTGGTGGATGGGCGCAACCGTCGTGCTCGAGCGCACCTTCGACCCCGGTCGGGTGCTGCACCTGATCAAGAACCGCCGAATCACGACGATGATGGGTGTGCCGGCGAACTACCTGTTCCTCGCGCAGCACCCGGATTTCGCCGCGACCGACCTGTCGAGCCTGAACCATGCCGTCGTTGGCGGGGCTCCGATGCCGGCACCGTTGCTGCGCACCTGGCACGCGCGCGGTGTGGCTCTCACCCAGGGGTACGGGCTCACCGAGGCGTCCCCGAACGTGTTGTGCCTGCCCGACGACGAGGCACGCAGCATGGTCGGCTATGCCGGCAAGCCGTACCCCCACGTGGAGGTTGCTGTGGCCGATCCGGTCACCGGTGATCTGCTCGGCGGTGCCGCGACGGGCGAACTGCTCGTGCGCGGTCCCGGCGTATTTTCCGGGTATTTTCGCGACCCGGAGGAGACCGCTCGAACCCTGCGCGGCGGCTGGCTGCACACCGGCGATCTTGTGCATCGTGACGGGCACGGCTACTTCGCCGTGATCGACCGGCTCACCGACATTTACATCTCGGGCGGTGAAAGCGTCGCTCCGGCCGAGGTGGAAACCGTGTTGGTCGAGCACGCCGCGGTCTCCGAGGTCGCCGTCATCGGGGTGCCGCACGAGCGCTGGGGTGAGGTCGGCGTCGCCTTCATCGTGCTGGCGCCCGGATTCTCACCCGATGAGGCCGACGTTCTGACCTACGCCCGCACCCAGCTGGCCGCCTTCAAGGTGCCGGCGTTCGTGCGCTTCGTGCCGGAGATTCCACGATCCCTCGGCAGCAAGGTACTACGGCGTCAGCTGCTCGAGCACTGGCACCACGGTCTTGATTTTCAGACGATAGGACACGAACAATGAGCGCCGGACTGCCCCGCACCGCCCGAGGCGAAGAAACGAAACGCAAACTCATCGAGGCCGCCGAGCAGGTGTTCTCACGGTTCGGCTACGCCGACGCGTCGATCTCACGAATAACGGATGCCGCCGGCATCGGCCAGGGCACGTTCTACCTGTATTTCGACTCGAAACTACAGATCTTCAACGAACTGGTCGAGGACCTCAACCACCGTGTGCGGTTGGCGATGAGTGCGGCATCCGCTGCCACCGAAAATCGCATCGACTCGGAGCGCGCTGGGTTTCGGGCGTTCTTTCAATTCACCGCCGATCACCCCGCCCTGTATCGGGTGATTCGCGAGGCGGAATTCGTCTCGCCCGGCGCCCTCCGACTGCACTACACCCGCATCGTCGAAGGCTATATCGCCGGGCTGCGCGCGGCCGGCGCGGCCGGGGAGATCAGTGATATCGATCCGACCGTGGCAGCCTGGGCGCTCATGGGCATCGGCGAGATGATCGGCATGCGCTGGGTGTTGTGGGGGGATCAGGTTAGCGGGGACGATGAAGCCGTGGAGGGTTCAGGGGCAGACCCGTTCGCGAGCGGAACCAGGGCCGTGCCCGAGCACGTCTTCGAGCAGATGATGCGATTCATCGAGGGTGCGCTCGGTGCCACTCGCCATGCTGAAGTGAGGAACCCGTGAGCGAGGACTATCAGCCGTTCCGTGCCCCGGTGGCCGGGGGAGACCTGTTCGGCGGCCAGTGGCGCGCCGAACCGGGCGAGAACGCCGCAACGGTGCTCGCCGTCCACGGCATCACCGCCTCTCACCTCACCTGGCCGTGGTTGGCCGACCGTCTGCCCGACCAAAGAGTGATTGCACCCGACCTGCGTGGTCGCGCTCGCAGCAACGCGCTGCCCGCACCGTACGGGCTTCGTCGGCACGCCGACGACCTGGCCCGACTGCTCGATTTTCTGGAGGTGGAGCGGGCAGTCGTGGTCGGTCATTCGATGGGCGCCTTTGTCGCGGTCTGGCTCGCGCACCGCTACCCCGACCGGGTCGACTCGCTCGTGCTGGTCGACGGTGGCCTGCCGATCCCTCGTGACGTCGGAATCGACCCGCTGCTCATGCTCGGTCCGGCCGCCGAACGGCTGTCGCAGACCTTTGAAACGGAGGACGCGTACCTCGACTTCTGGCGCCGTCACCCCGCATTCGCGTCTGATTGGACGCCCCGGGTCGCCAACTTCGCCCGGTACGACCTCGATGGCGCAGCGCCACGGCTGCACCCCTCGGCGCGGCTGGCGGCCGTGGCCGAAAACGTGATGGAACTCAACGGTTCCGACGGGTTCACCGAGGCCCTGACCGGCCTGACCGTGCCCATCGACTTTCTGCGGGCGCCGCGCGGGTTGCAAAACGAACGGACCGCCCTCTACGACCCCACGGCTGTCGCCGGCTGGTCGGCTTCACTGCCGAACCTGACCGCGCACGAGGTCGACGACGTCAATCACTACACAGTCGTTATGAGCAACCGTGGCGCCGACCGGGTGGCGCGGGCCGTGCACGAGCAAATCCTGGAGTCAGAGAGGACCCCGACATGACCATTTTCGACGGAATCACCGCCCGCAGCGTTCTCACCCCGCGGCTGCGTGCCGGGGTGCTCGAACGGTCGGCCACAGCCTCGCCGACAGTGACCGTAGTCTTCGTGCACGGCAATGTGTCGTCGTCACTGTTCTGGCAGCCGCTCATGCTGGCCCTGCCAGAGTGCGTGCGTGCGCTCGCGATCGACCTGCGCGGCTTCGGCAGCAGTGCCACCCTGCCCGTCGATGCCACGCGGGGTCTGGCTGACTACTCCGACGATGTTACCGCGGTGCTCGTCGAGCTCGGCGTGGACCGGGCGCACCTCGTGGGCTGGAGCATGGGCGGCGGCGTGACCATGCAGCTGCTGCTTGACCACCCGACCCTGGTGCAGACCCTCACCCTCGTCGCGTCGGTCTCACCGTACGGCTTCGGCGGCACCGGGGGAGCGGATGGCCATCGGCTCAGCAGCGACGACGCCGGCACGGGCGGTGGCGGGGCCAACCCCGACTTCGTCGCCCGGCTGCAGAGCGGTGATCGCGGTTGCGACCCAACCAGCCCCCGCACCGTCTACCAGACCACCTACGTCAAACCGCCGTTCAGTTCGGAGCACGACGACATCTGGGTGGAGTCGATGCTCAGCACGGCGACGGGCATCGCAAACTATCCGGGGGACTCGACGCTGTCCGAGAATTGGCCCGGCTTCGCTCCCAGCGGCAGCGGCGTGCTCAACACCATGACGCCCGGCCACTTCAACACGACCGGTATCGTCGACCTCGCTCTGAAACCAGCCATCCTCTGGATCCACGGCACCGACGACGTCATCGTGTCGGACACCTCGTTCTTCGACCTCAACTATCTCGGCCAACTCGGTGTGATTCCGGGCTGGCCGGGCATCGACGTGGCGCCGCCGCAGCCGATGATCCAGCAGACCCGTGCGGTGCTCGGCGCGTACCGCGACGCCGGTGGTGAGGTGACCGAACTGGAACTGGCCCACTGCGGGCACTCGCCGCACCTCGAACACCCGGCGGCGTTCCTTGCGGCGCTGCTGGAGCAGCTCGAGCGCTGAACCGGGGCGGCTCTCAGCTTGCCTCACAGCTTGGCTCACACCACGGCAACTAAGCTAGGCAAGTGGCTGCAATCAACTTGGGGATGCCCAAAGTACCTGAGGTACTCGCTCCCAGACGTAAATCCCGTCAGATC
Organism: Cryobacterium luteum; assembly: GCF_900110125.1. Taxonomy (GTDB): domain Bacteria; phylum Actinomycetota; class Actinomycetes; order Actinomycetales; family Microbacteriaceae; genus Cryobacterium; species Cryobacterium luteum. The sequence goes on from NZ_FOCN01000006.1 coordinate 143,211, forward strand.
AAGGTCGGAAAGGTCCTGGTCGGTGGCAATGCTCAAGTGAGCGTGCAATCGATGACGACCACCCCGACCACGAACATCAACGCGACGCTTCAGCAGATCGCCGAACTCACGGCGAGCGGATGCGACATCGTGCGCATCGCGGTCCCCACCCGCGATGACGCCGAGGTGCTGTCGATCATCGCGAAGAAGAGCCAGATTCCGGTCATCGCGGACATCCACTTTCAGCCGAATTACGTCTTCGCCGCCATCGATGCCGGCTGCGCTGCCGTGCGGGTGAACCCCGGCAATATTCGCAAGTTCGACGACCAGGTCGGCAAGATCGCCGCTGCCGCCAAGGCGGCCGGCGTGAGCCTGCGCATCGGCGTCAACGCCGGATCGCTCGAGCCGAGCCTCATGCAGAAGTACGGCAAGGCCACCCCGGAGGCGCTCGTGGAGAGCGCAATGTGGGAGGCGAGCCTGTTCGAGGAGCATGACTTTCACGACTTCAAGATCTCGGTCAAGCACAACGACCCGGTGATCATGGTCAAGGCCTACCGGCTGCTCGCCGAGCGCGGTGACTGGCCCCTGCACCTCGGCGTCACCGAGGCCGGCCCGAGCTTTCAGGGAACGATCAAGAGCGCCACGGCCTTCGGCCTCCTGCTCGGCGAGGGGATCGGGGACACCATTCGGGTGTCCCTGAGCGCCCCGCCGGTCGAGGAGATCAAGGTGGGCCTGCAGATTCTGCAGTCCCTCAACCTGCGCGAACGCAAACTCGAGATCGTCTCCTGCCCCAGCTGCGGCCGGGCCCAGGTGGATGTCTACAAGCTCGCCAACGACGTCACCGACGGGCTCGAGGGCATGACCGTGCCGCTGCGGGTCGCGGTCATGGGGTGCGTCGTCAACGGACCGGGCGAGGCCCGCGAGGCCGACCTTGGCGTCGCGAGCGGCAACGGCAAGGGCCAGATCTTCGTGCGCGGCGAGGTCATCAAGACCGTGCCGGAGTCCGAGATTGTCGCGACGCTCATCGAAGAAGCCAACCGTCTCGCCGCTGAGATGCCCGCCGCCGAACTGGGCAGTCCCACGGTGTCCGTCGGCTCGAAGTAGGTCAGTAGCACCGCTGCTGTGGCGTTGGCGCGGTGACGCCGCCGCATCCGCTCGATGCGCGCTCAATTGTTTCATGAGCTGCCACGAGCTGCTGGCGCGGTTGGCCTGCCCGCCGCGCGAGCAAAAAGCGGCCGCGCGACGCAGAAATCGTCGCTGCACAGGCGTAGATACTGGCACTCGCGAGCTGTTACATGTAACATAGCGGCATGGCTGTTCGAGACCGGGTAAGCGCTCATCGAGAGCGGATGCGTGACCAAGGCTTTCGCCTCGTGCAGGTCTGGGTGCCTGACGTGCGCGGAGAGCGATTCGCCGCCGAGGCGCACCGCCAATCGGAGATGGTCGCGGCCGCTGACCGGCAGTCAGACGACCAGGAGTTTATCGAAGCGGTGTCGGTGAGCTGGGACGAGTGATTCGAGGCGAGCTGTGGCTGGTCGCTGGCGGCGTCTACGCGTCCAAGCCTCGACCGGCGGTGATCCTGCAGGACGATCGCTTTGACGCGACAGATTCGGTCACGGTGGTGCCACTGACAACGACCGATTTGTCGGCACCGCTCCTGCGAGTCAGTATTGCAGCGAACGAGCACAATGGTCTGGACCTGGACAGTTTTGTCATGATCGACAAGCTCACGACCGTTCGCCGGGCGCAGGTGACGACTCGGGTTGGGCGGCTCTCCACCGAACAAGTGGTCGACGTCGAGCGTTTGATCATGGTCTTTCTTGGTCTGGCTGACTGACAGCATTCGCTCTGAGGCGTAGAAATTTTGGCGTGAACTCTTGCATTTCTTGCGGGTGTAACAATATACTGACGCCTGTCAGGAGGCGTTGTTATGAACATGGAACAGCTCAGCGCCACTCTCGCGGCGATCGCCAGCCCGCAGCGGATGCTGATCCTCGCCGAGTTGCAGGGCGGGCGCGTGCACGTGAGCGAGTTGGCGCGACGTGTTGGGATGTCTCGTGCGCTGCTCTATATGCATCTCGCCAAGCTGGAAGCGAGCGGATTCATCACGACGTCACTGGAACTCTCCCCGGAGGGAACCGCACTCAAGCACGTGGCTCTGGCACCCTTTTCACTCAACGTCACCATCGACACCATCGCCGAAGCAGTGGCACACGCCACGGTCGCCAACCAGCAGGGGGAAACACCATGAACTTCGACTTCGCGTATCTCATTCCGATAATTGCGATCATCGGCGGAATCACCTACGGGATCTTTAGCATGTACTTCAAGTCGCGTCGCCAGGTGGCCGCTTCCGACGGTTCGCCCGCCCTGCGGGAAGCGCTCGCGACGAGTAACGCGACCAACGTCGCCCTGCTGGAAAAACTGACCGCAATGGATGCGCGTCTGGTCGCGATCGAGCGTGCCCTGAGCGAGGTCGGCTGACGCCGGCCGAAGGTTGTCGATTACGCGTCGAGCGATGTTTATACCCCATGGGGTATAGTCGAGGTGATGCCGCGGGCATCCGGACGACCAGACGAGGGGTTCATGCCTACATCGATCACGCTCCTGCTCGCTGATCTGCGTACCTGGCCGCGGCGACGTCAACTCATTGCGCTCGGGGTCGCCACAGCGGTCGTGGTCGGCATTCTGGCGACCACCGGACTTCTGTCGGGCCCCGCTGTCTCCCTCTGCTGGACCATTCCGACCGTTGTGGTCGGTTCAATGCTGATCGGCCTCATCGTTTCGAGCTACCTCGGCACGCCCATCGGTGCCGACGCCACCCTGTGCGACACCCGGTGGCCCATTCTGGGGGTCATTGCCCTCTATCTCACGACCGAAATCCACTCGTTCCAGCCGATCTTCAGTGCGCCGGTGCGTCCGGTCGTCGCTGCCGCGGCCGTCGCCCTGCTGGTTTGGGCGCTGCACGAGCGTCTCGAGAGCGAGCGCAAGGCCACGCGCGCGGCCGAGACCGGCAGCCCCGACGGCGAGGTCTGCACCACCTGCCGCCCGCTGTTTCCCCGCCCGGCCCCGAAACCCAGTGGGGGAGCGGATGTCGACGCGCGCGTAAGGTAGACGGGTGCCTACACGTCTCTCCAACTACTTCCTCCGTACACTCCGCGAAGACCCCTCCGACGCCGAGGTGACCAGCCACCGCCTGCTCGTGCGGGCCGGCTACATCCGTCGCCAGGCCCCGGGTATCTTCGCCTGGCTGCCGCTCGGCCTGCGGGTGAAGGCAAAAGTGGAGCGCATCATCCGTGAAGAAATGCAGGCTGCCGGCGCGCACGAGGTGCACTTTCCGGCCCTGCTGCCTCGCGAGCCGTATGAACTGACCGGCCGCTGGGACGAATACGGTGAGGGACTGTTTCGGCTGAAAGACCGCAAGGGCTCCGACATGCTGCTCGCGCCGACGCACGAAGAGGTCTTTGCGCTGCTCGTGAAAGACCTGTACAGCAGCTACAAAGACCTGCCGCTGGCGATTTATCAGATTCAGGACAAATACCGCGATGAGGCGCGTTCGCGCGGTGGCCTGCTGCGCGGCCGCGAGTTCACCATGAAGGATGCGTACTCCTTCGACTACACCGACGCCGGCCTCGACGCGAGCTACCAACAGCAGCGCGACGCCTACGAGCGCATCTTCACCCGCTTCGGCCTCGAGTACGCGATCGTGCAAGCGGATGCGGGCGCGATGGGCGGCTCCAAGAGCGAAGAGTTTTTGCACCCGACCCCGGTTGGTGAGGACACCTTTGTGCGCAGCCCCGGGGGCTACGCGGCCAACATCGAGGCGTTCCGCACCCTCGTTCCGGCCGACAAGGATTTCAGTGCGTTGCCCGCCGCGCAGATCTTCGACACTCCGAACACGCCGACCATCCAGACTCTCGTGGACAAGGCAAACGCCGAGCACCCCCGCCTGGACGGTCGGGAGTGGATGGCCGCCGACACGCTCAAAAACGTCGTGCTCGCTCTGACCAGCCTTGACGGTACCCGTGAACTCGTGGCGATCGGCGTTCCCGGCGACCGCGAGGTCGACCTCAAGCGCGTCGAGGTGGCTTTCGCTCCCGCCGAGGTCGAGGCCGCCAACGAGGGCGACTTCGCCAGGAACCCCGGCCTGGTCAAAGGCTATATCGGCCCGTGGGGCGCGACCGAAGCCGTTCTCGGTATCAAATCGACCACCGGCATCCGCTTTCTGGTCGACCCGCGCGTTGTCGCCGGCACCGAGTGGATCACCGGCGCCAATGAAGACAACCGTCACGTGTTCGGCCTCGTCGCCGGTCGCGACTTCGCCATCGATGACACGATCGAAGCCTCCGATGTGCGCGCCGGCGACCCGGCCCCCGACGGCTCCGGCCCGGTCGAACTCATTCGCGGCATGGAAATCGGGCACGTCTTCCAGCTCGGTCGCAAGTACGCCGAGGTGCTCGGCCTCAAGGTTCTCGACGAGAACGGCAAGCTGGTCACCGTCACGATGGGCTCATACGGCATCGGCGTCACGCGCATCCTCGCGGTCATCGCCGAACTCAACAACGATGCAAAGGGCCTGATCTGGCCCGAATCAGTTACCCCGTTCGACGTGCACGTGATCGCCACCGGCCGTGACGAGATCGTCTTCGACACCTCGGAGGCCGTCGTCGCCGCAATCGAGGCCACCGGCCGCGAGGTGCTCTACGACGATCGTCGCAAGGTCTCGCCCGGCGTCAAGTTCGGCGATGCTGAGCTCATCGGAGTGCCGTGGATCGTCATCGTGGGCCGCGGCGCCGCCGACGGCATCGTCGAGCTGTGGAACCGCCGCACCGGCGAGCGCGAGCAGGTCGACGTCGCCGACATCGCCAAGCACTTCGCCTAATACTCAACGCTGCGCTGTCGAGAGCGGATGCTGCCGGCTGGCCCAGCCCGCCGCATCCGCTCTGCAGCGAACCCGCTGACCCCACCCCGGCGGGAGTAAGTGGGTGACGAGGCCTCGCAGATTCGGGTACCGTAGTATCCAGCCCGCTGCGCGGTTTCGCGGCGGCAAGATCTGAATAGAGGAGGCCGGCCATGGACATCGACCTCAGTGTTTTGCGGCTACTGGAGCGCGAAAAAGAGATTCCCTTCGAGGAACTCGTGCAAATCATCGAACAGGCGATTCTGACCGCCTATGTCAAGCACATTCAGCAGGACATCACGAAGTTTGAAGCTTCGAAAATTGCTGAAGCCAAGCATGATATTCAGGAAGTCCCCGAAGCGCGCGTCGTTCTCGACCGCAAGACCGGGCACGTGGATATCTTCATCCCCGAGCACGACGATGAGGGCAACGTCATCGGCGAAGCCGTTGACAACCCCACCGACTTTGGTCGCATCGCCGCCTTCGCCGCGAAGCAGGTCATCAACCAGCGCCTGCGCGACCTCGCCGACGACGCGGTGCTCGGCGAGTTCAAGGGCCGCGAGGGTGACATCGTCGCCGGAATCATCCAGCAGGGTCCGAACCCACGCATGATTCACGTGGACCTCGGTACCATCGAAGCGATCATGCCCCCCGAGGAGCAGGTTCCCACCGAGAGCTACGTGCACGGTGCGCGCATTCGCGTGTTCGTGACGGCCGTCGGTCGCGGACTCAAGGGCCCGCAGATCACCGTGTCGCGCACCCACCCCTCGCTCGTGCGCAAATTGTTCGCCCTCGAGGTACCCGAGATCGCCAGCGGAGTCGTCGAGATCGTCTCGCTCGCCCGCGAAGCCGGCCACCGCACCAAGATCGCCGTGCGCGCGACCGAGCCCGGCGTCAACGCCAAGGGCGCCTGCATCGGCGAACTCGGCCAGCGCGTGCGCGCCGTGACCGTTGAGTTGAACAACGAGAAGATCGACATTGTCGACTTCTCGCCCGACCTGGCGACCTTCGTCGCAAGCGCTCTGTCTCCGGCCAAGGTGACGAGCGCCTATGTGATCGATGAGTCGATCAAGGCTGTTCGGGCCCTCGTGCCCGATTACCAGCTCTCGCTCGCGATCGGTAAAGAGGGCCAGAATGCCCGCCTCGCGGCCAAGCTCACCGGCGCGAAAATCGACATTCAGCCGGACAGCATTCTGGAGGACGCCGAATAGGGGGTACGATGGAGTCCGTAAGAACGTGTATTGGCTGCCGTTCGCGCGCCCCTCGATCCTCACTTTTGCGGATCGTTGCTGGGAAATCAGAAATTGTGGTGGATGAAACCGCCACAATCCCCGGTAGAGGTGCGTGGCTGCACGCCCGTGAATCGTGCTTTCAGGATGCCGTAAGGCGACACGCTTTCGGGCGTGCCTTTCGTGTGACCAGGTCGCTGGACGCGAAACAACTAGAGAACAGGCTGAATTGGCTTATGGATAACTAATGAGCGGCTCGAAATGAGACCCGTCCGTTACTAACGGTCTGCCCCTTTCCGGGTGCAGACCCGGAACAGGAGAATTGTGGCTGCGAAACCACGCGTACACGAGATCGCTACCGAGCTCGGAGTCGACAGCAAGGTAGCCCTTGCTAAATTGAAAGAAATGGGCGAGTTCGTCAAGGGACCGTCCTCCAGCGTTGAACCGCCAGTAGCGCGCCGCCTTCGCGCCGCTCTCGAGGCGGAAAGTGCCGCCGCCAAGGCTGCGTCACCCGCGCCTGCCGCTGGCGCAGCCGCTGCTGCCACCACGAAGGCAACGCCGGCTCGTCCGAGCCACGGCGCCAAGCCGGGTGCTCGTCCCGGCCCCAAGCCGGTCGCCGAGCCGGTTGCACCGGTTGTTGCCGAAACTGCTCCTTCAGCGGATGCTGCACCTCTTCCGGCCGCGCCGCTCACCGTTGCCGAGCGCCAGACTCAGGCCGCCGAGAAGGCTGCCGCTGCCGAGAAGGCTGCTGCCGCCGACAAGGCCGCCGCCGCTGAGGCCGCTGCGAAGCCGAGCACCGACACCCCGGCCGCGAAGGCCACGGAAGGATCGGCTACGCCGGTCAAGCCGGGCATGCCTCGCCCCGGAGCGGCACGACCGGGTAACAACCCGTTCGCCAGCAACCAGGGCATGGGCCAGCGTCCCGCTCAGCCGCCGCGCCCGGGCAACAACCCGTTCGCGAGCGCGCAGGGCATGGGCCAGCGCCCGGCAACCCCCACCCCGAGCAATATTCCCCGCCCTCCGGCACCTCGCCCCGGCGCCCCGCGCCCCGGCGGACCCGGCCAGGCTGCACGCCCGACCGGTTTCGGTCAGCGTCCAGGCGCCTTCCAGCGCCCCGGCGGCGCCCCGGGTGGAGCCGGCGGCGCACGCCCCGGATTCACTCGTCCCGGCGCTCCGGCCGGAGCCCCCGGCTTCGGGCCGCCCCGCCCGGCCGGCGGTGGCGGTGGAGCCGGTCGCGGTCGCGGCCCTGGCGGTGGTACCGCTGGTGCCTTCGGTCGCGGTGGCGGCAAGAACAAGGCGCGCAAATCGAAGCGTACGAAGAGAGCAGAGTTCGAGCTGCGCGAGGCCCCGTCGCTGGGTGGCGTATCCGTACCCCGCGGCGACGGCGGCACCGTTGTTCGCCTGCGTCGCGGAGCATCCATCACGGACTTCGCCGACAAGATTGACGCGAGCCCCGGAAACCTCGTCACCGTACTGTTCCACCTCGGTGAAATGGCCACGGCAACGGAGTCCCTCGACGAGGCCACGTTCGACGTGCTCGGCAGCGAGCTCGGCTACAAGATTCAGATGGTCTCGCCCGATGACGAAGACCGTGAGCTGCTGCTCGCGTTCGACATCGACATCGACCAGGAACTCGAAGACGAAACCGATGAAGACCTCGAGATTCGTCCTCCCGTCGTCACCGTCATGGGCCACGTCGACCACGGTAAGACCGCGCTTCTTGACGCGATCCGTAACGCCAAGGTCGCCGAGGGTGAAGCAGGTGGCATCACGCAGCACATCGGCGCCTACCAGATCATCACCGAGCACGAGGGTATCGACCGCGCGCTGACCTTCATCGACACACCGGGCCACGAGGCGTTCACCGCCATGCGTGCTCGTGGTGCGCAGGTCACCGACATCGCCATCCTCGTGGTCGCTGCCGATGACGGCATCATGCCGCAGACGATTGAGGCGCTCAACCACGCCCAGGCGGCCAACGTGCCGATCGTGGTCGCGGTGAACAAGATCGACAAGCCCGGCGCGAACCCGCAGAAGGTGCGTCAGCAGCTCACCGAATTCGGTCTCGTCGCCGAAGAGTACGGCGGAGACGTCATGTTCGTCGACGTGTCGGCCAAGAACAAGACCGGTATCAAGGAAATTCTTGACGCCGTACTCCTGGTCGCCGATGCCGGACTCGACATGCGCTCCAACCCGAACAAGGACGCCCGCGGTGTCGCCATCGAGGCCCGCCTCGACAAGGGTCGCGGCGCTGTGGCAACCGTGCTCATCCAGTCCGGAACGCTGCACGTGGGAGACTCCATCGTCGCCGGAACGGCCTACGGCCGTGTTCGTGCGATGGCCGACGAAAACGGTGTTGCCGTTCTCGCCGCCACGCCGTCTCGCGCGGTTCAGGTGCAGGGCCTGTCGAGCGTTCCCCGCGCCGGAGACACCTTCCTCGTCATCGAGGAAGACCGCACCGCCCGTCAGATCGCCGAGAAGCGTGAAGCCGCCGAGCGCAACGCCCTGCTGGCCAAGGCCCGCAAGCGCATCAGCCTCGAAGACTTCACCCGTGCGCTCGAAGAGGGCAAGGTCGAGTCGCTCAACCTCATCATCAAGGGTGACGTCTCCGGTGCCGTTGAGGCCCTGGAAGAGTCGCTGCTCAAGATCGAGGTCGACGATTCGGTGCAGCTGCGGATCATCCACCGTGGTGTCGGTGCGGTCACGGAGAGCGACGTGAACCTCGCTACCGTCGACAACGCCATCATCATTGGGTTCAACGTTCGTCCCGACACGAAGGCCCGCGAGCGTGCTGCCCGCGAAGGCGTCGACGTGCGGTTCTACTCCGTCATCTACTCCGCCCTCGAGGACATCGAGAATTCCCTCAAGGGAATGCTCAAGCCCGAGTACGAAGAGATCCAGAGCGGTATCGCCGAAATTCGCGAGGTCTTCAGCTCGTCGAAGTTCGGAAACGTCGCCGGTGTCATCGTGCGGTCCGGTACCATCACCCGAAATGCCAAGGCTCGCGTCATTCGCGAGGGCATCGTGGTGGGGGACAACCTGGGCATCGAGTCGCTGCGTCGTTTCAAGGACGACGTCACCGAGGTTCGCACGGACTTCGAGTGTGGTATCGGACTGGGCAAGTTCAACGACATCCGAATTGGCGATGAGATCGAGACCATCGAAATGAAGGAGAAGCCGCGCGTCTAGCGTTGGTTTCGGGGGGTCGGGCTTCTCACGAAGCCCGACTTCCGCATTGGGTCGGGTCTCCGCGGAATTTCCTGTCAAAGGAAAGAGCGGGACCCCTACCCCGATTCCTCTTTGCCAGAAAACTCCGCTCCGACCCTCAGTTGGGTGGGCAGCATCCGTGTAATACGGAGACAAAACACAGAATGATCCGGCGCTTCGGCGCCGGCAAACAGGGAGTATCGAAATGGCAGATCCGGAACGCGCCAGAAAGATGGCGGACCGCATTAAGGTCATCATCGCCAAGCGGCTGGAACGGGGACTTCGCGATCCGAGGCTCGGCTTTGTGACCATCACCGATGTGAAGGTCACGGGCGATCTGCAGCACGCCTCGGTGTTCTACACCGTGTACGGCTCAATCGAGGAGCGCACCGAGAGCGCAGCGGCGTTGAAGGCCGCCACCGGCCTCATGCGCAGCGAGGTCGGCAAGAACATCACGGCGCGGCTTACCCCGTCGATCGAATTCATCGCCGACGGCATCCCCGAGAACGCCGCGCTCATCGACGACCTGCTTCGTGAAGCCCACGATCGGGATACCGCGACCGAAGACAGCAAGGGCACCGCCACGTATGCCGGCGACGCCGACCCGTACAAGAAGCCGCGCGACTACGACCTCGACGACGACTCTGATGACGATGCGTCTGCAGACGACGACGAGCCCGACGCCGCGAGCACCCCGAAGCACTAGCACCACCAGCACTCGCACCACTAGCACTCGCACCACCAGCACGACCAACCGGGCCCGGGCCCGGAAACTGGGCCCATGATCTATCGTGCTCCCGCTTTCCGGGCCCGGGCCCGGAAAGGTTTAAGGAGAGGGATTACGGGGCCGGGGCGGGTTCGGTGGTGCGCTCGTAGCGGGTGAAACGGTAGGGGAGCGCGGTGCTCGAGCGCAGCCATCCGCTTGCCGGGTCGGTGGCGACCCTGGCCCAGGCCGCGTCGAGCGCGGGCGCGACGGTGTCGCCGGCGATCGAGGCGTCGATCTCGGTCACCTCGAGTACGTCGGCGTGCGGCAGCGCGAGCCGATAGATTTCGGCGCCGCCGATCACCCAGACCGGCCCCTCGGCCAGCGCGAGGGCCTCATTGAGACTGTGCGCGACGGATGCCCCCTCCGCGGCCCAGCGCTGCTGCCGGGTGATCACGATGTTCTGCCGGCCCGGGAGAGGGCGAAAACGCTCCGGGAGCGAATCCCAGGTCCGTCGCCCCATGATGACGGCTCCGCCCCGGGTGACCGCGCGAAAATGCGTCAGGTCCTCCGGCAGATGCCAGGGCATGACCCCGTCGGCTCCGATCACCCCGCCGACCGTCTGCGCCCAGATCAGGCCGAGGGTCATACCGCGACCGCGCCCTTGATGGCGGGGTGATGCTGGTAGTTCTCCAGCATGAGGTCGTCGTACTCGTAGTCGAACAGGCTCGCTCGACCCGGCTTGATGCGCAGGGTGGGGGAGGGGAACGGCGTGCGGGAGAGCTGCTCGGTGACCTGCTCGACGTGGTTGTCGTAGATGTGACAGTCGCCGCCGGTCCAGACGAACTCGCCGAGTTCAAGCCCGGCCTGCTCGGCGACGAGGTGGGTGAGCAGCGCGTAGCTGGCAATGTTGAACGGCACGCCCAGGAACAAGTCGGCGCTGCGCTGGTAGAGCTGGCAGGAGAGTTTGCCGTCGGCGACGTAGAACTGGAACAGGGCGTGGCATGGGGCGAGCGCCATTTTCGGCAGGTCGGCCACGTTCCAGGCCGAGACGATCATTCGGCGGGAATCCGGGTCGGTGCGGAGGGTGTCGAGCACCTGGCTGATCTGGTCGATGGTCTCGCCGCCCGGGGTGGGCCAGGAGCGCCACTGCACGCCGTAGACCGGGCCGAGCTCGCCGCTCTCGTCGGCCCACTCATTCCAGATGCGTACGCCCTGCTCCTGCAGCCAGGTGACGTTGGAGTCGCCGCGCAGAAACCAGAGCAGTTCGTAGGCGATCGACGCGAAGTGCACCCGTTTGGTCGTCACGAGGGGAAAACCGTTGGCGAGGTCGAACCGCAGCTGGCGGCCGAAGACGCTGCGGGTTCCGGTTCCGGTGCGGTCCGCCTTGCGGGCACCATTCTCGAGGGTGTCGCGCAGCAGGGCTGAATACTGGGCATCGGCAGCTAAAGAAGTCACCGATCCATCGTAAACGATTCGCTCAGGTCGGCAGGGTGTATCCGTCGTCGGCCGGAATGGCGAGTCCATCGGCTACGAGGCTGGCTAGTGCGCGCCGCAACTGGGCCGCATCCGACCAGAGGGTGGCGATGTCGGCATCCGTCACCGAACGATGGGTTGACCGCAGCTCGGCCATGATCAGGCCGCGCACCTGCCGGTCGCTTCCCGCGAACTTCTTCTGCACCGTCTTGCGGGTGCCGGTGTATTCGGGATAGTCGGCGGCCCGCCAGGCACAATCATCCCGAATCGGGCATACCGCGCAGTGCGGGCGGCGGCTGGTGCAGACGACGGCGCCGAGCTCCATGATCGCGGCGTTGAACAGCGCGGCCTCCTGCGCGCTCTGCGGCAGCAGCGCCCCCATCGCGTCGAGGTCCCGGCCCCGGCTGGGCGGCGAGGGTTCCCCGACCCCGGCGATGGCGCGCGCGATCACCCGCCGAGTATTCGTGTCGACGACCGGATGTCGATGGCCGTACGCGAACGCGGCCACCGCTCGCGCGGTGTAATCGCCAATGCCGGTCAGAGCCAGCAGATCATTTAGATCGGAGGGCACCACACCGTCGTGCAGCTGGGTGATCTGCACCGCTGCGGCGTGCAACCACAGTGCGCGCCTCGGATACCCCAGGCTGGACCAGGCCCGTACCGCCTCGCTCGGCGGCACCGCCGCAAGGGAAGCCGGTGTCGGCCAGCGCGTCAGCCACTCCTCCAATCGGGGAATGACCCGGTTCACCGGCGTCTGCTGCAGCATGAACTCGCTCACCAAAATGCCCCAGGCCCCGAAGCCGTCGCGGCGCCACGGCAGGTCGCGCGCGTTCGCCACGAACCAGGAGTTGAGAGCGGAACTAATCATTTTCTCAGAGGGTGTGACGTTCATCCGTTCTAACCTAGGCTCGATTCATGAAGCTGGTTTCCACTCCCCGCACCGATTTTCTGCGCGTCCTCGCCGCCGAGATCCTGCACAATTACGGTCGTGGCCGCACGGTCATCGCCATCGGCGGAACGGATGCCGACGCTCGCGCCGCCTTCGCCGACGATCTCGCCGCGGTGTTCCGCGAAGACGAGCGTCACGTTTTTCGGGCGAACCTGCGCTACTTCCAGCACTCCCGCGCCGAGCAGCAGCGACTCGCTCCCGACACCCCCGAACGGATGTACCGGGTCGGCTATGACTACTCGGCCCTGCGCCGGGTGCTCGTCGAACCCTTCCGAATGGGCGGCAGCACCGGGTTCGTCACCGAACAATTCGACCCCGATCGGGACGCCTGGATTCAACCGACCTGGCAGACCGCCCCCGCCGATGCCATCCTCATTCTCGATGGCGACTACATCAATCGGCCCGAACTGCACGGGCTCTGGCTGTACAGCGTGCTGCTCGAGGGTGCACCGGCGAGCGCGTCCCAGACGCAGTACCTCGCCGAGGTGCACCCGCGCGACGTCGCCTCGGCCGTCGTCGATACGACGAACCCCGAGGCCCCGCGCCGCGTGCTGACTGACCGCTGCTGACGCCTACCGAAACCGGGCCAGAACCTCGGCCGGGGCCAGAAACCGCCCGCGTTGCTCGACCTCGTGCACAAGTTCGGTCAGCAGCGTGTTCATCGGCGCAGCCAATCCGGCCGCGTTTGCTGCGCGTACCACCGCCCCGTTGAGAAAATCGATCTCGGTGCGTTGGCCGCGCGCAAGGCTCTGCAGGGTTGAACCCTGGTTCGGCACCGTTCCCATGCGCGCTCGCATCGAGCGTGGCAGCAGCTGGCCGGCCCAGACCGGCGCGAGCGCAAATAGATGCAGTCGCCTGTGGGAGAGCCCCTGCAGCGCCCCGAACCGCACGCCCGTCGCCAGAGCGACCCGCACGGTTTCCCGCATGCTCCGGGTTACCAACCGGCGCAGTCCCGCCTCGCCGATCACCGCCTGCACGCTGAGCCCGGTGATCGCCGGCAGGGCGTTGAGCATGTTGACGACGAGTTTGGTCCACTGAGCGCCGACGAAATTATCGAGTGCCACGGTGGGGGTGGCGGCGGCCAGCACGGCCTGCCAGCGCTGGGTCTGCGCGTCGACCTCGCCGTCGCCGCGCCCGAGATAGCTCGGCGCCACCGTCGTCACCCGCACCCGGCCCGGCCCCTCGTAGTGGGCGGCAATGATCGTGATCAGCCCGAAACACTCGGACCGCGGCAGCAACCGTTCGGCGGTCGTAACCCCGTCGAGACCGTTCTGCACGACGATCACGGGTGTGCCATCGAGAACGGCGGCGTTCTCGGCGATCGCCGCCGCAGCATCCTGCGCTTTGGTGCAGATCAAAGCCAGGTCGCACGGTTTCGACAACCGGTCGACCGCGAGGGGGTGCGCGAGAAGATCACCGAAACCACCGCTCAACTGGATGCCGTCGGAGCGCACAGCAGAAAGCGCGCCCGCGCGCATCGTCACCACCAGGTCGTGTCCCTGAGCCGCGAGCAGGCAGGCGAAGGTGCTGCCCAGGGCACCGGCTCCGATCACCGCGATTCTCACGGCTCACATATTACGGGCCCAGGCGCCCGGCCCGATTCGCGCCTCGACGGCACTCGCACGCTGATACCCTCAGGAAGTGACCAGCGGCCTTCTACTCATCGACAAGGCGCAGGGCTGGACCAGCCATGACGCTGTCGCCCGAACCCGGCGCCTGGCCGGAACCCGCAAGGTTGGCCATGCCGGTACCCTCGACCCCATGGCGACGGGACTGCTCGTGCTCGGCATCAACAGCTCGACCCGGCTGCTGACCTACGTGGTCGGCCAGGGCAAGGAATACCTCGCGACCATCCGCCTCGGCCAAGCCACCTCAACGGATGACGCGGAGGGTGACAGCCTGACCCGCGCCACCGCAGAGGCGGTCGCCGCCATCACTCCCGCAGCCGTCGCGGCGGGCATGGCAGACCTCACCGGTGACATCAGCCAGCAACCCAGTGCGGTCAGCGCCATCAAAGTGGACGGCAAACGTGCCTACGCCAGGGTGCGGGCCGGTGAAGACGTGCAGTTGCTGTCCCGTCCGGTGACCGTGAGCGAATTCGCACTGCTCTCGAGCACCCCGCGGGACGGTTTTCTCGACCTCGAGGTGCGCGTCGAATGTGGCTCCGGCACCTACATTCGCGCCCTGGCCCGTGACCTCGGCGCCGCGCTCGGCGTCGGCGGCCACCTCACCGCCCTCCGCCGCACGCGCATCGGCCCCTTCAGCATCGACGACGCTGCGACGCTGGAACAGGTCGACGTCGTCGCCGCGCTCATTTCGCCAGCGGATGCCGCCACCCGGCTGCTGGCGCGCCTCGACCTCTCCGCCGAGCAGGCGACCGACCTAGGCCACGGCAAACGAATCACGGTCGAACCCGATGCGACCCGCACCGGACCGGTCGCCGCTATCGCCCCCGATGGCCGACTGGTCGGACTGGTCGAGTATCGCGGCGATCAGGCCAAGTCGCTGCTGAATTTTCCGCCAGACCTTCCCGATCAACCGCACCAGAGCGAATCGACACCCGCGTCATGATCGAATGGTTCACCTGGCTGCAACTGGCCATCGCCGTGCCGGGCGGCCTGCTCTGTGTTGTACTCGGTCTGGTCGGACGCAAACCCACCGACCTCACCATGGGCGCGACCGCGCTCGTCGAACTCCTGCTGATCGTGCAGCTCGCGGCCGCGATCGCGGCGCCGCTGGCCGGCAACACGGCCACCGGCAGTCTGCTCGAGTTCTACACCTACCTGGTCAGCGCCATACTGCTGCCGGTTGTTGCCGGTTTTTGGGCGCTCGTCGAACGCAGCCGTTGGAGCACGGTCATCCTCGGCGTGACCTGTCTGTCGGTCGCGGTCATGCTTTACCGCATGAATCAGATCTGGAACGTGCAGGGGAGCTGACGCGGTTCGGGGTTCGCTGCGGATGCTGCAATAATTAGCGAACCAAATGAATGCCGAGCGATGACAGAAGCCCAGACCGAACAGACCGGCCCCGCCAATCGGGTGAGCGGCATCGGCCGACTCCTCATCGCCGTTTACGGCGTGCTGGCCCTCGCTGCCACCGGGCGTTCGTTCGTGCAGATCGTGCGCGCTTTCGACGACGCCCCGCTCGCGTACTCGCTGTCGGCTTTGGCCGCCGTGGTGTATATCGTCGCGACGATCGCCCTGGTCAGGCGCACCGCCCTCTGGTATCGAATCGCCTGGTTCACGATCGGCTTCGAACTGCTCGGCGTGCTCCTGGTCGGAACGCTGAGCCTCGTCGATCCCGCCCTGTTTCAGCACGCCACAGTGTGGTCGGTCTATGGCAGCGGCTACCTGTTCATTCCCCTCGTGCTGCCGCTGCTCGGCATGTGGTGGCTCGCGCGCCATCCCCCCGCGCCAACCGGGAGCCGGGCATGAAAACCTTCCACGGCGTCGACTCGGTACCCAGCGACTGGCCGCCCTCGGCCGTGAGTATCGGCAAGTTCGACGGCGTGCATGCCGGACACCGGGCCGTTCTCAGCGAGCTCAAGGCCATTGCCGCGCGGGAGCAGCTCGCCGCCGTCGTGGTCACGTTCGACCGGCATCCGCTTGCCTTGCTGGCTCCCGAGTCCTGCCCGAGCGCACTGATCAGCGCCGATCAGAAGCTCAAGCTGATCGCCGAGACCGGTGTTGACGCGACCCTGCTGCTCGAATTCAACCACGCCCTGTCGAGCCTGCCGCCACGGCAGTTCATCGAACGCATCCTGGTCACCGCCCTGCGCGCCCGCTTCGTGCTGGTCGGTCGCGACTTTCGCTTCGGGGCGAAAGGTGCCGGTGATGTGGCACTGCTGCGTGATCTCGGCGTCGAGTTCGGCTATGAGGTGCGCATGATCGAGGATGTGATGCCCGATGGTACCCGGAGGGTGTCGTCGACCTGGATTCGCGAGTTGCTCAGCACCGGCGCTGTGGCCGCGGCCGGCCGTTTGCTCGGGCACGTGCCGACCGTGCGCGGCTTGGTCGTGCACGGCGCTGCTCGCGGTCGCGAGCTGGGCTTTCCCACGGCCAACCTGTCAGCCGATTCTGAGGGCTTGATTCCCGCTGACGGCGTGTACGCCGGTTGGCTGACGGATGCCGGTGCTCGCTTTCCCGCCGCTATTTCGGTGGGCAACAACCCCACCTTCGACGGCGTCGCACAGAAGCAGGTCGAAGCCTACGTGCTCGACGAGGTCAATCTCGACCTGTACGACCACGTCGTCGACGTGTCTTTCGTGGAACGGATTCGCGGCATGGTCGCCTACTCGGGTATTGATCCGCTGATCGTGCAGATGCGCGATGATGTCGCGCGCGCTCGCACGATTTTGGGCCGCAAGACCTCGATCTAGTCCAGCCGCAGCCGGTTTCCGACGGCGAACCAGGCCGTCGCTCCGAACAGGGGAGCCAGCAGAACGGCCAACACCCAATTCGTGCGCACGGTCGGGCACAGATGAGCGGCGCGCCCGATCTGAACCATGGCCACGAGCGAAAGCCCGAGCACGATCATTCCGGCCAGCAGCGCAACGCCGACACCCACCCACTCATAGTCGCTCGCATTCCCCATGCCGGAAACCATACCAAAAAGAATGTTTATTGTATAGCCACAAAGGTGTACACCGGTTGTCTGGGGAACTCCTGGGGGTCAGTTCGCCCCGGTACGCTGGGGGCACGAGCATTTTTCCTGGGGGTTCCATGCAACAACAAGCACGAGCTATTGAAACGCGCGCCGCGATAATCCGCGGCGCGGCGGCAGCGTTCGAACAGCGCGGCTACGGCAGCACGTCCCTGGCTCAGGTGAGCGCTGCCGCCGGGGTCACCAAGGGCGCACTGTACTTCCACTTCGATTCCAAGGAAGCGCTCGCGGTCGCCATCATTGACGCCCAGCACGAGCAGTCGGTCGGTGCCGGTCAACTGCTGCTCGAGAACGACGTTCCCGGCCTGCGCGCCCTCATCTCCATGTCCTACGAGCTGGCTCGCCAGCTGCGCGACGACCTCATCGTGAGCGCCGGGGTGCGCCTAACGATTGAAGCGGCCAACTTCTCCACGCCGGTGTCCGCGCCGTATCTGGACTGGATGGTCACCTGTGAGGAATTCCTGCGCCGGGGAATCACCGCGGGCGATGTGACTCCCACCTTGGACGTGTGTGCGGCTGCGGCCTTTTTCACGGCCGCCTTCACGGGGGTGCAGGTCGTCTCCGACGTGCTAACCGGGCGCAGCGACATCGACCAACGCCTCACCGAGATGTGGGCGATGCTCCTGCCTGGCCTTGTCGCGGCTGAGCGCTGGCCCGAACTGCGGAATCTCGCGGCCGAGGTGCAGCGGGAACGCGCCGCGGCCCTGGCCCTAGACTGACCGAGTGAATACCGCCGTCTCGCGTCGACTGCTGCCGGGGCGGGGCCTGGCTCTGCTGGGGCTTCTCGTGGTCGCGGCGAACCTGCGCACCGCGGTCGCCGCGCTCTCACCGATCGTGGCCGAGGTGAACGCCGATATTCCACTCGGTGCGATTTCTCTGGGTGTGCTCGGCATGCTTCCTCCGGTGTGTTTCGCCTTCTTCGGCATATTCACCCCCATGATCACGCGCCGGCACGGCTTGGAAGTTCCGCTCGTGCTCGCTCTCGTGGCCATTCTGATCGGACACGTCACTCGTGGTCTGTCCGGCTCGCTCACCGTGCTCATCCTCGGCAGCGTCATCGCCTTCGCTGGGCTTGGCGTCGGTAATGTACTCCTGCCGCCGCTCGTCAAGAAATACTTCCCCGACCGCGTTGGGCTTGTGACGAGCCTCTACGTCACCGTGCTCTCGCTGAGTACCCTGATCCCGGCCCTGATCGCCGTTCCGGTAGCGGATGCCTCAAGCTGGCGCGTGTCGCTCGGCATGTGGATGCTGCTTGCTCTGTTCGCGCTGGTTCCCTGGGTCACCCTGCTGGTGCGGCACCGCACCGCGAGTCAGTCCGGCCCCGTCGTCGAGGAGGCTGACGCCGCGATTCTGGGTCGACTGTGGACGTCGTCGATCGCTTGGGCGATCGCCGGCGTTTTCGCGGCCTCGTCGCTCAACGCCTACGCCATGTTCGCCTGGCTGCCGCAACTGCTCGTCGACACCGCCGGGGTCAGTCCGGCGCAAGCCGGAACGCTGCTGGCCCTCTACGCCAGCATGGGTATTCCGTGCGCGCTGATCATTCCGGTACTCACGGCGCGCCTGACCAACGTGGGACCGCTCGTCTACGTCGGCGTGTTCGCGTTCGTAGCCGGCGACCTCGGGCTGTTCTTGGTGCCAGAGACCCTGACCTGGCTGTGGGTCAGCCTGGCCGGCCTCGGCCCGCTGTTCTTCCCCTTCGCTCTTGTACTCATCAACCTGCGCACCCGCACCCACGCCGGCGCCGTCGCGCTGAGCAGCTTCGTGCAGAGCGTCGGCTACACCCTGGGCGCCCTGGGCCCGCTGATCGTCGGCCTGCTGCACGAGCTCAGCGGCGGGTGGAGGTGGCCGCTCGGCTTTCTGATGGTCAGTGCCCTGGCCATCATCATCGCCGGGGCCGTGATCGGTCGTCCGCACGTGCTGGAGGACGATGTCGCCCGCTCGCGCTGACGCTCGGCCTTCGTGAGCAGAGCCCGAGCTCAGGGCACCAGTTTGGCGCGGTGGATCAGCGCTGCGGCGCCGATGAGCGGGCCGTCGCCCGACAGCGCTGACGGCACCACCCGCACCCGGGTCGCGTAGGCGAACTGCACACGCTGCGCGATGGCCTCCCGCGCGAACACGAGCAGGTCGCCAGTGACGTTGGAGAAGCCGCCGCCGATGGCGACGAGGTCGAGGTCGAGCAGTGTCGCGGCGGAGGCGATCGCCTGGCCGAGTGCCCGTCCGCTGCGCGCGACGGCCGCGACGGCGATCGGGTCGGCGGCCGCGTAGGCCTCGGCCAGGTCTTCGCCCGACTCGCCGGGGAATCCCTGCCGACGAGCCCAGGCGACGGTTTTCGGTCCGGAGGCGATCGCCTCGATGCAGCCGACCCCGCCGCAGGCGCAGGCGTCGGAAAAGCCACCCACCTCGATGTGACCGATATGGCCGGCGTTGCCGGTCGGCCCCGATGCGGTCACTCCGCCGAGAATGAGGCCGCCGCCGATGCCGGTCGACACGATCATGCCCATGAGGTTGTCGACGCCCTGCCCGGCGCCCACCCAGTGCTCGGCGAGGGTGATGCACAGCCCGTCCATGCGCAGGCGCACGGGCAGGTTGGGCACGAGCGCGGCGACCAACTGTTTGAGGGGGTACTCACGCCACACCGGCAGGTTCAACGGCGACACCGCTCCGTCTCGCAGATGAATGGGCCCGGCGCAACCGATTCCGACCCCGATCAGGGCCGCGCCGACCGGCAGCAAGGCGCGAGCCTCATTGACCACGCTCGTGACCGCGACGGCGAGCCGCTCGCTCGACGCGGTCGCGCCGGTCGCCGCCCGGCGACGACTGGAGCCGAGTACAACGCCGCGATCATCCACGAGGGCGGCCTCGACCTTGGTGCCGCCGACATCAACGGCGAGAACGAAACGGGGCCGGGCAGTGCTGCTCATGCATCGATCGTACTGGCGCCAGCACCGGCCCCCGTTCGGGCCCCAGGTTTGCTCACATGAGCAATAATCCCTACGACTGTTGATTCGTGCGGCCGGGAGACGTAGGCTGGGCCCAAACGATTGGACCGCGACACCACCATGAGCGACACCGACGAACTCCTGTCCATCCGCGCCGCCGAGTTGTACTACGAAGAAAACCAGACCCAGGACGAGATCGGCGTCATTTTGCGCCTTACCCGCTGGAAGGTCGGCCGGTTGCTCGCGAGCGCCAAGGCCAACGGTTTCATCCGCATCGAGATCGTGCACCCCCGCGCCCGCCGGCTGCCGATCGAACGGCGCCTCCGCGAATCTACCGGCCTTACCGACGCGATCGTCGTCTCCTCCGCCGGGGTGTCGAGTGACGCCGAGCTGCAGTCGCGCACTGCTCAGGCCGCCGCCGACTATCTCACCAGCCTGCGCCCGATTCCGCGCACCCTCGGCATCAGCTGGGGGCGCACCCTGCACGACGTCTCCCTGCACCTGAAACAGGGCTGGGCGCCGGGGGTG
The DNA here is from genome assembly GCF_900110125.1 of Cryobacterium luteum. Classification (GTDB taxonomy): domain Bacteria; phylum Actinomycetota; class Actinomycetes; order Actinomycetales; family Microbacteriaceae; genus Cryobacterium; species Cryobacterium luteum. The sequence continues at coordinate 163,783 of NZ_FOCN01000006.1, forward strand.
AACGTGGTGCAGATCAACGGTGGCGTCAGCCTGAACCAACGCACCGGCACCGCGGCATCCACTGCGGTGACCATCGCGCACAAAGCCGACGGTTCGGCCACCCTGCTGCCGAGCCCCGCCATCTTCGAACGCCTCGAAACCAAGCAGGCGATGGAGGCCGACCGCACCATCGCCGGGGTGCTCGCCCTGGCCCGCAACGCCCAGGCCTACGTCTTCAGCGCCGGTCAGGCTGACGCGAATTCCGCCCTCGTCGACAGCGGCTACCTGACCGTGGAGCAGATCAACGAGCTCGTGGCGAAGGGCGCTGTCGGCGACGTCGTCGGCCGCTACATCGACAAGCACGGTCGCATCGTCGACCCGGAACTCAACGAGCGCACAGTCGGCATTCAGATCGACCAGTTGCGCCGTGCCCCACTCACCATCGCGGTCATCTCCGGAAACACCAAGCACGCCATTGCCCGCGCCGTCGTGCGTAATGGGCTGTGCACCGTGCTGGTGACCGACGAAGACACCGCGAACGCACTGCTTCAGGATAAGGACACCCCATGACCAACAGCCCATTGGCCGCCGACCAGCCCGATCAGCGAGCCCTTGCGCTGATCGGCGGGGAAGCGACCGACGCCAACCTGCGCCGGTACCTGCACGGAATCCCCGGAATCGACGCCGTCGGTCTCGAGGCTCGCGCCGCCGATCTCGGCACCCGGTCGATCAAGACCAGCTCCAAACGCTGGGCGATCGACACCATCATCGGACTGATCGACCTCACCACCCTCGAGGGCGCTGACACCCCCGGCAAAGTGCGTTCACTCGTCGCTAAAGCGCTCGTTCCCGACCCTGGCGATCCCGGCTGCCCCCGTGTCGCCGCCGTCTGCGTGTACGGAGACATGGTCGGCGCCGCCGTCACCGCGCTTGGTTCGGCCCACGCTGCCGGTGGAACAGAGGGAATCAACGTGGCCGCCGTCGCGACCGCTTTCCCGAGCGGTCGAGCGTCCCTCGCCGTCAAGCTCGCCGACGTGCACGACGCCGTCGCAGCCGGCGCCGACGAGATCGACATGGTCATCGACCGCGGTGCTTTTCTGGCCGGCCGGTTCGGCCAGGTCTACGACGAGATCGTCGCCGTCAAGGAGGTCTGCCGTCGTGCCGACGGAACCCTCGCCCACCTCAAGGTGATTCTCGAAACCGGCGAACTGAACACCTACGACAATGTGCGCCGTGCCTCCTGGCTGGCCATCCTCGCCGGCGCAGACTTCATCAAGACTTCCACCGGAAAGGTGGCCCCGGCCGCGACGCTGCCGGTGACGTTGTCGATGCTCGAGGTCGTTCGCGACTGGCACCGACTCACCGGCGTGCGCATCGGCGTCAAGCCGGCCGGCGGTATCCGTACCTCCAAAGACGCCATCAAATACCTCGTGACGGTCGCCGAAACCGTGGGGGAGGAGTGGCTCGTGCCGCATCTGTTCCGCTTCGGCGCCTCCAGCCTGCTGAACGACGTGCTGCTGCAGCGCCAGAAGATGACCACCGGGCACTACTCCGGCCCCGACTACGTGACGATTGACTAGGGAACGACCATGAAATTTCTCGACTACGCCCCGGCCCCCGAGTCGCAGGCCCTGCTCAACCTCAAAAGCGACTACGGCCTGTTCATCAACGGTGACTTCACCGCCGGCCGCGGTACCCCCTTTCAGAGCATCAATCCGGCCACCGAGCAACGGATCGCGATGATCGCCACCGCCAATGAAACGGATGTCGACGCCGCCGTCGCCGCCGCCCGGCACGCCTACGACGGCGTCTGGTCGCGTCTGTCCGGAAGCGACCGCGGCAAGTACCTGTTTCGCATCGCCCGCCTGGTGCAGGAACGCGCCCGCGAACTGGCCGTCGCCGAAACCCTCGACAACGGCAAGCCAATCAAAGAAACCCGCGACGTCGACATTCCGCTCGTCGCGGCCTGGTTCTTCTACTACGCCGGCTGGGCTGACAAGCTCGACCACGCCGGAGTGGGCCCCAACCCGGCCTCGCTCGGCGTCGCCGCCCAGGTCATCCCGTGGAATTTTCCGCTCATGATGCTGGCCTGGAAGATCGCCCCCGCGCTCGCTGCCGGAAATACCGTCGTGCTCAAGCCCGCCGAGACGACCTCGCTCACCGCTCTGCTGTTTGCTGAGATCCTGCAGCAGGCGGATCTGCCGGCCGGGGTGGTGAACATCATCACCGGCGACGGAAGCACCGGTCTTGCCCTCGTCAACCACCCCGGGATCAATAAGGTCGCCTTTACCGGCTCGACCTCGGTCGGCCGAATGATCGCCCGTTCGGTCGCCGGAACCGAGAAAAAGCTCAGCCTCGAACTCGGCGGCAAGGGCGCCAACATCGTCTTCGACGACGCCCCGATCGACCAGGCCGTCGAGGGCATCGTGCGCGGCATCTTCTTCAACCAGGGCCACGTCTGCTGTGCCGGAAGCCGCCTGCTCGTGCAGGAAAGCATCCACGACGACGTCGTCGACCGGCTCAAACGCCGCATGCAGACCCTGCGCCTCGGCGACCCGCTCGACAAGAACACCGACATCGGCGCCATCAACAGCGCCGAACAGCTCGCCCGCATCCGCGAACTGTCCGCGCGAGGCCAGCAAGAGGGCGCCGAACGTTGGAGCGCCGACTGCGCCATCCCCGAGAACGGCTTCTGGTTCGCGCCGACCATCTTCACCAACGTCACGACCAGCCACCGCATCGCCCGCGACGAAATCTTCGGCCCGGTGCTTTCCGTGCTCACCTTCCGCACCCCGGCCGAGGCCATCGCCAAGGCCAACAACACCCCCTACGGCCTCTCGGCCGGCATCTGGAGCGACAAGGGCAGCCGCATCCTCGCCGTCGCCGACAAACTGCGCGCCGGCGTCATCTGGGCGAATACCTTCAACCAGTTCGACCCGTCCAGCCCGTTCGGCGGCTACAAAGAGAGCGGCTACGGCCGCGAGGGTGGCCGCCACGGCCTCGCCGCCTACCTCAAGCCCGCCGTGCGCTCCGGCTCGCGGTCGATCGCCGCCGCCGACCGCGTCACACCCGTCAGCAAGAAGTCCGCATCCGCCGGCAAGAAGTCCGCATCCGCAGAGAAGGCCGCCAAGTGAACCGCCTCGCCATTCCCAAGACCTACAAGCTCTACATCGGCGGTAAATTCCCGCGCAGTGAATCCGGCCGGGTCTACGAGGTGCTCTCGCACAAGGGCGACTTTCTCGCCAATGCCGCCAAGGGCAGCCGCAAGGATGCCCGCGACGCCGTCGTTGCCGCCCGCAGCGCCCTCGGTGGCTGGGCCGGTGCCACGGCTTATAACAGGGGCCAGGTGCTCTATCGCATCGCCGAACTGCTCGAAGGCCGCCGAGCGCAGTTCATCGACGAGATCATGAGCAGCGAGGGCGGGAACGCCGCCGCCGCGAGCGCCCAGGTTGACGAGGCCATTGACCGCTGGGTCTGGTACGCCGGCTGGGCCGACAAGTACGTGCAGGTCGCCGGTAACGCCAACCCGGTTTCCGGGCCGTTCTTCAACCTCTCGGTGCCTGAACCGAGCGGCGTCGTCGCGATCATCGCGCCGCAGGGCAGCGAATCGCTGCTGGGGCTGGTCAGCGCCATCGCGCCGGCCCTGGTGGCCGGCAACACGGTTGTCGTCGTCGCCAACGAGAACGCACCGCTCTCGGCCATCAGCCTCGGCGAGGTGCTCGCCACGAGCGACGTGCCCGGCGGAGTGGTTAACATCATGACCGGTTCCCCGGCCGAGATCGCCCCGTGGCTGGCCAGCCACGCCGACGTGAACGCCCTCGACCTGGTCGGTGCCGGCGACCTCGACTGGGTGGAGCTGCAAATCAGCGCCGCTGACACCCTGAAGCGGGTGCTCCCGCCCGAAAACGGGGCGGATGCCGCGGCTCCGGCCCTGTCCCGCATCCTCGCTTTCACCGAGCTGAAGACGGTCTGGCACACCAAAGCGATTCTCTGAACGCGCCCGGGGACGACACTCAGCCGGGGGTCAAGAGAACGGGATAGGCTCCGCCGCATGACCTTACGCAGAGCACTTGTCACCGGAGCAACGGGCTACATCGGGGGGCGCCTGGTTCCCAAACTCCTCGAGGCCGGTTTCACGGTGCGGGTGCTCGTGCGCACCCCGTCGAAGCTGCGTGACGTGCCGTGGGCAGACCAGGTCGAGGTCGTGCAGGGGGACCTCGGCGACCTCGCCTCCGTGCAGCGCGCCTGCGTCGACATCGACGTGCTGTACTACCTCGTGCACTCGATGGGCGCGGCCGGTGACTTCGAGAAAACCGAGCACCTGGCCGCCCAGAACGTCGCGCAGGCCGCTGCCGCAGCCCACGTTGAGCGCATCGTCTATCTTGGCGGGCTGCACCCCTCGACCGGAACGCTCTCGCCCCACCTCAACTCCCGGCGGGAAGTCGGCCGTATCCTGCTCGCCAGCGGTGTGCCGACCATTGCCTTCCAGGCCGGCGTGGTCATCGGTTCCGGCTCGACCTCGTTCGAGATGATCCGCCACCTGACCGACGTGCTGCCGTACATGCCGGCACCCAAGTGGGTGCGCAATAAAATCCAGCCGATCGCCGTGCGCGACGTGCTGTACTACCTTCAGGCCGCCGCCGACCTGCCGCCCGAGGTGAACCGCACCTTCGACATCGGCGGACCCGACGTGCTCCGTTACGGCCAGATGATGAACGGCTACGCCCTGGAGGCCGGCCTCAAGCAGCGGGCCATCGCCGCCCTGCCGGTGCTCACCCCCTGGCTGGCCTCACAGTGGGTGAACCTGGTCACGCCGATTCCGCGCAACCTCGCCATCCCCATCATCGCCTCGCTGCAGTACGACTGTGTCGTGAGCGAGAGTGACATCGACGAGTTCATTCCGCAGCCGAAGGACGGCCTCACCGGTTATCGACGTGCGGTGCGCCTCGCGCTCGGCCGCATGCGCGACGGCGACGTCGAGACCAGCTGGCGCAACTCCTCGATCGAGGGCGCGTCGAGCAACTCGCTGCCGAGTGACCCTGACTGGGCCGGCCACGCCGTCTACACCGACCTGCGCGAGAAGACCACCCCGGCCGACCCGGCGGCCCTCTGGCGGGTCATCGAGAGCATCGGCGGCGAAAACGGCTGGTACTCCTTTCCGCTCGCCTGGGCGGTGCGCGGCCTGATGGACAAGGCCGTCGGCGGCGTGGGCCTGCGCCGCGGACGCCGCAATCCCGACCATCTGCACAACGGCGAGGTGCTCGACTTCTGGCGGGTGGAACAGATCGACCACGGCAGCTTCTTGCGACTCCGCGCCGAAATGCGCGTTCCGGGTCGAGCCTGGCTGGAAATGAGCGTCTCACCAACGGTTGCCGGCGGCTCGGTCTACCGGCAGCGTGCCATTTTCTTTCCCCGCGGCCTCGGTGGCCGGCTGTACTGGGCGGTCATCTTTCCGTTCCACGGCATCATCTTCGAGGGCATGGCTACCCGGATCGCCGCGGCGGCGGCGGTGGAACGCGAAGCTGAGGCCGGGCATCCGCTCGCGACAGTTTCTCACTCCAAGGGCGACTGAGGCGGGCCGCTCTGTGGACAAAACGTGCGGATAGTCTGAGAATTCTGGCGGCTCGCACCGGTTCGAGGCATGATGGAAACGAGTAGGAGGCCACGATGTCAGTTTCTCTCGCCTTTTTGGGCGACGGCCTCGTTGCGGGCGGTCAATGGGACGAATGGTTTCCCGAACACGACGTGCACAATCTGGCGCTGAGTGGAAACACCACCGACGAGGTCATTGAACAGCTGGATCAGGTCATTGAGCTGCGGCCGGATGCCATCGTCATCGGGGTCGGAACCAACGATCTCGGCTGGCGCAAATCCGACGAGTATGTCGTGCGCAATCTTGAAACCATCCTGCACACCCTGCGCCGCGCACTACCGGAAACCCGCATCATGGTTCAGTCGGTTCTGCCACGCGACCGGGAGTTCGCCCCGATCATTCGCTCCATCAACCGGCATATCTGGCAGTACGCCCCCACCCAACACGTGCAATACCTCGATCTGTGGCCGGCATTGGCCCTGCCCGACGGCGAACTCGACCCGGCGCTCGGCATCGACCGGCTGCACCTGAATCCGGCTGGCTATGCGGCCTGGCTAAGCGAACTGAAGCCCGGGCTGGAGATTCTGTTCGAACGCCCGCCGTCGACGACGTCCATTCCCATTCAGCACGCCTGATCCGCATACGAGCGGGCCGGGCCTGGCAGAGTTTCGAGCGCCGCACGCTCGGTAGAGTGGAGTCATGCTCCGATCGGTTCGTCCTGCCCTTGTTCTGACCCTCGGTGCGCTGGTCTTCGGGGGAGCCGTGTTCGCGCTCGCTCCGTCCGCGCAGGCCGCAGCTGCCGGAGCGGCGAACACCAGCGCCGTCAGCCTGGTGGGCTCCGACGCCAACGACTTCAGCTTCGAGTCCTTCGATGCGCAGTACGAGCTCGGGCTTGACGCCGACGGCCGCTCGACGCTCACCACCGTCGAAACGATCGTGGCCCGATTTCCAGACATCGATCAGAACCACGGCATCCGCCGGGCGTTCCCCACGCGATACCAGGGCCACCCGACCGATATCGTGATCGACAGCGTCACCGATGAGACCGGAGCACCGCGCAGTTTCGACACCGAGACCACGAGCGAGGAGCGTGAGCAGGAATTTCTCGACGTGACCATCGCCGCCGACGAATTCGTGCACGGTGCGCAGACCTACGTGATCACCTATGAGCAGTCGAATGTGACGCTGTACCCCGCCGACGCGAACACCGAAGAGTTCTACTGGGACGTGAACGGCACCGGGTGGGACCAAACTTTCGGCCTGGTCACGTCCACCGTGCGGTTCGATCCGCAGCTGGTCGACCAGCTGCAAGGACAGGCGCTCTGTTTTCATGGACCGGAAGGCTCCAGCACACCGTGTGAGGACATCCGCGTGGTCGGTTCGTCGGCGCAGCCGGCCGTGATCGGGCTCGCCAGCAATCTGGATGCGCGAGAAACCCTCACTGTCGTCGTTCCGTTCGAGCCGGGCACCTTCGTGCCGCGGGATGATTCCTTCACCGCCAACGCACTACCGAGCGTGGGGCTGGTCGGCGCACTGGTGACCCTGTTCACGGCGCTCGTCGCCGGTCTGCTGCGGACCACGCGTTGGCGGAGCGCCGCCGGCCGCTTCACGATCATCGCCGAATATCTGCCGCCGCGGGGGGTGAACCTGCTCACCTCCGGCGATGTCACCGGCACAGCCAGCAAGGCGATGGCAGCCCAGTTCATCAGCTTTGCGGTGCGCGGCAACGTGCGCATTCTCGAAGCGGGCGACAAGAAGAGCCACTTTCTGCTCGAATTCGTGCACGCACACGGGGTCGATGAGACCGAGAGTCGTATTCTCGGCAAGCTGTTCCCCGGTCTGCAGGCCGGCGACCAGCGAGACCTGAAGAAGAAGAGCATCTCTTTGAGCAAGGCGCTGCAGAAGGAGCGCCTGGCTGCCAGAGCGCAATCGTTGCGGCTGGGCCTGCGGGAGAAGAAGAACGACGGCCTGCGGTTCTGGCTGTTTTTGCTCGCGGTCGTCGGTGCCGGTGTGGCACTGGTGGGAAGCCTCGGCGCCGTCATCACCGTTGTGGGCGGTTGGTGGCCGTTGTTGTTCATCGCCGTCGCGATCATCAGCGCGGTGGGCACGTTCGTGTTCGCCGGTAATCTGCGACCGCTGACCGAAAGCGGCGCTGAGCTCCGTGACTATCTGAAGGGCGTCAAGTTGTATATAGGTCTGGCTGAAGCCGATCGGCTGCGAGTATTGCAGAGTCCGGAGGGAGCCGTGCGCTCCGTGTATCGGCCGGAGAATTCACGCCCCGATCTGACCCAGGGCACCGATACAGCGGATGCCCCCTCCGTGCAGATCGTGAAACTCTACGAACGAGTGCTGCCCCTGGCCGTCCTGTTCGGGCAGGAGAAGGACTGGTCCGGCGTTCTCAGCCAGTATTACGCCGAAAGCAACACGCAGCCCGACTGGTATTTTGGGTCTGGAATATTCCAGGCGGCCTACTTCGCCGGTGCGATCAGCACGTTTTCGACCGCCACGAGCGCGTCCTGGTCGGGCAGCGCCGCGAGCTCATCGAGTTCTGGCGGCGGCGGTGGTGGCTTCTCCGGTGGCGGTGGCGGCGGCGGCGGCGGAGGGGGCGTCTGATGGCTCGGGTAATGGGCACACCAGCCGAACCGACCTTCACCCGTTCGGCACTCGCACCGGGGCTGCTCGGCGCCATCGTTCTGCTCGCCGGACTGGCACTCCTCGAGAGCGAGAGCTTCATCATCATCCGCTACGCGGTCAGCATCCTCGCGCTCATCATCTGCGTTTTTGTGATCCAGGCCCGGTCCTGGTACTGGCTGATCGGCCTTGTTCCGATGGCCGTGCTGTGGAACCCGGTCGTGATCCTCGACCTCAGCGGGCAGGGCTGGGTTTCGGCGCAGTTCATCGCTGCCATCGTTTTCATCATCGTCGGTCTGCGCACCAAGGTGCCGGTTCGCAAGGAATGAACGAAGGCGTAGACTACAAGCGCGTTGAGAACCGGGTCAGGTCTCTACTGTGCGCTCGCATTCGATGTCATCACCCCTTGATCGGGTGATTCAACGGCACCGCCGCTGCGACAGCATCCGTTTGACTTTGGGTTTGACGTCATGATCAGGGCCCGTGCTGTGTTTCTCAAATCGATTATTTCTGCACCGTGTGGTTTGACACCGCGGGAATGATAAGTGGAATGCAGCGTTCCGGTAACACCAGAATGCCGTGACCGGCACACGTGGACAGGTACAGCCGGTACCCGTACCGTGCTGCTTCGAAGTGGAGAACAATGGCTTATACCCGCACCGATGCCTCGGGCAGCCGGAACAACCTCGGCCGTAATGGAGCCAGCCGCAACCGTGCGCATCCGCGTTCCCGCGACGACGACGCGCCGATCATTCCGATTCTGGCGCGCAAGGTGCGCGAGGTTGAGGCCAAGGCGCAGTCCGGCACCAAGCTTGGGCCAACCAACCGCACCAAGTATCAGGTCATCGCCCTGCTCATGCGCGAAGAACGAGCCCGGGTCAAGGGCGACAAAGAGCTCTCCGACGCGAACCGAGCAGAGCTGCTCAAACGCCTCGACGGCATCGCCCAGATTCTGGCCAAGACCGCGGCCAGGGACACCAGCCTGATCACACTGCTCGAGCCCGACGCCGGCGTGTCGACCGTGGCCCAGCGCTTTCGTCGGGACTGGCTGATCGAATCGGGAGCCGAGCTGAGCCCCGACGAACTCATCATCACCCGGGAGCCCGAAGCGGCACCGGTCGTGCTGCAGAACCAGGTCATCCCGCAGTCCGTCAAGGCCAGACAACTGGCCAACCCGTTCCTCGCCCCCGACTTCAGCGCTGCCGCCCAACCGATCGTGCACCCGCGCCGGCTCGCCAACTGGGAACTGCTCGGCCCGCTCTTCAAATCGTTCGAGTACGGTTCAGGCGGACAGGCGGCCAGCATGGACATGCCGGAGGCGCCCCGCCTCGACCGGCTGTCACCGAACGGCATGGAACTCATGCGCCACCAGGCCCGCTTCATTGAGAGCGCCAGGCTGGGGCACCGCAGCTACCTGCTCGCCGACGAGCCAGGCCTCGGCAAAACCGCGCAAAGCCTGCTGGCAGCATCCGTTGCCAACGCCTACCCGTTGCTGGCCATCGTGCCCAACGTGGTGAAAATGAACTGGGCCCGCGAGGTGGAACTGTGGACGCCGAACCGGCGGGCCACCGTCATTCACGGAGACGGCGACACCCTCGACGCTTTCGCCGACGTCGTCGTGGTGAACTACGACGTACTTGACCGGCACTTGGCCTGGCTCGGCACGCTCGGCTTCAAAGGCATGGTCGTCGACGAGGCGCACTTCATCAAGAATCTGTCGTCCCAACGGTCCAAGCACGTGCTCTCGCTCGCCGAGCAGATTCGGCGCCGCACCCCGGGCGGTAACCCGCTACTGATGGCGCTCACCGGAACCCCCCTCATCAACGACGTCGACGACTTTCGTGCCATCTGGCAGTTCCTCGGCTGGATCGACGGGGACAAGCCAGCGCCCGCGCTGCTGAAACGCCTGGAAGAAACGGGGCTGAACCCAGCCGACGTGGGCTTCTACAAAGAAGCCCGCGCCGCCGTCATCGACATGGGCATCGTGCGTCGCCGCAAAGTCGACGTGGCCGCCGACCTGCCGGCCAAGCGCATCGCCGACCTGCCGGTCGAGCTCGACGACGATCTCGGCCGTTCCATCCGCCAGGCCGAACGTGAACTTGGCGCCCGCCTGGTCACCCGCTATCAGGCGCTCGTCGCCGCCCGGCATGCCGGCTCCGGCGGTCCGGCTGTCCCCGACGAAGATCAGCGGGATGCCTACATTCGCGCCGTCGCCCACGCCGAACTCGAAGATTCCAAAGGCCAGACCACCGGGGAAAACGTCTTCACGATGGTGCGCAAGATCGGCCAGGCCAAGGCCGGTCTCGCGGCGGACTACGCCGCGCAGTTGGCCCGCTCGGTCGGCAAGGTCGTGTTCTTCGCCAAGCACATCGACGTCATGGACACGGCAGAAGAGATCTTCGCCAAACGCGACCTGCGCACGGTCTCCCTACGCGGCGACCAGAGCGCGCTGGCCCGCCAGGCCGCGATCGACTCGTTCAACAACGATCCCGACGTCGCCATCGCGGTGTGCTCGCTCACCGCAGCCGGTGTCGGCGTCAACCTGCAGGCCGCGTCGAACGTCGTGCTCGCCGAGCTGAGCTGGACGGCGGCCGAACAGACGCAGGCCATCGACCGGGTGCACCGCATCGGCCAGGACGAGCCGGTCACCGCCTGGCGAATCATTGCCGCGCACACCATCGACGCGCGCATCGCCGACCTGATCGGCAGTAAGCAGGGTCTCGCAGCGCGCGCCCTCGACGGTTCGCAGGAGGAGTATTCGGCGGCCGATTCGGTGCAGGCGAGTGCCCTCATCTACGTTCTCACGCAGGCTCTGGACGGAAAGCTGTAAAGCGACCAGATGCTCTGCTGCGATTCGACCGATTTGAGTCGACCCCACTGCAGGCACCATGATTGTCGGAGCGCCCTTGTAAGAACATAATTGTGACCGAGCGCAGGTTACGACATGATCCGTACGACACGACTCGTCCCGCTATCAAGATCGGCCAGCCATGAAGATCGGAATTCTCACCAGCGGCGGCGACTGCCCCGGACTCAACGCGGTCATTCGCGGCGCCGTGCTCAAGGGCGTGCGCACTCACGACTTCGAATTCATCGGCATCCGCAACGGTTGGCGCGGGCTCGTGCAGAACGAATTCATGCCGCTCGATCGGCACAGCGTGCGCGGCCTGTCGCGCCAGGGCGGCACCATCCTCGGCAGCTCCCGAACCAATCCCTTCGAGGGCGAGAACGGCGGCCCTGAGAACATTCAGCGCACCCTCGACGCCAACGGAATCGACGCCGTGATAGCGATCGGCGGCGAGGGCACCCTCACCGCGGCGCACCGCCTCACCGAGGCCGGACTGAACATTGTCGGTGTTCCCAAGACCATCGACAACGACCTCGAGGCCACCGACTACTCGTTCGGCTTCAACACCGCCGTAGAGATCGCCACGGAGGCGATCGACCGCCTGCGCACCACCGCCGAGTCCCACGGCCGCTGCATGGTCGTCGAGGTCATGGGACGCCACGTCGGCTGGATCGCGCTGCACTCCGGCATGGCCGGGGGCGCCCACGCCATCCTCATTCCCGAGCAGCCCAAGTCCATCGAGCAGATCTGTGACTGGGTTGAGCACGTGCGGGATCGCGGCCGGGCCCCGGTCATCGTCGTGTCAGAGGGCTTTCTGCTCTCGGGCATGCAGGAGGCACACTCGACCAAAGGCCTCGACGCTTTTCACCGCCCACGCCTCGGTGGAATCAGCGAGATCATCGCGCCGCTCATCGAGGAACGCACCGGCATCGAAAGTCGCGCCACCGTTCTCGGTCACACCCAGCGTGGTGGCGCCCCCTCGGCGTACGATCGCGTGCTCGCCACCCGCCTCGGCATGGCAGCGGTCGACGCCATCCACAATTCGCAGTGGGGATCGATGGTGTCGCTGCGCGGCACTGAGATCGACGTAGTGAGCATCGCTTCGGCCACTATCGGCCTGAAGCGGGTGTCACCGGCCCGGTACGACGAGGCCGCCGTACTGTTCGGCTAACCCAACTCGTGGCACGCGGTTGAGCGGTTCGCACGTGTTCGAACCAGTGCCAGCTTCTCAAACAAGTGCCGGGAGGAGCGTCAGGCGAGTTTCGCCTGAACCTGAGACAGCGACGGGTTCGTCGCGGCGGAGCCGTCTGGGTAGAGAATTGTGGGCACCGTCTGGTTCCCGTTGTTCAGGCTCATCACGAGTTCGGGAGTACCGTCAACTCGCTCAATGTTCACCTCGGTGTAGCCGATCCCGGCGGTATCAAGCTGCTTCTTCAATCGTTTGCAGTAGCCGCACCAGTCGGTCGTGAACATGGTGATGGTTCCGGAAGCGGGTACAAAGTCCATGAATTTACCTTATCGGAGCCGCCTTAGAATCCACTCCGGGGCCTTCTGCCGAACGAGCCTTCCGTGCAACGAGTATTAAGATGAACCAATGACTTTGCCCCAGGTATGCGTGTGCTACCTCACGCGACTATCTTCCGAAGGCAACCGGCAGGTACTGCTGGGGCGCAAGAAGAAAGGCCTCGGCGTTGGCAACATCGTCGGTCTCGGCGGCAAGCTGGAAATCGGGGAAAGTGCAGTGGATGCGGCGGTGCGTGAAATCGCGGAAGAGTCCGGTCTCGTGGTGGCGGCATCCGCTCTGACCGAACTGGGATATCTCACCTACCTGTTTCCGCACCGCGAGGAGTGGAGCCAGGAGTCGACCGTGTTCGTCTGTGACGAATGGTCGGGCACCCCGCGGGAATCGAACGAGCTGAACCCGGTCTGGTGGGACGTACAGAGTCTGCCAGTCGATGAGATGTGGGACGATGCCCGGTACTGGTTGCCGGGAGTGCTCGCCGGCGTACCGGTTCGCGCCACCTTCACCTTCGGCGCCGACCTGGAAAGCGTGGTGTCTCGTGCCTGACTTCAGCCTCATCATCGTTCTGGTGATTGCTCTGGCGCTCATCTTCGACTTCACCAACGGTTTTCACGACACGGCGAACGCCATGGCCACCCCGATCGCGACCGGGGCCATGAAACCAAAAGTCGCGGTTGGTGTCGCCGCTCTGCTCAACCTGGTCGGTGCATTCCTCTCGACCGAGGTTGCCCGCACCGTGTCGGGCGGCATCATCAAGGAGGGCGACCGCGGGGTGCTGATCACCCCAGAGCTTATCTTCGCCGGCCTGATCGGCGCGATCGTCTGGAACCTGGTCACCTGGCTGATGGGGCTCCCGTCGAGCTCGAGCCACGCGCTGTTCGGCGGGCTGATCGGGGCGACCGTCATCGGCGTTGGCTCTCAGGCCGTCGACTACAACGTCGTCGCCGCGAAGGTGATTCTGCCAGCGCTGATCGCACCACTGATCGCCGGGATCGTCGCCCTCGTCGCGACCCGTCTGGCGTACATGATCACCCGGCGGGACGTCGGCAAACCAGACGGCCGCGGCGGGTTCCGGTACGCGCAGATCTTCTCCTCGTCACTGGTCGCCCTGGCGCATGGCACCAACGACGCCCAGAAGACCATGGGAGTGATCACCCTGACCCTCATCGCCGGTGGTTTCCAGGCCGTCGGCACTGGCCCCACCTTCTGGGTCATCGCCGCGTGCGCGCTCGCGATCGCGATCGGTACCTACACCGGTGGCTGGCGCATTATTCGCACCATGGGCGCCGGCCTGACCGAGATCAAGCCGGCGCAGGGGTTCGCCGCTGAAACCAGCACCGCGGCCACGATCCTCGCCTCGAGCCATCTTGGATTCGCACTCTCCACCACGCAGGTCGCTTCCGGTTCGGTGATCGGTTCCGGGCTCGGTCGCCGCGGCTCGACCATTCGCTGGGGCATGGCCGGCCGCATCGCTCTCGGCTGGGTCATGACCCTGCCGGCTTCGGCGATCATGGGCGCCTTCGCGGCCGGGCTCGCCCTGCTGGGGCCGATCGGCATCGTGCTCGACATGGTGATCGGAACCATCGTGATCATGGCGCTGTTCCGTTGGTCGCGGCGCAACCGGGTCACGCACCACACCCTGCTCAACGACATCGACGATGCCGGACGGGTGGTCAACATTAGGAAGACACCGCGTCGTCCCTCCCGCCGCGACCGTAAGAAGGTCTCACTGTGATCGACTGGAGCGCATTTCTCATCGTCTCCGTAGCGTCACTGTTTTCAGCGGCGCTACTCGTGAGCCTCTACTCCCTCGGCCTGCGCCTGCTCACCACGGCCGGACGCATCCCCCTGGTCGACCCGCTCGAGTTCACCGGGGCGATCACCGTGCTGACGCCGAAGAAGGCCGCTAAGCAGCTCAAACGCGCGCGGAAGGCGGCTGCGGCGAACCCGCTCACGTCCGGGATGAAACGCCTGGCGTTGTTCGCCGGCTACGCCTGCTTCGTGCTCTGCGGCCTGGCCGTGCTGTATGGCGTCTACCTGATCGTGCCGGCCCTGCACAGATAACCGGATTGCTTCGTGGCGATTGGACGCCGGCGCGGCCGTGGTCAGCAGCCGGGTCCGTGGGGGTTGGTGTTGCAGTCTTCGGCGACGAGCACGGTGGATTCGTTCGCTGCGACGACGGTGAACGGGGCGGAGGGCACGGTGACGGTTCCTTCGACGGGTCGCCAGCCTTGGTCGCCGAAGCTGTAGTCGGCTCGGTAGTCGACGGTGAGGGTGACGGTGTAGGTGCCCTTTTCGGTGTAGGTGTGGCTGGTGGGGGTGGGGGTGAATTCGGTGAGGCCGAGGGCTTCCCAGCTGGCGCCGCCGGTCGCGGTCGAAATGGTGTCGCCGTCGCCGTAGGTCCAGTGGTAGCCGATCGGGGTGAACATGACTTGTGCGGGTTGGCCGAGGAGGAGTCCGTCGCCGAGTTGGGCGGATGCTCCGGCCCAGAAATTCGCAGCGAGTCCGATGATGGCCCAGCCGCTGGGTTCCATGCCGGTGGGGGTGGGGTAGGCGGGGAAGTTT
>NZ_FOCN01000054.1 GCF_900110125.1 Cryobacterium luteum
AGGTGACCTGGTGACTCCCGCCTGAATATATAGGGCGGGTAGAGGGAACGTGGGGAAGTGAAACATCTCAGTACCCACAGGAAGAGAAAACAACAGTGATTCCGTTAGTAGTGGCGAGCGAACCCGGATGAGGCTAAACCGATCATGTGTGATAGCCGGTAGGCGTTGCATGGTCGGGGTTGCGGGACTTTTCTGCCTATTCTACCGAATGGTAAGGGTTAGAACGTTGTATAGACGAACAGGATTGAAAGCCTGGTCATAGAGGGTGCGAACCCCGTAGTCGAAATGCAGCAATCGCCCGAGAAGTATCCCAAGTAGCACGGGGCCCGAGAAATCCCGTGTGAATCCGTCAGGACCACCTGATAAGCCTAAATACTCCTACATGACCGATAGTGAACAAGTACCGTGAGGGAAAGGTGAAAAGTACCCCGGGAGGGGAGTGAAATAGTACCTGAAACCGTTTGCTTACAAACCGTTGGAGCCAGCTTTGTTCTGGTGACAGCGTGCCTTTTGAAGAATGAGCCTGCGAGTTAGTGATATGTGGCGAGCTTAACCCGAGAGGGGAATGCGTAGCGAAAGCGAGTCTGAATAGGGCGATTCAGTCGCATGTCCTAGACCCGAAGCGAAGTGATCTATCCATGGCCAGGTTGAAGCGACGGTAAGACGTCGTGGAGGACCGAACCCACTTCAGTTGAAAATGGAGGGGATGAGCTGTGGATAGGGGTGAAAGGCCAATCAAACTTCGTGATAGCTGGTTCTCTCCGAAATGCATTTAGGTGCAGCGTTGCGTGTTTCTTGCCGGAGGTAGAGCTACTGGATGGCCGATGGGGCCCAAAAGCTTACTGACGTCAGCCAAACTCCGAATGCCGGTAAGTGAGAGCGCAGCAGTGAGACGGTGGGGGATAAGCTTCATCGTCGAGAGGGAAACAACCCAGACCACCAACTAAGGTCCCAAAGCGCGTGCTAAGTGGGAAAGGATGTGGAGTTGCACAGACAACCAGGAGGTTGGCTTAGAAGCAGCCACCCTTGAAAGAGTGCGTAATAGCTCACTGGTCAAGTGATTCCGCGCCGACAATGTAACGGGGCTCAAGCACGCCACCGAAGTTGTGGCATTGATATTTTTGGTTAGCCGCACCCTTGTGGTGTTGGTTCAGCCGTGTTGATGGGTAGGAGAGCGTCGTGTGGCCAGCGAAGCGGCGGTGTAAACCAGCCGTGGAGGCCACACGAGTGAGAATGCAGGCATGAGTAGCGAAAGACGGGTGAGAAACCCGTCCTCCGAAAGATCAAGGGTTCCAGGGCCAGGCTAATCCGCCCTGGGTAAGTCGGGACCTAAGGCGAGGCCGACAGGCGTAGTCGATGGACAACGGGTTGATATTCCCGTACTGACGAAAAACCGCCCAAACTAATCCAGTAATGCTAAGCATCTGAATCCCCTAGATGGATCCCTTCGGGGTGAAGCGTGGGGCCTAGCGTGCGACCCTATGCTGGTGCGGTTAGCGTATTAACAGGTGTGACGCAGGAAGGTAGCTGAGCCGGGCGATGGTTGACCCGGTCTAAGGATGTAGGCCGAGAGATAGGCAAATCCGTCTCTCATGATGGTTGAGACCCGATGGGTAGCCCGTAAGGGTGAAATCAGTGATCCTATGCTGCCAAGAAAAGCATCGACGCGAGGTTTTAGTCACCCGTACCCCAAACCGACTCAGGTGATCAGGTAGAGAATACTAAGGAGATCGAGAGAATCGTGGTTAAGGAACTCGGCAAAATGCCCCCGTAACTTCGGGAGAAGGGGGGCCTGAGGCGTGAACGGACTTGCTCCGGGAGCGTTCGAAGGCCGCAGAGACCAGTGGGAAGCGACTGTTTACTAAAAACACAGGTCCGTGCTAAGTCGCAAGACGATGTATACGGACTGACGCCTGCCCGGTGCTGGAAGGTTAAGAGGAACGGTTAGCCGCAAGGCGAAGCTGAGAATTTAAGCCCCAGTAAACGGCGGTGGTAACTATAACCATCCTAAGGTAGCGAAATTCCTTGTCGGGTAAGTTCCGACCTGCACGAATGGCGTAACGACTTCCCAGCTGTCTCAACCGCGAACTCGGCGAAATTGCATTACGAGTAAAGATGCTCGTTACGCGCAGCAGGACGGAAAGACCCCGTGACCTTTACTACAGCTTGGTATTGGTGTTCGGTGTGGCTTGTGTAGGATAGGTGGGAGACTGTGAAGCTTGGACGCTAGTTCAGGTGGAGTCATTGTTGAAATACCACTCTGGTCATATTGGATACCTAACTTCGAACCGTGATCCGGTTCAGGGACAGTGCCTGGTGGGTAGTTTAACTGGGGCGGTTGCCTCCTAAAAAGTAACGGAGGCGCCCAAAGGTTCCCTCAACCTGGTTGGTAATCAGGTGTCGAGTGTAAGTGCACAAGGGAGCTTGACTGTAAGACTGACAAGTCGAGCAGGGACGAAAGTCGGGACTAGTGATCCGGCAGTGGCTTGTGGAAGCGCTGTCGCTCAACGGATAAAAGGTACCTCGGGGATAACAGGCTGATCTTGCCCAAGAGTCCATATCGACGGCATGGTTTGGCACCTCGATGTCGGCTCGTCGCATCCTGGGGCTGGAGTAGGTCCCAAGGGTTGGGCTGTTCGCCCATTAAAGCGGTACGCGAGCTGGGTTTAGAACGTCGTGAGACAGTTCGGTCCCTATCCGCTGCGCGCGCAGGAAATTTGAGAAGATCTATCCCTAGTACGAGAGGACCGGGATGGACGAACCTCTGGTGTGTCAGTTGTTCCGCCAGGAGCACCGCTGATTAGCTACGTTCGGAACGGATAACCGCTGAAAGCATCTAAGCGGGAAGCCGGCTTCGAGATGAGATTTCCATCCCTTCGGGGGAGAGGCTCGCAGCTAGACTACTGCGTTGATAGGCCGGATGTGGAAGTGGGGACTAAAGACCCATGGAGCTGACCGGTACTAATAAGCCGATAATTTGATAACACTTCAGTTTGAAGAAGCTGCTTTAGCGTCCACTATGTGGTTCTCGATGTACGGTCGAGAACAAACCCTCATCATTGAGGGCTCTATAATTGAATAATATAGATTCGATTCATCGGAAGATGTTTCGGCGGCTATAGCGAGAGGGAAACGCCCGGTCACATTCCGAACCCGGAAGCTAAGACTCTCAGCGCCGATGGTACTGCAGGGGGGACCCTGTGGGAGAGTAGGACACCGCCGGACTTAACTTAGAACGACCAGAAAGGCCACCCCCGGGTGGCCTTTCTGC
>NZ_FOCN01000044.1 GCF_900110125.1 Cryobacterium luteum
GCGCGGCACGCTGGCGCACCTCGGCGCGGGAGAGCCTGGCCAGGGTGCAGACCAGCTCGACCCCGCTGCGGCACCCGAGCCGCCGCGCCAACGTCGGCGCCGCCAGAGCCGCCGACGCACCCGCCACGCTCGGAGCCGCCACGCTCGGAGCCGCTGCCGCAGCCGCAGCTGATGCCGCCCCCACCGGCGTCACCGAGTACCGCACCAGCACGCTTCGGAGCGGTACTCGGGGCAGCAGCACTCCGATCAACAGCAGCCTGAGCGGCGGCTTTAGCAGCGGCCGCATCGAAGTATTCGGAGCGGCGCAGCACATCGGTCGTGGAGAGCACCCGAGCCCCGTCGACGACCCGGCCCACGCTCTCCAAAGCCATCAGCATGCTCAGCGATTCTTCGTCACCGAGCAACCCAAAGGACACCCCACCCAACGCCGCCAACAGAATTTCCCTGGCCTGCTCCACCGCGACAATGGCGGGATTCGAGCTCGGACTGCCAGGGTTTTCCATGAACATGGGCGCCAGTGCCTCCTTCACAACGATTCTACCGCAAATCGAACAAAAAAGCGAGACAAACTCACATAAACTAGGTGAATGGAATAATGCGGCTCAGCGCTCGGAACCCACGACTTCGGCCGCATCCGCCGTTTGACAGGCCTGATTGCGCTGTACTCTAGGGGCTAAAGGCCTCGTCGTCTCGCCAAAATAGAATGCCTGATCTAATTTCTTGCGCACGCCCATTTCGTGCTTACCAACCCACCTGCGATCTCGTGTTCTGGCCGTGAATCCAGTTTCCAACCAGGGCCCACGGCCCGGGCCCCGTCCCAACATTGCGGGCCCTGAAGCGCAGGCGCAGCAGGCGAGCAGGCCCGGGTACAGAGGAAACCCCGGCACATCTGCGGAATAGTGCGCAGTCTGCAGCGTTAGAGAGAGTGGGTCAGCGTAGCCCCGCCTACATTCCTCGATCAAAGGACTCGCCCATGACCCTCATCACTGACACTTCGCGCCGCGCTGACACCGAGTCCCCACTCATCGAGATTCTGGCGGAGCGTTGGAGCCCCCGCTCCTACGACAAGACCGCTGTCATCGATGAGGCCACCCTCACAACGGTGCTCGAAGCTGCTCGTTGGGCGCCGTCGGCAAGCAACATGCAGCCGGCCCGCTTCATCGTGGCGCGCCGCGGTTCGGCGAGCTTCGCGAACATCACCGACGCCCTGATGGGTTTCAACCGGGCGTGGGCCGATACGGCATCCGTTCTCGTCGTGAACGTCGCCAAACTGTCGATCGATGAGACCCGGGAGAACCCGTGGGCCCGCTACGATGTCGGCCAGGCCGTCGCTCACCTCAGCATTCAGGCTCAGCACGAGGGTCTGCACACGCACCAAATGGGCGGTTTTGACGGCGCGGCCATCGCGGCAGCTTTCAACCTCACCGACGACCAGGCCGTCGTCACCGTGACGGCGTTGGGCGTGCTCGGCAATGCCGAAGACCTCACCCCCGAGCTGCGCGAGCGCGAAATCGCTCCCCGCACCCGCCTGCCCCTGGCCGAGCTGCTGCTCGAGAACGACTAGACCGCCGAAAGCGCAAAAGTGCCCGCTTGACCTCGTCAACCGGGCACTCTAGCGAACCGGTCAGGGGCGGAGCAGGACCTTGATGGCCCGGCGTTCGTCCATGGCGGCGTAGGCCTCAGCCACCTCAGCTAGCGGCAGCTGCAGGTCAAAGACACGGCCCGGGTTGATCTGGCGGGAAAGTACCTCGGGCAGCAGCTCCTCAACATAGCTGCGAACGGATGCGACGCCCCCGTTTACGCCCACGTTCGTGCCAAACAGGGTGCGAATGGGCAGCTCGGCGCCGCCGTTGGGCACGCCGACGTAGCCGACCATTCCGCCGGGGCGAGCCGAGCGGATGGCCTGATCCATCGATTCCTGGGTTCCGACGCACTCGAGCACGTAGTCGGCGCCGACACCGTCGAACAGGGCTTTGACGGCGGCAACACCCTCATCGCCACGCGCTTCGATGATGTCGGTCGCTCCGAATTCGCGCGCCACCGCCTGACGGTCGGCGTGCCGGGACATGGCCACAATACGGCTCGCGCCGAGGCGCTTGCTCGCCAGGATGGCGCAGAGCCCGACGGCGCCGTCACCGACGACGACCACGGTTGAGCCCGGCTCAACGCCGGCCGAGACGGCCGCGTGGTGTCCGGTGCCCATGACATCGGCGAGGGTGAGCAGGCTCGGAACGAGCTCGTCGCTTGGAACGCTCGGGGTGGCGACGAGGGTTCCGTCGGCGTGGGGCACGCGCACGCGTTCGCCCTGGGCGCCATCGGCGAACCCGCCGAGCTGGTCTTCCGCTCCCCACCAGCCGCCGTTCAGGCAGGAGGTGCTCACACCGTTCCGACAGTTGACGCAGGTGCCGTCGCAGTCGTAGAACGGTGCGATGACGAAGTCGCCGACCTTGACGGTCGACACGTCGGAACCGGTGGCCTCGACAATGCCGACGAATTCGTGGCCGATGCGGTGCGGTTCTTTGGTGGGCGTGACGCCGCGATATGGCCACAGGTCCGACCCGCAGACGCAGGCCGCGACCACGCGAACGATGGCGTCGCCACCGGTCGAGAGCACGGGGTCGGGAACTTCCTCGAGGCGAACATCCCGTTCACCATGAATCACAGTTGCAAGCATTGCTAAACCCTAACCGGCGATTCTGGGCATCCCCTTCCTGCACGCGAAATCAGGTCATCGGTTGTTTCCGCGGTCCTGCACCAATGCTTTGCCCGCTCTCCGGCGGGTCAGAGCAAATCGTCCTCGAGCGCCACCTCCGGCAGCACCGGAGCGGATGCCACGGTGAGCGCATCCCCGTCGGCGGCGAGCGCCACGAGTACCGTGTCGCCGTCGCGAATGTCGCCGGCGAGCAGTGCCCGCGCCAAACGGTCATCGATCTCCCGCTGCATCAGGCGCCGCAGAGGACGCGCACCATAGATCGGGTCGTAGCCGCGTTCGGCGAGCCAGCGGCGGGCATCCGGTGTGACAGCCAGCTCAAGGCGGCGCTCGGCCAGGCGCTTCTGCAGTCGGTCGACGTCAAGTTCAACGATCTCGCCGAGCTCATCGGTTGTGAGGGAGGAGAACACCACGATGTCGTCGAGTCGGTTGACGAACTCGGGCTTGAACGCCTGCCGTACGAGGCCCTGCACGGCCTCCTCTTTCTGTTCCACCGACAGGGTCGGATCGACAAGGAACTGCGACCCGAGGTTGGAGGTGAGCACGAGGATGGTGTTGCGAAAGTCCACGGTGCGGCCCTGGCCGTCGGTGAGGCGTCCGTCATCGAGCACTTGCAGCAACACATCGAAGACCTCGGGATGTGCCTTCTCGACCTCGTCGAACAGAATGACCGAGTAGGGGCGACGCCGCACCGCCTCGGTCAGCTGACCGCCCTGCTCATAGCCGACATACCCCGGAGGGGCCCCGACCAGACGGCTCACCGAGAACTTCTCTCCGTACTCGCTCATGTCGATGCGCACCATGGATTTTTCATCGTCGAACAGAAACTCGGCGAGCGCCTTGGCCAGCTCGGTCTTGCCGACACCGGTGGGCCCGAGGAACAGAAACGACCCAGTCGGGCGGTCGGGGTCGGAGATACCGGCGCGCGAACGTCGCACGGCGTCGGCGACGGCACGTACGGCGCGCTTCTGGCCGATCAGACGGTGGCCGAGCTCATTTTCAAGGCCCAGCAGCTTCTCGGTCTCGCCCTGCAGCAGCCGACCCACCGGAATTCCGGTCCAGGCGGCGACCACCGCGGCGATGTCCTCGCTCGTAACCTGCTCGTTGACCATGCGGGGGCCAACAGATTCTTCCTTCTCGGCGTCGGCAAGCGCCCGTTCCATCACCGGAATGTCGCCGTAGAGCAGCCGGGACGCCTTCTCAAGGTTGCCCTCGCGCTGGGCCCGGTCAGAGTCGATCCGCGCGGCGTCGAGCCGCTCGCGCAGCTCGCCCACCCGATTGAGCGAGGCCCGCTCGGTGTCCCAGCGGGTCTGCAGTTCCTTCAGGTTGGCCTGACGCTCGACGAGATCGTCGCGCAGCTTCACCAATCGTGCCTTGGAAGCGTCGTCCTTCTCCTTCTTCAAGGCGAGCTCTTCAAGCTTCAGCCGGTCCACACTGCGCCGCAACTCATCGATCTCGACCGGCGAGGAGTCGATCTCCATGCGCAGCCGACTCGCAGCCTCGTCGATGAGGTCGATCGCCTTGTCGGGCAGCTGGCGTGCGGTGATATATCGATTCGAGAGGGATGCCGCGGCCACGAGGGCAGAATCGGCGATCGTCACCTTGTGGTGGGCTTCATAGCGTTCCTTGAGCCCGCGCAGAATGGCGACGGTGTCCTCCACCGAGGGCTCGTCGACGAGCACCGGCTGAAAGCGGCGCTCGAGCGCGGCATCCTTTTCAATGAACTCGCGGTATTCGTTGAGGGTCGTGGCGCCGATCAGGCGCAGTTCGCCGCGAGCGAGCATGGGTTTGAGCATGTTGCTGGCCGCGACGGAGCCTTCGCCGCCGCCCGCACCCATGAGGGTGTGCAGTTCGTCAACGAAGGTGATGATCGCTCCGTCGGCGTCGTTGATCTCCTTGAGCACGGCCTTGAGCCGTTCCTCGAACTCGCCGCGATACTTGGCGCCGGCCACGAGGGCGGCCAAGTCGAGAGAGACCAACTGCTTGTCTTTGAGCGAGTCGGCCACGTCGCCGGCGACGATGCGCTGGGCGAGGCCCTCCACAACCGCCGTCTTTCCGACGCCGGGTTCGCCGATCAAAACCGGGTTGTTCTTAGTGCGTCGGGTGAGAACCTGGCTGATTCGACGAATCTCGGCGTCTCGTCCGATCACCGGGTCGAGCTTGCCGCTGCGGGCGATGTCGGTGAGGTTCACCCCATACAGTTCGAGAGCGGTTTTGGCGTCTTGCTGCGGTGGTTGCTGACCGGCTTGCATGAACAGTCTCCTCTAAAGTTGAGCCTCGCTGACTCAAGTTTACTACGTAGCGCCGACCCGTGCCAGCACGCCGCAGCACGATGTCCGTCAGGAATGGGGCAGTCTCGCGTGAGATAATAAAGGTTGGTCCCTTGTTCTTACGGAGCTCCCACACCTATGGCCCATTCCCTCAGCACGCACGAGATCGCCCGCATCGTCGGCAGCCAGTCCTTCTCGCGCGGTGAACGCTACGCCCGCAACGGTCACGTCACCGAACAGTCCTGGGCCCCGTCGGGAACACACCTCACCGGCCGCGTGAGCGGCACCAGCCCACAGCCGTACACCGTTCTGGTCTCGTTTACGCTGAATGCCGCCGGCCAGGCGGTGCGAGCCAGCGGAACCTGCACCTGCCCGATGGGCAGCAACTGCAAGCATGTCGCCGCCCTGCTGCTGGCCAGCCGCAGCACCCCAGCCGAGCGCACCGCCTCCAACGTGCGAGCGATCGGAGACCACCGCACCCCGGTGTTCGAGTCGACCTTTGTGCCGGCCGCCTACCAGCCACCCTCCCCAGCCCCCGTCATTCCCATTCGCCCACCGGTGCCAGCTTGGCGAGCCGCACTGGCGCCGATCGCCAAACCGTCCGGCTCGGAGACGGCCACCAGCACGGCCCTCGCCCTGCAATTCGATCTGCTTGAACCCGCCTACAGCCCCAACCGGCGCCCACAGCCCCGCCGACTCGGGGCCCGCCCCATGGTGATGGGCAAGAAGGGTAAGTGGATTCGCGGCTCCCTCACCTGGGACAACCTGTCCTGGACCCCCGGCACCTACAATCGCGGCCACCGCAAGATTCTCAACGCGCTCTATGCCCTCTCGGCCACCGGGCAGCGTTATTACAGTTACACCGACCACTGGCTCTACCTCGACAACTTCGAGAACAAGGCGCTCTGGGACCTGCTGCACGAGGCCCAGCTGAGCGGTCTGCCCATGGTCTGCGCAACGGATGCCCAGAATCCCGTTCTGCTCTCCCCCACGCCCGCCGCGCTCGAGCTCGACATCCGTCGTGACGACGAGGGCCTGCAACTGACCCCGCTGCTCCTGCTGAACGAGCGGCTGCATCGCGGCGCTGAATTCGGTTTCCTGGGCGATCCGGCGCACGGCGCTTACACCTTCACAAGCCCCATCGACCCGCTGGCGACTGGCCGACAGCTCGTTCTCGCCCCGCTGAACGCGCAGGTCAGTTCCGAGATCCGTGCCCTCGCGGTCACCGGCGGCTTGCACATTCCCGCCGACGACGAAGCAGCTTTTCTCGCCGACTACTACCCTTTTTTGCAGCATAAACTCACCCTGACCAGCCACGACGCTTCGTTTGAACTGCCGAAGACCGCGCGACCCCTGCTCGCCCTCGCCATCACCCATCAGACGGATGCCCGCATCACCCTCGCTTGGGAGTGGCAGTACGTTGCGCCCACCGACACCAGCCCGGCCACTGCCGCGACCGACGACCAGGCCGCGCCGGTCGGCGCTCCCGGAGCGGCGGCATCCGCTGGGGGCACTACCGGCGCTGGCAACGCTGCCGAAATCGTGGCTGCCGCCGTGGCCGCGCAACCCGTGCTGTACCGGCACCCGCTGCGACCGACGCCCGGCGACACCCGCTTTCGCGACCTGACCCGCGAAGCCGACACGCTGCGCAAGCTCGAACGCGCGATCCGCTCGTTCGAGCCGCTCTGGCAGCCCGCCACGCCGATCAGCGCGGCTCGACTGCTCGAGCACTCCGAGCTGCGCGGCGCCGTCATGATCAATTTTCTCGAGCACAGCGTGCCGCTGCTCGCCGACGCCGGCATCGTCGTTCAGGTCTCAGCCGATGCCCCGAGCTACCGCGAAGCCGACGAAGCCCCCGTGATCAGCCTCGCCACCACTGAAAGCACCGACACTCGCGACTGGTTCGACCTCGCCGTGACCGTTTCGATCGAGGGCGAAGACATTCCCTTCGACGACCTGTTTCGCGCGCTGGCCACCGACCAGGATCTGATGATCCTCGACAGCGGCACCTATTTCAGCCTCGACCGCCCCGAGCTGCAGCAGCTGCGCCGCCTGATCGAAGAGGCGCGGGGACTGCAGGAGAGCAACGCCGGCACGCTCGGCCTCAGCCGTTTTCAGGCCGACCTGTGGGACGAACTGCAGTTGCTCGGGGTCGTCGCCGAGCAGTCCGCCGCCTGGCGCAGCGCGGTCGAAGGATTGTCTGAGGCAGCGCCGATCGCCGAACGCCCGCTCCCGCCCGCCGTGCACGCCACCCTCCGCGCCTATCAGCAGACCGGATTCGACTGGCTCAGTTTTCTCTACGACCACCAGCTCGGCGGCGTACTCGCCGACGATATGGGACTCGGCAAGACCCTGCAGGCCATCGCGCTCATCGCTCACGCTCGCGACAGCCAGCGCGCCGAGCCGGGTGCAGCCCGCAAGCCGTTCCTCGTGGTCGCCCCGACGAGCGTCGTCTCCAACTGGGCCACCGAGTGCGCCCGGTTCGCGCCCGACCTCACGACGGCAGCCATCACGCAGACCGCCGGCAAGCGCGGGTCGAGCCTGAAGGACGTCATGGGTGAAGCGGATGTCGTGATCACCTCCTACACGCTGTTCCGCCTCGACTTCGAGGAGTACAACGCGCAGGACTGGGCCGGGCTGCTGCTCGACGAGGCCCAGTTCGTGAAGAACCACCAGAGCAAGGCACACGTCTGCGCGCGCCGACTGCGCACCCCGTTCAAGCTCGCCATCACCGGCACACCCATGGAAAACAACCTCATGGAGCTGTGGTCGCTGCTCTCCATCACCGCCCCCGGCCTGTTCCCGAGCCCCAGCCGGTTCGCCGACTATTACCGCAAGCCCATTGAAACGGATGCCGACGTCGACCGGCTCGCACAGCTGCGCCGCCGCATCCGTCCGTTCATGCTGCGCCGCACCAAGGCCGAGGTGGCCAGCGACCTGCCCGAGAAGCAGGAGCAGGTACTTGAACTCGACCTGCACCCGCGGCACCGCAAGGTCTACGACATGCACCTCGCCCGCGAGCGGCAAAAGGTGCTCGGCCTGATCGAGGACATGAACGCGAACCGGTTCGAGATTTTTCGCTCGCTCACCATGCTGCGCCAGCTCAGCCTCGACGCGAGCCTCTACGACGCGAAATACGACAGTGTGCCGTCAACCAAGCTCGACGCCCTGCTCGAACTGCTGGAAGACACAGTCGCCGAGGGCCACCGCACCCTCATCTTCAGCCAGTTCACCCAGTACCTTGGCAAGGCCCGCGACCGGCTCGACGCCGCCGGCATCAGCTACTCCTACCTCGACGGCAAGACGCGCAACCGGGCCAAGGCCATCAGTGACTTCAAGGAGGGCTCGAGCTCGGTCTTTCTGATCAGCCTTAAAGCCGGCGGATTCGGCCTCAACCTCACCGAGGCCGACTACGTCATTCTGCTCGACCCCTGGTGGAACCCGGCGACCGAGGCCCAGGCCGTCGACCGCGTGCACCGCATCGGCCAGACCAAGAACGTCATGGTCTACCGCCTGGTGTCCAAGGACACCATCGAAGAGAAGGTCATGGCCCTCAAGGCCACCAAGGCTCGTCTGTTCGAAAGCGTCATGACCGACGGCGCCCCCGCCGGCACCGCCCTGACCGCCGCCGACATCCGAGAGCTCCTGGCCTGACCCCGCCCCGTTTCCGGGCCCGGGCCCGGAAACGGGGCCCATGATCTGGCGGTTTCTGGGGGTCGTTGCAACACCGGGTGGTCTATTCAGTAGTCAGCAGTTTAGCGAAGCGCTCGGCGGGGGTGTCCCAGTCGAGCGTCTTCCGTGGGCGTTCGTTGAGCTCGTGTGCTGCCGCGCGTAAGTCGTCGGCGGTGTAGGTGGAGAGGTTGGTGCCCTTGGGGAAGTACTGGCGTAGTTGGCCGTTGGTGTTCTCGTTGGATCCGCGTTGCCAGGGGCTGGCTGCGTCGCAGAAGTAGACGTCCATGTTTGTGCCAAGGCGGATGGCAGTGTGATGCGCCATCTCGACACCTTGGTCCCAGGTC
>NZ_FOCN01000010.1 GCF_900110125.1 Cryobacterium luteum
GATTTACGGATCCCTTTGTCCCAGTCGACGGCAGTCCTGATATCGACATCGGCCAAAGCGGCCGCCTCACGGCGGGGAGTGCCAGCCGCGCGGAGCTCACGGAACATCTCACGCCCAGGGTGCGGTTTCGGCCCTCGAATCCCAACGCTGCGCGCCCAACGGTAGCCAGTGCCGCGGTTGATGCCCAGCTCAGCCGAGGCAGAAGTCACGTCACCAAGTCGCTCCAGCAGAGCCAGAAAAGACGCCTTGTCCGCGCACGGATTCTGTTCGTCGGTCGAGGGCTCATTGGTCGGGTTTAACGTGGTCATACAAACTCCCAAGAGTCTGGGTGTTGCAACGACCAGTAGAACCCAAGTCTATCCTGGGCCCGGTTTCGTAACCTGGACCCCGACGGCCCGGGCATAACCGCCTCCTCCGACACCGCACGTTAACCCGGCACCCCTAAGCTGCACGCAAAGACCCCACCTCGCACCTGCAGAAACGGTCCCATGTCCACAATCTTCGATCGGGTTGACGCCCGCCTGGCGACAGCGCTCACCCCGAGCCGCCGTCTCACCCTGCAACGCCCGCGCACCCTGGCGCTCGGCTTCCTCGTCCTGCACACGGTTTTCCTGCTCGCACTCCTCCCCACCATCCTCACCGGCCGCGTGCTTGGAGACCTTCCGCTCTACCGCACCTGGGCCGAGCTCGGCTTCAGCAACGGCGTCTGGCAGGGAATCGATACCGCCTGGGTCTACCCGATCGGCGCCATTCTCCCAATCGCCTTCGCGAGCGTCGCTGGTCCGCTGCTGTATCAACTGCTGTGGTTCCTGATGACGACCGTGCTCAACGCGGTTGCCGTCGGGGCGCTCACCGACTGGGGGCGCCGCCGCAGCGGGTTCAAGTCTGCCTGGTACTGGCTGCTCGCATCGTTCCTGCTCAGCCCGGTGGGCCTGCTGCGCCTCGAAGGGATAACGGCCCCCCTCGTCATCGTCGGCCTCGTGCTGCTCGCCCGGCGTCCGCTGGTAGCCGCGGTCCTGCTCACTCTCGCCACCTGGATCAAGGTCTGGCCGGCCGCGGTCATTCTCGCCGTGGTCACGGTGTCACCCCGACGACGCACGGTACTGCTCACCGGGGCCGCGCTGTCCGCCGGAGTGGCAGCATCCGTTTGGCTGCTGGGCGGACTGCGCTATCTCACCGGCTTCATCACGGAACAAACCGACCGTGCCCTGCAGCTCGAGGCGCCCATCACCACCCCGTGGGTATGGCTGGCCACCCTGGGTCGCCCCGACACGGTCATCTACGAGAACTATTCCATCGCCACGCGTGAGGTGTCGGGCCCGGGCACCGATCTGGTTGCCTCGCTGATGACGCCGGTCATGTTCGCGGCCATCGCGGCTATTTTTGTGCTGTTACTCATCGCCACACTGCGGCGAGCGGATGCCGCCCAGCTCGTTCTGCTTGGTTCCCTCGCCCTGGTCAGCGCGTTCGTCGTCTTCAACAAGGTCGGGTCACCGCAGTACATGCTGTGGCTGGTGCCGGTGGTCGCCGTCGGTGTCGGGCGCAGCTGGATGCTGTGGCGGGTTCCGGCCGTGCTCATGCTGGCCATAGCCGGCCTGACCACGCTGGTCTTCCCCATCTTCTACCTGCCGCTCATCGCCGGCGACCCGTTTTCGCTCCTGCTGCTCACCGTGCGCAACGTGCTCCTCGTCATGCTGTTGAGCTGGTCGGTCAGGGAAGTCGCTCGATTGGCCTGGGCTGCGCCGAAGCACGAGGTGGAATCCGCGGCACGCCGCCCACTCCCAGTCGGCCAAGGCAGAATAGACGGGTGACCACGACGACGACCTTCGCCCTCATCCGCCACGGCCAAACCGATTGGAATGCCGCCCTGCGCATCCAGGGTGCCACCGATATCCCGCTCAACGACGTGGGACGTGGCCAGGCAGCGGATGCCGTCGTTCCCCTCCAGCGCTACGGCTGGGATTTCATCGTTTCGTCGCCGCTGTCTCGGGCCGCCGAAACTGCTGACCTGATCGGCGAACAGCTCGGCCTCGACATCGCCCGGCGCATTCCGGGCCTGATCGAGCGCAACTACGGGCCGGCCGAGGGTCTCAGCGCCGGACCGGAGCTTGATGCCCTGCGATTTCCCGGTGGATTCCACGGCGCCGAGACCGAAGAGGCTGTCGCGGAGCGCGGGGTCGATGCGCTGCACCAGCTGGCCGAACGCCATCCCGGTGCGCGCATCATCGTCGTTGCCCACGGCACCCTCATACGGCTGAGCCTTGAGCACGCCCTCGACCAGCGCATTGGCAGCATCAGCAATGCCACGCTCAACCTCGTGCACCATCACCACGTGGCCGCCGACGACGCGACACAGTGGCAGCTCGACGTGTTGAACGGCGAGCAGCTCGTCGGTGCCTGACCCGCGCCAACGAGTCAGCGGCCGGTTGATACCGTCACGGTGAATTTGGTGTTGCGGCCGACCTGGCGGGTCGAGCCGACGATGCGGGTGAGCATCGGGCGGTAGCCGAGGTGGGTGTTCCACACCGTCCAGAGTTCGCCGCCGGGTGCGAGCACCCTCGCCGCGTCGATGAACAACTTCTCGGCCAGGCCGGCATGCACCGACGCTCCGATATGGAACGGCGGATTGAGCAGAATCAGGTCGGCCGAGTTGTCGGCCTGGCCGGACAGCCCGTCAGCGCGCACCACGGTGACGCGATCGGCGAGCGCGTTGGCGTCGACGGTCGCGCGAGCGGATGCGACGGCGACGGCCGACTGATCCGTAGCGAGCACCTGCAGCAGCGGACGCTGCGCGGCCAGTGCCGCGGCGAGCACACCGGTTCCACAGCCGAGGTCGATGGCGCGTTCGGCGTCGGGCTTCATGCGGTCGAGCACCTCGAGCAATGCCCGGGTACCGATATCGATACTGGTGCCGGCGAACACGCCGCCGTGGCCGCGCACGGTGAGGTCGAAGTCCTCGTGCCGCTCGCTGTGCGGCCAGTCTGTGATCGACGTGGCTAGCGGCGAGGAAGCGATCAGCACGCGGGATTTCTGGCGTGCCGGGCGCACGTTGAGGGCGCCGAAGTGGCGGCGCAACACCTCGTTCATGCTCACGGTCATGTGTTTGATGCGGCCACCAGCGAAGACGATGACGTCGGGCGAGGCGTACCTGGCGATGGCGCCGGCGATCTCGTCGAGGGCATCGAGGCTTTTCGGCAACTGCAGCAGCACGACGTGGGCGTCTTTCAGCAGTTCTTCGCCAAGGGGCAGCGAGCGGTAAGCATCCGTCAGGTTGACGCCGGAGGCGTTGCTGTCGAGCGCGTATTCTCCCGAGAGGGCGTCCTGGTAGACCCGGATGCCGCGGGCGTTATGCAGGGCGGCCGCGCCAAGGGTGAGGGCGCCGTAGCGGTCCTCGAGTACGACGACGCCGTCAAGGCGGTAGGCGGCGAGCGCGCCGGCCGCTTCGTCGAGAATGAGTCGGTCGCTCGCATCGACGGCAAAGAGGTTCTCCGCCTCGATGTCGGGACGACGACGCAGACGGTCGAAATCGAATTCGTTCACACGCTCATTCTCGTGCTTGCTGGTGTTCCGCGGCGCGGACTGGTCGTGCGTGCCCGATTCGGACATGGTTCCCCCTGAAAGTGGTGCCGGTGCAACCAGTTCGTGCTGTGAAACAGAAACGTGGAGCTTGTTACAAATGACTATGGTCTGGGCTGCCGCCAGATGACGATCTGGTTGCTGCGCCTGGTGCGGGTGCCCGCCTTCATCGAAATGACGTCACCGGCGGAGCCAGCCGCAAAAACGCGGCGGCCCGGACGGTTCAGCAGTTCGTCAGCGAGCGTCGATTCTAGTTCGCGCACGCGATTTTCGAGTCCGCGCACGTGATCCTCGAGTTCGAGGATACGACGGATGCCTTCCAGACTCACACCCTCCGAGCCCAGGAATGCGATTTCACGGAGCTTTGCCACGTCGAGCATGGAGTAGCGGCGGCTCTTGCCGGGGGTGCGTTCCGGGCTGACGAGGCCCAGGCGATCGTATTGGCGCAGGGTTTGCGGGTGCATTCCCGCAAGCTCGGCGGCCGTGGAAATCACGAAGACCCGGGTGGTCTCGTCCATGACTAACCCTTCGCCCGCGCGATCAGTTCATCGCGTGGGTTTTCCTTGGGCAGTGCTTCGGCGAACGCTGCGAGTTTCTCTTCCGCGTCCTTCGACAAGTGCGAGGGCACCGCGACCTGCACGATAGCGAGCAGGTCGCCCGTGCCTTTCGCGGTGGTTACTCCGCGACCCTTGACCCGCAGCACGCGGCCACCGGGAGTACCGGGGGCAACGCGCAACTTGACCGGTCTGCCTCCGAGGGTGGGCACCTCGATCGTCGCGCCGAGGCTGGCCTCGACGAAGGTGACCGGAACTGTCACGCGCAGGTTGAGGCCGTCGCGTTCGAACACCGGATGCTTGCGCACAGTGATCGTCAGCACAATATCGCCGGATTCTCCTCCGTCGGGGCTGGACTGACCCTTGCCGCGCAGGCGAATCTTCTGCCCGTCCGCGACTCCGGCCGGAATCTTCACCTTGATCGGTCGGCCGTCCTGGGTCTGCAGACTGATCTGGTCGCCCTGGGTGGCCGTGATGAAGTCGATGGTCGTCGACGCGATCACATCGCGGCCCCTGGTCGGCGCGCCCGATCCCCGGTAGCCGCCGGTGGGGTTACCGAAGCCGGCCCCACCACCGCCACCTCTGCCGAACATACCCCCGAGGATATCGTCGAAGCCACCCTGCTCGAAGGTGTAACTCTGCTGACGGCTTCCGCCGCCGAACATGCCTCCGAAAGCGTCCTCGAAGCCGCCGCTCTGAGCCCGGCCGCCGGGCGCAGCGAACCGCGCCCCGCTGCCCATGGCCCGGACGGCGTCATATTCCTTGCGCTGGGCGGCATCATTGAGCACCGAGTGCGCCTCGCTGAGTTCCTTGAACTTCGCCTCAGCGGCTGGGTTTCCCGGGTTGGAGTCCGGGTGGTACTTTCGGGCGAGTTTGCGGTACGCCTTCTTCAACTCGGCCGGCGTGACATCTTTCGATACCCCGAGAACCTTGTAGAAGTCTTTGTCGAACCAGTCCTGGCTAGCCATCGCTCGGTACCTGAACGACGACCTTGGCCGCGCGCAGCAGCGTGGAACCGAGGTAATACCCCGTCTCCGCGACATCGCCGACGGTTTCGGTGTCGACGGCCGCACTCGGCTGCTGGAAGATCGCCTCGTGCATGGTCGGGTCAAAGGGGTCGCCGACCGTGCCGAATGACGTCAGGCCCAGGCGCTCAACACTTGCCCGCAGCTTGGCCGCGATCGTGGCGAAAGCAGAGTCGGGTACGAGGTCGCCGTGCTTCTCAGCACGGTAGATGTCATCGAGTACCGGAATAAGCACCTTGACGATATCCCCGGTCACGCGCTCTTTTTCGATGGCGCGGTTGGCTTCGGTACGCCGACGGTAGTTGGCGTACTCGGCCGTCACACGCTTGAGGTCGGCGAGGTGTTCGCTCGTCGGCTCCGCCACTTCACGCTCTGCCGCGTCCAGAATGTCCTGAACGGTCAGTTCGTCTTCTTCGATCCCGTCGGCCGAAGCCGCGGCTTCTTCGTCACCAGCGGATGCGGCATCGGGCGCTGCTTCCGAGGGAACGCCCGCGCCGGTGCCGTCATCGGGCACCCCCGCAGCGTCCTTGCCTGGATGTTTCTTGTCAGCCATAGTTGCGGCCTACTTCTTCTTGTCGTCTTCGTCGTCGTCAACAACCTCGGCGTCGACAACGTCTTCGTCTTTGTTCTCTTCGGTGGAAGCCTCATTGGTTCCGGCCTCGTCGGCGCCCGCTGCGGCATCCGCTTGGCTGGACTTGTAGATGGCTTCGCCGAGCTTGCCCTGGCTTTCGTTGAGCTTGTCGAACGCGGTCTTCACCGCGTCGTCGTCGTCGCCAGCGAGAGCGGACTTGAGGGCGTCGACATCGGCCTGCACCTCATTCTTCACGTCTTCGGGCAGCTTGTCGACGTTGTCCTTGATGAGCTTCTCGATCGAGTAGGCGAGCTGCTCGGCCGTGTTGCGGGTCTCGGCGACTTCGCGCAGGCGCTTGTCCTCGGCGGCGTGCTCTTCACCCTCGCGCACCATGCGCTCGATGTCTTCCTTCGCGAGCGAGGAACCGCCCGTGATGGTCATCGACTGCTCGGTTCCGGTGCCCTTGTCCTTGGCGGAGACGTGCACGATGCCGTTGGCGTCGATGTCGAAGGTGACCTCGACCTGCGGAATTCCGCGCGGCGCCGGCGCGATGCCGGTGAGCTCAAAGGTTCCGAGGTTCTTGTTGTCGCGGGTGAACTCGCGCTCGCCCTGGAAAACCTGGATCGCAACGGACGGCTGATTGTCATCGGCCGTGGTGAAGGTTTCGCTGCGCTTGGTCGGTATGGCCGTGTTGCGCTCGATCAGGCGCGTCATGATGCCGCCCTTGGTCTCGATGCCGAGGCTCAACGGGGTGACGTCGATGAGCAGAACGTCCTTGCGCTCGCCCTTCAGTACGCCGGCCTGCAGGGCGGCGCCGACGGCAACAACCTCGTCAGGGTTGACGCCCTTGTTCGGGTCCTTGCCGCCGGTCTCGCTCTTGACGAGTTCGTACACGGCGGGCATGCGGGTGGAACCGCCGACGAGTACGACGTGGGCGATGTCGCCGACCTTCACGCCGGCCTCACGGATGACGTCCTGGAAGGGCTTCTTGGTGCGGTCAAGCAGGTCTTCGGTCATCTTCTCGAACTGGGCGCGGGTGAGCGTCTCGTCGAGGTTGGCCGGACCGTTTTCAGTCAGCGACAGGTAGGGCAGCTGGATGCTCGTCGACATACTGGAGGAGAGTTCCTTCTTGGCCTGCTCAGCAGCTTCCTTCAGGCGCTGCTTGGCGATCTTGTCCTTCGAGACGTCGACGCCGGTGGTCTCCTTGAAGCGCTTGATCAGGTGATCAACGATGCGCTGGTCCCAGTCGTCGCCGCCGAGGCGGTTGTCGCCGGCGGTCGAACGCACCTGGATTGTGGAAAAATCATCGTCCTTGCCCACCTCGAGCAGCGACACGTCGAAGGTTCCGCCTCCGAGGTCGAAGACCAGGATGAGCTCATCTTCCTTGCCCTTGTCGAGGCCGTAGGCGAGCGCGGCGGCGGTCGGCTCGTTGATGATGCGCAGCACGTTGAGGCCGGCGATCTCGCCGGCCTCCTTGGTGGCCTGACGCTCGGCGTCGTTGAAGTACGCCGGCACGGTCACGACGGCGTCGGTGACCTTCTCGCCCAGGTACTGCTCGGCGTCCCGCTTGAGCTTGGCGAGGATACGCGCCGAAATCTCCTGCGGGGTGTACTTCTTGTCGTCGATGCCGACGGTCCAGCCGGTGCCCATGTGGCGCTTCACGCTGGAAATGGTGCGGTCGACGTTGGTGACGTTCTGACGCTTGGCGGTTTCTCCGACGAGAACCTCGCCGTCCTTGGTGAACGCGACCACCGAGGGGGTGGTGCGCAAGCCTTCAGCGTTGGCGATGACGGTGGGTTCTCCACCTTCGAGCACGGCCACCACAGAGTTGGTGGTTCCGAGGTCAATACCTACTGCACGAGCCATGTGGGTTGTTCTCCTTCAATCATGTGCGAAACGAACTACAAAGTAATCTCAAGACTTGAGCCTCGATGACTCAAGTATTCCAGAACCGATTCGTCCGTGTCAATTTCTCGGGCTGAAAGTTGAGTGTGAGTGACTCAAGTTTCAACGCACCCACTGAGACACAAGCGGATGCCGCGGGCCGGCAAATCCGGATGTTTACCCCGGAGCAGTAGATTGTGCACATGACCGAGACTGTCGCCGTAGACGCGGGTGCCCCTCCAACGCGTGGCCGGGTGGTGGCCTGGGCGTTCTGGGACTGGGGCTCCGCTTCATTCAACGCTGTCGTCACCACGTTCGTGTTCAGCGTGTACCTCACCGGCTCCGCGTTCGGCGACGAAGCCGCCGTCTCGGCCCAACTGGGCTGGGCGCTGGCCATTGCCGGGCTCCTCGTAGCGGTTCTGGCCCCGATCACCGGGCAGCGCTCCGATACCTCGGGGAGGCGCAAATTCTGGCTCGGTGCCAACACGTTCGTGGTGGTCGGCCTCACCACCGCCATGTTCTTCATCGAAGCCAGCCCCAGCTATCTGGTGCTCGGGCTGGTTCTGCTCGCTGCGGGCAACGTCTTCTTCGAATTCGCCGGTGTCAACTACAACGCGATGCTCGGCCAGGTCTCGACTCCCCGCACCATCGGCAAGGTCAGCGGGTTCGGCTGGGGCATGGGCTACCTCGGCGGAATTGTGCTGCTGCTCATCGTCTACTTCGGCTTCATCGCCCCCGAAGTGGGATTGTTCGGTGTGACGAGCGAGAACGGCCTGGCCGTGCGCGTCACAATGCTCGTTGCCGCAGCCTGGTTCGGGCTCTTCGCGCTGCCCGTGCTTCTGCGGGTACCCGAGTATCGGGCGCCCGCAGCAGCACGCCGCGAGAAGGTCGGCTTTCTGCAGAGCTACGTCGTGCTCGCCCACGACGTCAAGCGTCTCTGGAGCACCAGCCGCCCGACCGTCTATTTTCTGTTCGCGAGTGCCATCTTTCGCGACGGCCTGGCCGGTGTCTTCACCTTCGGAGGTGTGCTCGCGGCATCCGTTTTCGGATTTTCGCCGAGCGAAGTGATCATATTCGCCATCGCCGCCAACGTCGTGGCCGGCATCGCCACCATGGCCGTGGGATCGCTCGACGACCGTCTCGGTGCCAAACCCGTGATCGTGACCGCACTCGTGGGCTTGCTGGTCAGCGGGATGCTCGTATTCCTGCTGCACGATGGCGGCCAGATCGTCTTCTGGACCGCCGGCCTGGCCCTCTGCCTGTTCGTCGGTCCGGCGCAATCCGCCAGCCGTACTTTTCTGGCGCGACTCATTCCGGTCGGGCGTGAGGGTGAAGTCTTCGGGCTCTACGCAACCACCGGTCGCGCTGTCAGCTTTCTCGCCCCCACGGCCTTCGCGATCTTCGTGTCGATCTTCGGCGCCGTCTACTGGGGCATTCTCGGCATCATGCTCGTACTGCTCCTCGGCCTGCTCCTGTTGATCCCCGTCACTGCACGTCAGCAGCAGATCCGCTAGAAGCGCCGCAGTGCCGGCTGGGCGCCAGCCAGCGGTTGCCTGAGCATCCCCTGAAATCAGATTTTCCTCTCGCTTAGGTGGCTCAGGCCAGTCAGACTGAAACGCATGACACTCACCCAGCTCCAGAAGGCCGAACTCCTGCTCTCGCTGCATGTGCCCGGCGAGCCCCTCATCGTGACCAACGTGTGGGATGCCATCACCGCCAAGGTCGTGGCCGATACCCCCGACGTCAAGGCCCTCGCCACCGCGAGCCACTCCATCTCGAACGTGCGCGGCCTGCAAGACGGCGAAGGGCTCTCCCTCGACGAGGCCATCATCGCCGCCACGATCATCGCCGGCGCCGTCGACCTTCCGGTCTCGGCCGACTTCGAGAAGGGCTACGCACCGGATGCCCTCGGCGTGACCCGCAACGTACGTCGCCTCATCGAGGAATCCGGAATCGTCGGCATCAACATCGAAGACTCCGTCGGCGCCGAGAAAACCCCGCAATTCGACATCGAGACGGCCGCCGCGCGCGTGGCTGCCGCCCGAGTTGGCGCCGACCAGAGCGGGATTCCGCTCGTCATCAACGCCCGCGTCGACACCCTCGCCGGCGGCGGCGCTTGGGACGAAGCCGTCGCCCGCGCCAACGCCTACCTCGGCGCCGGCGCCGACGTCATCTTCTTCCTCGGCCTCACAGACGAAAACAAAGTGGCCCGCGCCATCGAGCAGGTCAACGGCAAAATCTCGGTGATCGGTGCGCCCGGACTCGTTCCGCTGAAGCGGCTCGCCGAACTCGGCATCAGCCGAGTCAGCTTTGGACCGGGCACCCTCGCACTCACGCTCGCAGCCCTGCAGGCCGCAGCCGCGAACCTCACCGCCCTCGGCGACTACCCCACCGACCTCGGCTTCAAGTTCGCCCTGTAAGTCGCTCACACCGAGGCCATCAGCATCCGTTTCTCAGCGGATGCGGGTGGCCTCGGTGTGTTCAATGAGTTGCCAGGTTGTGCCCTCGTCGGCTGAGACCCAGCCCTCCCACTTGTAGCTGTCCGGAGTGATGGCCGTGAAGTTCCAGCGGATCGGGCGACCGTCGGTGCGCGTGCCCTCCTGCCGCACGCCGTGGCGGTACGGGGTCGCAATGAGTTGGCAGTATTCGCCGAGTACCGGCGCGAAGTAGCTGACCCGCCAGGCGCCGGCGAACGGGTCGTAGACGCGCACGGTGGTGGCGACGGTTTCAAATCCCGACGGATGCGTCGTGCTCGCGACGACCTCGATGTCTTGCACCGCCCGACCGTCGAGGATGAATTCGACCATCCAGACGAAATCGCGTTCGATCCATTCGCCCGTGGTCTCATCGAGCCGAGTGCCTTTCGCGGCCCAGGAGCCGACCATCTGGCCGAAGCGGTGCATGCGCCCCGGGTAGGCCGGCGTGGGACCGTGCGCGATGAGCGCCTCGTCGAATCGGGTGGGCATGGAGGTCATACCCAGATTTTACCCGACGGAAGGTTACCTTCGATGTACTGCGTTTGCTCGGCTTGCCGGCATCCGCTATACCCGGTGAAGGTGCGCGGGTCAGCGCTCGATCGTGGTGCGGTGAAAGTTCTGGAATGAGCGCGACGCCGTCGGGCCGCGCTGGCCCTGATAGCGGGAGCCGTACTCGCTCGAGCCGTACGGTTTCTCGGCCGGCGAGCTGAGCTGAAAGAAGCACAGCTGGCCAATCTTCATGCCGGGCCACAGCTTGATCGGCAGGGTCGCGACATTGCTGAGCTCGAGCGTGACGTGGCCGGAGAACCCGGGGTCGATGAAGCCGGCGGTCGAGTGGGTGAGCAGGCCGAGGCGACCGAGCGAACTCTTGCCCTCGAGCCGCGCCGCCACATTGTCGGGCAGGGTGACCTGCTCGTAGGTGGCACCGAGCACGAACTCGCCCGGGTGCAGAATGAACGGCTCGTCGGGCTTGGTCTCGATGAGGTGGGTCAGTTCGGGCTGGTCCTCGGCCGGATCGATGTAGGCGTACTTGTGGTTGTCGAACAGCCGAAACAGGCGGTCGAGGCGCACGTCAATGCTCGACGGCTGGATCATGGCGGGGTCGAGCGGCTCCAAACCGATTCGTCCAGCGTCGAGTTCAGCCTTGATATCACGATCGGAGAGCAGCACGATGCCAGCCTAGCCGTGAGGGCTTGATATGCTGGCACGGTTCCGGTTGTTGTTCAGTCACAGCGGGCGCGCGGATGTAGTTCAATGGTAGAACTTCAGCTTCCCAAGCTGATAGCGCGGGTTCGATTCCCGTCATCCGCTCCCTGCCGGCCCGGTCGCAGGTGTCAGTTCTCACGGTAATCAAGACTTTAATCATTCATACCGAGACTGCTTTTCGAATCCGCAATGGCTTCGGCGTACGTCCAGGGCCGCCTGTGGCCGGAAGGTGATCCCTGTGTCACGGGGAAGGCCTGGGCCAAAGCTTCGAAAGTACGCACGGCGATGCACGCTTGTCGTCGGCAACCACCGAACCGCCTGTCGCATTCGCTTCGGTAGATGGCAGCGTTTGCATCCTCAGTTGATCGACAAGCTCCCGGTCAAGTCAGATCGGCGGCCACGACGACGTTTCCCCATGCGCCCTGACAAAGCTATGCCGCGCTCGTATAGAGCGCACGGAAAACCGCATTCTGCAGCCACTTCGTGAGGTTTGCACTGTCCGCGTACTCCTCGAACAACTGAGTTTCGTCCCTAACGAGATCGAACATGACCTTGCCGAGGGCGTCGACCATCGCGACTTCTGCCCCGGGCAGATCACAATTCGAGAAGCCGGAGCACGTGACCGTCATCGACGCCCGGCAGTTTGCGGCGCTGGCTCCTGAATCTTCCCGATGTCCTCGAGCTGCCCGATCTCGAAGAACTGGTGGCCAACATCGACGACCCGGCAACGTGGGAAGCGCGGCCGACGAGCGCCCACGACGACGTCATGGCCCGGTTCAGGGCTCTCGACGCGAGCAAAGGGACCGGGGAGAACAACGGATGTCGTCTCCCCGGCCCGTATTGCGGCCTGCGAAGTAGTTACTTCGTCGGCTCGGTGACGGTGTTGCTCTGCAGGGTGACCGCGGTCTGCGCCAGCAGGCGGCCGTTGATCGATGCGCCGGTGTTCATCGCGATCATGGTCTTGCTCAGGATGGTGCCCTCGAAGTGGGCGGTGGTGCCGAGAGTCACGGCGCCGGCTGTCTGCCAGAACACGTTCTTGGCCTGAACGCCGCCCACGAGGGTTACGTTCTTGGCCGGCGCCTGGTCGATGTTGCCGGAGATCTGGAAGACGAAGACGTCGTTCGGACCACCGGAGAGTTTGACGTCGCTGGAGAGTGAAACGTCGGTGCTCCACGTGTAGAGGCCTGGTACGAGGGTGCGTCCGCCGATCTCGCCGGCACCGAGGTTGACAAAGTCGGGGTTCACGCGCCCGGCCGCATCCGTGTATGCGATGCCCATGTCGCCGATGGCGCTCGTGAGCAGCGTGGCATCCGTGACCTTGCACGGCGGGCCTGCGGCGTCAACCGAAAAGATCGTGCCGGTCACCTCCGGGCAGGTCAGCAAGATGGCGGCACCGCTGATCGGGCTCGCCCCGACGTTGCCGGTGACGGCGGATGAGGGGACATCCGTCACCCCGGTCTTGGACAGGATTGCGAAGGTGCCGGCAACGCCGAGGGCGACGGGCGCCTGGGGGAGCGGGCCCGCGGCGGCTGCTCCGCCGAAGCCGGCGCTGCCGACTCCGACCACTGCGACGGCCAGCAGGGCAGCCAGAAGTCGTTTGCGCGGGTTGGATCGATGCTGGAATTGGGTCATGGTGTCTTCCCTCTCAATGGACGCGCAGGATGTAGATCTGGGCAGGGCCGCGGTGGGCGCGGTCTCCGATGTTGCACATCGGGTATCTAAGCGTTGGCCAACTGCTCCCCTGGCCTAATCCACCCAAAAAAGAGAGCCCCCGGTCCCACGCTCAACAGGCGTCCACCACGCACACATGTGCACGCCCCACGGGACCGGTTCCAACGAATCGAATCTGTCTACCCCAACAGTAGGGGGTACCTTATTCGCCCAGCATCCAGCAAGGAGTCGTATTCTCCCAACGTTCATGTGGGCCAGACACGCCTCGTAGGTTGAGCCTGTCGATGCCCCTCCCGCCGCCGAAGGTCGAGCCCGGCTATACCTGCCGCATGGGCACCACGCTCGGCCTCACGCCCGCGCTCTGGCGCGACAGCTCCGACTGATCGAGGCTTTCAACGAGTCCATGCGCGAGCCGCTCGCCAAAACGGCTGGCGACATTGTCCCGGCGAGCGAAGCGGCCGAGTTCGCCGAGCTGCCTGTATTTTTCGAAGTCGTTTGCATAACAGCCCCTGAGTTTTCGGGCTTGTGCAGACGAATGTGAACCCATGACATGGCGATGGAGTGCCGGGCTCAAGCACTCCCGGTTCCGTCTCGGAGCAGTGTGGAGCGGCGGATTCGGGCGCTAAATCCGGTGGAGGTGGGCCGGCGCCGGGGAAGTCCGGATGCGGCGCGGTCGTTGCAGTCAGCCGGCGCCGTGCCGGCCAGACGCCCACCGGCCGGGGAATTGAAGTAAGTTCGTCGCTGGCCGGCGCGAGCTGTGCAGGCGAGTGTGAACATTTGTGCTTGTGCCGACGTCGGCATAGTTGTGCACACGACTTCGAAAAATGACAGGCGCCTCTTAGTCAGCGCCCACGTCGTGCCGATGGTGCACGATGTCGTGCAGAAAGTACGCGCCGAAAGTCGCCACGGTGAACGACGGCCCGTCGCTGCGGCGGGCGGTGCGCTGGCGGGCATCCGCTGGTACGGCGGCGAAACTCTCGGCCACGCTTGAAGCGGCTGCCACGAGCTCGCGTCCCACGGTCTGCGGATCCTGTAAGTCGTACCGCTCCGCGATCGCCGTGGCGTCCTGGTCCCAGTTCGCCAGCAACGGGTCGTCGTCGTCGAGGATGAGGCGCAGGCGCTCGTCGAACAGGCGACAGACATCACGCACGTGAGCCGCGTATTCGAGGGCTGACCAGGTGTGATCGTTCGGACGCACCGCAGCATCCGTTTGCGTCAGCACGCCCGGCCAGGTTGCGGCGTTCGCGCGGATCAGGCGCGGCAGGCTCTCGAAGTCCACCTCGTTCGCCCGAAATCCACAGGCGGGGCAGGGGCGTTCGAGCACCCAGGTCCAGTCAGACGTGTCAGGAATAATTGGCATGGCTTCATGGTAACAACCGCGATTTGGCGCGCAGTCGGCCGATGGCGCGGCCGTCGTAGACGAACGCGCCACCCGGGCGCCGAAGCGACTACCGGGCGGCGCGTCGAAGCCAGGTCGGGCTTAGCGTTTGCTGATCTTCCAGATGCCGTCAGCGAGCGCCTTGTCGGGGTGCTGCACGCTCAGGAAGAGCTCCTTCGGGTTCTTTCCAAAGTAGATGCCGGTCGTCTCGGCGCCCTGATCCGTCAGCGAAGCGAAGAGCTCAACGTTGATGGAGTTGCCGACCGTATTGGCGCGCGTGCTGGCCCGGTAGACATCGCTGAAGCTGTTGTCTTCGACGATCCACAGGGCGCCATCGGGGCCCTCCGCCAGGTTGTCGGGGTTGTTGAATCCCGTGATTCC
Source organism: Cryobacterium luteum (assembly GCF_900110125.1). Classification (GTDB taxonomy): domain Bacteria; phylum Actinomycetota; class Actinomycetes; order Actinomycetales; family Microbacteriaceae; genus Cryobacterium; species Cryobacterium luteum. The sequence continues at coordinate 14,724 of NZ_FOCN01000010.1, forward strand.
GGCGGCCTGGTTCTCGACCGGCACGTTGACCCCAGCCTGCACGAAGGTGCTGAGCATGCTCTTTTTCAAATCGATGGCGATGACGCGGTCTTCCGAGGTGTTGGCCACGTAGAGCGTGTGGTCGATGATCTCGACGTCTTCGGGGCGACCGAATTCGGTCGCGACGACCGCGTTCGACGCGACGTCGGCATCCATTTCGACCTGGTTCTGATCGAGGGCCACCCAACTGAAGGCCCCGACCTTGTTCGCGAAGGTGCCCGCGTTCCAGAGCTGGTCGGCATTGGCCAGCCCGGTCAGCTTGAGCGCGTAGAGCTGGCCCGCCGCGAGGTTGCCCTTCTGGGTGGGTACGAACTTGTAGATCGAGCCACCGTTGAGCTCGTCGATGACGTAGACGTTGCCGTCTTTGTCTACGTCGATGCCTTCGTGGCGCAACACGCCGAGCGCGATTCGCTCTTCGATCTTGACGACCTTGGTGAGGTCCTTCTTATCGAAGAACAGCTCGTAGACCTTGCCGCCCGCCGTCTCTTCGGTGATCAGCAGGCTGCCCCACGGCGTCCAGCGGATGCCATCCAGCCGATTCCAGTCGGCCCGTTGGGCGATGACCGAGGTTGTCCCGGTCTTCAAATCGGTGACAGCCACAGCGCCGTTCGCGCCAACCTCGTAGGTGTTGTATAGGTAGCGTCCGGCTTCGCGGCCGGTCTCATTCTGAGTATTCATGTCGTGCAGGTCATCGACGCCGGGGTAAACGTCGAGCACGGTCTCGTCTTTCACCAGGGTCTGCGTGAAACCGGCCGGAACCAGGTACGGCACGGTCCAGTCGCTGCTGGCCTGGCCGTAGGCGGATGCGGCGAGGGGCTCGAAGGCGAACGGGCCCTGAGCGTGGTCGCCGGGACCCGCCGTAGGGCCGGCCGGATCTGCGTGGGCGGCACTGCCGAGGCTGAGCAGCAGGGAGACGAATACAGCGCCAGTTGCAATCTTCTTGATCATGTTAATCTTTCTGAGTCGACGGCTGAGAACTCCTCCAGAGTATTTGTCGTGGGTGAACAGTCAGCAACGCTCATCCCACGTTTTGGTGACCATCCCGGCGTGTCCATTTCGGCGCCGAAGCCAGCTAGCGTTGTCACCAAGCACAAGGAGAGTGATGACGGTACTCATTGCCGGATGCGGCGACCTCGGCACCGAGGTGGGGCTGCGATTCGCGCGCCTGGGGCACCCTGTGGTCGGGCTGCGCCGCAACGCGAGTGTGCTCCCGCCAGAGATCTGCGGCCAAGCCGTTGACCTCAGCGTGACGAAGCCCGTCATCCCGCTCGACACCGACTTCGTCGTCATCGCCATCTCCGCCGGCAGCCCCACCATCGACGCCTATCGCGCCGCATACCTCGACGGCCTGCGCAACCTGCTCGACGCCCTCGCCTCTCACGACGAGACCAGCGCCGCCGTCACACCCCGCCGCGTGCTGCTGGTGTCGTCCACGGCTGTCTATGACGTCAACGACGGCAGCCGGGTTGACGAGCAAACCCCTGCGAATCCCAGGCCGGGCACCGATTCCATCGTGCTTGAAGCCGAGCGGATGCTGCACCAGCGTCTCCCCGCCGCCACCGTGCTGCGCCTGGCCGGCGTCTACGGACCCGGCCGGGAACGCCTGATCCAGCAGGTGCGAGACGGCGCCCAGCTCTCCACCCAGTCACGCCACACCAACCGCATACACCGGGACGACGCAGCCGCCGCGATTGTTCACCTGCTGCTGCGCCCGGAACAGCCCGCACCGCTCTATCTGGGTGTCGACAATGCCCCGGTGCCGGCCAACGAGGTCCTGACCTTTCTCGCCGCCGAGCTCGGCCTGCCTGAGCCAACCCTCAAGCCTGAGGCGACGCCGCAGCCGACGCCGAGCAAGCCAGCATCGCGCGAAAGCCAGCGCGGCGGTGACAAACTCCTCAGCAACCAGCTCCTGCTGCGGACCGGATTCACCTTCAGCTACCCGAGCTATCGCGAGGGCTACCGGGCTCTACTGGCCGGAGTCGGAACCCGCCACCCCTAATCGTTCGACGAGGAGGACGGCCCGGCCAGGCTCGGTTCGGCGTTATTGGATCGATTGAATCGTTCCAGCGGACCGGCCGCAATCGCGGCGGCGGCCAGCATCCGCTATTCGAGATTTCAATCGAACTCCCCTCTGCGTGCCATTGACGATGAGCACGCAGACGGATAGGTTCACGCGAGCGGCAGTACGCCGTCATCCATCGCTGACGTCCTGACAGCACGAACAACGGAAAGGCAGTCTCATGAGTTTCCTCGGATTCCTCTTGCTCGGTCTCATCGCCGGCGCCATTGCAAAAGCAATCTTGCCCGGTCGCCAAGGCGGGGGATGGTTTATCACCCTGCTTCTGGGAGTCGTCGGCGCACTACTCGGCGGCTGGCTCGGCGGGCTCCTGTTCAACGTGAACCTGCAGGAGTTCTTCTCGGTGACCACCTGGATTCTCGCCATCGTCGGGGCGCTCATCGTGCTCCTCATCTACGGCGCGATCACGAACCGCCGCAAAGCCTGACCCACCAGCAGACAGCAGCGCGGCACCCAGACGGGTGCCGCGCTGATTTGTGTCCATTTTGGCAGACCTGTCGCCACCCGCTCGGGGAACATCAGGGCCACAATTAGTACCAATCCGAAGCAGATGGAGCTCCGAATACAAAGCAACCACGGGTTAGCCGTGAATCACCTAGGAGGCACCTGAAATGCGCACATCACCCAATCGCCTGATCGCCACCGTCTTCGGCGCGGTCTACGTTCTCGTCGGACTACTCGGCTTCGCCGTCACCGGCAGCGTCGGATTCATCGCCACAGAAGGCGGATTACTCCTCGGCATTTTCGAGGTTAACCCGCTGCACAACGTCGCGCACCTCTTGATCGGCGCAGCCCTGCTGATCGCCGGACTCTCCAACGCCATGGCTGCCAAAGCCACGAACACGACGATCGGTGCCGTGTATCTGCTGCTTGGCATCGTCGGTTTCTTCATCGCGAGCACCTCATTGAATATCCTGGCGCTCAACACCGCTGACCACTTTCTGCACCTCGCCAGCGCGATCGTGCTCCTCGGGGTCGGCCTGACCGCTGACAAGACAATTCGCAGCCACGCGACGGTCTAAGCAAACCCCCACTCCATCCCTTCGCAGCAGGTTTATCCCAGGAGCATCATGTCCCCGGTTCTTCGCATCTGGCTCGGCTTCGCCGCACTCGGCGCCGCCCTGATCCACCTGGCCGTTGGCGTGACCGCTCCGCTTCCCCTGTCGGTTCTCCTGGTCGGGTTCGGCATCGCTGAACTCGGCTGGGGAATCGCCACCCTCGCCGCGGGCCGCGTCATCGCGCCCCGCGTCGTCGTGGGCGCAGCCCTCATCCCGGTCTTCATCTGGGGATCGACCGCCGCCCTTGGCAGCGGTCTCGGCGTCACGAGCGCGCAGACCGGCCTGCCGTTGTATCCGATGGCCGTGTCGTCTCTGTTCAACATTTTTCTGGCCGCCACGGTGGCCATTGCACTGCGTCGCGCATCGCATGGGATCCCTACACCCGTCGGTGCCGCTGGGGCCGGTGAACTGCGTGCAGCAACACCCGGTGGCTGGCGTTTTCTCACCGGCCTCGTCGTTGGAGGCTTTCTGCTCTCGGCACTCACCACCCCGGCCCTCGCCGCCACCGAGGTCGGTTCCCACGCGGTACCCCACGGTTCGCACGGAGTGACGCAGGTCACCGAGCCTGACCCAGGCTCCCACGGGGCACACTAGAGTCCCTCGCGAAACACTCGGCCCCGGTCGATCTGCCTCACCCCGAAGGGTCGCGCCCCGACTCATCGAGCCCCGCCAGGTCGGCCACCGGTGGCACGACCTCGATATTCATGAACCGTTTGACGTTTTCATCAACGATGATGTCGCTCGGTCGCAGCGGCCGGGTCAGGTACAGCCCGTCCAGGCTGGTCAGCCGGCTCAGCGCCACATAGGTCTGGCCGGGGCTGAACACCCGAGCTCCGAGGTCGACAACGGCCCGCTCATAGGTGGCACCCTGCGACTTGTGAATGGTGACCGCCCAGGCCAGGCGCAACGGAAACTGGGTGAATTCCGCCACGACATCCCGGCTCAGCTTCTTGGTCGCAGCGTTGTAGGTGTACTTGTACTTCTCCCAGACGGTCGGCTCCACCTCGTGCACGTCACCGTCGATATCGACGAACACGGTGGAGGTGACCTTCGTCACCGTGCCGATGCTGCCGTTCACCCAGCGCGGCCCACCGTCGAGTGGTGAATCGTTGCGCAGGAACATCACCTGCGCGCCAACCTTGAGCTCGAGCACCTCGTCGGCCGGAAACTGTTTGCCGCCGAAATCCCCGGTGATGTCCGCCTTGGCGGTGAGCGATTTGCCCGACAGCTTCTTCAAAGCGGATGCGTTGATACGGTTGACAGCATCATTGCGCGTCGCGAGGGTGATCACGCCCTCACTGGGCGGTGTGCGCGCACCGGCGCCGTTGAGCGCACCGCCGATCTCGGGGGTGACCTGCCCGTGGCGTACGGCGTTGAGCATGAGCTTGAAGTCGTTGTCGCGCTGGCGGTGAATCTCAGTCAGCTCGAAGATGCGCAGTTCGGCGTCACGCCAGACCTTCGCATCGAAGAACCACATCGACCGGTAATGGTCGGCGAAATAGGCACGCTCGTCGGGGCCGCCTGGTACCGGAGCCAGCTGGTACGGGTCGCCGAACAGCACGATCTGCACGCCGCCGAACACGTCAAAGGGTCGCTGTCTGGCCTGCCGCAGGCTGCGGTCGATGGCGTCCATCAGGTCGGCGTTGACCATGGAGACCTCGTCGATGACGAGGGTGTCAATGGTGTTCAAAAGCTTGCGCACCTGGTCGTTCTGGTCGATCGGGCTGTCGGCGATCACACCGATCGGCAGTCGAAAGAGCGAGTGAATGGTCTGCCCACCCACGTTCAGTGCGGCCACGCCGGTGGGAGCGGCGATCACAATCTGCTTGCTGGTATTCCAGGACAGGTGGTTCAGCAGGGTGGACTTCCCCGTTCCGGCCCGGCCGGTGACGAAGACATTCTGTTTCGTACCCTCAATGGCCGCGAAGATCAGCGCCTGTTCACGGCTGAGCGGAATCTCGGACACGGCACACTTTCTCTGGCAGGCGAATACGGCACGCTGGTTGCGACACAGGTGAAATCGACACTGGTGTTATCGACACTGGTGTTATCGACACTGGTGTTATCGACACTGGTGTTATCGACACTGGTGTTATCGACACTGGTGTTATCGACACTGGTGTTATCGACATTGGGGACATCCCACTGTAACCGCCCCGAACCCGCGCGGGGGCTGGACCGGGCGCGGAAGCGGCACGCCCGGTACAATATGGACGTGACCATTCCGGCCGAGCAGCAGCGGGCGAGAGGGCGCCGCGGCAGTATGCTCCGGGCCGTTCTCGCCATCGTTGTGGTCGCTGCGCTGCTGGCAGCCGGCCTCGTGGCCACGATCGGAGCCCTTAATCGCACGGTGTACAGTGCCGGCGGCTTCGTGGAGCAGTACCTCGACGCCCTGGCCCGCGGCGATACCGTCGGTGCCCTCGCCCTCGGCGGCGTTATGCCCGACACAGCCGACCTCACGGCGTGGGGGCTGACCGACGAGGCGGCGGGCGACCTCCCGCAGACGCTGCTGCGGGCATCCGTTCTCGGCGGCCTCGACAATATTGAGCTCGCGAGCGCGACCGCCACCGCGGCCACCGACGACGAAACCGCCCAGACCGTAGTGTTCGACTTCGATTTGAACGGCACCGCGTCGAGCATGGTGTTCACCGTTGAGCGGGCCGGCACCTTCGCAGGCGTGTTCCATGCCTGGCGGTTCACCGTCAGCCCCCTCGCTGTGCTGCAGGTATCGGTGCTGCACGAGCGATCCTTCACGGTCAACGACCTCACTCTTGACACGCGCGCCCACAGCGCAGCGGATGCCCCCGCCACGTTCTCCACGTCTGCCGCCTATCTCGCCTTCGCCCCGAACCGCTACGAATTCAAGCATGAGTCGGCGATGCTCACCGCGAAGAAGGCCACGGTGCGCGTCACAGCGGCCGGCCCGACCGCTGTCGAGGTCGACGCGGTACCCAACGAGGCCATGGTGTCCCAGGTGCAGTCGGAACTGAACAAGTTCCTCGACGCATGCGCCACCCAGACGGTGCTGCAACCGACCAGCTGCCCGATGAGCTTTCCCATCGATGACCGCATTGACGGCGCACCGGCGTGGTCCATCACGGCGTATCCTCCCGTCACCCTGACCGCCGGCGAGTTGTCCTTCGAAATGGTGTCCACCGACGGGCTGGCCCATATTGTGGTCGAGGTGCAGTCCCTGTTCGACGGCGATATCAACATCCGCGACGAAGACGTGCCGTTCACGATGGGCCTCAGCGTTGTCGTGCAGCCCAGCGGCGCCCTCGCCATCCAACTGCACTAGCCGAGCCCGCCCGCCGCGCGACCCGCCTGTGAGGGGTTACAAATCGACCTATAACAGCCTCCGGAAGGTCGATTTACGCCCCCTCACCGGGGATGGAGGTCGCAGCTAGCCGGGGGTCTGCGCGTCGCGCTGGGCGATTCGGGCCAGATTGGCGTTGTACGCGATCAACTCGGCGTCCTCGTTACGGTCGGCCTTGCGATCGAGTCGCCTGGTGACCTTGGTATCGTCGCGGCTCCATTGGATCGCCACTACGACGGCCAGCACGAAGGTCGGCAATTCTCCGATTCCCCAGGCTACGCCGCCGCCCATCTGTTGGTCGGCGATGGCCGAGAGGCCCCAGGTACGGCCCATCGCCCCGTACCAGTCAGCCAGGAGCAGCCCGGTGCCGCTCATCAGGGCGAGACCGAAGAACGCGTGGAACGCCATGGTCACGAGCAGCAACAACAGGCGGAAGGCGTACGGCAACCGGAACGGCACCGGGTCGATACCGATCAGGGACTGGACGAACAGGTAGCCGGTGATCAAGAAGTGCACGATCATCCACTGGTGGCCAATGTGGTCGGTCGTCGCCCAGCTGAAGATCGACGTGTAGTAGAACACCCAGAGCGAGACGCCGAACAGGATGGCAGCGACGATCGGATTGGCCACGATGCCAGCGAAACGCGAGTGCACCGCGGTGAGGATCCATTCGCGCGCACCGCGGCTGCCGTCCTGCCGCTTGGCGATGGCGCGCGCGGCGAGCGTCACCGGGGCGCCGGGCACGAGCATCAGCGGTACGAGCATGGTCAGCATCATGTGCATGAGCATGTGGGTGGAGAAAAGGTACTTCTCGTACACGTTCACACCGCCGTTGGTGATGTAGAACAGGGTGAGCATGCCGAGAATCCAGAGCACGCTGCGGTATATCGGCCAGGCATCACCGCGATGCCGCAGCCGCCAGACGCCGGCGAGGTAGAAGAAGATGCCGAAGGCACAGAACAGGATCCAGGCGAGGTCGAAGTTCCACTCGGTGAAGTAGCGCGAAAAGGTCAGTTCGGGCGGCAGCAGCTCACCGGTGAGGATCTGCGCCGGGGTGCTCTGCGGAATCTCGGTCGCGACCACCTGGGCCACGGGTGTCGCCGTGCGGGCGAGCGCCGCAGCCACGCCGGAGGCAAGCCCCATGAAGCCGAGCTCGGTCACGACGAGCCACCAGAACCAGCGGCCGCGCGCGGGCTCGGCCCGCTGCATCCGCTTGATGAAGAACTGGCGCTGCAGTGCCCCGAAGGCGCCGAGGGCCACGAGCGCGATGACCTTGACCAGAACCAGAATGCCGTAGGGGCTGAACAGGTTCTCCCAGGTACCGATACGCAGCTCAGCGCTGACATAGCCGGACGCCGCCACGACGACGAAGGAGACCAGCGCGAGCGCGGAATACCGACCGATCACCTGGCGGATGCGTTCGCCGTCCAGCTGGGTGCGCAGCACGATGATGGTCAGCAGGCCGCCCAGCCAGATCGCCGCGAAGACGAGGTGCAGACCCAGGGCGGTGATCGCGGCGTTGTGCCCGGCAGCGCCCGCCGAGTGGCCCTGCTGGGCCATGGGCAGCAACGAGGTGAGGGCCAGCACGGTCACGAAGACCAGCGCAGTCTGGTTGCGCACGGCGAAACACAAGACGGTGACGCCGGCTGCGATCAGGGTCGTGGCGAGCCAGGCCTGCCCGAGTTCGATCTGGCTGAAGAACTGGCCGACCGTCGCGCTGAACTGGTCGCTGACGCCGAAGGGCACGTTGGTGACCTGCAGAAAGGTCAGAAACCCCGTCACAGCGGATGCGACGGCGAACACTGCCGCCGACGCCGCAGCGAAGTCCAGGGCGGTACCGAACTCGCGTTCCTTCGGGCTGAGCGCGAAGAGAGTGAGCACGAGGGCACCGATCGTGCCGGCCGCCGCGAGGTTGACCACGAGCTTGGCGATGGGGAGTCCCCAGCGCACCACCGGCCCGGGGTCGGCGAGCAGCTGGGCCGAGGCACCCCCGCCATAGGACAGGGCGACAAGGGTGGACAACACAGCGACCAGCAGCAGGGCTGCCGGTCCGAGAACGCGGACGAGACGGGGCACCAGCCCAGCTTATTCGCCCAGCCCTGGGCATCCGTCGCCAGCTGGCGACCGCACCCGCCAAATGGATGCCTTCGGGCGCGAAAAAAGGGCGCCGACCGTAGCCGACGCCCCTCTGTTACAGCAAAAGCTACTTGGCGGCAGCCTTGAGCTTGCTTCCGGCGGTCAGCTTGACGCGGTGGCCGGCGGCGATGGCGATCTCTTCGCCGGTCTGCGGGTTGCGGCCGGTGCGAGCGGCGGTTGCGGTGCGCTCGACGCCCAACCATCCCGGGATGGTGACCTTGCCGTCAGCGGCAACGGTCTCGGCCAGGGTTGCAAAGAATGCGTTCAGAACGCCGTCAACGGCGGCCTGGCTCTGTCCGGAGTCAGCGGCAACCTTGGCAACGAGCTCGGTCTTGTTCAGCGACTTGTCAGCCATTGAGTGTCCTCCTCGGACCTTCGTCTGTAAAAACAGCGATATTCGTAGTACGGATGCTCCTCGAGAGAGAAACCCCGCTGGTCGGTTCGACCGAGTTGAAATCTAGCATTGATCCACCAAAATCCCCGGATTTACGGCGTTTTTAGGCCATTTCAAGGTAATTTCCCCCTCAGTGGCACCCGATTTTCGCTCTCCGCGAAACATCAGAGGGGCTACAGTGAACACCGCCCGAACACAAAACGGGATGCCGACCGAAGTCGACATCCCGTTTCTATGGTGCAGGGGCCGGTAAAACCGGCTTCCAGCAGGAGTTACCAGCTGGACTTGGTGATGCCGGGCAGCTCGCCGCGGTGCGCCATGTCGCGAAAACGAACGCGCGAGATGCCGAACTTGGAGAGGTGGCCACGGGGACGACCGTCAACGGCGTCACGGTTGCGCAGGCGCACCGGGCTCGCGTTGCGCGGCAGCTTCTGCAGGCCCTTACGAGCTGCTTCACGCGACTCGTCGGTGCCGGCCGGGTCAACCAGTGCCTTCTTGAGCTCAAGGCGCTTGACGGCGTAGCGCTCGACGATGACCTTGCGCTGGTTGTTCTTGGCAATCATGCTCTTCTTCGCCATGTTTAGCGCTCCTCACGGAAGTCAACGTGCTTACGGATGACCGGGTCGTACTTCTTGAGCACGAGACGGTCGGGGTCGTTACGGCGGTTCTTCTTGGTCACGTAGGTGTAACCGGTTCCAGCCGTGGAACGAAGCTTGATGATCGGACGTACGTCATGAGCCTTAGCCATTAGATCTTCACCCCACGAGCGAGAACGTCCTTGACGACGCTCTCGATACCACGAGCATCAATAACCTTGATGCCCTTTGCGGACAAGGTCAGTGTGACCTTGCGACGAAGCGACGGCACGTAGTACGTCTTCTTCTGAACGTTCGGGTCGAAACGACGCTTGGTGCGTCGGTGCGAGTGCGAAATGTTGTGTCCGAAGCCGGGAACAGCTCCGGTCACCTGGCATACAGATGCCATGGTTACCTCCATTACCGAAGGGCGAGTGCCCTTCCCAAGATCCCTTGTCGACGGGCACAACCCCACAGCAGCCCCGAGCGAACTCAAGGCCGGGAGAGAAACGCCCGCAGTGTACGCACACAGGCGTAGCAGCTCCCTACGTTACTCGATGGCAGAGCGTCCTGCAAACTCGTCAGCGCATCAGCGCTGAATAGTTTACGAAGCGGATGCCGCGGCCAGGGCACTGCAGGCAGCGCACAGCCCGAAGACGTCCACGACATGCTCCGCCTGGGTGAACCCGTTCGCGGCGGCGACGTCGTTCGCCCACTGCTCGACGGCATGCGGTTCGATCTCGATCGTCAACCCGCAATTGCGACAGATCAGGTGGTGATGATGCTTGCTCGTGCTGCAGGCGCGATACAGGCTTTCACCCTCCGGCGACTGCAGCGAGTCCGCATCGCCCTTGGTCGCGAGGTCGGCGAGCGCCCGATAGACCGTGGCAAGGCCGATGGGAGATCCGGTCGCGTGCAGGGCGGAGTGCAGTGCCTGGGCGCTGACGAAGCCGTCGTTCGCGTCGAGGGCGCCACGCACGGCCTCGCGCTGCCAGGTGTTTCGCTTCATGACTTCAACCGTAGCGATGTTCGCGACCTCCGATTCGCATCCGCGGGGCCTGGGCCTCCTCCTGCGCGCACAAGCCGCCGCAGCAGCAGGGCGAGCAGGAATAGCGCAGCCGCCGTGAGGGCGATCGCCGGGCCGGCCGCCACGTCGAGGGATCGCGAGAACAGCACGCCGGCCAGGCCGGACAGGGCACCGAGCAGGGGGGCAATGACGAACATCTGGGTCGTCGTGCGGGAGACGAGCCGGGCGGCCGCGGCGGGCGCGGCGATCAGGGCGATCGCGAGAATGGCTCCGACGGCCGGCATCGCGGTCACCACGGTGGCTGTGATCAGCACGAGGGTCAGCAGTTCGATGGGCCACTCCCGGTAGCCGGCCGCGCGAAAACCGTTCACGTCGAAGGTCGAGAACATGATCTGCTTGCCGAGAAAGACGATGGCGAGCACCGCGAACACCAGCACGACGGCCACGAGCGTCACATCGCGTTCGGTCACCGTGAGAATGGACCCGACCAGATAGGAGTCGACCTTCACCGGCAAAGACGGGTTGAGCCCCTGCAACAGCACGCCGAGGGCGAATCCCGCGGTCAGCAGAATGCCGGAGGCCACCTGGTTGCCCTGCCGCTTGACGCGCCCGATCATGGTCATGACGCCCACGATGATCACACTCGCCAGCGCCGCGCCGAGGGGGATGCTCACTCCCAGGATGGCCGCGCCGACCGCTCCCGGAAAAGTCGCGTGGGTGAGGGCCTGGGCGAAAAAGGTGCGCTGCCGCAAGACCACGAGGGTGCCCACGAGGCCGCTGACCGCCCCGATCAATACCGCGGCCAGCAGTGCCTGCTCGAAGTAGCCCATCAGTGCGCCACCGCCACACGGCGTGCTCGGCGCGGACCGCCGGTCCGGTCCAGGGCCAGGCGCACGATCAGGGCCACCACGTAGCCCGCAACGAGCACGAGCACGACGGTGGCTCCGCTCGGCAGGTCGACGCCACCGTTCACCGAGGCGTCGTAGCCGAGCGCGAGCCCGACCCATGCCGCCAGGATCGCGAAGCCGGCGGCGACCGGAAAGAGCAGCCACAGGCGATTGGTCACCAGACGCGCGACCGCGCCGGGCACGATCAGCACGGCGAGCACGAGCAGATTGCCCACGGCACTGCTCGCGGCCACCACGACGAGGGCGATGGCGACATTGAGTAGAACGTCGAGCACGAGCGGGCGGTATCCGGCTGCCCGGCTGCCTTCGAGGTCGAAGGCTCGAAAGACCTGCTCCTTGAGGGTGGACCCCACGATGATCAACGCGATCAGGCAGACCACGACGGTCTGATTGACCTCGGCCGGGCTCACGGTCAACAGGCGTCCGAACAGCAGGGCATCGAGCTGACCGACATAATTTGTTTCCCGTGAAACCACGATGATTCCCACGCTGAACATGGCGGTGAACACAATGGCGATGGCGGCGTCCGAGGTGACCGCGCGTTTGACGATCACTGTCAGCACGACGGCGGCGATGAGGGCCGCCACCATGGCACCCACGAACAGGCCGTCGCGGCCGCCCCAGACGAATCCGATGGCCACCCCGGGAAAGACCGCGTGGGTCAGTCCGTCGCTGATGAACTCGAGCCCGCGCAGGTTGACGAGCACACCGACGAGCCCGGCGACCAGGCTGAGCACAACGAGCACGAGCAGCGCCCGCGCCATGAACGGCAGGTCGAAGGCGGTGAACAGCATGGCCAGGTCCATTCAGTGACCTCCGTGGCCCGGAACAACGATGGTGTGCTCGTCCATCTCCACACCGACCGACCCGAAGGCCTGCTGCACGTTCGCCAGAGTCAGCACCGTGTCGCGCGGCCCGAACGCCACCTGCGCCCCGTTGAGCAGCAGCACGCTCTCGCACACGGCACGAGCCAGATCAAGGTCGTGCGTCGAGACCAGCACTGCAACACCCTGCTTCTTGAGCCGTTTCACGGTGTCAATGAGGGCATCCCGGTTGACCTGGTCCAGACCGTTGAACGGCTCATCCAGCAATAACAAGCGCGGGGCGGATGCGACGGCGCGCGCGAGCAGACCGCGTTGCTGCTGGCCGCCCGACAGCTCACCGAAGCGAGTCTTCGCGCGGTTGCCCAGGCCGACGGTCTCCAGCGCCTCGGCGACTGCCCGGCGATCGGCTTTGGCTGGCATGCGCCACCAGCCGAGCGAGCGGTAACGGCCCATCATGACGACCTGCTCGAGCGAGACCGGAAAGTTCGGGTCGAGCTGGTCGGTCTGCGGCACGTAACCGATGTAGCCGGCCGGAGCCGGCCATTGCCCGAGCACCTCGACGTCACCCGCCGTGCGGGCGATGAGCCCGAGAATACCCTTGAGCAGGGTGGACTTGCCCGAACCGTTGGGGCCAATCAGGGCAACGGCCTGGCCGGGCAGCACCATGAAGTCGATCCCGGTGAGCGCGGGCTCAGCATCGTACGCGAACGACGCCGCCGCCACTCGGAGAGCGGCGGCAGCGTTCGCTGTGGGTGTTACTTGAGAAGTGTTCTCGATCACGGGTTAACTATTGCAGGTCGGCGGGCAGCGCAGAGGGCGTGACGCCCCATGATTCGAGCATGAGCGTTGCATTGTGCAGCTGCGCCCTGATGTAGGTGTCGCCCGAGCTCCCCTCGGGTCCGAGGGAGTCGACGTAGAGGGCATCATCGCCGGAGTAGACGGTGACGCCGGCCTCGGTCGCGATCGTCCCGGCGGTTTTGGGGCTGAGTGAGGCCTCGGAGAACACGGCCGTGACGCCGGTCGCCGTGATGGCTGCCACCAGGGTGTCGATTTCGGTGGCGCTCGGCTCAGCGTTGTCATCGAAGCTCGGAATCACCGAGCCGACGTAGTCGATGTGGTACGCCGCGGTGAAGTAGCCGAGGGCATCATGGTTGCTCACGAGCAACCGGTCGCTCTCCGGAACGGTCGCGACGTTGGTGCGGATCCACTCGTCGAGGGCGCTGAGCCGGGCCGTATACGCCGTCGCATTGGACTCAAAAGTCGCCGCGTTGGCCTCGTCTGCGGCAGTGAGGCCGTCGGCGATCGTCGCGACGATGGTCTCGGCGTTCTGCACGTCCGTCCAGATGTGCGGGTCGCCGCCCTCGTGGGCGTGCTCGTCCTCGGTGACGTCGGTGTGTGCGTCCGTTGTTTCACCGGAGTGACCCGCTCCGGCTCCCACGTCGGAGATGGTGATGCCCTCGTCGGCATCGATCGTGAGGCCGTCGAAGCCGGACGCGGCGATGGCATCGTCGAGCCATTCTTCGAGGCCGACACCGTTGACCACGAGCACGTCGGCGGCACCGAGCGCGGTCAGGTCGGCCGCAGAGGGGTCGTAGCTGTGGGCGCTCTGGTTCGGCTGGATGAGCTGGGTCAGGTCGACACCGCTGGAGTCACCAATGACGTTGCGGGTGAAGTCGGCGACCTGGGTGGTCGTCGCGACGACTTTGAGGTCGCCACCCCCGTCGGCGCTCGCTGTGGTGCCGGCCGTGCACCCCGACAGAGCTAGAGTGGCTGACCCGAGGAGTGCGGGAACAATAAAAAATCTTTTGTGCATTCCTCGACACTATCCTTGCTGATAATGATTGTCAAAACCATTAGCAGGGATTGCGCTACTCGAGCAGCAGTGCGGGCTCCTCGATGATGCTCGCGACGTCGGCGAGAAATCGACTTGCGACATCACCGTCGACGACCCGATGGTCAAAGCTTGCACCGATCGTGGTCACGTACCGTACCCGCACCTCACCGTCGACGACCCACGGCTTCTGCTTGATCGTGCCGAGGGCCACGATTCCGGCTTCGGGCGAGTTGAGGATGGGGGTTCCGGTGTCCATGCCGAACACACCGATATTGGTGATCGTGATAGTGCCGTTGCTCATCTCCGCCGGGCTGGTCTTGCCGTCACGCGCGGTCATCGTGAGCTTCTCGAGGGCTGAGGCGAGCTCGAGCAGGCTCATGTCCTGCGCTTCCTTGATATTCGGCACGATCAGCCCGCGCGGGGTCGCAGCGGCAATCCCGAGGTTCACGTAGTGCCGCACGATGATTTCCTCATCGGTGAAGGTGGAGTTCACCGTTGGGTTGCGTCGCACCGCCCAGATCATGGCCTTGGCCATGATCAGCAGCGGCGACACCCGAATTCCGGCGAAATCGGTGGACGCCTTGAGTCGCTTGACGAATTCCATGGTGCGGGTGGCATCGACGTCGACGAACAGGCTCACGTGCGGCGCGGTGAACGCACTCTTGACCATCGCCTGCGCGATGGCCTTGCGCACGCCCTTCACCGGAATGTGTTCGTCGCGATCGATTGGCCATTCCGGCGTCTGAATGTTGCGGAACACGCTGGCCTGGGTCGCGCCGCGCAGCACGTCTTCCCGGGTCACGTCGCCGACGGGCCCGGTTGCCTCAACGAGCGTCAGGTCGACGCCGAGGTCCTTGGCCAGCTTGCGAATGGGTGGTTTCGCCATGACCGGTCCAGCGGATGCCGCGCGCCGGGTCGGTTCCAGCGGCTCGGAGTGCGATCGCGTCGGGGCTTGCGGGGCCAGGGTCTCGTGGGCGACGGGAGCGCCGGTGTGCCGGCGACGTCGGGTCGGCATCGTGGCGGTGGCGCCGCGACCGACGAGCACCGGCTCCGGAGCTTCGTCGCTGATGCTGCTGCTCACGTCTGCAGCCAGTGCAGTCGCTGCCAGGGTGTCGGCGGCGGATGCTGCGGCATCCGCCGCCGAAGCCGCCGCCGACTGGTCTGTGCTCGCAGTGGCGTCGGAATTGATCGTGATGATGAGCGTGCCGACGTCCACCGTGGTGCCGGCAGCGACCAGGATTTCCCCGACCACGCCCACGAACGGCGACGGCAGTTCGACGAGCGATTTGGCCGTTTCGATTTCAACCAGCACCTGGTTGATCGTCACGGTGTCGCCGGGGGCAACCTTCCACTCGACGATCTCGGCCTCGGTCAGGCCTTCGCCCACGTCGGGGAGAGTGAACTTCATCGCGTTCATGCTGCGCCTTTCCTGCTGCTGGTAAAAGTAAGAATGATCAGTAGGCGAGAACGCGGTCGACGGCTTCGAGCACCCGGTCGGGGCTCGGCAGAAAGTGCGTCTCGACGGCGGCAGGGGGAAACGGCGTGTCAAAGCCGGAGACCCGCAGCACGGGAGCTTCGAGGGTATAGAACGAGCGTTCGGCGACCGTGGCGGCGATCTCACTTCCGACACTCACGAAGCCGGGGGCTTCCTGGGTCACGACGAGTCGGCCGGTCTTCTGCACGGAGCCGAGAATCGGGCCGTAGTCGATCGGGGAAATCGAGCGCAGGTCGATGACCTCGAGACTGATGCCCTCGGCTGCGGCGAGGTCGGCCGCCTGCAGCAGCACACTCACCATGGCGCCGTGGCCCACGACGGTGACGTCGAGACCGGCCCGCACCACGCGGCTGGCGTGCAGCGGAGTTCCACTCGCGCCGAAACGCACCTCGCCCTTGGGCCAGTAACGGCTCTTCGGTTCGAAGAAGATCACCGGGTCGTCACTGGCAATGGCTTCCTGCATCATCCAGTAGGCGTCGTGCGGGTTGGACGGGCTCACCACGCGCAGTCCGGGGGTGTGCGCGAAGTACGCCTCGGGGCTCTCCTGGTGGTGCTCGACCGAGCCGATGTGCCCGCCGTAGGGAATGCGAATGACCACGGGCATGATCAAGCCGCCCTCGTGGCGGTTGCGCATGCGGGCCAGCTGGCTGGTGATCTGGTCGAAGCCGGGAAAGACGAACCCGTCGAACTGAATCTCGCAGACCGGCCGGAACCCGCGCATGGCCAGGCCGATGGCCGTGCCGATGATGCCGGATTCAGCGAGCGGGGTGTCGAGCACCCGCTTGTCACCGAACTCGGCGATCAGGCCCTCGGTCACGCGAAAAACGCCGCCGAGCGGGCCGATGTCCTCACCCATCAGCAGCACCCTGGGGTCATCCAGCATCGCGCGGCGCAGCCCGGCGTTCAGGGCCTTCGTCATCGGCAGCGCAGCGGATGCCACGCTCGTGTCGGTAGCAGCGATCATCAATTCTTACCCTCGTCAAAAGACGCTTCGTAGCGTTCCAGCCAGGCTTTTTGCTCAGCCACGAGCGGATGCGGTTCGGCGTAGACGTTATCGAAGATCACCGACTTCTCGGGGCCGGTGACCTCCAGCGCCCGACGCCGGGTGTCGGCGGCGAAATCGGCGGCTTCCTCGTCGACGGAGTCGAGGAACTGCTGCTCGATGCCCCGGCCTTGCAGGTAGCTGCGAAAGCGCACGATCGGGTCGCGGGCCACCCAGTAAGCGAGTTCGTCGGGATCACGGTATTTGGTGGGGTCGTCGGCGGTGGTGTGGGCACCGACGCGATAGGTGAGCGCCTCGATCAGTGACGGGCCGTGCCCGGCGCGGGCGTCGTCCATCGACTTGGCCGTGACAGCGAAACTCGCGAGCACGTCGTTGCCGTCGATCTGCGTGCCGGGCATACCGAAACCGCCGGCACGCAGGTAGAGCGGGGTGCGGGACTGCCGCGCGACGGGCACCGAGATGGCCCAGTGGTTGTTCTGCAAAAAAAACACCTGCGGCGTCTGGTAACTCGCCGCGAAGACGAGCGCCTCGTTTGCGTCACCCTGTGAGGAGGCACCGTCGCCGTAGTAGACGATGACGGCCTGATCGGTTTGCGGATTGCCGGTCGCGGTTGAACCATCGAGCTGCATGCCCATGGCATAGCCGGTCGCGTGCAGGGTCTGCGAGGCGAGCACCAGGGTGTACAGATGAAAGTTTCCGTGTTCTTCGGGCACCCAGCCGCCGAGGGTGACCCCGCGCAGCATGCGCAGAATGTCGACGACATCGAGGCCGCGGATCATGCCAACGACGTGTTCCCGGTAGGAGGGGAACACGTGGTCCTGCACTCGCGTGGCGTAGGCCGACCCGACCTGGGCGGCTTCCTGCCCGTGGCTCGGCACCCAGAGGGCGAGCTGGCCCTGCCGTTGCAGGTTGGCTGCCTCGGTGTCGAACCGGCGCACCACGACCATGTCGCGGTAAAACCGTCGATGATCGGCTTCGGTCAGCCGATCCAGATAGGGCAGGTACTCTTCGGCGGCCGCATTCGGCTCGAACGCCCCGTTCGGGGCGATCATGCGCACGCAGGTTTCGGCCCCATCGAGGCCGAAGGCCTCAGCTGCGGAGGAAGTCACTGCGGCAGTGCGCATGTCGGGAGCTGGTGCGGTCGAGTCGTTTCGGGTGGCTGACACCGTTCTAACCTATCTTCCGAGCCGGGTGATCGGCGGGAAGGGCGTCGACAAGATCCGCGCTCATAAGTAGGAGTGTCGCCACAGCCTCCTCCTCCCCGATTGAGACTCGAATGCCTTCGGGCGCGAAGGGACGCACGACGAGCCCGGCCGCACCGAGCGCCTCAGCCACGCTCGTCGTTTCAGCCCCGGTCGGCAGCCAGAGAAAATTTCCCTGCGGCACGGGGATGTTCCACCCCTGGCGGGTGAGCGCCTGCCAGGTCGCGTCGCGGCGGGCAGCCAGGATCCGAACTCGGGCGAGCAACTCCTTCTCAGCCTCGAGTGAGGCAATCGCGGCGGCGGCAGCCTGCGCTGTCACCGAAAGAGGAATCGCGGTTGAGCGGGCAGCATTCAGAATGTCCACCGGGCCGAGCGCATAGCCGACCCGCAGTCCGGCGAGCCCGTAGGCCTTCGAGAACGTGCGCAGTACAACCAGATTTGGGTAGCGAGCCAGCAGGGGCGGGCCGTTCACGGCATCCGTCTGGGTGACGAACTCGATATATGCCTCATCGAGAATAACGAGCAGATCGGACGGGACGACGGCCATGAAGGCCTCGAATTCGTCTTTCGTGACGATGGTTCCGGTGGGGTTGTTCGGCGAGCAGACGATGACGACCCGGGTGTGGTCGCCGATGGCCGCGGCCATTTCGGGCAGGTCGTGGCCGTGATCGCTACGATTGGCGACGCGCACGCTCGTGGCCCCGGCCACCGTCACGAGGGAGGGATACGCCTCAAACGACCGCCAGGAGTAGAGCACCTCATCATTGGGACCGGCGGCAGCAAGAATCAGTTGAGCCAGCAGCGCGACTGAGCCGGAGCCAACGTGCACCTGATCGACGTCGACGCTGTACTTGGCGGCGAGGCGTTCACGCAGCGCGAGCGCCGAGGCATCCGGGTAACGGTTGAAGGCCGTTTCGGCCGTGACCGCGGCGACGACCCCGGGCAGCGGGTCGAAGGGGTTCTCATTGCTCGAAAGTTTGAAGGCACTGGCGTCAGCCGGTTTTCCCTGCTTATAGGCCGGGAGGGCGATGATCTCCGGGCGCAGGCGCACGGTGGGTCGGTCTGAAGGGCTCACCCGGTGAGTCTACGCTCGGATATATTCGCAATAGCGAATGAATGTTCGCGTGACTTTCGCCCGCCCCGAGCCGGTGAGATAGTAGAGATATGGCCAGATTCCTGATCCAACTGATCGTCAATGCGGTAGCCCTGTGGTTCACCGCCCTGCTCGTGACCGGGGTGCACGTCACCCCCTACGCCCCCGACGCCGGTGCCAGCGTGCTCACCTATCTGCTCATCGCGCTCATCTTCGGGTTCGTCAACAGCGTTGTCGGCGGGGTGCTGCGCGTCGTCGCTTTTCCGCTCTACATCCTGACGCTCGGTCTGTTCTCCTTGATCGTCAACGGCTTGCTGCTGCTGCTCGTGGGGTGGATCTCCGGATTTTTGGGCTTCGGCCTCGTCGTGGACAGCTTCTGGTGGGGTGTACTCGGCGCCCTGGTGCTCGGCATCATCTCCTGGCTGCTCGGCCTCATTCTGCGCCCGGTCACCACCCGCGACTGATCCGGTCATACCCGCGCGCCTTCTACCGTGGCGTCGGTCGTTCCGGCAAGCGGATGCCGCGCCACAACACGGCGTCGCCGGGTTCGCTCCCGAGAACACCGGTCACGGTGTCGCGAAAGTCGGTCAGGTTCTTTTCCGGCGAGGCGTCGATCAGGAGCGCCGTCTCCCGATAGGTATCCAGGTGGTGCGCCGGAAGTGCCTCGCCGGCCGGTGGTTCCGCTGAGAAGAAAGCCTCACGCCGAACCGTTATTCGGTCCTCGGACTGGACCATGCTCGCCCCGCCTAACCCGGTCGTCACGTCGTCGGTGTGCTCGACCGTCATAGTGGCGACGCCGGAAGGAACGCTAACACGCGATTCGGGCGCCCCGAAGGTCACGACCGCCCGCACGGCGAAAGCGCCTGAGGCGGCGACCTGGGTGGCTACCAGTCCACCCTGTGAATGACCGGCAATCACAACCGGATCGCCCGCGGTAATGCCCGCGGCGTGCATAGCCTGCATGACTGCCTGGAGGGAGCCGGCATTCTGCCCGGCCATCGCTGTGACGTTGGCGGTGAGATCCCAGGGCTCGGTCGTGGCGACGGCATTCCAGTCGATCGTCCCACCGACGTAGACCGCCCAGGACAGATTCTCGGGCGTGCCGTAGTTCTCGATGAGTACCTGCGGCTGCCCGGCGATCGCCTTGGGAATTCTGGCGGCCAAATCACCGACACCCGTGGGCGGCGTCGCGCTCGTAGCCGCGCCCGCCGTCGCCACTTTCACCGGGCCCTCCCGAAACAGCCCACGACTGCGTGCAGCGGCAAGCACGGCAACCGCCGTGGTCGAAACCCCGACCAGGCCGAGGCCGCTGTCGCCCAGCAACAAATCGATGGGCAACGGCACACCGAGGGCACCCGCAGCGACGTCATCGAGGGATGTGACGATCAACTTGGTGAGGACGACGGCCGCCGGACTCGTCAGAAACCGGTAGTCGATCCCGGGTGAGCCATGATGGCTGTTCCACGCCCGCCAGGCCAGCGCGCCCCTGGCCGCGGGCCCAGCGGCGAGAAGAAATACCAGAGCGCGAAACCGGCCCAGGTCGTAGCCCAGCCCCGCGCTCCCCAGCACGGCCATATGCATCACCGCTCGTTCCGTCCAACCGTACCGTTCGGCGGCGTCGGTGAGACTCGCGGCAAGATCGCCGGTGCGCTCTTCCAATTGACCGAGCGCAACCCCCGCCCAGGTCAAAGTCAGGCTGGGGTCCTCCGGAGTCCAGGTCCACACCCCGCCCAGATCCAGCTGTCGGATGCTCTCCACCCGACTCTGCCAGTCACCGGCCTGCACCTGAGCGTTTCGCAACATCTCGGCCTGTGCCAGGACTGCGTCGGTCGCCACGAGCGTCGTTCCGCCCACGGAAATAGTCAGTTCACCCTCCGGCACCGCATCCGGACGCTCGCTCACTCCTCGCCTGCCGCCTGCAACTGGCGGATGTTGCGCCAAATCTGGTCCTGGGCGGTGATGAGGTGGTTTAGCACGCCCTGCACATCGTTCACTATTTCCGCGATCCGCTCGCGGTAGGCCCGTTGGGCACTGGAACTCCAGAATTCACTGGGATCGAGCATCGACAGTCGCAGTTTCGCATCCCTGATGTCTGCGGTCAGCAGGAGAATGCGTTTTCGCTGTGCCCATAGCGCAGCGAGTTGATCGGCCTGATTGGGTTCGAAATTACCGTAGGGAACGTCCATGACACCTCCCGGTCGGGGCCGATCTTCGCAGCCTCAAGCCTCGCTGGGCCGTTCTTCGGGCTATCTGTGCACAGACGCCGAATACTGGGTGTGTGGAGAAGTCGAATCTGTTCCACAATGGGAGGCATGCCCTTTGCGTCACTCACCCCCGACGAGTCGACGCCGTTTCGCATCATTTTTGTCTGCACCGGAAATATCTGCCGATCGCCGATGGCCGAGGTTGTGCTGCGTGACCTCGCGGCCAAGCTCGGACTCGGCCGACTCATCAATAGCAGCTCCGCCGGCACCGGAGACTGGCATGTCGGTGAGCAGGCTGACGGTCGCACGATCGCGGCCCTGGCCAAACGCGGGTACGACGGCAGCCATCATCGAGCTCGCCAGTTCGACCCGCTCTGGTTCGCTGAACATGACCTCGTCGTGGTGCTGGATCGCAGCCAGGAGCGTATTCTGCGCAATTGGGCCCTGGAAGATCGCGATCGTGCCAAGATCCGGCTGTTGCTGAGCTTTGACGCGGAGCAGGCCGCCCTATTCGACGTTCCAGACCCCTACTATTCCGACGATGCGTTGTTTGACGCCGTATTAGGCATGATTGAGAGGGCAAGCCACGCACTTGTGAAACAACTTGCACCCGCAATTCGACAGGGAGTCCGATGAGTCACCTACCCGTACAGGTTCTGAGCCCGCTAGATGGCCGCTACCGAGCCGCCGTTTCCGATCTGGGCGAATTCCTGTCCGAGGCCGGCCTCAACCGTGCCCGGGTGCGCGTGGAGGTGGAATGGCTGATCGTTCTCACCGACCGTTCCCTGTTCGGCTCCGAGCCGTTGACGACCGCGCAGAAGCTGTCCCTGCGCGCCTTGGTGACCGACTTCGGCCAGGCCGAGATCGACGAACTGGCCGAGCTTGAAGCCACCACCCGCCACGACGTGAAGGCCGTTGAGTACCTCGTGCGGCGACGCCTCGGCACGCTCGGCCTCGACGACATCAGCGAACTCACCCACTTCGCCGCGACCAGCGAAGACATCAACAACCTCTCCTACGCTTTGACCGTGCGTGACGCCGTACAGACGGTCTGGTTGCCCAAGCTGCGCCAAGTCATCGAGGCGCTGCGCAGCAACGCACTCGAGTTTCGAGCGGATGCGATGCTCGCCCGCACCCACGGACAGCCCGCGACGCCGACCACCATGGGTAAAGAACTCGCCGTGTTCGTTTATCGTCTCGAGCGCATAGTGCGCCAGATCGAGTCCGGCGAATACCTGGGCAAGTTCAGTGGCGCCACCGGCACCTTCGCCGCCCATGTGACCGCCGAGCCGTCCGTCGACTGGCCCGCCGTGTCGCGCGAATTCGTCGAGGGCCTCGGCCTGGGCTGGAACCCGCTCACCACCCAGATCGAATCACACGACTGGCAGGCCGAGCTGTACTCGCGCGCCGCACACGCGAACCGTATTCTGCACAACCTGGCCACCGACATCTGGACCTACATCTCCATCGGCTACTTCCGCCAGATTCCTCAGGTCGGCGCCACCGGCTCGTCGACGATGCCGCACAAGATCAACCCGATCCGCTTCGAGAACGCCGAAGCGAATCTCGAACTGTCCTGCGCCATTCTGGACTCGCTCGCGGCCACCCTCGTGACCAGCCGTCTGCAGCGTGACCTCACCGACTCCACCACCCAGCGCAACATCGGTGTCGGCTTCGGGCATTCACTCCTCGCCCTCGACAACATTCTGCGCGGCCTTGGCGAGATCGACATCGACCGCGCACTCCTGGCGAGCGACCTCGACTCGAACTGGGAGATTCTGGGTGAGGCGATCCAGACCGTGATTCGTGCGGAGGTCTCGGCCGGGCGTTCGTCGATCGAGGATCCCTACGCCCTGCTCAAGGAACTCACCCGCGGCAAGCGCATCACGAGCACCGACCTGTCGGCGTTCGTCTCCGCCCTCGACATCGGTGCCGCCGCCAAGACCCGGCTCCTCGCCCTTACGCCGGCGGGTTACGTCGGGCTGGCCGACCCCCTGGTCGACTACCTGCCCTGACCCGGGTCAGAAATAAAGGCACCTTCGTCGGTTCGACGAAGGTGCCTTTTTTCTGCTCCCGTGCCGGCTAGTGGCCGTTCTGCTCGTCCAAGTCGGTCTGCTCCGACGCATTCGGCTTCATTCCGAGCACGAGCATCGCGATCACCACGAGTGCCACAATGAACGTCACTCCCAGCCCGATGGCCGAGAGCATCAATTCGCGGGTGGTCACCAAAATGGTCAGGCCGACGAACAAGGCCATCCCGCCCGAGATTGCGAGCAATTCGGCCGGCTTCAACCGGTCGGATCGGCTGGGCTGGTGCGCCGAGTTGGGGGTACCAGGAGTCTTAGGGGTCACAGGGAGTCCGAATCATTGGGTGCGGTGTTCGTAGGTGCATTTTTCACGAGTGCGGTGTTCATGGGCGCAGCGCTCGTGGGTGCGCTGTTCGTTGGTGCGGCGCGGCGCTGGCGGGGAGTATCCCATTTGAGGGAGAGTCCGGCGATGGGCAGGAAGACAGCCAGGAAGACCAGATAGGCACCGAACAAGCCGACCGAGACCACCGGGTTCGGCGGCAGCAGCAGCAAGAGCAGGGCGAGCGTGGCGGTGGCAAGCCCGGTAAACAGCCAGTCCTTGGCGGGCGCCGGGCGTTTACGCACACGGATGCCGGCATAGATTTCGAGAAAACCGGTGACTGCTCCCCACACACTCACCACGAACAAAAAGAAGCCGTGGCCGCCAGCGTGGAAGCCCAGGGCCAGCCCGCCGGCGGTCATGCTCACGATGCCGTTGATGAGGAACAGGTTTCGATCGACCGCGACCGTCAGGGTACGTCGCACGCTCAGAACGAGCAGGAGGCCGCTCGCCAGGGCGAAGGCACCGAATACGATCAGGCCCAGCTGGGCGGAGTGATCGCGGTTGAAGGTGATGATCACGGCGGGTAGCACGGCGATCAGGGCGCGACCGACGGCCACGGACCAATACCCAGGACCGACGCTTGATGGTGCCTGGGCGTTCGCCACGCACAACCTCTTTCGTTGCAAAATTTGTCAGGCCTAGTCTACGCGGCGACCCACCGGCGCATCTGCGAGCCGCCTGCATGCCCGAATCGTGGGGATTACCCGCCCGCGACCATGTCGGCGAACCGGGAGTAGTGGCCGTGGAATGCGACGGTGACGGTCCGGGTCGGGCCGTTACGGTGCTTGGCCACGATGAGGTCGGCCTCGCCAGCCCGCGGGTTGTCTTTCTCGTAGGCACTTTCGCGGTGCAGGAGAATGACCATGTCGGCGTCCTGCTCGAGTGAGCCCGACTCGCGAAGGTCGGAGATGGCCGGCATCTTATCGGCGCGCTGCTCGGGCCCACGGTTGAGCTGGGAGAGCGCGATGACCGGAACCTGAAGCTCCTTGGCGAGCAACTTGAGCGCTCGCGAGAACTCACTGACTTCCTGCTGCCGGGACTCGACTTTCTTGCCGCTGGTCATCAGCTGCAGATAGTCGATGATGACCATCTTGAGCCCCACCCGCTGTTTGAGCCGGCGGCACTTGGCACGAATCTCCACCAGGGTCATGTTCGGGCTGTCGTCGATGTACAGCGGTGCATCGTTGATGCGCCCGCGCGTGGCGGCGATCGTAGTCCAGTCACGGGCCTCAACGGTTCCCTTGCGCATGCTCTGCAGGGGAACGGATGCCTCCGCCGCGAGCAGGCGCATCGCGATTTCACTGCGCCCCATTTCAAGCGAGAAGAAAATGCTCGGCATGTTGTGGTGGATGGAGGCCGACCGTGCAAAGTCGAGGGCGAGCGTGGACTTACCCAGCGCCGGGCGCGCTGCCACGATGATGAGCTGGCCACCGTGAAACCCGTTGGTGAGTTCATCGAGGTCAGCGAACCCCGTCGGCACGCCGCTCATCTGGCCGTCTTTGAGCTTGGCGGCCTCAATCTCTTCGATGGCCGCTGTGACGGCGTCGGTGAGCGGAACGTAATCTTCGGTCTGGGTGCCCCCGGTGACCGAGTAGATCTCGGCCTGGGCGGTGTTCACGAGGTCGAGCACCTCACCCTCGGCGGCGTAACCCATCTGGGCGATGCGCGTGCCGGCCTCGACGAGCCGGCGCAGCAGTGCCCGTTCCGCCACGATGGTCGAGTAGAACCCCGCGTTGGCTGCGGTGGGAACCAGACTCGTGAGGGTGTGCAGGTAATCGGCGCCACCGGCTCGGGACAGTTCGCCAACCTTGGTTAGCTCATCGGTGACCGTGATGACGTCGGTGGGCTCACCCTGGGCGTACAGCGAAAGGATCGCATCGAAGATGATCTCGTGCTTGGGGATATAGAAATCTCCGCCTCGCACGGTCTCGACGACGTCGGCGACAGCATCTTTGCTGAGCATCATTCCACCGAGGGCGCTCTGTTCGGCCAGGAGGTCGTGGGGCAGCGCTCGCTCCGACTTCCAGGCTTCGGCGGGTCGCTCGCCACGGTCGACCGCTCCGCGGGCCGATGAACCGTACTCGTTTGATGCTGGCTGGTTGGCCAGACCCAGGTGAGCGATCGACACTCGGCACCTCTTTCTCTGTCGTGCTAATAGGTGTATCAGGACCCACCGACACGGGACGTGACGCACCAGCGTGAGTGAGATGCCGGTACTGGAACACACTAAGGAGCCAACAACACCCGTCACAAACCCCCCTGTGGATAAGTCTGTGGAAAATCTGCGCGAAACGCCGTGGAGATTGTGCAGAACCTGTGCACTCGCCTGTGGACAAACATTATTTTTGTCCAATTAAAAATGCTTTGATCGGGTGTTTAAGTTTTACACACGGGTGTGAATAAAGTAACTTCAATCAACCCTTGAACCTTACTGAGACGAATGCTCACCTGTGCACAAAAGCGGCGGGTCAATGCCCCCAAAGGGGCTCTTAACGCCGCATAGCGGAGGGTTCCTTTCGGAACCCCCCGCTATGGGAGTAGGACAAACAACCGGCCGCACAGCACCGGACCTACTGGCGTGCGATGCTACTTTGCGGCGACGACCACGAGGGTGATCGTGGCGCTGAGCTCGTCGCGAAGACGAACCGTTGCCGTGTGCTCACCGGTCAGCTTGATGGCGGTGAGCTCAATCTTGCGCTTGTCGACCGTGCCGAGACCGGCAGCTGCGACGGCGTTGGCCACATCCGTGGTCTTGACCGAACCGAACAAGCGTCCGCCGGCGCCGGCCTTGACGACCAGGGTGACCTTGGTGTTCTCAAGCTTGACCTTGAGCGCCTCAGCCTCTTCGAAGGTGGCGTGCTCGCGGGCTGCGCGAGCGGCCTTGATCTGCTCGATCTGCTTCTCGCCACCGCGGGTCCACGCAACAGCGAAGCCCTTGGGAACGAGGTAGTTACGAGCAAATCCGTTCTTGACGTCTACGACGTCGCCGGGTGCACCGAGGCCGGAGACCTCATGCGTCAGAATCAATTTCGACATTTGGTTTCCTTACCGGCCTGAGCCTGCGTAGGGCAGCAAAGCCATTTCGCGGGCGTTCTTGACGGCACGGGCGATGAGGCGCTGTTCCTGAACGGAAACGCCTGTGATGCGACGGGCGCGGATCTTTCCACGCTCGGAGATGAACTTGCGCAGGGTGGGGACATCTTTGTAATCGATGACACCAACCCGAATCGACTTCGCGGGAGCGGCGTTCTTGCCACCCTTAGCTCCGCGAAGCGGCTTGCGGCGGTCGCCGCTCGACTTTCCAGCCATGATTTCCTTACTTTCTCAAAAAGGTTTTAGCTACGCGCCAGGCGTGGCTTAGAAGGGGGTCTCGTCGCTGAAGTTGCCTGGACTGTTCCAGACGTCTCCACCAGATGCTGCGGGCGACGCAGTCTTGGCGGGGGCGCTGGGTGCCCACGGCTCATCGTTGCCCTGGCCACCGGCAGCGGGAGCACCGCTGCGGGGACCGGACGACTGCGCGCGAGTGAGGGAAGCAGTGGCGTAGCGCAGCGAAGGACCAATTTCGTCGATCTCGAGCTCCATGCTCGTGCGCTTTTCACCTTCCTTCGTCTCATACGAACGCTGCTTGAGACGCCCGGAAGCGATGACACGCGACCCCTTGGTCAATGAACCCGCCACGTGTTCGGCGAATTCACGCCAAACGCTCGCGCGCAGGAACAGCGCGTCGCCATCTTTCCACTCGTTAGCCGCACGATCGAACGTGCGCGGAGTGGAAGCGATGGTGAAGTTGGCAACCGCCAGCCCGTTCTGCGTGTAACGCAGCTCCGGATCGCTGGTGAGGTTGCCCACCACGGTGATTACGGTCTCGCCAGCCATGGGCTACTTGTCGCTCGCCTTGTCGGCAACAGCGGCCGCGGCGGGCTTGACAGCAGCAGGCTTGGCAGCAGCGGGCTTGGCAGCAGCAACCTTGGCGGCCGGAACCGCGGTGGAGGCGGCAGCAACCGGAACGGCAGCTTCAACCTTGGCGGCAACCGGAGCAGCAGCGGCCGGAACCTCGGCTGCGTCGGCAACGACGGGCTTGGCAGCAGCGGCTACCTTCGCAGCCGGAGCGGCAGCGGCTGCAGCAGCGGCGTCAGCCTTGGCAGCGATGACCTTCGGGTTGGCAGCCTTGCGGGCGGCCTTCTCTGCGGCCAGCTTGGTGGCTACGACGACCTGGGCGATGCCCTCTTCGGCGCGGAGCACCTTGGTGCGCATGACTGCCTCGGACAGGCTCAGCTGGCGGTCGAGTTCGACCGTCGCTGAGGCGTTCGCGGTGAAGTCAACGACGGCGTAAATGCCTTCGGTCTTCTTGTTGATCTCGTATGCGAGACGACGACGACCCCAGACATCAACCTTGTCAATGGTGCCACCATCGTTGCGAACAACGTTGAGGAACTTGTCAAGGCTGGGAGCTACGGTGCGCTCATCGATCTCGGGATCGAGGATAACCATAAGTTCGTACTGATGCATGACTAACCCACCTCCTTCGGACTAAAACGGCTGCAGACTTTCTGCAACAGGAGGGTTGTGCATGTGCTGAATGCGGAGGCCGGGAATCCGGCACGCAGGCAACCTGCCCAGACTACCGGATGCCCGGCCCATGCGCCAGTCGACCGATCCGTTGATCGGCGCAGGGGGCTATTCGGCGAGGGTGGCGTTGGCGGCGTCCTGGGCGGCGCGCACACCGTGGCCGGCCGGCGTGCGCCCGAGGAAGACTTCGTTGAGCAGCGGGCGCATGGCGTTCTCGGCGGCCGGCCAGCCGGCTCCGCGCGGAGCCGGCGCCGTTCCGGCGGCCAGGACGTCGTAGAACGGGCTGATGTCGACCTTCTCGGCGGCCCAATAGGCCGCATACGCGGGTTGCGCTGCGAGCACGGCTGGGGAAGCAGCGCCGGAGGTTCCAAGGAACTCGGCTCCAACCGCGCTTCCGAGCCACTCCAAAACCCGCTGGGTCTCATCCGGGTGCGAAGACGCGGCATTGCCGGCGGCCGCGATGCCGTCAACGGCGCTGATCGCGCCGGCCGGACCGCTCGGCAGCTGCACGACGCCCCAATCGAAGTTCGCCCCGGCGCTCACGTTGGCAAGGTTGTAGACACCACTCTGAAACAGAGCCATCTTGCCCTGGAGGAACTGCTCGCGACTGAAATCACCATTGGTGTTCGTATCGGCGGCCGACGGAGCGACCTGCCACTTATTCATGAGATCGACAAGGTATTGGAACGAAGCGACTCCGGCGTCGGACGCGAAGGAGTACTCATTGCTATCGTCCTGTAACTGGGCACCATTGGAGGCCAGATAGTTCAGCACCATCGCCTGCAGGTCGTAGCCCGCGTTGTAGCCGTATTGGCTGAGGTTGGAACCGTCGAACTCCGCACTGTCAGCCGTGTTGCCGTTGTAGTCCTTAGTGAGTTTCTGCAGGACCGCAATGAGGGTGTCGGTCTCCCCGGTGGGATCCCAGGTGAGTGCGGACACATCGGCGGGGGTCAGGCCGGCGTCACCGAGCAGGTCTGCGTTGTAGAACACCGCGATGCCGGGATCGGCGAGTTGGGGCACCCCCCAGAGTGCGCCGTCGCGGGTGTACTGATCAGTTACGGCCGCGGACCAGCCGGCCGGAGCATCCGCTGAAAGAGCGGTCGTGATGTTGAGCAGCGCGCCCGCGTCGGCGTACGCGGGATAGCTGCCGCCGTCGACCCAGAAGACATCCGGAGCACCGTCACCGGCCACGTCGGTGCGCAGCTTCTCGAAGTAATCGTTCCAGGGCACGACCTCAACGTCGACCTCGATGTCGGTGTTGTTGTCCTCGAAAGCGGCAAAGGACTTCTCATAGGCGGCGGCGACCGGTTCGTCCCAGAGCCGCACGGTGACGTGTGTGGCCTCGCCGGGCGCATCAGAGTCGGAGAAGTTCAGTGCGGCAACGGCCCCGACGATGACGAGCAACACGGCGGCAGCGCCGGCAGCAATGATGGTGGAACGCTTGGCCATGATGTCCTCTGTTGACGGTTCGAACCTAAACCCCAATAGACCAGACTACGCAGAACCCGCGATGGTGATCGACCGCACGAAGCTGCGCTGGAACAGGAGAAACAAGACCAGGAGCGGAACCAGAGCAAGCGTGGTGGCCGCCATGACGAGCGTCCAGTTGCCGTTGAACTGGCTCTGCAGGCTCGCGGTGGCGACGGTCACGACCCGCCATTCGGTGCCGGTGGTCACCACGAGCGGCCACATGAAACTGTTCCAGTGGCTCACGATCGTGATGAGGGTCAAGGTGGCGATGATCGGTCTCGACAGCGGCACCACGATCTCGACCAGAACGTCGAGGGTGTTCGCCCCGTCAAGCCGGGCGGCGTCAATGAGTTCCTGGGGAATCCCACGAAAATATTCGCGCAGCAGAAAGATCGCGTAGGGAGACGCAAAAGCGAACGGCAGCACGAGGCTCCAGAACGAGTTGCGCAGCCCAGCCTCGGTCATCATGAGGTACAGCGGCACCACGAGCACGACCGGCGGGATCATCAGGGTCGACAGGTACACCCAGAACAGCACCTGGCGACCGGGAAAATCGACCCGGGCGAAGGCGTAGGCGGCGAGGATCGAGCAGATCAACTGCCCGACCAGAATGAGCATGGCCGCGAGCACCGTGATCACGATGGCGCGGCCGAATTGTGCCGGCCCGGTGAGCAGCTGCGCAAAATTCTCCACCGTGAACGGGTCTGGCCAACTCAACGCTGACTGCTGCGCAAACTGCTCTCGCGTCTTGAACGCGGTCAGGATGCTCAGCAGGAACGGACCCAGAGTTAACAGGGCGCCGAGCAGCAGCACCAGGTAGATGGCCGCCGTTGAACCGAATTTAGTCCATTTCATAGGTGACCCTCCGGCGAAAGTAAAGCTGCTGGGCCAGGGTGATGACCACCAGGATCACCAGCAGAACGACGGCCATGACGGCCGCCCGGCCGAGGTCGAAAGCATCGAACGCTTCGTAATAGATACGCGCGGCCACGAGATCCGTTGATCGCGCCGGTCCGCCCTGGGTGAGTGCGTACACCTGGTCAAAGACCTGAAAGGCCGAAATAACGGTGGTGACGAGTACGAAGAACATGGTCGGACGCAGCAGCGGCAGCTTGATGTGCCAGAACATCTTCACCGCACCGGCACCGTCGATCCGGGCCGCCTCCAGAATCTGCCCCGGAATATTGAGCAGTCCGGCCATGAAGAACAGTGTGACGTAGCCGACGTTGGTCCAGATCACGACGGCGGCCACCGCCGGCAGCGCCAGGGTGGGATCACTGAGCCATTCGACGCGCTGGCCGAGCAGGGTATTGAGGGCTCCGTCGGTGGGCGCGAGAATCCACTTCCACACCACACCGAGAGCAAGCGGGGCACAAATCCACGGCAGTACATAAATCGTGCGAAACCAGGCGGACCCGGGCAGACTCCGGGTGAGCAGGGTCGCAGCGCCGAGCCCGATCAGGGTCTGAATCGGCACAACGAGCAGCACGAAGATCAGCGTGACCAACAGGGAGTTGCCGAAGACCCCGTCACTGAGCACGGATCGGTAGTTGTCGAGGCCGACGAAGGTGATCGGGCCGATCAGGTCCCAGCTCTGAAAGCTGAGCCAGAGCACGACGAGCACCGGAAGCAGCAAAAAGCAGACCACGCCGAACAAGCTGGGGGCGAGCAGGGCATAGCCGGTGATCGCACTTCGTCGACGTAGGCTGCCCCTACTGAACACGCTCCGCCCACCAGGTGAGCAACCTGCGGGTGGCCTCTTGCTCGCCGATCGGCCCATCGTCGAGCCGCTGTTCCAGCAGGTATCGGTAGGCCTCGCCCACCTCACGCCCCGGTTTCACGCCGAGCACGGCCATGATCTGTTCTCCGTCGAGGTCGGGGCGCACCGCGCCGAGCTCTTCCTGCTCATTCAGCGCGGCAATGCGCTGCTCAAGGTCGTCGTAAGCGAAGCCGAGCCGGTCGGCCTTGCGCCGATTGCGGGTCGTGACGTCGGCACGGGTCAGGATGTGCAGTCGTTCCAGCTGATCCCCGGCGTCGCGCACATAGCGGCGCACAGCCGAGTCGGTCCAGGCCCCCTCGGTGTAACCGAAGAACCGCAGGTGCAGCTCAATCAGGCGGGCGACGGCATTGATGGTGTCATTGTCGAAACGCAGGGCGCGCAATCGCTTCTTCGCAAGCTTCGCCCCGACCACATCGTGGTGGTAGAAGCTCACGACTCCCCCCGCCTCGAGCCGACGGGTGGCGGGCTTGCCGATGTCGTGCAGCAGCGCGGCAAGACGTACGATCAGGTCGGGGGACTCGAGGTTGCCGCGAGAAGTCTCGTAGCCGATGGCCTGTTCCAGCACGGTGAGGGTGTGCTGGTAGACGTCCTTGTGATGGTGGTGCTCGTCGATTTCCAATTGCAGGCCGGGAATCTCCGGAAGCACGATCGCGGCGAGGCCCGATTCCATCAGCACTTCGATGCCGGCGCGCGGGTCCTTTGAGACCAACAATTTCGACAGCTCGTCACCGATGCGCTCGGCCGACACGATTCGGATGCTGTCGCGCATCTTCTCCATCGCGAGTGCGGTGTCGAGGTCCAGCGTGAAACCGAGCTGTCCGGTGAACCTGGCCGCGCGCAGCATCCGCAGCGGGTCGTCTCCGAACGAAACCTCCGGAGTGCTCGGGGTACGCAGGCGCCCGGCGAGGAGGTCATCAATTCCGCCGGCCGGGTCGACCAGCGTCAGCTGGGGCAGCCGCAGGGCCATCGCGTTGACGGTGAAGTCCCGGCGGAGCAGATCGGGCTCGAGGGTCGTCCCGAACTGAACGTCGGGCTTACGGGTGGTGCCGTCGTAGCTGTCTGCTCGATAGGTGGTGATCTCCACGGTCTCGCCGGCCAGGCTGGCACCGATCGTGCCGTAGGCCCGGCCGATGTCCCACTGGGCTTCGGAGAGCGGTTTGACGAGCGCAAGGATCTGATCCGGCGTCGCATCGGTTGTGAAGTCGAGGTCGTGGAGCGTACGGTTCAGGAAAGCATCGCGCACCGGGCCGCCCACCAGGGCCAGCTCATGGCCGGCCGCCGCAAATGCGTTCGCCAGACGGGATACCGTGGGGGTGGCAGCCAGGTCGCCCAGTCGTGCGAGGGCTGCCGCGACGCTCTGCATATGCCCCATATTAGTTGCCATCGGAGGGCGCGCAGTCGCGGTGCAGGTGGCTCAAGGCTGGCACGCCGTAGAATCCACCTATGGTGGCCGATTCAGATTCCGCGCATCGGCCCGCGCTCTCGGCTGCCGCGTGCAGTGCCGTGCGCCCGGCCCGGCGCCGTCAGAAGCGACGAATCAGGCGACCGTTCACGGCCGTCCTGGTCGGATTTCTCACCCTCGCGTCGTTGATTTTTGCGCCGACTCCATCCCTCCGACCGGCCAGCGCGCAAACCGAGATGGGCACCGCTTCGAGCGCCACCACCCCCGCCGATACGGTCGGCATCACCGTTTCTCCGCGCGATTCGTCCGAGCTTTCGCCCGGCCAGGACCTGCTGCTGACGGTGGCCGTGCACAACAACACCGACGCCGACATTCCCGTCGGCCGAGTCGATGTCTACCTGGCGGATCTGGCCCTCACCACCCGCGCTGCGCTCGACAGTTGGCTGCGACCCTCCGCTGACACGAATTCCGGCGACCAGCTCGTGAGCGTGCCCACGGCGGGAATCATTCCAGCCGGTGCCGGCACGACCGTCAGTGTCACGGTGCCGGCGGAATCCGTCGGATTGACCGATCAGAACGCGTGGGGAGCTCGGGGAATCGCCGCGATTCTCAGCGCGGATGATGTGGTTCGGGCAGAAGGCCGCGGCACGTTCGTGTGGTCGCAGGGCAGCGCGATCACCCCGGTGGCACTCACAACCATTCTGCCGATCACGACTCCGGCCAACGCGACCGGCCTGATCACCGCCAAGGCGCTCGAGTCGTACACGAGCTCGGTCGGTCTGCTCTCCCGCCAATTGGATGCCGCGATCGACGCGCCGACGGCAACGATCGCGATCGATCCGCAGATCATCGCGTCTATTCGGGTGCTCGGCACAGCAGCTCCCGCGTCGGCGCTCGCCTGGCTC
Source organism: Cryobacterium luteum (assembly GCF_900110125.1). GTDB lineage: Bacteria > Actinomycetota > Actinomycetes > Actinomycetales > Microbacteriaceae > Cryobacterium > Cryobacterium luteum. The sequence goes on from NZ_FOCN01000010.1 coordinate 48,444, forward strand.
GATCGCCTGGCCGGCGCGAGCAATGACATCTTTCCGCTCAGCTACGCGGATGCCGACATCGCGGTGCAAGCGCAGGCGGGCGCCCCGACACTGCTCGCGCCGACATCCTTCGACCCGGCCATCGATGCGAGTCTATTCGTGGTCCCCCCGAGTACACCGGCCCCCGAGATAACCACTGATCCGACCGATGTGCCCAGTGTGACGTCGCGCACGAAGGCCCAGACCAGCCCGTCACCGACGCCGTCACCCACGCCCACGGTGGAGCCGGGCCAGACGGTCATTCCGAGCACGAGCGACCTGCTGGCCTGGAACTACACGAGCACCGCCATCGGCTGGCCGGCCGCCGGTCAGGTCGCCCGCAGCGACCTGGACGTGTTCGCCGCGAGCGGCCTGACCACCACCATCCTCTCGAGCGGCAACGTGGAGCAATCAGACGTCTTCACGCCGAATACCGCGGTCACCCTTCCGACCGGGCTGGGCCTGGTCAGTGACAGCCCGCTCTCTGCGGCCATCCGTGCCGCCGCCGAAGCCACCACCGACGAGGAATGGCGGGTGAATGTCACCGAGGCGGCTTCGCTCCTGGCGATCGTCTCGGCGGAGAATCCCGATTCGGCGCGCACCCTGCTGGTCACCTTCGACCGCAGCAGTCCTGCGACCGCGACCAGAATCGGCCAAACGCTCACGGCCCTCGACGGCGCCGCCTGGTCGACGGCGGCGTCACTACAGTCGGCCCTGGCCGCCACCCCGGCCACCACGGTGACCTTTCAGGCTGAAGCCATCGACGGCAGCCGGGTCACGCTCGCCCGATCATTGCTGGAGCGCGAAGGTGCCCTCGCCGAATTCGCGACGATCCTGGCCGATCCGGTAGCCATCACGGCCCCGGCCCGCCTGGACCTGCTGGCTCTGCTGGACACGACCTGGACGGCCCAGGCGTCGGTCTGGGAAGACCAGGTTCGAGCGAGCCTCGCCGCTTCCTTCGACCTGATGCACGCCGTGACCGTGACCACCCGCGGGCCCATCATCGTGGTGGGGAGCAAGGTCGACCTGCGCATCACGCTCAACAACGCCCTCGACCAGGCTGTCACCGTGCGCACCGAGATCGTACCGTCCAACGGACGCCTCGTCGTCGGTGAGACCCTCGAGACCATTATTCAACCGAACTCGGCACAGGCCGTCTCCGTGCCGCTCAGCGCCGCCGTCGGCAACGGCGACGTCGTCCTGCGGGTCACCCTGTTCACCCTGAACGGCACCCCGCTCGGCCAACCGGCCCCCATCGATGTCAGCGTGCGCGCCGACTGGGAGGGAGTCGGCGCGACCATCTTCGCGATCCTCGTCATCGGCTTCTTCGGATTCGGCATCTGGCGCAATATCGTTGGTCGACGCCGGGAACGCGCCGCTGAGGCATCCGCTGCTGCAGTTGAACCGGCGATACCGGCGGCGGAACCCGATGTCTGACACAGTGACCGGCAACGGCGGAATCGGTCGAGCCAGCGCGTTCCTGGCCTCCGGCACGATCGTGTCGCGCATTCTCGGGTTCGTGAAGGTCATCGTCTTGACCGCCATCATCGGCGCCGTCGGCGCCACCGCCGACACGTTCTCGATCGCCAATCAGCTGCCCAATACGATCTATACGATCGTGGCCGGCGGCATCCTGACCGCCGTCCTGGTGCCACAAATCGTTCGAGCCACCCTGCACGCCGACGGCGGCACGGCTTACATCAACAAATTGCTGACCCTGGCGCTGGTCATACTGTTCGCGACGACCCTCGTCGCCACTCTGTTGGCGCCGATGATCACCGGGTTCATCGGAATTAACCTTCCCGAGAACCAGAAGGCACTCGCCGTGGCTTTCGCCTACTGGTGCCTGCCGCAAATGTTCTTTTACGGTCTGTACACGCTGCTCGGCGAGGTGCTCAACGCCCGCAAGTCGTTCGGGCCATTCACCTGGGTCCCGGTTTTGAACAACGTCGTTGCCATCATCGGCCTGATCGTCTTTGCCGCCGTGTTCAGCCCCGACCCGGCGGGTGATCGGTCCGCCGTCGACACCACGGCGGCCATGGTGGCCATTCTCGGGGGCAGCGCGACACTGGGTGTGATCACGCAGGCCGTCGTTTTGTTTTACTTCTGGCGGCGGATCGGCCTGCGCTTTCGCCCGGACTTTCATTTTCGCGGCGTCGGGCTCGGAGCCGCAGGCAAGTTGGCGAGCTGGACCTTCGGCATGCTGCTGCTCACGACCTACGCTGGCATCATCGAAACGCAGGTCGTCACGCTCGCGCACGGCAAGGCATCCGTTGCCGTGCTTGCAACGGCGTGGCTCATCTTCATGTTGCCGCACTCCGTCATCACCGTGTCGGTCGCGACGGCCTACTTCACCCGCATGAGCGAACACGCCTCGGTCGGTAACTGGTCATTGCTGAAAACGGATGCCTCCAGCGCGATTCGGGGAACGTCACTGCTGATCGTGCTCGCTACGGCCGTCATCGCGGTCTGTGCCTATCCGTTCGCTGCGGTCTTCGTTCCCTTCGACCAGGTTCCGGCCGTGGGCAACGTCATCCTGGCCTTCATTGTGGGGCTCGTGCCGTTCTGCCTGCTGTTCGTGCTGCAGCGCACGTTCTATGCCATCGGTGATACCCGCACGCCGTTCTTTTTCACGCTGTTCCAGGTCGTTCTGCTGATCGGCGCCGTGCTTGCCTGCGCACTCCTGCCCACGGACTGGATCGCGGTCGGCATCGCCACGTCGATCACCGTGACCGGCACCCTGCAGGCCGTTCTGGCGGCGATCCTGCTGCGGCGTCGGCTGGGCGGCATCGACGGGCGTCGCATCCTACGCAGCCTGGTGAAGTATTTCGCCGCCGCGATGCTTCCCATCGGCCTCGGCCTGACCCTGCTCTTCACCCTCGGCGTCGCCGGTGAGAACGACTTTGCCGTATCGTCGCGTCTCACCGCCATGGTGTCCATGGTTCTGATCGGCCTTGTCATGGCGGCCGCCTACTTCGGCCTGCTGCTAGTGATGCGCAGCGGGGAGCTCACAGCGTTCCTCACGCCCTTGCGGGCGCGACTTCGCCGCTGAGTACCCCGACGCTCAGTCACACCCACGGTGCCCGGCTGAGAGCCGCCCCCGTTCGTCGGGCGGGTTCCCGTGGCTGTGCAGCACCTCCCAAGCTGGGAGGGCCCGGAATAGCATCCGATTAGGATGTGTTGTATCGAAACGTGAGCCGGGATTTTGCCCGTCTTGCCCACCATTGCAAGGAGTGTGCGCGTGCGTCAGATCATCATCATCGGTTCCGGACCGGCCGGTTACACCGCGGCGATCTATGCCGCTAGAGCCAACCTCAAGCCGCTCCTGATCGCCAGCTCGGTGGAGGCCGGCGGTGAGCTGATGAACACGACCGACGTCGAAAACTTTCCCGGATTCCCGGAGGGAGTGCAGGGGCCCGACCTGATGACCAAGATGCAGGAACAGGCCGAGCGATTCGGTACCGAGGTGGTCTATGACGATGTTGAGTCGGTCGATCTGACCGGCCCGATCAAGACTGTGACCCTCGGCAACGGCGACGTGGAGCAAGCCCTCGCGGTCATCTTCGCGACCGGGTCGGCCTACCGCAAACTGGGCCTGAGCGACGAAGAACGACTCTCCGGGCGCGGTGTCTCCTGGTGTGCCACCTGCGATGGCTTCTTCTTCAAGGGCAAGGAAATCGCCGTCATCGGTGGCGGTGACTCCGCCATGGAAGAAGCGACTTTTCTCACCAGGTTCGCCTCCAAGGTGTACGTCATTCACCGCAAGGGCGAGCTGCGCGCCTCCAAGATCATGCAGGAACGCGCCTTTGCCAATGACAAGATCGAGTTCACCTGGAACTCCGAGGTCGTCGGCATCACCGGCACCGACGCTGTTGACGGTCTCACCCTGCGCGACACCGTCACCGGCACCGAGACCAGCCTTCCGGTCGGCGGCGTCTTCGTGGCGATCGGCAACGACCCACGCACCCATCTCGTGCACCAGCAGCTCGACCTCACCCCCGCGGGCACCATCGCCGTCGCCGGGCGGTCGTCACTCACCAGCCAGGCCGGGGTCTTCGCAGCCGGCGACGTCATCGACTCCAGCTACCGTCAGGCCATCACCGCCGCCGGCTCCGGCTGCGCGGCCGCTCTCGACGCCGAGCACTACCTCAGCACTCTTCCCACCGCTTTGCTGGCTCAGGCCGGCGACACCGAACTCGTTTCAGTCAACTAAGGAGCACCGAATGACCGCACGATCCGTCACCGAAGCCAACTTCGACCAGGAAGTCATCAACAACGAAAAGACCGTGTTGGTGGACTTCTGGGCTGAGTGGTGTGGCCCCTGCCGCGCCGTCAGCCCGATTCTCGACCAGATCGCGGCCGAGAACGCCGACAAGCTCGACATCGTCAAGCTCAACGTCGACGAGCACCCCGCTCTCGCGGCCAAATACCAGATCACCTCCATCCCGGCCATGAAGGTCTTCCAGAAGGGCGAGGTCGTCAAGACCGTCATCGGTGCCAAGCCGAAGCCGCAGCTCGAAAAGGACCTGGCCGACTACCTCGTCTAACCAGTTTTTCTGCGTGAAACCCGCCCGGCTTCGACCGGGCGGGTTTTTTCGTGCCGGGTACCACCCCATACGATGAAGACGACAGCAGAACGGATGCGACGTGACAAATCAGGGTTCTCCACAGGCCGTTGGCAAACAAGGCGGCAACAACCTCGACCCGTGGTACCACCACTACGCCGAGCGAGCCGCCGGCCTCAAAGCCTCCGAGGTGCGCGCTCTCTTCGCTGTGGCCTCCCGCCCCGAAGTTGTCTCACTTGCCGGCGGTATGCCGTACGTGGCAGCCCTGCCGCAGGATCTGGTGATCGATGCCATGGACCGCGTCATGCGCGAAAAGGGGGCGACCGCCCTGCAATATGGCTCTGGTCAGGGAGTTCCTTTGCTTCGCGAACAGATTCTCGACGTCATGGCGCTCGAAGGAATCAAGGCCAACGCCGACGACGTCGTAGTCACGACCGGCTCCCAGCACGCTCTGGAACTGGTCAGCAAGCTCTTTCTGAACCCCGGGGACGTCGTAATCTCGGAGGGCCCGAGCTACGTCACAGCCATGGTCATCTTCAAGTCTTATCAGGCCGAGGTCGACCACGTACCGATGGACGAGGACGGCATGATCCCGGCCGCCCTGATCGAGCACATCGCTGCCCTGAAGGCCGCCGGACGCACCATCAAATTCCTGTACACGATCCCCAGCTTCCACAATCCAGCCGGTGTCACCCTCAGCTGGGAGCGGCGCCTGCAAATTCTTGAGATCTGCCGTTCCAACAACATTCTGGTGCTCGAAGACAACCCCTATGGGCTGCTGTACTTCGACAAACCGGCACCGGACGCCATCCGCTCGCTCGAGCGCGACGGGGTCGTCTACCTCGGCACCTTCTCCAAGACCCTCGCCCCTGGTTTTCGGGTCGGCTGGGCCCTCGCCCCGCACGCAATCCGGGAAAAACTCGTTCTGGCGAACGAGGCCGCCGTGCTGTCCCCCAGCTCCTTCACGCAGATGGTCATCTCGGAGTATCTCTCCACCGCCGACTGGAAGGGGCAGATCAACACTTTCCGCGGCGTGTACCAGGAACGCAAGAACGCCATGCTGGCCGCGCTCGACGAATATCTGCCCGACCTCACCTGGACCAACCCCGCCGGGGGCTTTTACGTCTGGGTAACCCTGCCCGAACAGCTCGATTCCAAGGCCATGCTGCCCCGCGCGGTCACGGAACTCGTGGCCTACACGCCCGGCACGGCCTTCTACGCCGATGGTGAGGGGCGGCAGAGTATGCGTCTGGCTTTCTGCTATCCCAGTCCGGAGAACATTCGGGTGGGCATCCGTCGTCTTGCCACGGTGATTCGCGGCGAGATGGATCTGCTCGACACCTTCGCCGGCACCGGCGCGCTCGGCGCCGCGCCCGACCGACCAGGGGCCACGAACCAGCGATATGCCGGCCCGCCAGCCAATATCTCGTGACCCCGTCACGTCGATGAGCCTCCTCAACCGCAATCAGCTAGGAAAAGACCTGATCATGAGCGAATTCACCGCACTGAAAATTGTCATTCTCGCTGGCGGAATCTCACACGAACGCGACGTTTCGTTGCGCTCCGGGCGCCGAGTAGCGGATGCCCTCGGTGACGCGGGCCACTCCGTCACCGTACTGGACCCCGGATCCAACCTGCTCACCACCCTCAGCCAGCAGGCTCCCGATCTGGTCTGGCCTACCCTGCACGGCGCTACCGGCGAGGATGGCGCGCTGCTGTCGCTGCTCGAAACTACCGGTATTCCCTTTCTCGGATCGCGCGGCCCCGCGGCCGCCCTGGCCTGGAACAAGGCCACCGCCAAGGAGCTCGTGCTGCGGGCCGGTATCGACACTCCCCCGGCCATTGCACTGTCCACCGAGACCTTTCGAGACCTCGGCGCCACGAGCGTGCTCGAGCACTTGATCAGCGCGATCGGCCTGCCCCTCGTCGTCAAGCCCGCCCAGGGCGGATCTTCCCAGGGTGTCACCATCGTGCGCACGCCCGCCGACCTGCCGCGCGCCATGGTAGACGCCTACACCTACGCCAATACCGCCCTCGTTGAGGCCTACATCGAAGGCACCGAGGTCACCGTGGCCATTATCGACACCGGCGACGGCCCCACAGCCCTTCCCATTGTAGAAATTGTTCCCGTAGACGGCGTCTACAGCTTCGAAGCGCGCTACAACGCCGGCGAAACCGACTTCTACACGCCAGCCCGCCTTGCTGACGAGGTCGCAGGGGCCGTTTCTGAGGCCGCTATCGCCATTCACGTGCTTCTCGGACTGCGCCACCTAAGCCGCATCGACCTCATCGTCGACGCGGCCGGCACCCCCTGGTTCCTCGAGGCCAACGTGCTCCCCGGCCTCACCGAGACCTCCCTGGTGCCCCAGGCTATCGAAGCCGCCGGTCAGACCCTCGGCGCGACCTATTCGGCCCTCGCCACCCACGCCCGCACTGACCGGTAGCCGCTCGCGCCGTTTCACGTGAAACATCCCATCGCCCTACCGCAGATAGCTCGCGGCACGGCGCTGGTGGTCTCGGCCAGGTCGATCAACTCGATCAACAATGAACGCATGTTTCACGTGAAACAGCCGCGTCCAGACTCGCGGAAACCAGCCATCGGGACGGTGATTACGGTCTCGGTAAGGTCGACCCACGATACGCCATGTTTCACGTGAAACAACATGTACGCTGAGGCAGCGGCGGCGGGTTGTCCGCGGAGTAGCGAGTTTTGAGGAGTTTCGGGGTGTTGCGCACGCACTTCGCGCAATGCTCCCAAACACCTCAATGTCTGGGCGGGGAGCGCATGACCCGTTGACGATGCCCACCCCTTCACGAGCACTCCGGCGAGAAATCATGTTTCACGTGAAACTACGCAGTTGCCAAACAGTTCTAGCTCGCGCTGAAGCCTGGTTCTCCGAGTACGGTCAGAATGCGATTGAGATCTCCGATGGTAGCGAAATCCACTGTGATCTGGCCTTTTCGTGCGCCCAGGTTGATTTTCACGCGCGTATCGAGACGGTCACCCAGGTGTTCGGCGATCTCATCGAGGTGTCCCTGGCGGCGCCCGGGAAGCGGTTTAGCCTTGACGAGTTTCGGAACGGCCGTCGCTGCAGCCTCCGCTGCGCGCACGGACAGGTCTTCCTCGACGATCTTGTCGGCCAGGCGCAGCATGCCGGCCAGGTCACCCACCGATAGAATTGCTCGCGCGTGGCCAGCCGACAGCACGCCGGCGGCGACTCGAATTTGTACCGGCTCCGGCAGCTTCAGCAGGCGCAGCGTGTTGGTGATCTGAGGGCGCGAACGACCGATTCGGGTCGCCAGTTCTTCCTGGGTAATACCGAAATCAGCGAGCAGCTGCTGGTACGCAGACGCCTCTTCGAGCGGGTTCAACTGGGCGCGGTGAAGGTTCTCCAGCAGGGCATCGCGCAGCATGTCGACGTCGGCCGTTTCGCGCACGACCGCCGGAATACTGTCGAGCCCAACCTCCTTGGTGGCCCTTAGACGACGTTCACCCATGACGAGCTCGTATTTGCCCGGCTCATCAGACAGGGGACGCACGACGATCGGCTGCAGCACCCCGACCTCGCGAATGCTGTGCACCAGTTCGGCGAGGTCATCTTCGTCGAAAATCGTGCGCGGCTGGGCCCGGTTCGGCACGATGTTTTGCGGGTTTAGGTGAGCCAGGCGAGCCCCGGGTACGGGAATCAGCTCGGGGGAGGCATCCGCTGCAGTCGCCACACCGCGGGGAAAGAAGACGTCAACCGGGCGGGGAGCTGAAGCATCATCCTGTACCGGAATAAGTGCACCGATGCCGCGGCCCAGACCAGTTCGTTTCGCCATTATTGCTTTTCTCCTAATTGGGACTTTTCTCCTCTTTCGGCCGGTTCTCCCGTTCCGGGAGCCCCACGATGGGCCATTTCTGCTGCTGCTTCGAGGTAGGAGAGCGATCCTGCGGAGTTGAGGTCGTAACTGACGACGCTCTGCCCGTAGCTCGGGGCCTCAGAAACGCGCACAGATCGCGGAATTGCGGTGTTCAGCACTTCTTTGGGGAAGTGATCGCGTACTTCCTGGGCTACCTGGGTCGCCAAATTGGTGCGGCTGTCATACATGGTGAGCAGAATTGTCGATACGACCAGGTCGGGGTTGAGGTGTTTCTCGATCAGGGCGATGTTCTTGAGCAGCTGGCTCAGACCCTCAAGCGCGTAATACTCGCACTGAATCGGAATGAGAACCTCACGTGCCGCGACGAAGGCATTGATGGTGAGCAGCCCTAACGATGGCGGGCAGTCGATGAAGACGTAGTCGTAGGGCTCAGCCATCTCAACCAGATAGAGGTCAAGGGCCCGGCGCAGGCGCTGCTCACGGGCGACGAGCGATACCAGTTCAATCTCTGCTCCGGCAAGGTGAATGGTGGCGGGCACACAGTACAGGGCACCGAATTCCGGGCTCTTCTGCACGACCTCAGACATTGGCATGTCGTTGATAATGACGTCGTAGACGCTCGGCGTCTCGGCGCGGTGTTCCACACCGAGAGCGGTTGAAGCGTTGCCCTGCGGGTCCAGGTCGATGACCAGCACGCGAGCTCCCTGCCGCGCAAGAGCGGCTGCGAGGTTGACGGCCGTCGTGGTTTTACCTACGCCACCCTTCTGGTTGGAGATCGTAAGCACCCGGGTCTTCTCGGGTTTGGGCAACTCGCCTGCCGCGATGACCTGGCGGCGGCGCGTGAGTTCAGCTATCTCGCGGGCGAGCGGCGTTGTACCGTCAAACCCGGCCGCCTTGCCCGTGCGCTGATTTTCAGCAGGATGTTTCACGTGAAACCTTTACGTTCGACGGTTGATGAGCCACCCGAAAGGGACTCCCGAACACCAAAACCGGTGACATTCGGGACTAGTCCACTGTAGCTCGGATGACCCGGGTTACCTCGGGCAGCACGCCAGCACCGAGGGTGATGACCTCGACATCACGCAGCCGATACTTGCGAACGGGCTTTGCTGCGGCGTCGATTTCACGCTGGGCTCCCTCGCCCTTCATGAGAATAAGCTCACCGCCGGTGCGCAACAACGGCGCCGTCAAGGGAATGAGCTTGCTGAACGCACTGACAGCGCGAGCCGTGACCTGGTCGAGCGGATGCGCCAGCCGCGCGTCTTCCGCACGCGCCCGCACCACCGACACATTCGCCAGCTGCAACGAGGCAACCTGATCATTCAGCCAGGCCACCCGACGTTCCATCGGTTCGATCAGCACGAAATTAACGTCTGGCCGCGCTATGGCCAGCACCAGTCCGGGCAAGCCGGCTCCGGAACCCACGTCACCGACGAAGCCCGGTCGCAAGAGTGGTGCCACGATGGCGCAGTTGAGAATGTGACGAGACCAGAGCCGGGGGAGCTCCAGCGGCCCAATCAGACCCAGGATTTCGCCCTGATCAGCTAAATTGTTGGTAAAAGCACGAATGGCATCAATTTGGGACCCGAAAAGTTCAGCCGCTGCGGCCGGTTCGATCTCCAGAACCGCCGGCTCCACAGAACCTGAGTCAGAGACATCCCGGGCGGACTCGACTGGTTCTGCGCTCGCGGGCACAGGCGTGTTTCCGGCGAAACGAGTTACTTCCGGCGTGGCAGATTCCGACATGACCAGCGAGGCTACGCTGCGGTGATGACGGTATGGCGGTCGCGACCCTCACCGGAGGACTCGGACCGATAGCCGCCGCTCTCGGCGACAATGTCATGCACGAGCTTGCGCTCGTACGAAGACATGGCGGGAAGGTCAGCCTCGCTCGCGCCAGCCACGATCCGCTCAATGGCACGCGCTACGAGCGTGCCAAGCTCAGCTTCACGCACCTCGCGAGACCCACCGATATCAAGAATCAGGCGGGAGAACGAGCCCGTTTTGTTCTGCACCGCCAGCCGCGTCAGTTCCTGCAGGGCATTGACCGTTTCCGGCTTGGAGAGCACCCGCAGGTTGTCGGCATCGGACGCCTTGACCGAGAGGTAGGCACGGCCGTTACGGGCATCGATGTCGATATCGCCATCCAGGTCGCAAATGTCGAGAAATTCTTCGATGTAGTCGGCAGCGATGTCGCCTTCACGCTCGAGCTGGTCGGTTGTCAGGGGTACCTCAGCGACGCTGCCCGTCTCGGGAACCGCGGGGGAGGCATCCGTCGTGGCGGGGGCAGTGGGAACTGCACTGGCAGCCGAGACGCTCGTGGTCTCGATGCTGACCTCGGTGAGGCCGGTCTTGTCCGTCACGGTGATCTCCACTACTTTTTCGGGCCGGTTTGCTTCTTGGCGCGTGCTTTGCCCACCGGCTGCTGGCGCTGCACAGGCTTGGCAGGCTCCTCAACGACAATGATGTCACCATCGGTCGCGATGAGCTTGCCCTTGCGGGCCATACGCTCTTCGCGCGCCTTGGCGGCCTCACTGCCCGGGGTCGGCATGTTTCGGATCACCAGGAACTGCTGAATCATGGTCCAGAAGTTGGAGGTGAGCCAGTAGAACATGACGCCGAGCGGGAATGCCACTCCGGAGAAGGCGAAGACGAGGGGGAGCAGGTAGAGCATGATGCGCTGCTGCTTGAACATGGGGCTCGCCTTGGTCTCCGGTGACATGTTCTTGGAGACGATCTGCAGCTGCGTGATGAACTGCGACGCCGTCATCAGCACGACCATGGTGGCGGCGATGATCATGACGGTCACGTTGAAGGGTTCACCCGCGGTCCAGAGCGACCACTGCGAGGCAAAGGTATCGTGCAAGGGTGCATTACCGAACAGCGTGGCACTACCGAAGCTCTCGGCGAGGCTCTGATTGAGCGGGCCGACACCACGGGTGGAGCGCTGGGCGTCGTTCAGTACCGAGAACAGGGCGAAGAAGATCGGCATCTGCAACAGCAGCGGCAGGCAGGAACTCAGCGGGTTGGTACCCGTCTTCTTGTACATGGCCATGGTCTCGCGGCTCATGGCCTCGCGTGAGAACTGGTCCTTCTTGCCCTTGTACTTGTCCTGGATCTTCTTGAGCTGGGGGGCGACCTCAAGCATCTTGCGCTGGCTCTTGATCTGCCGCACGAAGATGGGAATGAGGGCCGCGCGCACAACCAGGACGAGGCCGACGATGGACAGCACCCAGGTGAGACCGTCGTCGTAGCCGAGTCCCGCGAATCCGATCTGGGAAAAGAGCCAGTGGAAGGCTACGAGGAGCAGCTCGACCACCCATTTCAGAGGCCAGAGGATCGTACCTATGAGGTCCATACTGTGGGTTAGCCCTTTCCGTGGCTGGGTGCGACGACAAAACCGAACGACGTCACCCTAAAGCGACGTTTCTTCTTGAGAGGTACATCATCGATGCCGCCTTCAGACCACGGATGACAGTGGCTCAGTCTGCGAGCAGTGAGGGCGCAGCCCCACGTTAGTCCGTGTTCCTGAACGGCCCCCAGTGCGTAAGCCGAACAGGACGGGTAAAACCGGCAAACATCGCCATACAGCGGTGAGATAACGGCCCGATAGACGCGAAGAACCAGCACACCCACGTTGCGGGGCAGCAGAATGATCGTCGCGAGGATCGCGTTCATCGGCTGGCAGTTCCCTTTCGCGCCGGTAGCGGACGCGACAGGGAAAATCGGACTTCTTCGTGCAGCGTCTGCCACGCGGCATCGCGCGCCGTCGGTAAAGCACGGATCACGACATCCGTTCCCGGAGGCACCAGGGAGAGCATCTCGAACGTGACCGCCTTGAGGCGGCGGCGCACGAGATTGCGCCGCACGGCGTTACCCACATTCTTCGCGACAATGAAGCCGAAACGAACCGGTGTACCGAGTGGGCCCGAGGGGCCCCCGGCACTTTTTCGTACATAGAGAACGGTATGCGCACCTACGATGCGCACACCGCGCCGAACGACGCCTTGATAGTCGCTGCCGCTCGTAATGCGATTTACGTGAGCGAGCACGAGAACCTGGCGACCACGAGACCTACGCGGAGAGTTCGGTGCGGCCCTTGCGACGGCGAGCACCGAGGATGGCGCGGCCTGCACGGGTACGCATGCGCAAACGGAAGCCGTGCACCTTGGCGCGACGACGGTTGTTCGGCTGGAAGGTTCTCTTGCTCATAGTTCAATCTCCACGTATTTGAATCACCGCTGGCCAAATTCCCCTCGGCCAGAACAGCAGCGCGCACAGAAGTTGGAAGCCCGCGGGATGGGGTCAACTGATTAAAACTACGGCCTTGGGGACTCCTGGTCAAACTCAGGCCCCGAATCATCGGAATCTCCACAATAATGACTCCAACGTACATACCAAACAGGCCAGGCGACGTCACGGGTGAATTCGCCACACTGACCGGGATTGACTACCGTAAAGACAAGTTATCCACAGGTTGGAGGCCTCAACCTGAGAATTGGGTCGGTTTTATACACAAGCGGTGGATAACTTAAACGATGAGCTCGAAGCATGCTCGGAAACACCCATCGTCCGGCCTACGTAACCGTAGCGGGAACCACGTGCAACACCGGCCCCGCGCAACACGCTCGCCCGCGGCCCGATCGTACAAACCCGAAATACACAGATTGTAGGAACAATGGCAGATGTTGAAGCGCCGATAGCCGAGACATGGCGGTCCGTTCTGACCACCTTGGAATCCGACGCCACCATCACGCCCATGCTCTACGGCTTTCTCAGCCTGGTCGAGCCGAAAGGCATCGCCGCCGGTACCTTCTATCTCGAGGTGCCCAACGAATTCACGGCCAGCATGCTCAACCAGCGCATGCGAGTTCCCCTGCTCACCGCGATGGGGCAGCTCGATGAAGCCACCGCAGTCTCGACGTTCTATGTGGTCGTCAACCCCGAACTCGAGCAGGAATCACTGCGTCCGGTGCAGCAGACGCTGACTCCGCCCGACGTCGTTACGCCGGCCCCGCCACAATCGGTGTTCGAAGGTGTCGTTCCGGCGCAACCGCATGAGACCAGGCTCAACCCTAAGTACAGTTTCGATAACTTCGTCATCGGCCAGTCGAACCGGTTTGCGCATGCCGCCGCCGTCGCGGTGGCAGAGGCGCCGGCCAAGGCCTATAATCCACTCTTCATCTACGGATCCTCGGGCCTCGGTAAGACTCACCTCCTGCACGCCATCGGGCATTACGCCATGAGTCTGTATCCAGGCATCCGAGTGCGGTATGTCAGTTCCGAGGAATTCACCAACGATTTCATCAATTCCATTGCGAACAACCGTGGCGCGGCGTTCCAGTCGCGCTATCGCAACATCGACATCCTGATGATCGACGACATCCAATTTCTACAGAACAAGGCGGAAACCCAGGAAGCTTTCTTCCACACCTTCAACACCCTGCACGACCACAACAAGCAGGTGGTCATTACGAGCGACCTGCCGCCCAAGCATCTCACCGGCTTCGAAGACCGCATGCGCAGTCGTTTCGAGTGGGGCCTGATCACGGATGTCCAGGCTCCCGACCTCGAGACCCGCATCGCCATTCTTCGTAAGAAGGCCCAGAGCGAAAAGCTGCAGGTTCCACATGACATCCTCGAATTCATGGCGTCCAAGGTCTCCTCGAACATTCGAGAACTGGAGGGTACTCTCATCCGGGTGACCGCCTTCGCGAGCCTTAATCGAACTCCGGTCGACATGGATCTGGTGCAAACAGTCTTGAAAGACCTCATCACCCTCGACGAAGACAACGTGATCGCGCCGGTGGACATCATCACGAACACGGCCAACTACTTCAAGCTTTCGGTCGACGATCTGTACGGCTCCAGCCGGTCCCAAGCGATTGCTACGGCTCGACAAATCGCGATGTACCTGTGCCGTGAACTCACGAATCTGTCGCTGCCCAAGATTGGACAGCTCTTCGGCAACCGTGATCACACTACGGTCATGTACGCGAACAAGAAGATCAGTGAGCTCATGAAAGAGCGTCGGTCTATCTATAACCAGGTGACTGAGCTGACCAACCGGATCAAGCAGGACCACCGCTACAAGTAGTTCATCAGTGTCAGGGAGCGCCCAAATTCTGCGTCCCCTCCGAGAGTTTTCACGTTTTTCACCGTGTTGGAAGACGTTTAGCCCCGGAGGGGGGGTTTTTTTTTTAGTTTTCACACCTGTGGATAACCCTGTGGAATTAACTCACACAACGTGGCCATTCCTGTAGAAACTTTGGGCCAGCCTGTTGAAACCTGTAGTTACACGAAGTTCGACTTGCTCAAACGAATGACAAACTTCCACAGCTCGCCCACAACTTACAAACGTGTAGTTCTCAATGCTTCAGCGGTTTTCACAGAGTTATCCACAGTTTCCACAACGGTTAAGAAGATTAACAAGAATTACTTAACTGGATCTAGCCGACAACCTTGACGACCAGGCCGTGCAATCCAACACGGTGCCGAACCGGTCGGTGACAACAGCTAGCATTGAGGCCCACCCACCCGCCCGTCGAACGCAAGGACTGTTTCGTGAGATTTCAGGCAAATCGGGATGTCTTCAGCGAGGCAGTGTCCTTCGCCGTCAAACTTCTTCCCCAACGAACGACCCTGCCGATTCTGAGCGGCGTGCTCATCGAAGCCACCGCCACGGGCCTAATCCTCTCCTCTTTCGACTACGAAGTCTCGGCCCAGACCGAAATCGTCGCCGAGGTGGAAGAAACCGGCAAGGTGCTCGTCTCTGGCCGGCTGCTCGCTGAAATCGCCAGCCGTCTCCCCAACGCACCCGTGCGTTTCTCCACGGAGAACTCGCGCATCAAGGTCAGCTGTGGTTCCGCGAGCTTCACCCTGCTGTCCATGCCTGTTGAGGAATATCCGAGCATTCCGGTCGTCAGCACCCAATCCGGCCTCGTACCGGCTGAAGATTTCGCCGCAGCAGTCGCCCAGGTCGCCGTTGCCGCATCGCGGGACGACGTCACTCCCGTCATCACCGGCGTGCAGCTGGAAGTCACCGAAAACAGCCTGAGTCTCGTCGCCACCGACCGCTACCGCGTCGCGGTTCGTGAGATCGACTGGGATCCGGGCACCAACACCACCGCCGGTGAAACGGGAACCACAACGGCCCTCGTTCCAGCGCGAACCTTGCAGGAAGTCGGTAAGACCTTCGGCCACAGCGGAACGATCTCCGTCTCGATCACCAACAGCGACGATCGAGAACTGATCGCGTTCACCGCCAATAAGAAAACCGTCACCTCGTTGCTCATCAAGGGCAATTTTCCCCCGGTGCGTCGTTTGTTCCCTGCCACCGTAGACAACTACGCGGTCATGAACACGGCCGAACTCATCGAAGCGACCCGTCGTGTGCAGCTCGTGCTCGAGCGTGAAGCGGCCCTGCGATTTACTTTCGCCGTCGATGGGGTCACCCTGGAAGCCGTGGGCTCCGAGCAGGCACAGGCCACAGAAACCATCGACTCCATCCTCTCCGGCACCGAGACAGTCGTCTCGCTCAAGCCGCAGTTTCTGCTGGACGGGCTCAGTGCCGTGCGCTCCGAATTTGTGCGCATCTCGTTTACCAAGACGGAAAACCCGAACAAGCCCGGGCCTGTTCTGATCACCAGCCAGACCTCGCGTGAGCAGGCCGGAGCGGACAGCTACAAGTACCTGCTTCAGCCCAACCTGCTGCTGCGCTAACGCTGGTGCGAGTTACCCACCTCTCGCTGACCGACTTTCGTAACTACGCGACGGCCGAGGTTGGGCTCGTTCCCGGCCCGAACCTCATCGTCGGCCGTAACGGGCAAGGCAAGACCAACCTGGTCGAGGCTCTCGGCTTTCTCAGTACGCTCAGTTCGCACCGTGTTTCCAACGATAAAGCCATGATCCGGGCCGGTCGGGATGCCGGCATCATTCGGGCCAGGCTGGAGTACAACGGCCGGGATATCCTGGCCGAGGTGCAGCTGAATCGCACCGGGCAAAATCGGGCGCAAGTCAATCGATCGGTTATTAAAATTCGGGATCTTCCCCGGTATTTTTCGAGTGTGGTGTTCGCCCCTGAGGATCTCGCGTTGGTACGAGGCGATCCTTCCGGCCGTCGCAAGTTTCTCGATCAGCTTCTCGTGCTGCGCAACCCGCGCCTCGCTGCCGTACTCAGCGACTACGACCGGGTTCTCAAGCAGCGCAACACGCTGCTGAAGTCGGCGCGGTCGTCGGGTGTGCGTGGAAACCAGCTCTCGACCCTCGATATCTGGGACGACCGCCTGGTGGAATTTGGTTCGGAAATTATTGACGAACGAGCCAAACTGGTGCAGCAGCTCGGGGAACCGCTGCGGGCTGCCTATCGGGCCGTCGTGAATGAAGACCATGGTCCGGCCCTGGTAGCGAGTCTCAGCATCCTCGGCGCGGACGAAGATGCTGATCTCGGCATGGACAAATCCTCGGCGTCGTCCGTAAACGTCGGCCCGGTGGAATCCACTACCAATGAGATTTTTCGCATTGCGCTGGCCGGACTGCGTAAGCGGGAGCTGGAACGGGGCATCACCCTCGCTGGACCGCACCGCGACGACCTGGTTTTCATGCTTAATTCCCTGCCAGCCAAGGGTTATGCCAGCCACGGGGAGTCGTGGTCGTTCGCGCTGTCGTTGAAACTCGCATCCGCTGCGCTGTTGCGGCAGGATTCTGCCAGTGGCGACCCGGTATTGATTCTCGATGACGTGTTCGCTGAACTCGACCTGGATCGCCGAGCCAGGTTGGCCGCTGCGATCGGATCGTTCGAACAGGTACTGATCACAGCCGCCGTACTCGAAGACGTCCCCAAAGCCCTCGTTGCTAACACGATTCACATTCACGCCGGTCAGGTGCAGTCTGGAACGGCCAATCATGGCTGACGACGATGTTCCACGTGAAACTACCGAGCTGCCCGTTTCACTAGAATCGAGTACCAGCGAAGCGGCGAATGTCTACCTGCGCTTCAAAAGCATCTTCGGGGATCCGAATGCTCGGCGGTCACGCGGGCGCAAGCGAAGTGCGCCCGTCGCCGGTTCAAGCGTTCCTTTTGGAATAGGGCGTGATCCGCACGGGCTCGGCGACACGATCAACTCGCTCACCATGCAGCTTGGCTGGAACTCACCGTTGGCCCAATCTGAACTTCTCGCGTCGTGGGTGGAACTCGCTGGGGAGGAAACCGCCAACCATTCCACCCCGGCTGGCATCGATGACGGTGTCCTCACGGTGCACTGTGAATCCACCGCCTGGGCCACCCAATTGCGGTTGATGCGTAATGTCATCATGGAACACATTGCCAATCGGTACCCGGATGCCGGCATCCAATCAATTCGTTTCCAGGGGCCCAACGCGCCGTCCTGGAAAAAGGGTCCCAGATCAATTCCAGGGCGTGGTCCGCGCGATACCTATGGGTAACCCAACATTTAAGGTCAACCCCTTGAACAAAACGCGTCAAACGGCGATTATGGCCGGTTCGTCTCCCCCCGTTTGGTAGACTAAATGGTCGCCCGTGCCAGGTCAGGAGCCTAATTTCAGATGACAGTTGAACCGACGCCCGAAGGCATGTCCCCAGAGATATCCCCAGTTATTTCCCAGCCAGAGGGGGAGCCGGAACACGAATACGGTGCCGACGACATCCAGGTGCTGGAAGGCCTGGAAGCCGTTCGCAAGCGACCCGGAATGTATATCGGGTCCACCGGACCGCGCGGACTGCACCACCTCGTCTATGAGATCGTGGACAACTCCGTCGATGAGGCTCTTGCTGGACACTGCGACACCATTGACATTCGTATTCTCGCCGACGGCGCGATCCGCGTCGAGGACAACGGCCGAGGTATTCCGGTCGACATCCACAAGGCTGAGGGACGGTCCACCGTGGAGGTCGTGCTGACCGTTTTGCACGCGGGCGGCAAGTTCGGTGGCGGTGGCTATTCAGTTTCCGGTGGGTTGCACGGCGTTGGAAGCTCCGTCGTCAATGCCCTGTCGAGCCGCCTCGAGGTTGAGGTTCGCCGTCAGGGATTTATTTGGCGGCAGAGCTTTGCTAACGGTGTTCCCAACGCTCCCCTAGAACAGGGCGAAGCCAACGACGAGACCGGCACGACTATCACATTCTGGCCCAGTGCCGAAACCTTTGAGACCATCGATTTCGACTACGAAACCTTGCGCGCGCGGTTTCAGCAGATGGGCTTTCTCAACAAGGGCCTGCGCCTCACCCTCACCGACGAGCGTGAAGCTCACCGCACCGACGAGGGCAAGGCCGTCACCAACACCTTCAAGTACGACAAGGGACTCGTCGACTATGTCGAATACCTCAACCGTGCCAAGAAGGCCGACCTCGTCAACGACGAGATCATCTCGTTCGAGTGGGAAGACCATGAACGCAAGATGGCCCTCGAAGTGGCCATGCAGTGGACCACCGCCTACACCGAGAGCGTGCACACCTACGCCAACACGATCAATACCCATGAGGGCGGCACCCACGAAGAGGGTTTTCGCGCCGCGCTGACCACGCTCGTGAACAAGTACGCCCGTGAGAAAGGCATCCTGAAAGAAAAGGATGACAACCTCACCGGTGACGACGTGCGCGAGGGCCTGACCGCGGTCGTGTCGATCAAGCTGGCCGAACCGCAGTTCGAAGGCCAGACCAAGACCAAACTCGGCAACACCGAGGCGAAGTCCTTCGTACAGAAGGTCGCCAACGACCAGCTCACCGACTGGTTCAACCGCAACCCGAACCCGGCCCGCGAGATCATCCGCAAATCACTGCAGGCCTCCAACGCCCGGATGGCAGCGCGAAAGGCCCGCGAGACGGCGCGCCGCAAGGGTCTGCTCGAGGGCGGCGGCATGCCCGGAAAGCTCAAGGACTGCCAGAGCAAAGACCCGTCGATCTCCGAGATCTTCATCGTGGAGGGTGACTCGGCCGGCGGCTCCGCCGTTCAGGGACGTAACCCGGAGACCCAGGCGATCCTGCCACTGCGCGGCAAGATCCTCAACGTTGAAAAGGCTCGACTTGACCGCGCCCTCGGCAATAACGAGGTTCAGGCCATGATCACCGCGTTCGGCGCCGGAATCGGGGAGGAGTTCAACCCCGACAAGGTGCGGTACCACAAGATCGTTCTGATGGCCGACGCCGATGTCGACGGCCAGCACATCACGACCCTGCTGCTGACCTTGCTGTTCCGCTACATGCGTCCGTTGATCGACCTCGGCTACGTGTACCTCGCCCAGCCGCCGCTGTACCGCCTCAAGTGGAGCAACTCGCCGCACCAGTACGTGTACTCCGACGTCGAGCGTGACGCGCTCCTGGCCGACGGTGCCGCCGCGGGTAAGCGCATCCCGAAGGACAACGGAATCCAGCGTTACAAGGGCCTCGGCGAGATGGACTACAAGGAGCTGTGGGAGACCACCATGGCCCCCGAATCCCGCACCCTGCTGCAGGTCACCCTGGACGACGCGGCATCCGCCGACGAAATTTTCTCCACCCTGATGGGTGAAGACGTCGAATCACGACGCAACTTCATCCAGAAAAACGCGAAGGACGTGCGTTTCCTTGACATCTGACGACACCACGGGCAACTCCGACGGCCTCAATCCCGATTCCGCCAACACCACGGACACCGCCGCAACGGCTGCCGCTGCGGCCGCGCACCTCGTGCAGCACGGCAAGATCGACCAGGTTGACCTGCAGCTGGAAATGCAGCGGTCCTACCTCGACTACGCGATGAGTGTCATCGTCGGTCGCGCGCTGCCCGATGTACGAGACGGCATGAAGCCGGTGCACCGTCGCGTGATCTACGCCATGTTCGACGGCGGTTACCGACCCGACAAGGCCTTCTCCAAGTGTGCCCGCGTCGTCGGTGACGTCATGGGCCAGTTCCACCCGCACGGTGACTCCTCGATTTACGACGCGCTCGTGCGCCTCGTACAGCCGTGGAGCCTGCGGTATCCGCTGGCCCTTGGTCAGGGAAACTTCGGGTCTCCCGGCAACGACGGAGCCGCTGCCCCGCGATACACCGAAACAAAAATGGCCCCGCTCGCCCTGGAAATGGTGCGCGACATCGACGAGGATACCGTCGACTTTCAAGACAACTACGACGGCCGCACGCTCGAGCCGACCGTGCTGCCGGCCCGTTTTCCGAACCTGCTGGTCAATGGCTCTGTCGGTATCGCCGTCGGTATGGCCACGAATATTCCCCCGCACAACCTGCGCGAGGTCGCCTCAGGCGCCCAGTGGTACCTGGAGAACCCCGACGCCAGCCGCGACGAGTTGCTCGACGCACTGATTGCGCGCATCAAGGGCCCCGACTTTCCCACCGGCGCGCAAATTCTGGGCGTCAAAGGCATTCAGGATGCGTACCGCACCGGTCGTGGCTCGATCACGATGCGAGCCGTCGTCAGCATCGAAGAGATTCAGGGTCGCACCTGCCTCGTCATCACCGAACTGCCCTACCAGGTGAACCCCGACAACCTCGCGATCAAGATCGCCGACCTGGTCAAGGACGCCAAGATCACCGGAATCGCGGACATCCGCGATGAGACCAGCGGTCGCACCGGCCAGCGCCTCGTGATCGTGCTCAAGCGCGACGCCGTCGCCAAGGTCGTCCTGAACAACCTGTACAAGCACACCCAGCTGCAGGAGAATTTCGGAGCCAACATGCTCGCCATCGTCGACGGCGTGCCGCGCACGCTCGCCCTCGACGGCTTCATCTCGGCCTGGGTCGCGCACCAGATCGAGGTCATCGTTCGGCGCACCCAGTTCCGCCTGAACAAGGCCGAAGCGGATGCCCACATCCTGCGCGGCTACCTGAAGGCACTCGACGCGCTCGATGACGTTATCGCGCTCATTCGTCGCTCGAACACGGTTGACGATGCCCGCGAGGGCCTCATGGCCCTGCTCGACGTCGACAAACTGCAGGCCGACGCGATCCTCACCATGCAGCTGCGTCGCCTGGCGGCCCTCGAGCGCCAGAAAATCATCGACCAGGCCGCCGAACTCGAACTGCAGATCGCGGAATTCAAGTCGATCCTGGCCAGCCCCGAACGTCAGCGCACGATCATCAGTGAAGAACTCGCCGAGATCACCGCGAAGTTCGGCGACGAGCGCCGCACCGAGATCATGTTCGGCTTCGACGGCGATATGTCGATCGAAGACCTCATTCCCGAAGAGGAGATGGTGGTCACCGTCACCCGCGGCGGCTACATCAAGCGCACCCGCAGTGACAACTACCGCAACCAGCACCGCGGCGGCAAGGGCGTCAAAGGCGCCCAGCTGCGCGCCGACGATGTGGTCGAACACTTCTTCGTCACCACGACGCACCATTGGCTGTTGTTCTTCACCAACACCGGCCGGGTCTACCGGGCCAAGGCCTACGAGGCGCAGGAGTCCGGTCGGGACGCCAAGGGCCAGCACGTCGCCAACCTGCTCGCCCTGCAACCGGGCGAGGAAATCGCGCAGATTCTCGACATTCGCGACTATGAAGTGGCCCAGTATCTGACCCTCGCCACCCGTGACGGGCTGATCAAAAAGACCGCACTGAGCGAATACGACACCAACCGTACCGGTGGCATCATCGCCATCAAGCTGCGCGAGGGCGACGAGCTGGTCTCGGCTCTGCTGGTCGAAGATGACTCCGACCTGCTGTTGGTCTCCCGCAAGGGCATGTCGATCCGCTTCACCGCCACCGACGACGCGCTGCGCCCAATGGGCCGCAGCACCTCCGGTGTGATCGGGATGCACTTCCGCGGCGAGGACACGCTCCTCGACGCATCCGTTATCAACGATGACGGTTATGTCTTCGTCGTCACCGAGGGCGGCTACGCCAAGCGCACCGCTGCCGACCAGTATCGGCTGCAGAATCGCGGGGGCCTTGGCATCAAGGTGGCCAAACTCAACGACGATCGTGGCGACCTGGTCGGCTCGTTGATCGTGAATCCCGAGGACGAAGTTCTTGTGGTTCTTGCCAGCGGCAAGGTGGTACGCTCTGACGTCGCCGAGGTTCCGGCCAAGGGTCGGGACACGATGGGCGTCGTCTTCGCGAAGTTCGCGGATGAAGACAGAATCATTTCTATCGCGAAAAACATCGAACGTAATCTGGTCGCCACCGCCGAATCAGAAGCTGAGGGTGCGGGCGCAGCGGATGCCGGTGCAGCGGCTGGTACCGTCGACAGCAGTGCTGTAGACGGCGCTCCCGAACGTGATCCAGGGAAAGTAGAGACACCGAATGAGTAGCGTCGCCGAAAAGCTTGCCAAGAAATCCACCCGCAAGACCACGACCAAGCAGGTTCGTCTGAAACTGGTTTACGTCGATTTCTGGTCGAGCGTGAAACTTTCCTTCCTGGTCGCCGTCTGTCTCGCCATCGTTACCGTCGTGGCGACGTTCCTCATCTACACGGTGCTCGTATCGACCGAGGTGCTGAGCAAGGTTGACGAGCTGTACGCCACCGTCGCGGGAGAATCGGCCGACCTGGCCGCCATGCTCTCAATCGGCAACGTCATGGGCTTCGCGGTCGTCGTGGCCATTCTGAACATGGTCGTGATCACCGCCCTCGGCGCGATCTACGCCGTACTGTACAACCTGAGCGTCAAGATCACCGGCGGCCTGCTCGTGGGCTTCACCAACAACTAGCTTCTCGTTTAACGCACGATCGAGGGCTGTTTTTCCCCGAAAACAGCCCTCGTAACCCGAATTCAGGCATTTCCTCCGTTCGGACGGTGACTCGATTTCAGGTTCCGGCCAGATTCCGGTAGTCTTCAATCTGCCCAAGAGGGGGATATAGCTCAGTTGGTTAGAGCGCTTCACTGATAATGAAGAGGTCCCAGGTTCAAATCCCGGTATCCCCACGCAGCACCAGATTCATTCCGATCCCGGCCCATTTTCGCCGAGAAGTCGGGGCCATAGCTCAATTGGTAGAGCGCCTGCTTTGCAAGCAGGAGGTCCGGGGTTCGATTCCCCGTGGCTCCACAATTCACCCATAAGGCTCGTCTTCGGACGGGCCTTTTCGTTTACCCGGGTTCATTCTGGTGCGGGAGCGGTGGTGCGGCACCGGGCATCCGCTGTGCGGGTGAATGTACAGCCGTCAGTGGGCCTGTGTTGGCGTTTCAGGCGGTTAAAGCGGCAGGGCCCGCATCCGGTGGATGCGGGCCCTGCCGCGCTGGTGGGCGTTCTGCCCCTAGTCTTCCTGCTGCGTGGTCGGCTCGACCTCGTCGTCAGCGACCCAGAGCTCGTCGTCGGCGCGGAATGTCTGCCAAACGGCGTAGGCCACGCCCACAGCGGCCACGACGGCCAGGCCGAGGGCGAAGTAGGTTCCGGCTCCCGGACCCTTGGGTTCCACCACGACGGGCTTCTGAAAGCGGATGCGACCCAGCGCGGCACGCACGCGGGCGTCGCGGGCAACGTCGCCGACGGACATGACGGTACCGATGGCGGTACCGATGCCGGGGAGCACGGTGTTGACGACACGGCGGCGCACACCGTCGGCGGCTTCCTGCGTGGCGTTCACGCCAGGGCGGACGTAGTGGTCATAGCCCTCGCGGACGCGGGGCGCGACTTCCTCGCGAGCGAGGATGCCGGCCTGATGACCGGCCTGGTGAGCGAGGACGTTCGCTCGTTCCAATACTTCTTGCTGGTGGCTCCATAGTTCGTCTGCGCTTTTGCGCAGCCGAGTGAGTTCCTTGCGGCGCTTGCGTGACAGGCTCATCTGGACCCTCCGTTGATGTCGTGTGGCGAATGTCTATCCATCTTGCCACTGAGTGCCTATCTTGCCACTCAATCGCCGTGTTGCCAGCTAATGCACTGGGAGCAGTTTGCGGCAATCAGATTCGGTGGAGATTGCTGTGCAAGAATCGCTGTATGTCTAAGCACACCGCTGTCGCCACCCTGAACACCACCCTCGGACCGATCAAGGTCAACCTCTTCGGCAATCATGCCCCGAAGACGGTTAAAAACTTCGTCGGCCTCGCGACCGGCGAACTCGAGTGGAAGCACCCCGCAACGGGCGTCGCCTCCACCACGCCGCTCTACGACGGCACCATCTTCCACCGCATCATCAAAGACTTCATGATCCAGGCCGGCGACCCGCTCGGCCAGGGCACTGGCGGACCCGGCTACCAGTTCGACGACGAAATCAGCCCCGACCTCGACTTCACCCAGCCCTACGTGCTCGCCATGGCGAACGCGGGCATCCAGGGCGGCCACGGCACGAACGGCTCGCAGTTCTTCATCACCGTCGTTCCGACCACCTGGCTTCAGGGTAAGCACACCATTTTCGGTGCCGTTGAAGACGAAGATTCCCGCGCGATCGTCGCGAAGCTCGCAACCGTCGCCACCGACGGTCGCGACCGCCCGATCGAGGACGTCGTCATTCAGAGCGTCTCCGTCGAGTCCGTCTAACCACCACCTTCCCTGCAGAATGAGTGATCTGCCGACCTCGGCGGCGAATTTTTGTTACCGCCATCCGGGGCGGCAGAGCTTCATTCTGTGCCAGCGTTGCGGGCGCACCATCTGTGTCGAATGCCAAACCCAGGCCGCCGTCGGGGTCATCTGCCCGGAATGCATGAAAGAGCAGCGCAAGAACGCTCCCCGCACCAAGCCCGCCATTCTGACCCGGCTGACCGGCAGCGACCGTCCAACGGTGACGTATTCCATTATCGGAATCACCCTGGTCGTCTACCTGCTGCAGTTCGTCTTCGGTTCGCAGATCACCGTGCTGCTCTGGTACGCCGGGGCATACTCCTATCCGGGCAGTTTCGAACCCTGGCGCCTGCTCACCACGGCGCTCGTGCACGGTTCCATCTTTCACGTGCTGCTCAACATGTACACGTTGTGGATCTTCGGCCAGCTTCTGGAGCAACTACTCGGACGAGGGCGCTACCTGGCGCTTTATCTGCTGAGCGCGCTGGCCGGTTCGCTCGGGGTGCTGTTCCTGTCGAGTCCCTCGACGCCGGTGGTGGGAGCATCCGGTGCCATTTTCGGCCTCATGGGCGCGTTCCTGGTGATTCAGCGCCGACTCGGTGGCAATGCCAAACAATTGCTGGTACTGGTCGGCATCAACCTCGTGATCGGCTTCATACCGGGGCTGCAAATTGCGTGGCAGGCGCACATCGGCGGATTGATCGGTGGCGCGGTGCTCGGCCTGATCTTCGTACAGACGAGGCGCATTCGCCAGAAGTCCTTGCAGGTGGGGCTGATCGGAGTATTCGCTACCGTGTTGGTGTTGCTGAGTTTCGTGCGCTTTCTCGCGTTCTAGCGATCGTGGTCGGCCAGGACCGACGAGTTATCCACAGGTCTATCCACATGGGGATAATTACACCCGTGTCATTACCCCTGTTAGTACCTGCCGGTAACCGGGCGGTAACGACTCCGCGTTCGCGGGATGACCGGCAGCTGCCGGTTGGAAGTTGGCTCAGCGCCAGCGGGTCGTCATGAGAAAGCCGATGAAGGCGATTCCGAAGCCGACCAGAATGTTCATGGCACCGAGGCCGGCAATGGGCAACTGACTGCCACTGACGTAAAACACGATGATCCAGGCCAAGCCGAGTAGCATGAAGCCGAACATGACCGGCTTGAACCAGACGGCATTGGGCGTGTCCTCGTTCGAGCGGGCAACTTCGGTGCGGGCGGGCCGGGTGCGGGGATTCTTACGTGCCATTCTGCGATCCTAGCGGCTCCACCTGTTTTAGTGGATTTGACGAGGGAGCTCCGGGGCACTCGGGTCAGTAGACTCGCAGTATGTGTCCACAGGCAGACGAACCCGTCGAGATTGCCGCTGTGCGCCCGCGCCGCGTGAAAAAGGGCAAAGTCACCGTTGTCGGTGTTCTGGGCGAACTGCTTATCACCGTGGGTGCACTCGTTCTGCTCTTTCTGGGCTGGCAGCTCTGGTGGAATGACATGCTCATGGCCAGCTCGCAGTCCAGCGCCGCCAGCGAGATCAGCCAGGACTGGATCGACCAGGACACTGCGGCGCCAAAACCTGTTCCAACCGTCGATCCGGTCGAGCCGAGCGCCGTACCGGTTGCCGTCGACTACGGTTCTCCGGTCGTGGCTGCCGCTCCGTCCAACGCCACAGCCTTCGCGGTGCTCTACGTTCCCCGTTTCGGTGCCGAGTATCACCGCAGCATCGCTGAGGGTACCGGTCATGACGTTTTGAACAGTAACCGGCTCGGCATCGGGCACTACGCGGGTACCCAGATGCCCGGCGAGATCGGCAACTTCGCCGTCGCCGCCCACCGCAGCGCGTTCGGCGGTGCCATGCACCTGATCAACGAGCTCCAACTCGGCGATGCCATTTATGTGCAGACCGCCGACGGCTACTACACCTACCGCTACCGTGATACCGAGTATGTGGCACCATCGCAGGTGCAGGTGCTGGCATCCGTTCCGAACAATCCCGACAACACGGCGGTGGACCGCATCATTACCCTGACCAGCTGCAACCCGCTCTATTCCACCGCTGAGCGCATTATCGCTTACGGCGTGCTCGAATCGTGGCAGCCGCTTTCGGCCGGCGCTCCGGCCGAACTCGCACCGATCATCGCAGCTCAGGGCTAGGAGGCTCCCATGTACGCAGCACTGTGGCGTGTTCTGCCCGGACCCCTCTGGGTGCGCATCATTCTGGCTGTGATCCTGGTGGTGGCCGTACTCGCCATGCTCGCGACCTGGGTATACCCGTGGATTGACGGCATTCTCAACAGCCAGGAAGCGACGGTGGGCGGCTCATGACCCGTATTCTCGTGATCGACAACTACGACAGCTTCGTCTACACCCTCAATGGGTATTTGATGGAGCTTGGCGCTGAGACGGATGTTGTGCGGAACGACTCGTTCGAGAAGGCGGATTCTGCCGCCCGCCTCGCCGACTACGACGGCGTTCTGGTTTCCCCGGGTCCCGGCAAGCCGTCGGACGCCGGTGTGTCCATCGCCGTGGTGGAGGCGGCGCTGGCCGTCGAGCTGCCCCTGTTCGGCGTCTGCCTGGGGCACCAGGCCATCGCTGAGGCTTTCGGGGCCACGGTCACCAACGCTGAAGAGCTCATGCACGGTAAAACGTCGCTCATCACGCACGATGGTAGCGACTTCTACGAGGGCGTGCCGCAGCCATTCACGGCTACTCGATACCACTCGCTCGCCGTCGTCGCATCGACCGTTCCGAGCGATCTGATCGTCACGTCGCGCACGCAGGGCGGCGTCATCATGGGGTTACGGCACGCGTCCGCTCCCATTCTTGGGGTGCAGTTCCACCCGGAGTCGGTGTTGACCGAGGGCGGCTACCGCATGCTCGGCAACTGGCTGGCTCTCACGGGCCTAGCGGGCGCGCAGGAAACGTCGAAGTCCTTGCATCCGCTGCTGCGCCTCACCTGACTCCGACCCGCGTCTCCGGGCCCACCTTAGGCAACCGGGCCCAGGTTTTATCATGGTCCCATTTTCCGGGCCCGGGCCCGGAAAATGGGAGCTAGATACCGGCGCAGTAGGTCAGGATGATTTCGGAGCGCTGGGGAACGTCGCCGGGTGCCAGTGACTGCGCCTTGATCGGTGAACCCGACTCCTGGGCGCAGGTGAAATCAGCCTTCGAGACCGGCACGAGGCCCTCGTTGCTGACCAGATCGATCGCGGCGACCAGCGATTGCCCGGTCAGGTCCGTCAGCGTGACCAGACCGTTCGACACGACATAGTTGATCGTGTCCCCCGCGAACTGTGAGGCTGCGGCTGCCGGATCTGTGCGCATGACGACGTCGGCCGCCACCGTGGCCGAGTTCTCGCTGGTGACCGACCCGGAAACGAATCCGAGCGCTTCGATCGCGACCTGGGCATCCGCTATGGGCTGGTTGGTGACGTCGGGAACCGTGACCGGTACGGGACCGGTCGAGACGAAGACCTTGATCACGTCGGACGGGTTGACGATGGTGCCGGCCGGCGGGTCGGTGCGAATGACCTGGTCGGCGGGCACGGTCGTGCTCGACTCCTCGGCGCGGGTGGCGGCGAGATCAAGGTCGAGGAGCGCATTCTGGGCGTCGTCGTAGGTTTGGCCGGTGAGAGAGGGCACCTGTCGAGAGCTGTCGGGCAGTTCCACCGACGGCTGCAGGTTCGCGACCCAGATCATGACCGCCACGACGATGACGATCACGCAGACGATTCCTGCCCACACCCAGATCACCGGGGGGCGCCGCTGAGTACGCACCATCGTGTGGTCTTCGGAGAGCTGCTTGAGAGCCAGTGCCGAACCGGTGATGGCCGTCGGTGCAGCACCGAACAAGCCCGCTCCCACTTCGTCGCCCGCGTGGTGGATCGGAATCTGGCCGGAGCCGGCGGTCTCGACGTCATTGCGAAACTCCACGGCGCTCTGGTATCGGGCAAACCGGTCCTTGGCCAGGGCGTGCAGCACGACCGAATCGAGGGCCGGCGATACCCGGGGGTTGAGCGATGACGGTTTGACGGGCATTTCGCTGACGTGCTGGTAGGCGACGGCCACGGGGGTGTCGCCGCGGAACGGCGCGCGCCCGGTGAGCATCTCGAACAGCACC
This sequence comes from Cryobacterium luteum, assembly GCF_900110125.1. GTDB lineage: Bacteria > Actinomycetota > Actinomycetes > Actinomycetales > Microbacteriaceae > Cryobacterium > Cryobacterium luteum. The sequence goes on from NZ_FOCN01000010.1 coordinate 77,432, forward strand.
ACGCCCGTGGAGTACAGGTCGGTGCGCGCATCAACGGATTCCCCCTTGGCCTGTTCGGGGGAGAAATAGGCGGCGGTGCCGAGAATGGCCGTGGTCTGGGCCACGGTGGTGGCGGAGTCGGAGATGGCGCGGGCGATGCCGAAGTCCATCACCTTGACCTGGCCGGACTTGGTGATCATGATATTGCCGGGCTTGATGTCGCGGTGCACGACGCCGGCCCTGTGCGAGTACTCGAGCGCGGTCAGCACGCCGTCGATGATGCGCACGGCCTCGGCGGCCTCGATCGGACCTTCACGGATGATGTCCTTGAGCAGCCGACCGTCGACGTGTTCCATGACGATGAACGGAATCTGCGAGTCGTGGCCGGCGTCGTCGGTGACGGTCTCCTCGCCGGCATCAAACACCCGCACGATCGTCGGGTGGGCCATGCGTGCGGCGGCCTGAGCCTCCTGGCGAAAGCGGGTGCGGAACGCCGGGTCGGCCGCGAGAGTCGACTTGAGTAGCTTGATCGCCACCGTGCGCCCGAGCCGGGAATCGGTGCCGATGTGCACGTCGGACATGCCGCCACGGCCGAGCAGGGCTCCAACGCGATAACGACCCGCGATCAAACGGCCAGAGTCAGGCACGAACGCACTCCCCCACAATCAGACACTGCGTTCGGGTTGGACACAGTGAGCGCTACTTTACCCCACGGCATTGGGGAGTTACTCTGCGACAGCAGTGTCGCCAGTAACGAGCACTTCGGCATTCGGGGAGAATTCAGAACTGATCTGGCCGCAAAAATAGCGGAACTTCACGGTGAAATTTTCGGTCCCGGCGGTGATCGTAGCCGTGGTGGTCTCAGCGTTGGTCGGATTTGCTGAGGTGATCACGGCGGCACCGCCCTCCGTGGCGATTTCATATCCGGCCAGTGTCTGGCCGGTCGGGCAGGTCTGTGCGCCCCACTTCACCGTTACGGTACCCGCAGCGGCGACCGGTGAGGGCGTCGCGGTCGGGGCCGACGTCGGCGCGCTCGGCGTTGCTACCGCTCCATAAACCGTGAGTGTGATCGTCGAGCCGGCCGGAACGGGGCCCCTGGGGTTGACCTGATACACCCGGTCGACATCCTCCTCGGTTGCCGCCGCATTGCCGGGTTCAACGTCGGCTACGAAGCCCATTTCGACGAGCAGGGCGGCTGCCTCGGCGCTCGGCTTACCGATGAAGTCGTCGGGATTGACCGACGTATTGGTTGGTGTCGGTGTTGGTGTCGGGCTGGGCGTCGGTGTGGGCGTCGGCGTCGGTGTGGCAGACGGGGTCGCCGACGTCACGGCGGGGGCCGGTGTCTCGTTGTTCTGGGTGACCAGGGCGATGAGTGTTCCGGTGAGCACGATCGCGAGCAGTACGACCAGGGCGATGAGCGGCCAGAACCACGGGCTGCGCTTCTTCTTCTCCGCCTCGGCGGCCGCAGCAGCGGATGCCCGCGTGATGGGCGCGCCGGTCGCGGGCAGGATGGTCGTGGCCTGGTCGCTGCCGGCGCCCGGCATGAGCATGGTCGCGCTGGTGGCGGTGAGACCACCCAGAACCGACGGTACGGCCACTGCAGCCGCGGCCACGTCACCACGGCGCAGAGCGGATGCCGCGCGTGCCAGGTGGGCAGCCGACGCGGGTCGGTCGGCCGGGTTCTTGGCCAGGCAGGCGAAGACCAGGTTGCGCACCGGCTCCGACACTGTTACCGGAAGGTCGGGCGCGATCTCGTTGATCTGGGCCATGGCAATGGCGACCTGCGACTCGCCCGTGAATGGGCGTCGGCCGGCGAGGGACTCGTACGCGACGATGCCGATCGAGTAGATGTCGGTGGTTGGTGAAGCCGGGTGGCCGCTGGCCTGTTCCGGCGACAGGTACTGCACGGTGCCCATGACCTGACCGGTCGCGGTGAGCGGAACCTGGTCGGCGATGCGGGCGATGCCGAAGTCGGTGATCTTGACCCGACCCTCCGGCGTGATGAGCAGGTTGCCGGGCTTGATGTCGCGGTGCACGAGACCGGCGGCGTGGGCGGCGTGCAGCGCTGCGGAGGTCTGCGCGACAATGTCGAGCACCTTGTCGGTCGGCAGCACGTGCTCCCGCTCAAGAATGGTCGATAAGGCTTCGCCGGGAACGAGTTCCATGACCAGGAAGGCGCTGCCGTCTTCTTCGCCGTAGTCGAAGACATTCGCGATTCCCTCGTGGTTGACGAGTGCCGCGTGGCGGGCTTCGGCGCGGAAGCGCTCGAGAAAGCCCGGGTCGCCGAGGTACTCGTCCTTCAAAATCTTGATGGCGACACTGCGCCCGATGACGAGGTCGGTGGACTTCCACACCTCGCCCATGCCGCCAATCGCAATGCGCGACTGCAGCTCGTATCGTCCCCCGAAGGTGAGGCCTGCTGTGGGTCTCATTTGTTAAGCACCGCCTCTAGAACTTTCTGTGCGACAGGTGCGGCAAGAAGGTTGCCGAACCCGGTTTGTCCCATTCCCCCGCCGTTCTCAACGAGAACGGTGATGGCGTACTGCGGGTCGTTCGCCGGCGCGAAACCGGTGAACCACAATGTGAACGGATCGGTTGACCCGTTCTGCGCCGTGCCTGTTTTTCCCGCCACGTCAACCCCGTCTATTCTTGCATTGCTTGCCGCGCCATCCTGAACGCCGTTGATCATCATCGCGGTGAGCGTCGCTGCGGTTTCTTCGCTCATCACCCGCCCCAGCTCTACCGGTTTAAAGGTTTCAATGGCGCTCAGATTCGGGGCGAGAATCTCCTGCACCAGGTTGGGTGCCATCGAAACGCCGCCATTGGCGATGGCACCGCTGACCATGGCCATCTGCAGCGGGGTCGCTTGCACGTCGTACTGACCGAATGCCGACTGCGCGGTCTGCGGGTCGTCGAGACCCCGCGGGTACACACTCTCGGAGACGGTCATCGGAATGTTGAAGCTGCTGTTGAATCCGAACTTCTCCGCGGTCTCGCGAATGGCCGTGTCACCGAGTTCGACGCCCAGCTCGGCAAAGGGAATATTGCAGGACAACCGCAGCGCGGTGGCGAGCGTGACCGTCTCGCCGGCGCCGCAGGTGCCGCCGCTCGAGTTCTCGATCCGGCTCGTGGTGCCCGGCGCGGTGTACACGGTCGGGTTCGGGAAAGTGCTCTCTGGCGTGTAGCTGCCCGATTCCAGAGCTGCCGTCGTTACGACGAGTTTGAACACCGACCCTGGCGGGTTGAGTGAGCGGATGGCCCGGTTGATCAGCGGGTCGTTCTCGTCGGCCAGCAGGGCCTCATAGCTCGTGGTGACTTCGGCATTGTTGTGCACCGTCAGTAGGTTCGGATTGAAGCTCGGCTTGGACACCATAGCCAGGACACGACCGGTCGCGGGTTCGGTGACGACCACCGACCCGGTGTAGTCGCCGAGGGCATCCCAGGCAGCCTGCTGGGCCACGGGATCGATGGTGACCTCCACTGCGGCGCCCTTCGGGTCCTGACCGGTGACGAGGGCACTGACCTTGTCGAAGAACTGCGAGTTGGACGTTCCGGTGAGCTCGGCGTTGAGAGCGAATTCGAGGCCGGTCGGTTCGCCGTTGAGCGGGATGAACCCCGTGATCGGGGCATACAGTTCGGGGTTGGTATAGGTGCGCAGAAATTTGAAGTCGTCGTCGGCCGGCATTGACTGGGCGATCGGTTCACCGGCCACGAGGATGGCGCCCCGCTCGACCTGATAGCTGTCGTACAGCGTGCGGGTGTTTCGCGGGTCGGCCGAGAGATTGTCGGCCTGGAAGGCCTGCACGATCGAGGTCGAGCTGAGCAGGGCGGCGAACATCAGCATCACAACGATGCTGACGCGCTTGAGTTCGCGGTTCACTAGACCACCAGCCGGGGTTGATTGCGCACGGTGTCGGAGAGTCGCAGCAACAGGGCCGCGATGATCCAGTTGGCCACGAGCGATGAACCGCCGGCGGCCAGGAACGGAGTGGTCAGACCGGTCAGCGGGATGACCCGGGTGACGCCGCCGATGACGATGAAGCACTGCAGGGCCACGACGAAGGCGAGGCCGACGGCGAGCAGCTTGCCGAAGTCGTCCTGGCCGGCGAAACCGATGCGGAAGCCGCGGGCCACGAACAGAAGGTACAGGGCGAGAATGGCGAAGATTCCGGCGAGCCCGAGCTCTTCGCCGAGGCTCGCGATGATGTAGTCACTCTGCGGCACCGGGGTGATCTCCGGGCGTCCCTGGCCCCAGCCGGTGCCGAGGAGGCCGCCCTTGGCCAGGCCGAACAATCCCTGCACAAGCTGGAAGCTGCCGCCGTCGGCGTCATAGACAGCCGGGTTGAGGGCGTCTAGCCAGTTGGTGAAACGACCGTTGACGTAGTCGAGCGTCTGGCTGGCTATCAGGGCTCCGCCGAGGAACAGGCCCATGCCCAGGATGACCCAGCTCAGTCGACCGGTGGCCAGGTAGAGCATGACCAGGAACAAGCCGAAGTAAAGCAGAGCCGTGCCGAGGTCGCGCTGAAAGATGATGACCGACATCGACAGGGCCCAGACCACGAGAATGGGGCCGAGGTCCCGAAACCGGGGAAAGCGGGCGCCGAGAATCTTCTTGCCGACCATGGAGAGGCTGTCGCGGTTGCGCACGAGGTAGCCGGCGAAGAACACGGCGAGGGCGATCTTGGCGATCTCACCGGGTTGGAAGGTGCCGAAACTGCCGACGCTGATCCAGACCCTGGCGCCGCTGACCTCCTTGCCGAGGCCCGGCACGAGCGGCAGAAAGAGCAGGAGAACACCGATGAGACCGGCGATGTATGTGTAACGGAACAGCACGCGATGGTTCCGGATGACCAGCAGCACAACGATGGCGCAGAAGATGGCCAGGGCGCTCCACACCGTCTGGCGTACGGCAGCGCTCTGCCACCCCGACTCCTGATCGGCGATGTCGATGCGGTAGATCATGGCGATGCCGATGCCGTTGAGCACCGAGGCAATCGGCAGAATGAACGGGTCGGCGTCGCGGGCGACGAACCGCAGCACGACGTGCAGGCTGATCACCAGCACCGACAGGCCGGCGCCGAGCAGAACGAGGGTGGGGTCGAGTTCACCGAGGGCGCCCAATTGCACGAGCACGACCGAGCTGGCGTTGATGAAACAGGCGATCAGCAGCAGGAACAGCTCGAGGTTGCGCAGTTTCTGCGGCAGGTGCAGACGCCGCACCGGCTCGGTGGCCGGGCGTGCCCTGAGAGCGGATGCCTTACTCAACGATTGCACCCTTCAGTCGCTCGACAATGGCCACAGCATCGGCGAGTGACCCGGCGTTGATGGTCTGCTCGACCTGCTGGCGGTCGTAAACGCGCAGATCGTCGAGCACGAGGTCGGTGTCTTCGTAGACGCTGGAAAGCTTGATGGGGCCGATGTCCTGCTGCACGCCCTGGTAGATGGCCACGGTGGAACCGTCGACGCCAACGAAATAGCGGGTCTGGGTCCACTGATAGCCGAGAATCGTGGTCGTGACGATGCTGAGCACGAGCAGAATCACACCGACCAGCCAGGTGGCCTTGCGGCGGCGCGCGCGGCGGGCATCCTCTTCGATCAGTTCGGACAGGTAGTCCTGTGAGTCGGGCTCGAAGTGCGTTTCGCGCACCGGATGCAGGCGCAGGGCCGGGATGCGCAGGGCTCGGTTGCGGCCGGGTTCCTCACCGAAGGCGAGCGGGTTCGCGGCCGCGCCGACGATGACCGGGCTGTCGGTGCGGGCGACGCCCTCGTCGATGTCGACGATGACCACGGTCACGTTGTCGGGGGCGCCGCCGTCGAGGCTCTCTTTTACCAGCAGGTCGGCGACATCCTGCGCGTTCGCACCACTGGCGAGGGCGGAGGCGATGGCGGTGTGTGAGACGACGCCGGTGAGGCCATCGGAGCAGAGCAACCAACGGTCACCGGCAAGGGTGGCCAGGATCGAGGTGTCGATTTCGGGGCTCGCCTCGACGTCGCCGAGCACGCGCATGAGCACCGAGCGGCGCGGGTGCACCATGGCCTCGGCCTCGGTGATGCGCCCGCTGTCGACCAGCCGCTGCACGAAGGTGTGGTCGATGGTGATCTGGGAGAGTTCGCGCTCGCGCAGCAGGTAGATGCGCGAGTCGCCGATGTGGGCGATCGCGACCTCATTCTCGAGCACGATTATGGCGCTGACGGTGGTGCCCATGCCGGTCAGTTCGGCGTGTTCGAACACCGTCTCGGCGAGCTGGGCGTTGGCGCCGATCAGGGCGGCCTGCAGGGCGAACTCGGCGTCCTGGGCGCTCTCATAGGACTTGTCGGCCTCGATGATGCGCTTGGTGGCGATCGACGAGGCAACGTCGCCGCCGGCATGCCCGCCCATGCCGTCGGCGACCACGAATAGGTTACGTCCGGCGTAACCGGAATCCTGGTTGTTGGAGCGAATCTTGCCGACGTGGGACGCGGCTGCGCTATGACTGACCGTCGCCATGACCTACCGCCGAAGCTCGAAGCTGGTAGCGCCGATCTTCACGGTGGCGTTCAGGGGAATCTTGGTCGGCACGGTGACGCGCGAGCCGGCCAGAAAGGTGCCGTTGGTGGAATCGAGGTCCTGCAGCATCCACTCGTCGTGCCAGAGCATGAGGCGAGCGTGGTGGGTGGAGGTGTAGTCGTCGCGGATGACCAGGCTGGAGTCGCTCGAACGGCCGATGGTGATGGTGTCGGCGCCCAGCGGAAATTCGGTGCCGGCCTTCGGGCCGCTCGTGATGACCAGGCGGGTGGTGTTCTGGCTGGTGGCCGTTCCGGCCTGCGCGGCCGGGGTGTCCTGGCCGGCCGGGCTGGCGCGGGCGACCGGCGCTGTGAACGCCTCGGCGGCGGCTGCGACCGGAACCGCCGCGGGAACAGCGGATGCGGGGAAGGCGGCGGCCGCCACGGGCGCGGCATCCGTTTGCATCTTGCGCACACGCTGGCCGAACAGGTCGCTGCGCAGGGCATAGACGATGCCGAAAATGAACATCCAGAGCAGAAGCAGAAAGCCGATGCGCAGCACGAGCAGGGTCAGTTCGCTGACGTTCATGCGTTTGGCCCCCAGAATCCGCCCATGTCGTGGCGTTCGGTAGCCGGGTCGGTTGGCGCCGCCGCGCGGGGAGCCTCGCTGGAGGCCTGGGCGATCACGCGGAAGACGATGCGGGTGCGGCCGATGGTGACGGTGGAGTCGGGCTCGAGGATGGCCTGGCTGACCGGGGCGCCGTTGAGCTGGGAGCCGTTGGTGGAGCCGAGGTCGCGCACCTGGGCGCGAGCGCCGTCCCAGAGGATTTCGACGTGGCGGCGGGAGGTTCCGGTGTCGTCGACGGTGATGTCGGCGTCGGAGCCGCGGCCGATCACGGTGCGGGCCTTGACCAGCGGGTGCCGGGTGCCGTTGATGTCGAGAACCGGGGTCCAGGCGACGGTGCTTTTGACCGAACTCGAGTCGATCTGCACCATGCCCTCGCTGAGACTGCGGTCGTCCTGCAGGGTGATGACGATGCTGCCGGTGAACTGGTAACGCTGCTCCGTGCCGTGTTTTTGCACGAGGGCGGTGAGTTCGTCGATGAGAGTGACGCCGAGGGCGCTCATGCGGGCGTAGTCGGTGTGGGACATGCGCACCGTGAAGCGATTGGGCGCGAGGATGCGATCCCGCGCGACAACAGCGGCCTTGGTATCGAGCTCACGACGCAGCGCGGAGGTTATTTCCACCGGCTGCAAGCCCGATCGAAAGGTCTTGGCGAACGCTCCGTTGACGGCGCGTTCCAAGCCTTTTTCAAAGTTATCCAGTATGCCCACAGGTCTCCCGATCCGGTCCGTTTGGCTATGAGCATGTTACTTGTCTCGGGTGACAACCCACCTTGAGGGCGCAAACGGCACGAACAGTCATACTACCCGCGGTGAGTCCGGGACCGAACTCCACGCCCATTATGGGCATTAGCTGAGACTTTTTTGGTGGGTACCGGTAAGCGGATGCGACGCGGCCGGGCCGGGCCGGGGCATCCGTTGGTCACCGCGCCCCTTAGCGGTGACCGCGCCCGCCGGAGCTGGCGCGGCGATCGGTAGCTGGCGCGGTCATGCCCGATGCCGCCATCGATGCGGCCCGCCCGGACGCGCGACGCGCCGACGAATGGCGCTGACCCCCCTCGCAGTGTTAGCATTCCTAAGTTCGCGCGAGTGGCGGAATTGGCAGACGCGCTGGCTTCAGGTGCCAGTGTTCGAAAGGACGTAGGGGTTCAAGTCCCCTCTCGCGCACAGTGGATGGGTGCGGACAGCCGCACGATCCAAGCGAACAGTCAGGGCCTTCGAGAAATCGGGGGCCCTGTGTCGTTTGAGATCCCGGAGTCGGAAATCCGCGCAGCACGGACATCGGTCGGCACCCGCGGTAATGTGACCTACCGCGTCATTGCGTGCCACCCCGAGGCGAGGGGCAAGTAGCCTTAAGAAAGACGCGCCCGCGATTCGCCCGGGCGGGAACGGATCGCGATGACGACGGGTACCTCCCGGCTGAACTTGTTTCGGCCGAGCCGGCCGAGCCGGCCCAGCCGATGGTTTCGGCTGGCCTGGATCGTGCCTGCCCTGGTCGTGGCTTCGACCCTTGTCGTGTTCGCGGCGAACGGATTGAGCGCCCTTCCCGCGGTCGAGTCGTTCATGCGCACCTACCCCGGTGTGTCGACCCAGCCGGCCGCCGTTCCGCTCGGAATACCGACCTGGCTGGCCTGGCAGCACGGGCTCAACGCCTTCTTCATTTTGTTCGTCCTTCGCACCGGCTGGCAGGTGCGCACGACCAAACGCCCGTCCATTTTCTGGACGCGTACCAATACCGGCTGGTTGCGCACCAAGAATCCGCCGATTCGTATCACCCTCGACCTCTGGCAGCACATCGTCTTCGACAGCCTGTGGGCGGTCAACGGCATTGTGTTCTACGTTCTGCTGTTTGCGACCGGGCAGTGGCTGCGCATCGTTCCGACGAACTGGGACGTTTTCCCCAATGCGGTGTCGGCCGGCCTGCAGTACGCCTCACTGAACTGGCCGACCGACGCCGGCTGGGTGCACTACAACGCCCTGCAGCTGCTCAGCTACTTCGCGGTCGTGTTCCTGGCGGCGCCGATCGCGCTCGTGACGGGCCTGCGCATGTCGCCGGGGCTGTCGGCGCGGCTGCGTCGCTTCGACCGGGTCTTTCCCCTGCCGGTTGCGCGCAGACTGCACTTCGCGACGCTCATTTTCTTCGTGGTCTTCATCATCGTGCACGTTTTACTCGTGCTCACGACCGGCGCCCGCGCCAATTTGAACCATATGTATGCGGCCCGAAACGACGACGGCTGGCTGGGCGTCTGGATCTTCGCCGGGTCACTCGTGCTCGCTGCCGCCGTCTGGCTGGGCGCGCGTCCGGCCGTCGTTCGCGCCGTCGCGGCTCGGAGCGGGCGCATCATCCACCGCACGCGGTAGCCCAGGCATAGCCGCGATCAGGTCACGGCTGAGCAGGGCGGCCCCGGCGACCGCCGCTGGCATCACGATGACGGCCGCGCCCGGAATGAGGAACAAGACGTAGGTGAGCACCCCGAAACCGAGGCTGCGGGGGCGGCGGGCGCGCAGCATCCGTCGACGCTGGGTGAGGGTGAAGCCGCGGGCGTCGAAGGCGAAGCCGGTGAGTTCGAGGGCGAGGATCCACCCGCCGAACAGCGCGCCGAGAATGAGCGCGATCAGCTGGCCGAGCCCGGGAATCAGGCCGCAGAGCAGCAGCACGAGCGCGACCAGAACGGCGACGCCGACCAGTCGCAGGGCGTCGGCGACGGAACGCAGAATGCCGCGCTGCGTTTCGACCGGCGCGTCGCCGAGCCTGGTCTCAACCGCCCGCCAGATGCGCTCATAGAAGGGGTCACCGACCAATAGCGTCACCGCCACAAAGGTGTAGGCCAACACGAGGATGCCCGCGATCGCGACCGCGACGCCCGCCACGGCCCGCAGGCCCGTGCGCCACGGCTCGGCCCAGTCGGTCGCGAACGGGGTGAGCCAGGCGGCGAGGGTCTCGAGGTTGATGAGCAAGAGAATAATGCCGGCAAGGTAGACGATGCCGACGATGAACGCGGGGAGGGCGCCGAGCAGCATGAGGCGCGGCGAGGTGCCCCACATCCTGAGTCCGCGGCCGAGAAAGCCGGCCCCGGCGAGAAACTCGCGGGTGGCGGTGGGGCGGTCGGGTGTCGAGGCGTGCACCTCAAAACCCTAACGCGTGGTCGTGGGGCGGCAACTCCCTTCGCGCGGCCGCTACGGCGCGGCGTTCCAAGCGGCGATGAAGGCGGCCTCGGTGAGCGGGTCGGTGGTCTCGTCGTCGAAATAGGGCGGCACGACTATCAAAGGCGTGACGGCCGTGAATTCCAGCTGGAATTCGCGGTCCACGGTTTGCACGGTTATGCCGCTGCCAGCTGCGAAAGCCCGTTTGACGCTCGGCGCGAACTCGACCAGACCGGCGGTATTCGCCACCACCACCCAACCTCCGCTGGGGTTCAGCACGATCGACTCCACGAAGTCGTCGGTCAGGAGCAGGGCCGCGGTCGCCAGCGAGCTCTGACGAACGGCGTAGTCAGTGCCGATGACGACGAATTCGGGGTCGTCACCCTCGAATTGATAACGGAGTGACTCCAGAGTCGCCGCGTCGACGGCATCGCCGATCAGGGCGTCGACCCGCTGGGCGGCCGTGACCGAATCGACGGTGAGAGTGAGCTGGGTGGGAGTGGACTCGACTTCGAGCAGGCCGGTCACGGCACCAATGCGGTCGACGATGCCGTTCACCTGAGTGAAATCTCCTTCGCCGGTCTGGGTCACCAGCCCCGAAGTCACGGTGATGGGGCCGAGACTGGCGGCGTAGGGAAGGGCGGCGATGAAGGCGGTCGCGGCGGCAACATCCGTTTGGCGTTGCAGTTTGAGACCGAAGGCGTGGGGGTTGAGGGCGGCGCCGACGAGGTCGAAGGTGGCGGCGGCAGCGGTGAAGGCATCGATGGCGGCGTCGGGCCGAATGCCCGTTTCGCCGCCGGACACGACGAAGCCGCGTGCCGTGGCGGTCAGTGGGGTGTCTGCCCGGTGCGTGTCGCCGAGCAGAGCCGCGGCCGCGTCGTAGACCCCGACCAGTTCGGCCGCGCTCGACGCGTCGACGAGCGTGCGGTCGTCTATCGTGGCACCGACGACCCCATCGGTGGCCTTGAGCTGGGAGTACAGGCTGAGCATCTCGTCGTTGTGGGCCTGAACGCCGTCGACGGAAAGGGCGAAATCCCCGATTTCAAGCCGGACGGGCGACCAGCTCAGAAAGGTCGAGTCGTGCTTATTGATGTACCCGGCGATGAGATCGGCCAGTTCTCCGACGCGTTTTTCGGAAGCGTCGTCGGTGACGGTGACGCTTCCGCCCACGGATCCGTAGAACGGGAGGTTGTTGGTGCCCGCCGTGCGTACGTCGACGACGTCTGGTTCGTCGGCGAGGAATTTCTCGAATTTTTCGCCGCCCGAGCTGCCCGCGTTGGCGGAGCACGCGCTGAGCCCGGTGATTGTGACGATGAGCACGGCGAAGGCAGCCAGGCGACGGCGGGATGGAGCGAAGATGGCGTTCCGATCTGCCGGTGGGTTCCTCGGTTCTGTGCCCCGCACCGGTATTCTCGAGGGTACAACAGCGAGAAGGGGCAACCGTGGCGCACGCGCATCCGCTGCACGTCGACCTCGAAGTGGCCTGCCTGTGCTGCTTCGCGCCGCAGCCGTTTCACTTCACCTCCCTGAGCGACCAGGTGGTCTGCTCGAAGTGCCTGCACCACATCGGAGCCGAGAAATCCGAGCGCCGCGACCTGGAACACGTGAAGATGTGGGCGGCGCGCTGGGCAGCCAACGAGACCGCCCACGGCGAGTATCTTGCAGAAACGGATGCCTTACTCGTCGCCCGAGATACTGACCTGACCGCGCTGCGTGACCAGGTCGCCGAGCTGACCGCCCTCGTTGCCGGGCAGTTCTCCGCCGGGATCGACGGGGTGCGCAGCCTGCTGCAGAACGACCTGGTCAAGCGGGCCGAACGCAATACCGAACTGGCCCGGCGTCAGATCGACTGGGCCATGGCCGGTATTTGGCGCATTGAGGCCCTGCACCACGACTCGGCGGGATCGAAGTGCTCCTGCGGCCGCACCGCCGGCAGCTGCCCTGAGAGCGCCGCGATCGACCCCCTGCGTCAGGCCCTGCGCGACTGGGAGAAGAAGAACGTGGCGCTGCTGCAGAACGGTCGGCGGCACGGGCTGCCGGGCGAGCATCCTGCGGTGCTGGGCCAGCGCATCCGCTGAACTCGCTTAGCGCAGCCGGCTAGTGACCGACCGCGACCGGCTCGCCGAGCGGCGGGCGCCGCACGAGGAACGCGGCCGGAATCGCGAACAGCGAGATGATCGCGCCGCACAGGAATGCGCCGCGAATACCCGAGGCCGTCGCTGAGATCTCGTTGACGCCCTGCGCCATCAGCGCGGCCGACTGGGAGGTCATGACGGCGATGAACAGTGCCGTTCCGACCGCGCCGGCGAGCTGCTGAATGGTGCCGACGACCGCGCTGCCGTGGGAGTACAGGCTCGGCTTGAGTGAGCCGAGGCCCGAGGTGAACAGCGGTGTGAACAACAGCGAGAGACCGGCGCTCATGCCGATGTGGGCGATCAGCAGCATCCACGGCGGGGTGGTCTCGCCCATCATGGTCATTGCCCAGAACGCGGCGCTGACGATGATCGATCCGGGAACCAGCAGGATGGTCGGGCCGCGGCGGTCGTAGATGCGGCCGACGAACGGTGCGAGCAGACCCATGGTGAGCCCGCCCGGAAGCAACAGCAGCCCGGTCTCGAGGGCCGTCAGGCCGAGCACGTTCTGCATATACAGCGGCAGCAGGATGATGGTGCCGAACAGGGCGAGCATGCTGATGCTGAGCATCGAGATCGACACGGTGAAGGTGCGCGAGCTGAACACGCGCAGGTCCAGCAGCGCGCGATCGGTGCGCTGCAGCCGCAGCTGGCGCAGCACGAACAGGCCGAGGGCGACCAGGCCGATGCCGAGCGGCACCCAGCCGGCAGCGGATGCCCCGCCCAGGTTGCTCAGACCGTAGACGAATCCGCCGAAACCGAACGCCGAGAGGACGACGGAGAGCACATCGAGCGGAACCTTGCGCGGAGTCGTCACGTTCTGGATGCGCGAGGCGCCGAGGATGAGCGCGCCGATCGCGATGGGAAGCACGAGGATGAACATCCAGCGCCAGTCGAGCACGCTGAGGATAACGCCGGAGATGGTCGGGCCGATCGCCGGGGCGACCGAGATGACGATGGAGATGTTTCCCATGGTCTTGCCTCGCGAGGCCGGTGCGACGAGCGTCATGACGGTCGTCATGAGCAGCGGCATCATGATGGCCGTTCCGCTGGCCTGCACGATGCGGCCCAGAAGCAGCACCTCGAAGCCGGGCGCGAGCGCGGCGATCAGGGTTCCGGTGCTGAACAGCGTCATCGCGGCGATGAAGACCGGCCGGGTGTGAAAACGCTGGATCAGAAAACCGGTGATCGGAATGACCACGGCCATCGTGAGCATGAAGGCCGTGGTCAGCCACTGCGCGGCGGTCGCGGTAATGCTGAGGTCGTCCATGAGGTGCGGCAGGGCCACACCCATGATGGTCTCGTTCAAAATGACGACGAAGGCGGAGACCAGCAGCAGCCGAATCACCAACTGATTGCGTTTGGCGTCGGGGTGCGCCTCGGCCGCGGTCGTGGGCGCGCTGGTTGTTGCGGTCATAGCTGGTCCTGACGATCATGCGAAAAAGGGATGGCTCAAAAAGCGGCCTGCGAAAGTGAGCGGCCGTGCGAACCCCGGGCCGGTTCGCTCTGTGCGCCAACAGGTGCAGCGCTGTGCAGGGTGTGAAATATTCCTGCGCGTGCAAATTGACCGCAAGAGGCGATCGGTGCCCGGGGCTGATTCAGGAAGATCGGCGGCTCACCGGGCTGCTGCCGCGCGATTCCGGGTCTGGGCTGGCTGCAGGTGCCGGATTTCCTGAATTAGCCACCAAAAACGGGCGGGCAAATGGCTACGGCAGGCGGAGCCTGAGGTAGGGCGCGGTGCGGCTGGTCGGGTGCGCGGCGACCGTGGCGGGAGTGCCGGCGGCGATGATCCGGCCGCCGGCGTCTCCGCCGCCGGGGCCGAGGTCGATCACCCAGTCGGCGGCGGCGACCACATCCATCTCGTGTTCGACCACGACCACGGTGTTGCCGGCATCGACGAGGCGCCCGAGCTGCAGCAGGAGCAGCTCGACGTCGGCCGGGTGCAGCCCGGTCGTAGGTTCGTCGAGCAGGTAGAGCGTGTGGCCGCGGCGGGCGCGCTGCAGTTCGGTCGCGAGCTTGATGCGCTGCGCCTCGCCGCCGGACAGCTCGGTGGCCGGCTGCCCGAGCCGCAGATAGCCCAGGCCCACCTCGCGCAGGGTTTCGAGGCTGCGCGCGGCGGAGGCGACGTCGCTGAGAAAAACGAGCGCGGCATCCACTGTGAGGCCGAGTACCTCGGCCACGTTCTTGCCGTGGTAGGTCACCTCGAGGGTGTCGGGGTTGTAGCGCGACCCGCCGCAGTCCGGGCAGGGCGCATAGCTGCCCGGCAAAAAGAGCAGCCCAACGGCCACGAAACCCTCGCCGAGACAGGTCTCGCAGCGGCCGCCGGCCACGTTGAACGAGAATCGGGAGGCGGTGAAGCCGCGCGCGCTGGCCTCGTCGGTGGCAGCGAAGGTGGCCCGCACGGCGTCGAACAGGCCGGTGTAGGTGGCGAGGTTGGAGCGCGGCGTGCGCCCGATCGGCTTTTGGTCCACCTGCACCAGCCGGTCGACGGCCTCGAGCCCGGTCACTGCGCCTACTTTCGGGCGCTCGGCGTGCTCGATCTCAGCGTCGGGGTCGGCGAGATCGAGCACCGGCACATCGTCGGGGTCTGGGTGCAGGTGCTGCCCCACGGCCTCGGCCAGCACCTGGCTGACCAGGGTGGACTTGCCCGAACCGCTCACTCCGGTCACCGCCGTCAATACTCCGAGCGGAATCTGCGCGTCGAGGCCTCGCAGGTTGTGCCGGGTCACGTCGGTCAACCCCAACCAGCCGAGCGGATGCCGCAGCTCGCCCGCCACCACCGGCTCGCGGTCCTCGGCGAACAGGTACTGCCGGGTCACCGACGCCTCGACCTGGGCGAGTCCGGCCGTCGGCCCGCTGTAGAGAACCTCGCCGCCGCCCTCACCGGCACGGGGGCCGACGTCGACGACCCAGTCGGCGCTTCTCACGACGTCCATATTGTGTTCGACCACGAAGACCGAGTTGCCCGACTGCTTGAGCTGCTCGAGCACGAGCAGCAGCGGTTCGGCATCGGCTGGGTGCAGACCGGCCGAGGGCTCGTCGAGCACATAGATCACACCGAACAGGCCGGAGCGCAGCTGGGTGGCGATGCGCAGCCGCTGCATCTCCCCCGGAGAGAGGGTGGGGGTCGAGCGGCCGAGGGCCAGATAGCCGAGACCCAGTTCGAGCAGCACGTCGATGCGGCGCAGCAGATCGCCGGCCAGGGTGACGGCCACTTCCGTCGAAGCGGAGTCGCCCGACACGATCGGCCGCAGGATCTCGGCCAGCGCTGTCATCGGCAGCGCGTTGAGGGCGGCGATCGACTGGCCGGCTACGGTCACGGCGAGGGCTTCCGGCTTCAGCCCGCTGCCGCCGCAATCGGGGCAGGGGCCGGTGTCGACGTAGCGCAGCACTCGCTGCCGTACGTTCGGGCTCTTGCTGTCGGCCAGGGTGTGCAGCACGAAACTCTTCGCGCTCCAGAATCGGCCCTGGTAGGGCTTGGCGATGCGGTCGCGTTGCGGCACAACCTCGACCACCGGTTGTTCCTCAGTGAACAAAATCCAGTCGCGGTCGGCGCGGGAGAGGCTGTGCCAGGGCGCGTCGATGTCGTAGCCGAGCACGGCGACGATGTCGCGCAGGTTCTTGCCCTGCCAGGCGCCCGGCCAGGCCGCGATCGCGCCGTCGCGGATGCTGAGCGTGGGATCGAGCACCATCGATTCCTCGCTGACGGTGTGCGCCAGTCCGAGGCCGTGACAGCGCGGGCAGGCGCCCATCGCGGTGTTCGGCGAGAAGGAGTCGGATTCGAGGCGACCGGCGGCATCCGCTGGGTATATGCCGGCACGGGAATACATCATGCGGAGCGAGTTGGAGAGGGTGGTGACCGTGCCGACGCTCGAGCGCGAGCTCGGTGTACCGCGGCGTTGTTGCAGAGCGACGGCCGGTGGCAGCCCGGTGATCTCATCGACGTGCGGGGTGTGCCCCTGTTGAATGAGGCGGCGCGCGTAGGGCGCGACCGACTCGAAGAAGCGCCGCTGCGCCTCGGCGAAAATGGTGCCGAAGGCGAGCGACGACTTGCCGGAGCCCGAGACACCGGTGAACGCCACAATGGCATCCCTCGGCACGTCGACGTTCACATTGCGCAGGTTGTTTTCGCGGGCGCCGCGCACCCGCACGAAACCCTCTGGCTGATTTTCGCTAAGCATCCGAACAATATAGGTGCTGCGGTTGTGTATGCCGTCAGATCGACGTGGCGTCCTCGACCTGACCGACGAGCTCCTCGATGATGTCCTCCAGAAAGAGCACACCGGTCACGGTGCCGTCGGCGTCAAACGCGGTCGCCACGTGCGCGCCCAGGCGCCGCATCGACGCGAGCGCATCTTCCAGTTCGCTGTTCGACGAAACGGAAGCGAGACGGCGCAGCCGTTTGCTCGGCACCGGCTGCGTGAAGCTGGTACCGCTGGTGAGATCCATGACGTCTTTCAGGTGCAGGTACCCACTCGGCTGGTCGACGTCATCGGTGAGGATGTAGCGGGAGTAGCCGTGGCGGCTCACCGCGCGTTGGATGTCGGCCGGGGATGCCGTGGCTGGCAGACACACCATCGACTCGATGGGCACCTGCACGTCGGAGACCCTTTTCGAGGTGAACTCGAACGCCGCACTGAGTGTGCCCGAGGCATCCTGCAGCATGCCCTCGCGGGTGGACTGCTCCACGATGTTCGCGACCTCGTCGAGGGTGAACGCGCTTGTCGCCTCATTCTTCGGTTCGACCTTGCACAGACGGAGCACGCCGTTGGCGAGCCAGTTGAGGCTGAAGATGATCGGGTTGAACACGCGGGCTACGAACACGAGCGGCGGTGCGAGAATGAGCGCGGCCTTTTCAGGAATGGAGAACGAGATGTTCTTGGGGATCATCTCGCCGAAGACCACGTGCAAAAAGGTCACCAAAATGAGCGCGAAGGTGAAGGCGATCGTGCTGATCATTCCTTCGGAGAGCCCGGTGCCGGCGAGTGGGTATTCGAGCAGGCCGTGAATGGCCGGCTCTGACACGTTGAGAATGAGCAGCGAACACACGGTGATGCCGAGCTGGCTGGTGGCGAGCATCAGGGTGGCGTGTTCCATGGCCCACAGGGTGGTCTTGGCCGCCTTGCTGCCCTGCGCGGCGAGCGGCTCGATCTGAGAGCGCCGGGCCGAGATGACCGCGAACTCGGCGCCGACGAAGAACGCGTTCACCACCAGCAGCACGACGAGCCAGATCAGGCCCGGCATGTACGCGGCTAAATCGGCGCTACTCATGGATCAGGTCTTTCTTGATGTCGTTCACGATGCGGTCGTGCGGGGTGGCCACGCTCAGGTCGGTGTCGGTGTCGGTGTCGGGCTCGGCCGGCGTGTAACGCACGCGGTGCACCCGCACGCCGTCGACTCGGTCGATGCGCAGCACGCCACCCGCGATGGCGACCTCGTCGCCCAGTTCGGGAATGCGGTCGAGCTGGTCGGCCAGGAACCCGCCGACGCTGTCATAGTCGCCGTCGTCTGGAACGGTGACCCCGGTGCGGTCGAACAGTTCGTCGGGCCGCCAGGCGGCGTCGAAGACGACGGACCGGCCGGAGCGCACGACTCCGGCTTTGGCCCGGTCGTGTTCGTCTTCGAGTTCACCGACGAGTTCTTCGACGAGGTCTTCCAGGGTGACGATGCCGGCCGTTCCGCCGTATTCGTCGGCGACCACCGCAATCTGGAAGCCCTGCCCGCGCAGTGCAGCAAGCAGGGAATCCACGCCCATCGACTCGGGAACACGCAGCGCCTCCACCTTGAGGTCGGCGGCGGTGACGGTGCCCCGCTCGCTGAGAGCAACGGCGAAGGCCTGTTTCACGTGCAACACTCCGACGATGTCGTCGGAGTCCCTGTCGATGACGGGGAAGCGCGAGTATCCGGTGCTGGTGGCGAGGCGCACGATGCCCTCGGCTGTGTCGGCGACGTGCACCGAGGCCATGCGCACCCTGGGGGTCATGACATCCGCCGCGGAGTGGTCGGAGAACCGCAGGGTGCGGTGCAGCATGGCGGCGTGGTCGTCGTCGAGCACCCCTTCGAGGGCGGAGCGGCGCACCAGAAAGCTCAGCTCCTCGGCGCTGCGGGCACCGGAGAGCTCTTCCTTGGGTTCAATGCCGAAACGACGGATGATGGCGTTGGCGGTGTTGTTGAACAGCAGGATCACGGGTTTGAACACGGTCGTGAACACGGCCTGCGCCGGGACGACGATCTTCGCCGTCGCGAGTGGCACGGCGAGGGCGAAATTCTTCGGAACGAGTTCGCCGATCACCATGGAGAACAGGGTCGCGAGGGAGATGGCGATGATCGTTCCGACCACGGGAATGACCCCGTCCGGCACTCCAGCGTTGGCAAGTGGGCCGCGAAGCAGCGAACTGATCGCCGGTTCGAAGGTGAACCCTGTCAGCAGGGTGGTGAGGGTGATGCCCAGTTGCGCACTCGACAGGTGAGTCGAGGTGATCTTGAGCGCCTTGATGGTGGGACCGAGGCGTTTCTCGCCGCGGTCACGCCGGGCTTCGAGGTCATTGCGGTCGAGCGTGACGAGGGCAAACTCGGAGGCTACGAAAATTCCCGTTCCAACGGTGAGAACGAGTCCTACGCCCACCATGATCCACTCATACATGGTGTGGTCCTCTCAGCGAAAGAGGCATGTCGGTGGTGGTGGGCGAGGGTCTATGCGAGGGAGGGTCTTCCATTGTGCTTATAACGCTACACACGGATGCTGGCAAACCGCCGGTCTGCGCCCTGCAGTTATGAGACCGCCGGCACGGTGACCTCCTCGGGCAGCTCGCGCAGCACGACCTTCATGATCTTGCCGGTGGCGGTGCGCGGCAGGGCGTCGACGAAGGTCACATAGTCGGGCACCTTGAACGCCGCGATCAGGTAGCGGGTGTGGGTGAGCAGGTCGACCTCGGTCACCATCGCGTCGGGCCGCAGCACGACGTAGGCCTTGGGCCGTTCGCCCCATTTCGGGTGCGGCATGCCGACCACGGCGACGTCGAGCACGGTGGGGTGGGTGAGCATCGCGTTCTCGACCTCGATGGTGGAGATGTTCTCGCCACCCGAGATGATGATGTCCTTGGCCCGGTCCTTGATCTCGATGTACCCGTCTGGGTGCATGACGCCGAGGTCGCCGGTGTGGAACCAGCCGCCGCGGAAGGCATCCGCTGTGGCCTGCCGGTCTTTGAAATAGCCGAGCATGACGTTGTTGCCGCGCAGCACGATCTCGCCGATGGTTGTTGCGTCGGCCGGAACATCGGCCATGACGGAGTCGACGATGCGCGCCGATTCGGCCTGCACCATGCCCACGCCCTGGCGGGAGATCTTGCGGGCACGTTCGTCGGCGGGCAGGTCGTCCCACTCGCGCTGGTATTCACAGATTGTGTACGGGCCGTAGACCTCGGTGAGGCCGTAGACGTGCACGACCGTGATGCCGAGTGCGTCGAGCTGCTCGATCACGCTCGGCGACGGCGGGGCACCGGCCGTGGTGATGGACAGCGGAGTATCGAGCACGTGCTTCATCGGTGCGTTGGCGATGACGCCGCACACCGTGGGAGCGCCGCACAGGTTGGTCACGCCGAGGGTGTCGATGGCCGACCAGACCGCTTCGGCCCGCACCGTGCGGAGGCAAACGTGGGTGGCGCCGGCGGCCGTGACCGCCCACGGCGTGCACCAGCCATTGCAGTGGAACATCGGCAGTGTCCACAGGTAGACCGAGTCGCTCGTGAATTTATTGTGGAAAACCTCGCCGAAGGAGTTGAGGTAGGCGCCCCGGTGGGAGTACATGACGCCCTTGGGCTTGCCGGTCGTGCCCGAGGTGTAGTTGATCGAGATCACCGCGCGTTCGTCGGTGACCTCCCAGGCTAGAGGATCGGTTCCATCATTGTCGGCCTCGGCCAGGAAGGACGTGAGGGTCTGCTGGCCGATCTCGAGGCCGCTTTCGGTGAGCCCGAACTCGCCGTCGGCGATTTCGATGACGCCCTTCAGGGCAGCGGATGCCGCGAACGCGTCCCCCACACCGGCAACGAGTTCGGCGTCGATGAACAACAGGGTGGCTTCGGAGTGCTCGAGAACGTAGTGCACCTCCGGTGCGGCGAGCCGCGAATTCAGGGCGACGAGTACTCCGCCGGCCAACGGAACGGCGTAGTGGGCGATGAGCATCTCGGGTATATTCGGCGCGAGGAATATGACCCGATCGCCCGGGGAGATGCGCGCACGGATGGCGTGCGCGAGCTTTTCGGCCGCCTGAGCGAATTGCCGGTAGGTGTAGCTCCTGGCGCCGTAGATGATCGCATTCTTGCCCGGGAATACTTCGGCGCTGCGCTGCAGAAATCGCATCGGTGTGAGGGGCGAGTCGTTGGGTGTGCCGGTGCTGCTCAGTAATGTCGTCAGGTCAATCACGTGGGACTCCTTTGTCCAAAAAGATCTAGCGCAGTGCGGGCTTAGTGAAAGGCGCTGACCCCGGTCAGGTCGCGTCCGATGAGCAGGGACTGGATGCTTTCGGTCCCCTCGTAGGTATGAATGGATTCGATGTCGGCAAGGTGCCGGATCACGTGATTCTCGAGCAGGATTCCGTTGCCGCCGAGCATGTCGCGGGCGAGCGAGGCGAGGGAGCGGGCTGCGCGGGTGTTGTGGAACTTGGCGAGGCTGGCCTGGATCGGTCGGAGGGTGCCGGCGGCGTCGAGCTCGGCCAGGCGGATGCAGTGCAGCTGCATCGAGGTGAGTTCGGAGAGCATGAGGGTGAGCCGCTCCTGCACGATTTGAAAACCGGCGATCGGTTTGCCGAACTGCACCCGCTGCTGGGCGTAGTTGAGGGCGGCCTCGAAGACGGCGGTGGCGTGTCCGAGCGCCGACCAGGCCACGCCGAGCCGGGTGGCGAACAGAACGACCGCAGTGTCCTTGAAGGTGTGCGTGCCGGGCAGTACGGCGTCGAGCGGGATGCGCACGTCGGTCAGGGTGATGCGGGCCTGGTGCACCGCCCGCAGCGAGCCCTTGCCGAGCATCGTCTCGCCGACATACCCGGGCAGGGACTGGTCCACCAGAAAGCCGCGTACGTTGCCGTCGTCGTCACGGGCCCAGACCACGGTCACGTCGCCGACCGATCCGTTGCCGATCCACTTCTTCTCGCCGTTGATGACCCATTCGTCGCCGTCACGGTGCGCGGTGGTCTCCAGGGCCACCGAGTCCGAGCCGTGGTCAGGTTCGGTCAGGGCGAAGGCACCGAGCTTCTCGGCCCGGGCGAGCGGAACCAGCCAGGTGGCCTTTTGCTCGTCACTGCCGAACATGGCGATGCTGCGCAGGGCGAGTCCGCCCTGCACGGCCACGACGGTGCCCATTGAGCCGTCGCCGCGGGAGATTTCCATGTTCACGAGCCCGGCGGCGAGCGGCGACATCGGGGTGAGTCCCGGTCCTTCGACTCCGTCGGTGAGCAGGTCGAGCTCGCCCAGGCGGCGGGCGAGGTGTAGCGGGTACTCCGCTTTGTCCCAGGCCTCGCTCAGCTCGTCGAGCGTTTCCACCGCGAAGGTGCGTGCCCGGTTCCAGAACGCCCGATCGGCGTCGGGAACATTGGCGAAGACGCCGTAGTAGTCAGTGTCGAGCGGGGCGGAGACATCGTAATCGGGCATCAGTGCCTTTCGCGGTAGCAAGCGTGACTACAGTTCTACCTGACACCGAGTCTCAGGTCAAGTGACACTTGGTGTCAACGTGTCACCGAACGAAGCCTGTTCTCGATCGCCTGAGCAACATCGTGAGGCAGCGCCGAGGCGGGGAACACCGCCACGATCAGCTCGTTGGCGGGCGTTTCAGCGCCGGAGCGTCGGGCGCCCACGGGGGCGAAGCGGTCGCGAATCGTTCGAAGCTCGGCGGCGAGGCCAGCCGAGTCGGGCATCCGTTCTGCGTCGACGGCGCGAATCAGGCGGCGCAGCTCGAAATTGTGCGTCGCGGTCACGGCGGCCGCGAATTGAATGGCGATCACCGGGTCGACGCCCGGCAGCGCGCGCCGCAGAAAGGCCGAGAAGGTCTTCTCATAGCGCGAAACCATCACGGTTTCCCGGTCACGCAGAACGGATGTCTGGCGCACCAGCAGGTCGCGCACCCGCACGATCTCGAGGCGCTCCCGAAACCGGTCGAAGACGAGGGCTGCTGCCGTACAGACGGCCAGCCAGGGGTCCTCGTGTTCGGCGGCGAAATAGTCGCCGATCTGCTCGAGCAGCTCGTCGTGGTCGGCGAAGATCACGTCGTCCTTCGACCGGAACTGGCGAAAGAAGGTGCTGCGGGACACGCCGGCGGCGGCGGCGATCTGCGCGGTGCTGGTGGCCTCGTAGCCCTGAGCCTGGAACAGGCCAACGGCGATGTCGGCGACGGCCACGCGACCGCGGGCATCCGCTTGCCGAGCAGCTGGTGGAAGGGCGGAATCGGCGGGGGCAGACGGATCAGACATGGTCTGGCGAAATTAGCACGGAACGGTGGCCGACCGTGGCGAGCACCCGGCAAAAGCGGACGGGGCCCGGGCCCCATCCGTGGGCCCAGTTTATAACCTGGGCCCGTGGACGGGGCCCGGGCCCCGTCCAGAGTGGAGGGGGCAGACGGGCCGGCGAACGCACAAGGTTTCCATAAGGCCCACATCGCACTCTTGCAGCATTCGCTCACCCTGAAGAGATAGGTGCGTCATGAGCAGGTTCGAAGGTAAAGGAATCGTTCGCAGCACGAGAAACACCACGGGAATGCGAGGTAGTCCACCTTCCCCGGACAGTGGAAGACCACGAAAGGTCTTCGGAAAGCCCATGCGCATACTTGCGGCCGGCATGGCCGCCGTGCTCTATGCCGGGCTGGGCCTGTCGGCCGCGCTCCCGGCGCAGGCCGCGGTCGCGCCGGCCGGCCAGGGGTTCGCGGTCACGGCATCCGACCTCGCCTACATTCTCAAGCAGATCAAGATTGCGGAAACGCACGTAGCCAACACCACTCTGGCGACCGGCCCCTGCGGCGCTCTCGTCGGCACCGGCCCCAACAAGATCGCCAGCCCGCTGCTGTCGCTCGGACTGCGCACGGTCGACGGTTCCTGCAACAACCTGCAGCCCGGCCAGGACCAGTTCGGCGCCGCTGACCAGGTCTTCCCGCGCCTTACGGGGTCGGTTTTCTCTCCAGCAGAAGTCACTCCCTCCGGCTTTGGACCGCCGAACCCGACCTCCTACGCCCAGAAGAAGGGCCTGGTCTTTGACAGCGAACCACGCACGGTCAGCAACCTGATCGTCGACCAGACTTCGACCAACCCGGCCGCGATCGCCGCCGCCGGAAACCCGGTGCGCACCCAGGGCAATGAGGGCGTCGTGGCCTGCACGACCGATCCGAGCCCGGCCGTGCCGTTCGGCATTCCGGGCGGCTGTATCCCGTCCCGTGAGACGCTCTTCATGCCGAACGTGACGACCGACGTGGGCCTCTCGCCGCCGTACAACTCAATGTTCACCCTGTTCGGCCAGTTCTTCGACCACGGTGTCGACCAGACCGTCAAGGGCGGTGGCACGGTCTTCATGCCCCTGAAGGCCGATGACCCGCTCGTCGCTGGTGCCGACCACGTGTTCGGCAACGGTGACGACCTCGACCCCAACCTGCGATTCATGGTGCTCACCCGCGGGCAGAACCAGCCCGGCCCCGACGGTGTCACCGGCGACGACCCCGCCACGGCAGTTGACGAGAGTGCTGACGATGTACAGGATGCGCTCAACACCGACTCGCCCTGGGTCGACCAGAGCCAAACTTACGCCTCGCACGCCTCGCACCAGGTCTTTCTGCGCGAGTACGTGACCGTGGGTGGTCGCCCGGTTGCTACCGGCAAGCTCCTCGGCGGCCCGGCCGGACCGACCGCCGGCGGCATGGCCACCTGGGCCACCACCAAGGCCCAGGCCGCGAACGTGCTCGGGCTGCTTCTGGCCGACAAGGACGCGCTCAACGTTCCGATGCTCGCAGCGGATGCCTACGGCAAGTTCATCCCCGGACCCGCGCGCGGAATGGCACAATATGTCACCGCGACCGGCCTGGTCGAGGGCGACACGGCCAGCCCCGTGCCCGTTCCAAGCAACGTGCTGTATTTCAACACGCCGTTCCTGACCGACATCGCACACAACGCGGAGCCGAAGCCCGGGCTGACCCCGGACGGTGACAACACGGCATCCGCTGACTTTGCCAGCCAGCCGGCCGGAACGTATGACGATGAGATGCTCAATGCTCACTTCATCGCCGGAGACGGTCGCGTCAACGAGAACATCGGCCTGACCGCCATCCACCAGGTGTTCCACTCGGAGCACGACCGCCTGATCGCTGATATCGAGAACACCCTGACCAACGACACTTCAGCTACGGGCGTTGCTGCCCTGGCCGAGTGGAAGCTGGCCAGCGGAGCTGCCGGCTGGAACGGCGATCGACTGTTCCAGGCTGCCCGCTTCGTCACCGAAATGGAGTACCAGCACCTCGTGTTCGAGGAATTCGCGCGCAAGGTGCAGCCCGGTATCAACCCGTTCGAACCGTTCGCGTTCACCCAGACCGAGATCAACCCGGCGGTCAAAGCAGAATTCGCCCACGCCGTGTACCGCTTCGGCCACTCCATGCTGACCGAGACGATCTCCCGGACCAACGAGGGCAAGCCCGGGGCTGACGGCGTGTTCGGCACGAGTGACGACATTCAGGGCACCCGGAATGACATCTCCCTGCTCGACGGATTCCTCAACCCGCCCGCGTACACCGACGGTGGCCCGGACGGGCAGCTGACCTCGGAGGAAGCTGCTGGCAGCGTCATCATGGGCATGAGCGACCAGGTCGGCAACGAACTCGACGAGTTCGTTACCGATACCCTGCGCAACAACCTGCTCGGCCTGCCGCTCGACCTGGCATCGGTCAACATGGCTCGTGCGCGTTCGGAAGGTGTGCCGCGGCTCAACGTGTTCCGTCGCGACCTGTTCAACAAGACAAACGACGGAGCGCTCAGGCCATACACGAACTGGATCGATTTCGGTGAGAACCTCAAGCACCCGGAATCGCTCATCAACTTCGTGGCCGCCTACGGTCAGTTCCCCACCATCACGGGGGCGACCACGCTCGACGGCAAGCGCGATGCAGCACGACTGATCGTGAGCCCCGACACCCTGGCCTTGGAAGTTCCTCCGGACGGTGCCATGGACTTCATGAACAGCACAGGAGCGTGGGCTAACACGGGCACGCACTCGATCACAGGTCTCGACGAGGTCGACCTCTGGGTCGGCGGTCTCGCCGAGATGACCACACCGTTCGGTGGCCTGCTCGGCACGACGTTCAACTACGTGTTCGAGAACCAGATGACCGACCTGCAAAACGGTGACCGGCTGTACTACCTGGCCCGCACGCCCGGCATGAACCTCCGCACCCAGCTGGAGGGCAACTCCTTTGCCGAGCTCATGATGCGCAACACGAACGCGCACACCCTGAAGGCCGACCCCTTCGCCACGGCGGACTGCAAGTTCGAGCTGAAGAACCTGGCTGGAACCGTCGCAGGCTTCGCGGCTTCGGGCAACACCGTTGCCAACGACCCCCAATCCGAGTGCAACGAAACAGCCCTACTGATTCGCATGCCCGATGGCACCATCAAGTACCGTGCCCGCAACACGGTCGACCCCGCCGGTATCAACGGCCAGGCCGTCTACAACGGCACCGGAAACGTGGACCGGATGTACGGCGGAAACGACAATGACACCTACTGGGGTGGCCTCGGCAACGACGTCATCGAAGGCGGTGGCGGCGCCGACGTAGCTCTCGGCGGTGAAGGCGACGACATCATCACCGACCTTGCCGGAGACGACGTTCCCAAGGGTGGCCCCGGAAACGACGCGATCGATGCCGGGCCCGGACTCGACATCCTCATGGGCGGCGAAGGCAAAGACTTCACGAACGGTGGAGCCAACGCCAACGAAACCTTTGGTGGCGCCGACGATGACTTCATCATTATGGGTGAAAGCCTCGACGCAGCTTTCGGTGACGGCGGCGACGACTGGGAAGAGGGCGGCAACCAGCCCGACCTCATGATTGGAGACAGCAGCAACCTGTTCTTCCTGGACGACTCCCAAAAGCCCGGAAGCGACTTCATGATCGGCCAGGGCGGCGACGACGACTACGACATGGAGGGCGGCGACGACATTGGCGTCGGTGGACCTGGCATTGAAAAGGTCGCCGGCGGTTCCGGCTACGACTGGTCCACTGGCCAGGGTGACCCCCAGGCTCAGGACTCCGATCTGGCTCTGCCGATTGCTCCTCTCGATATCCTGCAGGTCGGTGTACGCGACAAGTACAACGAGGTCGAGGCACTCTCCGGTTGGAAGCTGAATGACATCCTCCGCGGCGACGACGTGGTTCCCAGCGCCGTCGGCGGTGGCGGCTTCATCGGCTGTGACGTGGTGGACCAGGCCGGAGTAGACCGCATCGCGGGCTTCGACGCGCTGATTCCGGAATTCACGACCACGCTCGCATCCGTTGTCGCACAGTCGGCACAGGGTGATTGCCCGATCCTGACCGGTCCGAACGTCTGGGGTGCCGGCAACGTGCTCCTCGGCGGCGGCGGCAGTGACCTGATCGAGGGACGAGGAGCCGACGACATCATCGACGGTGATGCCTACCTCAGCCTTCGTCTGAGCGTTCGGACCAACCCGAGCGACCCGGCGACGGAAATCGGCAGCGCCAGCATCAACGGCGCGAACCAGAGTGCGATGACCAGCCAGTACCTGTCCGACGGCAACGGTGGACTCACCGGACCGACACTGCAGGAAGCTGTCTTCGCCGGCACGGTCAACCCGGGAAACATTGTTGCGGTTCGCGAGATCCTCAACGGATCTGGCGGAATTGACTCGGCGCAGTTCTCCGGTCTGACCAGCGATTACACGGTCACTACCACCGGTGGTGACGGCACGCTCGGCTCGGCCGGATCGACCACCACGGTGCTCGACAACCGCGGTACCGACGGAACCGACACCCTGCGCAACGTCGAACGCCTGCAGTTCAGCGACACCGTGGCACCGGCAACCCCGACCAACGTCGCTGCAGTTGCCGGCAATGGTCAGGCGACCGTCGACTGGGTAGCTTCACTGACCGGCATCCCCACCAGCTTCACGGTGAAGGTGCTCGACTCGGCCGGAGCCCAGGTGGGCGCACTGCGCACCGCACCTGGAACCGCATTCAACCTGGTTGTCACCGGGCTGGCCAACGGGTCCAGCTACACCTTCCAGGTATCGGCGACCAACGCGGAAGGAACGAGCGCATTCTCGGCATCGTCCAACGCGGTGACTCCGTCGGCACCGGTGGTGCAGGTGGTTGCTGGCGCTCCGACGATCGGAACCCCGGTCGCGGGAAACGCTCAGGTGACCGTCAACTGGACGGCCCCCGCGCCGGTGGCCAATCAGGCACCGATCACCGGCTACCGCGTTCGCACCTACGAGGGCACCGGCGCTGCCGTGTTCCGCACCTCGAACGTCGCCCCCGGGTCCTCCGTGACCATCACGGTACTGACCAACGGCACCGGGTACTCGTTCGATGTCGCCGCGATCAACTCGGTCGGCACCGGAGTGGCCTCGGCTCGATCGGTAGTGGTCACCCCGACCGCGCCGGTGGTGCAGGTGGTCGCCGGAGCTCCCGTGATCGGTACCCCGGTCGCCGGTAACGCCTCGGCGACCGTCAACTGGGCTGCACCGGCACCGGTGGCCAACCAGGCACCGATCACCGGCTACCGGGTTCGCACCTTTATCGGAGCGGGAGCGACGGCCACGGGTACCACGACGGTGGCCAACGTCACCAGTGCGGTGATCGGGTCGCTCACGAACGGCACCGGGTACACGTTCGATGTCGCCGCGATCAACTCGGTCGGCACCGGAGCGGCATCCGCTCGGTCGGTGGTAATCACACCGCGCACGGAGTTCGTGCTCCCCACGGTGATCGCACGCACGCCAGCCGCTGATGCTCGATCGATCAGCCAGACCGGCAACCTGACGGCAACGTTCAGCGAACCGGTCACCGGGGTCAGCGGCACGACGTTCGTGCTCCGGCGTGGTGCCACGGTGATTGCCGCGGTGGTCTCGTACAACGCCACGACGCGAGTCGCGACGCTGAACCCGAGCGTGACGCTGCTCACCGACCGCACCTACACGGCCACCCTCTCGGGCATCCGTGACGCGGCCGGCAACACGATGGCGACGAGCACCTGGTCGTTCATCACCGGTCCGGCTCCGACGATCACCACGAGGACTCCCGCCGCGGGAGCCACCGCGGTGCGCCGGAACGCCAATGTGACCGCGACCTTCAGTGAAGACATCACTGGAGTGGCCGCGGGCACGGTTCAGATCACCCGGGTTTCCACCGGGGTGGTTGTCGCATCGGCGGCGGCGTTCAACGCCACCACCAATGTGTTGACCATCAACCCCGGGGTGACCCTGACCTCGAACGTGCAGTACCGGGTGACCATCACCGGTGGCAACACGAGTGTTCGAGATCTGATCGGAAACCCACTGGTGACGAGTACGTGGACCTTCACGACCGGCACCGTTCTCTAAGAAACAGCTGATCCGCTTCACCCGGCCGGCGACTGGATTTCAGTCGCCGGCCGGTCCCACCAGCACCACCACACACGCATAAAGCCTTGAGGAGAGGTCATGACATCACGCAGGGAAGTTCTCCAGTTGGGCGCCTTCGGAGCGCTGGGACTGGTCGGCATGGAGGGCAACGACAACGTCATTCCCCCAGTGCCGCTACTCACCCAGAGCCTGCTCGCTCCCGCGAACATGCCGGTGCCGTATGCCGGCGTCTTTCGCCGCCCGCCCGTGCTGGCCCCGTACCAGACCGGTTTCGACGACGGTGACCCTGACCGACCGTTCGCCAAGTACGCGCTAACCCAAAAACTTGGCCAGGCGCAGTTCGTGCCTGGCCTGTCCACCGCCGTTGCCGGGTATAACGGCATTTATCCCGGGCCGACCATTCGGGCCGAGCACGGCACCCGGTTCGAGGTGCGCATTCGCAACGCGCTACCGAGCCAGGGTCTGCTGCACTCCGATGCGTTCAACACGGTCACCCACCTGCACGGCTCGGCGTCACTGCCGCAGTACGACGGCTATGCCAACGATGTCACGGCCCCCGGCAACGTTAAGACTTACCGATACCCGAACTGGCAGAATGCCCGCACTTTGTGGTACCACGACCATAACCACCACCTCACTGCACAAAACGTCTATTCGGGACTTGCCGGATTTTATCCGTTGTCGGACAGCTATGAGCGTGCTCAACTTCCTCAGGGCGAGTTCGACGTGCCGCTGATGATCTCCGATGCCCTGTTTAACGCCGACGGATCGCTCGGCTACAACGACCGACTGCGCAGCAGTTTGTTCGGGGACATCATCATGGTCAACGGGGTGCCGTGGCCGACCATGAAGGTGAAGCCCCGTATCTATCGCTTTCGCGTGCTGGTTGCCTCCATTTCGCGCTCCTATCGCCCGACTTTGTCGACCGGCGACCCGGTCTATATCGTGGCTACCGATTCCGGGATGGTCCCGACCGTGCAGCCGGTCGCTTCCTGGCGGCACAGCACAGCCGAGCGCTATGAGATTCTGATCGACTTTCGCAAATATAGGGTCGGGCAGAAAATTAGCCTGAACAACCTGAGCAACAAGAACAATGTCAACTTCATCAACACCAACAAGATCATGCGGTTCGAGGTTGTTGCCGATTTTGGGTCGAACGCGGGCAGCATCTCGTCGATTCCGACGACGCTGGATGACGGCGGCTCGGTCAACCCGCACCAGGGCGGGATCGCCACGATGAGCCTGACCCCCGCCATGGCGAAGATCAAGCGAAACCTCAAGGTTGAGAAAATAAACGGCGTCTGGAAGATCAACGGTACGACCTGGGCCGATGTCGCGGCCTCCCGCTTCACCAAGCTGTTCGCCAATCCACAGCCCTACGACGTGGAGCAGTGGACCATCACGAACGCGTCCGGTGGCTGGTTCCACCCCGTGCACATTCACCTGATCGACGCTAAAATCATCGGCCGCAATACCAACGGCGGCAAACCATTCGCCTGGGAGAACGGTCCGAAGGATGTCTTCTACGTCGGGGAAAACGAGTCCATCACCGCGCTCATGCAGTTCGACACCGGGCCGGAGTTGGGCGGCCGCTACATGATCCACTGCCACAACCTCGTGCACGAAGACCACGACATGATGACCCAGTTCGCGGTTGGCGATTATCGGGTGAACGATCCGATCAATTCCGACCCCGCCGTGATTGACACCCGGCCGGCGGACTTCTACCCCCCGGTGTACCTGCCGGGCCTGCCAGCCGGTACCTGATGTTCCACGCCACCCGCCCAGCCCCGCCGGTGCGGCTGCTCGCCCTGCTCAGCGCCGGACTGCTGGGCTGTGCTCTTCTGAGCGGCTGCACCGCCGGGGCTTCGGCCCCCACTGCGGCAACTCCCGCGAGCGTGAGCCCGGTCGCATCGGAAGACAGCGCCGGCGATATCGGCAATGGCCGACCGACCGTCAGCTACGACGGAGTCCTTGTGCAGCGACGGGTCGTGCTCGCTGTGCAGACAGCAGCGGATGCCGATGCGCCCGCCATGCGCTTCGAGCTGGAAGAACGCGCTCACGACGCCGGGGTGAGTCTGACCGACATCTCTCCCGATGTGCTGCCAGCCGGTGTGCTCGAACAAGCCGTTCCACAGCTGACCCTGCTCCTTCCTGCGAATGTTTCGGAGGGACAGGCGCGCGCCCTCATCGAGGAAATGGTGTCCAACTCGCCCGCGCAATATTACGTTCTGACCGTTCTGGTACACGACCTCATCTTCGAAGTGCCGTCGACCGACTCGCCAACATTGGCCGAGGCGATTGCCCGGGAAGGCATCCTCTCTGATGCCCTGGGCAATTACGACACCACCCTCGGGGCCAACACTTTGGACGTGGCCTACCTGGGAGCGTTGTTGGGCGACGAAGTGGTCGACTCGGTGCGCAGCGCCATCGCGCGACCGGCCGGTATTACTCCCATGCGGGTATCGGTGAGAGCCGGCACACCCGGGGGGCCGGGTGTTGATGTCGCGGCAGAACCGATTCCGAAGCCGGTGGTGCTGGCGGACGGCGTCTCGCACGAGGCGGCGGGCGCTTCGCCGATCGCCACTGACTCGTTACCGTTCAGACCCTGGGTCGCTTACGGGATCGGCCTCGCGACGGTGCTGAGCGTGACCATGGCGTTCGCCGGGTGGAGCCTGTTCCAACGGCGGCGTCGTCTTCCGGCTAGCGCACTCGAGCAGGAGCAACCCGATCGAGAGTGGCCATGACCGAGGTGCCGCCGCCCATCCAGGAGCGCACCTCGAGCGAGCCCCCGGCGACCTGGATCGTATCGCGCATGATGCGCAGCCCGAGATGATTGTCGGGGGCCTCCGCGGACAGATCGAAGCCGCAGCCGTTGTCGTGAATCAGCAGGATGGTGCGGTCGTCGTCCTGCATGAGAGTGAGCTCCAGGACGCCGGCCCTGGCATGCTTCAGGGTGTTGGCGAGCACCTCGCGGGCCACCCGGTAGAACATGGCGGCACGA
Organism: Cryobacterium luteum; assembly: GCF_900110125.1. Classification (GTDB taxonomy): domain Bacteria; phylum Actinomycetota; class Actinomycetes; order Actinomycetales; family Microbacteriaceae; genus Cryobacterium; species Cryobacterium luteum. The sequence goes on from NZ_FOCN01000010.1 coordinate 109,396, forward strand.
TCACGGTCGATGTCGCAGTCAGCCGGAACGTGGAGTTTCACGTCGATGCCCTGTTCGATCAGCGGTGCGGTCAGCCGGGCCAGAGCGGCGGGCAGGCCGAGTTCTTCGAGGTCGGGAGGATACAGCTCGGTGGTCATAGCGCGCAGGGTTTGCACGTTCTTCTGCAGGATGGCCGTGGCTTGGCTGAACAGCGCCCGATTCTCGGGGGCAGAATGCCGTTCTTCGGCCTCGAGGGCATAGGACAGCCCGGCGAGATCCTGGATGACATCGTCGTGCAGGTCGCGGGCGATGCGCTGCCGCTCCAGGTCTGACGCGTCGATGGCGTGCTGCAGCAGTTGGCGCTTGGTTGATTGGTGGCCTTGAATGCGCCGGGCCAATTGCACCGCCGGAAACAGCTGGGCCAGTTGCAGGGCCCCAAGGGACAGCAGGAACGCCGGGATGAGGCCGACCACGAGAGCACTCTGTTCGTCTCGGACGGCGTCGTCATTGAAGTAGGCCTCGAAGATGAGCGGGTCACCGCTCGCCGAGGTGGCACGAACGTATACCTCCACCAGCTCGCCGGCCTCGGTCTCGTTCTCGTCGCCGGGATCGTTCTGCAGTCCCAGGGTCGCCCGCCCCTTACCACCGGCGAGCAGTTCGGGCGTCCAGGTCGGGAGCGTGAAGACCTGGCCGACCAGATCCGGGAGGTCGGAGTACACAATGCGGCCTGAGGGATCCCATACCTTGACGCGCACTATGGATCCGTCGGAGATGCGGGGGGCTAATCGGTCGTCGAGCCGCCGGGTCGAGCCGGGGTCACCCGCGAGGACGGCATCGGAGAGGAGGGGACCGACGGAGTAGTCGGCAAGGCGTTGGGCGTGTTGGATGGCATTGTCCATGGCGTTACGCTCGGAGAGTTCGCGCACCCAGAGGGCGGCCGGTACAGCCACGAAGACCATCGCGACGATGCCCACTGCCAGGAACCGGCCCACCGCCGCGCGCACCTCTGAGCGCTCGGTGGAACGCGTTTTCTCCAGGCTGCTGGGCTTCGCCGCGGGTCTAGACATGCGGGGCCGGCACCAGACCGAGTCGGGTCGCAATCACGACCGCTTCGAGTTGCGAGTGCGCGCCGAGCTTGCCGAGGATGGCCTTGACGTAGCCGCGACAGGTGTTCTCAGAAATGCCGAGAACCTTGGCGTTGGCTCGCACATCGGAGCCCTCGCCCATGAGCCGGAGCACGGCAAGCTCACGCTTTGTCAGGTCGGGAAATGGGATTTCTTCACTACGCTGCCGTCGCCGTGCGCTCAGTAGACACACCAATGACGGATGCACGATGAAACCGCCGATGCGCGCATGCCGCAGCGTGTCGAGCACCGTTGCGAGGGAGCCGTCCTTCGGGAGGAACGCGCAGACCCCGATGGCAGCGGCCTGCTCTAGGGCTTCCAGTGCCGGGTCGCCGGTAAGAATGACAATGCGGGTGTGCGGCGCTCGGGCGAGAATCGCGGTGGCGGCGACGAGGCCGCTGCCGTCGGGCAGGTGGTAGTCCATGACCACGACATCGGGGACCAGGTTCAAACACGCGGCGATGCCGCTGGCCACGCTGTTGGCCGAGCCGACGCTGCACAGGTCGGGTTCTCGATTGAGGGAACCGGTGAGCAGTTCGGCGAAGGTGGTGTGATCGTCGACGATGAGAATGCGAATCTGCCCGGCCGTGGACCCGGGCAAGGAAGCGGTCGCAGTTGTTCCCTGCACGCTGGGTTCACTCGGGGACATCTGGGTGGTCATTTGCGGTGACCTCTCTGCCCGTTCGCAAGCCTCGAAGTGGACGGACAGCACGGCACTGTTCCGGTTGGCGAGACCAGTATCAGTACAAGATGAGTTTCTGTCGAGTACTGTCTCTTCTGCCCCCCATATGGTAGGGAGGCCAGCGGGCGATTAGCCCGCTCAGGCGCGAGCGACGGCGCGTCGCAAGAATGACGTGACAACATCAGTAGCCTCCCGGAGGGAATCCGCGACCGGCTCTGGTCGTGGAGTAGTAGGGGCGGGTCGCGAAGCTGGCCCGTTCGTCGGCGACACGCTGAGCTGCTCGTGCAGCATGAGCAGGGCGGAGAGCACGTCGGCCAGGTCGCCATCGCCGTCGGCCGTCGCGCGCAGCAGGCGCAGCTGGGCGGCCCGCAGAATCGGGCCAGGAGCGCAGCCCAATTCATTTTGCATGGCGTGGCGGCACCGGTCATAGGCTTGCAGGCCCTCGGCGTGGCGTCCACTCATCTCGAGTCCGAGAATAAGGGCCGTCCATGCTCGTTCATTGAGCGGTTCATCGGCCAGTGCCAGATTCGCGAACTCGAGGGCATCATCGATGCGGTGTAGCGCCGCGGCGGTCTCCGACGCGAGGATGCGGGCGCTGGTGAGGCGGGCGGCGTGCAAGTCACGGGCTTCCGCCGCCCAGCCGGGCACGAGTTCGTCGCCAAGTAGCGGCGCATTGGCGAGGTCCAGAGCGCGCAGCAGCAGGGGGTAGGCGAGGCCGGAAATGGTCTTCTGGGCTCGGAACAGCAGAACATCGAACTGGTCGAGGTCGACGTCGACCAGGTCGCGGTCGAGGACGTAGCCGCCCGTCGTGGTCTGCAGTGGGCCGAATTTTCCCGCTCCGGGCTGCAGATGGCGGCGTAGCACACTCACATAGCTTTCGAGGGTGGGCAGTGCTTCGACTGGGGCGCTTGCGCCCCAAAGCAGTTCGATCAGGCGGTCCTTGGAAACCGGCAGCCCGAGATTCACGAGGAGAATCTCGAAGATCTGACGGGGTTTGGGGCCGCCGAGCTGGTGAGCGCGCAACACGACCGGCCCACGTCGAATGGTCAGGTTGCCAAAGACGTGCACGGTCAGGTGAGCCTTGGCCGCGGTCGTTGGCTGTTCTCGAGTGTCGAATCCGGTTGTCATAACGACCTCCACTGTTGGAATGCGACCATCGTCCCCGGTTGCTCCGAACCGGGGAAGCCGCGTGTGGAGTAGCCAAATACCCCCAATTTCGGGGGGGGGGGGGCGGATCAGGGAGCGGTGTGGTGGCTGGTGCCGAGGGACCAGCGTGCTCCCTGCGGGCCGTCGAGAACGAGGGCGATCGCCTGATTTGGGATCTCGAAAATCAGCGTTGCCAGAACGGATGCCCGGACCGGCACCTCCAGCCGGTCTGGTTCAACCCAGAGCGCTGTGGCACGAGAGCCGAGGCCGGACAAGGAGTAGTCGCTGGCGTCGAAAGTGAGGCTGGCGGCATCCGTTCTGGTGAGCTCGAGCAGGACGCGCACACGGTGGGCTCCCGGGGCTACGGTGCTGGCGAGGCTGTCGCCCCCCCTGGGCGGCACCCAGCCATCGGAGTCGAGCGGAATGACCGCGCTGACGCGAGCGAGCCCGCCGGGCACGGCGGCGGTGTCACCGAGCGGCGTGCTCGGCTTCGTGCCGGTGACGAGCAGCACGGCAGCCAGGGCCGCCATCACGAGCCAAACGATGACCAGCACAATCAGGATTCTGCGGCGGCCCTGAAGCGGTGTGCGCGTGGTGCCGGGCCGCGTGTGCCGGGTGGTCTCTGGGTGCTTCTCGCCATCGTCGGGGCGCACCAGGCGCAGCGTGGAGTTTGCGGGGGTCATGGCGGAATCCTGGACTCGGCACCATGGGAAAACCCTGATGCCCGCCGCCTGCCGGGTGGTGCCTGGTCGAGGCGGCGGCTAGAACTCGACGTCGCTGACCCGGCGCGCGGCAGCGACCTTCCGGCGACGCCGAAAGGTGGGCTGCGGCGGGGCGGGGATGCGTCGACGCTCGGCCTCGGTGCGGGCGCGACTCCGGCGGAGTTCGAGCTTGAGGCTCTGCTCCCCGGTGCGCATCGCCCAGCGATGATTCGCCGCGAACAGGGGCTTCAGCAGCGGCACGAACCGGCGCAGCCCGCGCTTGGCGAGGTTCACCCGCCAGTCATAGCGAATCTCGACCTCCGGGTCGTCCTGCGAGAAGGACCAGCGCCCGGTACCGACGAGGTCGCCCTCTGCGCCGATCGAGAACCCGGTCGCGCTGCCGCCCAGTATCGTCCTGCTTGCCCAAGTTCGACAGTGCAGCGCTCGCCGAACCGTGAACCCTGGCCCGTTTTTGCGTTGCGGGCCCGCAGTCACGGGTCGGCGAGCGGATGCGCCGGCTCGCGCAATCAGCGCTCGTCGGCCCTGACCACGCGGAGCGGCAGGTAGACCGAGCTGCCCAGCCGGGTGAACTCGGCCGACTTCTCGGCCATCCCGGCCTCGATCGCCTCGAGGCTGGTGAGGCCGTTCTCTGCGGCGTACACCCGCACATCCGCTGAAATGCGCATGGAACAGAACTTGGGACCGCACATGCTGCAGAAATGGGCGGCCTTGGCCGGACCGGCCGGCAGCGTCTCGTCGTGGAAGCTTTGCGCTGTATCCGGGTCGAGGGAGAGCGCGAACTGGTCGGCCCAGCGAAATTCGAAGCGGGCCCGGCTGAGGGCGTCGTCGCGTTCCTGCGCGCGCGGATGCTGCTTGGCCAGGTCGGCGGCGTGGGCGGCGATCTTGTAGGTGATCACCCCGGTTTTCACGTCGTCGCGATTGGGCAGCCCGAGGTGTTCCTTGGGCGTGACGTAGCAGAGCATGGCGGTTCCGGCCTGGGCGATAATGGCCGCGCCGATCGCGCTCGTGATGTGATCGTAGGCCGGCGCGATGTCGGTCGCGAGCGGGCCGAGGGTGTAGAACGGGGCCTCCTCGCACAGCTCTTCTTCAAGGCGCACGTTCTCAACGATCTTGTGCATCGGCACGTGGCCCGGCCCCTCGATCATCACCTGCACACCATAGGATTTCGCGACCTTTGTCAATTCCCCGAGGGTGCGCAGCTCGGCGAACTGCGCTTCGTCGTTGGCGTCGGCGATCGAGCCGGGGCGCAGGCCGTCGCCGAGGGAGAAGGTCACGTCGTAGCGGCGCAGAATCTCACAGAGCTCCACGAAGTGGGTGTACAGAAAGCTCTCCTCGTGGTGGGCGAGGCACCAGGCAGCCATGATCGAGCCGCCCCGCGAGACGATGCCGGTGACCCGGTTCGCAGTGAGCGGAACGTAGCGCAACAGAACGCCGGCGTGCACGGTCATATAGTCGACACCCTGCTCGCACTGCTCGATCACGGTGTCGCGGTAGATCTCCCAGGTGAGCAGGGCCGGGTCGCCATTGACCTTCTCGACCGCCTGGTAGAGCGGAACGGTGCCCACCGGAATCGGCGAGTTACGCATGATCCACTCCCGCGTGAGGTGGATATCCTGGCCGGTGGAGAGATCCATCAGGGTGTCGGCGCCCCAGCGGGCAGCCCAGACCATTTTCTCGACCTCCTCGGCGACCCCGGAGGTCACGGCGGAATTGCCGATGTTCGCGTTGATTTTCACGGTGAAGGCCTTGCCGATGATCATCGGCTCGCTCTCGGGGTGTTTGTGGTTGGCGGGAATGACAGCCCGGCCGCGCGCCACCTCGTCACGCACGAGTTCGGCCGAGACGCCTTCGCGCGCCGCGATGTAGGCCATCTCGGGGGTGACCCGGCCCGCCCGCGCCCAGACCAGCTGAGTCGCGGCACCGTCGATGGGCAGCGGATGCTCCCACCCGGCCCGCGTCTTCGGCAGCCCCTTCTCGAGGTCGATCGTTGCCGTGTCGTCGGTGTACGGGCCCGACGTGTCGTACAGGTCGAAGTGTTCGCCATTGCTGAGGTTCACCCGGCGCACCGGAATCTCCAGGCCGGGCCAGGCCGGCACCGGTTCGTAGCGTTTGCTGCTGCCCAGGATCGGGCCGGTGGTGACGGTTTCGGACATGATTGTTTCGTCAATTGTGCGCATGGGACTCGAACTTCCTACGCCGGCATTACCCGGACAGGTTCAACGGTCGACGGCCCTGGCCGTCCTCTCAGCTCGCTGGTGCGCGCTCCCGTGGTGTGTGTGTGTCTTCTGACCCCCTCACCCTAGCGCGCGTCACGCGCTCGGGCACGCTCGGCGGTCACCGCGCCCGTTGTGGGCCGCCGCGCCAGGCATGGGTGGCGTGACCGCCGGGAGCTGGCGCCCGAGCCTGCGCGAGGGCGAGAGCTGGCGGGGGGCATCCGCTCAGCGGGAGAGAGCGGCGAGCTCGGCCCGGGTTGAGGCACCGACCTTGCGCAGCAGGTTGGCTACGTGGAACTTCACCGTGTTCTCGCTGATGGTCAGCGCTTCGGCGATGGCCTTGTTCCGGGCGCCCGAGGCGACGAGCTCGAGTACGCCGCGTTCCCGGGGGCTCAGGCCCCAGGCAGCAGCGGTTGTGACGGATGCTGTGGGCGCGTCGAGCGGCAGCGACACCGCCATCTCGGATCCCCAGCCCGCGGTCGCCTCGACATTGAGCGAGCCGCTGAGCGCGACGACCCGCGCGGCCAGCTGGCGCACGCTCGGCACCTCGGCATCGAGGTCGCCCGGTCCGTCGTCGCGAATGCGAATGAGCAGGTTGCTGCCGTCGCAGTCCCACTGCACGCGCACCCGGCCGACGCCGGCCTGTTCGACCAGGGCGAGCACGGCGCCGCGCACGATGGCCCTGGCTTCGTGAGCGACTTCGCCCGGAAGCGCGCGCCCGTTGACCGGCGGCTCGATGAACTGCACGTCGAGGTCGCCGAAACGCACGAGTGGGCGCAGATCGTTCTTGAGGCGTTCGAAGGCGCGGGCGACCGGTTCCTCGGTGAGGCTGCGATCGAGGTCGCTCACCGCGCGCAGGGCGACCATCGCGCTCGCGGCGAGTTCGATGGCCTTCTGCCGGGCGGCCGTGTCGCTCGTGCTGCTTGAGCGGAGCACGGCCAGCAGGGATTCCAGCGTCGTCGCGTGCGCATCAGTGAGGTCAGCGATGAGCTTGGAGCGTTCGGCGGCCATGCTGCGCGCGGACTGGGCTGTCTGGGTGGACTGCAGGGTGGAGTCGTCAGGGAAGGTCATGCCTCCAGCCTATCCAAACCATCCGCTGGGCCCGCCCAAAACCGTTCGTTCGGGTAGTTTAACCGTTCGTTTGGCGGGCCGCGCACCCGCTCGAAAGAGTGGAGCATTGACCTATGACCGAAACGATGACCACCCCGAGAACAGCGGATGCCCTCGGCCTCATTTTCGCCGAGAACAGCCGCGTGGTCGACGTGCTGCGGGCATCCGCTTCGTCACTCGACGTTGCGGCGAGTCTGCTCGCTGCGGCGCCGCGAGTGTTCGTGCTCGGCGCCGGCCGCTCCGGACTGGCGCTCAAGATGACCGCGATGCGCCTCATGCACCTCGGGCTGGACGTGCACGTGGTCGGCGAGGTGACCAGCCCGGCCATAGCTGCCGGCGACGTGCTGTTGGTGGCAAGCGGATCAGGCACGACGGGCGCCATCGTGCGTGCCGCCGAGACGGCTGACGGTGTGGGCGCGAGCATTCTCGCGCTGACCACAGCGGCCGCGTCACCGCTCGGGCAGCTTGCCGCGGTGACCGTGCTCATTCCCGCGGCCGCCAAGCAGGACCACGACGGACAGGCGTCGGCCCAGTATTCGGGCGGCTTGTTCGAACAGTCCGTGCTGCTGGTCGGTGACGCTCTCTTTCACACGCTCTGGCAGTTGAGCGGCCGCACGGCCGAAGAGCTCTGGCCGCGTCACGCCAACCTCGAGTAAGACCGACCGGGCCCGGGCCCGGGCCCGGGCACACACACCACTGAAACCAACAGAAAGAAGAACCCCATGAAGCTTCAGGTAGCAATGGACGTACTGACCACCGACGCCGCACTCGCGCTCGCCGCCCAGGTCGCCCCGCACGTCGACATCATTGAGCTCGGCACCCCGCTGATCAAGGCCGAGGGCCTGCGCGCCGTCACCGCGATCAAGGCTGCGCACCCCGACAAGATCGTCTTCGCCGACCTCAAGACGATGGATGCCGGCGAGCTCGAAGCCGACATCGCCTTCGCCGCCGGCGCCGACCTCGTGACCGTGCTCGGCACGGCCGGGGACAGCACCATCATCGGTGCCGTCGCCGCCGCGACCAAGCACGGCAAGGGCATCGTTGTCGACCTCATCGGCGTCGCCGACAAGGTCACCCGCGCCCGCGAAGTCACCGCCCTCGGCGCCAAGTTCGTCGAGATGCACGCCGGTCTCGACGAGCAGGCCGAGCCCGGCTTCTCGCTCGAGAAGTTGCTGAACCAGGGCGAGACCGCCAGGGTTCCGTTCTCGCTCGCCGGTGGCGTGAGCCTGGCGACCATCGCCTCGGTGCAGCGCGCCGGGGCATCCGTTGCCGTCGCCGGCGGAGCCATCTATGGCGCCGAGGACCCGGCTGCCGCTGCCGCTGCCCTGCGCGCCGCGATCATCTAAGATCCGGCTTCATCTGGTGCCGTCCCGCTTCGCGCGGGGCGGCACTTTCGCGTTAAGCGGATGCCCGCGCCACAGTCCCGCAGAGACCGCTCGGTCCTGGCCACCGCCAGCAGAAATTCGGTCGGGGCCGGGCCCCGTCCCCGGGCCCAGTTTATAGACTCGGCCCACCTCCCGGGCCCCGTGCAGAAAAGGGAACCTCGTCGGAGGGCCCCGCTAGGCTGGTGGCGCCCGAGACAGTCGGCGGCATCGTCGCCGCGAGAGGATGCGCCCCGCATGAGCAGCACCATTTTCGACCGAGCCAGGCCCGCCCAATCCGTCGTGACCGCCGCGCTGGCCGGCACGCGGCAGAGCTCCTTCTGGCTCGACGATCTCGCGCCGCGCGCGAGCTATCCCCGGCTCACCAGCAACCTCGATTGTGACCTTGCGGTCGTCGGGGGCGGCTACCTCGGCCTGTGGACCGCCGTGCTGGCCAAGCAGCAGAATCCGGCAGCGCGGGTGGTGCTGTTGGAGGCGCGCACGGTGGGCTGGGCGGCATCCGGGCGCAACGGCGGCTTCTGCGAGGCGAGCCTCACCCATGGTGAGGAGAACGGCCGCACGCGTTGGCCGCACGAGATCGACCGCCTGACCGAGCTCGGCTACGAGAATCTCGATGAGATCGAGCGCACGGTGGCCGCACTCGGCCTCGACTGCGATTTCGAGCGCACCGGGGCCATCGACCTCGCGGTCGAAGAGCACCAGGTGGAGTGGCTGCGCGCGGAGTCGACCGACGAGAACACGGTCTTTCTCGATGCGGAGGCCGTGCAGGCCGAGGTGAAATCGCCGACCTATCTGGCCGGGGTCTGGTATCGGCGCAGTAATGCCCTCGTGCATCCCGGCAAGCTCTCTGCCGAACTCGCGCGGGTAGCAACCGATCTCGGCGTCGAGATCTTCGAGCATTCGCTCGTGCAGAACCTCAACACGACCGGGCTCAGCGCCGCCCAGGGCACCCGGGTCGTGACCCGCGGCGGCATCGTGACCGCAAAGAAGACAGCCCTCGCCACCAACGTGTTCCCGTCGCTGCTCAAGCGCAACAGGCTCGCCACCGTGCCGGTTTACGACTACGTGCTCATGACCGAACCGCTCGATGCGAGCCAGCTCGCCGCGATCGGCTGGCAGAACCGGCAGGGCCTCGCCGACCTGGCCAACCAATTTCATTACTATCGGCTGAGTGTCGATAACCGCATTCTGTTCGGCGGCTACGACGCCGTGTACCACTACGGCCGCAGGGTGCGCAGCAGCTACGAGAACCGCCCCGAGAGCTTCGAAAAGCTCGCGAACCACTTCTTCACGACGTTTCCGCAGCTGGCTGGGGTGCGCTTCAGCCACAAGTGGGCCGGCGCCATCGACACCTCCACGCAGTTCTGCGCCTTCTTCGGCCAGGCTCGCCAGGAGCGCATCAGCTACGCGGCCGGGTTCACCGGCCTCGGCGTGGGCGCAACGCATTTCGCAGCCCAGGTCATGCTCGACCAACTGGCCGGCCGCAGCACGGAACGCACCGAACTGGCCATGGTGCGGGGCCGGCCGCTGCCGTTTCCGCCGGAACCCATCGCATCCGCTGGAATTCAGGCAACCCGCTGGGCGCTCAACCGCGCCGACCGAAACGGCGGCAAACGCAACGCCCTGCTCAAAACCCTCGATGCCCTCGGGCTCGGCTTCGACTCCTGAACGATCAGCCGAGCAGCAGTTTGCTGAGCTGGTCGGTCGAGTGCACGACAGCGGTCGCGGCGGCCGCTTCGGCGGGAGAGCCGTAGCCCCACTCCACCAGGATGGCCGGAATGCCGTTTGCTTCAGCGCCGATGGCATCGTAGCTGCGGTCGCCGACCATGACGGCTCCGCTGGTGTCGACGCCGGTCGCGGCCAGGCGGGCCAGGGCCTCGGCCACGATCTCAGCCTTGTGGCTGCGGGTGTCGTCGGCAGATGCCCCGACCGTTGCCGTGAAGTATTTAGCGAGATCGAAGTGCGTGAGAATGGCGATCGCGCTCAGTTCCGGCTTGCTCGTGGCGAGGGCGAGGGGAATTCCCGCAGCGTGGATGCGCTCGAGCAGGCCGGCTACGCCGGGATAGACGGCCGTATCGAGCGCGGCGGCGCCGTGATAATCGGCCCGGTAAACCGCGGTGGCCGATGCGGCCTCGTCGGGGGTCATGCCCGCGTACTCCTGGAAGGCGTCGAGCATCGGCGGGCCGACGTAGGCGAGCAGGTCGGCAGCGCTGGGAACGGGGCGGCCCATCCGGGTGAAGGTGCGGGCCAACGAGGCGGTGATCGCCGGGGCGGAATCGGTGATGGTTCCGTCGAGGTCGAAGAGGATGGCGCTCCAGGTGCGCGTCAATGTTGCGTTCATTCGGCATAGCCTAAACGGTTCGCCGCCCATCTACCCCATTTGCCCATTTTCCTCAGCTTTTATCCGGCTTCGTCAAAGGCTCAGCGCACCTCGATCGGGGCACCAGCCGCCGACGCAATCTTTCCGTCGTCATTGCCCTGGATCAAGGGCATCGCGGCCGACTTTCCGGACACCAACTACGCCGCCTACGAGTTGCCCGCCGGCCCCGGAGGCCAGTCGACCTTCAGCTTCATCAACTGCTGGGGAATCCCGCAGAACTTCGACACAGCGGATGCCGCCAGCTCCGTGGTCGAGTTCCTCACCAGCGACCAGGCGCGACTCGCCGCGGCCGCTGCCTTCGGAGTGATCCCCTCGACCGAGTCCGCCGCGGCGACCTACGCCGAAACCTTTCCCGAGAACGCGTCGTTCGTCGCGAGTGCCGACTACGCGGTCAGCCCGGTGAATTTCGCCGGATCGGCCTCGGCCATCACGGACTTCAACTCGAAGCTCGAGGGCCTCATCGGCGGCGTGCCGAAGGCAATCCTCGAATCGCTCCAGACCAGGCTGCAGGCCACCCTCGCCGCGGCCAACGGCCAATAGCGTCTGCGGGCCCGCCCTACGGGCCGGGCCCGCACGTCATCAGGTATCAAGGGAGACACCATGGCACGCAGACTGACGGCGGGCGCGCGCAAGCCGCGGGCCGGCATCCGCTCGGGCGAAACAAGATTCGGCTGGCTGTTCATCGGCCCGCCGTCGTGACACTGTTCTTTTTGAGTTTGCAAGGCATGTGGAACGAGTACGCGCACTTCGTTGTCTCGCGGCAGGACGCCGACCTGAATACCCTGACGACCGGTGTCGCCTCGCTCGTGTCGGGGCAGCTCGGCTCGGGCAACCAGTATCCGCTGGTGCTGGCTTCGGCGCTGCTGATGACGATCCCGGTCGCCATCATGATCGTCATCTTTCAGAAGCGCATCATGAATACCACCGAGGGCGGCGAAAAGGGTTAGCCTGTTCGTTCGCCTCGACCGGCAAAGGAACCCTGCATGACACCGACTTCGCCCGCCCGACTCGTCTATGGCTGCATGGGACTGGGCGGTGACTGGACGCCAGGGCCGGTCACCCCCGCCGCGATCGACCAGGCGGCCGCGGCGGTCGAGGCCGCGCTATCCATCGGCGTGGGCGTGTTCGACCACGCCGACATCTACCGTTTCGGTAAGGCCGAGACGGTGTTCGGCGAGGTGCTGAAACGCACGCCGGGACTGCGCGAGCGCATCGAGATCCAGACCAAGTGCGGTATCCGCCTGGATGCGGACCACGCTCCCTACGACCTGTGCACGATCGTGGCGCGCGTCGACGACAGCCTCGCGCGGCTCGGCGTGGACTACGTCGACACCCTGCTGCTGCACCGACCCGACCCGCTGCTCGAGCCCGCCGATGTGGCCGTGGCGGTGGCCCAGCTGCACGCGGCCGGCAAGATTCGCGCGCTCGGCGTCTCGAACATGTCGGGGGCGCAGATCGCGTTTCTGCAGCGCGAGAGTCCGCTGCCGATCGTGGTGAACCAGCTGGAGATGAGCCTGGGCCGCCGCGACTGGGTCGACAGTACCGTGCTGGTCAACCACCCGGATGGCGCCAGCAACACCTTTCCGCACGGCACGCTCGAGTACTGCGCGAGCAACGGCGTGCGGCTCCAGGCCTGGGGCGCCCTCGCCCAGGGCCGCTATTCCGGGGCGCCGACGCGCACGGCGGCCGAGGAGGCGGCATCCGCTGTGGTCACGACGCTGGCCGAAGCCAAGAACACGACCCGCGAGGCCATCGTGCTCGGCTGGCTGATGCGGCACCCGGCGCGCATCGACCCGGTGCTCGGATCGAGCGATCCTACGCGCATTCGGGCCTGCGCCGATGCCGCGGTGCAGGCAGCGGCGATGACGCGCGACGAATGGTTCGCGCTGTACATTGCGGCCCGCGGTCGGCCGCTGCCGTAGGTGCGCTCAACGGCCCTAGCGGGCGGCGACGGTGATCAATTCGTCCCAGTGCGTCGTGGCGCGGGGCGAGACCATCTCGCGGCGCATGGTCCAGGCCCGGTTGTTCTTGAGCCCGGCCAAGCCGAGGCCGAGGTTCTCCTGCCCGTACTTGGCCGTGATCTAGTCGAGCACGGCGCCGGCCTTGAACGGTGCAGGCTCGGTGCCGAAGATATCGAGGCTGGCGTGCGAAGCCTGCGGCGAGAAATCGTGCAGGCTGACGCCCACCCGCACGTAGTGCTGGTCGCCCTGCAGCTGCGGGCCGAGGGCGGTGATCGCCGCCCGGTACATCTGCACCGGATCATCGGTCGGGTCGGGAAAAGTGAGGGATACCGCGTGCGTCACGTGGTTGTCTCTGAACGGCGAGGTCGAGGCGTAGCAACGCATGAGGCGTGCCAGCGAGCCTTGCGCACGCAGCCGTGCGGCGGCGCGCTGGGTGTACACGGAGAGCACTTCTTCGAGCTCGGCCACGGTGCTGATGGGCACGGCGAACGAGCGGGAAAACTGGATCTGTTCCCGGTCGGCCCGCAGTTCCTCGAGCGGCAGGCAGTCGTTGCCGCGCAGTTCCTGCACGGTGCGCTCCATCGTCACCCCGAACCGGCGGCGGATGCGCACGGCGTCGCTGTCGCGCAGGTCGCCCGCCGTGTGGATGCCGATGCCGGTCAATTTCGCGGCGCTGCGTGAGCCGACGCCCCACACCTGGCCCGCATCCACCGACCGCAGAATCCTCGTCAGCTGGTCAGGCGAATACGCGGCGAGGTCGCAGACACCCTGCAGGGAAGCGGAGGACTTCGAGCCCCGGTTGGCGAGTTTAGCCAGCGTCTTGCTCGGCGCTATTCCCACGCTGACCGGCAGGCCGATGAGCTTCTGGGTCGCCGCGCGAATCTCCCGGGCGATCGCGGTGACCTGCGCGGGGGTGCCGGTGAGGCGGATGAAGCTCTCGTCGATCGAATACACCTCCTGGCTCGAGGTGAAGCGGCTGAGCAGCTCGACGGCGCGAGCGGAAATGTCGCCGTAAAGCTCGTAATTGCTGGAACGGGCGATGACGCCCTTGGCTACGGCCTCGGCGGCGATGTTCTGCCAGGGCGCGGCCATGTCGATGCCGAGCGTCTTGGCTTCGGCGGAGCGGGCGATCACACAGCCGTCATTGTTGGAGAGTACGACGACGGGCCGGCCCTCGAGGCGGGGGTCGAAGATGCGCTCACACGAAACGTAGAAGTTGTTCGCGTCGACGAGGGCGATCGAGGTGGACTCAGACACGGTGCAGGCACCGGGTGACGACGCCCCAGACCGTCAATTCGCTCAGTTCGCTGAGCACGATGTCGGGGTAGGCCGGGTTTTCGGGAACCAGCCGGATGGACTCACCGTCGATGCGCAGCCGCTTGATGGTCAGTTCGTTGTCCACGACGGCCACGATGACACTGCCGTCGCGGGCGTCGAGGGAACGGTCGACGATGATCTCATCGCCGTCGAAGATGCCCGCGCCGATCATGCTGTCGCCGCTGACCCGCACGATGAACGTCGCTATGGGGTCGGTGATGAGGTGGCGATTCAGGTCGACGGGTCCGGTGTAATAGCCCTGCGCCGGCGAGGGGAATCCGGCGTGAACGGCCTCGGGCGCCTCGCGGGCGAACTGGCTGGTGTTCGCTGTGTCAGCCTGTACCGGGGTGATCTCAGGTCTGTGCATTCAGAACAACTTCGAGGCCGTGTCGTCCAGCCCGCGCATGGCGTCGTAGTCGAGCAGCAGGCAGCGGATGCCGCGATCCTCGGCCAGCTTGCGGGCCTGCGGTTTGATGGTTTGCGCGGCGAAAACCCCGCTCACCGGTGCGAGGTGCGGGTCGCGGTTCATTAGCTCGAGGTAGCGGGTGAGCTGCTCGACGCCGTCGATGTCGCCGTTGCGCTTGAGTTCGACCGCGACGGAAGCCCCGCTCGCGTCCTGCGCGAGGATGTCGACCGGCCCGATGGCCGTCATGTATTCGCGGCGCACAAAGGTGAAGCCCTCACCGAGCAGGTGGATGTGCTCGGCCAGCAGCTTCTGCAGGTGCGACTCGGCGCCGTCCTTGATCAGGCCGGGGTCGATGCCGAGTTCGTGCGCCGAATCGTGCTGCACCTCGTAAACGCTGACCACGAGCTGGTCGGCGGTCTTAGCGTGGGTGACGGTCCAGAGGGCGGTGATGCCGGCATCCGCTTGATCGCTGTCGGGTTCGGAGATGGCGACCGAGCACGGCGGGCTCATCCAGTTGAGCGGCTTATACGAGCCGCCGTCGGAGTGCACGAGCACACTGCCGTCGGACTTGATCATGAGCAGGCGGGTGGCCATCGGCAGGTGGGCGCTGAGACGCCCGGCATAGTCAACGGAGCATTTCGCAATTACAAGGCGCACTGGTCGAGTTTACGGCTTCGCGCCTGTGAAAGCGGATGCCGCCGGCCGCGCCGCCGGGGCCGCCAGCCCGGCCAGCACCATCAGCACCAGAATCAGGTACAGGGCGTTGAGAATGCCCCAGGCCTCGCCGAGCAGCCCGAGCACCGGCGGCCCGACCAGGAAGGCGAAGTAGCCGATGATGGCCACGGCGCTCACTCGCGCGGCCGCGTTTTTGGTGTCGTCGGCGGCGGCCGACATGCCCACCGGAAACCCGAGCGAGGCGCCGATACCCCAGAGAATGGTGCCGACATAAACGAGCGGGGTGTTCGGCGCGAGGATGAACAGAACGAGCCCCACGATGCCGATGCCGGCGCAGGCGCGCAGCACGAGCACCCGACCGAACCGGTCGAGCACCGGCCCGCCGATCACGCGACCCACGGTCATCGCGGCCACGAACACGCCAAACACGATCGCGCCGTCGGTGTTGCTCAGGCCGTGCCCATCGACCGAGGCGAGGGCGAGCCAGTCGTTCGCTGAGCCCTCGGCAAAGGTCATGCCGAGCACGATGAGGCCGATCAGCAGCAGTTTGCGATCCTGCCAGACGGCGAGACTCTCACGCAGGCGGGCGGGCCAGGTGAGGTGCGGGGCATCCGTTGTGGGGTCGATCTCGATGGCGGCCGGCAAAAATCGAACGGCCACAACGATCGTGCCGAGAACCAGCGTCGCCATCACCAGCAGGTGCCAGAACACCGAGACCTGCAGAGCGGATGCGGCGGCGCCGCCGAGCGCCCCGACCACCGTGCCGAGGCTGAAGCAGGCGTGCATGAGCGGCATCAGCGTGCGGCCGATAGCGCGCTCGGCAGCGGCGCCCTCGACGTTCATCATGACGTCGAGGGATCCCATGCCGATTCCGAACACGGCGAGGGCGGCGAACACGAACGGGGCTGAGGGGACGAGGCTGACGCCCGCCCCCATGAGCACGAGCCCGGTCGCCGACATCGTCGTGCTGAGCAGCATGGCCCGGCGGGCGCCGAGGCGAGCGAGCAGGCCCGCGGCGATCAGCAGCCCGAGGACCGAGCCGGCCGAGAGCCCGAAGATGAGCAGGCCGACCTGGGCCGTGTCGAGCCCGAGGCCGTCGCGCACCGAAGGAATCCGCGCCATCCAGCTGGCCAGGCCCAGCCCCGCCACGAAGAACGCGGCGAACACGGCATTACGCCAGCCCAGCAGGGCCGGGCGCGTGGTGGTCATGGGGGAGTCGGTCATCGGGCTCCTCAAGCAGCGGGCGGGAGGCCTCGGCAACGAACGGGGGTGTCTTTACGCTACAACGCTTTGCGCGCACAAACGAAGGCGCAACTCGCTATATCTGGCCTCTTGCCGCTCGCGAGATGACACATTCGGCCCCATGATCGTGGCCGCCCCTACGCGAGACGACGCAATCGGCCCCTTGAATCGCGCTCAAGGGGCCGAAGATGGCAGCTCGCAGGAATGAAGGGGCCGAAAGTGGCATCGCGCGCGCGATTCTTTCCGGTGCGCGTGGGATGCCTGACTTCCCATTGCGCTGCAGCCTGAGCATCCCGCCCGCCGATCCATGACGCGGGATGACGCCCAGAACCTCGCCGATTCGCACCCCCGACCGGGTTAGCGTAGCCTTACCTTGGTCGTTCTAGCCTTGGAGAAAAATGCGCATTCCCCTTTCTGTTGCCGCGTTCGTTGCCGGCGCCTCCGTTCTCGCCCTCGCCGGGTGCACGCCAGCCGCCGAGCCGGCAGCCACAGCGGAAACCAGCGACGGCGCATTCACCCTCTACTCCGGGCGCGACGAAGCGCTCATCCAGCCGCTCATCGACCAGTTCGAGGAAGAAAGCGGCATCACTGTTGAGGTGCGCTACGGCAACACCGCCGAGCTCGGTGCCCTGCTTCTCGAAGAGGGTGACGCCACTCCCGCCCAGGTATTTCTCGCGCAAGACGCCGGCGCGCTCGGCGCCCTCGCCAACGCCGACCTGTTCGCCACCCTGCCGGCCGCGACGACCGACGCCGTTCCGGCCGGATTCACCTCGACCGACGACACCTGGGTCGGCGTCACCGGCCGGGCCCGCGTGATCGCCTACGACAGTGAGGCGATGAGCGCGGCCGACGTGCCGGCATCCGTCGACGCCTTCACCGACCCGGCCTGGGCCGGAAAGTTCGGCATCGCGCCCACCAACGCGAGCTTTCAGGCCTTCGTCACCGCGTACCGGGTGCTGAACGGCGAGGAAGCCGCTGACGAGTGGGTCAAGGCCGTCGCCGCGAACAGCCCGGTCATCTTCGACAACAACCGCGCCATTCTCGCCGCCGTCAACGACGGGGTCATCGAGGCCGGACTCATCAACCACTACTACTGGTTCGCCCAGGCCGCCGAAACTGGTGAGGCCAACATGCGTGCCCAGCTCTCCTACCCCGAAGCCGGCGACGCCGGTTCCATCGTGAACGTCACCGGGGCCGGCCTGCTGGCCGGTGCCGAAGCGGATGCCGACGCGCTCGAGTTCATCGACTACCTCGTAGGCGCCGAGGCGCAGCAGTACTTCGTCGACGAGACCTTTGAGTACCCGCTGATTGCCGGCATCGACGCCCCGGCCGGCTTGCCCGAACTCGACTCGCTGATCAACCCCGAGCTCGACCTGGCCGACCTCGACACCCTCGCCGACACCCAGGCGCTGCTCGGCAAGCACGGCCTGATCTAACATTGAGGCAGTGAAGGCGCGGGTGCGGGCTCAGGTCGGCAGCCGCGCCCTACCCTGCACCGGGAGCCCCTCATGACCGAGTTGCTCATTCCACCGCTCGAAACGGATGCCCCGCCACCGCCCCGCGCGCCCGGCCGGTACCGCTTCGGCGCGCCAGCCTGGCTTTTGGTGCTCGCCGCGCTGTGTGCGGCGACCGCCGCCATTCCGCTGGTCTACCTCGTGGTGCGCACGACCGAGGCCGGCCTCACCGAACTGCTCGACACGCTCGTGCGCCCGCGGGTGCTGCAGCTCACGGTCAATACGGTTTTGCTCGCCGGGGCCGTGACGCTGTCGTGCCTCGTGCTCGGCACAATCTGCGCCTGGATCCTCACCCGCATCCGCCTGCCGTTCCAGCGCACGCTGTTGCTGGTCTCGGCGCTGCCCCTCGCGGTGCCGAGCTACCTGGCCGCCTACGGCTGGCTGGTCTGGTTTCCGCAGCTCCATGGCTTCTGGGCCAGCTGGTTCGTCATGACCATGGTCTGCGCCCCGTACGTGACGCTGCCGGTGGCCACGGCGCTGCGTGGGGCATCCGCTGATCTGGAATCGGTGGCCCGCACCCTCGGTCGTGGCCCGCTGCGGGCGTTCGCTGCGGCGACCTGGCCGCAGATTCGCCCGGCCGCTATTGCCGGAGCACTTCTCGTGTGCCTGTACTCCCTGAGCGATTTCGGACTCGTCTCGATGCTGCGTTTTCAGACGCTCACCTGGGGAATCAATGCCGCCTACGGGGCGAGCTTCGACCGCAACCAGGCCGCGCTGCTCGCCCTCGTACTCGTCGTGCTCGCCCTCGTGGTCGTGGCCGGCGAACGGCGCAGCCGCCGACAGGTCGGGAGCGTTCCGGGTCGCAGCACCATGCCGGCCCGCCCGCCCGGACGGTACGGCGCCATCTACATGGCGGTGCTGCTCGCCGCGCCGCTCGCCGGGGTCGTGGTTCCGGTGGTCGGGTTGCTCAGCCGCCTGCTCGAGGCCGAAACACTGCGCGCCATCGACGTTCCGCGTCTGATCGAAGCCATCGGCGCGACCCTCGGGCTCGCCCTGGCTGCAGCCGTGGTCGCCGTGCTCGTGGCCCTGCCGATCGCTGCGCTCGCCGCCCGGTACCGCGGTCGCCTGGTCGCCGTGATCGAGGCCGTCGGGTTTCTGGGCCATGCCCTGCCCGGCATCGTCGTGGGGCTCTCGCTCGTGTTCTTCGCGCTCGCCGCCGTTCCGATGGTCTACCAGACGTCGGTCGTGCTGGTCTTCGCCTATGTCGTGCTGTTCATGCCACGGGCGATCGGCAGCGTGCGCAGCGGCATCGCGGCGGTGCCGCCGAGCCTCGGGGACGTCTCCCGCATGCTCGGCCTCTCGCCGTTCCAGGCCTGGTGGCGGGTCACCGCGCGCCTCGCGCTGCCGGGGATCGCGATCGGCGCACTGCTCGTGGCCATCTCGGCCATGAAAGAATTACCAGCGACGCTGCTGCTGCGGCCGACGGGTGTCTCCACGCTCGCGACCGAGTTGTGGAGTCGCACGGCCCTGTTCGAGTTCGGCGCTGCGGCGCCCTACGCGGCGGCGCTCGTGCTCGTGGCGATGGTGCCCGCGGTGCTGCTGTCCGGCATCCGCGGCACGGCAAGGGAGAACTAGTGGGCTGGGTATCGATCGAGGCGCTGAACGTCGCCTACGGTGAACGTCGGGTGCTCGACGACGTCAGCCTGCGCATTCCGCGCGGCTCCCTCGTTGCCGTTCTCGGCCCGAGCGGATGCGGCAAGACCACCCTCCTGCGCGCGGTCGCCGGTCTGCTGCCGGTCACCTCCGGCACGATCACGGTTGGCGGGCGCCTCGTCACCGGCCCCGGCGTGCAGCGAGCTCCGGAAAAGCGCGGCATGGGCTGGGTTCCGCAAGACGCCTCGCTGTTTCCGCATCTGTCGGTCGGCGAGAACATCGGGTTTGGGCTGCCCCGCACCAGACAGAGCGACGATCTCTACTGCGAGCCCGGCGAGACTGCCGGGGGGCTGTTCGCCGGCGTCACTCGGCGCAGGCGAGCGGCTCGCTCCCGACTTACCGCCCCGCTGCCCGCTAGCCCTCGGGCCGGTGCACGGCGCGACGAGTCTGGCACTACTGGGACTGACCACCTTACGCCGGTACCCATCACGCCCGATCGCAGCCGCCAGACCAGCCGCGCGGCCCGCATCGCGGAGCTCGCCACCCTGGTGGGCCTGGCCGAACTCGTCGATCGCGCCCCCTCTCAGCTCTCCGGCGGCCAGGCCCAGCGCGTGTCGCTGGCGCGGGCGCTCGCCCCACGGCCCGACCTTATGCTGCTCGATGAACCCTTCGCGGCCCTCGACCCGCTGCTGAGGGCAGCACTGCGCACCGAAGTCGCCGCGCTGCTGCGCGGCCAGCACAACACCAGCCTGCTCGTGACCCACGACCAGGAAGAGGCGCTCTCCCTGGCCGACTTCGTGGCCGTTATGCGTGGCGGCGAGATTTTGCAGTTCGGCACCCCCGCCGACGTTTACGAACGCCCGGTCGACCCGTGGGTCGCCGGTTTCGTCGGCGATACCGTCGAGCTCAACGGAGTCTGGCAGGGCGGCCGCGTCGACTGCGGCCTCGGGTCGCTCCCGGCGGACTGGATGGGCGCGGCATCAGCTCCTGCCGACGGAACGCCGGTGCTCGTGCTCCTCCGCCCGGAATGGCTGACCCTCGCCGCCCCGTCAACCGAGCGACAGACGGATGCCGTCACCACCGCCATCGCCTACGCCGGCCACGACGCTCTGGTGAGCTTCACCCTCGCTGGCGGTCTCGTCGTGCGGGCCCGCGTCGCGGCCCCCGACCTGCCCCGTCTCGGCGATCGGCTGACCCTCGGGGTGCGCCAGAACGCCCTCGCCTACCCGGTCGCCTGACCCGCTCGCAAGTATCGCGCCGGTGTCTGCTACCTGTAATTTGTGATAGAAAATCATTTATTACTTCGAAACCACGTAGGCAGCAGGCAGGATCGGCGGGGATACCCGATGAGGTTTGGTGCCGCAGCGACCAGTGGCCGCAGTACTATTCGTGACGATACGGGATCGGTTCGCTCTATCTTGCTCCTGTGACATATGTGAGCTTCTATCGCTTTTCTGTTCGATTTGCGGTAGAATCGTTGTGAAGGAGGCACTGGCGCCCATGTTCATGGAAAACCCTGGCAGTCCGAGCTCGAATCCCGCCATTGTCGCGGTGGAGCAGGCCAGGGAAATTCTGTTGGCGGCGTTGGGTGGGGTGTCCTTTGGGTTGCTCGGTGACGAAGAATCGCTGAGCATGCTGATGGCTTTGGAGAGCGTGGGCCGGGTCGTCGACGGGGCTCGGGTGCTCTCCACGACCGATGTGCTGCGCCGCTCCGAATACTTCGATGCGGCCGCTGCTAAAGCCGCCGCTCAGGCTGCTGTTGATCGGAGTGCTG
This sequence comes from Cryobacterium luteum, assembly GCF_900110125.1. Taxonomy (GTDB): domain Bacteria; phylum Actinomycetota; class Actinomycetes; order Actinomycetales; family Microbacteriaceae; genus Cryobacterium; species Cryobacterium luteum. The sequence continues at coordinate 130,616 of NZ_FOCN01000010.1, forward strand.
CCGCCCCGAGTACCGCTCCGAAGCGTGCTGGTGCGGTACTCGGTGACGCCGGTGGGGGCGGCATCAGCTGCGGCTGCGGCAGCGGCTCCGAGCGTGGCGGCTCCGAGCGTGGCGGGTGCGTCGGCGGCTCTGGCGGCGCCGACGTTGGCGCGGCGGCTCGGGTGCCGCAGCGGGGTCGAGCTGGTCTGCACCCTGGCCAGGCTCTCCCGCGCCGAGGTGCGCCAGCGTGCCGCGC
>NZ_FOCN01000002.1 GCF_900110125.1 Cryobacterium luteum
GGGACTAAAGACCCATGGAGCTGACCGGTACTAATAAGCCGATAATTTGATAACACTTCAGTTTGAAGAAGCTGCTTTAGCGTCCACTATGTGGTTCTCGATGTACGGTCGAGAACAAACCCTCATCATTGAGGGCTCTATAATTGAATAATATAGATTCGATTCATCGGAAGATGTTTCGGCGGCTATAGCGAGAGGGAAACGCCCGGTCACATTCCGAACCCGGAAGCTAAGACTCTCAGCGCCGATGGTACTGCAGGGGGGACCCTGTGGGAGAGTAGGACACCGCCGGACTTAACTTAGAACGACCAGAAAGGCCACCCCCGGGTGGCCTTTCTGCGTTAACGGCCACCCGAAAGGGTGGCCGTTCTGCGTTTAACGTGCGTAGCCGACAAAGCAAAGAAGGGCCACGCACACTGTGCGTGGCCCTTCCTTGTCCTGGCGCGTCCTAGCGGCGCCGCAAGCCGTCCAGGGCAACGGCCAGCACGTCGTTGGCGAGCTGCGCGGCATCTTCCGGTCCCTCCGGGCGGTACCATTCGGCGATTGAATTAACCATGCCGAAGAGCAGACGAGTCACGACCCGCGGATCGATGTCGCTGCGCAACGAACCCTCATCGCGTGCCTCGATAACCAGAACGGAAACGGCGCGGTCGAAGGCGCGACGCCGGGTCAGCGCGAGGCGCTCAACATCGGTGTTCCCCCGAACCCGCAGGAGGAGCGTCACGTAGGGCAGGCGTGAGGTGAGAACCTGCACGGCGCCGCGAAGCACGTAGGCCAAACGATCGATAGCGGTCCCGGTCACGGCACCGCACTCCACGAGCACACCCTCCAGGCCATTGAGGGCCTCGTCGAGGGCAAGCTGGAGAACTTCATCCTTGGACGAGAAGTGGTGGTAAATTGCCGCCTTCGAGAGAGCCAGACGTGCCGCGAGCACTCCCATGGAGGTTGCGTCATATCCGAATTCGTTGAACGCGGCGACGGCGATCTCGAGAATGGCCCGCTGGTCATAGCCGGGGCGCCCGCGTTTAGGAGTGTGTACGTCAGACATAGGTCTTGAGTCTCTCACGCGGGCGTACCGACGACGACCGTTCAGCGCAGGTCGTAGACGCGCTTGTGCTTGCCGGTGCTGCGCTCGAGGGTGCCCGGTTCGACGATGAGCACATTGACGCTGGAGCCGATCCGGTCCTTGATCAGGTCGATGAGCAGCGCACGAGCGGCCGCTGAGGCCGCATCGTCGGTGTGCTCGTGTCGCTCGATGCGCACGGTGAGCTCGTCCATGCGCGACGGCCTGGTCAGTTCGAGCACGAAATGCGGAGAGAGGTGCTCGATGCCGAGCACGATCTCTTCGATCTGAGTGGGGAACAGGTTGACCCCGCGCAGAATGATCATGTCGTCGTTGCGGCCGGTGATCTTCTCCATGCGGCGCATGCCGGGACGGGCCGTGCCGGGAAGCAGACGGGTCAGGTCGCGAGTACGGTAACGAATGACCGGAAAAGCCTCCTTGGTGAGCGAGGTGAAGACGAGTTCACCGGTTTCACCATCGGGCAGGGTGACCCCGGTGTCACCGTTGATGATCTCGGGCAAAAAGTGGTCCTCCCAGAGGTGCGGGCCATCTTTGGACTCGATGCACTCGTTGCCGACACCCGGCCCCATGACCTCGCTCAGACCATAGATATCGAGGGCGTCGAAGTCCAGCCGGTCTTCGAGTTCACGGCGCATCTGGTTGGTCCACGGCTCGGCGCCGAGCACTCCGACTTTGAGGCTCGAGCGGCGCGGGTCGAGGCCGGCGGCGACCATGGCGTCGGTGATTGTGAGCAGGTAGCTCGGCGTCGACAGGATGACGTCGGGCTCGAAGTCGGTGATCATCTGCACCTGCTTGTTGGTTTGACCACCCGACATGGGGATGGCGCAGGCACCGAGCGCTTCGATTCCGGCGTGGGCGCCAAGGCCACCCGTGAACAGGCCGTATCCGTAGGCGTTGTGAACCTTCATGCCGGGGCGCACGCCAGAAGCACGCAGGCTGCGAGCCACCAGGCCCGCCCACATGGCGAGATCGTTCTTCGTGTACCCGACCACTGTCGGAAGTCCGGTGGTGCCCGATGATGTATGGATGCGTGCAACCTGGTCCATCGGAACAGCGAACATGCCGAACGGGTAGGACACCCGCAGGTCTTCCTTGGTCGTGAACGGCAGCAAGGACACGTCTTCGAGACTGCGAATATCGTCGGGGTGCACGCCGGCCGCATCGAACTTTCGCGTATAAAGAGGTACGTTTTCGTAGGCGTGCCGCACAGTGTGCTGCAGGCGGGTGAGCTGCAGCGCGCGGATCTCACCCTGGGACATCCGCTCGGCAGCGTCGAGTTCTTCGAGTGCTGGTGCGTGCAGACGGGTCTTGGTCAGCGTTGACATGAGGCCTTCCGAAAGGAGTTAGAGGTGGTTGCGGGCAGGGACGGGCAGATTGGTGGTGCGGCTGCGGCCGCGAAATTCGGCAACGGTGACATCGTCATCTACCGTGACGCGCACATCGTAGATGCCGCTGCGACCGCTTTTCACGCGTAGTAACGCTGTCGCCGTCAGGGTCTGGCCGCTCGTGGTTGGTTTCAGAAAGGTGATGTCGGCGCCGGCGGCGAGGGTGACGTGGTGTGAATCATTGCAGGCAATGGCGAAAGCCGTGTCGGCGAGGGCGAAGATGAAACCGCCGTGGGTCACATCAAAACCGTTGAGCATGTCGTCGCGCACGATCATGGAGACGACCGAGTGGCCCGGCTCGTTCCGATGCACGATCATTCCGAGAGAAGCGGATGCCCGATCGCGCTGCATCATGGCTTGACTGCCGACAGAGCGAGCTTGCGTCATTCGGATCTCCTCGTTGAGTTGCCGTGGCGGACGGGGTTGCCCGGCCGATAATGTGACTATATACTAACTGAACGGTCGGTCGGTAATAGATTTCGTATCCGTGCGCACAATTGCCGACCTGCATCACCCTAGCGTCACCCGCTTGTGCACGAAAACGATCCGACCACCACAGTCAACGCAGACCAGGAGCCGATGATGACAAGCACCATCACGCCCGATACGAGCGCAACCGCCGTTATCAGCGTCGAAGAGCAGCAGTTCAACGACTTGATCGAAGCCGATTCGCGCATTGAACCGCGCGACTGGATGCCGGAGGGCTACCGCAAGTCGCTCGTGCGCCAGATTTCGCAGCACGCGCACTCCGAGATCATCGGCATGCAGCCCGAGTCGAACTGGATCACGCGCGCACCGAGCCTCAAGCGCAAGGCCATCCTCATCGCCAAGGTGCAGGACGAAGCCGGCCACGGACTCTACCTGTACTCGGCGGCGCAGACCCTCGGCGCCACCCGCGACGACATGACGGACGCCCTCATCGCCGGCAAGGCGCGCTACTCCTCGATCTTCAACTACCCCACCCCGAGCTGGGCCGACATGGGCTCGATCGGCTGGCTCGTCGACGGTGCCGCCATCTGCAACCAGGTGCCGCTCTGCCGTGCCTCCTACGGTCCTTACGGCCGCGCCATGGTGCGCATCTGCAAGGAAGAATCCTTCCACCAGCGTCAGGGTTTCGAGATTCTGCTCGAGCTCATGGCTGGCACCGAGGAGCAGCGCCAGATGGCTCAGGACTCGGTCAATCGCTGGTACTGGCCCGCGCTCATGATGTTCGGCCCGCCCGACGACGACTCTCCCAACTCCGCGCAGTCCATGGCCTGGAAGATCAAGCGCCACTCCAACGACGAGCTGCGCCAGCGCTTCGTGAACATGCTCGTTCCCCAGGCAGCCGTGCTCGGCGTCACCCTGCCCGACCCCGACCTGCACTTCAATGAAGAAACCCAGCAGTGGGACCTCGGCGAGATCGACTGGACCGAGTTTCACGAGGTGCTCGCCGGTCGCGGTCCGAATAACGCCCAGCGGCTGCAGCGCCGCCGCGACGCCCACGAAGATGGCCAGTGGGTGCGCGAAGCAGCCGCAGCGTATGCACGCAAACAGTCCGAACGATCTGAAAAGGCAGCCTCATGACCACTCCCGGCGATTCCGCAGCAGAAATCTGGCCCCTCTGGGAGGTGTTCGTGCGTTCCAACCGCGGCCTCAGCCACGTGCACGTCGGATCCCTGCACGCCCCCGACGAAACCCTCGCGGTGCGCAATGCCCGTGACCTGTATACCCGCCGCAGCGAGGGCGTCTCGGTCTGGGTAGTCCCCGCCGCCGCCATCACGACGAGTGATCCCGACGCCAAGGGTGCCTTCTTCGAATCTCCCGCCGGCAAGAACTACCGCCACGCGAGCTACTACTCCAAGAGCGAGGGAGTGAAACACCTGTGAGTGAACACATCGAAGCGGATGCCCCCGCCCAAACCCCCGAAGACATTCACGGCCACGTCGCGGTCGACGTCACCACCCTCGACGCTGAGCTCATCGAAGGCGCGTCCGTCGCAACGGCCGACGTTGCGGAATACGCCCTGTGGCTCGGAGACGACGCACTCGTCCTCGCCCAGCAACTCGGCGCCTGGATCTCCCGCGCGCCCGAGCTCGAGGAAGACGTCGCCCTCGGCAACGTCGCCCTCGACCTGATCGGGCACGCCCGGTCCCTGTTGCACTACGCCGGCACCGCGTCGAACCGTACCGAAGACGATCTCGCCTACTGGCGTACCGAGCCCGATTTTCGGTCACTGCACATCGTCGAGCAGCCCAACGGTGATTTCGCCCACACGATCGCGCGTCAGTTCATCGTGGCCCATTACCTGTTCGAGCTGTACAGCCGGCTGCGGGCATCCGCTGATGCGACGCTCGCCGCGATCGCCGCCAAGGCGGTGAAAGAGGTCGACTACCACCGCGACCACTCCACCCAGTGGGTGCTGCGCCTCGCGCAGGGCACCGACGAGTCGCGCCGCCGCATGATCACCGCGTTCTCCGACCTGTGGCCCTACGTTGAAGAGATCTTTCGCGACGACCCGCTCATCGACCGGCTCGAAGGAATCGCGGTTCGCCCGTCGAGCCTGCTACCGGCCTTTGACGCAGCCATCGCACCGGTGCTCGCCGAAGCCGAACTCGACATTCCCAGCGGATTCGTCGCTTCCGGCGGCGGGCGCACCGGCAAGCACTCCGAGCACCTCGCCTTTCTTCTCGCCGAGATGCAGGTGCTCACCCGCGCTCACCCCGGAGCATCATGGTGACCACCGCCGGCACCACCGCAGCACGGATTGAAGCTGAAGCCCGGCCGCGTCCCACCGACGCAGCGTCCCTCGCCGCGTGGAGAATCGCCGCTCAGGTTGTCGATCCGGAGATCCCGGTGCTCACGATCGAAGACCTCGGTGTGTTGCGTTCAGTTACCGTCACCGATGATGCCGTCGCCGTCACGCTCACCCCGACCTACAGCGGATGCCCCGCGATGGACGCCATGCGCGACGATGTGCTCGAGGTGCTCACGAGCGCCGGGTATGAGAACGTCGCGGTTCGCCTCGTGCTCAGCCCCGCCTGGACCACCGACTGGATGAGCGAGATCGGCAAAGCAAAGCTTCGGGAATACGGTATCGCCGCCCCCACAGGGCATGCGACGGCCCGTGCCTCCGGACCGGCCGGCCCGATCAGTCTGAAAATGGCCGTGAAGTGCCCGCGTTGTTCCTCGCTCAACACCCGTGAGCTCGCGCATTTCGGTTCCACCTCCTGCAAGTCCCTCTACGAATGCCGAGACTGCCTCGAGCCGTTCGACTACTTCAAGGTGCTCTAATGGCTGCAACACGTCTCGAATCCACCATCCAGGGCGCGACCACGCTGGCGCCGGTCAAGCATCGCGCGCGCTTCCACACCCTCACCGTGGCCGAGGTGCGGCCACTCACGGCCGACAGCGTTGAGGTCACCTTCACCGTTCCGCCCAAACTGCAGGGTGCGTTCGACTACCTTCCCGGCCAGCACCTCGCCCTGCGCGCCACGATCGACGGCCAGGAACTGCGGCGCAGCTACTCGATCTGCCGGCCGGCCGGTGTTAAAACCAGCAACGGCGGACAGATCAGTGTCGCCATTAAACGCGACCTCGGCGGCGCCTTCTCCACCTGGGCCAACAGCGAGCTGCATCCCGGCGACGAAATCGACGTGATGAGCCCGCAGGGCAGCTTCACCTCGACCCTGCGCAACCTCGATCATAAGCACATCGTCGGCGTCGCCGCAGGCTCCGGCATCACGCCGCTGATGGCGCTCGCGCACACCGTGCTCGCCGCCTCGGAAACCTCGAGCTTCACCCTCGTCTACACCAACCGCACAGCGCTCGACGTGATGTTCCTCGACGACCTCGCCGAGCTCAAGGACCGCTACCCGGCCCGCCTCGCGCTCTACCACGTGCTCTCCCGGGAGCAGCGCTCCTCCTCGCTACTCTCCGGACGCATCGACGAAGAGAAGTTTCGGCGCATGCTCGACACCATCCTGCGCCCGGCCTCGGTCGACGAATGGTTCCTCTGCGGCCCGTTCGAACTCGTGCAGCTGTGCCGCGACACCCTCGAAAGCACCGGCGTGGAGCGCTCCCACGTGCGCTTCGAACTGTTCACGACCGGTGAGCCCGCCGCGGCCAGCGGGGATCGCGGCCGGCCGGTCATCATCGGCCAGGGCGACAAAACCTTCCAGATCGAGTTCACCCTCGACGGTCAGAGCAACACGGTGACCACCCCGGTCAACGCGAACGAGAGCATCCTCAACGCCGCTCTGCGGGTGCGCCCCGACGTGCCGTTCGCCTGCGCCGGAGGCGTCTGCGGAACCTGCCGCGCCAAGCTGGTCAGCGGAGACGTCACCATGACCGAGAACTATGCCCTCGAACCCGAAGAAATCGCCCGCGGATATGTGCTGACCTGTCAGTCGCACCCGACCACCGACACCGTCGTCGTCGACTACGACGTCTAGGTCGCCTGGAACTCAAGAAAGCGGATGCCGTGATTGACCTCTCGATAGACAACGACGTCGCCTACGTGGTGCTGAACGCACCCGACAAGCTCAATGCCCTCGATGAGGGGGCGATCGTCGAACTCGACGCGGCCTACCAAACCGCAGAGCGGGCCGGCGTGCGCGCGCTCGTCCTGCGCGGTGAGGGCCGTGCCTTCTGCGCCGGACGAGACATTTCCGCGGTCGATCCGCGCACCGACGATGTGCTCGGCTACCTCGGCGACCTTGTCACCCCGCTGCTGCAGCGCATGAGCCGGTTTCCGGCGCCGACCTTCGCGGCCGCTCACGGCGCCTGCCTCGGTGTGGGGCTCGGCCTGCTCATCGCCACCGACGTCGTTTACGTCGCCGACACCGCCAAGATCGGCTCCCCGTTCGCGAACCTCGGCGCCACCCTGGATTCGGGCGGGCACGCCCTGTTCGTGGAACGCCTCGGCGCTCACCGCACCCTCGACCTCATCTACAGCGGTCGCCTCATGTCCGGGGCCGAAGCCGTCGCCGGCGGCCTGTTCAGCCAGGTTTTTCCCGCCGCAGACCTGACCGACCGAACCGTGCAGGCGGCCGCGCGCGCGGCATCCGGTGCAACGCAGGCTTTTCTGGCGAGCAAGGCACTCGTGCAGTCGCTGCGCGATGAACGACTCGGACTCTGGCAGAGCATGAGCGACGAGACCGCAGCCCAGGCCGCGCTGTGCGCCACCGGCGACTACCGCGAGGGCTTTGCGGCGTTCCAGGAGAAGCGCAAGCCCGTTTTTACCGGTCGCGCCTGACGCGCACGGGCGCTGGCCCAACCGCGAGCCGAATCGTCACCCCCTCGCGTGGCCAATTCAGGAAATTCCTCGCTGACGGGACTGCAGCTGCCCTGATCCACGCGGGTGAGTGGTGGGGGCTGGCAGTTTTTCCTGAATACGCCACGGGGTGCGACCCGCAATCAGGCGATCGCGAGCATTCCGGCCGCACCGAGCGCGAGGGCCAGCCCGAACCACTGCACCGGCGCGATGCGTTCCTTGAGAACGACGGCGGCGAGCAGAATCGTACCGGCCGGATACATGGCCGTGAGCACGCTGACGACGCTCAGGTCGCCGAAGCGCAAACCGAGCAACAGCAGAAAGTTCGCGGTCACGTCGATCACCCCGCAGGCCACCGCCAGTTTCAGGCCGGTTCGCAGAGCCAGGCGGTCGGATGTTGCAACGGGTTCGCTCAGCTCTGCTGCACCGACTGATCGGCCAGCCGCGACCAGGACAGGCGCGGCTGCCCTCGCGCGTCGCCGGTGCAGCGTGCGCAGGGCGATCAGCCCGACGACGGTGAACATGATGCCGCCGTTCACGGCGCGGTTCATAACGAGCGGAACCAGCCCGCTGTCGGACGGTGTCTGGTCGATCAGAATCATGAAGGCACCGATCATCGTGCCAGAGCCGATCGCCATGGCAATGCCCAGCAGACGTGGTCGAACGGCACCGCGCTCCGGCACGAATCCGACCAACACGACCGCGACCAGGGCCAGTACGAGCGCCCAATAGCCGATGGGCAGAAATCGCTCCCCGCCGAGCAGACCGGCGGTCATCGGCACGATCGCCGAGACCACCGCGGTCAACGGGGAGAGGATGCTCATGGGCCCGATTGCGAGGCAGGCGTACAGCAGTGAGATGGCCAGCGCACCGGTGATCCCGGACAGAGCACCCCAGATCACGGCAGACGCCGACCACTCGCCGGCGACGAAGGGCAGCAGGAGCAGCAAAACCACCAGCCCGGAGGTCGCCGCGACGGCGGTCACGAGCACGGCGCTGATGCGCTTGGCGGCGAGCCCGCCGAGAAAGTCTGCGGAGCCGAAGATCACGGCCCCGGTGAGTCCAAAAAACGCGGTCAACATAGGCCACCAGCCTAGCGTCGCCCGGTACCTTGATAAGCGGATGCCGGCCAGCCCGCCAGCCGCTCGGGCCAGCCGCTCGGGCCAGCCGCTCGGGCCAGTCTTCTTGCCGGGTCGGTCGGCTACTGTGGTGTGAGCCGGAGAGGGGTCACATGCACACACGCTGGGCCAGCTTTGCGCGCGGCTGGATCGTTGCCATTCTCTCGATCTTTGTCGCGGCTCTGTCGCACGCGCCGGGCGGCACCTCAGCGCCCGGACTGCTGGCGGTCGTCGTTTCGAGCACCCCACAGTTTAAGGATGATCATGAAGTTCACGACCCCCCTCATCGCAGCCTCCGCGCTCGCTGCGGGAATGATGCTTGCCCTCGCGGCGCCGCTCGCGGCCAGCGCCCACGTGTCCGTGACCCCCGACGCGACCGGCGCCGGAGCATATACCGTGCTCACGTTCTCGACCGCGCACGGCTGCGCAGGCTCGTCGACGTCGACGATGACCATTGACATTCCCGAGAGCATCGCGAGCGTCTCCCCAACAGTGAACCCGGGCTGGACCGTCGAAAAAGTCGCTGTCGATCTCGCTACGCCGATCGACGACGGCCAGGGCAACGACATCACTACCCGGGTCGGCCAGGTCAGATACACCGCCGTGACCCCTCTTCCCGACGGTTTTCGCGACACGTTTGCGTTGAGCCTGCAGCTGCCCGCTGATTCCGAGGGTGAGACGCTTGCATTTCCCGTGCTGCAAACCTGCGAAGTGGGAGAGACCAACTGGAACGAAGCCACGGTCTCTGGCGAGGACGAACCGGCCCTCCCGGCTCCGTTCATAACGGTCACCGCAGCCACCGGTGACGCGCACGGACACAGCGATGCCGACACCGACGCCGAAACGGTCGCCACGCACGATGACGCCACGGCCGCACCGGCCACGGCCGCATCCGCCGATGACATTCTGGCCCGCGTGCTGGGTGCCGGCGGACTCGTCGTCGGTGCCGTCGGCATCGTGCTGGCCGTCACCGCGCGCCGCAAGCAGTCGGTCTAGCGGCATGCGCGGCAACACGACGGCTCGCGGCGAGGTCGGTACATCGGCTGGCCGGCCGGCCAGCCGGGCAGCTGCCGGTGCGAGTAGATCGCCCGGCCGGACGGTTCGCCGAACGGCCAGCGCCGTCTTCGCGATCGTCGTTGCTGCCGCGGCCCTCGGCTGGGGCTCTACCCCTGCCTCCGCTCACAACTATGTCGTCGGCTCGTCGCCGGCCGCCGACGCCGTGGTGACCGAGCAACCCGGCCTGTTCTCGGTCACCACCAGTGACCTTCTGCTCGATCTCGGCGGAACCGGGTCTGGCAGCGCGATGGTCGTCACCGGGCCGGCCAGCGCGCCGCTGTTCTACGGTGACGGCTGCGCGAGCGTGTCGGGTGCCACGGTCGAGACTGCGGCGCAGCTCGGCGCTGCGGGGGAGTACACGGTGATCTGGCAGACGGTCTCCACCGACGGCCATGCCATCTCCGACGAATTCCGTTTCGACTGGCAGCCGGCGGCGGGTCAGACGCTCGCCGGGGGCGCGGCCACGGCTCCGACCTGCGGCACCGAAGCGGATGCCGCAGCCACGGATGCCGCCACCTCGCCCCCCGCAGACACTGCAGCTGACAGTTCCCTCTCTGCTCTCGCCTGGATCGGCGGGACCCTGGGCGCAGTGCTTCTGGCGGTCACCGTGACCCTGCTCCTGCTGCGCCGCACCCCCCGATCCTGAGCCCGCTCCTGTGGCTGGAAACGGGGCAGGGGCAACGTGTCAGGGGGCCCGGGTAAAGTTGTACAGGTGAGTTGGAACGCTGAGCTACCCCAGAACCCCGACGATGTCGAACCGCCCCGTTCCGTCGACGGCCCGAGCGATTTCGACGCCCCGGACGACTACGACGCACCACCGCCCGAGTTCGACCGGGACCTCGGGGATCGGCAGTACAGCCAACAGCCGGCTTACTCGGGTGCCGCATCCGCTTCACAGCAACCGCCCGCCCGCGCCACCGCTCCCATTCGCGCGGCGACTCGCAAGTTCACCTCCGCGGCCGAAGCCCTGCACACCGTCTTCGGCTACGACTCCTTCCGTGGCGATCAGGCTGAGATCATCGCGCAGGTCGTCGACGGCAAAGATGCCGTCGTCCTCATGCCCACCGGCGGCGGCAAGAGCCTCTGCTACCAGATTCCGGCGCTCGTGCGAGCCGGCACCGGCATCGTCGTCTCGCCGCTCATCGCCCTCATGCAAGACCAGGTGGATGCCCTCACCGCCGTCGGTGTGCGCGCCGAGTTCCTCAACTCCAGCCAGGATTCCGCCACCCGCAATCAGGTTGAACGCGACTACCTGGGCGGCGACCTCGACCTGCTCTACGTCGCTCCGGAGCGGCTCTCCAATGAGGCCACCAAGCGGCTCCTCGAACGCGGCACCATCGCCCTGTTCGCCATCGACGAAGCGCACTGCGTGTCGCAGTGGGGGCACGATTTTCGGCCGGACTACCTCGCGCTGGGTGAACTGGCCGACCGCTGGCCCGACGTACCGCGCATCGCGCTCACCGCCACGGCCACCGACGCCACACACCAAGAGATCACCACCCGCCTGCAAATGGGCGACGCCAAGCATTTCGTGGCGAGCTTCGACCGGCCCAACATCCAGTACCGCATCGTCGGCAAATCCGAGGTGCGCAAACAACTTCTGTCCTTCCTGAAGTCCGAGCACCCGGGCGACGCCGGAATCGTCTACGCGCTCAGCCGCAAGACCGTCGATGCGACCGCCGAATTTTTGCGCCAGAACGGCGTGAACGCGCTGCCGTACCACGCCGGCCTCGACGCGGGTCTGCGCGCCCGCACCCAGAGTCGGTTCCTCCGCGAGGAGGGCGTCGTCATCGTGGCCACGATCGCGTTTGGCATGGGCATCGACAAGCCCGACGTGCGCTTCGTCGCCCACATCGACCTGCCCAAATCGGTCGAGGGCTACTACCAGGAGACTGGTCGCGCCGGCCGCGACGGTGCCCCGGCCACGGCCTGGCTCGCTTACGGCCTGCAAGACGTGGTGCAACAGCGCCGCATGATCGACGAGTCACCGGGCGATCTCGGCCACCGGCGCAAGCTCTCCGCCCACCTCGACGCCATGCTCGCCCTGTGTGAAACCGTGCACTGTCGCCGGGTCAACCTGCTGCGCTACTTCGGCCAGAGCAGCGAACCCTGCGGCAACTGCGACACCTGCCTCGAACCGCCCGAAGCCTGGGACGGCACCATCCCCGCCCAGAAACTGCTCTCCACCATCGTGCGCCTGCACCGCGAACGCAACCAGAAGTTCGGCGCCGGGCACCTCATCGATATTCTCCGGGGCAAGGAGACCCCCCGAGCCACCCAGTACCGACATACCGAACTCAGTACCTGGGGTCTGGGCGCCGACCTGAGCGACCAATCCTGGCGCGGCGTTGTGCGTCAGATGCTGGCCCAGGGTCTGCTCGCCACCTCCGGCGAATACGGCACCCTGGTGCTGACGGATGCCGCGGCGGACGTTCTCGGCGGCCGTCGCGACGTGCAGCTGCGGCGGGAACCCGACCGCCCGGCGCGGTCGAGTGCCGCCCGTCGCCCCAGCGCCGCGAAGGTCGCCGCCGCCGACCTCAGCACCGAGCAAGAGACTCTGTTCGAGGCGCTGCGTGTCTGGCGGTCCGCCGAGTCGAAGGAGCAGGGTGTTCCGGCCTACATCGTCTTTGGCGATGCGACCCTCATCGCGGTCGCCGCGGCGGGCCCGACGACCCTTGCCGGGCTCGACGGCATCACCGGTATCGGCGCCAAGAAGCTCGAGGCCTACGGAGCAGCCCTGCTCGAAGTCGTGGCCGGTTCCGCCTGACCGCGTTAGTTGTGGGTGAGCGCAGGTCAGCAGTGCCAAGAGTTGTGTGTAATCTACAAAACGAATGCCGTGGGTGGCGTATAACGTTGTCGCCCCCGCACCGCGCGTTTCACGACCGCGACCACGCGGTCCTAACGTTGCGAACACCACTTTCGCGCGAACAGTTAGGACCAACCATGGTTGACACGAAACAGCGCTCCAGCACCCGATCGACGACGATCGACCCCATCCTCGATGCCAGCATCGACACCGGCCCCATCAAGACGGTCGGTGACCCGACCGCCCCCACGGTCAACGTTGAACAGCTGGGCCGCCAGTTGCTCGGCACCTGGGCCGACGTGCGCCTCGCCGCCCGGGAGGTCACCGCGCGCCCCGACATGCAGCGCATCGAGGGCCTCTCCATGGCCGACCACCGGCTGCGCGTGCTCGAGCAGCTCAAGGTGCTCGCTGCCAACGGTCACGTGCTGCGTGCATTCCCCAAACACCTCGGCGGGCACGACGACCACGGTGGAAACATCGCCGGCTTCGAAGAACTCGTCATCGCCGACCCGAGCCTGCAGATCAAGGGCGGCGTGCAGTGGGGCCTGTTCGGCGCCGCCGTGCTGCACCTGGGCACCAAGAACCACCACGACAAGTACCTGCCCGGCATCATGGACCTCTCCGTTCCCGGCGCATTCGCCATGACCGAGATCGGCCACGGCTCCGACGTCGCCAGCATCGGCACCACAGCCACCTTCGACGCCGAAACCGGCGAGTTTGTCATCAACACCCCGTTCCGCGCCGCCTGGAAGGACTACCTCGGCAATGCGGCAAAAGACGGCATCGCCGCCGTGCTGTTCGCGCAGCTCATCACCCAGGGCGTCAACCACGGCGTGCACGCCTTCTACGTGCCGATTCGGGGCGCCGACGGCACCTTCCTGCCCGGTATCGGCGGCGAAGACGACGGCCTCAAGGGCGGCCTCAACGGCATCGACAACGGCCGGCTGCACTTCGATGACGTGCGCATTCCCCGCGAAAACCTGCTCAACCGCTACGGTGACGTCGCCGAAGACGGCACCTACACGAGCCCGATATCCAGCCCCGGCCGCCGCTTCTTCACCATGCTCGGCACCCTGGTGCAGGGGCGCGTGTCGCTCGACGGGGCCGCCACCGCGGCATCCGCTCTGGCCCTGACCATCGCCATCACCTACGGAAGCCAGCGCCGCCAGTTCACCGCCGGCAGCGACACCGACGAAGAGGTGATCCTCGACTACCAGCGGCACCAGCGCCGATTGTTCCCCCGGCTCGCCACGACCTACGCACAAACCTTCGCGCACGACGAGTTTCTGGTGAAGTTCGACGAGGTGTTCAGCGGCAAGGCCGACACCGACGACGACCGGCAAGATCTCGAAACTCTCGCCGCCGCTCTCAAGCCGCTCTCCACCTGGCACGCGCTCGACACCCTGCAGGAAGCCCGCGAAGCCTGTGGGGGTGCTGGCTTCCTCGCCGAGAACCGCCTCGTCGGCCTGCGCGCCGACCTCGACATCTTCGCCACCTTCGAAGGCGACAACAACGTACTGCTGCAGCTCGTCGCCAAGCGCCTGCTGACCGATTACAGCCGCAAGTTCGCCACAGCGGATGCCGGTGCCCTCGCCCGCTACGTCGTCCAGCACGCCGCCGGTCGCGCCTACCACGGCACCGGGCTGCGCACCCTCGGTCAGACCGTCTTCGACCGCGGGTCCACGGCCCGTTCCGTCGGCGCCCTCCGTGATGCCGACGTGCAGCGCGAGTTGCTCACCGATCGGGTGGAGAGCATGATCGGCGAAGTCGCCGGCAAGCTGCGCGGTGCCACAAAGCTGCCCAAGAAGCAAGCCGCCGACCTGTTCAACGCGCACCAGAACGAGCTCATCGAAGCGGCACGCGCCCACGGCGAACTGCTGCAATGGGAATCGTTCACCCGCGCCCTCGACGCTCCGATGGATTCCGGCACCAGGCAGGTGCTCACCTGGCTGCGCGACCTGTTCGGCCTCGGACTGGTCGAGAAGAACCTGGCCTGGTACCTCATCCACGGTCGGCTGTCCGCCCAGCGCGCCCAAGCCGTCACGGCCTACATCGACCGGCTGATCGCCCGCATCCGCCCATATGCCCTCGACCTGGTCGACGCGTTCGGCTACTCGCCCGACCACCTGCGGGCCACGATCGCAAGCGGCATCGAAGCCGAGCGCCAGGCCGAAGCCCGCGACTACTATGCCGAGCAGCGGGCCTCCGGCAGTGCGCCCGCCGCAGAGAAACCGGCCGTGAAGCCGGCCAGAAAGTAGCTCGCAAACGTCGTACTCAGGTACGACACCGGTGGCGCACAACCATCCCCTCGGTTGATGCGCCACAAAGATCTCATTCCGTATCTTGGGGTATGGGGGCTTCGCGGCACGAAACGGGGCCTCACCCATCAACGGAATGAGGCAGTCGTGATCCAGGCACAGTCCCTGACCAAGCACTACGGAAGCAAGACGGCGGTCGACGCGGTCGACTTCACCGTGCAGCCCGGCAAGGTCACCGGTTTTCTCGGGCCGAACGGTGCAGGCAAGTCCACCACGATGCGCATGATCGTCGGTCTGGATCGCCCCAGCGCCGGCTCGGTCATCGTCAACGGCAAGCCGTACCACGAGCACAAGGCGCCGCTGCGCGAGGTCGGCGTGCTCCTCGATGCCAAGGCGGTACACACCGGTCGCAGCGCCTACAACCACCTGCGCGCCATGGCCGCAACCCACAGCATCCCCACCAGCCGGGTGCACGAGGTCATCAACCTCACCGGTCTCGAGTCCGTCGCCCGCAAGCGCGTCGGCGGATTCTCCCTCGGCATGGGGCAGCGCCTCGGCATTGCCGCTGCGCTGCTCGGCGACCCGGCCACCCTCATCCTCGACGAGCCGGTCAACGGCCTCGATCCGGAGGGCGTGCAGTGGGTACGCAAGCTCACCAAGCAGCTCGCGGCCGAGGGGCGTACCGTTCTGCTCTCCTCGCACCTCATGAGCGAGATGGCACTCACCGCCGACCACATCATCGTGCTCGGGCGCGGCCGCGTGATAGCGGATGCCTCGGTCGCCGACATCATCGCCTCGGCCGCGCAGAACACGGTTCGCGTGCGCACACCGCACACCGCAGCCCTGGCCAGCCTGCTCGCGCAGGCGGATGTCACCATCACCAACCTGGAGCAGGACGTGCTCGAGATCAGCGGACTGACCGTCAACGAGATCGGTGACCGCGCTGCGGCCGCGCAGATCTCCCTGCACGAGCTCACGGCGGTGAGCGCCTCACTCGAAGACGCCTACATGAAACTGACCCAGAACGAAGTGGAGTACCGCACCGGCGATACCCAGACCGAAGCGGAGGTCGCTCGATGAGCGCCGTAATCAACTCAACCCAGCCGGCCGCAGCCCGCGCATCGTTCGTCCCGACCGGGTCCGGGCTCAGCTTCATCGGCCTGCTCCGCTCCGAGTCGATCAAGGTGTGGAGCCTGCGCTCCACCTACTGGAGCTTCTCCCTCGTCGTCCTCGCCTCGCTCGGCATCGCGGTGCTCATGGCGTTCGCCATGACCTCCGGGGTTGACTCCGCCGGTGCCATGGGCATCGACAACGACCAATTGTTCGTCATGGTCGCCACATCGGGGTTGAGCCTCGGCCAGCTGATCGTCGCCGTCCTCGGTGTGCTCTCGATCAGCGGGGAGTACTCCAGCGGCATGATCAGGTCGACGCTCACCGCGGTGCCCAACCGTCTGCCTGCACTGTGGGCCAAGGTCTTTGTGCTGTTCGGATTCACCTTTGCGGTGGGCCTGTTCAGCGTCGTCGGCTCGTTCCTCGTGGCCACGCCCATCCTGGGAGCCAAGGGCATGACCGCGAACCTGTTCGATGTTGGGGTGATCCTGCCGCTGCTCGGCAATGCGCTGTTCCTCGGCCTCATCGCTGTGTTCGCCATCGGCATCGGAACCATTGTGCGCAGCAGCGCAGGCGGAATCGCCACGGTGCTCGGAATCATCCTGCTGCTGCCCACGGTTGTGGCCCTGTTCTCGCTGCTCGTCGAGTGGGTCGCCGACATCGTGCCGTTCATGTTCACCGTGGCCGGCTCCGAGATGATCACCCCGACCACTATGGAGTCCTGGCAGGCCTTCCTCGTCGTGCTCGCCTGGGTCGTTGTGAGTCTCGGTGCGGCCGCGCTGCTGCTCAAGCGCCGCGACGCCTGACCCGTACCATCGAAGAATGAGCCGCAACAGTTCTCCCCCCGGGCGCGCACTGACGCCGGGGGGAGAACTGCGTCTGCCGACCCCGCCCGGCATCGTACGGAGGTTCTGGACCAGGCATCCGCACCTGGCCGACGCCCTCATCGCGGCGATCTACGTCGTGCCGACGGCGCTCACCCTGGTGCTCAACCTGCTCGATGCCGACCCCGCACCACTCGCCGACGTTCTTCTGAACGCCGCTATCGTGGTACTTCTGGCCGCGGCTTTGTTCCTTCGCCGACGGATGCCGCGGCTCGTTTTGGCCGTGACCTGGATCGGCCTGCTCACCTTCGCCGACTACGGCGAGGTTCACCTGATCGCCCAGCTGCTCGCGCTCTACGCGGTCGCGGTGTACTCCGACGTGCGCAGCGCCTGGATCGGGTTCGGAACCTCGACGCTCCTGGCGGGTCTGGCAGCCTGGCTGACCGACGACCCGGCCGAGGCGCCCTGGATTCCGGTCGTCATTCAGGTGGCGATCATGATGCTCGCCGCGACCCTGGTCGGGGTCAACATGGGAAACAGTAAACGTTATGTGGCCTCCCTACTTGACCTGGCCGCGCAACTGACCCGGGAACGTGACCAGCAGGCCCAGCTTTCGCGCATCTCCGAACGGGCGCGCATTGCCGGTGAAATGCACGATGTGGTCGCCCACAGCCTCTCGGTCATGGTGGCTCTTGCTGACGGTGCCCACGCCATCGCCCCCAAGGATGTGGAGCGATCCCGTGCGGCGATGCTCGACGTCGCGGTCACCGGGCGCCGCTCGATGATTGAGATGCGGCGCCTGCTCGGGGTGCTCGATGTCGGCTCGGAGCCGGCCCCGCGCGAGCCGCAGCCGGGCATCGATCAACTCGCCGACCTGGTCGAATCCTTTCGCTCGACCGGGCTTCCGGTCGTGTTGGAACGGAGTGGGCGCGAGCCGGCTAATCCGAGCGTGCAGCTGACCATCTTTCGGCTGGTGCAGGAGTCGCTCACCAACGTGCTGCGCTACGCCGATACTCCGACCCGCGTCGTGGTTCGCCTGAACTCGGCGCCAGGCATGGCCGAGGTCACGGTCAGTGACAATGGCCGGCAGCGCCGCGAACCGAGCGCTCGGAGTTTCGGTCGTGGCCTGATCGGCATGCAGGAACGGGTGGCTATTTATGGAGGAACCTTTGAAGCCGGCGCCGGACTCCACGACGGCTGGCGGGTGCACGCGTCGATGACGTATGAGGATGAGACATGACGGTTTTTGAGACCGCGCGGCCGGATCCGATCCGGATCATGCTCGTCGACGACCAGGCGTTGCTGCGCGTGGGTTTTCGCATGGTGCTGGAAGCCGAAGACGACTTGCGCGTCGTCGCCGAGGCGAGCGACGGCGCGCAGGCGATCGCGCTCGCCGCAAGCGTGTGCCCGCAGGTCATCCTGATGGATGTGCGCATGCCGGGGCTCGACGGCATCGAGGCCACCCGGCAGATCATGGCGGCCCAGCCGAACACCCGCATCATCATCCTGACGACCTTCGACCTCGACGAGTACGCGTTCGGCGGGTTGCGTGCCGGGGCGAGTGGCTTCCTGCTCAAGAACGCCGAACCGGGGGAGCTGATCACCGCGATCCGTACCGTGGTCTCCGGCGAGGCATCCGTTTCACCGCGCGTCACGCGACGTCTGCTCGACCTGTTCGGTACCCAACTGCCCCAGGTCGACGCGCCCGACGCGGGCACCGGCACGGCCCTCGCGGCACTCACCGATCGTGAGACCGAGGTCTTCCTCGCCATCGCCGAGGGTCTCTCCAACACCGAACTGGCCGAGCGGTTCTTTCTCTCCGAATCGACGGTCAAGACCCACGTCGGCCGCATCCTGCACAAGCTCGGCCTGCGTGACCGAGTGCAGGCGGTCATCCTGGCTTACGAACAAGGCCTGGTCGGCCGCTGACCAGACCTGGTCAACTCGTGGCCTCCCACCCGGGGGCATAGGCTCGAGCAATGCGTACCTTCTACCCCGAGCTCGAACCCTACGAAACCGGCATGCTCGATGTCGGCGTCAACCAGACCATCTACTGGGAAGCCTCCGGCAATCCAGACGGTAAGCCGGCGGTGTACCTGCACGGCGGCCCGGGCGGCGCGTCGAGCCCGAACCAGCGTCGCGTCTTCGACCCGGCGAAGTACCGCATCATCCTGTTCGACCAACGCGGTTGCGGCCTGAGTACGCCGCACGCGAGCGAGCCCGACGCCGACCTGAGCGTGAACACCACGTGGACACTGGTGGCCGACCTGGAAATGCTGCGGGAGCACCTCGGAATCGACCGCTGGCTGGTCTGCGGCGGATCCTGGGGCAGCACCCTCGCTCTCGCCTACGCCGAGACCCACCCCGCGAAGGTCACCGAACTCGTTCTGCGCGGCATCTTCACCCTGCGCCCGGTCGAGCTGGACTGGTTTTATGAAGGCGGCGCCGCGGCCATCTACCCCGACCTGTGGGAATCGTTCCTCGCGCCGGTTCCGCCAACCGAACGCGGTCATCTGATCGAGGCCTACGGCCGACTGCTGCACGATCCCGACCAGTTCGTGCGGGAACGCGCCGGCGTGGCGTGGGCAACCTGGGAATCGTCGACGATCACCCTGCTGCAAGAACCCGACAAGATCGCGCACTTCTCCGATCCGGCCTTCGCGGTGGCCTTCGCGCGGATCGAGAACCATTTCTTCACCAACAAGGGCTGGTTCACGCCCAACCAGCTCATCGACAACGCCACCCGCCTCGCCGACATTCCCGGCGTCATCGTGCAGGGCCGCTACGACATGTGCACCCCGGCCTTCACCGCCTGGGACCTGCACAAGAGCTGGCCGGAAGCCGAATTCCACCTGATTCCCGACGCCGGCCATGCTTTCGACCAGCCCGGCATCCTCGACGCCCTCATCGAGGCGACCGACCGCTTCGCGGGGTGAAGCTCGGAGAACAGCGCGGTGCGTTGAGAAGTTGTCAGGTTGTGTGCGTCGATCTGCAATACTGACCGCATGACCGACACGAACCTCACCTCCCTCACCGTCGTGGTGGTGAACTTCGGGTCGTCGGCCCTGCTCGAAGAGAACCTGCAACCGCTCTCCCGATCGGCGCCGGGGCTCGCGGTCGTCGTCGTCGACAACTTCACCGACGTGGCCGAGCAGAACCGGGTGAGCGCGCTCGCTGAACGGGAAGGCTGGCAACACGTGCTGTCGCCGACCAACCTCGGCTTCGGCGGAGGCATGAACGTCGGTGTCGCTCGGGCGCAACAGAATGGGTGTGCGCACTTCCTGTTGTTGAATCCGGATGCCGCCATCGTCGCCGACCAGGTCGCCCGCCTGCTCGATGTGGTCAGCGAGCATCCGCTCACCCTGGTCTCGCCCCGCATCCTGCGGCCCGACGGCACGGTGTGGTTCGACGGCAGCGACCTGTACCTCGATGACGGTCGGGTGCGCGCGACGCGTCGACGCACTGACCACCCGGGCGCGCGTACCACGCCGTGGCTGAGCGGGGCCTGCCTGCTGGTCAGTGACGAGCTGTGGTGTCGGATCGGTGGGTTCAGCGACGACTATTTTCTGTACTGGGAAGATGTCGAGCTGTCGCAGCGGGCGCTGCAGGTGGGGGGAACTGTCGCGGTCTGTGCCGACGCCCAGGCGACCCACGCGCAGGGCGGTACCCAGGGCGGTGGCCAGCACAGCGCCGGACAGGCCAAGTCGTACTCCTACTACTACTACAACGTGCGCAACCGCCTGGTCTACGCGGCCCGCAACCTCGACGCCCCCGACCGGCGACGCTGGCGTCGTCGCAGCGTGCCGGCGGCCTGGGAGGTCATCGCCCGCGGCGGCCGACGTCAGCTGTTGACCTCGGTGCGGCCGCTGATCGCAGCGGCCCGGGGGCTTCGTGACGGCCTCGCCTACCGACCGGATCCGGCGGCCGGGCCCACAGCGGCACCGACCCGCACGATCTAGCGCTTGCGCCGCCGGGTGAACCGTTTCGCGTACTCACGCAGGGTCACGAAGTCCACCCGCCGCACACCGTAGAACTTCAGCGGGTTGATGCCGAACCGGCGATACAGGAACAGCAGATTCAGGTTGCTGGAGATCAAATTACCGGCCAGTGTGGCCAGCGCAGCCCCCATCGCCCCGAGCATCGGCGCCAACACGATCAGCAGGGCGATGTTCACCAGGCAGGCGATCAGCAGAGACACGCTGCGCAGCCCAGGGCGACCGCGCGCGCTCAGGCCGGAACCGCCGATCGACCCAGGAGTGCCGAAGACCACCGCAGCGAGCAGAACGGCGGCCACCGGCAGGGCCGGTCGAAAATCCTCGCCGAACAAAAACGGCAGCCACCACAGCATGGTGATCCCCAAGAACAGGGCCGCCAAGCCGCTCAGCAGTGTGCTGATGCGGGCGGACGACGCGAGGCGCGCGTCGACGGAATCGGCGGCATCCGTCACGAAGGTCACGTCACGCACCGCCTGGTTGATGATCAGCGGAAGCTCACTCACGCTCACCGCGACCACGTACAGCCCAAGCTGGTAGGTGCCGGCGAACGGCGTCATGAGTACCTGGTCGAGCCGCGACAGCAGAATTCCCGACAGCGATCCGACCCAGATTCGCAGGCCATAGCTGAGCAACCCGGCTGTGCGGGCCTCCCGCGGCACGTCGAAGGCACGCGGGTCGAGGGTGCGCATGCGACCGATGTAGACGAACAGCCCGGTCACCGGCATCGCCGCTACCGCGATCGTCGCCACGAGCGGAGTCAGGGTGCCGGTAAGCCAGAACGGGATCAGCACGGCGAGCCGCAGCGATGACGTGACGATGCGTTCCAGCGCGACCAGCCGCCAGCTTTGGGTAGCGGATGCCACCCCCCGGAACACGCCGACCAGCAGGTTGGGCACGATGGCGAGGCAGGCCACCAGGATGAGCTGCTGCACCGTGGGATCGCCGCCGCTGAGCCAGGCCGCTGACAGGGCGACGGCGCCCATGGCGAGTAGCCCGGCGACAACGATGATGAGCATGCCCCGGTTCGAGGCGTTGCGGGCCAGCGCGGGGTTGCGGGCAATCGCCCAGGTGACGGCTTCGGGAACACCGAAGGTCGCCACGGTGACCACGAGGGCGAGCGGCGCCGTGGCAGCGGCCACCGCACCACGACCGTCGACACCGAGGGCCTGGGCCAGGATTGGACCGGAAAAGAGCGCGACGAGCGGGGGAAAAGCGTTTCCGATCAGCGCGATCGTCATATTGCGCGACACGGAGTTCGTAGCCGCCGGGCGCGTGGTGGCCGGGGCGACGATCGGCGGGGCGGGCCGTGGCACCGGCCCGCGAGGCCGCCTAAGCGCCATCGCCGCTCACCACCTGGCCCAGCGGTACCCCCGGCAGCGGGCCCGAATCGTGGGGGTCGTCGCGCAGCATCCGCTCGCGTTCCCGCTCGCCCACGCACGCCGCGAACTGCGCGTCGTTGCCGCCTTCCGTCACGTTCTGCCGATAGAGGGTGCCGCGTTGCGAACCCGGAATCGCCGGATACTCCGCCTGCTGCTCGCCGACCTGGCCCGCACGAATGCCGTGCCGCACAGCGACCGCGTAGACCCACAGGTCGTCGGCTCGCGGAGCGACGCGCAGAAAGTGGTCCCCCTCGGCGCGCAGGGCCTGCAGCAGTCCGAGCGGGTAGTAGATGCCGGAGACGCCGGTGCAGAGTGTTCGAAAGCTGAAGGTGGTGCCGCGGGCGGCGACCCACCGGGCATACGGTGCCACCCGGTCGCCTTCGAAGGTGATCGTGTGGGCGCGTTGACCGGTCACGTCGAGCGGATGTTGCGCGGCCGCCTCGAGCAGCTCGGCCAGCCACCTGCGCGGGTACAGTACGTCGTCGTCGGCGGCCACCAGGGGGAGTGTTGGCCCGGTCAGCGCGTAGGGATACTGTTTTTTGTGCGGACCGAAGTTGGGGCAGGATCGAATTTCCAAACCCCGTCGCTGCAAGCGACGGAGGGTGGCCGGCGGGTTCGCGAGTGTCGCGGCGTCGTCGAGCCACAGGATAAGCCGTCGGGGGCGAATTCGTCCGGCGGCGATTGTCTCGAGGGCATAAAACACCAGGTCGATCCGATGGCCGTACGAGGTCAAATTCACCACGACGGCGCCCGACCCGGTTACCGATCGTCGGCTGAGCCGGTTGCTCAACCGCAGGGCGGCAAGCCGCAGCCGGACCACTGCGCGCTGCACGAGGGCGGCCGGGTCGTGGCGCAGGTCGGCGACGAGCCGATCGAATCTATACATGACCACAGGCTGCTTCCGGTCGCACGATGAATATCTCTCACGAAATCGCCACTATACAGGCCGCACCACCCATGCCCGCGCCCCCTTCTTGGGGGGATGAAAATCACTCACTTTGAGCAGTGTTGCCCTTGTCGCTTCTGGTCAGGGCCGTCTATTGTTAGGCACGATGCGGCTGCGCAACAGGAATCGGTGCCCGAATCGTTCCTGTGCGGCCCGGTTGGTGGTGGCTATTGTCCTTTCAGGTGCGCTCCACCGACGGCACCGCGGCGCGCCGCGCCCCGATGCCGCCCCCGCGCACCCGCGCCGGCCTTTTTATTGCGCAGGCTCCACCCGTCGTCAACAAATTCATCGCCGTGATCGTTCTGGTCATCGTAGCCATGCGCCTCGAGATCGATCAGGGTGTGACCGTGGGAGTGCTGGCCTGTGTGGCGCTGTTTCCGGTGTGGTTCCCGGTGCTGCGCCAGTATTGGGGCGCCCGACTGTTCGTGCTCGCCGGAGTGATCGCGATCGGCTCCGGGCTGTGGCTCACCGCGCTGTCGGCACCCACGCACGACACGAGCCTCGGCCAGGCCTTCGGCGCGATCGCCGGTCTGGTCGGGCTGCTCTCCGGCGTCGGCTTCGTGCTCTGGGCGCGCACGGTTCTGCCTGACTCCCAGATCGCCATCTGGTACGGTGCCGGAATCCTGCTCGGCGTGTCGCCGAGCAGCGAATTGTACGCGGCGAACCCGTGGCGATTCGGCTATTCCGTAGCCTTGACCATTTTGCTGCTCGGAATCACCCTGCAGCTTCGCCGCCGCTGGCTGGAACTGGCCGTCGCGTTGCTGTTGACGGTCGTCGCTACCCTCACGGACGCCCGCTCCACCTTCGCGTTCATGCTTCTCACGGTTCTGCTGGTCGTCTGGCAGATGCGCCCCACCCGGCCCACGCGTGGCAAGTCCGCGCTGCGCGCCCTGTTGGGACTCGGCGCCCTCGCCCTGATCGTCTTCAACGTGATCCAGGCACTCATCCTCGACGGGGCCCTCGGCGAGGCAACCCAGAAGCGCACGCTCGCCCAGCTCGAGGAGGCCGGGTCCCTCATCCTCGGTGGCCGTCCCGAAGTCGCCGCGACCATTGCCCTGATGCAGCATCAGCCGTGGGGTTTCGGCGTGGGTACCGCGCCCAATCCCGAGGACATCCTCGCGGCCAAGACGGGAATGGCCGCGATCAACTACGACCCGAACAATGGCTACGTTGAGAATTACATGTTCGGCGGGCACGTCGAGTTGCACTCCATCATCGGCGATTTCTGGGCGAGTTTCGGCATTCCCGGCCTGCTGCTCGCCGTGATCATTCTCGTGCTCATCGTGCGCAGCGTCGGCGTGCACGTGTCAGCCAACACGGCGAGTGCTGTGCTGCTCTACCTCGGGGTCAAGGCCGTTTGGTTTATGTTCTTCGGCCCGTTCTTCAGCTCCTCGGTGCTGCTGGTGCTCGTTCTCGGACTGCTCATCACCCGCAGGGTGCCGACCGAAACGGATGCTGCGCTGCTACGGCCCACGCTCCCCGGCGCCCCACCGGCTCGGTTCCGGCCATGAGCGCCACCAGGCCGGCGATCGAACGAATCGGTTGGGTAGACACCGGTCGGGGAATCGCCATCCTGCTCGTGGCCATGTTCCACTCGGCGAATTGGCTGCTCGGGGCCGGTTTCGACATTCCCTACTGGCGAGAAATCAACGACGCCCTGTCGTCGATGCGTATGCCCCTGTTCTTCGTTTTGTCCGGGCTGTTCGCCCCTAAATGGCTGCTCAAGCCGTGGCGCGACCTGTGGACGGTCAAGGTGCGCCTCTACCTCTGGGTTTTTCTGCTCTGGGAGGTCATCGGGTCAGTCGTCTTTCTTCTTGGGCAGACCATGAAGGGCGAGGGTTTTGGCCTGCGCCAGGCCATTCTGGGCCTCGTCGTCTCCCCGATCCTGCCGCGGTTTGAACTCTGGTTCATCTGGGCGTTGTCGATCTTCTTCGTGGTGGCCAAACTCAGCCGGCGGCTGAACCCCGGTCTGCAACTCGTCATGTCCGGTGCAGTATCGATCGTGGCGCTGAGCGGACTCGAGACGGCCAACGTTGGCTGGTCGGGGTCCCTCAAGTACTACTTCTTCTTTCTGGCCGGCATCTACCTGCGCACCTGGATCATTCGCATCGGTGCGGTGGACAACCGGCTGCTCATCGGTACCGCCATGCTGATGTGGATGGCCGTCACCGCCGCCGTCACGCTGCTGGGCCTGCGCGACGTCTTCGGCGTGTATTTTCTCAACTGCCTGGTCGGTGTCGTCGGCGGCATAGCGTTCAGCCGAACCCTGCGCGGTGCGCACTGGTTCGGTGCGGTCGGGCGGAACACCCTGCCGATCTACCTGGCACACACCCCCATCGTCATCCTGATTTCCTTCGCACTCTCTCTGCCGATTCTCTTCGCCCCGGTCGCCGTCATCGCGCCCGTCCTGCCACCCCTACTCGCGCTCACGGCCGTGCTGCTGGCCCTCGCGCTCCACCGGTTCGCCTCACGCAGCGTTCTGCGCTACGCCTATGAGCCGCCGCCGTTCGTCACCGCGTTCGATCACCGCCGGAAGCGCTCGATTCGCCCGGTCCGACCGGGCGAGGAACCGACATGACAGCGGCAGCAGCGTCGACAGCGCCCCGTGAGGCCTGGATCGACGTCGCCAAGGGCATCGCGATCACCCTGGTGGTGCTCTATCACGCCATCATGTACCTCGACGAGGTCGGTCTGGCGGGCGCGCTCGCCCCACTCAACCCGCTGTTCGACACGTTTCGCATGCCCCTGTTCTTCTTCATGTCGGGAATCCTGGCGGCGTCGGCCATCCGCTTGGCGTACCGGCAGTTGTTTCGTAAGCGGATATCGCTGCTCCTGTATCTCTATATCGCGTGGGTCACCCTGCAGACGCTGTTTTTACTCGCTCTGCCGCCGATCAGCCCGACCGGCACGCCCAACGCCACCTGGGCGAGCCTCGTCACACTGTTCGTGCGACCCAGCCCCAACCTGTGGTTCATCTACGCGCTGCCGTTGTTCTTCACCCTGGCCTGGCTGATGCGTCGGTGGCCTCCGCTGCTGCAAATCGGGCTCACCGCGGCCGTCGCGGTATTGTTTGGAAGTCAGCTGCTGCACACCGGCTCGCCGTGGGACAAGATGGGCAAGTACCTGGTGTTCTTCATCGCCGCGATCTATCTGGGGCCCATGGTTCGTCGCCTCGTTCCCTTCGTGCGGTGGTGGCACGTTGTGTTCTTCTGCGTTGGATATGCCGGCTTGGTGGTCGTCACCACAAAGTTGGCTCTCACGAGGGTTCCGTTCGTCCTGCTGGTACTGAGCACGCTCGCCGTCGTCGTCGGCATCACCGTCGCCGTGGTACTCGCCCGCCTGCCGGCCTTCGACTTCGTGCGTGCGCTTGGATCACGCACCCTACCGATCTACCTCGTGCATACCCTTCCGATGACAGCGCTCGCGGCCGTCCTGGTCGCTTTCGACGTGCAAATTGGGCCCGCAGTGGCCACCCTCTTGCCGCCACTGCTCTGCGCCGGTGCCATCATGCTCGCTCTGGCACTGCACCGGCAATTTCACGCCATTCCGGGGGTCTTCACCGTGCCGGTCAAATCCTGGGTCGGCAGTCCGAAGCGTGACCGTGATCTCGTCGACTCAGAAAGTTAATTTGACGTAATTTCATTTTTGGGTAACACTCGAATAACTATCGGTGACTCCCTGCGGTTGCCTCAGCCGCATACCCGAACGTGCACCACCCGAAAAGAATTCATGACCGACCATATCTCACGTTCCTATCGCCGACCCCTGACTCTCACCCCGACGCATCACAATGGCGCTTCCCAGCGCGGCCCTGCCGCGCATCGCCTCGAACCGCCTCGTCCCGACCTTAACCGCCCCGATCTGCCCGGTGCCGTGCGTCTGGAGCGCAAGCGGGCCCGATTCACCGCGACCACACGAACCCCAGCGTTGGTGGCCGCTGCTACCCTCGCCGTTCTCATTCCACTGGCGGGTCTCGCCGCTCCAGCCCAGGCCGCAATCGCTGGCATCGCTCGCGCTGCGACCGCGGGCGCCGGCACGACCGGAGTCCCCGCCGGTACGACCCTGAAGGTCCACAACGGCGATCTCAATATCACCCGGGCCGGAACCGTCATCAGCGGCCTGGATATTCGCGGTCTGGTCAAGATCAACGCGATCAACGTGACCATCAAGAACTCGATCATCCGCGGACGAAGCGTCAGCGCACCCGCTGCGCTGATCAACAACCTCGGCGGACGTTCCGACCTGAAGGTCATCGACTCGGAGTTGTATCCGTCGAAGCCGTCTCCCGACATCAACGGGATCAACGGCTATAACTTCACGCTGACCCGGGTCGATATCCACGGCGTCATTGATGCTGCTCACATTACCGGCAGCAATGTCACGATTGCGAACTCCTGGCTGCACGGCAACCTGCACTACGTGAGCGACCCGAACCAGGGCGGAAAACCCAGCCATGATGACTCCATTCAGATTCAGAAGGGCAGCAACATCAAGGTGTACGGCAGCACGCTGAGCGGTTCCCACAACGCCGGGGTGCAGATCACGCAGGACACCGGCGATGTTTCGAACTTCTCCTTCACCAACAACTTCGCCGACGGCGGCGCCTGCACCATCAATGTGGCCCAGAAATCTTACGGCCCCATCCACGGTACGGTCATCCAGGACAACAAATTCGGCCGTAACACCCGACTGCTCAATTGCGCCGTGATTTCGCCGACCACCACGAAGATCTCCACGGCACGTAACTACTACACGCCGGACAGCAAGACCGTCGCCGTTCGCACCGGTTAGGCAGCCCCCAGTCCTTCGCGCAGTGCATCTCGTTGGCGCCTGCGCGAGGGGCCCTCGGTGCCCCTGATTCGAGTTGGCGCCTCGCGCGTCAGCGCGTTCTTCAAGGTATTCATAACCTTCCGTTTGACCCGCTCCTGGCGATACGGAATGCTTTACCCACGACCGGCGGCTCCCTTCAGCTGCCCCGCCCAACACGTCCCGAAACGTGTGCAGGACACGAAATTACATACATGAAACTCAACCCGATTCAGACGACCGGCTTACCCGCCCCCCACAAAGCTCGGTCCACATTCCGTCGCGGACGCACGACGGCCGTTGCCGCTGTAGCGCTCGGACTGACCGGCGCATTCATCGGAATCGCCCCCGCCGAGGCCGCACAACAAGCAGCGGAGAACTCCACGATCACTCCGTGGGGTGCCGAGCCCGCCGGGCCCCCCGCGTCAGAAACCACCCCGGGAACGGGCCTGACCTTGGCCCAACTACGTTGGCTCCTGGCGCAACTATTTCCGCCGGTGACTCCCGCCCCGGAACCGATTGTGGCCCCCGCACCGCAGCCGGCTCCAGTGCCGGTCCCCGCCCCCGTCCCGGCTCCGGCGCCGGCGCCGGCGCCCGCCCCGGCTCCGGCTCCCGCGCCGGCACCAGCCCCGAAGCCGGCACCCGCACCGGCACCCGTTCCCACGCCGCCCTCGACGGGAGGCACGCCGAACGCCAGCAACACAGGAGTACCGGCAGGCACGGCATTGACGGTGCACAACGGCGACCTGACGATCACCCGGGCCGGAACCGTCATCGACGGCCTCGACATTCGCGGCATGGTCAAGATCGAGGCCGACAACGTCACCATCAAGAACTCGATTGTGCGCGGCCGGGACCTCAGCGGTCCGATGGCCCTCATCGGCAATCTCGGCGGCTACGACAATTTGCGCATCATTGACACGGAGTTGTCTCCCTCGAAGTCGTCACCAGACGTCCAGGGAATCTACGGCTACAACTTCGAGGCCACCCGCCTGAATATTCACGGTGTGATCGACGGCATCCATCTGACCGGTGGAAATGTTACGATCCTGGACTCGTGGGTGCACGACAACCTCCACTACGACCGGGACCCGAATCAGGGCGGAACGCCGAGCCACGACGATTCCATTCAGATTCAGGAAGGGTCGAACATTCGCATCGACGGCAACCGTCTGACCGATGCGTGGAATGCCTCCGTGCAGGTCACCCAGGACCGCGGTGACGTGTCCAATCTCACCATTACGAACAACATCGCCGACGGCGGCGGATGCTCGATCAACCTCGCCGAGAAAGCATACGGTCCCCTGCAGGGTGTGGTCATCAGTGACAACACCTTTGGCCGCAATACTCGGGTCGACGATTGCGCGGTGATTGCCCCCTCGTCAACCAAGGTGAAGATGTCGCACAACTATTACACGCCCGACGACACCCTCGTGGAGGTGCACCCCGGGTAGCAGACTCGGACCTAACGGCAGAGGGGCGGATTCTCGTGCACGAGAATCCGCCCCTAATTGTGCTGAAACGACACAGGGCAGGCTACGACGTGCCCTCGATCGCCTGGGACTGCCAGCGTGAGGCGGCATCCGGTCGCGTCAGCGCGTCAAGCGCGCGGCGCAGCATCGTGCTGGAGGTGTTGACGGTGTACGGAAAATAGACGACGTCCACCCCGACTGCGGCAAACTCACGCTCCAGACGGGTGCCTCGGGGTGTTCCGCGCCAGTCGTCGCCCTTGAAAAACACGTCGAACCGCAGCTGGCGCCAGGTCTCCATCTTGTCTTCGACGACTTCGGCGACGGCCTCATCCACGAAGGAGATGTGCCGCACGATCTCGAGGCGTTCGAACAGCGGGACCACCGGCGTGACACCCTTGGTCAATTCGAGCATCTCATCGGAGACGACGCCGGCGATCAGGTAATCACACTGGCTTTTGGCGTGCTTGAGAATATTCAGGTGCCCCACGTGAAAGAGATCGAACCCGCCGGCGGCGTAGCCGATGCGCAGGGGGCTGGCTCCGTCGGTGCCAAAAGGGGGGACGGGCTGCTCTGTGGCCATCGGGTGCTCAATTTTCTTTTCTCTCAGGCTGCCACGCGAGCACGGCAGAATTCGGGTGGGAGAGGGTGGGGGAGGTAGTGAGGAATCCTAACGTTTATTCGGCACGGTGGCTAGGAGTGCAGCGAACGACGTTCGACCGCCGTCAATCGCATCGCGGCGACTTCGCTGCCGAGGGTTGGGGCAAACGGTAAACTGAGTATAATTCCACAACTGCGTGGGCTGTCCGAGGTCACCGCCCCAGAGATAGGGCCCTTCTATGTTGTGGCGTTTCCGTTCTCCCGTGACAGCCATTGTCGCCGCGGCTGCACTTGCCGGTGCTTTATTCATCGGGACGGGAGCGGCCCAGGCTGACACGTCGCCTCCCAGCTCATCCACTCCCACCACCGTTGCAGCGGATGCCTTGCCCACGGCTCAAATCAACGGCGTCGTGTGGTCGCAGCTGATCGTCGGAGACACCGTCTACGTGGGTGGCGAATTCACCAGGGCTCGGCCAGCGGGGGCGTCTGCGGGAACCAGCGAGGTGTCACGCAACAACCTCATGGCCTACAACCTGTCAACCGGGGTGATGACATCGTTCAACCCCAGCCTGAACGGGGTCGTACGAGCAATAACAGCATCTCCGGACGGATCGCGCATATATGTCGGGGGTGGCTTCAGCAGCGTCGGCGGAGTTACCCGCACCCGACTCGCTGCGTTCAGCACGTCGACCGGGGCTCTGCTAACCGACTGGACGCCGACCGCGAACGGCACGGTCCGCGCCTTGGGGGCGTACGGAAGTACGGTGTACGCCGGCGGAAGCTTCACGTCGACAAGCGGGCAGAGCCGTCAGAAGGCAGCGTCGTTTAGTGCTTCCACCGGCACCGTGGGAGCGTGGAAGGGCACCATTCCTGACGGCGCCGTCAATGCGCTGACGATCTCACCGAACGGCGACCGGGTCGTCATCGGCGGTTCGTTCACCTCCTACAACGGGGCCACCACCCCCGGCTACGGTATGGCCGCCACCAACTCGAGCACCGGCGGCGCAGTGACCTGGAATATCGGCAAACTGATCAAGAACGCCGGCCCCAACGGGGCCATTCTTTCGCTCACCTCCGACGCCGACGGTGTGTACGGCACCGGCTATGACTTTGGCTCGGGCGCCATGTTCGAAGGCACCTTCCGGGCCAGTTGGAGCAGCGGCAACACCGTCTGGATCGAAGACTGTCACGGCGACACCTACTCAGCAGTTCCGGTCGGTGACGTCGTGTATACCACCGCTCATGCTCACTTCTGCGGCAACATCGGCGGATTCCCGGAGACGAACCCGCGCAGCTATCACCGAACGCTGACCTTCAGCAAGGCCGCCACCTGCACCATCACGCGAAACGTCACGGGCGGCAGCTACTTCAACTTTGCAGGCCGGCCCTGCCCCACGCTATTGGCCTTCTATCCCGACATTAACACCGGCACGTACACCGGTCAGGGCCAAGGGCCGTGGAATGTGGCAGCCAACTCGCAGTATGTGCTCTACGGGGGTGAGTTCACGATCGTGAACAACAAACGGCAGCAGGGACTCACCAGGTTCGCCGTGTCGTCTATCGCTCCCGACAAGGAGGGGCCCAAGGCAACGGGCACCGGCTTTCAGCCCACACTCAGCACCCCGAGTGCGAACGCCGTTAAAGTCACCTGGAAGTCGAACTACGACCGCGACAACGAGCAGCTCACCTATCAGGTGCTGCGCAACGGTGTCGTGGTGCGCACGCAAACCGGGCTGTCGACGGACTGGAAGAGGCCCACCATCAGCTGGACCGACACCGGGCGATCCGGCGGCACAACCTACACCTACCAGGTGCGGGCCACTGATCCCTTTGGCAATGCCGTGACCGGGTCATCGGCCAGCATTAGAGCGACCGGTGCGGTGGCCAAGGAGGCTCCCACCGAAAATGTCACCCCGAACGCCCCGGCGGAGGCCCCCGAGACGCCGTTGACGCCGGATATCGCGCCAGCCCCGGAGGCACCACCGGTGCCGGAGGTGAATCCGGACCCGGGCCTCAAGCCGCTGCCGGATGACGCCCCGGCGCCGATCCCCGAGGTGCCGGCCGACTAGGGCGGTCAGCACTCGCGGCGATCGCCCGCGCAGGCTCAAATCTGAGGCAACCATCCGACACCCGGGTAGTTGCCTCAGATTCGCGTTGGTGGCTGGGTCAGCTGCGAGCGATGACCTGCGTGATGAGGTTGCGGCGGCGACCCTGGGAGAACAGCGGGTTGACCTCTGCCGGCTTCGGCAGGGGGGAGCGTGCCTTCAGTGCCACAGCGAGGCCGAGGAGCGCGGCGGTGATGTCGCGGTCGGGGCGGTCGGTGCGGCGCACTCCGAGACCCCCGACGACGGGAAGAACTTCCCCCGCGCCCCCGTCCGCGAAGCCGACCGAACGCACGCCGACCCGCCAGGCCTCGATCGGCACCAGCCCGAACGGTTCCGGTGTCGACGGAAAACAAGCCACGGCATCGATCTCCTCGGCAATGGCCGCCACCGAAGCGGCTTCCCCGCGGTATTCGATGCGGGGATCGCTGTGCACCAGCGCCTGCACGGCCCGCAAAGCTTCGTCCTGGCCGGGGTAGGGTGCGCCGAACAGCAGGAGCCGCCACCCCGCACCGGACAGGGCCGGCGATTGCAAGGCCGTGGCGACTTCCAGGTGCCCCTTGTTTCCATTGACCCGCCCGACGACGGCCAACGTCAGCGGGTCATGCACAAAACGATCAGGCACCGCCTCGACGGCAGCGAACACCGGAGACGTGACCGTCAGTCGATCCCGACCAACGCCATGGTCGCGCAACCAGGCGGCGGTGGCTTCACTGCACGCACACACCGGGAAGTCGCCGGATGCCAGCAAGGTTCGAACCAGCAGCCCGCCGACGCGACCGAGCAGTAGTTCGTGTACGGAGACGTAGAACCGGCGGCGTCGCAACCGCAGCAGGGGAATGTACGCGCTCAGGGCCAGGGTCCACAACACGACGACGTCAGCACGGGCCACGTCGTGGCGCAGGGTGAGCGGGTGCAGCAGATCGGTCAATTTGCTCCGGCGCAATACCACCAATGTCGGGTCGACGACCACCGACACTGCTCTCCCGAATTGGGCCAGGTCGGTGGCTAACGGGCCGGTGTGCGGAACCACGACCAGTACTTCGTGCCCCAGGCCGACCAGGCATTCCACTTCCTGACAGAGCACCTTGGAGGCACCGTAGGCATCGTTGCTGCCGTGCAGGATGGCAATCTTCATCTGTCTCG
Source organism: Cryobacterium luteum (assembly GCF_900110125.1). Lineage (GTDB taxonomy): Bacteria > Actinomycetota > Actinomycetes > Actinomycetales > Microbacteriaceae > Cryobacterium > Cryobacterium luteum. The sequence goes on from NZ_FOCN01000002.1 coordinate 33,339, forward strand.
CCTCGTTGATCGCATCGTGATTGAATGCCGCTCGGTGTCGGTGTCGGTTTTGCACACTGTACAGCGTGAGCGGATGCCCCGTACGGGGTTCGCCTGCCCCCTAGGAATGAGGGTGAACCCCGTGTATTAATGGCTGCACGGTATTTATAGCGCACCAATTTTTTCCGAAGCACGATTCTTTCCCGATCCCGACCAGCCAAGCAACCTGGAGTTTTACCATGTCAGTGCGCCACCCCGCCCCGGACGCCACCGGCCCAACCGCGGGTCAGGGAGTTCCCAGTCGGCGGCGCTTCTGGGGGATCCTCGCATCCGCTGCCCTCGCCGTGGTCGTGGTCGTTCTCGTCGTCGCGGGGGTCGCGGCCTCCAACGGCACATCCCCGGACGCGGCAGGAACCAGCGAGACTTCCACGTCGAGCCCACGGTCAACCGGAGCAACGCCCGCCACGCCAGGCGCGGAACCCTCGGCTCCTCCGACGGCCACCACGCCCGCGCCGGTCGCTCCGCCGGCGCCGCCCGAATCCGCCGCGGGCGAGCTGGCCCCGCCTGCCGCACAGGCTCCAGTGCCGCTCACCGAACCCGCCGCGGCTGTGCCGGGCGTGGTCTTCGGTGTCGGTGCGGTGGAAGCGGTCAACGGGGTGGCCCGCGGACCGGGAGAGGTGGGCGGGCCCTCGCTGCGTTTCACCGTGACGGTGCGCAACGACACGGCCGATACCGTCAACCTGACCGCAACCGTCGTCAACCTGTTCTTCGGTGCCGACCAGAGCCCGGCGACTGAATTGACCGCTTCGGGCGGCGCGCCCTTCCCGGAGGCCGTCGCGCCGGGCGCAACCCAGCAAGGGATGTTCGTTTTCGCTGTTCCCACTGACCAGCGCGACCGGGTGCGCATCGCCGTGGATTACTCGGTCGGTGTGCCAATCGTGCTGTTCGAGGGTGCTGCACCGCGGTGACGCGGGCCAGCCGAAAACCGCCACGACGGTGTACCCCGGACAGGGGGCATCCATCAGTGAAAGATTCTCACTATACTCCGAAGAATGCGGTGGCTACCCGACGCCCTTCCGCCTCGTCCCGAGTAAGGAATCGCCGTGCGACTTCTCCCCGTGTTCCGCCTGCACATCACCCCGCCCACGGCGTCATTTCGAGAGCCGACCCGATCGCGGGCTGCTCGGTCGCTGCGTGCAGGCTGGCTCAGCCTGCTGACCATCCTGGCCGTCATCGCCGGGGTTCTGACGGTACCGTTCGCCGCGCAGGCTGACACGGCCCCAGTGGATGCCGGCACTCCCGTGACCTTCGCGGCCGACGCGCTCCCCACGGCCCAGATCAACGGCGTCGTCTGGTCTCAGGTCATCGTGGGTAACACCGTGTACGCCGGCGGCGAGTTCACCAGGGCGCGGCCGGCCGGCTCGGCCGCCGGAGTCAACGAGGTCGTGCGCAACAACCTGCTCGCCTACAACCTCAGCACCGGTGTGCTGGTCGCGAGCTTCAATCCTGACCTCAACGGCGCCGTTCGGTCGCTCGTGGCTTCCCCCGACGGCTCCCGGCTCTATGCCGGCGGGGCTTTCACCACCGTCGGCGGGGTGGCCCGGTACCGCCTCGCCGCCTTCGACACTGCTAGCGGGTCGCTCATTTCGTCCTGGGCGCCGACCGTCAACGCCTCGGTGAAATCGCTGGCCACTTTCGCTGACACCGTCTATGTGGGGGGCGTGTTCACCTCGGCGAGTGGGGCCTCCCGCAATCAAATGGCCGCGTTCGCCGCCTCCAACGGGGCCATTCGCGATTGGACCGGCACCCCGGCCGGCGGATCGGTCAACGCCTTGGCGGTTTCGCCCGACGGTGCGAAGGTCCTCATCGGTGGCTCCTTCACCTCCTACAATGGCGGTAACGCTCCCGGCTACGGAATGGCCGCGACAGATTCGATCACCGGTGCGTCGCTGCCCTGGGCCGTGAACACCGTGGTTCGCAACGGTGGCGTCAACGGGGGCATCACCAGCCTCAGCTCCTCGGCCGAGGGCGCCTTCGGCACCGGTTACGACTATGGCAGCGGGGCGAACTTCGAGGGCACCTTTCGGGCAAACTGGAGCGACGGTTCGATCATCTGGCTGGAAGACTGCCACGGAGATACCTATTCCGCCGTTCCGGTCGCGGGTGCCGTTTACACGACGGGTCACCCGCACTACTGCGGCAATCTCGGCAACCTCGGCGGCCCGGTCGAGACCAGCCCGCGTTCCTACCACCGCACCCTGACTTTTTCAATGGCGGCCACGAGCACGCTCACCCCCAACGCGGTTGGCAGCTACGTCAGCTTCACCGGCCAGCCGAGCCCGAGCCTGTTGACCTTCTACCCCGAGATCAATTCCGGAAAGTTCACCGGCCAGGGCCAGGGGCCGTGGAACGTCACCGCCAACAGTCAATACCTGCTCTATGGTGGCGAGTTCACCAACGTCAACAACAAGGGACAACAGGGCCTCGTGCGCTTCGCGAACAAGGCTATTGCCCCGAACAAGGAAGGTCCGCGCGTGGCGAACGCGGCCTTCGCCGCATCCGCTTTCGTACCCACCGCCGACTCGCTGTCGGCCGGCACCGCCCGCATCGGCTGGAAAGCCGCTTTCGACCGGGACAACGAACAGCTCACCTACGAGGTACTGCGTGATGGTGTCGCCGTGGGCACGGTGAAGGGCCTCTCGACCGATTGGTCTCGACCGGCCATGGGATTCACCGACAGTGGGCTGACGCCGGGCCAGACCTACGACTACCGCGTGCGGGTGCAGGATTCCTTCGGCAATGTGAAAACCGGCAATCCCGCGAGCGTGACCGTTTCTGGCTCCGGCGAGTACAACGCCTATGCCCAGACCGTGCAGAGCGACTCGCCCTCGTCGTACTGGCCGCTCGGCGAACCAACCGGCACGACCGCCTATGACTGGGCTGCCGGCTCCAACGCGACAACAGGAACCGGAGTCACTCGAAACGTCGAGGGCGCGCTCGCCGCCGACTCGGGAACGGCCTCGCGATTCAGTGGCACTTCCGCCGGAACCGCCGCCTCATCAGCGTTCGAAACCCCGCGGGGCGCCTTTGCCGTGGAAGCCTGGGTGAAGACCACCACGACCCGTGGCGGAAAGATCATCGGACTCGGGAGTGCGGCGAGCGGAGCATCCACCGCCTACGACCGCCAGGTCTACATGGACAACGCCGGCCGCCTCTGGTTCGGGGTGAAGCCCGGAGTGCTCCGCACCGTCAACACGACCGCGTCCTACAACGACGGCCAGTGGCATCACGTTGTGGCATCGGTCGGGGCCGCCGGCATGTCCCTGTACGTCGATGGCGCTCTCGTGGCACAACGTGCCGACACGACTTCGGCAGCCCCGATCCAGGGCTACTGGCGCATCGGGGGCGACAATCTCAGCGGGTGGACCAGCCGGCCGGCCAGTGACTACATCGCCGCCGACATCGACGAGGTCGCCGTCTACAACACAGCCCTCAGCGCCGGCGCCATCGCCAGGCACAATTCGGTCGGCCGATCCGGCCCCCCCGCCAACGTGGCACCGACGGCTTCGTTCAGCAGCGCCATCGCCAATCGTGACCTGAGCGTCGACGCCACCGGATCCACCGATTCCGACGGCACCATCACGAGTTACGCCTGGAATTTCGGCGATGACAGCACCGCGACCGGCGTCACCGCAACACACTCCTACGCGACCGCCGGCAGTTACCCGGTCACCCTCACGGTCACCGACAACTCCGGCGCCAGCACGGTCACGACCCGTACGGTGCAGTCTTCAGACCCGGCAGCCAACGTAGCGCCGACCGCCGCGTTCAGCTACCAGGCATCACCGTTGACAGTGACGACGGATGCCTCCGCCTCCGTTGACAGCGACGGGACCGTCACCGGGTACAGCTGGGACTTCGGCGATGGGAGCACCGGTACCGGCGCAAGCGCGACTCACTCCTACGCGGCCGCTGGCAGCTACGACGTGACTCTCACGGTCACCGACAACTCGACCGCGACCGGGCAGATCGTGCAGACGGTCGTGGTGCCGAACGTGGATCCGAACACCCCACTCGCTACTGACGCGTTCACCCGCACCGTGGCGACCGGGCTGGGCGCCGCCGATACCGGGGGAACCTGGACCACCACCGGTACCGCAGCGAACTACTCGGTGAGCGGCGGTGTCGGCCGACTCAAGGCCTCGGCCGGCGCCACCGTCAACGCCTATCTCTCCGGCGTCTCCCTGCTCGACACCGACCTGCTCGTCACCACGACCCTTCAGCAGGATGCGACCGGATCCGGTGCATACACCTCGCTGATCGGTCGCCGGGTCGGCACCGACGACTACCGGGTACGCATAAAGAATCTATCGACCGGGGTGGTGCAGCTGCAGCTCATGCGCGGCGCCACGAGCCTGAAAGCGCAGAACATCGCCGGCCTGACCTACACAACCGGCAGCGCGATGCAACTCCGCCTGCAGGTAACCGGGTCGGCACCGACCACCATTCGCGCCAAGATCTGGGCCCTCGGGTCTGTGGAACCGGCGGCGTGGCAGACCACGGCGACGGACTCCACCGCCGCCCTGCAGACGGCCGGTGCCGTCGGCCTGGCCTTCTATCTGGGGTCGACGGCCACGGTGACGCCCGTCACCGCCACCTTTGACGACCTCATCGTGAAGCGAGCCGGTTGATCCTGGCCGCCTCCACGAGCCCATCCCTTCGTTCCCGCAGCAGCTGCAATTTTCGCACCACAAGAGAGGGGCTGGTCATGTTCAACCGAGCCACGAGTGACCCGCGCGTCGTGATTGCCGTGCTGACCTTTCGCCGACCGGCCGACCTCGAGGAGCTCCTGCCGGAGCTGCTCGACCAGGCAGACATGGTGCACGCGCCGGTTGAGATTGTCGTCGTCGACAACGATCCCGAGGCCGGCGCGCGTGCTCTGGTGACCGAAACCAGCTGGTTGGAGGCGCGGCCATCGGCATCGCAGCGACAGACACCCGTTCGCTACGTGCACGAACCGACCCCGGGAATCGCTTCGGCGCGAAATCGCGCGCTGCAGGAAGGACAGGGCGCCGACCTGCTCATCTTCATCGACGATGACGAACGGCCCAGCAGCCACTGGCTGGTGCAACTGCTCGACACCTATTCGACCTACCGACCCGCAGCCGTCGTCGGTCCGGTGCTCTCGCAGTACGACATTGAACCCGATCAGTGGATTCGGGCCGGCGGCTTCTTCGAGCGTCGCCGGTTCACCACCGGCACACCCGTGTCTCTCGCGGCCACGAACAATCTGCTGCTCGATCTCGCTCAGGTTCGCCGTCTGGGGCTCAGCTTTGATGAACGCTTCGGGCTCTCCGGCGGCTCGGACTCGCTGTTCACGCGGCAGCTGCACCAGCGCGGCGGGCAGATGATCTGGTGCGATGAAGCCATCGTCATCGACATCGTGCCGGCGGACCGCCTCACCAGGGAATGGGTGTTGCAACGTGCATTTCGCATGGGCAACACCTGGAGTCGGATCAACCTCGACGAGACCGAAAACGGACAACGCGTTCTGGTGCGGATGAAGCTGCAGGCGCGTGGGGCCGCCCGGGTCTGCGGCGGAATTATGCGCTACCTCGCCGGATCGCTCGTGGGGCAAGTGCCGTTGCGTGCCCGAGGACTGCGCACCGCCGCCCGCGGAGCGGGGATGCTGGCCGGTTCGGTTGGGTCGGTGTACCACGAGTACAAGCGTGGCTAGCCGCCGAATTGCCACCGACCGGGCACGGCTCTACCGCACCCTGCGCAGCGCCCACCTCGAACGAGCGCACGAGCTGCCACCGGCAGCCATTTTGTTCCGCGTCAAAAGGTATGACTTTCACGAAGAACTCACCAAGGGGCTCGTGGTGGTGCAGGCTCACCCCCTGCACGCTGCCTGGTTGCTGGCCCGTTCCCCGGTCACGACCCTCGAGATCGGCGAACCGCTCATGCTGTCCAGTGTGTGGGCCAGTGCGCTGGCGATCGGTGCCCTGCGCCTGCGAACGCTGCTCGGTGGTCGCCGATCGACCATCGTGAGCTACGCACTGGAGAACGCCGACCCGTTTGACCGCCCGCTCAGCGCTCGCCCACGACTACGCCGCGGTCTCAACGGTCTCGCGGCTCGGTTTGTCTGGCAGCAGACCGACCGTATCGCCTTCGGAACGGATGCCGCCCGGGTCACCTACCGCAAAGCGCTGCCCGAACCCGCTCGGAATCTGGTCTCAGCCGTCATCCCGGCCCTGCCAGCCTCGTGCACGTGCACCGGCTCGGACGCTTTCGATGCTCACCGGGTGGTTTTTCTCGGAGCGTTCGTGCCGCGCAAGGGGCTGCCGAACATTCTGGCGGCGTGGCCGCTCGTGACCGCGGTGCTGCCCCAGGCCCGCCTCACACTCATCGGCAAGGGGGCGCTGGAGAACCAGGTGCGGCAGGCCGCCGCCCTCGACCCGACCATTGAACTGGTTCTTGACCCGCCACGCAGCGAAATTCACCGGCAGTTGCGCCGGGCCCGGGTACTGGCCCTGCCCAGCCAGCCGGCCCCCACCTGGCGCGAACAGGTCGGCTTGCCGATCGTTGAGGGCCTCGCGCACGGCTGCACCATCGTGACCACGACCGAAACCGGGCTCGCAACCTGGCTCGATGAACACGGTCACAACGTGGTCGCGCCCGGCTGTACCGAACAGCAGCTAGCGGATGCCGTGGCGCACGCCCTGCTGGCGCCACGCCCGCCCGCCAGCGATCTCCCGCCCGTCGACGGGCGGCTCGCCGCCGACGCCTGGCTGTTCGCGGGCGCCTGAGCTCGATGCAGCTCAACGGCCGCCGGGCTGGCTCTGCGGTCAGCGCGCTCGCACGGCCTGCACGGCCCGGCCATACGCTTCAACATGGTCGGAGGCGCTGACACTCCAGCGGCGGTGCGTGAGGTCGGGGGCGCTGCGCGGCCGCCGAACCCGATCGAGTGCGTCAGCCAAAACCTTGGCCGACAGCGGCCCGTCGTAGGTGAGTACCCAGTCGGGACCGACCTCGCCGGCCAACGCTGCGGTCACCGCGTTCGTCGGTACCAGCACCGGACGGTCGAGCGAGAGGGCCAGCAGGGCGGCACCCGAATTGTGCATCTCGGCGTAGGGCAGCACGACCAGTTCGGCGGCGCCGATGGCGTCGGAGAGCTCGGCATCGCTCGCGTGGCGCAGCAGTAATTCGATGCGGCGGTCACCGGCCGCCGCTCGCAGCAGTCGTTGGGCCCGTTCGTTTGATTGGGGAGCACCCACGATCCGCAGCGACGATTCGACTTCGCCGGGGAACTGGCGGAAGGTCTCGACGAGGCCGTCGACCCCCTTATAGGCACGGATAAGGCCGAAGTACAGCAGGCGGCCTGAAATCGGCGCCGCGGACGTTCGGTTCGAGTACCAGTCCCGGTAATCGCCGTGCGGGATGGTGCGCTCCAGCGCGCCCTCCGGCACCGGGGTGAACGGGTTGAGCCGAATCCACAACGTCGTGCGGTGGTCGAATGCGTGCAGCAACCGTCGGTCACGCCGCGGCGCGGCTTCGTGGCTGCGCACGTTGTGCAGGGTGCGCACCACCGCGGTACGGCGCAGCCGCAGCCGCGCCAGGAGCAGGCGGAACAGCATCCGTTTGGCGAGTGCCCGCCCCGGTGTGCGCCCCTGCAACAGGATCTCGGGCCAGTGCACGTGAAAGACGTCGTACCGGCCGGTGAGCGCCCGGCGCCAGGTGAAGCCGAACACCTCGACGCTCGGGGCGAGGGCCCGGCTCAACTGCAGCAGGTAGGGATTCGTCGTGGCACGACCCTCCGGAAACGACTGGAGGACCCGCACTACGACGACCGCGTAGGTTCCGACGTGCGGGAACTGCGTCGACCGGTCTCATCGAAGGTGGTGCGCGGCACCCGGGTTGCCGTGACGCGGTTGGTGGTTCCCGGTGGGCGCGGCGCGGTGCCGGTCACCGGAGCGAGAGGACCGTAGTACACCTCGGCTCGCCGTTCGCGCACCTGGTTTAGCACGATGCCCAGGATGCGGGCGTTGACCGCTTCGAGCGACTCCAGGGTGGTGGCGAGCTGCTGGCGGGTGGTCGACTTGTAACGGGCGACGACGATGGCACCGTCGGTGAGGTGCGACAGGCCGAGGGCGTCGGTGGCCGGCAGCAGCGGCGGGGAATCGACCACGATGAAGTCGTAATCTTGCAGCAGGCGGTGCATAAGAGTCTTCATCGCGTCCGAACCGAGCAGTTGTCCGGGGTTGGGCGGCACGGCACCGGACGGCAGCACGTCGAGCCCGTCTGACCAGCGCACGATGGCATCGTCGGGACCGACGTCGCCGAGCAGCACCGTGGTGAGGCCCACGTCACCTTCGAGGTCGCACAGTTCGGCGATCGATGGGCGTCGCAGGTCGGCGTCGATCAGGAGTACTCGGGAGGACCGTTCCGCCATGGCTAGGGCCAGGTTGATCGCGGTCGTCGATTTGCCGTCGCGCGTGACCGCCGACGTGACCACGGCGCTGCGCGGTGGGCTGTCAACGTCGATGAATTCCAGGTTGGCCCGCACTCGGCGGTACGACTCGGCCATAGCGCTGTGCGGCATGACCCGCATGACCAGGCCGGCCGGATCGGTGCGTTTCTTGCGACCGACCTTGCCGAGCAGGGGATCAGAGGACACACGATCGAGATCCTTCTCGGAACTCACCCGGGTGTCGAACATCTCGCGGGCCAGGGCGTACAGCACACCGAGCACGAGCCCCACCAGCAACCCGGTGAGCACGATGAGCTGCGTGTTCGGTGCAAAGGGGCTGCCGGGAAGTTGGGCTGGCGATACGGTCTTGACGGTGATCGATGGCAGGTTGTCCGGCCCCTTGGGCGCCAGGTTTTCCACCGCTGTCGCGAGCGAATCGGAGACGGCGTCGGCGAGTTCCACGGCCTGCACCGCCGATCGGCTGGTGACGGTGATCTCGATGAACACCGTATTGAGAGGAGTGACTGCGGACACTCGGGAAGCGAGGGCCGGAGTGGAGATGTCCAGTCCGAGCCGGCTAATCACCGGGCCCAGCACCGTCGGCGTCGTGGCGAGTTGGGCATAGGACTCAACCAGGTTCTGCGTGAACGTCGATGTTTGCAGCAGCTCACTGGTGGTTTCCCCGCGGTCGCTCGTGACGAAAACGCTGTTGGTGGCCTGGTATTGGGCCGGGAGGGTGGCCGCGTAGCCCCAGGCCACAGCGCCGCCGAGGAGGCCCACGATGATGATGAGCAGCCACCGTCTCGTGATGGTCCTCAAATAGTCGATTGGTTCCACAGCATTCTCCGTCCGGTTGCGCCCACACTACAATCAAGCTGATCAAAACTCACCTCCGAACTCCTGAGGTAGCATCCCCAGTAGGGGGCACACGGCAGGACCGGGCTTGAGCCGAGCGGATGCGCGAATCAGGATCGGGCGACTCTGACACGACCCAGCGAGCTCATGTCCCGAAACCATTTGGCGAGGGCGAGTGCGAGATAGACCGTGTTGGCGACGAAGAGCAGGCTGTACAGGCCGAGAAAGGCCAGCGGGGCGCCGAGCAGCACGAAGGCCAGGCAGAGCACCCCATAATCGGTGGGCAGGCCGAGCAGGGACCGCACTACGGTGCGCGGAGCGGTGGAGAGCGGGGCGGCCTCAGCATGTTTGGCCTTGAGCAGATCGTTGAGAATCATCGCGAAGAACGACACAGCGGCTACGGCCGTGAACCCGATCGGCACGAGCAACCAGGCCGAATTCGTGAGCGGAAAGTGCGTGAACATGGTGATGAGCACCGCCAGGTGCAGGGTCGAGATCTTGATGGAGTCCACGACGTGGTCGAGCCATTCGCCCGACGGCGAGCCGCCACCGCGCAAACGAGCGACCTGGCCGTCGGCCGAGTCGAAGGCGTACCCGGTGGCCAGGAGCAGCCAGACGACGATTCCAAGCCACCAGCTTGGCTCACCGATCGCGAGCAGGCCGATGGCGCAGAACGTGAAGCCGGCGCTGATCGCGGTGACGTTGTTGGGGGTGAGGCCCAGCCGATAGGCGCCGGCCGCGAGATAACGGCCAACCCGGCGGTTGACGTAGACGGAGTACGGCGGCGCCCCACGCGCCGCCGTCTTCTGCGCCAACGACAAACGGCGCACGGTGTCAGAGTATGTTTCGGTCGACCGGATTGCCTGGGCTGAGGTGCTGGTCATAGTGTGATCCCCCTGGACGGTGAAGTGGATGGTTGCCGGTTGATGCTGTCGGGAAGGCTCCAGGTCGACTCTCCCGCTCGCCCGCTGCTTTGGCGATGGGTGCTGTAACCGACGGCCACGCGCCGGGCAAGATGTTCGTAACTGGCCGTGACGTCGTCCCAGTTGTAGAGCTCAGCGGCACGTCGTTGCAGGGCCGCGGCAACCTCGGCGACGCGGTCGGGGCTGAGCTCGGCGTCTTCGAGCAGGGCTCCCAGGGACTCGGCCCGCGAGAAGTAGGCACCGTCGGTACCGAGGACCTCACGATTGAAGACGACGTCCCAGGCGATGACCTTGGTACCGGCGCCCATGGCCCGCAAGAGTGATGGATTCGTTCCGCCGACCGAATGACCGTGCAGGTAGGTGCTGGCGTGCGTGTAGAGCTGATCGAGCTGGTCCTGGTCCCAGACGCTGCCGACCATGCGAATGCGGGAATCAGATGCCGCCAGGTCGCTGATGCGGGTGATGTGTTCGGCCGCGTACGGCGCAGAGCCGACGACGACAAGCGGCAAACGGGCCCCGCTCGCGCGGTATCCCTCCACGATGACATCGACGTGGTTTTCCGGTTCGAATCGGGCGACGACCAGATGGTAGCCGCCGGGTCGGAGTCCGAGTTCGGAGAGCCGATCGGTCGGAGTGTCGTGCAGAATTCGGGTGCCGTAGGAGATCAGCTCGGTCGGAATGGCAAATTCGTCCCGGTAATAGTCGACGATGCCCTGCGCGTCGGCGATGAGGGCATCCGCTTCACGCACGGACACTTCTTCGGCCCAGCGGTAGTAGCGGCGACCGGCGCCGCCCCATTTGTCGCGCTTCCATTCGAGTCCGTCGACGTGCACGACGCTGGGAATTCCGCGCAGCCGCAGCCACGGCACAAAAGGGGCATTGGCGGCGTTGAACACGAAAGCGACATCGGCCGGTCGGTGCAGGGTTGCGTGCAGCACCGAGAGCCCGGTGTGGCTCAGGGTCTCCAGTATCTTGTGGCGCAGTGCCGGCAGCTCGACGAGCTTCATGCCGAGATATTCCTTCGGCACCGGCTGAATCGTGCGGCGACAGTAGACGGTCACGTCGTGGCCCCGGTCGACGAGGCGGCGCCCGATCTCCTCGACGGCGGTTTCGAAGCCGCCGTAGGCTGCGGGCACTCCGCGGGTACCGATCATTGCGATGCTCAGACGCCGGCGGCTGGTGGGCGCACTGTGTTCGGTCCCCGCGGTCATGTCAATATGCCCCAACTGGTTGAATGACGGTCTTGAAGGTGCGCCAGATGATCATCAGGTCGCCGGCGAGCGACCAGTTCTCGACGTAGTACAGGTCGAGGCGTACGCTGTCTTCCCAGCTGAGATTCGACCGTCCGTTGACCTGCCACATTCCGGTCAGCCCGGGCTTGATGTACAGGCGGCGGTGCACGTGCGTTTCGTAAACCTGGACCTCTTCTGGCAGGGGCGGGCGCGGTCCCACCAGGCTCATTTCGCCGACAAAAATGTTCCACAGCTGGGGCAGCTCGTCGAGCGAGTACTTGCGCAGCACGCGGCCGATCTTGGTGATCCGAGGGTCGTTGCGAATCTTGAACAGCACCCCGGAGGCTTCGTTCTGGTCGAGCAGCCCGGCCAGGTCGTCTTCCGCGGTCTGCACCATGGAGCGGAATTTGATTATGCGAAAGGTTTGTCCGTTGCGGCCGCAGCGTTCTTGTCGAAAGAGTACGGGGCCGGGGCTGTCCAGCTTGATGAGAACGGCGATCACCGCGAGCACGGGCAGCAGGAGCAGCAGGGCGCAGGCCGTAGTGACGATGTCGAGGGTGCGCTTGAGAGCATGGCGCCCTCCTTCGAACCGGGGAATTTCAACGTGGATCAGCGGCAGGCCGTCAACCGGGCGAAAGTGGATGCGGGGACCGGCGACATCCGTCAGCCGGCTGGAGAGAACCAGTTCTGCTGACGTTCCTTCGAGGTCCCAGCCGAGGTTGCGGATGTAGGAGCTGCCGCCGCTGGGCTGTCCGGCCACGATGACCGTGTCAACACCCATAGCCGCCGCCGCAGCGGCGACGTGTTCGAAATCGGACACGATCGGCACCCTTCGATCGCCCGCCGAGATCTCGTCACCGATGCCGTCTTCCAAGGCTGCGCCGACGATGTAATAGGCAGCGCCGGACTTGTTGTCGATTTGGCTGACGACATATTCCACATCGTCGCGGTTTCCGACGACGATTACCCGAGAGAGGTAGTGGCCGAATCGGCGCTGGTGCAGCAGCCACTTGCGCCACAGCCACCGTTCCAGAACCAGCGCGACGATGCCGAGGGGGAGCGCCAGAACGAAGTACAACCGGGCGATGTCGATGTTGAAGATCAGAAAAATGATGGCGAGTATGCCGAAGGTCACAGCGCTCGCGTTGATGACCTGCTTGTATTCACTCGCTCCGACGCCAATGACGCGGGAATCCCTGGTGTGAAAAAGTTCGAGGGTTATGAGCCAGGTCGCCACGATGAGCAAGGAAACGAGCCAGTAGTTGGCGCTGAACGATCCCGGCACGGCTGGAATGTCGGCAACGCCGAACCGAAAGACCAGCGCCACGCCGACAGCGAGAACGATGACGGCGACATCGGTCAGTCGCAGCTTTGTGCGGTACCGTCGGGCCCAGATCAGGCCGGAGGAGGGGGTGTCGACGGCCATGTCGGGGCGCGCCGACACGGCCTCGTCGACGAGCCGCAGTTTCGGGGTACGCCCAAACGGCGTGGACCGGGCAAAGGATGCGGGCGAATCTGATTCACTCATGCGTCGTTCCTCCTGCGGTCGAGCGGGAAAGCGGTGCCAGGTGCGGCCGGTGCAGTGAGGTGGAACGCGAGCTTGCCGGGGCGGTCGGGCAAATTGGATTCAATGTCACTTCTTCATTCCCTGCAGTCGGGTTTACAGGAACAGGCGGTCATAGTGACAAAGTGACGATGCTGGCACTTGTCGTTTGATGGAGCGTGGCGGGGGAACATGATTCTTTCTCAGCAACTTACTGGCAGAGACTACCCCGATTCAAGTCGGCGGCGCTGTAACCTCAATAGGGGTCAAAATCCCTTGTATTGGGGAGGTTGTAACAGCGTGCGCTGCGCCGGCGCGGCTGGGCCGCAGATCAACCCCGGTTTTACGGGCAGGAATTTGGCAATCGGTGCCGCAGGGCTGGGCGGATGGGGTAACCAAAACGCCCGATGGTGGGGGTCCTAGGCTGGTCTGAGCGCATCGATTGCCGGGAAGAGTTCACATGACCGTAAGAATTCCGAAATTCGCCGTTATTGACGGCCATAACGACCTCGCCTGGGCGTGCCGCGAGCATCGCAACTACTCGGTTGCCGGGCTGGACGACGAACACGAGTCGAGGCGCGGCCAGCTGCAAACCGATGTCCCGAAATTGCGTCGCGGAGGCGTGCAGGGCCAGTTCTGGTCGGTGTGGGTGCACACTGACCTCGAGGGCACCGACTCGGTGCAGGCCACGCTCGAGCAGATCGACTTCGTTCACCGGTTGATAGCGGCCTACCCCGACGATTTCGAGCGTGCCATGACCGCCGACGACGTGGAACGCGCCCAGCAAGGCGCAAAGATTGCGTCGCTCCTGGGAGTCGAGGGCGGCAACCAGATGAACAACTCGCTCGCGGTGCTCCGCGAGTATGCGCGGCTCGGTGTGCGCTACATGACCCTGACCTGGAACTCGACGACGGAATGGGCTGACGCGGCCGTCGACGACGCGACCCACAACGGCCTCAACGAGCGGGGCCGCGCCGTCATCGCAGAGATGAACCGCATCGGCATGATGGTCGACCTCTCGCATGTCTCCGCTGCCACGATGCAGGACGCCCTCGACGCCACAACGCTTCCTCTGCTGTTCAGTCATTCCTCGTGCTTCGCCCTCAATCCGCACCCGCGCAACGTGCCGGATGCGATTCTTCGGCAGCTCGCCGCCAACGACGGTGTGCAGATGATCGCCTTCGTTCCGGCGTTCATCTCGGCCGACTATCGGCGCTGGGAAGACAACGGTTCGGTCGGTGACAAGCCGGTCGTGACTGTTGCGCAGGTTGCCGACCATGTGGAACACGCCCGAAACGTGGCCGGCATCGATCACATCGGTCTCGGCGGTGACTTCGACGGCTGCCCCGACATGCCGATCGGCCTCGCCGACGCGTCGGACTACCCGAACCTGTTCGCTGAGCTTCAGGGCCGAGGCTGGAGCGACACCGACCTCGCCAAGCTTGGCTCCCGGAACCTGCTCCGGGTACTCCGCGCCAACGACCCGGCTTACCGCGCCTTCGTCGCTTAAGCCGCGAGGGGAATCCCGGCGGGCGTTGTTATCGGGTGAACACGCTCCTCGATGCGATAAAAACTCTCGGGGACGCATTCTCGGTAGGCTGGGCGTGAGCACATGGGGGAGCGCATGGTGACGAGTGAGTCGTTGGGGGCGGGCACGTCGGTGCCGCGTATTCTGTTGACCGCTGACGAGTTGCACCTCGTGCAGGATCATGTGCCGTCCCTGCGGTTGCCGCTGCGGTTTCGTCAGGACTGGACCGGTGATTTGGGCCTGGCTGAGGCTGCGGATCGGGCGCAGGCGGCGCTTTCCGGACTGGTCGCTAAGGGCCTTGTTGCAGCGGATGTCCCGCGCGCACCGATCCCGGCGAATCTGAGCGACTGGCTTCTTGAGTCGTTCATGGTTTTTTTGTCGCTGCACATGGTTCCGGCTTGGGTGGTCGAGGTGTCAGCGTGGACCCGAGAGTCGACGCTGCTGCTCGTCGCTTCGGCGCGCGGCGGGTTCGGGTCTACGCTCGCGCGGGCGCAGAGGGTTGAGATCAATGACGGGCGCGGATCGACCGGTGACCTGGCTGGCGTCGAGTTCGCGGTCGTGCCGTTTTCGCGCCTGGCCGACAAACTGTCCCTGGCCATCCCGTCCGGTGGAGAAGCCGGCGGCAACGGGCCGCTCGTGACGATGTCGCTCACGGACAGCCGAGGCGGCATCGAGGTTCTCCGCGCCCACGACCCGCTGCTGCTGGAGGAACTGTCTCGCCGAATCGGCGGCCCCGATGCTGTGCGGGCGCTTTCGGGCCTCGTCGGTGATCTTGACGCGGGGTTCGAGCTGCGGCTCTCGCGGCAGGACGGCCTTCCCGTTCGGATGCTGAATTATGTGCGTGGCGCCGCCGGTTGGCGCAGTGTGGACGTGCGGCTCCCGGCCGGAGACGATGGATTGCCGACGGCAGAGCAGGTGGTCGATTCTGCAACCATCACGATTGCCGCTGTGACGCACGCCGCTATTCGGGCGGAAGTCGCCTCCCTCTGTGCCGAAATCACCCTCGAGGAGATGGCTCATGAGTGACTTCACGGTGACGGGTGGCACCAATACCTCCCCCCTCGTCGCGACCTTCGAGGATATGCGCACATTCTCAACCGAACTCGGTCTGGTGCAGGAGTACCTCGCGACGGAGAGCCTCCACACCGCGGCCTGTGCGGTCGGCGGTGACCTGCTTGAATCGGCGATCCTCTCACCCGCCACTTTTGCCGATGCCGAGACGAAGATTCTGCAGGCCGCAGCCGGGTATCTCGTGCAGAGTGCCCGGGTTGCGGTGCTGCACCTGTTCATCGACGGCGCCGTCGTCACCTATGAGACGGTGGATTCCGCGCTGGCCACGGCCGCAGATGGCCTGTACTTCGTGGGCGGGTTCGCGGTTGGCGTTGTCGTTGTTGCCGGGGCGACCGTCGTGGCCGGTGGGGCAACGCTCTACGCGGCCGGCGTCGAAGTGAGCTATCAGCTCGCCGAGGTGGCTGATTCGGCGGGGACCGCCGTGAATGCGATCGGCGATCAGGTGCAGCAGAACCCGTGGCTGCTGGCCACCGTGCTGGTGACGGGCGGTGCGGGCGCGCTCCTCGCACCCGGAGCGAGCGCATTTGCCTCAGCCTATTCACCAGCGGATGCTGCCACCGCTGCCAACCAGCAGCTCGCGGACGAGTTCGCAGCCCTGCTCGCCAGCGCCCCCGATTTGCCATCGATCCAGGCTTGGGCGGCCGAGCACACCGATTTCGTGCAGACGATCATTAAATTCGCTCCCGGGCTGCTCGCCGGAGCGACCTTCGCCGTCGGCCCGCTGGGCATCGTCGGAACGACCTCCCTGACCGGCGCACCCTGGCCACCGCTGGACTATGACCAGCTTTTGGAAGGCATCATTGTCGGCGGCGGCCGCTTCGGCGCCCTCGACGACGCTACCGGCCAGCCGACCGTGGCTTTCGTTACTTTCACCGATTCCAAGGGGGACCCGATACCACAGCTTGTACCGACCGACCTCGATACCTTGTTCCGCGGAGCCAACGAGATCGACACGAACGGGGACGCCCCCGCTGGCTCTCCCGAAGGTACTCCGGATGACTTCTCCGACATTCGCCTGGTGGAGCGAGTCGGAGTCGACGGAGTGAAGCACTGGATTGTCCAGATCCCCAGCACCCAGAACTGGGCTCTGGCACCCGGCACCGCCACGAACGACCTGCCGAGCGACCTGGCGTCGATGGCGCAACATCAGACCGTGCTCATGGCGGCCGTCAAGGAAGCCATGGAGCAGGCGGGTGTGAAACCCCACGATCCGGTCATGCTCGCCGGTTTCAGCCTCGGCGGAATCACCGCGGGCCTGATGAGCTCCGACCCCTGGATGAACCAGCACTACAACATCACCAATGTCGTCACCGCCGGTGCGTCGATCGGCAACTTCGACATTCCCTCCGACGTCAACGTGCTCTCCTTCGAACACACGGGGGACCTGGTCCCGGCAGGGGACGGGTCAGACAACCCCGCAACGACCAACCAGGCCACCGTGCACGCGGATCCCCCGGGGATGGGCGACAACACGGAACCCCACAACGCGGTGAAGTACGCGGTGACGGCGGGAGAGTTCCAGGGTTCGGGCGATCCGAATGCCGACGCGTTCACCGCTTCCGCGCGGGGCTTTTTCACTGGTGGCGAAGCAACCGTTCATGACTATGCAGCAACTCGATAAGGATCCAACTATGAGTATCCGAAAGCGTTGGACCTGCGCCACGATGGCGGTCCTGGTTATGGTGGGCGTGCTGAGCGGCTGTTCGATCCTGAAACCCGGCATGTCCACCGTCGCGCCGACCCCGACCGACGCGGCCGCCGGGATCAGCAGCGATGCCGCCGTCGTGCTCTTGAACGCTGTTCCCGGGCTGAGTGACGCCACTGTTCGAAGCTCAATCTCCGGCTTGTCAACAGCAACGATCATCGAGGTTTACGTCGATGACGAGGCCGCGATGACTGCCGAAGGGGTCCTTGACTATGTGCTGCGCGTTGGCTGGGCGACGTCCTTCGACCGCCAGCCTGCAGAACTGACGTTGACCGTGCGCAGCAACGGCCAAACCCTCGACCTGCAAACGCAGGCGAATCTGCTCGCCGGGTTCGCGTACCCGCCCACTGCCGGGGTATACAGCGTCTATTTCAATGGTCCGGAATACTTGGGTGCCTGGCCGGGTGCGGTTCCCACCCTGTCGGCAGGTTAAGTCCGGGCAGGGCGCCGGCATCTGACGGGGCGGGAGTTGAAACCCGGCGACTGGTTTAGCGGCAAGCGCCCAGGGAACGCTGCACGTCGAGCCACTCCCGGGCACCGTCAACTGGCTGGTTTGGAACAGCCCGCACGATGTCCTCGGCGCGGGAAACGGTCTCGGGTGCGACGTCAACGCCGAACACCTGGAAAACGGAGACCTTGACGTTGTTGACTTGATCGGGGACGGAGGCGAGCACGGTCATGAAGCCGGTGACCGCGTTTTCCGCGACATCGTGAACGACCTTGACGGCGTTGCCGACGATCGAGCGTGCTTCATTCAGGCGCTCACCCGCCCACACCTGGGCTTGCTGGATGAGCGCCTTGACCTCGTCGACGGATCTAGCGTGGTTCGTCAGGGCATCCGCTGCCGTGTCGAGTGCGGCAGCAGATCGACCGAGCGCATCGGCCGCGACGCCGATTTCAGTGCGGAACGCGGTCGCAGCGACCGAGTTCCAGTTCATCGACTCGGCACGCGCCTTGATAGCCAGTGCGCGGGCCCGCATTTCATCACCTTGGGTGCGCAGGCGCGTCGAGTCAAGCCTGACGACAGACATGTCTCCATACATAGTTACCTCCAAACAGTGGCAGCCGCCGCTAAACGTCGAGTGCCAGGCAGCGAGGGGTTAGCGGGAGAGTCGAGCGGCGAGCTGTGCGTCGACCTCGGACAGTGTGGTCGCCGTGGTGCGCAGATAATTGGACAGCCCGTCGAGGCCGTTGATGGTGGCGCGGGCGCCGCTGGTGAACTGCTCGTAGGAAGAGTTGAAGGCGCCTGAGGACTTGTCGGTGACGAAACCAGAGCTCACGAGAGAAGCGATCAGGCTCTGCAACTCAGCAAGCTTGGAGTTGATGTCGTCGCGACCGACAACAAGGCGGTCGGCCGACGAATTAAGTTCCAGGTACGAGACGTTGATGTTGGCCATGTGACACTCCCCCATAAGAGCTGCATTGCGCAGGCAACCCAACGCTACCAGCCGGAAGTCCTGCTCGGCCAATGAATACCAGGTGTATGACCCACCGTTGCGAACAGCCGGAATAGCGCCCGCGACACGACACATGTGCCGCACCGTCAGGCGTCAAGCAGCGCACGTTGATTTCACTTGTGTCCAGAGTGTGGCCACCGCGAGAGAGCAGGCCGGCGCGGAGCCCGAAAATGGGCATAAAAAAGGCCACTCCCCGAGTTCCTCACGAGTGAGTTTCTAGGGAGTGGCGGTGGTGGCCCCGACCGGCGTCGATCCGGTGACCTTTCGATTTTCAGTCGAACGCTCTACCAACTGAGCTACAGGGCCCCAAAGCTGCGTCAAAAACGCCTCTTCTAAGGAAAAAAGCCCTTCCTTTCGAAAGGGCTATTGCCTTTGCGACCCTGACCGGACTTGAACCGGCGACCTCCGCCGTGACAGGGCGGCGCGCTAACCAACTGCGCTACAGGGCCTCGATGTAAAGATATGAATCTGTGTGCGAGGCACTTGATAAGACTATTCTATTTCTTTGCTACTTTTTCATGCACGTGCAGTTTGCGTAGCCCCAACGGGATTCGAACCCGTGTTAACGCCGTGAAAGGGCGCCGTCCTAGGCCGCTAAACGATGGGGCCGTGAGCCACAAAGTTCATGGCTGCCGAAGAGTAAGCATACGGTCTTGTGCGGCTGAGGCCAAATCGGCGCGCGCGGCATCCGCTCAAACGGTGAACATTTTGCCGACCCAGTTCGCACCGCGCCCGCAAATGGGCGGGCCAGCGGCTATTTCGCGGGTTAGATTCGCCGGTAAGACTGGGCGAATCGTGCCCGCCTTGTTACTCTGAAGAGTCTGCCTCGGCGCACGTGGCGACTGCTATAAGCCTGTTGGGAAACAATGATTCGTATGAGAACTGTGACCGGCCGCGGAACTGACGAGGCCGCCCGCCGTTTGCGTGTGACCAATCGGTGGCCCCGGCACACCCTGGCGCTGACCAGCATCCTGGCGGCGCTAACCTTGCTGGTCACCCTCGTGAGCCCCGCAGCCCCGGCCAGCGCCGTCGACTACCCGTCCTGGCAGGACCTGCAAAACGCCAAGGCGAACACCGCCTCAGCCGCCGCGCAGGTGACCGCAATCGAGAGCCTCATCGCCGGCCTGCAGGTGCAGGTGCAGCAGACCCAGGCCGCCGCGGAGAAAAGCGCGAGCGAACTCGAGGTCGCGCAGCAAGAGTTCGATGACGCCACCCGCCGCGCCGAAGACATCCAGACCCAGGCCGATACCAGCAAGGCCACAGCGGATGCCGCCACCAAGCAGGCCGGGCAGCTCGCCGCCCAGCTCTACCGCACCGGCGGCACCGACCTGAGCGTGAACCTGTTCCTCGAGGGGGAGGGTGACGGCGCCGACGCCGACCTGCTGCTCGCGAAACTGGGCAACATGAGCAAGCTGGTCGAGCGCAGCTCCGACGTCTACGAATCGGCGCAGTCCGCCACCAACAACGCCCAGTCGCTCGGGGACCAGGCCAAGATCGCTCAGACCGAGCGCGAAACCCTGCGGGTCGCCGCCGAGGCTGCGCTCGCCGCCGCCCAGGCCGCCGCCGAGGCAGCGGCGAACGCCCTCGCCGAGTCCGAAGCCAAGGGCATCGAGCTGGAGCAGCAGCTGCAGTTCATGCGCGACGCCCAAGCGACGACGTCGGCCGGGTATGAAGCCGGCGTTGCGGAACGTGCCCGGCTCGAAGCGATCCGCGTCGCCGCTGAGGCTGCGGCGGCTCGGGCAGCTGCCGCGGCGGCCGCTGCGAGCGGCGGCGGTGGCTCCGGCGGGTCGGTGAGCATGTCCGGCTGGGGCGTTCCAGCCAGCGGACGCATCACCGGCGGCTACGGCCCTCGCTCGACAATTTGCGGTAGCGGCGGCCAGTGCAGCGGAAGCTTCCACTACGCCACCGACCTCGGCACCGGTTGTGGCGCACCCATCTATGCCGCCCACGCCGGCGTCGTGACTTGGGCGGGAGTGCTCGGTACCTACGGCAACTTTGTGAAGATCAGCCACGGCGACAACGTGTCAACGGGGTACGCGCACATCCGAAACGGCGGCTACAACGTGCGCGTCGGCCAATCGGTCTCCGCCGGCCAGCTGATCGCCAGTTCCGGCGATACTGGGGCCGCCAACGGCTGCCACCTGCACTTCGAAGTCTGGATTGGCGGAAACCGCATCAATCCCGTTCCATTCATGGCCGATCGGGGAGCATCACTTGGCTAAGCGCACCACAACCGTACCGAGCACCACCAACATACCGAGCACCACCAACATACCGAGCACCACCAACGTACCGAGCACCACCAACACCGCGCGCGCACGAGTGCGCACGACGTCAAAACGGTTGCTTTCCGCCGTGGCAATCGGGGCGGTGTCGGCGGTGACAGCATCCGTTGCCGCCGCCGGCGGGGCTGCCTTCGCCGCGCCCGACTACCCGAGCTGGAACGACGTCGAGAAGGCCAAGCAAAACGAGTCGACCAAGCAGGCCGAAATTGCGACCCTCGGCGCGCTGCTCGACGGGCTGGCAGCCCAAGCAGCGAAGGCCGTTACGACCGCCCAGATTGCGGCCGAGGCCTACCGCGTGACACAGGACGCCCTGGATGCCGCCACCGCGCGAGAAACCAGCCTCAAGGACCAGGCTGAAACGGCTGAGGCCACCGCCGCGACGTCGAAAATGCGCGCGGGCCTGATCGCCGCTCACCTCGCCAAGTCCGGTGCCAGCGGCCTGTCACTCAATTTGTTCTTGAACGGCAACAGCGCTGATGACCTGCTCAGCCAGCTCGGCACGGCCAGCAAGCTCAGCGAGCAGTCGGAGCAGATCTACACCGAGGCCGTGGAGGACAAGAACGCGGCCGAGTCCCTGGGCGCGCAGGCCGTATCGGCCACCGAGGAACGCGAACGCCTCTCCGAAGAGTCCAAGACCACCTTCGACGCCGCGACGGCGAGCTCGACGGCAGCCGAGGCCGCGTACGAGACCCAGCAACGCAAGTCGAGCGAGCTGTTCGAGCAGCTCGCCCTGCTCAAAGACACCACGGCCGAGGCCGAACGCAGCTTTCACGCGGGCGAAGACGCTGCTGCTGCCGCTTCCGCGTTCGCGCAGGCGCAGGCATCCGCTGCAGCGGTAGCGGCTGCTGCGGCAGCGCAGGCCGTGCGGGATGCCGCCGCCGGGTCCGGTTCCGGTTCGGGTTCGGGATCGGGTTCCGGGTCGGTCACCCCCGCCGCGCCCGTCACGCCCGCTGCGCCCGTCACGCCCGCTGCGCAGCCAGCGCCCTCCGCTCCGGTTGCCGCTCCCAACGCGAGCATCGTCGACACGGCACTCGCGTTCGCCCGCAACCAGCTCGGCGACCGCTACGTCTTCGGCGGCTCCGGCCCCGACGCGTGGGACTGCTCCGGTCTGACCAAAGCCGCGTACGCGGCGGGCGGCGTCTACATCGGTACCCACTCGGCCACAAACCAGTACAACACCATGGCCAAGCAGGGCAAGCTCGTCTCCTTCGCCCAGGTGCAGGTCGGCGACCTGGTGTTCTGGGGCAGCCCGGGTAACTATTACCACGTGGCGATCTACGTGGGCAACGGCCAGGTCCTCGAAGCCCCGAACCCGTCTTCCCGCGTGCGAGTGCACAGCATCTGGTCGTCCTGGGCCGTCGCGCCCTACGTCGGCCGTCCGGCCGCCTGACGCCCGCCGCTCATACCCTGACGTCGCTACTTGGTGGCTAATTCAGGAGATCGTTCCAGGATTAGGTGCGGCCCCGCAGACCAGTGCGATCAACATCGAACATCCCGGCAGATTTCCTGAATTAGCCCCCGCAAGGGGCCCGCAGGCAGAACGAAGGCCCCCTGGTCGACCAGGGGGCCTTCGTCGATGTGAGGGTTAGTGACCCTCTTCGGCGAGCTTGGCAATGCCGTCGACGACGATCTGGTTGGCTTCAGCGGCGTCGCCCCAGCCCTCCGTCTTGACCCACTTGTTCGGTTCGAGGTCCTTGTAGTGCTCGAAGAAGTGCTCGATTTCCTTGCGGGTGTACTCCGGAATGTCGAGGACATCCTGGATGTGGTCCCAGCGCGGGTCGCCGGCCGGAACAGCGATGACCTTGGCGTCGGAGCCGCCGTCATCGGTCATGTTGAACACTCCGACGGGACGCACGGAGACTCCGACGCCCGGAAAGAGCGGATAGTCGAGCAGTACGAGAACGTCGACGGGGTCGCCGTCGAGGCCGAGCGTGTTCTCGAAGTAGCCGTAGTCGGTGGGGTACATGAAGCTCGTGTAGAGCACTCGGTCGAGATACACCCGACCGGTTTCGTGGTCTACCTCATACTTGTTGCGGCTCCCGCGAGGGATTTCGATGACTGCGTCGTATTCGGCCATGGCTGTGTTTCTCCCTTGATCTAAGTCTGCGGATAACGTTACTGGATGGAATCCTCCCGCCGCCCGCGCCTCACCCCGGCCATCGCCGATATTCGTCGGGCCGTGCGCGCACTCCTGCCGGCCCAAGGGCTCGTGTTGGTGGGCCTGAGCGGTGGCGCTGATTCGCTCGCCCTCGCCGCCGCGACAGCCTTCGAAGCGGGGCGGGCGGGCATCCGTGCCGGAGCGGTGATCGTCGACCACAACCTGCAACCCGGTTCAGCGGATGTTGCGGCGCGGGCTGCACACACCGCCCGCCAGCTCGGCCTCGACCCGGTGCTCGTTCTGGGAGTGAGCGTCGTCGACGACGGAACCGGGCCGGAAGCTGCGGCACGAACGAGCCGCTACGCGGCGTTCGATGTCGCGCTCACACAGACCGGGGCGAGCGGGGTGCTGCTCGGCCATACCCTCGATGACCAAGCCGAAACCGTGCTGCTCGGCCTTGCTCGCGGCTCCGGACCGACCAGTTTGCGGGGGATGGCGGCGCGAACCGGGCTGATCCTGCGACCCTTGCTGGGCATCCGTCGCGCGGCAACCCGGCAATTCTGCGCCGACGCCGGCCTCGAACCCTGGAGCGACCCGCAGAATTTCGACCCGCGCTATTCCCGCGTGCGGGTACGGCAAACGGTACTGCCGATGCTCGAGAGTGAGCTCGGCCCCGGCGTCGGTCTGGCGCTCGCCCGCACCTCCGAAGCCCTGCGGGAGGATTCCGACGCGCTCGACGAGCTTGCGCGCACTGTGCTGCGCGCGCACTGGGCTGATCGGCGAATAGCGGCGGCCGTGCTCGCAGCGCACCCTGCCGCAATACGGCAGCGGGTGATTCGCTTCGCCGTCGAGGAAGTGTGCGGGGTGTGGCTGGATCGGGGGCAGGCCCTCGCCGTGGCGGCGCTCGTGACGAATTGGCATGGACAGGGGGCGCTCAGCCTGCCAGGCATTAGAGTTATACGGCAGGGTGGAAGTTTGATTTTTTCCGTTCCTGGACCCACCTGACACAAAGGACTGCTCTCTCCACATGGAACCTCGCGACATTGACGGCGACCTCACCGAGATCCTGATCAGCGAAGAGCAGATTCGAGCTCGCCTGGCCGAAATGTCCCGCCAGATCGAGGTCGACTACGCGGGTACCGATCTGTTGCTGGTCGGCGTGCTCAAGGGCGCGGTCATGGTCATGGCCGATCTGGCGCGCGAACTGCACCACCCGGTCACCATGGACTGGATGGCCGTCAGTTCCTACGGTTCCGGAACCCAGTCGAGCGGCGTTGTGCGCATTCTCAAGGACCTCGACACCGACCTGTCCGGCCGCAACGTGCTCATCGTGGAGGACATCATCGACTCCGGCCTGACCCTGTCGTGGCTGCTGGCGAACCTGAAAACGCGTGGTCCGGCATCCATTGAAATCTGCGCGCTGCTACGCAAGCCCGACGCCGCGCGCGTCGACATCGATGTGAAATATGTGGGCTTCAACATTCCGAACCAATTCGTGGTGGGCTACGGCCTCGACTACGACGAGAAGTACCGCAACCTGCGCTCGGTGGGCATTCTGGCCCCGCACGTCTACTCCACGGTCGCCGCAGCCGCTCTCTAGGCGTACCGCGACCCGCGCCTGAGTTCTCCTTTGGGCGAACACACGGCATTCCTTTGTAATCGAGCGCTAGCCTGAGGTCACCATGAACGTCAAGAAGCTACTCCGCGGCCCGATTCTCTATATTGTGCTCGCCGTCATCGCCGTTTGGGTGGGGTCAAGCCTCATTACCATGAGCGGATTTCGCGAGGTCAGCACGCAGGAGGGTCTCGGCTACCTGAAATCCGGCAATGTCGCCGAGGCCACTATCGTCGACGGCGAACAGCGGGTCGACCTCACGCTGACCAAGGCCAGCGGGGACCTCGGAACCCAGGTGCAGTTCTACTACGTCGCACCGCGCGGCGAGGAGATCATTACCGCCGTCACCGCCGCCAACCCGAAGGACGGCTTCACCGACGAGGTGCCACAGGCCAACTGGGTGCTGGGCGTGCTTAGTTTTCTGCTGCCCGTACTGCTGATCGGTGCCTTCTTCTGGCTCATGATCTCGATGCAGGGCGGCGGCAGCAAGGTCATGAAGTTCGGCAAGTCCAAAGCCAAACTGGTCTCCAAGGAAAGCCCGCAGGTCACCTTTGCCGACGTCGCCGGTGCCGACGAAGCCATCGAAGAGCTCGAAGAGATCAAGGACTTCCTCAAGGAGCCGGCTAAATTTCAGGCGGTCGGTGCCCGCATTCCCAAGGGCGTACTGCTGTACGGCCCGCCCGGAACCGGTAAAACCCTCCTCGCTCGCGCGGTCGCCGGCGAGGCCAACGTGCCGTTCTACGCCATCAGCGGCTCCGACTTCGTCGAGATGTTTGTCGGTGTCGGTGCCAGCCGAGTGCGAGACCTGTTCAGCCAGGCCAAGGAAAATGCTCCGGCCATCATCTTCATCGACGAGATCGATGCCGTCGGCCGTCACCGTGGTGCCGGCATGGGCGGCGGCCACGACGAACGTGAGCAGACCCTCAACCAGCTGCTGGTCGAGATGGACGGCTTCGACGTCAAGGCCAACGTCATCCTCATCGCCGCCACCAACCGCCCGGACATCCTCGACCCCGCCCTGCTCCGCCCTGGCCGGTTCGACCGGCAGATCGGCGTCGACGCACCCGACATGCTCGGTCGCAAACGCATCCTCGAGGTGCACTCCAAGGGCAAGCCGATGGCCGACGGTGTGGACCTCGAGGTGCTCGCGCGTAAGACGCCCGGCTTCACCGGTGCTGATCTGGCGAACGTGCTCAACGAGGCGGCGTTGCTGACCGCGCGGTCCAACGCCCAGCTCATCGACAACCGCGCCCTCGACGAGGCCGTCGACCGGGTCATGGCCGGACCGCAGCGCCGCACCCGCGTCATGCGTGACAAGGAAAAGCTCATCACCGCGTACCACGAGGGTGGCCACGCCCTGGTCGCCACCGCGATGAATTTCACCGACCCGGTGACCAAGATCACCATCCTGCCGCGCGGCCGCGCCCTCGGCTACACGATGGTCATGCCGCTCGAAGACCGCTACTCGGTCACCCGCAACGAACTGCTCGACCAGCTCGCCTACGCCATGGGCGGCCGCGTCGCTGAAGAGATCATCTTTCACGACCCGACCAGCGGCGCGTCCAACGACATCGAGAAAGCAACGGCGACTGCCCGCAAGATGGTCACCGAGTTCGGCATGAGCGCGGTCGTCGGCCCGCTCAAGCTGGGCCAGGGATCGGGCGAAGTCTTCCTCGGTCGTGACATGGGACACCAGCGCGACTACTCGGAGCGCGTCGCCGAAAGCGTCGACCGCGAGGTGCGCCAGCTGCTCGAAGACGCCCACGACGAGGCCTACGAGGTGCTGATCAAGAACCGTGCGATCCTCGACAGCCTCGCGGCGGCCCTGCTCGAGCACGAAACGCTCGACCAGACCGCCCTCGCCGAGATCTTCGCCAGCGTGGAGAAACTCCCGCCACGACCGCAATGGCTTTCAAGTGACAAGCGCCCCGTCTCGGACGTACCGCCGATCGCCATGCCGGCGCCGAAGGCTCCCATCGACGGTGCCGCCGTTGACGGTGGCATCTCCAGCGGTGACGCCGTCCCTGCCAAACCGAAGCGCGCGCCGGCCCGCAACCCCCGCCCCGCGACCGCCTAGGCGCCCGTGGCAGTGGATAGGGCGCGCATTCAGGCGGCCGTCGCCGAGATTCTCGCTGCGATCGGTGAGGACCCGACACGGGCCGGCCTGGAGAGCACCCCACGGCGGGTAGCGGATGCCTACGCCGAGTTCTTCGCCGGCCTCGACCAGAACCCACAAGACCACCTGAAGGACTTCGTTCCGGTCGACGGCAGTACCGGCGAGCTCGTGCTGCTGCGCGATATCGCCTTTCGTTCGGTCTGCGAACACCACCTGCTGCCGTTTCTCGGCATCGCCCACGTGGCCTACCTGCCCAGGGGCCGGGTCGTCGGCCTCGGCCGACTGCCCGCCGTCGTGGAGACCCTCGCCGCTCGGCCGCAGCTGCAGGAGCGACTCACCGAGGAGATCGCCGATGCCCTGCACGAAGGCCTCGACCCGCTCGGCGTGCTCGTCGTGCTCGACGCCGTGCACGGCTGCGTCGGCACCCGCGGACCGCGCCAGACCGCGAGCTCGACGGTGACCATGGCCACGCGTGGAGCGCTGACCGATCCGACGGCCCGCGCCGAGATCATCGCGCTGATTTCTGCCGGCGGATGACGCTCATCATGGGCGTGCTCAATGTCACCCCGGACTCCTTCAGTGACGGCGGCCGGTGGGCGTCAACGGATGCCGCCATCGAGCACGGTCTGCTGCTGCACGCCCAGGGTGCCGACCTCATCGACGTGGGCGGCGAGTCCACCCGGCCCGGAGCCGCCCGTGTTTCACCGGAACAAGAGCAGCGACGCATCATTCCGGTGGTCACCGAGCTCGCCCGGCAGGGCCTGCGGCTGAGCATCGACACCTTCAACTCTGCCACCGCCCGTGCCGCGGCGACGGCGGGCGCGAGCGTGATCAATGACGTGTCCGGTGGTCTCGCCGACCCCGGCATGGGGGCCGTTGCAGCGGAGACCGGCCTCACCTACGTGGCCATGCACTGGCGCGCACACGCGCAGCAGATGGACACCCTCGCCGACTACGGCGACGTTGTCACCGACGTCATCGCCGAACTGCGCACCCGCGTCGACGCGCTGACCCGCGCCGGAGTGGGCAGGGAACGGATCGTGCTCGACCCCGGACTCGGATTCTCGAAGAAGACCGAACACAACTGGCAGCTCCTGGCCCGGCTCGACGCCTTCGCTGAACTCGGCCTGCCGGTCATGGTCGGCGCTTCACGCAAACGCTTCCTCGCCGGGGTGCTGCCAAACGGTGCTGCTCTGCCTGACCGCGACCTGCCCACCGCCGTGGTCAGCGTGCTCGCCGCTCAGGCCGGCGCCTGGGCGGTGCGGGTGCACGACGTCGCGGCGACCCGCACCGCCCTGAACGTGCTGGCCAGCGTGCAGCGGTCGACGCCGCACCGTGCGCAGGGATTGCCGCACAGCGCTGTGCGTCCGTCACAATGGACCCATGACTGATTCGATCACCCTCACCGGCCTGCGGGTGAACGCCCACCACGGCGTCTACGACTTTGAGAAAGAAAACGGTCAGGACTTCGTCATCGACGTGACTGTCTGGCTGGATTTGCTGGCCGCAGCGGCCAGCGATGACGTGACCCAGACCATCCACTATGGCGAACTCGCCGAAGAGGTCACCGACGCGGCCCGGCACAACCCGGTCGACCTCATTGAAACCGTCGCCGAGCGCATCGCGGCCGTCGTGCTGGCGCACCCGCCGGCGTTGCGCGTGCAGGTCACGGTGCACAAACCGCAAGCTCCCATCTCGGTGCCGTTCACCGACGTGGCCGTGCAGATCACCCGGTCTCGGTCATGATCGGGAGCATCGAGCGAGTGGTCCTGGCCCTCGGCAGTAATCTCGGCGACCGGGCGGCCACGCTCACCCGGGCCGCGGCGGACATCAGCGAACTCCCCGGTGCCACCCGCGTTGCCGTCTCGCCCGTGTATGAATCTGCGGCCGTGAAACCGGGCGGCGTCGACGAGAGTGCGCCCCGATACTTCAACGCCGTGCTGACCATCGGCTATAGCGGCGACCCGTACGCCCTGCTCGACGCCGTCAATCTCATCGAGGCCCGGCACGGCCGGGTGCGCGCCGAACGGTGGGGGGACCGAACGCTTGACATCGACCTCATCGTGTTCGGCGAGCTGCGTATCGACGATGATCGCCTCATCCTGCCGCACCCGCGCGCGGCGGAACGTGACTTCGTATTGGCCCCGTGGCTCGACCTCGACGCGGCGGCCGTCATCCCCGGCCGTGGGCTGGTTCGGGATCTGCTCGCCGCCACCGGCATCACGGTGCGCCGGGTAGCGGATGCCTCAGCCGCTGAATCCGCGCCGGCACCGGGAGCCGGGCGGTGAAGCGTTCACACGCGACCGGACTGCTCGCCGCGGTGCTGATCGGTCTCGTGATCGGCTTTCTGCTCGAGATCGCCTTCGCGGCATCGGGCGCTCCGATCGTCGTTCCGCCGGTGACCCTGCCGTTGACGCTGATTTTGCTGGGCGCGGTCGTCGTGAGCCTGGCCTGGCAGGTGCGCCAGGGTACCCGTCGCAGGGCGCTGCGCCGCATCGACCCGTTCTGGGCCATGCGGGTGGCCGTGCTGTCGAAGGCCACGTCGTTGTCGGCGTCGCTGCTGCTGGGAGCCGCTCTGGGCCTCGTTCTGTACATTCTCACCCGTTCGGTGGTACCGGCAGTCCTATCGTTGTGGCTCGCGATCGGCACGGCGATCGGCGCAGCGCTCATGCTCACGGCCGGCCTTGTGGCCGAACACTTCTGTACCCTGCCGCCCGACGATGACACCAATGGCGATACCGATGACTCCGGAGGTACCCGTGCCTGACCTGCCCGACGTAAACCAGCCTGGTGCGCTGCCGCCCGTTCCACACGACGTGGCCGAATCGGCCGATAGGCCCGAACCGTCGGCGCGGCTCGAACTGCCCGAGACGGGCGACTGGATGCGCGTCTCCCCGAAGTATGTACTGGTCGAGATCGTCGGCACCATCGTGAACGCCGTTGTCGTGTGCGGCGGAGCGAGCCTGCTCTGGTTGTTGCTCGACCAGACCTGGGCCCTGTGGGTCGGCATAGCCGTGCTGGTCGCGTCGATCATCAATCTCGTGTTCGAGCCGCGTCGGGTGCGCTCCATCGGGTATCTGCTGCGGGGCGATGACCTGCTGTTTCGCCGCGGCATCCTCTTTCAACGTTTCGTCGCGGTGCCGTACGGGCGGATGCAGCTCATCGACATCACCCGTGGCCCGATCGCCCGGTGGCTCGGGCTGGCCGACCTCAAGTTCGTGACGGCCGCGGCCACCGCCGGGGTCTCGATTCCCGGGCTGGCCGAAGCCGACGCCGAGAGCCTGCGCGACCGGCTGGTGGAACTCGCGGAGAGCCGCCGGGCCGGCCTGTGAGCGAGCCAGCCGCTCCGATTCCGGCCCCCCTGGCGGCGCCGCGCACCGACCTCACCGACGGGGAATGGCACCGCCTGCACCCCGCGACGCCGGTTTTGCGGGGTGGCATTTTTATGGTGGCCATCATCGGCTTCATCATCGCCAACCTGCGCGAACGACTCGTCGACCTGTTCCTGGGTGAGGAGAACTATCGGGGCGATCCGATCGACGCGATCTACGAGCGCGGAGCCGCCGGTTGGGCCCTGCTGATCGTCGCCGGGGTGCTTCTGGTCATCATCGGGGTGTTCTACCTGTCCTGGCGCATGCACACCTTTCGGGTGACCGGAGAGATCGTCGAAGTGCGCAGCGGCGTGGTCTTTCGCAGCAACCGCAAGGCCCGTCTCGACCGGGTGCAGGGTGTCAATCTGGCCCGGCCGCTGATCGCCCGCCTGTTCGGT
The DNA here is from genome assembly GCF_900110125.1 of Cryobacterium luteum. Lineage (GTDB taxonomy): Bacteria > Actinomycetota > Actinomycetes > Actinomycetales > Microbacteriaceae > Cryobacterium > Cryobacterium luteum. Next base: position 63,985 of record NZ_FOCN01000002.1, read on the forward strand.
GCGGCCCGGCTGGAGATCACGGTCGCCGGACAAGACGGCAACGTACAGCTCGCCTATCTCGGCTCGAAACTAGCGGATGACCTGCGCCGCGACATCCTGCACCTTGCCTCCGGTCTGTGGCAGGCACGGCAGCCGGCCGACCTGCCCGGTGTGCCGGCGGCAGCCGCACCCACCCCGATCGTGCCGGCCACCGCGCCACCCGCGCACACGGCCCTCGGTGACTTCGCGACCGCGCGCTACAACGAATTTCGGGCTCCGGAGCTCGACCCCGATGCGGCCCCGCCCGAATCGGTCGTGCGCATTCCGCCGGGGCGCCTGATCGGATCGGTTGTGCTCAGCGGCTTCACCGTCTTTCTCCTTCTGGCCGGCGTCGGTCTCATCGTCAGCGTGGTCGCCGGGAGCAGCGGCTGGGTGCTCGTGGCGGTGCTGCCTGGGCTCCTCGGCAGTGTCGGTTACTACTTCTCCCGCATCACCAAGACGTTGCGGTTCAGCATCGCGGGCACCCCCGACGGTGTGCGGGTCGGCTTCGGTCTGCTGTCCACGAGCAGTCAGACCTTGCCGCCCGGCCGCATCCACGCCATCAAGGTGTCACAGCCCATTCTCTGGCGTCGGTTCGGCTGGTGGCAGGTCAGCATCAACACGGCGGGCCAGGCCGCCGGCCGCAGCAGCGCCCCCGCGACCAGCGCCAACATCCTGCCGGTCGGCACCCTTGCCGACGTCGAGAAGGTACTCCAACTGGCGCTGCCCGGCTTCGACACCGACACTCAACGCGCCCTGGTCGAGAACGGACTGCTCGGCGGTCACAAACGTGACGCCGCGCTCGCCGATTTCTACAGTAATGCCCCCGCCCGTGCCGCCTGGCTGCGCCCATTCTCGTGGTGGCGCACCGGCTGGGCAGTCTCGGATCAGGTCGCCGTGATTCGCCGCGGCGTGCTTTCCCGCGACCTCATTCTCGTGCCCCTCGCGCGAATGCAGGGCGTGCGCATCAGCCAGGGACCCGTGCGAAGGCGCCTACGCCTCGCGTCGGCAGACCTGCACACGGTTGCCGGGCCGGTCAGTGCCTCACTGCCCGTCATCGACGTCGATGAAGCACTGGTTCTCTTCGAGTGGATGTCCACGGGAGCCGTACGGTCGGCGCTCGCCGACACTACCCACCAGTGGAGCCGCGCGGGCAAACCCTCGCCAGCCCGGGAAGCAGCGGAATGAACGACAAGCCCGGACGCCTCGGCGTCGGCATCATCGGCGCCGGTCACGTCGGCCCCATTCTTGGAGCGGCCCTCGCGGGCGCTGGCCACGCGATCGTCGGCATCTCCGCGATCTCGCAGGCCAGCCGCGACCGCGCCGAAGCGATCCTGCCGCTCGTGCCCATCCTCACCGTGCCCGAGGTCGTCGAACGAAGCGAACTGGTCATCATCGCGGTGCCGGACGCCCACCTGGCGCGCCTCGTGCAGGGCCTCGCCGCGACGAACACCTGGCAGCCCGGCCAGATCGTGCTGCACACCTCGGCCCGCTTCGGCACCGCCGTGCTCGCGCCGGCGCAGGCGGCCGGCGCCATTCCGCTCGCCATTCACCCGGCGATGTCCTTCACCGGAACCAGCCTCGACCTGGCCCGTCTCGCCGACAGCTACTTCGCGGTGACCGCACCCGGCCCGGTGTTGCCGATCGGGCAGGCGCTCGCCGTGGAGATGGGCGGCGAACCGCTCATCATCGCCGAGGCCGACCGTGCCAGCTACGCCGAAGCGATCCAGATCGCCACCGCCTTCTCCACGTCGATCGTCGAGCAGGCCACGCGGCTGCTCGCCGGAATCGGTCTCGAACATCCAGGGGCTATTCTTGGTCCGCTGCTGCGCTCCGCGATGGAGAACGCCCTCGGGCGCACGAGCCCCGAACGACTCGACCTGGCGGGCTTCGATGAAATCGAGCAGCGGCAGCATCCGTTTGACGACGACAGGTCGCGCGAATGACTACGCCAGAAATGATCGGCTCCATCGCCGAGCTGCATGACCGTCTCGGCCAGGCGCGCGACCGCGCGGCACTGACCGGCGGTGACACGCGCATCGTGTTGGTGCCGACCATGGGGGCGCTGCACGCCGGCCACCTCGAGCTCGTGCGACGGGCGCACACCCTCGGCGACATCGTGGTGGTGTCGATCTTCGTCAACCCCCTGCAATTCGGCGCCGGCGAAGACCTCGACAGCTACCCGCGCACCCTCAAGGCTGACCTGGCCGCGCTCGAGGCCGAGAACGTGGCGTTCGTGTTCGCGCCGAGCGCCCGCGAGATGTATCCGGGCGGCACGAACGATACCCGGGTGACCGCCGGAACGGTCGGCTCACTCTATGAGGGAGCCGCGCGGCCCGGCCACTTCGACGGCATGCTCACCGTCGTGGCGAAACTGCTGGGCATCGTGACGCCGGATGCCGCGGTGTTCGGCCAAAAAGACGGCCAGCAGGCTTTTCTGGTGCAACGCATGGTCGCCGATCTCAATGTGCGCACCACCATCGAGGTTGTCGATACCGTGCGCGAACCCAGCGGACTGGCCCTGTCCAGCCGCAACCGGTACCTCGACGACGTGCAGCACACGGCAGCGCAGGCGCTGTTCGCCGGGCTCAACGCTGCCGTAGCGGAGGCGCAGGCCGGCCCTGGTGCAGCGCTCACCGCAGCGCGTGCGCGCATTGCCGCCCAGCCGCTGGTTAAACTGGACTATCTCGTGATCGTGCACCCGGAGACTTTCCTCTCGGTGCCCTACGACTATCGCGGGCCGGCGCGCATGCTCGTGGCCGCGCGGGTCGGCACCACCCGACTGATCGACAACGTGTCGATCCGTCTCGGGTGAGGCGTGGCATCCGCTTTATTGTGAACTGACAGCACCAACGGAGAACCAGATGAGCCAGAACACCCCGCCCACCTCGACCGATGACGCCGAGGGCTTCTCCGACGCGGAGATGAACGAGCAGAAGGCCGTACGCCTCGGCAAGCGTGACCGCCTGAATGCGACCGCCGCGAGCCCGGCCGGCGGCGCCTACCCGGTGTCAGTGCCCGTCACGCACACCATTCCGGCGGTGCGCGCCGAATTTGGCGACCTTCAAGCGGATGCCGTCACCGGCGTCACCGTGGGACTGGCCGGACGCATCGTGCACCTGCGCAACACCGGCAAGCTGTGCTTCGCGAGCCTGCAGTCGGGTGACGGCACCCGCATCCAGGCCATGGTCTCGCTCGCCGCCGTCGGCGACGAGTCCCTCGCCGCCTGGAAGGACCTCGTCGACCTCGGCGACCACCTGTTCGTCACCGGCGAGGTCATCTCCAGCCGTCGCGGCGAGCTGTCGATCATGGTCACCGACTGGCAGGTCGCCGCGAAGGCGCTGCTGCCGCTGCCCAACCTGCACTCCGAGCTCAGCGAGGAGACCCGGGTACGCAGCCGCTACCTCGACCTGATCAGCCGCGAGCAGGCCCGCACCAACGTGCTGTCCCGTTCCAGGGCCGTCGCGAGCCTGCGCAAAACGTTCACAGACCTCGAGTTCATCGAAATTGAGACGCCGATGCTGCAAACGATGCACGGCGGGGCATCCGCTCGACCGTTTCAGACCCACAGCAACGCCTTCGACACGGAACTTTTTCTGCGGATCGCACCCGAGCTGTTCCTGAAGCGGGCCGTGGTGGGCGGCATCGATCGGGTCTATGAGATCAATCGCAACTTTCGCAACGAGGGCGCCGACTCCACCCACTCGCCCGAGTTCGCGATGCTCGAAGCCTACGAGGCGTATGGCGACTACAACTCCATTGCCGACCTCACCCAGAAGCTGATTCAGGATGCCGCGTTCGCGATCGCCGGATCGCACGTGGTGACCTGGGCCGACGGCACCCTGTTCGACCTCGGCGGCGACTGGGACCGCATCGGCATGTACGACAGCCTCTCGGCGGCCGCCGGCATCGTGATCACCCCGGAGACGCCACTGGCCGACCTGGTCGCCCTCGCAGCCCGCGAGGGGATCGAGATCGACCACCCCATTCACGGCAAGTACGTCGAAGAGCTGTGGGAGCACTTCGTGAAGGGTTCGCTCGTGCGACCGACTTTTGTGATGGACTTTCCCATCGATACGAGCCCGTTGGTGCGCGGGCACCGCTCGGTGGCCGGCGTGGTCGAGAAGTGGGATCTCTACGTGCGCGGCTTCGAACTGGCCACCGGCTACTCCGAACTCGTCGACCCGGTCGTGCAGCGTGAACGCTTCATCGAGCAGGCGAGCCTGGCCGCCGGGGGAGACCCGGAGGCCATGCGTCTTGACGAAGAATTTCTGCGCGCCCTCGAATACGGCATGCCGCCGACTGGCGGCATGGGCATGGGCATCGACCGCATGCTGATGGCGCTGACCGGACTTGGTATTCGCGAAACGATCCTTTTTCCTCTGGTGAAGTGATGAGTTATCTGCCCGATGACGAGCTGCGGCCCGACCAGGGGGGCCGTAAGCCGCCGTCGATGAACCGCATCGCCCTCTGGGTGATCGTCGGCGGCGTCGGGCTGTACTACCTGGGCAGCGGCCTGATCGGCCTGCTGAGCAAGTAGCGGCGCTCCCAGTCTTTACGCGTAGGCTGGGTCCGTGATTGAGAACTTCTGGGGTAACGCGCTCTTTTCGATTGTGCCCACCATTGCGCTCGGCCTCATGTTCTGGCTGATGATGCGCTCGATCCTGCGCGCTGACCGCACCGAACGCAAGGTGTACGCCCAAATCGAAGCCGAAGAACGCGCCCGGCTCGGTCTCGACAAACCGGTCACCTAAGTACCAATGTTCGGCATCGACGGCCTGACCATCACCGTTCTGCTGGCCCTGATCGTCGACTTCTCGGTTCGCGTCATTGCCATCATCGTGGTGCCCCGCAATCGGCGGCCCATGTCGGGCATGGCCTGGCTGCTGACCATTTTCTTCATTCCCTACCTCGGCGTGCTGCTGTTTCTGTTGATCGGCTTCCGTACGCTGCCGAAGAAGCGTCGCCTGATGCAGGATGAAATCAACAAGTTTATCCTCGACAGCACCGAGGGCATGGAACTGGTGCGACGCGACCACCCGTGGCCGGGCTGGCTCGAATCCGTCGTTGAACTCAATCGCAACCTGGGTGCCATGCCGCTGGTCGGCGACAACACGGCGAGCCTGATCGGCGAATACCAGGTGGCGTTCGACACCATGATCGCCGACATCGACCAGGCTCAGAAATACGTGCACGTCGAGTTCTACATCCTCTCGCTCGATCACACCACCGCCCCCTTCTTTGACGCCCTCGAGAATGCGCACAGACGCGGTGTCAGCGTACGGGTGCTGATGGACCACATTCAGTCCATGCGCAAGCCCGGCTTTCACCAGACCAAGAAACGGCTCACGGATGCCGGCATCGCGTGGCAGCTGATGCTGCCGGTGCAGCCGTTCAAGGGCAAATGGCAACGACCCGACCTGCGCAATCATCGCAAGCTGCTCATCGTCGACGGCATGGTCGGCTTCATGGGGTCACAGAACATCATCGACCGCTCCTACAACATGAAGAGCAACATTCGTCGCGGCCTGCAGTGGAAAGATTTCATGACCCGGCTGGAAGGCCCGATTGTGTCGGGCCTCAACGCGATCTTCATCACCGACTGGTACAGCGAAACCAATGAACTACTCACCCGCGACATCGAGCCGGTTCATCCGCGGCCAGTGACGGATGCCCTCGACTGCCAGGTGGTGCCGAGCGGGCCGGGGTTCAAGGGGGAAAACAACCTGCGGCTGTTCCTCGCACTGCTCTATTACGCGCAGGATCGCATCATCATCACGAGCCCCTACTTCGTGCCGGACGAATCGATCATGTACGCCATCACGACCGCTGTGCAGCGGGGGCTGCACGTGGAACTGTTCGTGTCCGAAATCGGCGATCAGGCCGTGGTCTACCACGCGCAGCGCTCGTATTATGAGGAACTCCTAACGGCCGGCGTACACATCTACATGTACAAAGCGCCCTACATTCTGCACGCGAAGCACTTCACGATCGACGACGAGGTGGCTGTCGTCGGCTCGAGCAATATGGACCAGCGTTCGTTCAGCCTCAACATGGAGGTGTCGCTCATGGTGCACGGCCGGTCGTTCGTGCGCAACCTGCGGGCCATGGAAGACGAGAACCGGCTCAATAGTCGCGAACTGACCCTGGAGGAATGGCGCAAGCAGCCGCTGCGCTCCACCATCCTCGACAACCTCGCCCGGCTCACCTCCGCGGTGCAGTAGGTGCGCGAAACGGATGCGGCGCGGCCGGGCCGCGCGCAGCATCCGTCACGCTGCTCCTGCTAAAACAAAGGCGTGACGCAGGCTGCACGCAGCCTGCGTCACGCCTACGGCGAACAAACACCCGCGAGGCGTTCAGGCTGGTTACTCTCGATGTAACGGCACCAACTGCCCTGGCGCCAAGGGAGCGATCATATGTTTGAGAGATTTACCGACCGAGCTCGTCGCGTCGTCGTTTTGGCCCAGGAAGAGGCCAAGATGCTCAACCACAACTACATCGGGACCGAGCACATTCTGCTCGGACTGATTCACGAGGGTGAAGGCGTCGCCGCGAAGGCTCTGGAGAGCCTCGGCATCTCGCTCGACGCCGTGCGCGAGCAGGTTCAGGACATCATCGGCCAGGGGCAGCAGCAGCCCACCGGCCACATTCCCTTCACGCCGCGTGCAAAGAAGGTCCTCGAGTTGAGCCTGCGCGAAGCGCTGCAGCTCGGCCATAACTACATCGGTACCGAACACATTCTGCTCGGCCTCATCCGCGAGGGCGAGGGCGTCGCCGCCCAGGTTCTCGTGAAGCTCGGCGCCGACCTCAACCGTGTGCGCCAGCAGGTCATTCAGCTCCTCTCCGGTTACCAGGGCAAGGAGCAGGTGGCGGTCGGCGCCAACGAGCAGGCAGCCAACACGGCTGGCAGCCAGGTGCTCGACCAGTTCGGTCGTAACCTCACCCAGATGGCCCGCGACAATAAACTCGATCCGGTGATCGGGCGCGAGAAAGAAATCGAGCGGGTCATGCAGATCCTCTCGCGTCGCACCAAGAACAACCCGGTGCTGATCGGTGAGCCCGGCGTCGGCAAGACCGCCGTCGTGGAGGGCCTGGCCCAGGCCATCGTCAAGGGCGATGTGCCCGAGACGCTGAAAGACAAGCAGCTCTACTCGCTCGACCTCGGCTCGCTCATCGCCGGTAGCCGCTACCGCGGTGACTTCGAAGAGCGCCTGAAGAAGGTCACCAAGGAGATCCGCACCCGCGGCGACATCATCGTCTTTATCGACGAGATCCACACCCTGGTGGGTGCCGGAGCCGCCGAGGGCGCGATCGACGCCGCATCCATTCTGAAGCCGCTGCTCGCCCGCGGTGAGCTGCAGACCATCGGTGCGACCACCCTCGACGAGTACCGCAAGCACTTCGAGAAGGATGCCGCGCTCGAGCGCCGCTTCCAGCCGATCCAGGTGAACGAGCCGTCGCTGCCGCACACCATCAACATCCTCAAGGGTCTGCGCGACCGTTACGAAGCGCACCACAAGGTGTCGATCACCGACGGTGCCCTCGTGGCCGCGGCGAACCTCGCCGACCGGTACGTCTCCGACCGGTTCCTGCCCGATAAGGCCATCGACCTGATCGATGAGGCCGGCGCCCGCCTGCGCCTGTCGATCCTCTCGAGCCCGCCCGAGCTGCGCGAATTCGACGAGAAAATCGCCGTGGTGCGTGCCGCCAAGGAACTCGCCATCGAAGAACAGGACTTCGAGAAAGCCGCCGGCCTGCGTGACGAGGAGAAGAACCTCCTCGGCGAGCGCCTGCGCCTCGAGAAGAAGTGGAAGTCGGGCGACGTCAAGACCACCGCGGTCGTCGACGAGGGCCTGATTGCTGAAGTCCTCGCCCAGGCCACCGGCATCCCGGTGTTCAAGCTCACCGAGGAAGAGTCCTCGCGGCTCGTCTTCATGGAGAAGGCACTGCACCAGCGCGTCATCGGCCAGGAAGAGGCCATCTCGGCACTCGCCAAGACCATCCGTCGCACCCGTGCCGGCCTGAAGGACCCGAAGCGTCCCTCCGGTTCGTTCGTCTTCGCCGGTCCCACCGGCGTCGGCAAGACGGAGCTGGCCAAGGCGCTCGCCGAGTTCCTGTTCGACGACGAAGCTGCAATGATCTCGCTTGACATGAGTGAGTACGGCGAGAAGCACACCGTATCGCGCCTGTTCGGTGCGCCTCCCGGATTCGTCGGCTTCGAAGAGGGCGGCCAGCTCACCGAGAAGGTACGGCGCAAGCCGTTCTCCGTGGTGCTGTTCGATGAGATCGAGAAGGCCCACCCCGATATCTTCAACTCCCTGCTCCAGATTCTGGAAGAGGGCCGGTTGACGGATGGTCAGGGTCGCGTCGTCGACTTCAAGAACACCGTCATCATCATGACCACCAACCTCGGCACCAAGGACATCTCGGGTGGACCGGTCGGCTTCCAGCTGGAAGGCGACAGCACCACCGGGTACGAGCGCATGGCCGGCAAGGTGAAGGACGAGCTGAAGAAGCACTTCAAGCCCGAGTTCCTCAACCGCGTGGACGAGATCATCGTGTTCCCGCAGCTGACCAAGCCCGAGTTGCTGCAGATCGTCGACCTCTTCATCAAGCGTCTCGGTGTGCGCCTGCTCGACCGGGACATGACCGTCGAGGTCACCCTTCCGGCGAAGGAACACCTGATCGAGGTCGGATTCGACCCGACGCTCGGTGCTCGCCCGCTGCGCCGCGCCATCCAGCGCGAGGTGGAAGACCGCCTGTCGGAGAAGATCCTGCAGGGCGAGCTGAACGCCGGTGACCACGTGCACGTGGATTACATCGACGGTGCCTACGTCTTCACCACCACGACCCGAGTTGACCCGGTCGGCGTCGGAGTGAACACGGCTGCTGCTATCGGAACCGGACCGGCAACTCCCGACCTGGCGATCACGAGCGACTAGCAGTTCTCCAGGGCCCGGCAGATTCGTCTGCCGGGCCTTTTTCTGTGCCCAAAGGCGGCGTTGGGTGCGCATGACTCCTGCAGATTCTGACGAGTCCAGGCAAGTTACGCGTCGTTCCGGGGGGTGTTCGATCGGGGTGACCCGAATTGCAGGAGTTATAGGCGGGGGGAGAGGTCGGGAGAGCCGGCATCCGCTCTGGCTGGGTCGAAAATGTGGGGCGAATTCAGGAGGAACGGGGCGGGCGGGGGTCTGCGGCTGCGGAATCACGCGGACCGATCCCTAGACTGGTGGTTTGATCCTGAATTATGCGCGAAAGGGGCCGATTGGCGTGACTGAACTGCAGCAGACCGCACCGGAACAACCCGAACTGGAATATTCGGTGCGCCGCGCGCGCACGAGCGACGTGCCCGGCATTCAAGCGCTCGTCGAGCCGCTCGTGCAGCAGCGCATTCTGCTCGGCAAAGACCGCGTGGTGTTCTACGAGGCGGTGCAGGAATTTCGGGTGGCCGTTGACGCATCCGGCACGCTGATCGGCTGCGGCGCCCTGCACGTCATGTGGGAAGACCTCGGCGAGGTTCGCACTCTCGCCGTCGACGCCGAGTGGCTCGGCCGCGGCGTCGGCTACACCATGATGCAACGCCTCGAAGCGGATGCCCGCGACCTCGGCCTCAGTCGACTGTTCTGCCTCACCTTCGAGGTGGGGTTCTTCACGCGGAACGGGTTCAGTGATATGGGGACCGAAACCGTCGATCCGGCCATCTACGCGGAGCTCGTGCGGTCACCCGATGAGGGTGTCGCCGAATTCCTCGACCTGGCCCGCGTCAAGCCGAACACACTCGGCAACACCCGCATGGTGAAGCGCCTGAGCTGACCGATTTGGAGCGGATCGGCCGAATCACTGCTTCGAGGCGTGCTCATATGAGCAAAATAGACGGAGTTTACCCCCCGGACATGGGCCGTCGCTAAGCTGCGAACTATTGCACCTGCCACAGGTGGGCCGGGGGAATTTTCGACAGCACGACTCCCCGGGGTAATGAGACACGCATCGTTCTATGAATGAGGAGATCCATGTCATCCGCTGTTCGCCGCCGCTCCCAGCTTGTTTTCGCCACACTTCTCGGGGTGAGCCTTGCGGCCGCTCCGCTGATTGCCGTACCGGCCAGCGCCAACATCGCCGGCACCGGAGTCGTCATCAACGAGGCCTACCTCCATGGTGGAAGCTCCGGCGCGACCTACCTGAACAAGTTCGTCGAGCTCCACAACCCGACCGACGCTGAGGTGACGCTCGACGGCACCTCCATTCAGTACCGCTCCTCGGGGGGCACCGCCAACCCGACCGGGGTCGTCGCCCTGACCGGCACGATCGCTCCTGGCGGGTACTACCTCGTGCAGGGCAGTTCGAATGCGGCAAACGGCGCTGCGCTGCCGACACCGGATGCCTCGTTCGGCACCTCCTTCGCCGCCGGTTCCGGAACGATCTTCTTCGCCAACCAGTCCACGGCGCTCACCGCTCCCGCCACCGGCTCGCTTACCGGGCGAGCCGAGATTCTCGACCTCATCGGCTACGGGAGTTCGAACACCTTTGAGGGAACAGCCGCCGCCCCGGCATCCGTCACCAGCTCGGTCAATCGCACCGGCTCGCTCGACACCGATGTGAACGCGGCCGACTTCAGCACCGCCGCCCCGACGCCCACGAACACAGCAGGGGATACCGGCGCCCCGATTGAGCCTGAGCCCGACCCCGACCCGACCCCGGTGCCCGATGACCTGACCGCGATCAACGCGATCCAGGGCACGAGCGACATCAGCCCCCTCGCCGGAACCGTCGTCAAGACCTCCGGTATCGTCACGGCCGCCTACCCGACCGGCGGTTTCGAGGGGTTCTACCTGCAGACCGCCGCAACCGGCGGCGATCTGGACTTCGCCAGCCACACCGCCTCCCACGGTGTCTTCGCCTACTCGAGCACGGCGACCGCCGACGTGCAGATCGGTGACCACGTGCAGGTCGTCGGCACCGTCGTGGAATTCTTCGGCATGACCGAGGTCGCCTTCGGAACCGCCGCCGACGTCACTCAGCTCTCCGCCGCCGACGTGGTCGCCCCGACTCCGGTCGCGGTGGCGCTGCCGACCAGCAGAGACCAGCGCGAAACCCTCGAGGGTATGCTGCTGGCTCCGCAGGGCGACTTCACCGTCACCAACAATTACACGACCAACCAGTACGCCGAGATCGGCCTTGCCGCCGGAACGACGCCGTTGGTGAACCCGAGCGTCACCGCCCTGCCCGGCTCCGCCGAATACCAGACTGCTCTCGCCGACAACGCCGGCCGCGCGGTCACCCTCGATGACGGGGCCACGACCAACTACCTCGCCGCCGCCAACCAGGGCAGCCCGGTACCGTACCTGTCGACTACCGCACCGGTGCGGATCGGTGCCGCGGTGTCGTTCTCGTCACCTGTCGTCTTCGACTTTCGCAACGACGCCTGGAAGTTCCAGCCGACCACGGCACTGGTCGCGAGCAACGCAGCGACGGTGCAGCCGGCGACGTTCGCCGACACCCGCACGAGCGCACCGGAGAACGTGGGTGGAAACATCCGTTTGGCAAGTTTCAACGTTCTGAACTACTTCTCCACCACCGGTGACTCGCTTGATGGCTGCCGCTATTACTCTGACCGCGCCGGGGTACCGACCACGGTGAGCAGCGGATGCGACGCCCGCGGCGCCGCCACCCAGCTCAGTTTCGAACGCCAGCAGGCCAAGATCGTCTCGGCGATCAACGCCCTCGATGCCGACGTCGTGTCGCTCGAAGAGATTGAAAATTCCGCCGCATTCGGCAAAGACCGCGATGACGCCCTCGCCAACCTGACTGCCGCGCTCAACGCAGCGGCGGGCAGTGACGTGTGGGCCTTCGTGGCCTCTCCCGCGGCGCTTCCGGCCAGTGAAGATGTCATTCGCACCGCGTTCATCTACAAGCCGACCGCCGTGGAAACAGTGGGCGAATCGGTGATTCTCACCGAATCAGTCGCGTTCAACGGTCGCGCGCGCGAGCCGCTCGCGCAGGCGTTCCAACTCGTCGGCGACGACGCCAGCAGCTTTCTGGTCATCGTGAACCACTTTAAGTCCAAAGGCTCCGGCACCGGGGACGACGCCGACCAGGGAGACGGACAGGGCGCCTCCAACCCCACCCGCGTCGAGCAGGCCACAGCTCTCGTGGCCTTCGCCGATCAGGTCAAGGCCGACTCCGGAATCGACCGGGTCTTTCTCACCGGTGATTTCAACGCTTACGACCTCGAGGATCCGATCCAGGTGTTGCTCGAGGCCGGCTACATCAACCAGGGCAGCAAGAGTGGCGAGTACACCTACGCTTTCGGCGGCACGGTCGGCTCTCTCGACCACGTCTTCGCTTCGCCCGAAGCGGATGCCACGGTGAACGCCGTCGACGTGTGGAACATCAACTCGGTGGAATCGGTGGCCCTCGAGTACAGCCGGTACAACAACAATGTGACCGACTTCTACGTCGCCGACGCCTACCGTTCCTCTGACCACGACCCGGTCGTGCTGGGTCTGAACCTCGCGGCGCCGACCGCGATCGAACTCAACCTGCTCAACATCAACGATTTCCACGGGCGCATCGACGCGAACACCGTCAAGTTCGCCGCCACCGTTGAGCAACTTCGAGCCGAGTACGGTGACGCGAATTCGCTGTTCCTCTCGGACGGCGACAATATCGGCGCCTCATTGTTCGCTTCAGCGTCGCAGAATGACCAACCCACCATTGAGGTGCTCAACGCCCTCGACCTGGCAGCATCGGGTGTGGGCAACCATGAATTCGACCAGGGCTTCAGCGACCTCGAGAGCCGGGTGGCCGACGCGGCCGATTTTGACTACCTGGGAGCGAATGTCTATCAGGCCGGCACCGAGACCCCGGCGATGCAGGAATACGCCCTGCTCGACGTGGCGGGAATCACCGTGGGGGTGATCGGCGCGGTCACCGAAGAGACCCCCGCGCTCGTCTCGCCCAACGGAATCGCGACCCTGAGCTTCGGCGACCCGGTCGCGGCCGTCAACCGCGTGGCCGCCCAGCTCAGCGACGGTGACCCGACCAACGGCGAAGCGGATGTGCTCATCGCCGAATACCACGAGGGTGCCGGCGCGGGAATCCCCGATGGAGCAACCCTCGAGCAGGAACTTGCTGCCGGCGGAGCTTTCGCGAACATCGTGAATGACACCGCGGCCGCAGTCGACGCTATCTTCACCGGGCACACGCACAAGCAGTACGCATGGAATGCACAGGTTCCCGGCGCGGCCGACGGTGTGACCCGACCCGTGCTGCAGACCGGCAACTACGGGGAGAACGTCGGCCAGGTCGTGCTGAGCTACGACGTGGCCTCCGGTGACACCACCACGGTGACCAACCGCAACGTGGCCCGCTCCACCGCAGCCGATGCCGACCTTGTGGCCGCCTACCCGCGAGTCGCCGAGGTTCAGGCCATCACCAACGCTGCGCTGGCCGAGGCCGCGATCCAGGGCAACGTGCCGGTGGGGTCGGTCATCGCTGACATCACCCGGGCCTGCCTCGGCGGAGTCGCCCCGTGCGCTGAAGATCGCATGGCTCCCTCGACCATGGGCGCCCTCGTCGCGAACTCCCTGCGCGCCTCCCTGGCCGACCCCACCATCGGCGGTGCCGAGATCGGCATCGTCAACCCGGGAGGGATGCGCGCCGACCTGTCGCACGCTCCCGACGGCGTCGTGACCTACGCCGAAGCGAACGCGGTGCTCCCGTTCCTGAACAACCTGTGGACGACGAGCCTGACCGGCGCGCAGTTCAAGACGGTGCTCGAACAGCAGTGGCAGACCAACGCCGACGGCACCATTCCGAGCCGTCCGTTCCTGCAGCTCGGCCTCAGCGACAACGTGAATTACACGTTCGATGCGAGTCGTGCTGCGGGGGACCGCGTGACCGGCATCTGGATCGACGGCGCCCCGATCGACCCGGCCCAGGCCTACCGCATCGGTTCGTTCAACTTTCTGCTCACCGGAGGTGACAACTTTCGTGAGTTCAAGAATGGAACGGACACCCGCGACTCCGGTCTCGTCGACCGCGACGCCTGGATCTCCTACATCGAGGCGAACAGCCCGCTGACGCCGTCGTTCGCAGCCAACCAGGCCTCGATCACCGGGGCTCCTACAGCCGCAGTCGATCCGGGTGACACCGTCACCCTCACGGTCGGCAGCCTCAACCTCACCTCACTCGGCGCGCCAAAAAACACGCAACTCGCGCTCCGCTGGTCGGGGACCGACGTGGGGACGGCATCCGTTGATTCGACGGGTACGGCTGCCGTCACCGTGACGGTGCCAGCCGACGCGGCGGAGAACAGCATTCTCGAGATGACCGCGGTTGAATCGGGCACGGTCGTGCGCGTCGCCGTCACGGTAGCCGTGAGCGCCGAGCCGGGCAATGCGCCCACGGCAGCCCCTTCGAAAGAGCTCACCCAGAAGCTTCGTAATGCGATCGACACGGACGAAAACTCATATCGGGCCGGTGACGCCGCGGTGGTCGAGGTCGGGGTAAAGCGCGCCGGGGAGTACGTGTCGGTGTGGGCTTACTCCAAGAAGAAGGCTGCCAACCTCGGCGGCTGGTTGCTCGTGAGCGCCGAGGGCACCGTGACGGTCACGCTCCCGGACAATCTCACACACGGCAAGTACAGCGTGTCCGTGCAGAACGTCGACGGTGATGTGATCGGCTGGACGGACGTCAAGGTCGACAAGGCCAAGAAGGCGCCGAAGCCAGGGCGCGGCTAGGCTGCAGTTCAGCTCACCGGCCCGCTCGCAGCTTCCCGGCCGCGGGCGGGCCCCCGCCATTTTCGACAGCAATTGCTGCCGACACGCACACCATTACCGGCTTCGGGCACCGAACTTCAATAACCTTGGGGCATGTCGACGATCAAGCAACCGGTCGGCCGCCAGTCCAGCAAGGTGTACCGGCGCCGGCGTTTCGTAGTGGGGCTCGGCCTGCTTGCCGTGCTCGTCATCCTCTTTCTCATCATCGTGCAACCGGGAGCCAGTAAGGGCGACGCAAACGCCCCGAAGACTCCGGCCGCCGACTCCGCCGAGTCCGCCGCACCGACGGATGCCGCCACCACGATTCCCGAGACGGCCACCGCCGTCGACGGTGCCGCCTGCGATCCGTCCGCGGTGCAGGTTGCGGCCATCACCGACGCCACGAGTTACGCGGCCGACGCGCTGCCGCAGCTGTCGCTGAGCCTGACCAACATCGGAACGACCGACTGTGTGATCAACGCGGGTAACGCCCGGCAGGTGTTCACCGTGATGAGCGGGTCGGACGTCTATTGGACCTCGACTGACTGCCAGACCAACCCCATTGACGCCCAGGTGACCCTCAAACCCGGGGTCGTGATGCCGCTCGCGACACCGATCACGTGGGATCGCACTCGCTCAGCCGTTGACACCTGTGAAGCCGAATCACGCACTGCGGTTCCGGCCGGCGGAGCGTCGTATTACCTTCACGTGACGGTGGACGGCATCGAAGCGGCCGACCCTGCCCTGATGATTCTGAACTAGGGGCCTGGCTGTCGCGCGGATCGGGGGCTGATTCAGGAAATCTGGTCGCCGCCGGCGTCGATCCGGCGGACGAGTCTGGCAGATGCTGCGCCAGGCGGCGAATCTCCTGAATCAGCCACCGGGGTGGCGGGTCACACCCGCCGGGCGAGCCGTGCCGCGGCATCCGTTCGCTCGTGGCATGCGCTGCCGGCTGGGTCTCAAGCCGCATGGCCTGATTGAATGTAGGGGTGACTGATACGACTGCCAACACCCGTTCCGAGGCTCTGGCCTCCGCCCTGGCGGCGCAGGACGTGGTCGCCGTCGCCTATGCGCTGCGCAACGACTACATGATCGTGCCGCAGCTCGTCGTGAACGGCGAGGCGGCGCAGGTGCGCGTGTTCGGCCGTGAAGGCTCCGACAAGCGGATGCTGCTGCTCTTCTCTGCGGCGGAGAACTATGTGCGTGTGGTGCCCGACGACATTAACCCGCAGGTCATGGTCTGCGACGGCCAGTGGCTGCGGGAATTTATCACGGTGCACGCCTCGACGCTGGAGATGGTCTTTTTCGACATCGCCGGACCGAATGTGATGCAAGCCGCTCCGGCCGACCTGCTGAAGGCATTGAGCCCGGAACTCGGCCAGGGCGACGCTGAATAACGGCCCGCGCCTATCCCGCATGGTGAGCGCGCGACTCTGTCGTGCGCGTCGCACCTGTTGCGGCTGACCGACCCTCAGTGGCGCTGTCGTAGTTCAGTGGCGGTGTCTTATTTGAAAGCCCGATCGAGTTCGGTGTCGCGCGGAGAGCGGCTGGTGCCGAGGGCCAGTGCGACTGCCGCGTGGATGGACCCGCAGGCGGCGTCGATCTGGGTGGTGAACCCCAGCCGCACGGCTTCGTTCACGCGTTGCTTCGACATGAGCGCTCCTCGCACCTCGCCGGCCAGGCTGATCTCGCCGAACGCTACAACGTTGTGGGCTACGGCGAGCCCGGTGAAGGCGGACGCGATAGCCAGCGCAATGGCCAGATCGGCCGCCGGTTCGGTGAGACGGATACCGCCGACCGTCGACACGTAGACATCTTTGGTGGAGAGTTTCATGCCTCCGCGCTCCTGCAGCACCGCGAGCAGCATGGCCACCCGGGCGGCGTCGACGCCGCTCGTGACGCGGCGCGGATTCGGGGCCTGGGTATCGGTGACGAGCGCCTGAACCTCGACGGGCATCGCTCGGCGGCCCTCCAAAGCAACCGTGACGCACGTGCCGTCGACCGGCTCGGTGGCACGGCTGAGGAACAGCCCGCTCGGGTCGGGCACTTCGGCGATGCCGTCACCGGTCATCTCGAAGCAGCCGACCTCGTCGGTGGGCCCGAACCGGTTCTTGAGCGCCCGAATGAATCGTAGCGAGGTCTGACGGTCGCCCTCGAACTGGCAGACCACGTCGACCAGGTGTTCGAGCACCCGAGGCCCCGCTATCGAGCCGTCTTTGGTGACGTGACCGACGAGCAACACCGGCAGGTTGCGGTCTTTGGCCACCCGAATGAGAGTGGATGCCACCTCCCGTACCTGGCTGGGCATGCCCGGTGAGCCGTCGGAGAGTGCACTCGACACGGTCTGCACCGAGTCGATGATGATGAGATCGGGCTTGACGGCGTCGATCTGCCCCAGGATCACCCCGAGATCGGTCTCGGCGGCGATATAGAGCTCGGGTTCGAGCGCGTTGGTGCGTTCGGCGCGCAATCGCACCTGGCTTACCGACTCTTCGGCACTCACGTAGAGCACGCGGCTCTTGGCCGCGGCCGCCTTGGAGGCCACTTCGAGCAGAAGTGTGGACTTGCCGACGCCGGGCTCACCGCTGAGCAAAACGACCGAGCCGGGCACGATGCCGCCGCCGAGCACCCGGTCGAATTCGTTGATGCCGGTCGGCCAGTGGGTGGCGGCATCCGTTTCAACGTGGGTGATGGGTCGCGCGATGCCGTCACCGACGAGGGTGATGGCTTTGAGCTTGCGGGTAATGCCAGCGGTCTGGCCGGCATCGACGACGGTGCCCCACTGCTGGCATTCGCCGCAGCGGCCAGCCCATTTGAGGGTGGTCCAGCCGCACTCGGAGCAGCGGAAAGAGGAGACGGATTTTGTCATGATTCGAGCCTAGCCGGGGCCACCGACAGGCAGTCGTGCACGGCGGCGGCGACTCGAGTCGGTGTCTAGCTGACCGCCGAGAACCGGCGTGCGACCTCGGCGCTCACCGCTGGCAGAAATGCTTCAGCCCAGGACCGATAGCCGCGGTCGTTGGGGTGGAACAGATCCCTGGCCACGTGGGTGAGGATGCTGCGAAATCCTGCCCGCTTGGTCGTCGCGTGCAGCGGAACCACGGTCAGGTCGTGCTCGGCAGCGACGCGGCGAATGATCTCATTGGCCACCGCCACCTTGACCTCGTTGTGCGGCAGGTGAAAGCAGGGGAGGTCGGCGACAAGGGCGTGCGGCGGCACCCGAGCGAACACGGAGCGCATGCCCGCTTCGAACGTGATGGGGTTCCACTCGGCGATGTCATTGGCGCCGATGGCGACCGTGACGAGGTCGGGCTCAAGCTTGGCGAAGCGAGGAAGTTGATCGCGCACGGCCAAAGCCACGGTTGCACCCGACACGCTCAGGTTCACGACGCGTACCGTCTGCCCGGTTGCCAGACGCACGTGTTCGGCAAGGACGCCGACGTAGCTCTTGTCCGGGGTGGAAGCGCCGATGCCCTGCGCTGCGCTGTCGCCGATCGCGACGTAGAGCAGCTCGCCCGGTTGCTTGGCATGGGCGCGCCACCAGGCCGAGTGCACCGGCAGGGTCTCGTTGAGAATAGCCTTCTGCTGTTCCAAGTCGCGCCGCCACCAGGTTGTGCCCAGGGCGATGGCGGCCGCGATCAGGGCGGCTCCGGTGGCGATGGTCGAGCGGATGCGTGGGGTTGGTGAGGTCACCCGCTGAGGCTACTCCGCGGCATCCGTGTGTCTGCTGCATGTTCGCCGATTCGCGTCGGACCCCAGTCTCTACTAGGATCGACGGCGGTACCGTGTCCGAGCGGCCGAAGGTGCGACTCTCGAAAAGTCGTGTGGGGGAGACTCCACCGTGGGTTCAAATCCCACCGGTACCGCCATTTTTATCCCTGATCAGAGGAATTTTGCACGCTGCGGCGTGCTCTTTGCCCACAATTTGCCCACATCATGGTGATTTACAGGCAGTCTTTTGTTGGGGAAGGGTCCGTTTCGGACTGGGCGGTGCCGTCCATTTGATGGCCTGCAATCATCCGGATCCACGCGGTGCGGTTACTCCGATCAACGTGGGCAGCTCGCTCGAATGAGAACTCATCTTTTTTGCGAATGAGGCGTCATGCCCCAGTCTCCGGACCGCCTGGGGCTGCCTGATTTAAGTCACCTAGTGGGGCGGCAATCATCGCTTTCGCAGACCTGTGGGGCCGATGGAGCACAGGCGAATTTCAGTGCAGAACTTGGAAGGTGGCCGATCGTCCTCGGGGTAGAGGAGGATGGGCGCATGCCGGGACAATTCGAGTGGGTGCGTGATCTCAGACGGAGTGAGTGGCTTCGGGCGATGGAAGCTGAGCCATTCGGAAGCATTCTGTCCGTTGTGCCTCGCGGTTTCCAGTCATACGCGCGCGTCTTTCATCCGGTTGAGCGGGACCGCCCGCGTGACACGAAGACGTGGCGGGGCGTCGATGAGAGTACGCACTTCGACGGTGTCGCTGATATCGGGGCGGCGCTCGAGACCGAGGTGACAACCTGGGCGAACGCTGCGGCATCCTTCGGCACAGCCATGCACTCTGAAGCGCAGTACGCACGACTGCTACCGCGCGACGACGGTACTGCCGCTATGGCGATCGCCCCAGACGGCTGGCGCTACGCGGCCCCGCGCGAGGGATGCATCGATGCCGCCTCGCTTGCGGCAGCATCCGCGGTTCTTGCCCGTCACACCGGGACTCCGGATGCTGGTATCGCCGCAGTGTGGGAGGGGTGGGGAGGCCTCGTAAGTTCGGCAGGGGTCGCCCGGCTCACGTTCGAGGTGAGTGACGGCCAGTCCGCACGGATTGCTGATGCGGGGGGTGAGGATGGCGGCGATCCGGAACCAGGTTCGGGGCTGCTTGCTCGAGAGGTCGCGACAGGGTCACGGTTCGATCTGCACGGAAACACTGGGCGACACTACGTTCTGTTCGAGGTCGGCGCGAACGACCTGGCGGATAGGGCATGGCCTGAACGTGCACCCTGGGTCGATCAGCCCATGTGGGCGCAGTCGCCGAGCATCGTGTGGCCCGAGGATCATTCCTGGGTTCTTGCAACAGAGATTGACTTCGACTCGACACTCGTTGCGGGCACCACGAAGCTCATCCAGGAGTTGGTGCAGATGCCCGGCCTCGAGGTGCTGTCGATACGCACCGATGCTGACCTGACGTCGGAAGGTGACCGGCTCAACCGCAGCAAGTAGCGTCGCATCGCCGAACTGGCCTGAGAATGAAGCATTCGGGAGGAGTCTGGATGCCAATGCTCCGCATGGCCGGGTGGTCAGCGGGGCGGTGGTCCCGCCAGGAATCTCACATGCCCATTGACTCGGTCAGCGAAGAGCGGACAGCCGGCATCAGTCAGCGCGGCGGGCAAAGGCTTGACGCTGTGTCCGCGAGCACGTTTGGCGCTCCATTACTTCAGCTGTGCCTTGGTGACCCGGCGGACGGAGTCCTGCGCGCCGTCGTCGACGAGGAGAAAGAACTCGTCGGGCGTGTAGATCTCATAGGGAAGAAGATCGGGATTGCCGAAGTCGCTGCCGTTGCTGGTGAGCAAAAAATTGGAGGCCGCTGCAGTTGCGGCGGCATGGACGTGCCGGTCGTGGGGGTCCGAGCCGTGGAACTCGATGGACCCGTCAAAGTCGGTGACGACCTCGTCGAGGTTTTCGATGAGGTCATCGTGCAGACGACGGGTTATGTTTCCGTCGAGTTCAGGCTGCAGGCGCCGTCGAGCACGAACTGTTTCGGTGACCACGTCAATCGTTGAGTGGAGCTGGAACATCTGCTGCGTCTCGTTGCGCAGCAGGAAGAGCCAGTCACGCGTCGTTCGACTCAGCAAGACGTTGGCGTCGACGAAGACTCTTTGAAGCATGAGCCTCAGAGTATCGGTTGAGCTGCACTCACTACTTATGGTTAGTGACCAGGTCGTCGATTTCGTCGTCCAAGCTGCGGAGAGAGGCGAACGCTGTGTCTCGTTTCTCGTCACGTGCATTGCGGAATGCGAGCACGTCAGCGGTGACAAGTCGTGTGTGGGAGCCGACCTTCTTCGAAGGAATTCTGTCGGACTTTACGAGCTTCATCAGCGTCGGGCGTGACACCCCGAGCAACTCTGCGGCCGTGGTGGTGGTGAGTTCATCGGGGAGTGTCATCACGGAAACCGCACCGTGGGCCGCTCGATCGAGCACACGGGTGATGAATGTCCTGAGGTCGGGGCTCAGCCGAATCTCACGCCCATCGTCGACGGTCACAATAACGCCCGTGAAGGCGTTGTTGTGCGCTTCCCTGACAAGAGCCGCCGCTTGCTTGCGCAACTCCTCGTCGATGACAACGGTGCCATTGGATAGGAGGGTGGTGGTCATGTGTACGCTCTCCTCGCAACTGTCGCGTGCGGAACCCTGAATAGCCCACTCTAAGACTTTACAGTTATAAGTGCAACGGCGTGGCGCAAATGGTCATCGACTCGTTGGTCATTGCCCAGTAGAGAGGCCGTACCTGCCCGTGCAGGGCTTGCCCACTTTGCCCACACTTGAATAGATTCGGCATGATCCACAGGGCGTCGCGGTGACTGAAAACCCTGGATTCTACGGGCATGTTGGCGACTAGACAGGCTGTGACTGGGCGGGACTTTGGGTTCAAATCCCACCGGTACCGCCACGAAAAACCCCCTACATCCCAGTGTTTCACTGGGGAGTAGGGGGTTCTTCTTTGGCACGATCCGGATTGGAAGGGCTGGTGGGGTGGCGAGCCGCCGTTCGGCACCCCGGTCTACGTCCTCACCCGCACCGCACCGCGTCCGTCGATCCCGATGCAGGGCGGAACGACGTTCCACTTCCGCAACGCAGCAATCGAGGACGTGCTCGCGGAGGCGACCGAGGCTGCCGGCGTCCTGGACGTGCGCGTCGGCGGTGGAGTCCGCACCGCGCGCGACTTCCTGCGCGCCGGCCTCGTCGATCACTTGCATCTCATGGTCGCCCCGATCTTCCTCGGCCGGGGCACTCGACTGTGGGACGGCCTGCCCCGCCTCGACCTCACCCACACGGTGACGACGGAAGTGGCCGAGAGTGGCACAATCCACGTGACCTTCGCACGATAGGACGATTGCTGATCGGAGCGCTGTTAGCACCTTCCGATCCTGCTGTGTAGCGCTAACATCCGCAGTGGCTCGTCGCCCGGGAGGTCCGTTTCGAAACCCTGGATTTGCAAGACGCTTTCCCAGTCTCGAGTGTATTCACCTGCTGTTATCTGATGGTGTCGTGAAGTGTGCGGGCTATGTGTCCGAGTGTTTGTTCGGCGGCTGGTTGTGTGGCGGTCGGGACTCGTGATTCGGTGAGGGCGGCGACGGCGAATCGGGTGCCGTCGTTGTGCTCGACGACTCCTACCTCGTGTCGGAGGTTGAGGAAGGTGCCGGTTTTCGATGCCCAGCGGGATGTTCCGGTTGCAAAGTCAGGCGTGAGGCGGTGCCGCATCAGGTTTGTGCTCATCATTTGTTGGGTGGTGAATGCCGTTTCGGGGCTAGGGGCTGAGTGGATCCAGATCTGCTCGAGGAGGTTGACGAAGCTTCGCGCCGAGCCGGCGTTGGCTTGAGTGATGTCGAGTTGCGGGATGAGGTGTCCTCCGCCCGGTGTGCCTGCCTGGATGGCTAGGGTGTGGGCGAGGTGGGCCTCGTGTGGGGCGAGCCGCTCGGCGAGAGTTTGGTAGAGAGTGCGGATGGTGTGGCGGATACGGAGGCCGGGTATGTGCAGCTGCTGCATAAGGTGATCGACCATGCGCGGCGTGCAAATGTCGAATAGTGCGTCGGCGGCGGTGTCATCACTGATGGAAAGCGCGAGGGAGACGAGGTCGAATACTGCGACCTTGGTCGGGTGTTGGAAGGTGCAGAGCCCGGTCAGCCCGGGTGTTCGGTTTTCGGGAAGAAGTTCGATCGTGCGTGCCGGGTCTAAATCGCCGGTTCGGATCATCTCGAGAACAGTGAGAGCGAGAGGCACTTTTACCAGTGATGCGATGGGGAAGATGGTGTCTGGTTCTATCCCGATCTCGGTGCCGGTGTCGAGGTCGCGGACGAGGAAGCCCCCTCGTAGTCCGGCTTCTGCAAGTTGATTTTCTGCGTCAGCGAGGATCTGCTGGAGGTGTTTCATATGATTCGACCGCCAAGAGCGCAAGCGATGGGAGAAGCGCTTCCGTCGAGCAGCTCGGCGTCGCGTTCGCCGGTTCTGCTTGCGAGAGCGTAGCCCCGTACGAGGTGCAGCTCTCGAATGTGCCGCCAGTGAAGTTGCAGGTGGTCTGCTTCTCGCTCCGAGCACAGGAGCAGGTCTTTGCTGCCTGCCACGCCGGTGACTGCTTCAATCAATGTGTCGGCGACTTTCAGCTGGCCGGGCTGTAACGAGATCGAGTTCGCCAGCCAGGTGATGCGATCGCGAATGTGCGGGACGTTGTCTTCGGTTTGAATCCACAGCTTGCGCGTCGGTCGTTTCATCTCGCCTCGTCGCACTCGGATCGATTCGAGTTGAAACTGGCTATCTCCCGTAGTTTGTGCGGATGCCACACCGAGATTTACTTGCCACACCGCATCCGCCGCCGGTACGGGCTGCACGGCGTACTCCGCTTGCCCGACCCTGACCATCTCGCCTCGCACAGCAGGCTCTGCCGTCTCGATTCGCAGTGCGAAGTCGTGTTTACGGGCCGCTATTGCTATCTGTGACAGATCTGCCACAGCGAGGGCCGTCGGCATCATTAAGGTGACGGGCCGGTGTAGTTGTCGTCTTGCCTGATCGCGTAGCCCCTCCGCAAGTGACACGATCGCCGATGCGGATGGAAGCAGAGTCCGACCGAGCTCGGTCAGCTCGACTCGCCGGGTCGTCCGATCAAGAAGCTGGCCACCGAGATGGTCCTCTAGTGACGCGATGCGTTTGCTCGCTACGGACTGCGGAATACCGCACTCGGCGGCGCCGTAGGTGAAGCTTCCTCTTCGACTTACGCTCACGAACGCTTCGCAGCCAGCAACGATGTCCATACGAGGATTCTTGTCTATTCCCTAACGGAATCAGTAGCGCTTAATAATGATTGGACTGACTACAGTTTGTCCCGAAGAGTGTCGCCATGGCAACTACTCTTCCTTCCGGCCCAACGCGGCGCGCTCTCCTAGTCGGTGGGGCAGCGATGCTCGCGCTGGCCGGATGCTCGACCGCACCCGTTCCTCGAGCCACCACCGATGCCTTCAACCGACGAATCGAAGACCTCGAAATGCAGTCTGGTGTGACCATCGCCGTGACCGCGGTCAATCTCGGTACGAACCGACGCGTCCAGCATCGATCGACAGACTTGTTTCCGATGTGCTCGCTGTTTAAAGTCATTGCCGTCGGCGCACTAGTGAGTGAACGTGGCTATGACGAGCAGTACTGGAACACCCCGATCCCATTCACTGCAGCAGATATCGTCGTAAATTCACCTGTCGCCTCCAAGCTGACGACTTTGACGATGACCCCGGATGAGATGGCGGATGCAGCGCTTCGCTTCTCGGACAACACCGCAGGGAACCTCTTGTTGCGAGAAATTGGCGGGCCAAAAACCATCGCCCGAGTCGTTGGTTCTTTCGGCGCCACCGCCACCCGGTTGGATCGCATCGAACCCGAACTCAATGAGGGACTTCCTGACGATCCGCGAGACACAACCACGGCTGATGACATGGTGGCCGTCCTGCGTGCGCTCCTCGTCGACGGAGGAGCCGGACAACTTGCCCGAAGCAAGCTCCACGACTGGATGCTCCGTAATAGCACCTCGAGCACCCGGGCACGCGCGGGACTGACCGGCTCATACGAACTCGCGGATAAGACCGGTGCAGGAGGTTATGGCATCGTCAACGACGCTGGCATCCTCTGGCAAGACGACACTGACCCCATCGCTCTGTGCATCCTTACCCGGACCAACGACCCCAACGCAAAAGGTAACAATGACGTGATAGCCGACACCACGCGACTGCTCGTCTCCGAACTCGGATGATCGCCAACAAACCGCGACCTGCACGCACTATCCAGTTCGTGCTCGCTTGGGCGGTCGGAGTTATTGGAACCATCACCACAGCCATTTCCTTGTTCCCTGAGGTGGCCAGCATCGCCTCAGTAAGGGACGTATCTTCCCTGGGGTCCGCCGCTGCCCTACTGGTCGTGTCCGTGATATATCTCTCCGTCCCCATCCTTATCGCGTTGGCCATCGCGAATACCGGCCGTCGATGGTGGCTCTGGCTGACCATCGCAATAGCGGTCATCGTCTTGCTTCGAGTCGCCCGCTTCGCAGTGGGTTCGCTCGGTGTCTATTGGATTACGTTTTGAGTCGCGGCGAGCCGTATGCCGGCGCGACGACACCGGGACGCCGCCCGCCCGGCCCGATGACGTGGCTCGGTGTCGCGCTGGGCGGGATCACCCTGGCAGCACTGTTCAGCGGAGGTGATGGGCGGGCGGAGATTTGCGCCGAGTTGAGCGAGTCCATTCCGGAGATCGCTGGGTTCAGCGAGGTTTCGACGATGGCTGATTTGCGCGAGTTCAATGAACCGAGCGCCGACTTGCGTGCACGCTTCACCTCTTCAGGAGAGGTTTATCGCGTCATCGACTCGTCCGTCGATCGTGCCCGGATCGCTCTCTGGAGGAGGGATGTACCCGGCCCCGGACCGGGACCTTACAGCTCTGATCCCGAACGAGGATTCAGTACCGAGGAAATAGTGGTGGGCACAGCGTGCGCGTCGATAGAGCGGACGGGCCACAAGGTCACCTCCACACCAGTCGATTGCCCCCACCCCCTCGCGGCGTGGTCACCACCAACAGAGGTGGCTTCGTGGACCCGAGACGCGGCTGCTGCCTGGGTGGTTCAGGTCAGCGTCAGCAGCCTCAACCAAGACGTCAGATGGCTTCTGTTTCATAGCAGCGACGGCAGCCAGCCGCGTCACGAATTGGTCGATGCGGACGCCGTGGTGGACGTGATCAAGAAGGCGCGTTTGTCGTCGGCCGACACCTCCGTACGAGTCGCCGTCGGGGATGTTTCTCAAGAGGGCAGCCGTATTACGGGCAAGGTGCGTATAGCAGCGTACGCCCCGGAGGAAGCCAACACCACAGCCAAGAGCGCATCCACTGCGTGCTTCATCCTCGACGTAGATCTTCAACTGTTCGATCAGTACGGATCATGGGAGCCGCTGATTCCTGAGGAACTCGGGGCTAGTAATTGCGCTCAAACGTAATTACATTGAAGCGCAAATGGATGGCTTGAGCACGATATTTCTCGCGCTGGCTGATCCATCGCGCCGCGCACTAATGGAGCAGCTACAGAAAGGGGAGGCGACAGTTACCGAACTCGCCGCCCCGCACACGATCAGCGTGCTTTTTATCTCACGCCACCTGAACGTACTCGAGCCGGCCGGGCTCATCACGGAAACCAGCTCCGCTCGATGGCGACGGGCAGGACATTCCGGCGAAAAATCTTTGCCTCCTATGCAGAAAAAGATTCAGGGTCCTGCCCGGCCGGTGCCCGCTGACGTCACTTGAACCCCATTTTGGGAGTTATCCAACGACAAGGTTCTGATGACCATCGATGAGCTCGCGCATGATGTCAAGGTGGCCTGCGTGCACTGAGGTCTCAGCAAGGACGCGAAACACGACCTCGCGCCCGTTAGGCAGCGGTGGTGCCTCGAAGACGCCGGCTGGAGGCCTCCACCGGGGAAGGGCGTCGAAATCGATTCTCCTGAGCACCTTGTCGCTCCGAGCGCTCGCGCTTGTATGTTTCGATTGCTTCCGCGCCCGTCATCGGGTCCGATGCCCAGCCGTCGTGAAGGGCTTCGATCGCTCTCACGTCACCGCTTAGAACGGCCGAGATCCAGAACCTCTCGTCGTCGTAGGCGAGGTGGTTGAGAAGCCGCGTGATCGTCCAAACAGACGGAACTATCACCCGATGCATCGCATCCTCCGCCAGCCCGTCAACCGCTCGCAGCACATGCTGGCGCTCGTTCGCTAACTGTGCGAGCAGTTGTGCGTCACCCATGTTCAGCAGTCCCCTGCTCATCACACGTGCGGATTGGATTGGCGAATGTGCCAGGTGGTGATGGCGGTGCTATGTGCAACTCGGTCAATTGTGGCGC
Source organism: Cryobacterium luteum (assembly GCF_900110125.1). Classification (GTDB taxonomy): domain Bacteria; phylum Actinomycetota; class Actinomycetes; order Actinomycetales; family Microbacteriaceae; genus Cryobacterium; species Cryobacterium luteum. The sequence continues at coordinate 90,882 of NZ_FOCN01000002.1, forward strand.
TCCATCCATCACGGGTGCCGCCTTCCATGAGGTCGCGCACCTCCTCATCCGCCAGCTGCTCGGGAAAGGCGACAGTGAGTTCGAGGTGTGTGCCTTCTGCGACGTCGCGGAGGTTGACGGTCACGATCGGTGCTTCGAGCTCGCGGTCTCCGACGAGCTCTGGCCATCCTCCAGCCGCTCCCCACCGAAAGACCAACCGTTCGTCTGGAACGACTTCGAGGTATACCCCGCCGGTGGGGTATTGAAGATCGTCATCGACCACCATTTGTTGACGCCATACGCCGCCAACTCTGAGATCAACCTGGATAGGCGCCGTGGGAGTGGGCATAGCGGGGTTGTAAAACCAGGCGAGGTTTTCCGGCTCAGTCCAAGCCTTGAAAACGATATTGCGCGGTGCCCGCAGGATGCGGGTCAGGGTAAAGCTTCTTTCAGTGCGTGTCTGGGACATCATGCTCCTTCTTCCTGTCAGGGCATTCGTTCGTGGCTGGAAACATCGTCGTGAGGTGCTTTTCGAGACCGTCCAAACGCGTTTTGAAGAACCGGCGGTCGGGCCCATCCATTGATGCACTGCTAGCAGTGATAATGGATTCAACCGGCAATACCGCCACTGAGCGTCAAGGGCCATGAGGAACTGCCCACTGGCGGTGGCAGCCAGCACTCGTGGGGGAGGTCGCCCGCTCGGCGCCGTCCTCGGTTCGGCAATTAATGCGTCCGATACCTCGCTTCACGCATGCTCCCCGGATCGTTTCAGGCTCCTGTAGATCGTCGTCACAGGCGTGGCATTGCGATCGTGGGGCGCCGGGCCGTCAGGTTCATGAAGTCGTCAGGTCGGTCGAGGCCCGAACTTCGTCCATTGTCCTTCGGAGACCACTTGGACGGAGCCGTCGACGACCTTTATGGCCGTCTGTTCGTCGGTGGCGTACCTCGAAGCGACCCGCCTTCGAGATCAACCCATCCGGCCGATCCCGAAGTCGGGTCGCGTTGCTACAAGGCTGGGTTGGTGAGGCGGTGCCAGGCGGTGGCGGGGGTGATGTCGGCGGCGAGCGTGAGCGGGACGCGGATCGACGTGCCTTGATCTTGTGAGGCCGCGCTGAGTGTGAATTCGAGCGAGCCGACAGTGGAACCGGTCAAGCCGTCCTCCAGGGACAGTGCTGTTGCCGTTGCTGTGACGGTTGTGCCTTTCCAGACGAGGGCCGACGCGTCTGTGCCGGCCACGACATCGCTGTTGTTCATGGCGCCGTTGATCCACTCGGGTGAGTACGCGCCCACACGATCACCTGCTGTGACGAGCTGGACGCGTTCGAAGGCGGGTGGAACGCTCGCGAGGACATCGAGGAGAGCCGCGTTGCGCTCTCGCCAGGTGTCTGCCCCGAGGATCGCTCCGACCACGGTGATGATCGTAGCGCCCACCGCTACTTCGGCCGAGAAGAGGATGCACGAGCCTGAATCGTAGTCGGTGCCGGTCTTCATGCCCGTGATTCCTGCCGTGCCGAGCAGGCTGTTGAGGTTTTCGATCTCTCCGATGTTGGGCAGTATCGCCGTCTTCTCGGACACGACTCCCGCCAGTACTGGGTTCGCAAGAGCCAGCTTGCCGATCTCGACCAGGTCCCTCGTGGTGCTCACGTTGGAGGCTCCGAGCCCGCTCGTGTTGGTAAGCGTGGTACCGGTGAGCCCATTATCGGCAAGCCACGTCCGGGTGGCGTCGAGGAATGCGTCGACGCTCCCGAATGCCCAGATCGCGAGTGTCTTGCTGTAGTTGTTGGCTGAGGGCAGCATCATCGCTTCCAGCACCTGCCGTTGCGTGAACACGGATCCGGAGACGACCGGTGCCCAGGAACCGTTTTCTGCGATCGTGTCGTCGAGCCATTGGACGTCATCGTCGGTGATGTGGATGTCCGGACCATTCTCGCCGGCGACGATGGGCTTGTGCTCCAACACGACGAGCGAGGTGATCATCTTTGCGAGGCTTGCAATCGGGAAGGGGTCTTCGCCGCCGCTAGAACTCAGGACGCCGTCGAACCCAACCGCGCCGAGCGCTCCACGGCCGACCGACGGCCAGGCGATCTGCGCGGCAGCGCCTGTTTCGATGACCGGTGCTGTGAGTGTGGCGGTCGTGGTCGGCATCGGCTGGGTGAGCGCAGCCGTGCTGTACCCAGCGGAGCCCAGGACGACGACCGCGACGACTGCCGCAATGAATCGACGGCGGCGAACCGGCCGCACCGAGCGTGTGGAATCCATCAGACAACTATCACACGAACGAAGCAGCAGCCCCGCAGCGCCCCTTGGTGTCGCAGCACCTAAAAGCATTGAGGGCCCAACAACCAGCCCGAGGATCGATCCGGTATTTTGTGACAACTTGAATGAAGTCCACCTTATTGCTGTCTGTCGTTTCGTTCGTTTCGTTCGATTCGTGGCAGTTGAGATCTGTGCCGCGTCGTCACCGAGATACCCGTCGAGGGAACGCCCGTGGCATAGCAGCGCGATGACTTCGGCGAGGCACGAGGCAACAGCTCGCTGAGCGCTCACCGAAAACGGCCCGTAAGACGTTCGGCGGATTCAACCGGTCGTCGCAACGGTGGTCGCGGCGTGAAGCCGACCAGTGTTGACATCAGGTAGTGGACCGACGTTGAAAACCCGCGGCAACATTTTGGCAACATTTGAACGAAATTGCATCGGTTTCCAGGTTGCCGGTTGGGCCTCGCCGGCGACTGGGAGACGAGAGTTTTCACCGAGACTGGCCAGTCGGTGCGCAGTGCTGACGGGTGCACAATGATGCCGCGCACATCCCTGACGCTGACCCGCCACGGCCGCGCCGCCTGGAAGACCCACCTCGCCGCGCTCACCGAAATCACCGGACAGGAATGAACCCGACGCTACGCAGTCTCGTCAGAGTGCTCCAGGTGTCTCGTAGGTCAAGAGTGGGCACTTCGAGGAGAATTTTCGCTCTGCGCGGGGTACATCCGACGAAGAGGCCTCGCGCGTAGATGTCGTGCCCAACGAACCAGCTGGATCGTGAACAGTTCGCCGGTTGAATTTGGTCTAGATTTAGGTGCCGCCGGTGCACGTCTCGTTGGACAGCATCCGCGCTGCGAAGTCCTTTGTCGCCAACGCATGCAGCCCGGTAACGAACCAGGAAAACAGGAACAGCGACCGGAATCTGGAAGGGTTGAGACCATGCCGGTTTGGCTGCAGGCTCTATTTTGGGGAACGCTTGCCGGCGCGGCATTGGTCCTTGGTTCTGCGTTGGCGTGGTGGTGGAGCATTCCCGCTAAGTTCGTTTCCCTGATCATGTCTTTTGGTGCGGGTGTGCTGATTTCGGCGCTTGCCTTCGATTTAGTTGACGAAGCCGCCAGAGGCGGGGGCCTGTGGCCTACCGCGACCGGTTTCCTGGCTGGTGCGGTGGCCTTCGTTACAGCGAACGCACTTCTCGCACAGCGGGGAGCCAAACACCGGAAACGCTCCGGAGGGAAGCAGCCCTCTGAAAAGGAGAGTCCGGGCAGCGGGACGGCAACTGCGGTTGGTGCCCTCCTGGACGGCATCCCTGAATCCGTCGTCCTGGGGCTGGGACTTGTTGCGGGGGGTGCGGTCAGCCCGGCAATCTTGGCTGCCATCTTCATTTCCAACGTGCCGGAAGGTCTCTCCAGCACGGCGGGAATGAAGAAAGCCGGCCGGAGCGCCGGTTACGTGTTTGGAGTTTGGGGAGGGATTGCTGTCGTCTCGGGGGTCGCCTCCCTTGTCGGCTATGTCAGTTTGCAAAGCGCCTCGGTCGGACTTATCGCGTTCATCACAGCCACGGCTGCGGGAGCCATCCTGGCCATGCTTGCCGACACGATGATTCCCGAGGCCTTCGAGGAACATCACATGTTGACGGGACTTTTCGCCGCTGTGGGATTTTTGACCGCGTTCACAATCAGTCGGGTCGGTGCCTAGGGCACCTGGCAGCCAAGCGAAGAGTTCCCTGATTTCCGCGCTGGTCGCTGGCGCAGGGGCCGCCGTCGGGCTCGGAACCCAAGCGGATCCCAGGCAGGCTGCCGACGCCGCAGCCGAGAACGCCTCGACTGTGGGCCTAGTCGGAGGGATCGCCCTGATCGTCGTGGTCTTCGTCTCCTACCTGTGCGGTGGCTACGTAGCGGGCAGAATGGCGCGCTTCAGCGGAGCGAAGCAGGGCGTCGCCGTGTGGCTGTGGGCTCTGATCATCGCAGTTGTGCTCGCCATCGTTGGAGCGATCGCGGGTAGCCAGATGAACATCCTCGCCAACCTCAACAGCTTTCCACGCATCCCCATCAACGAAGGCAACCTCGCCCTCAGCAGCGTTCTCACGGCCATCGCAATCGCGCTGGTCAGCCTCGGCGGCGCCGTCCTCGGCGGTGTCGCGGGAATGCGTTTTCACCGCAAGGTCGACAGGGTCGGCCTCGGAACTTGAGTGGACAAGAACACGAAGCTCAGCCCGCACACCTGCGTGTCCATGGTTGAAGTATCGAACAAAGAGGAAAAACGTCCTGGCCCGACAAGCTGCCCACTTTCGGCCAGGACACCCCCGCTCGGTCGGGCCGGTCAGCCCGCCGAACTGGCCGCAGCTGAAGCGTCCTTATCTCGGGCGCCATTCTGCCGGTCACGGGCGGACGCGGCTTCTAGCGGTCAGGAGTTTTGTGCGAAGGTTGCGTTGATGTAGTCGGCCTCGGGAATGGGTTCGGGGTAGATGATCGCTCCCAGTTCCATCCACATGCGCTCCATCGCAGCGAGCTGCTCCGGCAGCGGTGCGAGGTCGGGCAGCCAACGGTACAGCGGCACCGCCGACACCTGCTCGGCCGTCTGGCCGGTCGCGGCCGCGATGATGCCCAGGTTTTCGTCGCTGTAGCGGTCGTCACCCTGCAGGTCCTGCGCGCCCCGGGTCAGTGCGGTGAAGAACTTCTGGGCGAGATCCGACGACGCGAAGTCTCCGCCGTAGATGACGCCGGTGCCGGATGTTCCGGCGGGCGACGTCCACAGGCTCACCGCGGTGCCGTCGTCAACGGGCATGTTCCAGAACGGCGCCGACGCGAACGCGGCGTCGATGCTGCCGTTGGCCAGGGCGGTGGGCATGTCGGGATTGCCGAGGGTGACCAGTTCGACGTCGGTGATCGAGAGTCCGGCTTTTTCCAGGGCCATACCCACATAGAAGGCGCCGGTTCCGCCGGCGCCGCCGGCCACGGCGACCTTGCGTCCTTCCAGATCCGCGACATCGGTGATCGTGCCGTCATCGACGAGCTTCTTCGACGCGATGAGCGCCGAGGGCGGTTCTTCTTCGTCTCCGGCCGAGACACCCATGGAGCCGACGACCTTCACGTCGAGGCCGGTTTCGACCGCGCTGAACAGTCCGGCCGAGAAACCGGACACTACGACGTCGAGCTTGCCGCTCGCGGCGAGCGGTACGGCGTCCTGTCCCGACTTGATCGCCTCCAGCTTGAGCTCGATACCTTCGTCTTCGAAGTAGCCCTTGGCGTCGGCAACGTAGAGCGGCGAGAAGATCGCGAGCTGAACGTGACCCACGTTCACCGTCTGCAGGTCTCCCGACGCGGCCGGGGCATCCGTTGCGGTGCAGCCCGACAGCGCCAGCCCAACCAGCGACACTGCTGCGATGATTCTCAGTTTCTTCACTTTTTTGTTTCCTTTTTCTTGAGGCTGTTCGAATTACGCCATGGAAGGAGCACCCGTTCCAGCACGATAATGAGCCCGGTGACGAGCGCGCCGATGACCGAGACAACGATCAGGCCGACGAACATCGTGGCGGGCTGAAACAGCTGCCACGAGTTCCAGATGAGATAGCCGAGACCGTTGTTGGAGGCGACGAACTCCACCGCTGTGACGACGATCACCGACATGCCGGCGGCGACGCGTAGCCCGGTCATGATGGCCGGCGCGGCGGCCGGAAGCAGCACGTTCAGAAACAGGCGGATGCCGGTGGCCTTGTAGGCGCGCGCCGATTCCAGGATGCGGGGGTCGATCTGCGTGATGCCGGCCAGGGTATTGATCTGCACGACGAAGAACACCGAGATGGCCACGGCGAGGATCTTCGGCGTCTCGGTGAGGCCGAAGATGAGCAGCAAAAGCGGCAGGATGGCGATCTTCGGCAGCGCATACAGTGCGGTGAAGGTCGGGCTCAGCGCCGCTCGAATCGGCCGCACGACGCCCATGATGAGCCCGGCGAACACACCAAGAATCGAGCCGGCGACGAAGCCCAGGGCGAGGCGACCGACCGTGGCCCCGATATGCACGGCCAGCGAACCATCGGCGACCATTTCGGCACCCCGCTCGGCGATGGCACTGGGCGGGCTGAATAGTCGGGAATCGAGCACACCGGTAGCGGCAGCGAGCTCCCAGAGCGCGAGCAGCACGATGGGGGTGAGGATGGCGAGGCCGAGGTCGCGAGCGCGCAGTCGCTGTTCCCGCCTGAATTCCTGGTCGATGGCCTGATCGAGTTCGCTGGTACGACGGGCGACAGTCTCGGTGACGGTCATTTGAAGCTCATCGAGGCTTGAACCTCATCGCGCAGCGATTCCCAAATATCCTGTTTCATGCGGGCGAACTCCGGGCTGGCCTCCATGGCGACACTGCGCGGGCGACCGAACGGCACGTCGATGATCTCCTTCACGCGGCCCGGCCGGGCCGACATCACCACGATCTGATCACCGAGCAGCAGGGCCTCCTCGATCGAGTGGGTGACCAGCACCACGGTCTTGCGTTCAACCTCCCACAGCCGAACCAGCTGCTCCTGCATGAGGATGCGGGTCTGAGCGTCGAGGGCGCCGAGCGGTTCGTCCATCAGCAGTGACGGCGAGCCGGTCGCGAACGCGCGCGCGATGGCGATGCGCTGCCGCATCCCGCCGGAGAGCTGGTGCGGGTAGGCGTCTTCGAAGCCGGTCAGGCCGACCTCGGCGATCCAATTGCGGGCTTCGCTCTCGCGCTGTCTTTTCGACACCGCGGCCATCTTCTGGCCGAACGCCACGTTCTCCAGCACGTTGAACCACGGAAACACGCCGTGTTCCTGAAACACGAAGGCCGAGCGCGGTACCCGGGTCTGCTCGAAGTTAATCTGCACGTCACCCGAGGTGGCTGTCTCGAGGCCGCCGAGAATGCGCAGCAGCGTGGACTTGCCGCATCCGCTCGGGCCGACGATGCAGGTGAACGAGCCTTTTTTCAGGTTCAGGTTGATGTCGCTCAGCGCATGAACCTGCCCCGAGCCGCCGAAAACCTTGGAGAGGTGGCGTACAACAAAGGCGTACTGGCCCGGGGAGTCAGTCATTGCTGTTCCTGTCTGTGTCACGAAGCCAAAGAATGGTGGTTGCCCAACGCTGACGACAGGCCGATGTCGGCGCGGGACCAGCCGGAAGCCAGGAGCGACGGGTCTGTGTCACTGGCAGCGAACATCCGTTCGGCGAAACGTTCGGAATCGCCCTCGGACCTCCAGCCTATTGCAGCGTCGCCCCTGCCTGGCGGACCCTCGAGCAGACCCGCTCTGGTGTTAGGTGGGCTCTTCTTCGTTGGCGCGTGTTTCGACCCAGTCGACGTCGTCATCGGAGAGGTACGTGCCGGGTTGATCCGTTTCACTGTCCGGGTCGATCTCACCGCCGGCTCTGGCGATTTCGGAGACGAACTCGGGCGGCACGGCGTCACCGTTGTTCTGCATCAGCCACTCCCGCGTCGACGGCATCAGCTTGGGCCACCACAGCTCGATATCCATACGGCGCAGTCTGCCACGATGGCTGATGCTGCGCGACGGGGCGTCCGCGCGGGAGTGTGCCTGCACGATCGATAAACTCAAAGCATGTCAGACCAGCACTTCGAGCAGGATGAAACCCTGCGCCTGCCGACCATCCAGTTTCGCGTCGTACTCGATCTGGGACCCCGGCTCGCTGCGGCCGTCACCCTGCCCCCGGAGCTGGCGCATCCCGACCTGTTTGCTGACCGTGACGACGAGGGCGGGGCGCTCAATCTGAGCATCGACTATGACAGCGGCCAGTTGCACGTGCTGCTCGACGAGGCCGGACCCAGCTTTCACTACCACGGCACGAGCGACCCGTTCGAGAGCCCCTGGCCGGCCGACCAGACCGAAAAACTGCTCGAGTGGGCGCTTATTCTGGTGCAGGCGGTCGACGCCCTCGATGATCTGCTCGACTCGATCTTCGAGGCCGCCGAGTGGTTCGAGCAGGGCCTCACACTGTACGTTCCCGAGACCGAACCGACCCAGCTCGAACTGATCGAGGTCGGTATCATCGGTGAGCTGCTGACGCTGCCCTGGCTCGGTTCCGGCCGGGTCGATCACGAGCACATCGACGGCGACAACCACCCGATTGCCCTGCTCTGGAACATGAACAATGCTGACCCCGACACGCCGATAGCCCGGGCCTGGCTCGACCCGGAGACCGGTGAGCCGCGCACAGCCGCCGAACCGGGGGTGGACTGGAACGCCGTTGCCATGAGCGAAGATGAAGTTCTGCAGTGGCTCGTCGGCATCTACACCAACCACCATGTGGCGCCGACGCCGGAGGCGCAGATCATGCGCGCGGCGCTCGAACGCATGGGCGGCATCAGCTGATCAGCCCCTGCGCGGGCCACGGGTCAGCCAGGCGAGCAGGCGCTCGATGGGCCCCTTGCCCAGGAACTGTCGCCACAGACCGGCACCGAGCAGGGTGAGCAGGAGCATCCCGACGAGCAGCGGCCAGCCGGGATAGTCGATCTCGGTGCCACCGGCGACCACGGCCAGGGCGAGAATCTGCACCGTATAAATGGTGAGCGCCATCGAACCGGTTGCAGCGATCGGCGAGAGGATGCCGCGCAGGCTCCGTGCCGGGGCCTCACGTTCCACGGCTGTGAGCCAGAGCAGCGCAGCGATGAGCATTACGGCGAGTCCGCCCGAGCCGAGCACTTCGGCGATGGAGCCGGAATGGGCCTGCGCGCTGATGCCCGGTACGACGACCGCCGCGCCGTACCCGGCGACCGCCGCTGACGCACCCGCCCCGACCAGGGCCACCTGCGTTCTCGGCCGGGCCAGGTCGGAGCGCGCGATGATGAGACCAGCGAGCAGAAACGGCATCCAGATGAGCACCGGGTAGGTACCGTTCAGAAAGAAGTAGTCGACGAAGTAACTGATCGGGGGCGCACCGGCATCCACTTCATTCTGGGCGGCGCCGAGCAACGGCGCGCCGACCAGAAAGATGACGCCGATCACGCCGAGCAGCCACCGGTGTAGAAAGAGCATCGGAATGAGCAGCAGGAACATGAGGGCGTAGAAGTGCAGGATAACGGCCACGCCGCTGTTCAGGCTCGAGAGCAGCACGCCGAGCAGGAACAGGAAAAGGGCACGGATCAGGATGCCGATGACGCGATCGGAGCGCTGGCCGCGCAGGAGTGGATGCGCCGACCCGGTCATGATGCCGAGCGATACCCCGGCGAGGGTCGCGAACAGAATCGACGAGCGGCCGTCGACGAACAGTTCGGCGTCTCCTGCGCGCGGGACGGCGTGAGCGACGAACATGCCGATGATCGCGAGGCCGCGTGCGATGTCGATGGCGACGACCCGGTCACTCACTTGCGGCCTGGTCTGCATGCACACAGGCTACGGCTTCGTCAGGCGAATCACCCGAGCGCCTTGATGCTTTCGGCCAGCGTTCCCGCAGCGTCGAGAGCCAGCGTCGTGGTCATCTGCAGCCGGGCTCTCTGGCGAGCGGATGCGGCGGCCGTACCGGGCCAGGAGCGGGGAGCGGTAGCCTTAAGTCAGAAGCAATTAGAGGAGTGATAATGCAGGTCATCGTGAACACCGACAGCAACGTCAACGGCACCGAGCGGGTCGCCGGAGCGCTTGAAACCATCGTCGAAGAATCCCTCGCACGCTACGGCGAACGTTTGACCCGGGTTGAGGTTCACCTCATCGATGGCAGCGCCGGACGCAGCAGCACCGACGACATCAAGTGCACCCTCGAGGTTCGCCCGGCCGGTGGAACGCCGGTCGTCGTGACCGAGAACGCCAACGCCGTCGAGGAAGCCCTGACCGGTGCCCTGCACAAGATGAAGAGCCTGCTCGAGACCCACTTCGGCAAGCTGGATGCCCGCAAGGGCAACCTCCCGATGGGTGAGGTCATCTAACCGCGGCATCCGCTTTGGTGGCCCGTGTTTGAGAAGGTGGCACGTGTTCAAACCAGTGCCATCTTCTCAAACACGGGCCACGAGCGCGTAGGGGGCCGGCCGGCTCAGAACAGCGTGTCACCGATGTAGCTGCCAGCGGCGCAGCCCGGCGGGATGGCAAAGACGGCCGACCCGATCGGCGTGGTCCACTCGTTCAGCAGGTCGAGAGCGTCGAGGCGACGCTGGATCGGCACGAACTGGGCGTCCACATCCGCTTGAAAGGTAATGAACAGAAGCCCGGAATTGGACACGCTGTCATTGGTGGGCAGGTCGTCGTAGTTGTAGCCGCGGCGCAGGATACGTTCGTCGGGGTTCTCGCTGCGGGCGCGGCGCAGATGGGAGAACTCCGGGATCACCGGAAAACCGATTGCGGTCTTCGCGTCGAAATCGGGTTCATCCGTTTCGTTGACGCCGGTGAGCGGCGCGCCGTTGCTCAAGGTTCGCCCAACGGATGCCTCCCGCCCGGATCGGTCGAGCTTGTCCCACTTGTCGAGTTGCATGGCCACACGCCGCAACACGAACCCGGTTCCGCCGTGCAGCCAGGTCGGGTTGCCGGCATAACCCCAGACCAACCGTTCGAAATCGGGGGTACCCGGCACGAAGTTGACGGTGCCGTCGACCTGGCCGAACAGGTTGCGCATGGTGGTTCCGGGCTTGACCGAGCCGGGCGCCCGCCGAAAGCCGCTCTGAACCCAGCGCACGGTGCCGAAGGAGCGGCTGTCTTTGAGCAGCATGCGGGTGGCGTGCGCCACGGTGAGGGAATCGTCGGCCGCGATCTGCAACAGCAGGTCACCGTCGGCCCAGGCCGGGTCGAGCCGGTCGATGCCGAAAGCGGGCAGCGGTCGCAGCCAGCTCGGCGCGGTGCCGCCGGCCATCGCCACGAGGTTCGCGCCGAAGCCGAACGTGACGGTGAGCCTGGCCGGTGCGACGGCGAGTTCGGGTTCGGAGTCGGCGAGCGCCGCCTCGCCCTGGCTGAGCCGGGCGGCGTCGCTCGTGAGAATCTTCAGGAGCCGGCGCAGCGCCGGGGCGTCGGTTCCGGGGGCCAGGTCGAGTGCGATCAGTGTCGCGTTGCTCTGCGGCACGGTGTCGATTCCGGCCTGGTGCACCCCGTAGAACGGCACGGTCTGCGAGCCGTTGAGGGGCTCAGCGACGGCCTGCGGGGCCTCTCGGGTGGCGAGGTCGATGCCGACCGCGCCGACGGCGCCGATCCCGGCCGCGGCACCTCCCAGAAGGAGATGCCGCCGGCTGAGACGACGACCAGCGGATGCCTGCTGATCGCCGGACATTACTTGTTATAGCTCTCGTTGGCGCCCGAGTAGTCCTTGGCCGGGGCCGTGAACTCGAAGGTTGAACCGTCGGAGAGGGTGAGGGTGAAGGTCTGCTCGGCGCCAGCGACGAGGGGCTCGGTCAGCTTCATCATCATGAGGTGATTGGCGCCGGGGGCCAGCTCGTAGGAACCATTGGCAGGAACGATGAAGCCGCCCTCTTTCTGCTGCATGACCATGGCTCCCGAGTCGTCTTCGATCGTCTCGTGCAGCTCGATCATGGTCGCCGCCGGCGACATGGCCGAAACGATGTTGATGTCGGTGTCACTCGAGTTCGTCAGGGTGCCGAACGCGGCGCTCATTCCTGTTTCGGCGGACTTGACCCACGGATCGGTGATGGTGAGGCTCGTGGCCGCCGTGGTCTCGACCGCGGTGTCGGTCGTGGCTGCCGGAGCCGCGGTGTCGGTCGTGCTGGCACAGCCCGCGAGGGTGAGGAGCGCGGCGACGGCGACGATGAGAATGCGAGGGGTGGTGGTGAGAGTCATTGTTCTGTCTTTTCTGTAGTGGGAAAAGTGCGTGCAGCGGATGCTGCGTGGCGCCGGGTCAGCGCCAGGATGCCGAGAAAGAGTCCGAGGCCGACGACGGCACCGAGAAGCGCGGTGACGCCGACGGGCAGCCCGGCCGGGGACGGTGCGGACGCGGCCATGCTCGGATCGGGGGCAGTGCTGACAGCGGGCGTGGCGGCATCCGTCGTGGGTGCTGCCGACGCGCCGGAGCCGACGCTGAAGTCGAACGTGCCGGAGATGGGATGCCCGTCGGCCGAGACGACCCGCCAGCGCACCTGGTAGCCGCCGTCCGGCAGGGCCGGGTCGACGGCCACGGAGGCCGTCGGACCGTCGAGGGCAGGTTCGCCTTGCGCCCAGTCGGTGCCCGCCGAATCAACGACGAGCATGATCGCGCCAAGCTGCATGATGTCGTCGGTGAACCGCATTGATACCGTGGCCGGTGCCAGATCGACGTGTTCGGTGTTGGATGGCACGGTGGCGAGCACCGAGTCGTGGGCGCTTGCGGCCGGTGCGGCACCGCCGATCGCGAACGTCGCGGCGAGTGCGAGAGCCCCGAGACCGGCCAGGAGCCGGTTTCGGGCAGGAAAATGGTGCATGCTGTGCCTCCGAAAAGGTCGCGAGAAGGGTGGGTGCTTCGTGGCACGGGTTTGGGCTCGGGGCACTGGTTCAAACCAGTGCCGGCTTCTCAAATGAGTGCCGCGAGCGGATGCGCGCGGGCGCGCCGGTTAGACGGCTGTGGGCGCGGCGGGCGGGCCGCGGTGTCGCATTGGCGACAGCAGCACGGCCAGATCAAACGGAATGAAGGTGAGGTGCCGAGCGGCGCGCACGAGAACGCTCCTCGGCGTCGGCAACACGATGCCCAGGGCGATGATCACGGCCACCAGGGCGGTGCGCGCCAGCTCGACCAAAGCCCAGAAGGTGCGCTCGCCGCGGCGCAACGCCACGATCGTGACGACCGCCGCAACAGCGTGGGCCAGCCACATCCAGTCCATAGCGGGCGAGACCGGCGCAGCGGATGCCGCCCCCACGATCACGGTCGCCGCTCCGTGATGCCCGGCCACGGTCATCGAGCCGGCCGATCCGCCGAGCCCGAACAGCAGGTGGAACAGCACCTGGCTGAACCCCACCGACAGGGTGAGCCGCACGAGCGAGAGATTCTTGCCGGCGAGCGCCACGCTGACCATGCCGGCGAAGGCGAGCGCTATCGCGATACTGACCGGGGCGGGGGCATGCCCACCGGCGGCCACGTGAGAGAGGGCGGCGACGAGCACGGCCACGGCGGCGGTCAGCCAGCCGCGCACGAATCGCGCCCACCTCGTTGCCATGTCATCCACCTGCCGGATTCGCCGCACACTGAGTGTGGTCGCGCCTACAGGCTAGCGGATGCCGCAGCCTCGCCCCGACGGAACCCTCGCGCCAAAAGGTGGAGCGGACATCCGCAAATGGTAACGTCGCCTAGGTCTAGCAACTGGTTTGACGGTCGACGCCTCCTGCAAGGAATCTCAGATGCCCCATCGCATGAATCTTTCCAAAAATCTTCCACGAACATTGACGGGGCTGTCAGCTGAGATCCTGCAGGACCTGCAGCAGCTCGCGCGCACGCCCTCACTGCTGGTGGCCTGCAACTACGGCGGCACGCTCTCGCACCACGTCGCTTCCGACGTTCCGTCGGTGCTGCTGGCCGAGTCGGCGACCGCCCTGCGCGCCCTCGCTGCCCTGCCCAACACCCACACGGCCGTCATGTCGGGCCGCCCGCTGCGGGACCTCGCCGCGGATTCCCGCCTGCCCCGCGAAGTGCACCTGGTCGGGTCGAACGGTGCCGAGTTCGACTCGGAATTCTTTGACGCCCCGGAGCCGGCCGACGATTCCCAACACTCCGGTGTGGCACTGGATCGCCTGCGCACCCGGCTCGGCGTCAGCGCCGCCTTCTTCGCCGGCGACGCCGAGAGCGACGAAATGGCCATGAACACCCTGCACGGCCCGGACCTCGGCATTCGCATCGGCGACGGCGAGTCCGTCGCCGACCATCGCATCAGCGGTCCGGAAATGCTCGCCCAGATGCTCGCTCTGCTGTTCGAGCTTCGGAAGGACTGGCTGTTCGGCCAGCACGTCGTTGCCATCGAACGCCATTCCATGCTCGGCGACGGCACCTCGACAGCCCTCGTCACGCCGGAAGCGCGCATCTGCTGGATGACGCATCCGCTGCCCGACTCTGGCTCGTTGTTCGCGAGCATTCTCGGCAGCGAAGAGGCCGGGCATTTCTCGATCGAACCGGTGAAGAAGAGCCGGGTGCTCGGCCAGCGCTACGTCGACAACACCATGATCGTTGAAACCCGTTGGGCCGACGTCACCGTGACCGACTACATTGAACCCTCGCCGCTCGGCATCACCAACCTGGTGCGCAAGCTCACCGGCACCGGTCTGGCCCGCATCGTGTTCGCGCCGCGACCCGACTACGCCGTCGCCTACTTCAACATGCACGCCGGCACAGGCATCGTCACGCTCACCGGCATTCCTGACCCGATCGTGCTCACGGCGGCGGGTGTCGAGTTCACCGTCAGGAGCGACGGCCGCAACGAAACAGCGACCGCCGTCGTCGACCTGTCGCAGGGCGCTGTCATGCTCAACCTGCGCTGCGGCGACACCGAGCCCTATCAAGCGGATGCCGCTGGTGAAGCCACGCGGCGCGGCGCGGTCATGAATGACTCGCGTGCGTGGGTGAATTCGTTGTCGCTGCCGAGCGTGAAGCCCTCGCTCGTGGGCCGTTCAGCGCTGGTGCTTCGGGCCCTGTGCTATGAACCGACCGGTGCGGTGCTCGCCGCCTCGACCACCTCGCTGCCCGAGGGTATCGGCGGCACCCGCAACTGGGACTACCGCTACTGCTGGCTGCGTGACGGCTCGATGACGGTCAGGGCGCTTGTCGACCTCGGCTCGAGCGACGAAGCCGACGGGTTTTTGCGCTGGCTCTCCGGGGTCGTGGACGACAGTCCCGGCGCGCAGTGGCTGCATCCGCTCTACTCGGTCACCGGCTCGTCGCTGTCGACTGAGGCGAGCCTCGAGTCGCTGCCCGGCTACGCCGGCTCCCGCCCGGTACGCATTGGAAACGCCGCCGACAATCAGGTGCAGATCGACGTGTTCGGCCCGGTCGCCGAACTGATCGACACGCTCAGCGCCCGGCAGGGTACCCTCTCGGACTTTCAGTGGCACCTGCTCACCGAGATGGTCGACGCCGTCACGAGTCGCTGGCAGGAACCCGACCATGGAATCTGGGAAGCCAGGCGTTCGCCGCGGCACCATACCTACACGAAGACCATGTGCTGGGTGACCGTGGACCGGGCCATCCGCACCGCCGAACGGCATGGGCGCGAGGTGGGCGAGGACTGGGTTCTGCTCGCCGCCACCATTCGCGAGGAGGTGCTGAGCGAGGGGTGGAGTGAGGAAGCCCAGTCCTACACCGTGGCCTACGACAGCCCCGACCTCGATGCCGCCGTGCTGCACATCGGTCTGTCCGGACTGCTCGACGTGACCGATGAGCGCTTTCAGTTGACCGTGAGTGCGGTGGAGCGCGAACTGCGCGCGGGGCCCACGGTGTTCCGCTACCGCTACGACGACGGCCTGCCCGGCCTCGAGGGCGGCTTTCATATCTGCACCACCTGGTTGATCGAGGCCTACGTGCTCACCGGGCGCCTTGACGAGGCCGAAGCCCTGTTCAATCAGCTGATCGCCCTGGCCGGCCCGACCGGGCTGCTCTCTGAAGAGTTTGACCCGGCCACCGAAACCCACCTGGGCAATCACCCGCAGGCCTACTCGCACCTCGGCTTCATTCGCTGCGCGCAGCTGCTGGACCAGTGTCGTCAGCGCTGAATCCGAGTGCCCGGTCGCGGGCTTTGTGCGAGTGCGCCGTGAACCGGCAACCCCGTCTCGGACATGTGTCCGAAAAGTGGTAGGATAGATGGATGACTTCGTTGACTGCCCCCCGCCTGCTGGCGGGAGCGGTGCAGTCCGATGCGGTGCCGTTCAGTGTGCAGGGCGAATTGAAGCACGACCCCCGCGCTGAGCGCACCCGGCAGCTTATTCTCACGGCGATCCGGGCGCTGATCGCCCAACCGGCGGCATCCGTTTCGGTGGCCGAGATCGTGCGCCTGGCCGGCATCAGCCGCAGCTCCTTCTACGCTCACTTCGCGAGCCTCGACGTGCTTGCGGCCGAGCTGCTGCAGGCGCAGTTCGCCGATATCGGCTCGGCCGGGCTCGACCTGCCCCGGCCGCGCACCGGCGAGAACGCAGCCCGACTCGGCTATGCCCGCCTGGTCGACCACATGGTCGAAAACTTTCCCCTCTACGCGAGCGTGCTCGAACTGCCGTTGACGCGCAGCGCGCACGACCAGATCATCGAGGCCTACGCCACCCGCCTGCTCGAGTCGATACTGGTCTTCGACGACGCCGTCAACGCCGAACTGGTCACGACCTACGTCGCCGGCGGCGCCCTCACCCTGATCGGCGCCTGGATGCGCGGTCACCTCGATGTCTCAGATGACGAACTCGTCGACCAGCTCGTGGCCCTGCTGCCCGGCTGGTTGCTCGATACCCCTGCTTCAGCAACGCCCGTTCGCGTTGCCTCACCCACACAACACTGAAGGCGCATTCTATGAAGATCGAAATCGGCGAAACCCTGGTCTACCCGCACCACGGAGCGGTCACCATCACGGCCCTCGCGACCCGCACCATCAAGGGCGTCGAGAAGCAGTTCATGACCCTCAACGTGCACACCAGCGCGCTGACCATTCAGCTGCCCGTCGACAACGTCGAGCTCGTCGGCGTGCGCGACGTCATCGACGCCGCCGGCGTGAGTGCCGTGTACGAAATTCTGCAAAACGCCTTCACCGAGGAGCCGGGCAACTGGTCGCGCCGCTACAAGGCCAACCAGGAGAAGATGGCCAGCGGCAGCGTCTACCGCGTCAGCGAGGTCGTGCGCGACCTGTGGCGCCGCGACCAGGACAAGGGCGTCTCGGCCGGCGAGAAGCGCATGCTCGAAAAGGCCCGCCAGATCCTCGTCTCCGAACTCGCTCTGGCCCAGGGCCTGACCGACCAGGAAGCCGGCGACCTGCTTTTGATCGAAATTCAGAACTACGTCGTCAGCGACGAGCCGGTCGAAGTCGCTGTCTAATCTGGCTCAGGAGGGCACGTCCGTTCGCCGCGCGAACGGGTGCACTCCTGTTTTCGGCCGGCATCCGCTTGAGCGCGCCTCATCTGGGTGAGCGCGACGGTAACGGGCGTAGCGCGCGCCAAGATCTGGCGTGGCCATCCGCTGTTCGCGCGACGACGTCGGCGGCAGCCGCCGGGTTCTGGGCTACACCAGTGCGGCGCAGAGCAGCAGCGCCGGCCACGCGGTGACGAGCACGGCCGCCAGGTAGACCAGGTTGCGGCGGGTGAGGGTGGAGCTGCTGATGCCATAGCGCGCACTGAGCAGCATGGTCAGCCCGGTGATCGGCCCGACCGCTGTCGACACTCCCCAACCGATGCACGCAGCGAGCACGAACAGCGTGGGGTCGGGGTGCAGCGGTTGCACCAGCGCCGCGACGATCGCGACCGACACGACCGGGTGTACCCCGACCAACGCGAGCAGAATCATGGCGAGCATCATCGTCCAGGCGACGAAAACGGTGAACTCCGACACCGGCAGCGGCAGGTCGAACAGGGGAAGCAGCATCCGCAGGCCGACGGCGAGCACGCCGGCCGAGGCGAAGAGCGTGACCTCGCCGCGCAGCTGGGGCAGGTCATGCCGGGCGTGCCGGGCGAGCGCGCGCAGGGCCCCGCGACCGTCGATGATCAGCAGGCCGATCAGGGTCACGCCCAGACCGGCGAGCAGCACGATGCGCGGCACCGAAACCGCGGGAAACAGCTGGTGAGCGGTGATGACGATTGCCACGAGGGCCAGCGGTACGCGCACGAGCGCCCAGGTCAGGGAATAGCCGGTATACGCGGGCAGTTCGCGGCCCCACAGGTGAAAGATGTCCCAGACACTCAGGCCGATCGCGACTAGCGCGAGCGCCAGACCCACCAGGAGCAGCACGAGGGAATTCGCTCCGGGTACGAGCGTGGTCGCGGCCGCGGCCGCCGCCCAGAACGGCGACCAAAACGCCGCCGCCGAAAACGACCGGGTCAACAGTGCGGCATCGGCGAGCCGCAGCGGCGACCGGCCGCGCAGGTGATCCCCGACGATGCTGACCGCACCGATATTAATGACGGCGCCGAGCGCGTGCGTCGCGAGGGCGGTTCGCACCACGGCGAGCCGGCCGTGCAGCCGGGTGCGCGTGGTCAGCGCGGTCGGTGTGATCAGCCGCAGAAAGGACACCGCCGTGAGCATGCCGATGAGGTCCTGATTGACCGACAGCAGGTCGCGGCCGTTGATGTTGCTGCCCAATTGAATCGATAGCACAACGGATGCCAGTCCCACGCCGATCAGCAGCAGGGCAATGATGCGCTGGGTGCGGGTCACCAGCACCAGTCCGGCCGCAGCGGCGGCGATCGTGAGCCCGCCGGCGACGAGCGTCGCGCTCGGCAGCAGCGCCGACAGCCCCACGCACAGGATGATGCCGCTCAGCAGCAGGGCGTAGAGCAGTCGCACGCTGAACCCCCTGAATGGATCGACCGTGTCCCGTCGAACACGTCCTCCTATCCAACCAGCCTCCGCACCTCTCGCTTTCCGGGCCCGGGCCCCGTCAAAATGGCGGACACAGAGATGGGGTGGGACGGGCGCAGCTCCTACTCGGGCGGGGCGGCGTTCGCCTTGCGGATGCGACGGCCGTCGGCGACCGTCTGCATCTCCTTCAGGGCGGCCTTCTGGCTCTTCTTTGTGCCGCGCGGCGGCAGTTGGATATTCTGCTCGGCGGCGATGCCGGCCTGCAGCTGGCGTCCGCGTTCGAGTTCGGCGTCAAACTCGGCTCCGAACAGCAGGGCGAGGTTGGTCAGCCACAGCCAGAGCAGAAAGATCACGATCCCGGCCAGCGAGCCGTAGGTCTTGGCATAGTTCGAGAAGGTCGTGACGTAGAACCCGAAGCCGAGCGAGGCGACCACGATCGCCACCAGTGCCACGAGCGCCCCGAGGCTCATCCAGCGAAACTTCGGCTGCCGCACGTTGGGCGTGAAGTAATACAGCACCGCGATCAGCAGCACCACGGTCGCCGCGAGCACCGGCCACTTGGCAATGGACCAGACCACCTGCACGGTCTGGCCGAGCCCGAGGGCTGCGCCCACGGCATCCGTCACGGGGCCGGAAATGGCCAGAATGAGCACGGCCACGAGCAGCAGGGCGATGCCGATGACCGTCACGAGCAGCTGGGTCGGCTTGAGTTTGAGAAAGGTGCGACCCTCGTCGATCTCGTAGATGCGGTTCATGGCACGGCTGAACGCGCCGACATAACCGGATGCCGACCAGATCGCCACCGCGATTCCCGCTACCAGGGCGAACCCGGCCGAGGGTGAGGTGCTGAACTGTTCGATCGGTCCGCGAATGACCTCGAGGGCGTCCCCGGGGGCGACCGAGGCCAGAATCGTCAGCAGGGTGTCGGCCGACTGCTTTCCCTGCCCGAACACGCCGAGCAGCGAGACCAGGGCGATGAGCGCCGGAAACAACGACAAGACGGCGTAGTAGGTGAGCGACGCCGCAATGTCGGTGCATTGGTCGGTGCCGAACTCGCCCAGCGTGCGCTTGAAAACGTACTTCCAGGAGGTCTTGGTTACCTCGGTCGGGGAGTCTGGCTTACGGTCGTCGTCCGGCTCCGGCGCGTCGGCGAGTTCCTGGCTCTGGCCCTTGTCAACCATGAAAATCTCTCTGCTCGGGTCGAATGAGGCCGGGGATCGCGATCCCCGGCGCTGAAAATGTGCTGCGTTCTCGCAATTTTGGCGCTGACATGGCTGCCGCGCAGCTTTGACGGGTACTAAGGGTACGACGAATGCTGCGGCGCCCGCCAGCCGCCCCGGCCCGAACCGGGGCGGCTGGCGGACGAGCCGCAGCATCCGTCTGGTGAATCAGTACGGCAGATCAGTACAGGCCAGTGTCACTCTTGTGCTTCGCCGACGCGGCCTCGTCGCGAGCCGTGTCGGTGACGGTGTCCTTCGCTGACTGTGCTTCGTCTTTAACGTCGCCGGCGGCTCCCTGCGCGGCCGACTTGACCTCCTCGACGGCGTCGGTGGCGCTGTCCTTCACCGCGGCGACGGCCTCCTGCGCGGGTTCACGCAGGTTGTCGGCCAACTGCTTGGCTGCGTCGGTCGCTTCGGAGAGGAGCGGCTGGGCGGCTTCCTTCAATGAACCGGCCAGTTCCTTCTCCTTGTCGCTGGCGGGAACCAGCGACGCGGCCAACCAGCCGATACCGAAGGCGATGAGCCCGACGGCCATGGGGTTTCCCTTGGCCCTGTTTGCGGCCTGGTGCGGCAGATCACCGATGGTGTCGGTCGCCGAAGACACAGCGTCGCCGGTCTCCGAGGCCGCGCCCATGACACGTTCCGACACCGAACCCAAGGCAGACTTCACCTTGTCGGTCTGGCGCTGCATGATTTTCGACGGAGTCACCTTGTCGGCGAGCGCATCGACGTCGCCGCCGAGCTCGCGCCGGGTACGCTCGATGTCCATGCGGATCTGATCGGGGGTGCGGTCGGTGTCGGTCATCGGTTTTCCTCATTTCGTTTCAGTGTGTCGGGGATTTTCTTCAGGGAGTCAACGGTTTTTGGTGCACCCTTGACGGTTTTCATCTCTTTGCGGCCCATCACAAAGAGCACGAGGCCGATGATCGCCCACAGTCCGGCCACGATCAGGCCGGACCAGGCGTTGCCGACCAGGTAGCCCAGTCCCCACCAGAGGGCAATCGACAGGAACAGCACGGCCATGAGCGCGGCGTAGCCAGCGCCGCCCAGCATGCCGGCGCCCTTTCCGGCCCGGGTGGCCGACTGACGCAGTTCGGCCTTGGCCAGCTCGAGTTCCTGGCGCATGAGTGTGGAGAGGTCACGGGTGACTTCTCCCAGCAGGTCTCCCAGCGAGGTTTCCGCGGCCTTCTGCTCCGACGGAGTGTGCAGGTCGGTCATCGTTCCGGAACCGCCAGGTCGGGGTCGTCGCCGAGCAGGCCAGGCTGCGCGGTGACGCTCGTGCGGCCGCTCGTGTCGGTGAGTCCGACGATTCCGGCCTGGCCGACGGCGCCACCGGTACCGGACAGACCGACTCCGGCATCTGCTGCGCCGGCATACCGCGGCGTGGTATCGGCGAGGTCCCCGGAGGTCTTCTTCGCCTCGTCGGCAGACTCGGCGGCGACCGAGCGGGTCAACCGGCCGGCCAGGATTCCCGCTGCAGCGGCCAGGGCTATGAACGTGCCGGGCTTGCGTCGAGCGTAGGAGCGCACCTCGTCGAGCAGCGACCCGGGGTCGCGGTCATCGAGCCAGGTGGCGACGCTGCCGGCGCGAGATGCGGCCTGCCGCACGAGGTCCGTCGCGACGCCGTCAGCGTCGGACGCGCCGGCCATCTGGGTCAGTTCGTCGCTGATCGAGCGCAGGCCCTCGGCGACTCGGGCCTGCTGTTCGCCGGCCTGTTCGGTGAGCTGGCTGCGGGCATCCGTGAGCAGGTCTTTCGCCTGCTTCTTGGTTTCGGCGGCGACTTTTCCCACTTCATCCTTGGTGACGTCGGCGACCTCGCCGGCGGCGTGCGCGGCGGTGTCGCCCACGTTCGCGGCCTGGTCGGCGGCGACGTTCGCAGTGTGGGTCGCGGCGGCTTTTGTGGTCTTTGCGGGTGACGAACCGTCGAACTCGGAGTCGTCGGCGCTCGAGGCCGGCGAGGTTGCGTAAAAGTTGGACATGCTGCTTCCTTTCGTGGCGTGCTGATGGGCTTTTGGGCCAGGGGAGTGGTGGTGCACGGCACGCCTCAGCGCCCGCCGGGCACCCGGGTGGGACTAGTTCTTGAAGACATCCTTGACGTCTTCGCCGACCTTCTTAGCGCTCGCCTTGGTCTGGTCGGCGCGGCCTTCGGCAACCTTGGAGTCGTCGTTGGTGGCCTTGCCGACGGCCTCGGTGGCCTTGCCCTTAAGGTCCTGGGCGGCGTTCTTGATCTTGTCTGATGCACTCATGGTGTTCTCTCTTTCGGGTGGTTTTTTTCGGGGTTGTTCGGCGCGGACGCGCCGAACGTGAGTAGATGGGGCGCATCCGTTCACTGGATGCGCGTGGTGCGGCTGGTACGCACCCGGAAGCCGCCGCTGATCTGCAGCAGGGCGGGGATGCGCAGGCCGAGGAGGTCGTCGAGGGCGGCGAGCGCCTGCTCGACGATGCGCACGACATCCGTCGGGGAAGTGCCGCGTCGACAGGTTACCGAGACCTTCAGCACGGCCTCGCGCGCGACCCGGTAAGTCGATACGCGGGTCGACAGAAACTCGGGGTACTGGCCGAGGGACTCCTGCAGCATGTGCTCGGCGACGGCCGAATCGACCTGGGTACTGCCCCAATCCGTGGTCTGTTCGCTGAGCAATCGGCCGGAATGGCCGTGGCCCTGCCGCAGAATGAAACTGAGCAGCAGGCCCACGATCGCCGACAGCCCGGCGAGGGCGACGATCCAGAGCCAGCTGTGCCCCGTTGCGGCAAGGGGGGTGACCTGGAGCCCGCCCGCGACCGTCGTGCGAACGCTGTCGGCGACCGCGCCCCAGACATTTGCAGTCGCGGGCTGCGTGGCGAGCAGGCCGGATAGGGCGGCCGCGGCGAGCAACAGCAGGCCGACCACGAGAACCAGGCTGCGGTTGAGCGCGCGATTGGTGTTGTTCACGCGCCGACCTTTCCGCCGAGGGCTACGACCACCCGGGACCGCAGGGGTGGCTGCAGGTGTAGTCCGTCGAGCTGGCCGCGCACGGCGCCGAGTACGGTGTCCTGGTGAACCGGGCGCCCCGATGTCGGCACGAGGTGCACAGTGGCGAGTTTGCGAGAGATGCTCACCCGGGTGCTGTCCGGGTCGATCCCGCCCACTCGAGCGGCGCGCCCGGCCAGAGCGGATGCGATGACCTCGTCATCGACGACGGTCACCGTGCGTTCGGATTTGATCAGGTGCCGCGCGCGGCGACCCGGCGTCACGGCGACCGCCACGAGCACAAGACCGACCAGGGCGCAGCCGACGGCCAGACCGGCGAGCCACCCGACGGGCGCGGTCGAAGCGGATGCGAGACCCTCCGCGAGGTTCGCCGGTGCCGCCAGCACTGCCGGCTCATTCAGCAGGTGCAGCACGATCTCGCTGCCGATCCAGCCGCACACGAGCATGATCGCGACGGCCACGGCGATCGCCGCGGCTGACCGCGATGAATGCAGTTCCCGCCGGCTGACACGTGCGTAGGTCGCTGTTAGGCTCATCGCACGCGCCGTTCCGGGCTAACGTCCACTCCGGTGAGTCGCACGGTGACCCGGCCGATGTCGGCGCCGGTCAGCTCCCCGACGCGGCGTCGGATTTCGGTCTGCGACGTGGCCGAGCGAGCCAGAATGGTCCCTCCGGTGCGCGCGATCAGGGCCGGTTCGCGGGTGACTCGTTGCAGGGAAACGACGCGGATTGGGGTGCTGATCGTGAGTGCGAGCCTGCCGTGGTCGTCGCCGAGCTCCACGCTGACCTGGTTCGGCGTGACGCCGAGCGATTCGGCGGTGACCATGCCGACGATCTGACGCAGGGCGCGCGGCACGATGCGGGTGCGTCCGCGAGTGGATGTCGGGCTTTGGTCCGCCGGATTTTTCACCGGGGTGGCGCTGGGTGCGCCGAGAAACCAGCCCGCTGCGTCGGCCGTGGCGCTCACGACGACGAGCGCTTTCCCTGGAACGCTCCGATCAGGCTGCTCACGTCGAGCCGACCGTCGACGACCCGGCCCACCAGCGCTCCGACCAGCATGGCCACGCCCACGAACAGGAAGGCCCAGAAGCCCAGAATCACCCAGGTCAGCGCGAGCACCGCTCCGACCAGCATTCCGGTGCGGGTCGCGGTGGTCATCGGAGTGCGGTCCTGGCCGGTTCGACCTCGGCGTCGGCGTCGTCGCTCGGCAGGTGGATGTCTACGATGGTCACGTTCACCTCGGTGACCTCAAGACCGACCAGGTCTTCGATGGCGCTAATGACATTGGAGCGGATGTCGTTGGCCACCTGCTGCAGCGGCACCGGGTACTCGGCCACGATGGTCACGTCCACCGCCACCTGGGTTTCGCCGACCTCGACCGACACACCCTGGCTCACGTCGGTGTTGTTCATCGCCTCGCGAATCGCACCGAGGGCACGAGCGGCGCCGCCGCCGAGCGCATGCACCCCGGCGACCTCGCGGGCGGCGAGGCCGGCGACCTTGGCCACGACGCCATCATTGATGACCGTCTTACCGGTGCCGAGCAGCGGTTCGCCGGCCAGCGCCGTGCCGATCGGCTCACGGTTGCGGGGGGACTTGCTCGAGGACGCGGTGCCGTTGGTGTCGATGAGGTCCATCTGAAGAGCTCCTTAAAGTCTGGCCGGATGTCGATCCGAAAGCGGATTGTTACCTGTAGGACGAAACCTGTGCCATATTCGTCACGCAAAGATGAGAAAAAATTCTATCTGGTTCTCTGGAGGAGGGTAATGCCCGGGACTCTGCGTGAGCAGGTCGCATCGCCGCTCGCCGGGGCGACCGACCAGATGCTTGCCGACCGTGCAGCCGACGGAGACCTGCGAGCCTTTGAAGTGCTCGTGCGGCGGTACGGCCCGCTCATGCGGGTCTACGCCGCCCGGGTTCTCGGCTCCAACGACGAGACCGACGATGTCGTGCAGGAGTCGTTCATCACGGCTTGGCAGCACCTCGGCACGCTCGACGACGGCAGCGCGGTGAAGAGCTGGCTCATGCGCATCGTCAGTCGCAAAAGCATCGACCGGCTGCGCGCTCGCCGTCAACACGTCAACATCGACGACACGGATGCCCCGGCGCCGGACCATCATGCCCCCCACGCCCTGGCCGAGGCCGAATCGCAGACCGAGGCACTCGCCCGGGTGCTTGCCGCGCTTCCCGAGGACCAGCGCCGCTGCTGGACCCTGCGCGAACTTGCCGAGTACAGCTACGGTGATATTGCCGCCGAGCTGAACCTTCCGCTGTCCACCGTGCGCGGACTGCTGGCCCGGGCCCGCAAGACCCTGCTACGCGAGATGGAGGAATGGCGATGACCGAACTGACGCCGGCGAACCGGCGGTTCCTCGCCTTCGACCTCGACGACACCGAGCGGGAACAGGCCGGCCTGAACGGCCATACCATCGAGCAACTCAGCGACTACCTGGACCGCGGTCGTTCGCCCGCCGACCCGAGCATCGACGATTCCCCCGACTGTGACATCGCCCTGCGCGGTCTGGAGCGCCTGCGCCGATCCCACAAGGCGCTGCTCGAGCGAGACCTCGAACGCGAGTCACTGCGCGACGACAGCTGGGTGTCATCCATTCTCAAGAACATCACCCTGGAAGCCCACGCGGGCCGGGAGATTCCGCTGACCCACCCCTCGCCGACCGCACGCCTCGTCGTGACCGAGGGCGCCGTACGCGGCGTTCTGCGCGAGACCGGCGACCGAGTGCAGAACGTGTTCGTCGGGCGGTGTGTGCTGGTCGGTGACGTCAGTGTGCCCGGCACGCCAATTTCAATCGCGGTCGACGTAACCGTATTCCCGGGGGAGAATATACCGCTGCTCGCCGAGCAACTACGCCACGCGATGTACGTCGCGCTGGGCAAATACACGGAACTTGTCGTGGCGACCATCGACATCACGGTGAGCGACCTGCAGGCCCCGCCCGATGCATCCGCTCAGAACAAGGAGCACTGATGAGCACGGTTCTTCCGTTCACCGAGCAGCTTGACGCGCTGGTGCGCCAGGTTCCCGGTGTCGAGGCGCTCTACCCGGCCGGCTCGATCGTGGCCGTCGTGCTCACCGCCACCCTCGATGCGGCGGCGCATCGCGCGCCCGCCGCGCCGCTGGTGCACAGCGCGCAGCAGGCCGACGGCGTGCGGATTACCGCGAAGATCGGCATCGGCGCGGCCGAGTCCTCGGCCGAGGTCAGCGGTCGCGTGCACGATGCCATCGCCGAACACCTTCGGCAGGCCGGCGATCCGCCGGTGGCGCAGATCACGGTGATCGTGGCCAGCGTGCGGCTGAGCGCCTAGCCCATCCCCGTGACCGGTGCTAATTTGCCCCAATGAAGCAGAGAGAGATGTTCCTTCAAGCAGATGCCGCGTTGCGCTCCGTCATCGACCAGATCACTCCCGCGCAGCTCGACCGGCCGGCCCCGGCCGAGTGGTCGCGCAAACACAAACCGACCCTGCGCGACATACTCGCCTCCCACGCCGAGGACGAAGCCTGGCTGCCCGCGGTGCTCGAGGGGAAGACGATCGAGGAAGTCGGCGACACCTATCGGAACGATTTGCTCGGTGACGATCCGATCGGCAACTACGACCGCATCAACGAAGCGACGACAGCCGTGGTCAATGGCGACCTTGACCCCGACAAGATCGTGCATCTCAGTTACGGCGACTATCCCCTCAAGGAAGCCTTGCAGCACACCGCCCTGTACCGCGCGTTCCAGGCCTGGAGCATCGCCAGGCACATCGGCCTCGATTACTCGTTACCCGACGCGCTGGTCGAGAACCTGTGGGAGCAGATCGCTCCCGACATCGAAATGTGGCGAGGTTTCGGCGTGTTTCCGCCCGAGGTGCCGGTGCCCGAGGGGGCGAACCGCGAGGTGCAGCTGCTCGGCAAGGCCGGGTACTGGCGCGAGTAGCTCGCGCCGGCCTGATTACTCGGGAGCAACGCCGTTGTAGAAGTGCTCGAACACCATGCTCGTGCGGGTTGACGCCACGGCGGGGTTGGCCGAGAGGTTTTCCAGTACGAAGTCACGCACGTCGTCGGTGTCACGCGCTGACAGGTGAATGATGAAGTCCTCTGACCCGCCCAGAAAGAACAGCTGCACGACGCGCGGCATCACCCGGATCGAATCGCGAAAGGCCGGGATATGCGTGCGGGCGCCTGCACGGATGCTCACGCTGATCAGCGCTTGCAGGCCGAGTCCGATCGACTTGGGGTCGACCAGGGCGGTGAACCGCGTGACGATTCCGCGGCTGACCAGAGAACGCACCCGGGAGACGCAGGTGGACTCGGCGATGCCGGCCGCGCTGGCCAGTCGGCTGTTCGTGGTGCGGGAATCCGCCTGCAGCGCCGCGACCAGGATGCGGTCGACCTCGTCGAGGGTTTCAATCACCCGAATCCTCTTCGCTTCTGCCATCACAGATCTCCTCATCTCCGCATATTTCGTGGAATATTCTTCAAGTCTGGCAGATTCTACGGAATTTACCTAGCCGAAACGAATCAATAGCAGTCTTACGTTCACTACAGCCGAGTCGTTCGGCAGCAAACTTCGAGACGGAGCCCTTATGTTGGTCGGCATTCCCACTGAGATCAAGAACAACGAGAACCGCGTCGCGATCACCCCGGCCGGCGTCAACGAGCTCACTCGCCGCGGCCACGACGTCATCATTGAAAAGGGCGCCGGACTCGGCTCGAGCATCACCGATGATGCCTTTCGCCTCGCCGGAGCTTCCATCGTCGACACCGCCGCCGAAGTCTGGGCCGCGGCCGAACTGCTCCTGAAGGTCAAGGAGCCCATTGCCAGCGAGTACCCGCTGATGCGCCGCGGACAGGTGCTGTTCACCTATCTGCACCTCGCGGCATCCGCTGAGTGCACCGAGGCACTTCTCGCGTCGGGCACGACCGCGATCGCGTACGAAACCGTGCAGCTGCCCGACCGCAGCCTGCCACTGCTCTCGCCGATGAGTGAGGTTGCCGGCCGGCTGTCGGTGCAGGTCGGCGCGTACCACCTGCTCAGCGCCAACGGCGGGAGCGGTATTCTGCTCGGCGGTGTGCCCGGAACCCCCAAGGCCAAGGTCGTCGTGATCGGCGGCGGCGTCGCGGGCGAGCACGCCGCGGCCAACGCGCTCGGAATGGGCGCCGACGTGACCATCATCGACCTCTCGCTGGCTCGCCTGCGCCAGCTCGAGGCCCGCTTCAATGGCGAGATCCAGACGCGCGCGTCGACCCAGTACGAAATCAACGAGCAGGTGCGGGAGGCTGACCTCGTGATCGGCTCCGTGCTCATTCCGGGCGCGCAGGCTCCCAAGCTCGTCACCGACGCCATGGTCGCGTCGATGAAGCCGGGCTCCGTGCTCGTGGACATCGCGATCGACCAGGGTGGCTGCTTCGAGGGCTCGCGCGCCACGACGCACGACAACCCCACCTTCGCCGTGCACGACAGCATCTACTACTGCGTTGCCAACATGCCCGGCGCCGTACCGGCCACGTCAACGCGCGCGCTGACCAACGCGACCCTGCCCTACGTTGTCGCGCTGGCCCAGAAGGGGTGGAAGAAGGCGATCGCCGAAGACGCCGCCCTCGCCCAGGGGCTGAACACCCACGATGGGCGCATCACCAACCCGCACGTGGCATCGGCGTTCCACGCCGAGCTGCTCACTGTCGCCGACGCGATCGCCTGAAGCGGGTAGCGGGGCCGGCATCCGTCAAGCGGATGCCGGCCCTCATCGTGTCGGAGCCGACTTCTGAGTGGCTAATTCAGGAAACTCGGCGGGTTCGAGGCCCGGTGTGACCGAACTGGCGCGGCCCGAGTATGGCGGGATGAACGGATTTCCTGAATTCGCCACGGAATGTGGGCGGTTCGGTGTTCGGTAACGGATGCTCGCGCCGCTGCCGGCTGCTAGTGGGCGACCGTGAAGCGACGGCGCTCGTGCGCCGGGGTTTCCAGCTCGTCGAGAGCGGCCACGGCGAAGTCCTGGGTCGAGATCTCGCTGCCGGCGGGGGAGTCGACGCCGAGAACATAGTGGCCGGTGCGCTCGCCCGGCATGATCTGCGGGGCCGGGGCCAGCATGGTCCAGTCGAGGTCGGTCGACGCCCGGTAGAGGTCGAGCACGGCGCTGAACGTCGACGCTTCAGCGTGATATTCTGCGGGGAATTCCGGCATGTCCTTGAGCTGCACGCCATCGACGCTCAGAGCTCCAGCGCCACCCACCACGAGGAGTCGTGAGGTCGACGGTGCAGCGACGATCGCCCGGTGCATGGCCAGGAAAGGATCGTGCGAGCCGCCCGTGCGGTCGGGGGCGACCGACAGCACGACGACGTCGTGCGCGCCGGCGATGGCGCCGAACGCTGCGCTGTCGGACAGATTCGCCGCGACAGCGGTGGTGCCGTCGACGGCCGTTCCGCCGCGTGAGATGGCGGTGACGGAGTGTCCGCGGCGCAGGGCCTCGGCGGTGATCTGGCTGCCGACCATGCCGGTGGCTCCGTAGATTGCGATGTTCATGGGTATCCGTTTCTGTCAATTGAGGGGGATAAATCGAGAGTATCAAACAGATACTGAGTACCTCAACGTAATATACTTACCCGATGGATACCTCCTTCGACGTTCTCAATAACGACTGCCCCTCACGCGTGGTGCTGCAGCGCATCGGCGACAAGTGGGCGCCGCTCGTCTTTCAGGCGCTCAAGGGCGGCCCGGTGCGGTTCTCCCGGGTGCGCAGTACCATTCAGGGCGTGACGCCCAAGGTGCTCACCCAGACCCTGCGCACCCTCGAGCGGGACGGCCTCGTGCGCCGCACGGTGTTCGCCCAGGTGCCGCCGCGGGTCGACTATGAGCTCACGCCGCTCGGCCTCACGCTGCTGGAGCCGCTCGACGCCGTGCGGGCCTGGGCCGAGGCCAATGCGGCCCATATTCTCGACGCCCGCGACGACTACGACGATCGCCAGTCGAGCTGAACGGTGGCGGCATCCGCTTGACTGGCGCAGCGGGTGTGCCGTGCGGTCAGGCGGTCGCGGCCATCACCCGGTGCAGTGCGTCGCGCAGGGTGGCGAGTTCCGCCAGTGGAAGATTGAGAGCCTCGACGACCCGCGGCGGGATGGATTCGGCCACCGCGCGCAATGCCGTGCCCTGAGCGGTCAGGGTGATGTCCAGCGTGCGTTCGTCGGCAACGCGGCGCTGGCGACGAACGTAGCCGGTGGTTTCCAGCCGCTTCAGCAGGGGCGAGAGCGTGGCCGACTCGAGGCAGAGGGTTTGGCCGAGGCCTTTGAGAGTGCGCGGGCTCTCATCCCAGAGGGCGAGCATCACCAGGTACTGCGGATGTGTGAGACCGAGCGGTTCGAGAATGGGGCGATACAGCGCGATGACATTGCGGGAGGCGATCGCGAGCGCGAAGCAGACCTGGTTGTCGAGAGCGAGGGGGTTCTCGAGTGTTGCTGATGTCATGGAGCGTTCCGTTTCGTATTCGTGCATTTAGTTAGTACACTAACAGTTATGACACACGGTAAGGAATCCCACCCGCGCAGCAAGGGACCCGGCGGTTTCACGGCCTGGCTCAACGGTCGACTGTTTCCCATCCTCGGGCCGCCGCCGGTCGGTCCGAGCGGCTCCGATCTGCTGCCGGCGACGCTCGCGCCCGTGCGCGCCTGCCCGGTCTGCGCCCAACCGATGGACCAGCACGACATCGACCGCACCGGCGAGCGCACCCAGCTGCACTGCCCGGTCGTCGCCCACTAGGCTCTCTCTTCGCTGATCCAGACCTGACCCGATTTTGCGGGGCGCCGCTGCCGGCGACGCATTAAGCTGGCGGAAATCACGGGGAGATCAATGACAGCGGATCAGGTCGGCCTGGACCTCTCGATCACCGAGCTCGGTGCCGCAAGCGAGCGGTGGGCGGCGACCACCCTCGCGGAGCGCGCCGACCTGCTGGCCCGCACCGCGGCATCCGTTGCCGGCGAGGCCGAGCGCTGGGTCGCAGCCGCGGCGCGTGCCAAGGGCCTCGAGCCCTTATCGCCGCTGATCGGTGAGGAATGGCTGACCGGCCCGTACGGCGTGCTCACCACGCTGACCGCCCTCGAGCAGACGCTCCGAACGCTCGCTTCGGGGCGCAACCCGCTCGCCGGCCGACGGCTCGGTCGGGCGCCGGGCGGCCGCCTGACGGTGGCCGTACTTCCGCACAATGCCTATGACGGCCTGCTGCTGCACGGCTTCACCGCCCATGCCTGGCTCAAGCCGGGCCTCACAACGGTCCGCGCCGGATTGGGACAGCTCACACCGACGGTGCCCGGCGGGGTCGGGCTCGTGCTCGGCGCCGGCAATATCTCCTCGATCGCGCCGCTCGACGTGCTCTACGAGCTGGTGGCGCACAATCGGGTCTCGATTCTCAAGCTCAACCCCACCTTCGACGCTCTGTTGCCGGTGTATCAGGCGGCTCTCGCCCCGCTCATCGACGCCGGACTGCTGCGCATCGTGACCGGAGGCGCTGAGGTGGGCGGCTACCTCGCCCACCACCCTGAACTCAGCCACGTGCATATCACCGGCAGCGCGGCCACCCATCGAGCGATCGTGTTCGGCGGCGCCGATTCGCCGCGCCTCGATAAACCGATCAGCAGCGAGCTCGGCGGTGTCTCGCCGATCATCGTGCTGCCGGGCCGGTGGAGCGCCCGCGACCTGCGCTACCAGGCTGAACACGTGGCCACCATGCGGCTGCACAATGGCGGCTCCAACTGCATCGCCGGGCAGGTGCTCGTGCTCAGCGCCGACTGGCCGCAGAAGGCCGCGTTCCTCGACGCCGTCGCGGGTGCCCTCGCGGCCGCCCCCGCACGTTCGCCCTGGTACCCCGGCAGCGCCGATCGGATGCGCGCAGCCCGCGCTGCCTACCCCGCCGCTTGGTCTCTGGCCCGCGGGCGCCTCATCGTGGCGGCCGGGGTGGGTGCAGCATCCGCCTCACCCGAGAATATGCTCACCACGGAATATTTCGCACCGGTACTCGGCGTGCTGGAACTGGCCGGAACCGGGCAGGCCTTTCTCGACTCCGCCGTCGAGACCGTGAACCGTGACTTTCTCGGCACCCTCGGTGCGAATATTCTCGGGCTGCCCAGCACGATTCGGCGGCTTGGTCCCGGGTTCGAACTGGCCGTGGCGCGCCTGCGCTACGGAACCATTGCGATCAACGCGTGGACCGGCGTGGGCTTTCTGTCAGCGGCGGCGCCGTGGGGCGCGTTTCCGGGACACACCCTTGAGAACGTGGGCAGCGGTATCGGAGTGGTGCACAACGCGCTGCTTCTCGATGATGTCGAACGTACCGTCGTGCGGGGACCGTTCCGTCCGTTTCCGCGCTCGCTGCTGCACGGCGAGTGGGCGCTGCTGCCGAAGCCGCCGTGGTTCGTATCATCCCGCAGCGGCACGCTCACCGCCCACCTGCTGACCGAATTCGCCGCCCACCCGTCGGCGCGCAAACTGCCGCGCATCCTCGCCGCCGCGTTTCGCGCCTGACCTTCTCCGATTCTGAAGGCTCGCCCGCGCGTAACTCCTGCAAATCATGCGGGGCTTCGAAAAGTTGGCCGTGTTTCCGCTGCTCGCCAAGATTCGCGGACCGAATTGCAGGAGTTATGCGCGTTGGAGGGCCTCGAGGGGGACAGCGGGGTACGGCGGAGCGGACGGGGCGCCAGAGCCGGTGCAATAGATTGGCAGTAACACCAAAGATGTGAGGTTCACGATGACTGGTTGGCGACTGCGCGATTTCCATTCCGACGATCTGGACGGCATTCTGCGTCTGTGGGAAGAGATCAAGGCTTCGGACACCGAGCCGGTGTACGGCCTGTCCGAGGTGCTCGCTTCCTGCCAAAAGGACCACGCCGTCGTGGCCGTGCACGGTGACGAGGTGGTCGGAGCGGCCGTCGGACGAGCCGCCCACGCGCAGGGCTGGATCGTCTTTCTGGCGACCGCTGATAAGTGGCAGAGCCAGGGCATCGGCACGGCCATGCTCGCCGCACTCGAAGCCCGCATGGCCCCGCACGGCATGACCAAACTGTCGGCGCTCATGCCCGAATCCGAGACCAAGGTCGACGCCTTTCTCAACCGCGGGTTCGAGGTGAAGAAGAACCTGCGCTACTTCGAACGACACATTCCCGTGCAGCGGGAGGAACTCAAACTGCTCGGCGAACTCGGCGGACGGGTGCTGCCGCGCGACCTGTGGCAGAAGGTCGGCGGCATGGCGCGCGAGAAGGAACTGCTCGAACGCCGCTTGGTCATGCCGCTGGCCAAGCCCGAACTGGCCGAGCAGTACGGGGTCTCGCCGCCCAAGGCCGTCGTGCTGTTCGGCCCTCCCGGCACCGGAAAGACGACCTTTGCCAAGGCGATCGCCTCCCGCCTGGAATGGTCCTTCGTCGAGGTCTTCCCGTCGCGTCTCGCGGCCGACCCGCAGGGCCTCGCCGGCGCGCTGCGCGAGACGTTTCTGAAGATCTCCGAACTCGAACACGCGGTCGTGTTCATCGACGAGGTCGAGGAGATCGCCGCCCAACGCTCGGGCGAACCGCCGTCGGCGATGCAGGGTGTGACCAACGAGCTGCTCAAGATCATTCCGGCCTTCCGTGAGCAGCCCGGACGCCTGCTGGTCTGCGCCACCAACTTCATTCGTGCGCTCGACTCCGCTTTTCTCCGGCACGGCCGGTTCGACTATGTCGTGCCGATCGGACTGCCGGATGTCGCCGCCCGCCAGGCCATCTGGGAGCGCTACATTCCGGAGACCGTGTCGCACGAGGTCGACCTCGCCGTTCTGGTCGAACAGAGCGACGGATTCTCACCGGCCGACGTCGAGTATGCCGCCCACCGGGCCTCGCAACATGCCCTCGAGAAGGCCCTGTACCGGGCCGGCGACGGACCGGTCATCAACGGGCCGAGCACAGAGGACTATGCCCTGGCGATCTCCGAAACTCGGCGCACCGTCTCCGACGAGGTCGCGGCCGAGTTCCTCGAAGACATCGAGCGGCTCGCCCGGCTGTAGCACAGCGGATGCCTGGGCCCACCGTGCGACCGCGGGCCCAGGTTCCAACCTGGGCCCGGGGACGGGGCCCGGGCCCCGTCCGGATTGCGTGGCTTGAGGTTGCCGACTCCGGATTGCGTGGCTCGAGGCTACTCGGCCGGCTCGTCGCTCAGATCGGCCGCGGTCCCCTCGTGCCCGGCATGCCGGGGGCTCTGCCCCGTCTTGATGCGGGCCTGGTACAGGTGTGACTCCACGGTGCGCACGGAGAGGAACAGCTCACTCGCGATCTCCCGATTGCTCAGGCGGCGCGGATGCGGGTGATCACGTTGTTGTGCGGCGAACGGGCGATGGCCTCGCCATCCCTTGCGACGGATGCCCAGTCCAGGTTCTGCATCGACGCGGTGAGGTGAACGAAGGCGATCATCCCGCGCATCAGGGTGCTGTCCGGGAACC
This sequence comes from Cryobacterium luteum, assembly GCF_900110125.1. Lineage (GTDB taxonomy): Bacteria > Actinomycetota > Actinomycetes > Actinomycetales > Microbacteriaceae > Cryobacterium > Cryobacterium luteum. The sequence continues at coordinate 125,159 of NZ_FOCN01000002.1, forward strand.
AGCTGGAGGCCGCCGCCACGAATTCCGCGATGACCGCATCGCTTGGCGGTGAGAGGCGACCGAGAGTGATGCGCCAGCGCATCAGCTTCACCCCGTTCTCGGGTGTGCGCAGCATGGATTCTGCGGCCGTCGCGACGGCCAGGGCCTGCCGGTATCGGGCGACGCTGGCCAAGCACCTGGAATACTCGATCGAGGCCGGCAGGCTGGGCGCGATGCGCGACGACAGCCCGGCGTACGCCAGCGCGGCTTCGACCGATCCGAGGGATCGGCTGCGGCGTGCGGCGTGCAGCAGGATATCGGCCACGAGTTCCGGTCCCCATTCGGAGAGGACGTTGGCGGTCAGCTCGGTTCCCACCGTCCACGTGTCGGCGATGAGCTGGCATTCTGCGGGAGTGGTGGCGAAGCCGTGCGTGCGGTCGGTCAGCAGCACAGCCGAGCTCGCCACGCTGACCCTGGCCACGGTATCGGTCGGGGCCAACGCGCGATTCCCGTAGCCGGAGGGCGCAACCGACCGGGCCCACACTGTGACCCCGGGCCCAGTTTCTATCATGAGCCCGTGGACGGGGCCCGGGCCCCGTCCAAATTGGCATCGACGGTTGTCGAAATTGGAGGGCGTTACTAGCATTGCAGGCAGCGTGCACTTCCCCACTCGATACCCCGGCAAGGAATCCCCGTGATCATTGAGGCCCAGGGCCTGACCAAGACCTACCAGTCCAAGAGCGGGCCGGTGCACGCGCTCGCCGGGCTCGACCTGCAGGTTCCGCGCGGAACGGTCAAGGCGCTGCTCGGCCCCAACGGCGCCGGCAAGACCACCGTCGTGAAGATGCTCACGACGCTGATTCGACCGGATGCCGGCACCGCCGTCATCGACGGAATCGACGTCGTGCGCCACCCCAAGTCGGTGCGTCGCATCATCGGGGTTTCGGGTCAGTACGCCGCCGTCGACGAGAACCTCACCGGTTTTGAAAACCTCGAGATGGTCGGCCGCCTGTACCACCTGGGCGGCGCGGCCGCCCGTCAGCGGGCGCAGGAGCTCATCGACCTGTTCGAGCTCACCGCCGCCGGCAATCGACCGGTCAAGGGGTTCTCCGGCGGCATGCGGCGGCGCATTGACCTCGCCGGCGCGCTCGTGATCAACCCCAGGGTGCTCTTTCTCGACGAGCCGACGACCGGACTCGACCCCCGCAGCCGGATCGCCCTGTGGGACGTCATCAAACGGCTCGTCGCCGACGGCACGACCGTGTTGCTGACCACGCAATACCTCGAAGAGGCCGACCAGCTCGCCGACGATATCGTCGTCATCGACGACGGCCGGGTCATCGCCGAGGGCACCTCGGATCAGCTCAAGGCGCAGATCGGCGGACACCGCGTGGTCGTCGCGCTCGTCGATGCCGCCGACAGCGCGGCTGCCCGCGACATCCTCGCCCGGCACGGCTCCGGGGCGTCGTCGGTATCGACCGACGGCCGCGGAGTCGAAGTGGCCGTCACCGACGGCCCGACCGCGCTGCAGAACATGCTCGCCGACCTCCGTGCCGCCCAGATCAACCTGCACGACGCGGGCATGCGCCGCCCCACCCTCGACGACGTGTTCCTCAAACTCACCGGCCACAAAGCCGATCTCAACGCGACCGACGACGACGCGGATGCCGGCGGCACCAAGTCGTCGAAGCGATCACAAGCCAAGCGCGACCAAGCGCGCGCAGCGGATGCCGCCGCCACGGATTTGGAGAAGGTCACATGAGCCCCCGACACTCGGCCGCACCGCCGGAGCCGACCATGCCCGAGCCCGCCACGACCGCGCAGGCCACGACCGCGCAGGCCACGCTAATGCAGACCCGCAGCGAGCCGAATCTCGCGCGTGGCGAATCTCGCGTGGGGACCCTGCCCCCGCTGCCCACCTGGAACCCGCTGTCACTGTGGTACTCCGATGGTTGGACCGTCACCAAGCGCAACCTGATCAAGATCAAGCGCTCACCCGACATGCTGGTCTTCGCTGTGATCCAGCCGATCATGTTCGTTCTGCTGTTCAGCCAGGTGTACGGCGGTGCCATCGCGGTTCAGGGCAGCGACTACACCCAGTTTCTGATGGCGGGCATTTTCGCGCAGACGGTCGTGTTCGGGGCCACGTTCTCGGGCGCCGCCATGGCGCTCGACCTCAAAGAGGGCATCATCGACCGCTTTCGAAGCCTGCCGATGAACGCATCCGCTGTGCTGATCGGTCGCACCAACGGCGACCTCGTGCTGAACACCATCTCCATGATCATCATGATGGCCACCGGCCTCGCGGTCGGTTGGCGGGTTAATACCTCGCCGCCCGAATTTCTGGCCGGAGTCGCGCTGCTCCTGCTGTTCGGCTACGCGTTCAGCTGGGTGATGGCGCTGCTCGGCATGAGTGTGAAGAGCCCGGAGGTCATCAACAACGCGTCGTTCCTCATTCTCTTTCCGCTGACCTTCGTCTCGAACGCCTTCGTGCCGAGCGAAACCCTGCCGACCGCGCTGCGCGTGTTCGCCGAATGGAACCCGGTGTCCTCGCTCGTGCAGGCCGTGAGGCAGCTGTTCGGAAACCTCGGCACCGCGCCCGTTCCCGATATCTGGACCATGCAGAACCCGATTCTGACCGTGCTCATCGGCATCGCGGTGATGCTGCTGGTGTTCGTGCCGCTGTGCATTCGAAAGTTCGCCTCGATCAGCTCCCGCTGACCGATTCATTTTCGACGAAGGAGTCACCCTCATGACCCAGCACCAGTCTGAGCACGCCGTCGGCATCGTCGCCGGCTTCAGCGGATTCGCCGTTTCCGACCTCGATGCCGCGCGCACCTTCTACGCCGAGACGCTCGGTCTCGAGGTGACGGCCGGGGAGATGGGCATGCTGCGCATCGCGCTTCCCGGCGGTGCCACCGTCATTGTCTACCCGAAGCCGGATTTCGCACCGGCCACCTATACGATTCTCAACTTTGCGGTCACCGACCTCGACGCGACCGTCGACGAACTCACCGAGCGCGGCGTGGAATTTCTGCGGTACGACGGCTTCGATCAGAACGACAAGGGCATCGCTGCCGGCGGTGGGCAGGGACCCGACATCGCCTGGTTCACCGATCCGTCCGGCAATATTCTGTCGGTGCTGACGAACCCGTAGCTCGGCGGCGGTACGTTGCGGGTGGCGTCCCCGTGAGGGGTCGCATATCGACCCAATAACTGGTTTGCGAGGTCGATTTGCGACCTCTCAGCCACGTCCCGGAGGCGGGCCCGGGCATCCGCTTAGCGCCCGCGGCTTTTGCCCTTGTTGGGGTTCTTGGTCGGCCGGGTGCGACCGGGGGAGTTCTCGACCTTCTTACGCACGGCGGGCTTGGCCTTGGCCGCCGCGACCCGAATGGCCTTGGCGGCAGCTTTGGCCTTGTCGGTCTTTTTGGGCTTGCGCGGTGGCTTGGGCGGCCGGCCGTCGCTGCGCGCTGGCGCCTCATCGGCTGCAGCGCCGGCTTCAGCGGATGCCGCGGCGTCGGCCGCCGCCGCTCCGGTATCGGTGCGGGAGCTCGCCTTCGACCGTCCGCGCACGATGCCGATGAAGTCCTCGATGTCGTCGGTGGTCTCCCGGGTGATCCAGGCCAGCGCGATCTGGGTCTCGGCGACACCCGTCACCGGGCGGGACACCACGTCTTTACGACCGTACAACCGGGCGATCGAGTGCGGCACGATGAGGATCCCGACGCCGGCGGCGACCTGCTCCATGGCTTCGTCGAGGTCGCGCATGGGCGGCAGGGCGCGACGGGAGCCGTCACGCACCTCGTCGGCGAGGTCGCGCCACTCCGGCACATCGTCGGGGTTCTGCAGCAGATGTTCGCCGGCCAGGTCGGCCAGCAGCACGGTCTCGGACTGCAGGCTCGCGTGATCCTTCGCCCCGACGGCGACCGGAATCTCGTTGTACAGGTTGATGACGCTCAGGTTGGTGTCATCGATGGGCAGGCGCACGAGGCTCACCTCGGCCCGGCCGTCGTGCAGTACCGCAATCTGCTCGGCGGTCTCGGTGCGAAACACGGTGAGGGGAACGTCAGGGCGGCGGTCATTCCAGATGCGGGTCCATTTGGTGGGGGTCACACCGGCGACGAAAGCGATGGAAAAGCTCACCGGCGTCCTCTCTCGGGTAGTTGAGCGTGCGTTTCGCCCAAACGAGGGCTCTCTTTAGGCTATACGCTTGAACAATGAGTTCCGAGAAGAAGCCCCAGACCATGAAGCCCGCCACGGCGGCCCAGAAACTCGGGATTCTGCTCGACGCGGCTCCGGCCGAGTTCCAGACCGAATTCGTCAGCCGCACCGAGCTCACCGAGCTCATGGCAAACCCGCCGGAATGGCTGGCCCTGCTGCGCGCCAACGGCCCGCACCCCCGTCAGGTCGTCGCCGCCAAGCTCGGCGTCTCGATCTCCGGCCTCGCTCGCAGCGACATCAACGACCCGCTGACCACGGCCGAGATCGCCGCCCTGCTGCAGCAGCCGCCGGCCTGGCTCGTGCTCGAGCGTTCCACCCAGGCCGGCGTGCGCGCCGACCAGATCGCGGTGAAAGACCGCGACGCCCACCGGGCAGCCAAGAAGGCACACGTTGAACGCCAGGCTTCGCAGGAACAGGCCAAGCGCGACCGCTCCTAGCTCGTCGCGGCCGCTGACCGGGTGGCCGGGCGGGTGGCCGGACCCATTTCACGGCCGCGCTGGAGTTGCGCAGCTGCGTGCGAGGCGCAACTCCAGCGCACTGGCTCAACTCCGGCGCAGCGTGTTGCGCGGGTGTTCCGGCCGCTGGCGCGACTCCTGCGTGGGGGAGCGCTGAGATTGCGGGGCGAGCGGATGCCGAGCCGCGGCATCCGCTGGGGCCCGCGTCGTCAGGCGGTCGGTTCGGCCGCGACCGTGACGTACTGCGCGCGCAGAAAGTTGACGACGTCACCGAGTTCGGCCTGGGAGATCGAGTGCGCCAGTCCCTCGTAGATGCGCTCGGTGAGGGTGCTGTGGTTCGGCAGCCAGGCTTGGGTGCGTTCGATCGCGCTCGTCGGAATGATGCCGTCGGCCGTGCCGCGACCCCAGAACACGGGGGCCGGCCGTTCGGCCAGCTCGGCGTCGCTGAACTGCGAGCCGGTCGCGATGAATCCGGAGAGGTTCACCGCGAAGCTGAACCGGTCGGGGGCGGCGCGCAGCAGCTCGAGCGCCATGGCTCCGCCCTGCGAGAACCCGAGCAGGCCGATCGTCGGTGGCTGCTGCGGCAGGGCGTCGAGCCAGTCGAGCACCGCGGTGACGGCCGCTGCGACGGTGGCCGGGTCAGGGCTGCCCGGCTCGCTGATCGGAAACCAGGCCCAACCGTCGGTGACCGGCGCCGGGGCCACGAGCGGCGCGCGCAGGGCCGCGATCACCGGTTCGAGCGGCAGGTGCGGCGCGAGGGAGAACAGGTCGCCTTCGTGCGAGCCGTAACCGTGCATGATGAGCAGGAGCGGGCGGTCGGCCCGGTCGGCGCCGGTCGCCGACCAGAGTACGGCGGCATTGTCGATGGTGGTGCTGGTGGTCATGGGGATCCTTCCGGGGTTCGCGGCGCGGGCGCCGTGTACTTCCATACTTTCATCGCCGCGCCCAGTTCTCGCACCTGCCAGCCGTGGCGAATTCAGGAAACCCGCGCGCCGGCCGACCGGGAGACCGCGGATTCCCGGGTTCGCCGCTCCTGGGGCCGGTGGATTTCCTGAATTCGTTACCCAGGAGCCCGGCTCCTGTTGCTAGACAGGCTGAAGGGCCGGCCGCAGAACGGGCCGCGCGCAGGCGCCGCCCGGCGGGGCGAGGGCGCTCGTGAGTGCGCGGGCGGGGCCGGCGTAGGACAGAATGGCACTATGAGCGTGCGAACCCCTGACCCAGACCCGGACTGGACGCCAAAGCCCCCCGCGGGAGCCCCGAACGCGAATCCGGGCTGGCTGAAAGACGTCGAGCTCGCCGAAATTCGTCGCCGGTTGCCGATTCTCTACATCGAGGCCGTGCCCGTGCGGGTCGACGGCCTCGGCCAGGTGGTCGAGGTGGGAGTTCTTCTGCGCGCCCGCCCGACCGGCGAAATGACGCGCACGCTGGTCTCCGGCCGGGTGCTCTACGGCGAAACCCTGCGGGACGCGCTGTTCCGTCACCTCGAGAAGGACCTCGGACCGATGGCGTTTCCGCAACTGCCGACCAGCCCCGTGCCGTTCACCGTCGCCGAATACTTTCCCCTGCCCGGAATCACCGCCTACACGGATGACCGCCAGCACGCCGTTTCGCTGGCCTACGTCGTTCCCGTCACCGGCACCTGCGACCCCCGCCAGGACGCGCTCGAAATCACCTGGATGACTCCGGCCGAGGCCGCATCCCCCGGCGTCTCGGCCGAGATGGAAGGCGGCCGCGGCACCCTGCTGCGTGCGGCGCTCGCCTCGGTGGGCCAGCTGTACTGACGCGCTGAGCGGATGCCGGCAGCGCCGGCCGGCCCCGCACCCCGACCGGTCTGCTCGCGGCGGCGCCCGATACAGGTGGCCGCTGCGGTAATCGGCGTAGCGGCTACCCGTCTGGGGCGCGGCCATGAGCGTGCCGCGCGGCAGGGGCGGGCCACAGCATCCGTTCGACGACGGTTATCGCGGTTGCGGCAACGCCGAACCGAGGCCGAGCGTGTCGAGGAACAGGTGAACGTACCGGTCGACATCGACGTCGAGGGCCACCTCAGCGGCCTCCCAGTCGCCGGCGAGACCGTGCACGATGTCCTCGCCCGGGTGGATGCGCTGATCGACGAGCGTCTGGCCTCGGCCATAACCGGAGAGCTGGATGCGCAGCGGCAGCATCGCCGTCGTAAGGGCGTCCGGGTCGACCAGGGCGCAGATGGCACCGGCATCGCCGATCAGCCCGGTGTAGGCGGCGTTGCGCCCGGATCCGAGCGCGACCCGGTTGCTGAGCAGTAGGCCGACGACGTGGGCGAGGGGGGAGTCGCTGCGCACCAGGGCCGCGGCAACGGGCTCCGGTATCGCCACCTGGTTGAACACGTCCAGCCCGTACATGAAGGTGGGTACGCCGGAGTCGAGCACGATGGCTGCTGCTTCCGGATCGTGCCAGACGTTGAACTCGGCGACCGCGGTGGCATTGCCGACCGTCGTCGATCCGCCCATGAAGACGATGCGCTCGATGTTGTCGACGACGTCGGGGTACTGACGCAGCAGCAGCGCCAGGTTGGTCTGCGGTGCGAGCCCGACCAGGGTGACCGGGTGCGGGCTGGCCTGAATCAGCCGGTGCATGAGCTCGATGGAACTGATCGACTCCGCCTGCCGGTCTGTCGCCGCAAGCTTCAGGGTGCCGAGGCCGCTTTCGCCGTGCACGTGTGCGGCGGAGCGCGCCGGCTCGAGCAGGGGGCGACTGGCCCCGGCGGCGACCGGCACGGGCGGGGCGTCGGCGACATCGAGAATGCGCAGCGTATTCTCGACGACGCGCTCGAGCGAGGCATTGCCCGCCACGCAACTGATGCCGAGCACGTTGATGCCCGGGTGCGCGAGGGCGAAGAGGATGGCCAGCGCGTCATCGACGCCGGTGTCGACGTCGAGGATGACCGGGATGGCCTCTGGAACGGTGGAATGAGTCATCCGCTCACCCTATTCCTTCGGGTTTGCCCCGGAACCCCGCCGTGGCGTCTGCCGCCGCACTCGCGCGTTGAACGCCCAAGTTTGCACTTATGAGCGAACCAGGCGCACCTCGTGCAGCGTCTCGCCGAGTACCTCTTCGGTGCGTTCCTGGCCGTCGGCGAGGTAGCCGTTGCGGGCGTAGAAGGCGTGCGCTCGTGGGTTGTCGGCGGCAACCCAGAGCGATGACGGGCCGGGATCGACGACGGAATCGAACAGCTGCTGACCGATGCCGGTGCCGTGGTGGGCGTCGAGTAGGTACATGAAGAACAGCTCGTGCTCGGTGGGCAGGTCGTTGTCGCGGCACGGTCCGCTGCCGGCGAAGCCGACGATCTCGTCGTCGACGAGCACGACGCTCTGGCGGTACTCGGGTCCCTGGGTGGTGAACCGACGCCACATGGCCGCGAGGCGCTGGGGCCGCAACTGGGACAGGGCCGCCTGGCTGAGCAGGTGATCGTAGGTTTCATGCCAGCAGGCGGCGTGTACGCGGCCCAGGCTTTCGGCATCCGCTTCACTGACGGGTCGAACGACAACTGTGGTGTTCATGATTCGACACTAACCGTGTTTGCGAGTGGGCCCGAACACGGCAACGGGCCGGCCTCCTGAGAGACCGGCCCGTTCGTCAAGCGGATGCTGGGGGCTTAGCCCTGTGAGCGGCGCGGAGCCGAACGGCCGGCTCCACCCTCGCGCGGACCGCGAACGAGTCCGCCGACCTGGAGGCTGCCGACGCGGGGTCCGCCGGAACGGCCGGCGGCCGAACCCGAACGGGGTGCGCTGGCAGCAGCGCCGGCCGGACGACCGGACCGCTCGCGACGGGCGCCGCCGGCCGAAGCCGAGTCGCTGCTGCGGCCGCCGTCGTTGCGGTCGGTGCGGGCGGCACCGTCCCGGCTTGCGCCGGAGCGGCCGCCACGGCTGGAGTCGCCGTCGCGGCTGGGGCGACCACTGCGCTCACCCTGCGATCCGCCCTGCGAACGGCCGCCCTGTGAGCGACCTCCCTGCGAACGGCCACCCTGAGACTGGCGCTGCTGCTGCGGCGCCTCGACGCGCGGCGCCGGCTTGACGTAGGCGGCGACATCGCCGACGAGGGCGTCGACGGCGGGGGAGGCGGCATCGACGCGTTGCGGGGTCACCTTGATGGACGCCTTCCGCAGCAGGGCATCGGTGTCGCGCTTCTGCTCGGGCAGCACGACGGTGACGACGTCACCGGCGCTGCCGGCCCGGGCGGTACGGCCCGAACGGTGCAGGTACGCCTTGTGCTCGGCCGGCGGGTCAACGTGGATGACGAGTTCGATGTCGTCGACGTGCACGCCGCGAGCGGCGACATCCGTTGCGACGAGAACCTTGACCGTGCCGGCGCTGAAGGCGGCGAGGTTGCGGTCACGGGCCACCTGCGAGAGGTTTCCGTGCAGGTCGACGGAGGGGATGCCGGCGTCGGTGAGGCTCTTGGCGAGCTTCTTGGCCTGGTGCTTGGTGCGCATGAAGAGGATACGACGGCCGGACCCGCTCGCGAGCTTCTGCACGAGTTCCTTCTTCGCGTCGACGCCGGAGACCTCGAACACGTGGTGGGTCATGGCCGAGACGTGGCTGTTGGCCTCGTCGACCGAGTGCATCACCGGGTCGTGCAGAAAGCGCTTGACGATCTTGTCCACGCCGTTGTCGAGCGTGGCGGAGAACAACATGCGCTGTCCGTTGCCGGGCGTCTTGTCGAGGATGCGGGTGACGACGGGCAGAAAGCCGAGGTCGGCCATGTGGTCGGCCTCGTCGAGCACGGTGATCTCGATGGTGTCGAGGTTCACGAAGCCCTGCTTCATGAGGTCTTCGAGGCGGCCGGGGCAGGCCACGACGATGTCGACGCCGGCCTTGAGCGCTGCGACCTGACGGCCCTGCGAGACACCGCCGAAGATGGTGGTGGTGTTGAGGCCGTAGGCCTCGGCGAGCGGGGTGATGGCGTTGGTGATCTGCGTGGCGAGCTCGCGGGTCGGCGCGAGGATCAGGCCGAGCGGGCGGCCGGGGCGACGCTTGCCGCCGGCGAGGTTGCCGCCGAGGCGCGACACCATCGGAATGGAGAAGGCCAGGGTTTTGCCGGAGCCGGTCTTACCGCGGCCGAGAACGTCGCGGCCGTTCAGGGTGTCGGGAAGGGTGTCGACCTGGATCGGGAAGGCGGTGTCGATTCCCTGGCCGGAGAGAACTTTGACCAGGGGAGTCGGCACGCCGAGCGTGCCAAAGGTTGTGGACACAGTGGTGGTTGTAGACAAAGTGGTGCCTTTCGGGGCATCAGTCTCCTCGCCCGTTCGAATTACCGCGCAGCGGTAAGCAAACCAGGAGGATTCACATGGCGAAGGTGCCGAGGGGCACATCCGTTCGCCGTAAGAATGTTTCATTCGAAAAATCAGGTCAGCCCTGGTGGGCCGCCGGATAGAGAAGAGGGCGTTCTACGACGCAGCGAGCGCAACTACGCACTCGCAAGTACTCTCACTCTAGCGGATGCTGTCAAATCGGCCGGCCGCCCGCTACGAGTGGTCGCCGTGGTACAGCTCGCCGACGGGCACCTCGACACCGATGACGTTGCCGCTCTGCGGCAGCGGGCAGGCCCACATCGGGTCGTAGGCGCAGGACGGATTGTAGGCGAAGTTGAAATCGAGAATGAGGGTGTCGTCGTCGACGCCGGGGCCGAGGTCGGCGCCCTTGATGGTGTCGAGCAGGTAGCGCCCGCCGCCGTAGGTGCCGTCGCTGCGGCCGGCCAGGGCGTCTTTCAACGGCAGGAACAATCCGCCGCCGTAGCTCCCGAGCCGCCACACGTCGAGCGATCCGAGGTAGGGCAGCCGCACGGTTCCCACGAGGTCGAACGGCACGCTGCCGTCGGTTCCGGTCTCCACGTTCAAGCGATACGACTGCTCGGTGCGGTGCACCTGGGCCTCGAACCGCCAGTCCGGGTCGTAGGCCGCGATCGGAAGCCCGGTGAATGCCGAACGGTCGTCGGGCAGCAGCGGCGACGACGGATGCCCGGCGAACAGTTCATCCCGCCCAGAGCGCCACAGCTCGTGCCCGCTTTTCGGGCTGTTCACGCTGAGCTGGCGCACCCCGGCGTACAGTCCGGTCACGCGACGACGCCAATCCGCGATCTGCAAGGCTCCCAGGGAAGAACTCATGGTCGCTACGCTACCGTGGATCTCTTATCCGGCGATGGGCGTCAGAAGTGTTCCAGTGCTGACGAACTGCTCCAGGTTGGTGAGCGTCAATTCTGCCATGGCCGCTCGGGTTTCGAGCGTTCCACTAGCGAGGTGGGGAAGAAGAACCACATTGTCGAGGGCGAGGAGCGCCTCGGGAACATTAGGCTCATCGGCGAAGACGTCGAGCCCGGCCCCGCCGAGGTCACCGCTGAGCAGTGCGGCGACGAGCGCGGCCTCGTCGACAACCGATCCGCGCGCAATATTCACGAGATATCCCTGCGGCCCCAACGCGGCGAGAACCTCGGCGGAGATGAGCTTGACCGAGTCCGCACCGCCGGCCGCCGCGATGATCAGGGCGTCCGAGTCCGCGGCAAGCTCCGTGAGCGAGCCGACGTATCGATATTCCGACCCGACGGCAGGCTTTCGGTTGTGATACGAAATGACACAGTTGAAGCCTTCGAGCCGCTGAGCAATCGCCGTGCCGATGCGGCCAAGGCCAACGATGCCGATCCGCTTGCCGGAAAGTTTGCTGGCGAGGGGAAAGTTGCCTTTCTGCCAAGCACCTCGACGCACGAACCGATCGGCTGCACTGGTGCGTCGAAAGACGTCGAGGAGCAGTGCGAGGGCGGTGTCGGCGACACAGTCATTGAGAACATCCGGGGTGTTGCTGATCTGGATGCCGCGCGATCGGGCCTGAGCGACATCCGTCGTGTCGTAACCGACGCCGAAATTGACCACCGCCAGCAGGTTAGGCAGTGCAGCCATGAGCGCGCTGTCGACGCCGATCTTTCCCGAGGTTACCGCCACCGTGAATTCGGAGCCGTGTTCATCGAGGAAGGCCTGCCGAGCCTGCCCGTCTGGCACTCGCACGGCATGGTGCTCGGCCACAATCGTGCTCTGCACCACAGGCATGAGCGGCCCGACCTGCAGCACCCGCCCGCGAGGATTGCTCTGGTCGGTCGGTGCCGGAATACCCGCGGCTTGAACGTCTGCGTTGATGGTCACATTCTGCAGGTTAGGTTGCCTTACCGATACCGTCCAACACGTAATTCGTATAGATCGATACCCGCAGCGCATGAACCGGGTGCCGGGTTCCCAGTTCCGCGGAATTCCGCGGCACTTTGGGTCGCCTCGGGCGGGTGCGGTGGCGCATATCCCGCGTTTGCCGGGCGTCCCGGTGCGCCGCAGCGAATTCGTGGCTTGACGATCCACTCGACGCCGCACAAGCTGAGACCTGTCTACCAGCACAGACTTCATCTTCATCTGTAGACGAGCGCTCAGCACGAGCCCTGTGCCACATCAACCGGAGGAACCAATGTCGTTTTCTTTTTCCCGTAGTACGAGGACACCCCGTGCTGTCGTCGCCGGCGCCGCGGTCGCCGCGAGCGCCGTGCTGCTGCTGAGTTCCTGCTCCGTCGCCAACTCCGAGCCCACGGACGGAGCCGGGTCAGCCGACACCATTCGCATTGTCCTGACCCAGGAACCGCCCACGCTCGAGGCCTGTGAGGCCAACCTCACCTCGACCGGCGTCGTAATGCGCTCGAACGTCACCGAGCCCCTCGTGGAACGCAACCCGACAACCGGTGACCTCGACCCGTTGCTCGCCACTTCGTGGGAGCAGACCAGCGACACAGAGTGGACCTTCACCCTCCGCGATGACGTCACCTTCTCCGACGGCACCCCTTTCAACGCCGAAGCGGCCGCCTTCACCATCGACCGGGCCGTCAACTCGGACCTCGCCTGCAACGTCGAGGGCTATGTCTTCGGCGACGACGACCTCGTCGTGAACGCCGTCGACGACACGACCCTCACGGTGACCACGGTGACGCCCGACCCGATTCTTCCGCTGCGCCTCTCGTTCCTTGAGATCGTTCCCACCGCGACGGATGCCACGGCCAAGGTTCGCGAGCCCATCGGCACCGGCCCCTACGCCATCGCGCAGTGGGATGCCGGCACCAAGCTCACCCTCGAGCGCAACGACGACTACTGGGGCGACGCCCCCGCCTTCGCGACCGCCGAGTACCAGTGGCGCTCCGAAGGAACCGTGCGCGCGGCCATGATCACGAGCGGTGAAGCTGACATCGCGATGGGCCTCGGCCCCGATGACGGCGCCGGCGACCTGGGCCTCGACTACCCCAACAACGAGACGGTCGCCTTGCGCATGACCGCCGAAATTGCACCGCTCAACGACATCCGTGTTCGTGAGGCAGTGAACTACGCCATCGACAAGTCGGGCATCATCGACTCCCTCTACCAGGGAGCGCACATCGCAGCCGCCCAGCTCGTGCCGGAGGGCATCGTGGGCCACAACGCCGACCTCGAGCCGTGGGAGTTCGACGTGGATAAGGCCAAAGCGCTCGTTGCAGAGGCCAAGGCCGATGGCGTGCCGGTTGACGAGAAGATCACCATCGTCGCCCGCAACGCGCAGTTCCCGAAGGTGTCGGAGATGTCCCAGGTGCTGCAGGAGCAGCTCACCCAGGCCGGCCTCAACGTGGAGCTCAAGATGGTCGACACCACGCAGCACCTGCAGTACCAGCTGCGTCCGTTCGTTGACAACGAGGGTGCCATTGCCCTGCTGATTCAGCACGGCAACCAGGCCGGCGACGCCCAGTTCAGTGCCGACCAATACATGACCACGACCGGAGCGCAGAGCGTCTACGGCACCGAGGCCTTCGACGCCCTGCTGGAAGCCGCGTCAATCAAGACCGGTTCCGAGCGCCAGGCAGCCTACGAGGACATCTTCGGGTACCAGAACGACGAAATCGTGCAGTTCGCCTTCATCTCGCACCAGACCGGCGTCATCGGCAAGACGGCGAACGTGGACTACACGCCGAACTCCTCCTCTGGCGACGAACTCCGCATCGCGGAGATCACTCCGGTCGCCTGACGCATCCGCTAACAGCTAGCTCAAGGTAGAAGACACTCATGCTGACATTCCTCAGACGGCGAATCGTCTCCAGTGCACTCCCCCTGCTCGTGGTGGTGCTCGGGGTGTTCGCCCTGGCGCGGCTGACCGGTAACCCGGCGAGCCTGTACCTGCCCCTGAACGCCACGGAGCAGATGCGGGCTGACTTCACGGAGAAGAACGGCCTCGACAACCCGATCTGGGTGCAGATGGCCGACTACTTCGGCGGGGTGCTGCGGTTGGATTTCGGTGAGTCTCTTCGCACGGGAGAGTCCGCAGCCGCCATGGCGCTGCGGGCCTTCCCTGCCACCCTCCAACTGGCCGGCACGACGATGCTTCTGGCCGTGGTGCTCGCGGTCATCGTCGGCAGCTGGGCCGCGCTCAAGCCCAACGGCATCGCTGACCGCATCTCGAGCTTCATCTCGATGGCCGCCGCGAGTGTTCCCGACTTCTGGCTCGCCATCATGGGCATCTGGGTGTTCGCCATCTCGCTCGGCTGGCTGCCCACCTCGGGTGTCGGCGGGCTCACCGCCTGGGTGCTGCCGATACTCACTCTGCTGCTGCGGCCGTTCGGCGTGCTCGTGCAAATCGTGCGCGGCGCCATGGTGTCGTCACTCTCCGAGCCGTACATCAAGCTCGCCCGCAGCAAGGGCGCGAGCGAATTTCGCGTCGTCACCCGGCACGCCCTGCGCAATGCGGCAGCTCCGGCACTGACCGTGGCCGGTGACCTGGCCGTTGGCCTGGTCAACGGCGCGGTCGTGGTCGAGTCGATCTTCGGCTGGCCTGGTATCGGAAAGCTCATGATCGATTCCATCCTGCAGCGTGACTTCGCCGTGCTGCAGGCGGCCGTTCTGCTCACCGCGATCTCCATCTTCATCCTGAACATTTTGATCGACCTCGGCTACGCCGGGCTTGATGCTCGAGTACGTCCCAACGGCAAACGCCCGAAATCGTCCAAAGCCGCCAGCGTCGCCGAGCCGAAGGAACGGAAAGTCCATGTCCAAACCACCCCGTAACGTCAACCAGTTGCCGACGGGTGGCCGTGCCATTGCCCCGCCCGGTACCGAGGCGATCGCGCTGCCTCGGCCAGACCAGGCCGACAAAAGGATCAGCCTCTTTCACCTGCTGGTCAAGGACCGCTTCGCGACCGTTGCAGCGCTCGTACTCGTCTTCGTCGGGCTGACCGCCCTGTTCGGGCCGACGCTGATGGGCGACCTCGCCACCCGCCAGGACCTGAGCGCAACCAACCGCCCGCCGTTCAGCCTCGGCGAGGGCTGGGCCTTCATCCTTGGCAGTGATTCGCTCGGCCGCAGCATGGTTGCCCGGCTGGTCGTGGCCACCCAGACCACCCTCTCGGTGGCGCTACCCGCCGTGGGAATCTCCCTCATCATCGGCTCGCTGTGGGGGGTCTGGGCCGGCTATCACCGCGGCATCCGGGAGACCATCTCGATGCGCATCGCCGACGTCATCATGAGCTTTCCGTCGCTGTTGCTCGCCGTTGTCATCCTCTACGTCTTCTCCCCAAGCGCCGCCAACATCGTGTTGATCCTCGCGGTCACCCGCATCCCGATCTACCTGCGCACCGCCCGCGCCGAATCGGCCGAGCTGCAGAGCCGAACCTTTGTCGACGCGGCCCGTACCTTCGGCACCAAACCGAACGCGATCATCCGTCGCCATGTCATTCCCGTGGTGCTGCCCACCCTGCTCACCCTCGCGACGCTCGAGTTCTGCTACGTGATGCTCGCCGAGAGCTCGCTGAGCTTTCTCGGCATCGGCATCCAGCCGCCGGACGTGAGCTGGGGCCTCATGGTCGCCCAGGGCCGCCAGTACCTGCAGACCGCGTGGTGGCTGTCCTTCTTCCCCGGACTCGCCATCGTGCTCACCACGGTGGCCGCCAACGTGCTCGCCGCCTGGCTGCGCATCGCGACCGACCCGGCCCAGCGCTGGCGGCTCACACTGCCCCGCAAACGGATGATCGTGCGCATTCCCGCGAAGGAGGTCCAGTGATGACCAGCCACACCCAAACCGCTACGGCGCCACGCGACCAGCTCACCGAGGGCGAGGTTGTGCTGACCGTGACCGGGCTCGACGTGGACATCCGTACCCCCAAGGGCGTGCTGAGGGCGGTCAATAATGTCAGCTTCGAGGCCCGCGCCGGCCGCACCCTGGCCCTGCTCGGCGAATCCGGCTGCGGCAAGTCGATGACGGCCAAGGCCGTCGCCGGGCTGCTCGACCCGGTCGCCGACGTCACCGGCGGAACGGTCGTGCTCAACGGCACCGACCTCGCCGCCCTGACCCCGAAGCAACGCCTGAAATACGCGGGGCCAGAACTCGGCATCGTCTTTCAGGACGCCCTCACCGCCCTCAACCCGGTGTACACCGTGGGTACCCAGCTCGGCGAGGCCTTCCGCATCCACCAGGGGCTCTCGAAAAAGGCCGCGAAGGTCAAGGCCATCGAGCTGATGCGCCATGTCGGCATCCCGCAGCCGGAATCCCGGGTGGATTCATTTCCGCACCAGTTCTCCGGCGGCATGCGTCAGCGCATCCTGATCGCCATGGCCGTAGCGCTGGGCCCGCGGCTGCTGATCGCCGACGAGCCCACCACCGCACTCGACGTGACCGTGCAGGCCCAGATCATGAAGCTGCTGCGGGACCTGCGCACCGAAAGCCACATGGCCGTCGTGCTGATCACCCACGACCTCGCCCTCGTGGCCGAAGAGGCGGACACCGTGGCCGTGATGTATGCCGGCAACGTCGTGGAGACCGGCCCAGTGCGCGAGGTCTTCGGTTCGCCGAAGCACCCGTATACCCGCGGCCTGCTGGACTCGGTGCCAGCCGACGTTGGCAGGGGCGCCGACCTCAAGTCCATCGCCGGGTCTCCGCCCGAACTCCATCGCATCCCCGAAGGATGCGTCTACCAATCCCGCTGTCCCCTCGTGCAAGACGTTTGCCGCGCCATTCGCCCGGCGCTCGAGCCGGAGGGCACTAACCGCACCGTCGCCTGTCACTTCTCGGCTTCGTCTGACACCAAGGAGCTGGACAATGTCTGATATCGCTGCACACTCTCTCACGGGTGAAACCACCGTTCCGTTGCTCGAGGTGCGCGGTCTGACCAAGAACTTTCACGTACCTGGTCGGGGCAACAACGTGCTGTGCGCGCTCGACAAGATCGACTTGCATGTTGGTCGCGGCGAGACGCTCGGTCTCGTGGGTGAATCCGGGTGCGGCAAGTCCACCCTCGCCCGCACGCTGCTCATGCTGGAACAGCCGGATGAGGGCACCATCCGGTTCGAAGGCTCAGACCCATTCGGCCTCAAGGGCAAGCAGCTACTGGCCTGGCGGCGGCGGGTGCAGATGGTTTTCCAGGACCCGTTCGCCTCCCTCAATGCCCGCATGACGGCTGGCGAGATCATCTCTGAGCCGTGGGCGACCCACACCGACCTGTACCCGACCAAGAAGGCCCGCGCAGCTCGCCTGCAGGAGCTGATGGAAATTGTCGGACTGCGCCCGAGCGACGCCGGCAAGTCCCCTCAGGAATTCTCGGGCGGCCAACGCCAGCGCATTGGCATTGCCAGAGCCCTGGCCCTTAATCCCGACGTCATCGTGCTCGACGAACCCGTCTCCGCCCTCGACCTGTCGGTGCAGGCGCAGGTGCTCAACCTGCTCAACGATCTGCAGAAGCGGCTCGGCGTGGCCTATATCTTCATCTCGCACGACCTGTCGGTGGTGCGCCACGTCGCCGACCGGGTCGCCGTCATGTACCTCGGCCGCATCGTCGAGACCGGTACCACTGAGCAGGTGTTTGAGCGGCCACGGCACCCATACACGGCAGCCCTGATGTCGGCATCACCGCAGCTGGACGTGACCGGCACCGCGCCACGCAACCGCATTGTGCTCGAGGGAGAAATGCCCTCACCGCTCGACCCGCCCTCTGGCTGCCGGTTTCGCACCCGCTGCTGGAAGGCCGAGGAGATCTGCGCGACGCTGGCACCGCCGGCAGCGAGCGCGCCCGACGATCCCCGGCACGTGGCCGAATGCCATTTTCCGATCGCTGCCGACGGAATGCCAGCGGCCGGCGGGCCGGTCAGACCCAGGAACGCGGTGAACCTGCTCGCACCGCGTCAGTGAGCGGAGTGGAGATCGCGATCATCGCGGTCGTGATCGTGGCGGCATCCGCTCTGCAAGCATCGATCGGTTTCGGCATGGGCATGCTCGCAGCCCCTGTCATCGGGCTCATCGACCCGACCCTGCTGCCGGGCACGATCATCCTGCTCGCCGTTGTCGTGACGGCGATGGTGGCCCTGCGGGAGCGGTCCCACCTGGATCTCCAGGGCGCCGGCTGGGCTCTGGTCGGACGTATCCCCGGGAGCGTCCTTGGAGCCTGGCTGGTGGTTGTGCTTCCGGCGAGCGGCCTGGCCTGGGCGGTGGCGGTCGTCGTTCTCGGCGGTGTGCTGATGGCCATGTCCGGCTGGGCTCCGATGCCAGGGCGGGTCTCCCTCATCACTGCCGGTGCCGCCTCCGGCGTGATGGGCACCGCCACGTCGATCGGTGGTGCCCCGATGGCCCTGATCTGGCAGCGTTCGCGCGGACCCCAGCTGCGCGGCACCATGAGCGCGTTCTTCTTGGTGGGCTCGTCGATCTCGCTGCTCGCGCTCGCTGTGCTCGGCACGATCGGCCGCGAAACCCTGCAACTCGCAGCGTGGATGCTCCCCGCCGTGATCGCCGGCTACCTCCTGTCGCGGTATGTCAACCGGTTCCTCGATCACCGCAGCCTACGTCTCACGGCCCTCACGGCATCCGCTCTGGGTGCGGTGCTGTTGATCACGGCGCAGATCCTGTAGCGCCCGCGCGAGTGATTTCCGCCAGGCGGAGTTCATCGCCCGACAGGGAATTCGGTTCAAAATCCACACTCGGAGATTTGCCGATCACGCCGCTCATCCGGGCGATATAGGCGAACTGGACCAGTTCTTCCTTCTCGTAGGCGAGTGCATCGGCAAAGGCGGCCTGGCGAGCCTCGCCCGTCGTTGCCGCCGCGTCCGCCAGCAGGGTGTCGAATGTCGATGTTCCAAACATGCTCATCGCTGCGCCCGTCGTCATATATGATTCGACGCTGAAAGAGGCGTCCCCGGCCTGATTGCCATGTTGGATCAGCATGGCAATTGCGCCCTCATTCAGAATGAATGGCCGCACCTGATACTGGAGACCAACAGAGGTCTCTGCGACCTTTACCTCTATGTTCAGGCCGGCCTGGCCAAGCTGTTCCTGAAGTACCTCAGTCATCTGGGCAATCTTAGGAAATTGGTCTGACCGCGCCACGATGGTGATCTTGTCATCCACCGGAACCCCATCGGCACGAGCGGCAGCTATCAACTGCTTTGCCCGATCCAAGTCGTATTCCCAGGGTTTGATGGACGGGTTGTACCCGACTACTCCCGGTGGGACCAACTGGTCGGCTGGTTCGCTGGCGCCCTCGTAGAGTGATCCGGTGATTCCGTCGCGGTCGATGGCGAAGTTTATGGCCTGGCGAACCCGAATGTCGTTCAGGGGCGCGATGTCTCCACTGAAACGCAGCGCTACCGTCTCGTTGTTGGGGTAGCTGAGGCCCAAATCGCCCGCGCCATCATCAGCACTCAGACTCAGCGCCAAGTCGGCTTCACCGCCGGAAACCATGGCAGCTCGTACCGTCCCCTCTGAACGCCACTGGTACTCGGCCGACTTATACGCGGGCGTTTCTCCCCAGTAGTCATTGTTGAGCGCGAGGACGATGTTGATCCCCGTCTTCCATTCCTTGATCGAATAGGGACCGGTGCCGACAGGTTCACGAACTTTTGCCCCCGCGTCGGTCGGTGCGCCAATCTCGATGAAGGACAGCCGGAGTGGCAGCACTGGGTCTGGACTCTCGGTTGTCACCACCAAGGTGGTGACATCGACGACAGTGAGCGTGAGATTCGGGTCGCCGAACATTTGTCCTTCGACGTCGCAGCCCAGGTCCAAGTTGACCGCCCGATCGATCGCGAATGCAGCGGCCTCGGCGGTGAACGACGTACCGTCGTGAAACTTCACATCGTCGCGCAGTGTGAAGGTCCAGTCGGTCTCGCCGGTCGCTTCCCAGCTGGTCGCCAGAAGCGGGTCCAGTTCGCCGGTCGTCGGGTTGCGTTCGATGAGTGGTTCGGTGACATTCGACCGAATGACGACGCCGGTAGACGACAACGTCGAATCACACGCTTCGAGCGTTGTGGGTTCGATGGGTAAGACGATGCGCACGGTATCAGCTGAGCTGCCAGGCGATTCAGAGTCGGCCACGCCGCACCCGCTGAGTAGCAGGGCAGTTCCGGCAGCCACGGCAATCGGCCAGCGCGTCCTGCCGCGCTTTCCTGACGGTGAAGTAGACATCATTGGGTTCCTCCAGTGCTCAGTTGAAATCAATTTCGTGCGGCCTCAGCTGGGGAAGGTCCGGCACGCGGTTCGTTTATGCTGACGATCATGAGTCATGTGTTCGACGCCGTATTTCCCGCCCCACTTCCTCCGCCCATCGACGGCCCCACTCGCGCCGACCTCGTGATCGATTCGTTGAAATCGGCAATCGTGTCTGGCCGCCTGAAGCCGGGTCAGATCTTGGTTGAAAGGAAGATCGCCGAGCAACTGGGCGTATCGAAGACACCGGTTCGCGAAGCGTTCATTGTGCTGGAGCGATCCGGGTTGTTGGCTGTTGAAGCGCGGCGAATTACCGTTCGGAGTTTGAGCTTCACGGATATTCGTCATATCTACGAAGAGCGCGTGCTGCTCGAGCCCTGGGCCATCGTCGACGCCGCTCGGTTTGATAGTAGATTTTCTGTCGCTGGACGAGCCTTGGTGGATGCCCGTGCGCACGCTGATTCGAATGACAAGGCCGCAGAGGCCATGGCAAATCGCAGGTTCCACCGCGGTATGTACGCGAGCAGCGAGAACGAATTCATAGTCAATTCGCTCGATGGCTTGCAAGACCTAACGGCACTCGCAGTGGCGGGAGTGCTGTGGGAACGATGGCCAAGGCGTGAGATCGAAGCTGGCGAGCACGAAGCCATCTACGATGCGGCTCGTAGTGGCGACGCGATCACGGCAGCCCAGCTCATGAGGGAACACATAGCCGCTTCCATCGTTAGAGTCTCGCGGAGTGAAGTTGGTCACTGAGCGTTTCTATAGGCTTCAAGGAGTTCTCCATTAGGTGGATAGGTCCCGCGCAGAGGGTTCCCTTCCTCTACTTTCAAGAGGATGAACTCTTCCAAGTTCTCCTGCAACAAGGCGTCTCGAGCCACGGATTCGACGAGGTTTCGCGGAATGCAGACGACTCCATCGCGGTCGCCAACCATGATGTCTCCTGGATAGATCGCGACTTCAGCGCAGGCGATGGGGACTTGAAAATCCACAACATGATGCTGGGCAAGATTGGTCGTCGGCGATGCGCCGGCCGAGAACGTCGGTAGGTCAAGGTGTTCGAAGCCGCCCATGTCACGAAAAGCCCCGTCCGTCACGATGCCCGCAGCACCACGTACCCTCAAGCGAGTTGCAAGGATGTGGCCAAGGGAGGCCGCTCTCTTCTTGCCGCGCGCGTCGATCACGAGCACTTGGCCTTGCTCTACCGACTCGACGCCACGACGCTGGGGGTGGTCGTAGTCCTGAAAGATGGCGGGTACGTCAATGTCCTCCCTCGAGGGAATGCTGCGCATCGTGAATGCTTCCCCGAGCAGTCTCTGCCGCGAGGGGTTCGAAGCCACCAGGCCTTCGAGATAGGTGTTGCGAAGCCCCCGCGCCAAAAGCTGCGTCGTGATGGTCGCCGTGCTGACGACCCCCAACGCCCGCATCGCGTCCGGGCTCACCGGTGGCAGTTCCTGAAACTCAGTGTGGTTTAGTTGCGCTGACAATGCTGGCACCGTTATGACCTCTCACGAAGGGCAGAACATCATTGTTCCGCTTCTGGTATACCAAGATACCACAAAGATGACCAGCTTCCCTGGCACTAGTGCACGACGCGGGCGAGTGGCCGACCGTGCGCGAGGTTGTCGACGTTCGCCGCGATATCGGCTGCGCGCAGTTGAAAGGTGCGCAGCGCGTGCCCGGAGTAGTGCGGGGTGAGCACGACCGTGTCGAAGTCGGCGAAGCGGGCGACGGCGGCCGGTGCCGCACCATCGCCACTCGGCGCGCCCCACCAGACGTCGAGCGCGGCACCCGCGATACGCTTCTCGGTGAGGGCATCCACGAGGGCGTCCTCGTCGATCAGCGGCCCGCGGGCCACGTTGATCAGGATGCCGGTGGGTCGCATCTGGCGCAGGGCACGTGCGTCGATGACCCCGCGAGTGGCCTCGCTCAGGGGTACCGTCACGACAACGACGTCGGAGCTGCCGAGTAACTCGGGCAGATCATCGAGGCCGCCGACCCAGTCGAGCGTGAGATCGCCTGGCACCGCGCCGGCCGGATTGTACCGAACGGCCCGCACCCGCATGCCGAGAGCGGAGGCCAGACGGGCAACCTCCTGCCCGATACCGCCGAATCCGAGCAAGCCGAGGGTGCGGCCGCGCAGCGTGCCATGGAATGGCACCGTCAGGTCGTTGGCCACGGTGCGCCACCTGCCGGCGCGCATGTCACGGTCGACCGGGATGACCCGTCGGGAGAGCATGAGTGCGGTCATGATGACGTGCTCGGCAATCGCCTCACCGTGGTGGAACGTGTTGGAAACGCGGGTGCCGGGTGCCAGGTCGGCGAGCGGGATCTTGTCGTAACCGGCTCCGGTGACGTGGACGAGTCGCAGACCAGGAGCCCTGACCGCCATCTGCGACGACATCGAGGAGCACACCAGCACGTCCGTGTCGGGGAGCGCTGCCAGAATCTGCTGCTCGCTCCAGGTATTCGCGATGGTCCACTCGGTGCCGCTGTCGGTCTGGTTCAGTTCGGTAGCAAAGCGGCTCATGATGTTGTCGGTCAGGAGCACCCGAAGCGGGGCGAGGGTGGGGGAGTCGATCACCAGCGCGGGCTCAGCAGCTCGTATTCCGGTTGCAGACTCTGCATATAGCCGGTGTCGTCTCGGTTGAGTAGACCGCATTTCAGGTATTGCTCGTGCAGGCGGGCGAGTGCGTCGCGGTCAAGCTCGACGCCGAGACCCGGCGTCGTCGGGACAGCGACAGCGCCCTGGTGAAACGACAGCACGCCCGGAACGATGACGTCCTGGTCGGTGTCCTTCCACGGCCAGTGCGTGTCGCAGGCGTAGTCGAGGTTGGGTGTGGCTGCGGCGAGGTGCACCATCGCCGCGAGGCTGATGCCGAGGTGTGAATTGGAGTGCATCGACAGTCCGAGACCGAAGGTTTCGGTGATGCCGGCGAGCGCCTGGGAACGCCGCAGCCCACCCCAGAAATGGTGATCGGAGAGGATGACGTCGACGGCACCCTCGCGCACGGCGGGGGCGACATCGTCGAAGCTCACCACGCACATGTTGGTGGCGAGGGGCATCGGCACCTCGCGGCGAACCGCGGCCATGCCGGTGATGCCGGGGGTGGGGTCTTCGAGATATTCCAGGACCCCATCGAGGACCTGCCCGACGTTGATGGAGGTGTCAACCGTCCAGGCGCCGTTCGGGTCGAGGCGCAGGGGATGGTTGGGGAAGGCCTTGCGCAGCCCGAGCACCGCGTCGATCTCCTCTTCGGGGGTGAACACTCCACCCTTCAGCTTGAGGGCGGTAAAGCCGAAGTCCGCGACCATGCGCTGGGCCTGCGCCACGATGCCGGCGGTGTCGAGCGCTGCGTCCCACGAATCCTCGTCCTGGCCAGGGTGGCCGGCCCACTTGTAAAACAAGTATCCGCTGAACGCGATTTCGCTGCGCACGGCCCCGCCGAGCAGGTCGCTCACCGGGCGGCCGACGACCTTGCCCTGAATATCCAGGGCGGCGACGTCGAAGGGTGACAGCACCCGGTCTGGCGTGCTCGAGCCGGTGACCATGCCGCTCATGCCGTGGCCGCCGACGGTCGTGTCGGCGCGCAGGGCGAGGATGATGCGTCGGCGCATCTCGCTGACGTTGAAGATGTCGACGCCGACGAGATCGCGAGCCACCATCCGGAGGCGGGCAATATGCGGGGCGTCGCCGTAGGTTTCACCGAGCCCGGTGAAACCAGAATCTGTTTCGATCTCCACGATCGCGCGCAGGGCGAAGGTTTCGTGCACGCCAACCGTGTTCAGCAGGGGAAGGTCGCGAAAGGCGATCGGGGTGATCGTGATTTTGGTCACGCGATGGCGTTCGGATGCAACGATGGGGCTGGTCACGGCTGGTACTCCTTCTAGCGAAACGGGGACGATGAATGGCGTGGCTGGCTGGCGCTCACAGCCACGCGGCGTCCTTAATCGGACGTACGATATTGCAGATCTTTTGAGCAGACAGGCGCAACGCGACCACGATTTGTCCCTCCAGCTGCGGGGTGAGCCTCGCGAGGGGAAGGGAGACGCTGATCGCATCCGAGGTCGGATCGGCATACGGAAGGGCGACGGCGAAACACTTCAGCCCGAGGGTGTTTTCCTCATTATCGATGGCGTAGCCGCGCGACCGCGTCTGCTCCAGGTCGGCATCAAGGTCAGCGCGCACGGTGAGGGTCTGCGGCGTCAGCGCGTGGGCATCCGCTGAAATATGAGCGTCAAGGTCTGCGCCACTGCGCTCGGCCAGGACGGCTTTGCCCAGAGAGGTGGCGAAGGCGGGCAGGCGCCGTCCGACCCGGCTGAGCTGGCGCGAATACCGGCTCGACTCGCGGGTGGCCAGGTAGACGATGTCGAATCCGTCGAGTCTGCCAAAGTGGAATGTCTCATCGAACTGTTCGTGGAGCTCGTGCAGAAACGTCTGCACGATGGGAAGATACGGGTCGGCGTCGAGGTAGCTGGTGCCGGCCAGTAGGGCCCGAATGCCGATCATGTACATGGACCCGGAGCTGTCGCTGCGCACCCAACCGTGCCTGGCGAGCGTTCGCAGCAAGGCGTGCAGGCTGCTGCGAGGCACATTCATTGCCTCGCTGAGCTCACGGATGCTGGTGGGCTGGTTCTGGCGGGCGGCCAGCCGTTCGAGCAGTTCGACCGTACGCGCCGCCGACTTCACCTCGCGCATCCCAGACTCCGCCGCGAAATCCGCGGCGGAGTCTGGCGTTGCGACAGTCGGCACGGTCACCGGCGGAACGGCTGAAATCGGCAAGTCAACTCCTTCGTCAGACACCCTTCCTTGGGCGCCAAGCTGCTGGTGAGCCTAGTCGAGCGCCGAGGATGCCGTCCACGTATATGGACAACGACTTCATCCGTGACAGCTAGCCGACCGGCACCGCGCGTTCGGCGAGCACCCGACGCCCGGCGGCGATAATGGTGACGAGCTCGGCCACGTGTTCGGATGAGGCATTGCGCAGTGGCGGCCGCACGCTGCCCGTTTCGATGCCTCCCAGTTGAGCGCCAGCCTTGACCAGGGCCACGGCGTAGCCGGGTGCTTGATCACGCAGGGCAACGAGAGGGTGGAAGAATTCGCGGTTGAGGGCATTCGTCAACTCGGTGTCGCCCGAGATCAGCGAGTCATAGAAGGCGACGGAGAGTTCGGGGGCAAAGGCGAAGGTCGCCGAGGAGTACAGTCCAACGCCGATGGCCCGATACGCGGCCTGGGAAGACTCGGCGGTCGGCAGGCCGTTGAAGAACTGAAAATCCTTCCCGGCGGCGGTGGTTGAATCCTCGACCGCCCGCACGATGCGGGACATGAGGTCGAGGTCGCCGACGCCATCCTTGAACCCGATGACGGTGGGAAAGGTCGAGACCTCGACGGCACTCGCCACGGTGAACTGGGCGTTACCGCGGTGGTAGACGATGATCGGCAGGTCGGTGGCGTCAGCGACGGCCCGCACATAGTCGAGCAGTCCCTCGGCCGGGCTGCCCACGAGGTAGGGCGGCAGCAGCAGCAGGCCGTCAGCGCCGGCATCCGCTGCCTGGCGGGCCATGAGCTTGGCCGACGCGATCGGGCCGCCGACCCCAGCGAAGACGGGAACCCGGCCAGCGGCGACGGTGACCGCGGTGGCGACGATCTCGGCGAACTCATCGACGGCGAGAGTATGAAATTCTCCGGTGCCGCAGGCCACAAAGATTCCGCCAGGACCGTAGCTGATCCCGTGTTCGAGGTGAGCGGTGAGCGCCTCGTGATTGACGGTGTCATCCGCATGGAATGGCGTAATCGGGAAGAACAATATTCCGTCGAGCACGGCGAAGCTCCTTTGGTCGGCTGCACGCTGCAGCGGCTATGTCGAAACGATAAAAGAGAAATCGATTCAAGTCCAAGCTAAAATATGCACAGACTGATACAAGGAGTAGATCGATGTTTTCGTTGGTGCAGCTGGAGTGTTTTGTCGCCGTGGCCGAGGAGTTGCATTTCGGGGCCGCCGCCGAACGGCTGCGGATCACCCAGCCTCCGTTGAGTCGCCAGATTCAGCTGCTCGAGCGTGAGCTGGGCGCCCTGTTGTTCAATCGCACCAGCCGCCGGGTGGAGATGACGGCCGCGGGCCAGTCGCTGCTGCCGAGCGCGCGCCGGGTACTCGATCTGGCCGCCAAAATGGCCGTCGACGTGCGCCGGGTCGCTTCGGGCGCGGCCGGCACCCTGACCGTGGCCTACACGGCGATGGCGGCGCAGAGCGCCCTGCCACTGTTCATTCGGCGAGCCGCAGAGGACATGCCCGACGTGACCCTCGTGCTGCGCGAACTCGTGACCACCGACCAGATGGACCAGCTCGTCAAGGGCACCGTTGACCTCGGGCTCTTACGTCCCCTGGTGGCGAGGCCGGGCATCCTGACCCGCCAAATCATGTCAGAGCGGATGGTCGCGGCCATTCCCGCACACAGTCACCTCGCCGTACCAACCGGCCCGATTTCCCTCCTCGAATTCGATCATGAACGCCTGCTGATGTATTCGCCCACCGAGGCCAGGTACTTTCACGACCTGCTGCTGCGGCTCTTCGCCGCGAGTGGCAGCCAGCCGGTCGTCATCCAGTACGCGAGCCAGGTGCCTGCACTGCTGGCGCTCGTGCAGGCGGGGCTCGGTCTGACTCTCGTGCCGGAATCCGCCCAACGCTTTGCGCCGGAGGGCGTGGTCTTTCGTGACCTGGACTCGACTTCGCCCACCGACCGGCTCAATATCGTTCATCTCGACGTGGCGTGGAGCGAGGAAAGCGCCAACCCGGTCGTGGCGAAGGCCGTCGAAATGCTGTCAAGACCGGAAACTACCGAAGAGTGATCGATGCTGTGCGCGCATCAGTGCATGCAGATTTCATGTTGAAGCGGCATTGATTCATTCCTAAGCTGGGTGGCAGACAGCGTGACCCGCCGCCCAAAGGAGTGCTTTCATGACCGTGCCGACCGGAACCACCGTGACTACCGTGACCACCGACCTCACCGGATCTTGCCTGATCGGCGGCGCCGCCGTCCGTGGAACCCACGGCGAGGTCTCCGGTGTCAACCCGGTCACCGGCGAGACCCTGGCGCCGAGCTATGGACTGGTCGGTATCGACGAGGTCGACCACGCCGCCGAACTCGCGTGGACGGCTTTTGCCAGCTACCGCAAGACCTCGCCGGCGGCCAGAGCGGCTTTTCTCGAGACCATTGCCGACAATATTGCGGCCCTCGGATCGGCACTCACCGACCGGGTCATCGCCGAGACCGGCCTCCCGCTGCCGCGCGTACTCGGCGAAACCGGGCGAACCGTCGGCCAGCTGCGGCTATTCGCTGCCGTGCTGCGTGAGGGGAACTTTCACGGCGCCCGCATCGACGCGGCGCAGCCTGACCGTACCCCACTGCCGCGTCCCGACATCCGCTTGCAATCGATCGCCCTCGGACCGGTTGCCGTCTTCGGCGCGAGCAACTTTCCGCTCGCTTTCTCGGTCGCCGGCGGGGACACCGCCTCGGCGCTCGCCGCCGGATGCCCGGTCATCGTCAAAGCGCACAGCGCCCACCCCGGCACCTCCGAACTCATTGGAGGAGCCATCCGCGCGGCAGTCGTTCACCATGACCTGCCCGAAGGGGTGTTCTCCCTTCTCTACGGCAGTGGCGCCGTGGTCGGCACGGCCCTCGTGACCCACCCGCGGATCAAGGCCGTCGGCTTCACCGGGTCGCGCGGCGGCGGGCTCGCCCTCGTGACGGCGGCCGCGAACCGCCCGGAACCCATCCCGGTGTACGCGGAGATGAGCAGCATCAACCCCGTATTCGTACTGCCAGGAGCACTCGCGCACAACGCGGCCGGCCTCGGCGAGCAGTGGGTCGCGTCCGTTGTGACCGGAACGGGCCAGCTGTGCACCAGTCCAGGGCTCGTTTTCGTTCCGGAGGGTCCTGCCGGGCAGGCATTCACGGCCGCCGCTACGGCTGCCGTGCAGAAACTTTCGGCCACACCGATGCTGACCGCGGGAATCAGGGATGCCTTCGACCGTGGTGCCACCCGGTTCCGCGAACATGCCGGCGTGCGGAACCTGACCGATCGTGTCTCCGACAGCGCACTGGTCGTTGGGGCCGCACCGCAGCTGTTCGCCACCGACGCCGCAATCTTTCTGGCTGACCCTGCGCTGCAGGAGGAGGTCTTCGGCCCAGCCAGTCTGGTCGTGACCGTGCGCGACACCGCCCAGATGGTTCAAATTCTGGCCGGCCTGGAAGGCCAGCTGACCGTGACCCTGCATACGGATGCCGATGAGCCCGGTTGCGCAGAGCTGCTGGACGCTGCCGAATTGCGCGCGGGGCGGGTGCTCTTCAACGGCTGGCCGACCGGCGTCGAGGTTGTCTCGGCGATGGTGCACGGCGGACCGTTTCCGGCGACCTCGAACGCGCAGGGCACCTCGGTGGGCACCTTGGCGATCGATCGCTTCCTGCGCCCGGTGAGCTACCAGAACGTACCGGCAGCGCTGTTGTCGGAGGCCCTGCAAGATGACAATCCGCTCGGTATTGTGCGCCAGCACAACGGCCAGTTCGCGCGCGAGTAGAACGGGCCCCGATGACTTCCACCCCGACACTGTTGAGCGCCAGTTCGACCAGTACGAGTCCGACCATCGAGTCGATGCGGGTGGTGCCGGTTGCCGGCCACGACAGCATGCTGCTCAACTTGAGCGGAGCCCACGGTCCCTTTTTCACGCGAAACATCGTGCTGCTGACCGACTCAAATGGCAACACCGGGGTGGGGGAAGTACCCGGTGGCGAGCCGATTCGCCGTACCCTCGAGGACGCCAGG
Organism: Cryobacterium luteum; assembly: GCF_900110125.1. Classification (GTDB taxonomy): domain Bacteria; phylum Actinomycetota; class Actinomycetes; order Actinomycetales; family Microbacteriaceae; genus Cryobacterium; species Cryobacterium luteum. Next base: position 154,111 of record NZ_FOCN01000002.1, read on the forward strand.
GAGTTCGTGGTCGGGTCGCGCCTCGGCGATTATCTGAACACCCTGCGTCGGGTGCGCCAGCAGTTCAACGACCGCGATTCCGGTGGCCGCGGGGCACAGACCTTCGACCTACGAACCACCATCCACGTGGTCACCGCCTTCGAGGCAGCCCACCTCGACCTTCTGGGGCAGCACCTCGGCGTGCCCGTTGCCGCCCTGCTCGGCGAGGGCCAGCAACGTGACGCCGTCGACACTCTGGGGTACCTATTCTTTGTCGGTGACAAGCACCGCACGGACCTGCCCTACGTCGAGACCGATCCCGGAACGGATGCCTGGTCGCAGGTTCGCCATGAGGCGGCCCTCGACCCGGAAGGAGTCGTTCGGCTCGCGGAGGCGGCGTTCGAGCGGTATGGGTTTCGTGACTTCAAACTCAAGGGTGGGGTGCTGCCGGCGTGGGAGGAGGCGGCGGCCATCCGAGCGCTCGCGAACCGGTTCCCAGAGGCGCGCGTCACCCTCGACCCGAACGGCGGTTGGCTGCTCGAGCAGGCAGTGGCCGTCGGTCGGTCCCTGCGGGACGTGCTCGCCTACGCCGAGGACCCCGTCGGTGCCGAGGGGGTGTTCTCCGGTCGGGAGGTCATGGCGGAGTTCAAACGCGCCACCGGCCTGCCAACGGCCACCAATATGATCGCGACGGACTGGCGCGAACTGGGTCACACCATCCGCTCGAATGCGGTAGATATTCCGCTCGCCGACCCGCACTTCTGGACCATGGCCGGCTCGGTGCGCGTCGCCCAGCTGTGCAACGACTGGGGATTGCAGTGGGGGTCGCACTCGAACAACCACTTCGACGTGTCGCTGGCCATGTTCACGCACGTCGCCGCCGCCGCGCCCGGCACGCCGACCGCAATCGACACGCACTGGATCTGGCAGGACGGGCAGAACCTCACCTCGAACCCGCCGCAGATACGTGACGGCCAGATCGCGGTGCCGACCGCACCAGGACTCGGCGTGACCATTGATGAGGAGCGTTTGCAGGCCGCGAATGAGCTCTATCTGGCCAGGGGGCTCGGCAGTCGCGATGATTCTTTAGCGATGCAGTACCTCATCAACGGGTGGGCGTTCGATCCCAAGCGGCCAGCTCTCGACCGGTGATTCCCTCGCGCGGCGGCTACTGACTGGTTGATTTCTGGGGGCTCTCGCCGATTCCGCGCTGCGACAGCGGCACGAAGTTCGGGTCGTCGATGCCGACATCGTGCTGCCAGGTGGGGGCGAGGCGTTTGAGTCGAAGCATGCGCCACTGCCAGAACGCCCAGAAGGTGGGCCAGAGCGCGAGCGTGGCCGGGCGGCCGCGAAAGATGAGCTGGTCGCGGTAGAGCGTTTTGCCGGTGCCGGCCGGGTCGGGCGCGATCGCCATGCGGTGATCCCACAGCGTCACCGCGCTCAGCGCGCCGGACACACCGCGGCCGGTATCGCGCAGGATGCGCACCCCGTCGGCCCGGTGGGTGGAGTTGGCGAGCCGAATGATCTGCGTGCCCATCGGCACCAGGCCGAGCATGGAGAACACGGCGGGGTGCTCCCCGGGCTCCCAGCGCGTGGGAAAGCCGTCGGCTTCGAGTGATTCAACCGCCATGAACGGGCTGCTCACCTCGCGGAACACGGCGGGGCTGTGGATGGCGTGCCAGGCGGCATCCGGTGTGCAGTCGAGGATCTCTTTGAGCAGTACGCGCATCTGCCCAGTCTGGTTGACGGTGGCCATCAGTACAACTGGATGCAGTACAAATGAAGGGTGGCAATTCGGTTCTGGCTCGGCGTGGTGCACCGCGAGCACGTGCTGCGCGGGGTCGATCTGGGCATTGCCCGCGCCAATCGCGGTGCCGGCGACGTGATCGCGCAGATGGGTGAGGCCGACGGCATCGTCTACTACTCGCCGAAGACCGCGATCGAGGGCGATCCGCTCAAGGAATTCACCGCAATCGGTCGAATAGCGGATGCGCACGCTTATCGGGTAGGCGACCCCGGCAACGAGTGGCGGCCGTGGCGGCGCCGGGCCGACTACGACCTGGATGCCTGGCCCACCAGCATCCGCCCGCTGTTGCCGGTGCTGCAGCTGACTCGCGGCAACTCGGACTGGGGATTTCAGCTGCGCCGCGGCGTGCTCGAGATCTCGCGGCACGACTTCGAGATGATTCGGCAACAGATGCGCCGGCCCTCCGCCGACGACCGGTAGCACCCAGCATGCCTCATTAGACTTCTTGATATGAATGGCGATCTCTGGTGGGTACCCTCGGTCATCGTTATCGGCCTCGTTGTGGCCGGAGTCTGGGCGCTGGTGACTGCCTCGCGGCGGCGCACCCGGGCCAGACTCGGGCAGGTGCGCGCGGCGGCCACCGAATTGGAGCGCACCGCGGCGAGCAGCCTGGTGCGCGCCGACGACCTCGTGCAGGACGCGACCGACGAGCTCAATTTCGCAATCGCGCAGTTCGGGGAATCGTCGACCCGGGAGTTCGCGGCCGCGCTCGGCACCTCCCGGCGGCAGCTCAGCGACGCCTTCGCGCTGCAGCAGAAACTCGACGATGCCGTACCGGACAGCGCGGCCGAACGCACCCGCTGGAACCAGCAGATCGTGCAGCTCGCCGATGAGGCGACCAACCGGCTGACCAGCCAAGCCCGGGATTTCACGGCCAAGCGCGGCGTAGAACGCAATGCGCCGCAACAGCTTGACGAGCTGCGCCGCCGACTCGACCGGGTATCCGACCGGGTCGCCGGCGGCACGAGCACCCTCACCCGGCTGGGGCTGAGCTATTCCGCGGCGGCCCTAGCGCCGATCAGCGGCAACGTCGACCGGGCCCGCACGGCTCTCGACGCGGCCAGGGTGAGTGCCGATGCTGCGGCGGCCCGCCTCGAGGCGGCATCGTCCGAACCCGTCGGTGAACAGTTGCAGGCCGCCGAGCACGCGCTGTTTCAGGCCACGCAGCTGCTCGATGCCATCGAAACCGGCGAAGACCAGCTGCATCGTGGCTTCGCGAACCTGCAGAAAGCGCTGGAATCGGCCGGGTCGGAACTCGCCGAAGCCCGCGCCCTGCGCGATGGTCACGAGGAATCCGACGCGAGCGCGTCGCTCAACCAGGTCATCACTGCCGCCGCGTCGGTGCAGGCTTCTCTGCGTGAGGCCGGACGGCGCAGTGACCCGGCCGCCGATCTTGTGGCCTTGGAGACGGCGATGAACGGGCTGGACGGCATCCGCTCCGAGGCGCGCAACCGTCAGCTGCGCCTCGACAACGCGCGCACCGCCCTGGCCGGCGCGCTGCTCACCGCGCGCAGCCAGATCACCGTCACCCACGACTTCGTCGCCGCGAATCGAGGCCGGGTGCAGGCCGGCGCCCGCACCCGCCTGGCCGAGGCCGAGCGCCAGCTGGCGATCGCCGTGGCCGAGACCGACCCGGTGACCGCCCTCGACACCGCCCGCCGGGCGATGACCCTCGCAACGGATGCCGACGCCCTCGCCCGCTACGACACGCACTAGACGAGGTCGAGAGTGTACGAGCCCCCACCTGCATCCGCTGGAGGTGCGCTCGCTTGAAGGAGAACGGCTAGGGGCCAGCAGATGCCGCAGCCCGGCGCCGGATCGCCGGGGTGATCTCGCGCCGCAACCAGGTGATGGCGTGGGCCTGGTCGAAACGGCGGGCGCAGAGGCCGCAGGCCAGGGGCCGGGTGGGCTGTCGATAGCGAAAGTGAGTGTGCCCGGCGGGACAGGTGCCCACCCAGGGGGCGAGCTCGTTGGCGATCTCACCGTCGTGGGTGCGCTTGCCGTCGTAGCCGAGCTCGAACGCCATCTTCTTCCAGCGCGGGCCGTGCCCGGCGCGCGAACCGGCCAGCGCGTGAGCGAGCTCGTGCCGCAGAATCTGGTGCACGTCGTCGTCGGAATACCGCGCGGCGAGGTAGCGCGACACGGTGATGTGCTTCTTACTGAAATTACACAGGCCCGCCCGCTTCTTCGCGTTGTCGAAGCCGAAGGTCCAGCTGGGGTCGAGGTGGAGCGCGATGAGCGCATCGGCCCACCGGCGCACCTGAACGAGGTCGGCCATTAAGGGCCCGCCGTTGCCGCGTCAGAACCGGGTGCCTGGGGGGAATGGGGCGCGTGCATCATCGGGGCGCCACCTGCACTTGATAGAGCCGGTCGTCGCCGGCCGCCGGGGATCCCCGGCCATCGGTGTTATTACTCACAAACCACAGTGTGTCAGCCGGCCCCGGCACCACGTCGCGCAGGCGGCCATACCTGTTCACAAACCATTCCGTGGGCGTGTCTGTGGAGGAGGCAGCCGTGATCGGGATGCTCCACAGTCGTTCCCCGCGCAGGCTCGCCATGAAGATGGTGTCATTGACGATGGCGATTCCGCTCGGGCTGGCCTGGTCGGTCGACCACTGCTGTTCCGGATCGACATAGGCCGGATCCCCCGCCTGGCCCTCGACCATCGGCCAGCCGTAATTGCCGCCGGGCACGATGCGGTTGAGTTCGTCCCAGGTGTTCTGGCCGAACTCGCTTGCCCAGAGCTGACCGCGCGAATCCCAGGCCAGGCCCTGCGGATTCCGGTGCCCGAACGAGTACACGAGCGTGCCGAACGGATTGCCCTCCGGCACGGCCCCGGTGGGCGTCAGGCGCAGAATCTTACCGCCGAGCGAGCCCGTGTCCTGGGCAGTGGCCGTGTTTCCGGCGTCCCCGACGCTCGCGTAGAGCAGTCCGTCGGGACCGAACGCGATGCGACCGCCGTTGTGATTCCCGGCGCGGGGGATCGAGTCCAGCACGAGGGTGGGCGCCCCGAGGGTGTGGCTGCCGGGGGAGCCGGCCAGCGGCATCCGCTCGATGCGATTATCGGACGCGGTGGTGAAATAGGCGTAGACCCAGCCCGCGCCGCCCGGGGCAGAGGTGTCGGGCAGGAACGCGAGACCGAGCAGCCCACCCTCCCCGCCGGGTCGCGCCGCCGCGATACTGCCGGCCTCCCGCAGGCTGCCGTCGGGCAGAAACTCACGCACCCGGGTGGTGTCGCGTTCGCTGATGAGCGTGGCGCCGTCTGGAAGCGGCAGAATCGACCACGGAGCCGCGAGACCCGAGGCCATCACCACCGGTTCGCCGAGCGGATGCACCGGAGTCAGCTGGCCGTTTTCCGTGGCGGTCGGGGCGGGCCCGGCCGGTGTGGACGTCGCCGGTGTGGCGCGCGGTGCCGCGGCGGTGCATCCGCTCACCGCGAGCACCAGCAGCACGGCCGACACGGAGAAAACCGCGCGACGCAGCGAAAGATCAGTCACCGTTCACCTCGCCTTCGTGGTGAACACAGCATGCCGTAGATCTCGGTCACCGGCTACGTTCCGTCTGGGATGGTGCACAACTCCTGCAATTTCGGGCTGAACGCAGCGGGTACCGCGTGATTCCGGGCGTGTTTCCATGGTCTGCGCCGAATTGCAGGAGTTATGCACGCGGGCCCGCTGGCTTGGGTCAGCCGCGCGCCGCGATGTGCGACTCCACGACGGCCACGGCGAGCAGCGAGCTGTCGAGCTCGTCGGCGTCTGCGCCGTCTTTCTCGCGCAGAAACACGGCGGCGGTGAAGTCCGCGAGTGCGCCGTCGAGGTTGCCCTGGTCGAAGTACACCTTGCCGCGGTGCTGCCGGGCGTAGGCGGCGAGGCGGGTCCATTCGTGCACCTCGGAGTCGAGGATGCAGTGGGTCAGCTCACTCGCGGCCTCGTGGAGTTTGCCCTGAAACTGCAGAACCTGCGCCCGACGGATGCGACTGGCCACGGCCTGCTCCCGGTTGCCGGTGAACCGGGACTGGCGCAGCGCCTCGTTCGCGATCTCCCAGGCCTCGTCGAGCCGACCGACCAGGCGCAGCAGGGCAACCTTCTCGTTGAGCGCGGCCAGGCTGCGCAGGTTGCCGAGTTCTTCCAGCCGCTCGCCGGCGGCCAGCAGGTCGACTTTTTCGCGCAGGGTGATGGGGTCGTAACCGATGATGAAACTCAGGGTGTGTTCCTGTAATGGCGAGGGCGGCCGGGGGCCGCGGTGATTGACGGGTGCACCCAGAGTACCGCCGCGGGCGGGCATCCGGCCGTAGCTCCGACGGTGTCGCGCCGGCCCGGTGGCTTAATCAGGAAAATCGCAGTATGGGTCGTGGCGCAACCGCGAGAAAGCGGATGCCGCCCCCGCGCCGCGCCCGCATCTCCTGAATTAGCCCCGGAGCAAGCTAGTGCCCGATCTGAAAGACCGTGCGGCCCGGCAGCGGTGACTGGGTCGAGGTCTCGTCGGTCGCCACGAGAGATCCGGCCATGAACGCTTTCAGTTCCGCTCCCTCAATCACCTTCGCCGGGTGCGGTCCGTTGGCGAGCAAGCGCGGAATCCAGTTCAGGTCGATCGGCGTGTGCGCTGCCACGAACACGATATTGCCGAACCGTCGGCCCTTGAGCACCTGCGTCTCGGCGAAACCGATCACGTGTTCGAACACCGCCGAGAGGGTGGCGGCCTGGCCCCGCGCGAACGCGAGGCCGGGACCATCCGCTACGTTGACGGCGAGCACACCACGCGCCGACAACAGCGGGGCGGTGAGCGCGAAGAATTCGCGGCTCGTCACATGCTTCGGGGTGCGCGCTCCCGAAAAGATGTCGACCACGACGAGGTCGACGGCGCCGTGCAGTCCCGCGGGCAGTTTGCCGAGCACCTCGCGCGCATCGCCGTGGCGCACCCGCAACTGAGCGCGTTTGTCCCACGGCAGCACCTCGCGAACGAGGTCGATCAGGTCGCTCTCGATCTCGACGACCTGCTGGCGGGAACCCGGCCGGGTCGCCTCCACATAGCGCGGCAGCGTGAGGGCGCCGGCCCCGAGGTGCACCGCCGTGATCGGCTCGTGCGGATCGCCGAGCAGGTCGATCACGTGCCCGATGCGCTGGATGTACTCGAAGAACAACTCGTCCGGGTGGTCGAGGTTCACGTGCGACTGCGGCGTGCCGTCGACCACGAGCTGAAAGCTGCCGGGGGTGAACCGGTCAGGCTCGATCACCGCGGTGTGTCCGCTCAACGTCAACACGACAGACGGATGCCCGTCGCTCGCCTCACTCTTACGCCCAGTGCTCATGGTTCCAGTGTGCGCCCTCCCACGGGGCCGACTGCGCACGATCCGTGGGGCGGCGCCGCGCCATCCGTTTCGTGAGAGAGCTCCGGCATGCGTTCAGCCACGATTTGCCGCCTTTGCGGCCGGAACTGAGGGGGTTATACCTGAGAATCTGCTTGATCGCAACAATTAGGTGGACACACCGGTCAGGAAGGCATATAGTTGACCCTTGCGCTCCCAGACAAACTATGCCTTCATATTGCGGTCGGCTTTGCGTGTTCAAGCCACCTTGAGGCACACCTCTTATGAGGGTCTGCGGAGTCATCACCAATAACAGTAACTAGACCTGACGGGGTCCACGGAGGTTATTTCCTTGGCTGCTGCGCGCAACGCAACCACCAACTCACCCAAGAACGGCCGCTCGCACGAGCGTCTGTCGTTCGCAAAGATCAGCGACCACTTGAACGTTCCGGATCTGCTCGCTTTGCAGACCGAGAGCTTTGACTGGCTCGTCGGCAACGACATCTGGAAGGCTCGCGTCGCCGAGGCCCAGAAAGCCGGACGCCAGGACCTGCCGAATCGCACCGGGCTCGATGAGATCTTCGAGGAGATCTCTCCCATCGAAGACCTCGGCGAAACGATGCAGCTGTCGTTCACCAACCCGGAGCTCGAGCCGGAGAAGTACACCATTGACGAGTGCAAGGAAAAGGGTAAGACCTACTCCGCACCCCTCTACGTGAACGCTGAATTCATGAACCACCTCACCGGTGAGATCAAGACTCAGACCGTGTTCATGGGTGACTTCCCGTTGATGACCCCCAAGGGCACCTTCGTGATCAACGGCACCGAGCGTGTCGTCGTGTCGCAGCTGGTGCGTTCCCCGGGCGTGTACTTCAACCGCGAGCAGGAGAAGACGTCTGACAAGGACATCTACTCCGCCCGAGTCATCCCGAGCCGTGGTGCCTGGCTTGAATTCGAGATCGACAAGCGCGACCAGGTTGGCGTGCGCATCGACCGCAAGCGCAAGCAGTCCGTGACCGTGTTCCTGAAGGCCCTCGGCCTCACCAGCGAGCAGATCCTCGAAGAGTTCAAGGGCTACGCGTCCATCGAGCTCACCCTTGAGAAGGACAACATCCTCACCAAGGAAGAAGCCCTCAAGGACATCTACCGCAAGCTTCGTCCCGGCGAGCAGGTTGCCGCCGAGGCTGCGCGTGCGCTCCTCGACAACTTCTTCTTCAACTCCAAGCGCTACGACCTGGCCAAGGTTGGTCGTTACAAGATCAACCGCAAGCTCGGCCTCGAGGCGCCGCTCAGCGACTCCGTACTGACGCTCGCGGACATCCTGGCCACCATCAAGTACCTCGTTGCCCTGCACGACAACCAGACCACCCTTCCGGGCCTGCGCGACGGCAAGATGACCGACATCAACATCGACATCGACGACATTGACCACTTCGGTAACCGTCGTATCCGTGCCGTTGGCGAGCTCATTCAGAACCAGGTGCGCACCGGCCTGTCCCGCATGGAGCGCGTCGTTCGCGAGCGCATGACGACGCAGGACATCGAAGCGATCACCCCGCAGACCCTGATCAACGTGCGCCCCGTCGTCGCCGCGATCAAGGAGTTCTTCGGTACCTCGCAGCTGTCGCAGTTCATGGACCAGAACAACCCGCTCGCCGGATTGACGCACAAGCGTCGCCTGTCCGCGCTGGGCCCGGGTGGTCTGTCCCGTGACCGCGCCGGCGTCGAGGTGCGAGACGTTCACCCCTCGCACTACGGCCGCATGTGCCCCATTGAGACCCCGGAGGGCCCGAACATCGGCCTGATCGGCTCGCTCGCCTCGTTCGCGCAGATCAACGCGTTCGGCTTCATCGAGACGCCGTACCGTCGTGTACTCAACAACAAGGTCACCGAGACCATCGATTACCTCACCGCGAGTGAGGAAGACGACTTCATCGTCGCCCAGGCCAACGCGCCGCTCACGAAGGACTCGCACTTCGCCGAGGCCCGCGTGCTCGCTCGTAAGAAGGGTGGCGAGGTCGACCTCGTTCCCGCTGAAGACATCGGCTACATGGATGTCTCGCCGCGCCAGATGGTGTCGGTTGCGACCAGCCTCATCCCGTTCCTCGAGCACGACGATGCAAACCGCGCGCTCATGGGTGCCAACATGCAGCGTCAGGCTGTGCCGCTTCTTCTCAGCGACAGCCCGCTCGTCGGAACCGGCATGGAGGTCTACACGGCCATCGACGCCGGTGACGTGCTCACCGCGTCGAAGCCCGGTGTGGTCTCCGAAGTGTCGGCTGACGTCGTCACCATCCAGCTCGATGAGGGCGGCACGCAGGACTACTACCTGCGCAAGTTCAGCCGCTCCAACCAGGGCACGAGCTTCAACCACCGCGTGATCGTCAACGCCGGTGAGCGCATCGAAGCCGGCGAGGTCATCGCCGACGGACCCGCCACCGACCAGGGCGAACTCGCCCTCGGAAAGAACCTGCTCGTGGCATTCATGCCGTGGGAAGGCTATAACTTCGAGGACGCGATCATCCTGAGCCAGAACCTGGTGAAAGACGACACCCTCTCCTCGATTCACATCGAAGAGTACGAAGTGGATGCCCGCGACACCAAGCTGGGTAAGGAAGAGATCACTCGCGACCTTCCCAACGTGTCGCCGGACTTCCTCGCCGACCTCGACGAGCGTGGCATCATTCGCATCGGAGCCGAGGTTCGCCCCGGCGATATCCTCGTGGGCAAGGTCACGCCCAAGGGCGAGACCGAGCTCTCCGCTGAGGAACGCCTGCTGCGCGCCATCTTCAACGAGAAGAGCCGCGAAGTTCGCGACACCTCGCTCAAGGTTCCCCACGGTGAGCGCGGCACCATCATCGGTGTCAAGGTGTTCGACTCGCAGGACGGCGACGACGAGCTCGGCTCGGGCGTCAACCAGCGCGTTGTCGTGTTCATCGCCCAGAAGCGCAAGATCACCGAGGGTGACAAGCTCGCCGGCCGTCACGGCAACAAGGGTGTCATCTCCCGTATTCTGCCGATCGAGGACATGCCGTTCCTCGCCGACGGAACCCCGGTTGACATCATCCTCAACCCGCTCGGCATCCCCGGTCGAATGAACTTCGGCCAGGTGCTGGAAACGCACCTCGGCTGGATTGCGAAGCAGGGCTGGAACGTCGAGGGCAAGCCGAAGTGGGCTGCTCGTCTTCCGGAGCACGCCTTCAGCGCAGCCCCCGGCACGAAGGTCGCCACCCCGGTGTTCGACGGTGCGCTCGAGATCGAGATCGAGGGCCTTCTGGACTCCACGACCCTGACCCGCGACGGCGAACGCCTCATCGGTTCCACCGGAAAGACCCAGCTCTTCGACGGCCGCTCCGGCGAGCCGTTCCCGATGCCGGTGTCCGTCGGCTACATGTACATCCTGAAGCTGCACCACCTCGTCGACGACAAGATCCACGCTCGTTCGACCGGACCGTACTCCATGATCACGCAGCAGCCGCTGGGTGGTAAGGCGCAGTTCGGTGGCCAGCGTTTCGGTGAGATGGAGGTGTGGGCGCTCGAAGCATACGGAGCCGCTTACGCCCTGCAGGAACTCCTGACCATCAAGTCTGACGACATCCTCGGCCGCGTCAAGGTGTACGAAGCCATCGTCAAGGGTGAGAACATCCAGGAACCCGGCATTCCCGAGAGCTTCAAGGTTCTTATCAAGGAAATGCAGTCGCTCTGCCTGAACGTCGAAGTGCTTTCGGCCGACGGCACCGCAGTCAGCCTGCGCGACACGGATGACGAGGTGTTCCGTGCTGCGGAAGAACTCGGCATCAACATTTCCACCCGGTTTGAGTCGTCGTCCATCGACGACATCTAAGCCCGGTCCAAAGAAACTTCGAAAACTTTCCAAGGAGAGAAATTGCTCGACGTAACAACATTTGACGAGCTTCGTATTGGCCTGGCTACCGCAGACGACATCCGTCGTTGGTCGCACGGTGAGGTCAAGAAGCCCGAAACCATCAACTACCGCACGCTCAAGCCGGAAAAAGACGGTCTGTTCGGTGAGCAGATCTTCGGACCCTCACGGGACTGGGAATGCTCTTGTGGCAAGTACAAGCGTGTTCGCTTCAAAGGCATCGTCTGCGAGCGTTGCGGTGTCGAGGTCACGAAGTCGTCGGTGCGCCGTGAGCGCATGGGCCACATCGAACTCGCTGCCCCCGTCACGCACATCTGGTACTTCAAGGGTGTGCCCTCGCGTCTCGGCTACCTGCTGGACATGGCTCCGAAGGACCTCGAAAAGGTCATTTACTTCGCCGCCTACATGGTCATCACGGTAGATGAAGACGGTCGCCACCAGGACATGCCTGGCCTCGAGAACGAGCTGCGCCTCGAACTCAAGACCATCGAGTCCAGCCGCGACTCGCGCATCGCCGATCGCCTGCAGCGCCTCGAAACCGACCTCGCAGCACTGGAGGCCGAAGGCGCCAAGAGCGACCAGAAGAAGCGCACCAAGGACGCCGCCGAGAAGGAAATGGGCCAGATTCGCAAGTCTCTGGACGAGCAGATCGCTCACCTCGAGCGTGTGTGGGAAGACTTCCGCACCCTCAAGGTCGGCGACCTGAAGCCGGAAGACTCCGTCTTCCACGAGCTCCAGGACCGTTTCGGCATGTACTTCGAGGCCTACATGGGCGCCGAAGCCATCAAGAAGCGCCTCGAGGCCTTCGACCTGGTCACCGAGAGCGAAAACCTGCACCTGCAGATCGCCGAGGGCAAGGGTCAGAAGAAGATCCGCGCCATCAAGCGTCTGCGCGTGGTCAACGCCTTCATCATGACCGGCAACTCGCCGGCCGGAATGGTGCTCGACGTCGTTCCCGTGCTCCCGCCCGAACTGCGCCCGATGGTGCAGCTCGACGGTGGCCGTTTCGCGACCAGCGACCTCAACGACCTCTACCGTCGTGTGATCAACCGCAACAACCGCCTGCGTCGTCTGCTCGACCTCGGAGCTCCCGAGATCATCGTGAACAACGAGAAGCGGATGCTGCAGGAAGCTGTCGACGCACTGTTCGACAACGGTCGTCGTGGTCGCCCGGTCACGGGTACCGGAAACCGTGCCCTCAAGTCCCTGAGCGACATGCTCAAGGGAAAGCAGGGTCGTTTCCGTCAGAACCTGCTCGGCAAGCGCGTGGACTACTCCGGCCGTTCGGTCATCGTGGTCGGCCCGCAGCTCAAGCTGCACCAGTGTGGTCTGCCCAAGCAGATGGCACTCGAGCTGTTCAAGCCGTTCGTGATCAAGCGCCTGATCGACCTGAGCCACGCTCAGAACATCAAGGCCGCCAAGCGCATGGTCGAACGCTCGCGTCCGCAGGTCTGGGACGTGCTCGAGGAGATCATCCGCGAGCGCCCCGTCATGCTCAACCGTGCACCCACCCTGCACCGTCTGGGCATCCAGGCCTTCGAGCCTCAGCTCGTTGAAGGTAAGGCAATCCAGCTGCACCCCCTCGTCTGCGCGGCGTTCAACGCCGACTTCGATGGTGACCAGATGGCCGTCCACCTTCCGCTCTCGGTTGAAGCCCAGGCCGAGGCACGCATCCTGATGCTCGCCTCGAACAACATCCTCAAGCCGTCTGACGGCCGCCCGGTGACCTTGCCCACCCAGGACATGATCATCGGTCTGCACCACCTCACCACGTTGAAGGAAGGTGTGGTCGGAGAAGGCCGCGCATTCTCCACCGTGTCGGAGGCCATTCTCGCGTTCGACCAGAAGTCGCTCGACCTGAATGCCAAGGTGCGCATCCGCTTGACCGACAAGTACTTCACCGAGGGCACCCAGCCCGAGGGTGTCGAACTGGTCAACGGTCAGGCTGTCGGAACCGTTCTCGTCACCACGAGCCTCGGTCGCGCCATCTTCAACGAGGCGCTTCCGGCCGACTACCCGTACTTCGAAGACGTTGCCAACAAGGTCACCATGTCGACCATCGTCAACGACCTCGCGGAGCGGTACGTCAAGGTGGAGGTCGCTGCAACCCTCGACCGGATCAAGGATGCCGGTTTCTACTGGGCAACCCGTTCCGGTGTCACCGTTGCGCTCAGTGACATCCTCACCCCGCCGAACAAGCCGCAGATCGTTGCCGGCTACGAGAAGCAGGCCGCCAAGGTTCAGGCACAGTTCGACAAGGGTCTCACGACCGACCTCGAACGTCGCCAGGAGCTCATCCAGATCTGGACCCGTGCCACGGAAGACGTCGCCGCAGCGATGCAGGCGAACTTCCCGGCCGACAACACGATCAACCGCATGGTCACCTCAGGTGCTCGTGGTAACTGGCTGCAGGTGCGTAACATCGCCGGCATGCGAGGCCTCGTGAACAACCCGAAGGGTGAGATCATCCCTCGCCCGATCATCTCGAGCTACCGCGAAGGCCTGTCCGTCGCCGAGTACTTCATTGCTACTCACGGTGCTCGTAAGGGACTGGCCGACACGGCTCTGCGTACCGCTGACTCGGGATACCTCACCCGTCGTCTCGTTGACGTCTCGCAGGATGTCATCATCCGCGAAGACGACTGTGGAACGACGAAGGGTCTCGAACTGCCCATCGCCGGAACCGATGCCACGACCGGTGCGCTCCTGCGCGACGAAGACGGCGGCCTCCTGGTCGACTTCAACGTTGAGAACGCGGTCTACGCTCGCAGCCTGGCCGCAGCCGCGGTCAACGCTGCCGGTGAGGTCATCGCCGACGCCGGAGACGACGTCGGAGACGTGCTCATCGCGAAGCTCATCGCCGGTGGTGTCGAAACCATCAAGGTGCGTTCCGTGCTCACCTGTGAGTCGGCCGTCGGTGTGTGTGCGGTCTGCTACGGCCGCTCGCTCGCCACGGGCCAGCTCGTCGACATCGGTGAGGCCGTCGGTATCATCGCCGCGCAGTCCATCGGTGAGCCCGGCACCCAGCTGACCATGCGTACCTTCCACACGGGTGGGTCGGCATCCGCTGACGACATCACCCAGGGTCTGCCGCGTGTTCAGGAGCTGTTCGAGGCACGTACCCCCAAGGGTGCGTCGCCCATCGTCGACTCCGCCGGACGCATCACGATCGAGGATTCGGACAAGGGCCGCAAGGTCATCCTGACCCCCGACAGCGGCGACGAAGCTATCGCCTACCCGGTGCTCAAGCGTTCGACCCTGCTCGTCGAAGACGGCCAGCACGTCGAGCTCGGACAGCAGATCATCATCGGCGCCGTCGACCCGAAGGAAGTTCTTCGTGTCAAGGGTGTTCGCGCGGTGCAGAAGCACCTCGTCTCCGGTGTGCAGGAGGTCTACCGTTCGCAGGGTGTACCGATTCACGACAAGCACATCGAGGTCATCGTTCGCCAGATGCTTCGCAAGGTGACCGTCGTCGAACACGGCGACACCGGACTGCTTCCGGGCGAGCTCGTTGACCGGTTGAAGTACAACGACCTCAACCGCACGGCGCTCACCGAGGGCAAGAAGACGGCATCCGCTCGCCAGGAGGTCATGGGTATCACCAAGGCTTCCTTGGCGACCGAGTCCTGGCTGTCGGCCGCTTCCTTCCAGGAGACCACCCGGGTTCTGACCCAGGCGGCCATGGAAGGCAAGAGCGACCCGCTGATGGGCCTCAAGGAGAACGTCATCATCGGTAAGTTGATCCCCGCCGGCACCGGCCTTCCCCGCTACCGCGACGTCACCGTCGAGGCAACGGAAGAAGCCAAGGCTGAGCGTTACCCGAACCGCATCTTCACCGAAGATGCCACGTTCAACGAGGGTGACCTGAGCTTCGTCGACTTCGACAGCTTCTCGTCGGACGACCTGGCTCCCGGTACGTACAACTAACCTCGGTTAGCACCAACGGATGGCTCCTGCTTCGGCAGGGGCCATCCGTTATTTAAGCCCGGGTCGGCGAGCACACACGGGTCGGCGAGCATGTGCAGGGTAAGCGGATGCCGCCCGCTGGCTTCGCAGGTGCGCCCCGCCGTCCGGGACCACCTTAGGCAACTGGGCCCATGATCTATCGTGGTCCCACTTTCCGGGCCCGGGCCCGGAAAGTGCCGGAAGGGCAGAGGGCGCAGGGGAGAGGGAAGTGGAGGGGAGGAGAAAAAACGGGGGCGGGGGACGTATACTCGGGGTCTAGAGTAGATGTGACCAGTTCGGGGGAGGCCCGCGTGGCAACCCTGACCGAGATTCTCATTCTGCACGGCTTGCTGCCGATCGAGGTGCTCGACACCCTGATGGCCGGTGATCCGGCCGACGAGGGCGCCGTGCGGCGGCTCGTTGACAGCGGAGTGATCACCGAGCTGCAGTTCGCCAAGGCGCGGGCCGCCCAGGCCAACCTCCCCTTCGTTGAACTGCTCGAATACGCGGTCGAGGCGAGTGCCCTCGCCCTCGTGTCACCGTTGATCTGTCGACGCCATGAGGTGCTGCCGATCGGGATCGTGGCCGGACGTCTCGTGCTCGCGATGGTCGACCCAGGTAACGTGTTTGCGCTCGACGATGTCGGTGAAGCTGCCCGCCTGCGGGTCTCCCCGGTCGTCGCCGAAAGATCGGACCTGCTCGCGGCCATCGCGCGGTATCACCGTGCCGACGACGAGCTCAGCAACCTGACGACCACGCTCGAGGAAGAACACGACTCCATTTCGTCGACGCCGGACCCCAGCGACGAGGTCAACGACGACGGCGCGCCCATCGTGCGGTTCGTGAATTTGCTGGTGAGCCAGGCCATTCAGGACAAGGCCAGTGACATTCACATCGAGCCTGGAGAGGCAAGCCTGCGGGTGCGCTATCGCATCGACGGCGTGCTGCACGAGATGCCGAGCGCGCCGAAAAGTATTCAGAACGGAGTGATCAGCCGCCTCAAAATCATGGCTGATATCGATATTGCCGAACGGCGCAAACCCCAGGACGGCCGCATGTCGGTCAGTCACGGCGGTCGAAAAATCGACTTGCGAGTAGCGACCCTGCCGACGGTCTGGGGCGAAAAGGTCGTGATGCGTATTCTCGACAACTCGACGACGAGCATGGACCTGCGCGCACTGTCGCTGCTCGACCACAACTATGACGACTTCAAGAAGGCCTACTCCAAGCCCTACGGCATGATCCTCGTGACGGGGCCGACCGGGTCGGGAAAGTCGACGACTCTCTACACGACCCTGCACTCGGTCGCCCGTGCGGAGATCAATGTCATCACCGTCGAAGACCCCGTCGAATACCGTATGGCGGGCATCAACCAGGTGCAGGTGAACCCGAAGGCGGGCCTCACCTTTGCGAGCGCACTCCGCAGCATTTTGCGGTGCGATCCCGACGTTGTCCTGCTCGGTGAGATTCGCGACCACGAGACCGCCCAGATCGCGATCGAGGCGGCGCTCACCGGTCACCTTGTGCTCTCCACCCTGCACACCAACAACGCACCGAGCGCGATCACCCGCCTCACCGAGATGGGGATAGAACCTTTTCTCGTGGGCAGTGCCCTCGACTGCGTGGTGGCTCAACGGCTGGCCCGCCGCCTGTGTGACCGCTGCAAGGTGCCCGATACGCGCAGCATTGACGAACTGACGTCCCTCCGATTCGACGCCAACGTCGAACGATTCACCCACGCGAGACCGACGGTGATCTACAAAGCCGCCGGCTGCATCAACTGTTCGCACACCGGCTATCGGGGCCGGCTTGCCGTACATGAGGTGATGACGGTCACCGAGGAAATCGAACGTCTCTGTGTAGCCAGGGCTTCGAGCGCGGCAATCACGCTCGCTGCCCGGGAGCAGGGAATGATCTCCCTGCGTGACGACGGGTGGGCCAAGGTGCGCCTCGGTCTCACTTCCATCGAAGAAATTCTGCGCGTGGTCGCTTAGGTCGAAAGGACCAGTGTCATGACCCACCCCATCTACGAAATCCCGGTCACGCCCCCGGGGGCGGCCGGCGCGGCCTGGCCCCTCGACGATCCAGCCCTCGACGTGCCGGAACCGGCCAGCGGGGCAGCGGCGCGCGAGGAAGAGGACGCGGCCGAGCCGACCCGACGCGGCCAGCGGTCGCCGCTGGACGAAGGGCCTGACCCCGATCTCATTGCGGCACTGCTGACCGTGCTCGATCTCGGCGCCTCCGACCTGCACGTCACCGTGGGGGCTCCGCCGTGCGTGCGGGTCGACGGCAATTTGCGACCGCTGGAGAATTCCAGCAAGTGGATGCGAGACAAGGTCACGCCCGCCCTGCACAGTCTGCTCACCGCGGCGCAACTCGAGCAGTTCGAACGTGAACTCGAGCTCGATTTCGCGTACACGGCTGGCGGAGCCCGCTTTCGAGTGAATTACTTCATTCAGCGCGGCTCGGTCGGCGGCGCGTTCCGGCTGATCCCGCTGGAGATCAGACCGCTCTCCGATCTCGGCGTTCCCCAATCGGTCGGCAATTTCGCCCAGCTGGCCCGCGGCCTCGTGCTCGTGACCGGACCGACCGGATCGGGCAAGTCGACAACGCTCGCCGCCCTCATCGACCTCGTCAACCGCACCAGGGCCGATCACATCGTCACCGTCGAAGACCCCATCGAGTTCCTGCACAAGCATCAGAAATCCCTGGTGAACCAACGCGAGGTGGGCCACGATACGCACAGCTTCGCATCCGCTCTCAAACACGTGCTGCGGCAGGACCCCGATGTGATCCTGATCGGTGAGCTGCGAGACCTGGAGACCATCTCGGTGGCGCTGACCGCTGCGGAGACGGGGCACCTCGTATTCGCCACCCTGCACACCCAGAATGCCGCACAGACCATCGACCGCATCATTGATGTTTTCCCGCCGTTCCAACAGGAGCAGGTGCGCGCCCAGCTCGCAGCGACCCTGCAAGGCGTGGTCTGCCAGGCACTGATCAAGAAAATCGGTGGCGGACGGGCCGTGGCCATTGAAGTGCTCGTGGCTACCCCGGCCATCGCAAACCTGATCCGAGAAGGGAAGACCTATCAGATTCCGTCGGCCATGCAGGCCGGGCGGGCCCTCGGCATGAACACCATGGACCAGCACCTCGCCGAACTCGTCACGACCGGGCTCATCACCCGAAAAGCAGCCGAAGAGAAGGCGCAGGATCGGGCCAGCCTCGCCCAGCTGCTGCGACAGTCGGATGCGGGCGACAGTGCAGCCGGTCCGGCGTCATCGGACGGCATCGACTTTGGTGACTCCTACTCCATGCGGGAACCGCAATGACCACGGGCGGCGTCTTCGCCTACCGGGGCCGCAATGGGGTGGGTAAGATCGTCAGCGGCCGCCTCGATGCCGCGTCCGAGAACGCGGCCACGCAGCGTCTGCGTACCATGGGACTTGCACCGATCTCGGTGGCGGAGGTCAGCGTCGGTACCGGGCTGAAACGGGAATTGCACATCCCCGGTTTCTCCAAGGGGGTGGGGCTGAAGGACCTCGCCATCATGAGCCGACAGATGGCCACCATGACCAGTGCGGGGCTGTCCCTGCTGCGCACGCTGAACATTCTCTCTGAGCAGACCGAAAACCCACAGCTCGCACGAATCCTGGCGACCATTCGCACCGAGGTGGAAACCGGAGCGTCGCTGTCGGAGGCTATGGCGAAGCATGCGCAGGTTTTTCCGCCGATCATGATCAACCTCGTGCGCGCCGGCGAGACCGGGGGTTTTCTCGAAGGTTCGCTCACCTCGGTGGCCGCCAATTTCGAATCGGAAGTGAAGCTGCGAGACACGATCAAGTCGGCGCTGGCCTACCCGGTCGTCGTGCTCATCATGGCGGTGCTGGCCGTCATCGGCATGCTGATCTTCATCGTGCCGGTCTTCGAGAAGATGTTCGCCGGGCTCGGCGGCGAGTTGCCGCTGCCCACCCAGGTGCTCGTGGTGCTGTCCAGGATGATGGTCTGGCTCGGGCCGCTTCTGCTGGTGCTCGGCGCCGCTCTCGCGTTCTGGTGGCGCACCAACAAGAACACCGAAGCGGTGCGCCGCCGGCTCGACCCGTTCAAGCTCAAACTGCCGGTCTTCGGTCGATTGCTCATGAAGCTCGCTATTGCGCGGTTCAGCCGCAATTTCTCGACCATGATCGCCGCTGGTGTGCCTATTCTGCAGTCGCTCGCCATCGTCGGCGAGACGAGCGGCAACTGGGTGATCGAATCCGCCCTGCGGAAGGTCGCCGAGTCGGTGCGGCAGGGCGGCTCGATAGCGGGTCCACTGGCGCTGGAGCCGATCTTTCCGCCGATGGTCGTGCAGATGATCGCCGTCGGGGAAGATGCCGGCGCACTCGAGCAGATGCTCGCCAAGGTCGCCGACTTCTACGACCAGGAGGTGCAGGCCACCACCGAGCAGCTCACGGCCCTCATCGAGCCGCTCATGATCGCATTCATCGGTGTGGTGATCGGCGGCATGATCGTAGCCCTGTACCTGCCCATGTTCAGCATCTTCGAGTACGTGAAATAGTCCATCTGAGGTCACGGAGAACGACTTTACGAAAAGACCCCCATTAAGGGGACTGAAACCGTAAGATCAAAACAGGTGATTTTTTGGCATTTCCCATTTACCCACCATCCCCACCTCGACAGCAATATTTGCAGCAATTCCTGCGCAGCAACTCTTGCACAGCAATAAGGACACAAGCTCATGATTCGACCGATGATTCACCGCACCCTGGCCGCACTCACCCGCACACGCACCGCGATTCGCGATCGGCAACAGGGCTTCACCCTGATCGAATTGCTCGTGGTCGTGCTCATCATCGGCGTGCTCGCCGCCGTGGCCATCCCGATCTTCCTCAACCAGCAGGAGGGCGCCAAGGACAGCGCCGTCAAGGCGCAGATCACCCAAGCGAAGACCGCCGTCGTCGCTGAGATGGTCACCAACACCTTCCCCGCCAGCCTGGCCGCCGCGAGCGCGTACACCGAGAGCAAAGAAGTCACCGTGACGCTCACCGGTTCGGCCGCTGCCTTTTGCATCAGCGGAAAATACACCGGCTCGACGCGAACCTTCGCCATTGATGACAACGGGGCCGCCGTCCAAGGCACCTGCAGCACGGCGTTCGTCGCAGTTGCAACAACTCCGTAACCGCGCCTGCGCTAACCACCAGTGAAAGGGGCGACCATGCCCTCGCGGCCGAAACGCGTCCCGGAACCGTGCGACGAGCGCGGTTTCGGGGTGGTGGAGATTGTCGTGGCCATGTTCCTGATCGGGATCCTGGCGGTGGCGTTCCTTCCCATTCTGGTGCAGAGCGTTCGAGTGACCGCCGCGAACGCTCGCCTCACCGAAGCGACCCAAATCGTTGCCCAGCAATTGGAGCGCGTCGGGGCCGCCGGGTCGAGCTGCTCAGCGGTCAAGGCCATCACCGCGATCGTTCCGGCGGTGGTGTCGACCGAACGTGGTCTGCTGCAACCGCACCTCAGCCTTGACCTGCCGGTGTCCGATGTTTGCGTCGAGCCGTACCTGCGCGTCGTGCAGCTGCGGGTCTGGGTGTCAGACGTCGGCTCATCCGAGGAACTGGCCGCCGCGGAGACTCTCATTCTGCTGGATGCGCCGTGACCGGCGCGGCCGTGACCGGCTCCGCTGCCAGAGGCACCGCTGCATCCGCTTCGACGGCGCCGGAGTCGGGATTCACCCTGATCGAACTACTGGTCTACGTGAGTTTTGCCGTGGTCATACTGGTGATCGTCGGCGGCATGTTGATCAGCTCGGTCGGAACCGAGCGTGACGTGCGCAGCACGACCGAAGCGACCAATCTCGGCCAGCTGATCAGCCGGTCGGTGCAGTCCGGCGTGCGGAACGCCTCACAGGTGTCGTTGCAGAACATCGACGACACCCAACTCCTGGTGGCACGAACAGCGGGCAGCGCGGCATCCGTGGTGTGGGCGTGCCAGGCATGGTTCTACACACCGGCGGCCGGCGGCTCGGTCTACACGAAACGCACTTCACCGGCGAGCCTCATCGCGGCACCCGGCGGCGACCTGGCGAGCTGGATCAAGCTCGGCGAGGGCGTCAGCACGAACGGCTCAGCGGTTTTCGGCGGGGTCAACGACCGCATCACGATCGCCCTCGATCTTGAGGCCGGCACCCAGCCCTCCGTGATCGTCAACACGACGGTGACGCCGCGCACACTCGCAACGGTGGGTGCCCCGTGCCTCTGAACCAAAGACAGCTCGGCCACCCGGGCACCGAGCGGGGCAGCGCGCTCATGGCCGTGATCGGCGTCATGGGCGTGCTGATCGTGATCACGCTCACCCTGACCACGGCCACGCTGTACTCGCTCGATTTCACCCGCAGCACCCGGGCGTCGGTGCAATCGGTCGCCGCCGCCGAAAGCGGTGTCAGCGCCGCCCAACTCAGCCTGACCACGGGCACCTGTCGCCCCGCTTTCTCGCGCTCGTCGCCGCAGTTCACGGCCGCGGTGTCGTACTCAGTGAGCGGGACCGGTGACGCCTGGGTGGCGGGCTGCCCGCCGGTCGGTGTGCCGGCCGTGCGGCTGCGCGTCGAATCCACCGGCAGCTCGCTCACCGGCCCGGCGTCGGACGAGGCCACGGTCGAGGCCATCTTCGATTACGAATCGGCCGTGCCCCCCGGCGTGCAGCCCAGTGGTGCAGCCATGTATCTCCACGGTGGCGTGGTATTCATGAACAACGCCAACCTGCTCGTTGCCGAGTCGGGCCGGGCGGCCATCCAGGTGAAAAACGGCAACGTGTCGTGCTCCAACAACACCGTGATCGAGGGCGATGTCGTCGTAGCGGCTGGCAACCTCAATATCAGCGGATGTTCCATCGAGGGCAACGCCTGGGCATCCGGGGCGGCGACGCTCGGCGCAGTTACCGGCAACCTGACCGCGGCGAGCGTCAACCTGACCGCGGCCCAGCGGGCCAGCCGGATCGGTGGCGTTTACACCCGGAACACCGTCGGCACGCCCATTCCGACCGTGCCGGCCTGGGTGGACCTGAACTACGTGCCGAGCGACTGGGTCGACGCGAACGGGCTGCCGTACCGCGTCGCGCCGATCGGCCTCGGCTGCACGATCGACACGAGCCTTCTGGCCGCGGCCGTGGCGGTGAACGGCGGCAAACCCATCATCATCAACGCCCTGGCCCTTTGCCCGCTCGGCGTCACCGCCGTCGGCACGGTGAAGCTGCCGGGCGACGTCGTGATCTTCGCGAACAAATTCACCTTCGTCAACAATGTGCAATTTCAGTCCTCGACGACTGCGCGGCACAAGCTCTGGTTCATCACGCCCGACCTGGTGGCCGACCAGCTGCCCACCTGCGGTGTGCTGCAGGGCGACTTCTGGATGAAAAACAGCTTCACGATCGCGCCCACACTCGACGCGATGACCTACACCCCGTGCCGGTTCAACGCCATGAACAACTTCGAATGGCGCGGCCAGCTCTACGCGAACGGCGCCAACGACTTCAAGAACAACACCCGGTTCGAGTCCGCGCCGCTCGGGCTGCCGGGAATCGACCTCGAGACCGGCACGGTCACCGGGGGAGGTTCGGCCGGTGCTGTTGCCCGGCTGGGAAACATGACGTCAATGAGGGACCTGAACGATGGATAACACACAATGACGCGCCACGTTGTCGGCATCGACATCGGCCGGGCCTCGTTGCGCGCGGTTGAACTGGCCGACGCCAGCCGGGAGCAACCAACAATCGTGCGCTTTCATGAGGAGGCGTTGCCCGACGGTGCCGTGGGGCGCGGCGAAGTTCTCGAGCCCAACACGGTGGCCTCCCAGCTGAAACGGTTATGGGCCGGCGGCAAGTTCACCAGCAAGAATGTGGTCATCGGCATGGGCAATCACCGGGTGGTTGCTCGCGACCTGACCGTGCCTGCGCAACCGATGCGCAGCATCCGCGAAGCATTGCCGTTCCAGGTGCAGGACCTGCTCTCCGTTCCGGTGTCCGAGGCCCTGCTGGACTTCTACCCGATCAAGGCGATGCCCGGTGACGGCCAGTCGGGGCCGCAGCTCAATGGACTGCTCATCGCCGCGGTGAAAGATGTCGTGTTGCGCAACGTTCGCGCGGTGCAGCTGGCCGGTCTCAACCCGGTGGCGGTCGACCTCATTCCGTTCGCCCTCAGCCGGGCCATTCGTCGCGGCGGTCCCACCGACGACGTCGTCGCGCAGATCGACGTCGGCGCCGGCACGACGAGTGTCGTGATCACGGCGGCCGGTGTGCCCCAGTTCGTGCGGCTCATTCCGGCCGGCGGTGACGACCTCACCCAGGCCCTGACCGCGCACCTCGACCTGCCCGCCGATCAGGCGGAAGCCCTCAAACGCGCGTCGGGAATCGGCCTCGGCGGGCCGCTCACGGCCAGCACAGTGGATGCCGGCGGGTCGGTCGATACCGCTGCCGACGGCGCCGCTGCGACCGCTGCGCTCGTCATTCACGAGGGAGTGAGCGAGTTGTTGGCGAGCCTGCGCAACACCGTGAACTATTTCATCCACACCCGCAGCGACCTGCCCGTCACCCGCATCGTCCTCACCGGCGGCGGAGCCCGGCTGGGCGGGTTCGCCGCCCAACTCGCCGACCTCACCCGCCTGCCGGTCGTACCGCCGAACCCGACCGGCGGTCTCGCCGTGGGCAAAGGCGTCGACGCCGAGCGGCTGGTCAATTCCCGCGGTGACTATCTCGTTGCACTCGGTCTCGCGCTCGGACGAACAGCATGAGCGCCGCGAAGTCCCTGCACGACCCGGTCATCGGCGGCGAACCCCGGGTCGACCTGCTGCCGCCCGAAGTCACGGCCGAGCAGAAGGGAGGCCGGCTGCGCCGCGCACTCGCCGTCGCGGTCGTCGCGGTCGTGTTCGTCACGGCCGGAGGCGTCGCGGCCGTCTTCTGGGAAGCGCAGCGCAGCGAGGCCAGCCTCGCCGTCGTCGAGGCCCGCACGGCCGAACTCCTCGCCGCGCAGGGTGAGTACGTGGAGGTGCGCCGGGCGCAGGAGGAGGTCGACGCGACGGTCGCGGCGCGCCGCCTGGCGGCATCCGTTGATATCAACTGGACCGATTACCTGGAGCAGATACGCACGCGCCTGCCCGGCGACGTCGTGATCAGTGCCGTGGTGCTCGACGCGGGTTCGCCGTGGGCGCCGTACGGGCAGTCGACCGCGCCGCTGCAGCCGAGGCGCGTGGCCACCGTTAGTCTCACGCTGACCAGCCCGACCCTGCCGAGCGTTCCGGACTGGCTCGACGCCATGGCGACCCTGCCCGGCTACGCGGACAGCGCACCGAACCGGGTGGCGCTGCTCGACTCCGGCGGGTACGAGGTGAGCCTCACCCTGCACGTCAACGCCGAGGCATTCTCCAACCGATTCGCAGAAGCCGAGGTGACCCAGTGACGATGACCAGATGGTGGCTGGTGGGGGCGATACTCGTCATCGTGCTCGTCGTCTCGGCCGGATTCACGTTCGGTATCTCACCCAAACTCGAGGAGTTGAGCGCGTCACGCGCGACGCGCACCGCGGCGCTGGCGCAGAACGACGTCTACGAATTGCAGCTCGCTGCCCTGCAGCGCGAATTCGACGGCCTCGAGACGGTGCAGGACGAGCTCGCGGTGCTTCGGGAGGCGATTCCGGAGGGGGCAGCGCTTCCCACCTTTGTCGGTCAGCTCGACGCGATCGCCGCCCGCACCTCGGTCACCCTGACCGAATTCTCCTCGGCCGACGCACTGCCCTATGCGCCGATCGTGCCCGACACGTCAGCACCGGACACCACGGTGCCCGACGCGACGCCCGACACGACGGTGCCGGAGGCTGCGGATGCGGCCTCCGCCGCGCCGAGCCCACTGGTGACCACAGACAATTTCGTCGCCGTGCCGGTCACGATCTCGGTGACGGGAAGTCTCGACGCCGTACTGCAATTTCTCGACGGCCTGCACAACGGTCAGCGTCTGATGACGGTGACCTCGTTCAGCTCGGGCACCCCGAGCGCCGACGTTCCCGACCAGGTGACGGGCCAGATCGCGGGGATCGTCTACGTGCTGCTCAACACGGACTGAGTTCGGGCGATCTCACGGGTGCGCGACCAGGGTGGGCTGCGCCGCCGGCGAGGGACGGGAGAAGTAATAGCCCTGACCGTAGCGGCAGCCCATCTCGCGCAGCAGGTCGCGCTGACCGGCGGTCTCGATTCCCTCGGCGATCACGTCGAGGTGCAGCACGTCAGCCAGCCGCAGAATTCCCTCGACCACTCCGCGGTCGCGGCCCGATTCTTCGATGCCTTGAATGAAGGTCATGTCGATCTTGAGCAGGTCGAAGGTGAAAGCCCGCAGGTGCGTGAACGAGGAATAGCCGGTGCCGAAATCGTCGATGGCGAGGCGCACGCCGAGCTGTCGCAGCTCGGCGAACGTCGCGGCGGCCGTGCCGATGGCGTCGAGGAGGGAGCTTTCAGTCAGCTCCAGGCAAAGCTGCTCCGGCGGAAGCCCGGACACGCGCAGGGCCTGCCGCACCACGTCACTGAAATCGTCGCGGGTGAACTGGCGGGCCGAGACATTGACGCTGACGGTCACCCGGTCGAGCCCCGTTGCCGCGAGGCAGGCCTGGTTGAGCACCGCCTGGCCGATGTCGGCGATGAGGCCGGACTCTTCGGCGAGGGCGATGAAGTCGCCCGGCATCATGATTCCGGTGGCCGGGCGTCGCCAGCGCGCCAGGGCCTCGGTCGCGACGACCGTGGCCGCCCCGCCGTTTTGGAGGTCGACGATGGGCTGATACCAGGTCTCGATCTCGCCGCGGCCGACGGCCTCGCGCAGGGCCGTCTCGGTCTCCAGCCGGTTTGACGTGACCGCGCGAACGCGTTCGCCGCCGACTTCAACCGCACCGTGACCCTGATTCTTGACCAGGTACATGGCCTGGTCGGCGTCACTCAACAGCGATTCGGGATCGGACGAGCCACTGCCGAACGCGATTCCGATGCTCGCGTCGATCGATGCGGTCGCCGTGCCAACACGGATCGGTTGCACGAGCGACTGCTGCAGACGTTCGGCGATGACGGCCACCTCAGCGGTCGAAGCGATGTCGGGGCAGAGCACGACGAATTCATCGCCGCCGATGCGGGCCACGGTGTCATTGGCGCGGGCGCCGCCCACCAGACGAGCGGCGACTTCAACGAGAACGGCGTCTCCGGCCTGGTGGCCGAGCGTGTCGTTCACGGCCTTGAAGCCGTCCAGATCGAGAAAAAGTACCCCGACACCGCGCCCGCTCTGCGTAGCCGCGTGCAGGGCGTCGTCGAGACGGCCGAGCAGCAGCAGCCGGTTGGGCAGATCGGTCAGGGAATCGTGGAAAGCCTGGTGCTCCACCCGTGCTTCGGCCACTAGCCGGGCCGTGATGTCTTCGAGCTGGTAGAGCAGCCCGGTCACCCGCGCGTCCTCGTGAATCTCGGCGACGCTGACGTTGACGGTGATCTCCTGCGCGTGGCTACCGCGCAGCTGGCGCTCGGACGACTGGTGTGACTGGCGGCGAGCCGGCGGGGTGACGGGGTGACTTTCATCCGCTGAAATCGTCGGTTGAAAAATGTTCTCGATGGGCCGGTTCAGCACCTTTCCTGCCGGTCCCGCGAGCTCGAACAGGCGTCGATTGCCCTCGACGACGTACCCGTCGAGGGTGACGATGGCCGTTCCGAGGGGAGACGATTCGAAGGCTGCCTCGAAACGGGCGCGGGCAGCGGATGCCTCGTGCTCGGCCACGCGCAGAGCGGTCACGTCGGTGACGGCCGCCACATGCCCGACCACCACCCCGTCTGAATCGGTCGGCGACGTGTGCACCTGCACCCAGTTGATGCGACCCTTGGGCGTGCGAAAGCGCACCGACGTCTGGTACGCGGTGCCGGCGGCGGCATGCGCCGCCCACTCGCTGGTCACCCGCTCCAGGTCGTCGGGGTGGATCGCGGCCGCCCAGCCAGACCCGAGGGACTGGTCGAGGCGCAGGCCGCTGAGGGCCAGCCACTGGTCATTCGCTGTCAGCAGAGCGCCGGTCGGGTCGAGCTCCACGATGCCAACGGGGGCGAGCCGCACGAGTGCGTTCAGCTGCAGGGCGGTGTCGGCCAGCTCGGCGGTACGCTCCGTCACCGCCGATTCGAGACCGGCGATCGATTGGGCAAGTTCGACGGTCGCGTGGTCGCGCAGGCGGTCGAGGTCGCGCAGTCGTGCCGCTGCGACCCAACTGACGGTGCAACCCAGCACCGTCATGGTGATGACGAGCAACACCACCCCGAATTTGGTGTCGTACAGGTTCGCCTGCTGCCCCCAGAGGCGTACCAGTCCGAGCACCAGCGGGCCGATGATGAAAAAGGGGATAGCCCAGCGCAGCAGAGTTCCGGCACTGCCGCGATCCGCGAGCAGTCCGGCGGGGCTGCTTTCGTAGCGGTGCAGCAGGAGCACGGAACCCAGAACGATCGTGCAGACGAAGGTCTGCGGGGCCATGGCGGCGAAACTGCCGAACGCGTACAACGACGACGCCCCATAGAGATACCCCAAAAAAGCGATCTGGCCTCCGCACAACGCCAGAAGCGCGAAAGCGGGGGACAGCCAGGTGCGGGCCAGGCCACTGGTCGCCAGCGAACAGCCAAGGAGAAGCCCGACGAGCGCCGTGGCGGGGGCCATAAGGAGCGAACCGGTGCCGGGTCTGATGCCCATCAGAATGGTGTCGATACCGATCGACCTGCCCATCAGCACTTCTACCAGGGTCAGGGTGCCGAGAAGCGCCACCACGGTGCCGATCGTGACGGCAACCCGCTGCTTATCGATGAGGAGCAGCCCCACCGCGAGTAACAACAAAATCACAGCGGTGGTCGGCTTCATTGACGCAAAGCCGGGAAGTTTGGTGAGCACCATCATGCCGGTGTACCAGCCGACGATCACGATCACGGTGGTCGCTCCAACAACGGAGACAGCCAGTCGTGCTATTTGCAGCATGGGGAGAGCCCTTCAGTTCCGAAGGGCTCGGTGCCGAACGATGCTTAAGGTTATGTCGACGACCACCCCCGAAGCAACATGAATGCTCACGTTTCTGCCGGTACCGTTCCGTTCGGCAGCCTCAACAATCATCACAACAGACACCCCCATTTTGGGGGTGTACCATCGCCCCGAGTGGGTGACGGGGTCGGGTGCCATTGTTAGGCTTGAGCTCGAGACCAGCTGAGTCTTTGCGTGGGGTAATCAAACGCAATAGAGAAACAATGCAGGTCGGGGGAACAATGGGCAGACGGCTTCCTTCCGCTCCGCCCGTTTTGTCGGGCTACACCTACGTGCGTCCCCTCGGTACCGGCGGATTCGCCGATGTTTTTCTGTTCGAGCAGAACATGCCGCGCCGCTCGGTGGCGGTCAAGGTTCTGCTGCAGGACATCGTCGACGATGACGTGCTGCGCTCCTTCAACGCCGAAGCGGACGTCATGGCGCGGCTCAGCTCGCACCCCGCGATTCTCACCGTGTACAACGCGAGCATCTCAGCCGATGGCCGCCCGTACCTCGTCATGGAATTCTGTCCCGGCTCGTACTCGGCCCGCGAGCGTGCGGAGCCGCTGCCCGTGGCGACCGTGCTCGCTGTGGCCGTGCGAATCGCCTGCGCCCTCGAGACGGCCCATCGTTCCAAGGTGCTGCACCGCGACATCAAACCCTCGAACATTCTCACCACCACCTTCGGCGGGCCGGTGCTTGGCGACTTCGGTATTGCCGCCTCGCTCGCCGGCGGTGCCCAGAGCGAACTGTTCGCCATGTCGCTGCCCTGGAGCGCACCCGAAGTGGTCGACGAACGTACCACCGGCACGATCGCTACCGAGGTTTGGTCCTTCGGCGCTACCATCTACTCGCTTCTGGCCGACCGGGCTCCGTTCGAACTGCCCGCCGGTTCCAATGGGTCGCGCACCCAGCTGAAGCAGCGCATCAACCGTGCCAGGTACACCAACATCGGGCGAGCGGATGTTCCCGCCTCCCTCGAGAACGCCCTCGCCCGCATGATGAGTCGCGACCCCGCTGCCCGCCAGACGAGCCTGCTCGAGTGCGCCCACGACCTGCAGCGCGTGGAACGAGACCTCGGGCTGCCCCTCACCGCGCTCGAAGTGGCGGACGAAGCGTGGGCATCCGCTGGCGCACCGGTTGACTTCAACAACCAGGAGTCGCGCGGGGCGATCATCTCCGACGTGATCATGCCCACGTTGCGCCCCGGACCGCGGCGCAGCGCGCGGCGCCCAGTCTCGCAAACCCGCGAGGGCACCATGCCGGGCGGCGGCGCCGAGCGCACGCGGTTCACCCCGCTCACACTCAGCCTGCTCCTCACTGGCGCGGTCGTTGTCGGAATCGGTGCCACCGTCGGTGCGCTCGCGCTCGCCGGGGTGTTTTGATGGGCGGCAAACGCAGGCGTCGGCACCTGCCGCTGCTCTTGAAGGCGCGCCTCGGCGTCGTTCGCATCATTGCGGTCGCCGCGATCGGCGCGCTGCTGGCCACGGTGGCCATCGTCGTCGACGGTTTCGACGTGAAGCAGACGCCGGTCAATGCCAGTTCGATCTGGGCTTTGCAGAGCGGCGAGGGCAACCGCTACGCCCGTATCAACACCGACCTCGGTGAAGTCGACACGGTGAAGACGGTGCCGGCACCGAGTGAACTGGTACAGACCGATACCACCGTGCTGCTCTACGCCCAGAACAACGAAAAAGTCGTCGACGTGAGCCTCGCGGCTCCGATCGACCTCGGTGACGACGCGGCCGACTACGACAGCACGCCGGCCGGCACCCGAACCATCGTGTCGTCGGGCTCCTGGGTCGGCTACCTCACGAGCGCGGGAACAGTCTTCGCCGGCGCTGTCGGCGGTGCCGGTGATGCTGCCGAGCCCCGCCCGGTGAACCCCTACGCCAACGATGAGGTCGTTCCGGGTGAGACTCCCCGCGTTTACCGCTCCGATTCCATTGCGATCACGCCGGATGGGGTGCTATACAGCTATTCGAGCGAGGCCGAAAGCGTGCTCCGCTATTCCATCGACGACGACGAGGTGGTGGGTGAAGACGCCGTCACCGACGGTCCGGCCGATGCCGGAAGCCAGCTGACCGTCGTCGGTGACACCTGGGCGGTGCTCAGCGTGAGCGGCGAGCAACTGTGGCTGGCCGGCCGGAACGAACCCATCGAGACGAACCTGAGCGAACTGGCCCTGCTGCAACGCCCCAGTACCGATGATGACGACGTGCTCATCGCCGACCAGACCGGCCTGGCAGCCTTCGCCCTCGCCGACGGCGCTCGCACCGAGTTGGTCGGGGACACTGCGCTAAACGGGGGCGCCGGAGCTGTGCTCGGTGCGCCCGCCGCCCCCACGTCGTATCACGGAGAGCGCTACGCGGCCTGGCTGCCCGCCTCCGGCACCGGCGGAACGCTGTTCAGCGAGAGCGCCGGCGAGTCCGCCTTGAGCTACGGCGCGGTCACGCCGAACGGTGACGCCGCCCCGGCGTTTCGCGTCAACGAATCGCTTATGATTCTCAACGACACCCGAAGCGGATGGGTGTGGACGCTTCCCGACGGCGCCCTCGTTCCGAGTTCCCAGGACTGGACCCTGGCCGCCGTTGACGAACCGCAGCGGCAGGACGACGTGGAAGAGGCGTCCGAGGTCGTCGAACCGAAAGCCCCCGTGGCCGTGCCGGATTCCTTCGGCGTGCGCGTCGACCAGCTCGTTACGCTGTCGGTGTTGCTCAACGACCACGACGCCAACGACGACGTGCTCAGCGTGGTGCCCGATTCGGTCACCGGTCTCGACCCCGACTGGGGCACCGTCTTCGTGACCGACCAGAACCAGGTGCTCGCCGTGCAGGTCGCCCCCGGCGCCAGCGGCTCAGCCACCTTCAACTACGCCATCACCGACGGTTCCCGCACCGACGGCCTCAACTCGCCGTCCACCACCGTCACCCTCACCGTGCACGGCGACGACGTGAATTCAGCGCCGGTCTGGTGTGGCACCGACGGCTGCCTGCAGGAGTGGCCGAGCCCCGAGGTGCAGCCGGGCGGCACGGCGACCGTTCCGGTGCTGCCCGGCTGGGTCGATCCCGACGGGGATCCTATTTTCGTCGCATCCGCTCACAACACCACCGACATCGGTTCGGCCAGTGTGACGCCGGCCGGGGTACTCGTCTACAAGCACCCCAACGCGGCCGAACAGAGCGCGCAGTCCGCCACTATTCTGGTGGGCGTCTCGGACATCCATGGTGCCGCGACCGAGAAACCGCTCACGATCACGGTCACGCCGACCCCGCGCCTCACGGTGGAACCGTTCGCACTGCTCGCCTCGGTGAATGAACGCATTACGGTGAATCCGGCTGAGTATGTGTCGGGCGTTGCGGGCCTGTACCGCATCGAGTCGGCCACCATCCCGACGAGCGCCGAGGGCTCCACCGTGGCCATCACCGCCAACGGTACCGCCTTCGACTTCGCCGCGACCGCCATCGGCAACTACACGGTCAGCCTCACCATCGCCGACGACGTCAGCGAGGTCGTGTCGCTCGTGCGCATCTCGGTCGTGTCAGCGGATGCCCAGGCCCTCACGACCTCCCCGGTGACGGTTTTCGTGCGGCCCAAGGCCGACACCAGTGTGGACGTCTTCTCCGCCGTCTCCAACCCGGCCGGGCGCGTGCTGTTGCTCGGCGAAGCGATTCCCGAGACCGTGCTCGGCGCTTCCCTCAGCGTCGACGTCGTCGGGCAGAACATTCTGCGGGTGCGCGGTTCCACGGCCGATGAACAGCCGGGCAAGCTCGGAACCGTGCGGTACACCGTGTCGGACGGCACCGAGAACCCGCTCTACACCGTGCGCGGCGAGGCCACGGTGTACCTGCTTCCGGCATCCGTTCCCCAGGCGCCGATCGCCCTAAACGACAGCGTCTCGGTGCGGGTCGGCGCCCAGATCGACATTCCGGTACTCGACAACGACGTGGCGCCTGACGGCAATATCGTACTGCTCAACGCCGAATCGGTGCGGAACCGCAGCGACCGGGGTCTCGCCTTCGCGGCCGGCGCCGAGCTGCGCTACCTCGCCCCCGACGAACCGGGCAGCTACGAACTCACCTACAGCGTGTACACCGCTGGCGCACCCGAACTCATCGACTCGGCCGTGGTCGCGGTCGAGGTGCTGCCCGACGGCGATAACACCGCCCCCCAGCCGCACACCCTGTACGGTCGGGTGCTGTCGGGGGAGAGCATCGAGATTCCGTTCGACAGCTTCGGCACCGACCCCGACGGTGATAACGTCGTGCTCGATCGGGTACTCACCCAGCCGGCCCGCGGAACGGCGTCGATCAACGCCACCGGCGACGCCATCGTCTACTCCAGCCCCCTCGACTATCACGGCGCCATCGAATTTCAATACCGCGTGCGCGACACCGGCGGAGCCACCGGTCTCGCCCTCGTGCGCATCGGCGTGCTCGACCAACGCTCCAACCCGAGCCCGATCACCTTCAGCGACTACGTCGAGGTGCAGGCCGGAGCAGACAACCAAGTGGTGGTCTTTCCCGCCGCCAACGACATCGAGCCCGGTGGCGGCAACCTGACCCTGAGCATGGTCACCCCCGACGCGGCGGCCGGCACCGTCGAGTTCGACGCGCTCGCCGGGCGGATCGAATCCGTCACCGACGACCGGGTGGTGTTCACGGCTGGCGAAGAGCCGGGCCTGCTCACCTTCGTCTATTCCGTCACCAACGCCAACGACGACGTCGGCCAGGGACTCATCGTGGTCAAGATCGTGCGTACCTCCGTTCCGGACTATCCGGTCGTGATTGACACGACCCTGGCTTTAGACGAACGTGACACGTTCCCGAAGGGCGTCGACGTCGTCACCGACAAGGTCTCCTGGAACTCCGGTGACGTCTCTGACCTCACCCTTACGCTGTGGGGCAGCCACCCCGGCCTCGAGGTGTCGGGCTGGAAGATCAGCGGCGATGTTCCCGACGAGGGGTTGCTCGCCCCGTTCGTCCTGACCGGACCGAACTTTCAAGGGGTCGAGGTGACCACCTACGGGTTTCTCCGCATCCCGGCGAAGGACGCCATCATCATCGCGCTTAAAAAGGGCAACCTCGAGCAAAACGTGAAGGAAGACGCCTCGGTCAGCTTCGATCTGACCAGCCTGGTATCGATTCCCGCTGGAACCACGCTGGAACTGCAGCGCACCGGCATCCGCTCGTCGGGGGAGCGCGGCAACGCAACCTGCACCTTCGATTCCGGTACCACGGTGACCTACACGGCCGGGTCTGACGCGCCCTGGACCGACTCCTGCACCGTGCCGGCGCGCATCGACGGGCAGGAGGACTACACCCAGCTGGTCGTGCCGATCGTGGTCGAACCGCTCGACCCGCAGCCGGAACTGCGCCCGGCGGCACTCACCGCGAGCCCTGGCTCCGAGGCCATTCGTTACGACCTCAGCCACATGGTGGAGTGGCAGGGCAAGGGCGACGTGCCGGCCCTGACCTTTGCGATCGACTTCTCCTCCGATCAGTTCACCGTGCAGCAGGACGGCGCGATCCTCACCATCGGTGTCGCCGACAACGCCGTGGCCGGCCGCGAAGCCGCCGTCTCGGTGAGCCTGTCGAGCCACCGCGATGTGGTTTCGGCGGTGCTCGCGCTCAAGGTGGGACCGGCGCCGAGCGAACTGCCCAAGGGCGGCACCGTGGCCACGACCTGCACGCAGTCGTCGGGCTCCAGCTGCTCGATCGCGGTCGTCGGAACCGCCGGTGAGGTCAACCTGTACCGCAACACGCCGCTCGAACTGGTCTCCGTCACCGCGCCGAGCACCTGCGTGGGTGTGTCGTTCGCGGTCGAGAATTCCAAGAACGTGCGAGCCAGTTGGTCGGGCGACACTGCCGGAGGGGTCTGTGAGGCGAGCTTCGTGGTGCGCGACGCCCAGGGCAAGCTCAGCGCCGGAAGCCGCAACGGGTCGATCACCGTGGACCTGCAGGGCTACCCGAAGGCGCCGAACGCGGTGGCGCAGATAGCCTACGGCAACCGTTCGCTGACCCTCTCGGTGAGCCCCGGCGGTGCCAACGCCGCCTACCCGGCGCTGGAGGGGTTCAACCTGTACCGCAATGGAGCCTCGGTGGCCCGCTGCGATACCTCTGGTAACTGCGGTCAAATCACCACGACGGCGAACGGCGACCAGGCGGTCTACGAGGCCAGGGCCGTCAACGCGGTCGGCGAATCGCGCACCGCGGTGAGCGTGACGGCCTGGTCGTACGACACTCCGGGCATGGGCGCACTCTCGGCGGAACCCGTTTTCAAGGACGGCACCACGAGCGCATCGACCGGTGCGGTCACCGTGACCATCGAGAACACCGACCCTTCCACGAACCGCTACCGCATCGGCGACGCCGTCATCGATGCCGCCGCGGGACGAACGACGGTGCACCAGCTGGCGCTCGGCGTGGGGGCACAGACCGTGATCGTCACCCCCCTCAGCAGTTTCGTGCAACCGGCCGGCAGCGGCCCGACCGAGGAATCGAAGAGTCAAACGGTGCTCGTGGCCGGATCGCCCCTGATTACATCGCCCGGGGTGCTGACCTCCCAGAACCGATCGATCACCGTGACCGACGCCCGGTTTGACGTGAATTCCAGCGTTCAGCCGCCAGAGGTGCTGTACGTCGCTTCGCTTACCGCGGGTGCAGCCTGCACGCTGACCCCGGCGGGATTCACCCCGGAGGGCGCCGGCTCATCGGACGACCCCGCGATCGGCGGCCTGACCAAGCACACCAAGTACTTCGTGACCGTCTGCTACTCCAACGGCTACGGGGTCACACAAACCGGTGCCGGTTCGATCACGACCTGGGAGAAACCGGCCGCCCCCGGCAACGGAACGTACACCTACGGCATGGGGGCGCCGGCCAACGGTGAGTACCGGCTGACGATGCCGAGCGCCAAGGCCACCGTGCCCGCCGATTTCGTGGTCGACTTCAACGGCTACGACGAGTCGACCGGGTCATCCGTTTTCGGAGCCGACCCCGGCATCACCGCGCGGTACTGCACCGATAATGACGCCAGCCTGTGCAGCGACTGGTCGACGGTGACGGCAGCGGATGCTTCGCGCGCCTGGCAGGTCAGGTACTCGGTTGCCAGCCTGACGACCGCGCAGTGCGTGATCGGCAGCACCCTCGAGGTCGCCGTCGATGCAACCTCGACCGGTCTCGCGACGGCCGTCGTCACCCGCGCCGAGTACGACGTGCCCAACCCGAACGGCGGCCGCATGTGGGCGTATCGCGACGGCGCCAACGTTCCCGGTGACGCAGCCCAGACGAGAAACGTGAACTGGACGATCACCTGGACCGCGCCCCAAACCCAGGGCCTCGCCACGGTCTCCGGCGTGACCCAGACCACCGCCATCCCCTGCAATCCCGCCTCGTAACGCCCCGCCCCACTGAAAGAGCCACACACATGACAATCACCTCGGAGCAGTCAGACTGGTTTGCCGCGACCTTCACGATGATGGTCGACAACGTTGAGCAGGTCGTGCTCGGCAAGCGCCACGTGATCGAACTCGCCTTCACGGCGATGGTCAGCGAGGGCCACCTACTGCTCGAGGACTACCCGGGCACCGGCAAGACCTCGCTCGCCCGCGCCATGTCGCAGACTGTGCAGGGCGTCTCGACCCGCATCCAGTTCACGCCGGACCTGCTGCCCGGCGACGTGACCGGTATCACCGTCTACGACCAGAAGACCGGCGAGTTCGAGTTTCACAGCGGTCCGATCTTCGCCAACGTGGTGCTCGCCGACGAGATCAACCGGGCCAGCCCGAAGACCCAGTCGGCGCTGCTCGAAGCGATGGAAGAGGGTAACGTCACCATTGACGGCGTCACCCGCTCCACCGGCGTGCCCTTTCTCGTCATCGCCACCCAGAACCCGATCGAGCAGGCCGGCACCTACCGGCTGCCCGAAGCGCAGCTCGACCGATTCATGATGAAGGCCTCGCTCGGTTACCCCGACCTCGCGTCGACGATTCGCATTCTTGAGGGCACCGCCGATGTGCGGCACGAACTCACCCCGGTGATCACCCCGCAGGCGCTCGTGAGTATGAGCGACATCGCTCGAGGCGTGTTCGTGAACCCCCTCGTCTATGACTACATCGGCCGTCTGGTCGAGGCCACCCGCGATGCCCGTCAGGTGCGCATGGGCGTGAGCGTGCGTGGCGCCCGCGCCCTCACCAAGGCCGCCAAGACCTGGGCTGTCGCCCACGGCCGCACCTTCGTCACCCCCGACGACGTCAAGGCTCTCGCCGAGCAGGTGCTCGCGCACCGCATGGTGCTCGATCCGGAGGCCGAGTTCGACGGCGTCACCGCGAGCGCCGTCATCGGTCAGATTCTGCTCGACGTCGTACCGCCCAGTCGGAGCGACCTGGCGTGAGCTTTCACACCGAATCGCGGCGGTCCCAGACGTCAAATCTGGCTCGCACCAGCACCCAGACCAGGTCTGCAACGCACACCCGGTACAGCAGCACGCGCACGAGCAAATCAACGACGTTGACCCTCGTGGGCGCCGTGGTGCTCTGGATGCGTGTCGCGCGAATGGTGCGAATCGGTGTGAAGGCATCCGTTGAGTGGGTCGGTGAGACGGTCACACCGGCCGGGTGGGTCGTGGTCGCGGCGGCGATCGTGCTGCTGCCGCTCGGCCTGGTCTTCGGCTGGACCGAACTGATCGTGACCGGCTGTGTGGCGGTTGCGCTCATTCTCATCTCGCTGCCGTTTCTGGCCGGCGGTCGCGCCTACAGCGTGGACTTCGTGCTGCCGGTCGATCGGGTCGTCGCCGGCTCCGAGGTGCTCGGCACCCTCACCGTGACGAACATCTCCAAGCGGCTCGAACTGCCCGGTCGCGTTGACGTTCCCATCGGCAAAGGACTGGCGGATGTCTACGTGCCGCTTCTGCGCGCCGGCCAGGTGCACGAAGAGCACGTTCGCGTGCCCGCCTACCGCCGCGGCGTCATCGACGTGGGCCCGGTCACGACCGTGCGCAGCGACCCGCTCGGGGTGCTCGGCCGTGAAGTGGCCTGGGCCGACGTGAACCACCTGTTCGTGCACCCGGTGACCGTGTCGATTCCCAGTACGAGCGCCGGTTTCGTGCGTGACCTCGAGGGCAATCCCACGAGTGACATCGTCGACTCCGACATCTCTTTTCACGCCATTCGCGAGTATGCCCCCGGCGATGGGCAACGGCACATCCACTGGAAGTCCACCGCGAAGACCGGCAAGCTCATGGTGCGGCAGTTCGAAGAGAGCCGACGCTCCCGCCTGGCCATTGTGCTGAGCCTCAACGCGGCGGAGTACGCCTCCGAGGAGGAGTTCGAGATGGCGGTCAGCGCCACCGGGTCGCTCGGCGTGCGCGCCATTCGCGACGGTCGCGATCTCGCCGTCGTGGCGAGCGAGGAGATCCCCGATATCGTGCGCCGCAGCATCCGTTCGGTGCGCAGCCTGAGTGTCGTGTCGACCCGCACCCTGCTCGACGACCTCACCGCGATCGAGACCAGCCCGCACGCCATGAACGTTGAAGATGTCTGCGTGCTCGCCGCCCAGGTGGTGCCCGATATTTCGATCGCGTTCGTGGTCTGCGGCTCGACCATGACCGCGCGGCGCCTGCAGGCGCTCACCCTCAAATTTGCCGGCAACGTGCAGGTCGTCGCCGTTTTGTGCAACCCCGCCGAGCAGCCGAGCTTTCGCGACCTCGCCGGAACGAGCGTGCTGACCATTGGCGTGCTCGACGACTTTCGCTCCCTGCTGAGCCGAAAAGCCGCATGAGCGCCCCCGCAACGCCGACCTCCGACGCCGGCCGCCCCGTGACCGGGGCCATGCCGACGATTCGGCCGCGCCGACCACGCCGCGCCCGCAGCCACCGCCGCCGGGCCCGCGTGATCAACGCCCTGTTCGTTGTGGCGATGATGCTCGTCGCCGTCTGGGCGGCCTGGCCGATCTACCAGGACGTGAGCTACCTGATCATGGCGGCCGGCGCGATGCTCACCGGCATCGCCCTCGCCTGGCTCGGCGCCCGCCGGGGCTGGTCCTGGTTCACCGTGTTGCTGGCCGTGCTCGGCGGCTACCTGCTGCTCGGTGTTCCGCTCGCCGTTCCGACCGCTCTGAGCAGCGTGCCGAACGTTCTCGGCGGGCTGCTCGATCTCGTGACCGCAACGGTGTTCAGCTGGAAGGAGCTCGTCACCATCGCTCTGCCGGTCGGCTCCTACCAGAGCCTGCTGGCCCCGGCCTTTCTGCTGTTTCTCGGCGGCACCACGGTTGCGCTGTCCCTGGTCTGGCGCGGCGGCCGACTCTTCGCCCTCGCCGTGCCCCTGATCTTCGCCGTGCAGCTGTTCGGCCTGGTCTTCGGGTCGAGTGCCGTGAGCATTCCGCTGACCGTGCTCGGGTGGAGCGTGCCGGCACCGCGGGAAAGCCTGATCGGCCTCGCCGCCCTGCTGCTCGCCTTCGGCTTTCTGGCCTGGCGCACCCATCTTGCCCGCAGCGAAGCGCTCGACCTGGCCGCCCGCACGACCGGGGTGCGGCGCACGCCCGGCGGCCTCGGCGGTCGCGTGCGCCGAGGCGTTCTCGCCGGCGGTGTGCTGCTGCTCGCCATCGGTGTCTCGCTCGGCGGACTCTCGGCCACCTGGGCGACGCCGGCTCGCGACGTGCTGCGCAGCAGCATCGACCCGGCTGTCGACCTGCGTGAGTACATCAGCCCGCTCAGCCAGTACCGCAGCTACTTCAGTGCGGAGCGGTACGACCAGCAACTGTTCACGGTGACCGGCGCCGCCGCCGCCGCCGCCGCCGGCACCGCATCGCGCGTGCGCCTCGCCGTGCTCAGCTACTACGACGGCGAAGTGTTTCGGGTCGTGAACCCCGCCGCGGGCGAGAGTGACCAGATCACGGCCTTCGCCCGGGTGCCGCACTCGCGTGCCTCGACCGCGCAGCGCGTCACGACCAGGTTCGACATCGCCGGGTACAGCGGCGTGTGGATGCCGGGGGCAGGCGAGCTGTCCAGCATCCGCTTTGCCGGTGATCGTGCCGCCGAACTGAGTGACGGCTTCTTCTACAACGCCGGCACGGCCTCGGGTATTCAGCTCAACGCCCTCGAAAACGGTGACCGCTACACGATGG
Organism: Cryobacterium luteum; assembly: GCF_900110125.1. Lineage (GTDB taxonomy): Bacteria > Actinomycetota > Actinomycetes > Actinomycetales > Microbacteriaceae > Cryobacterium > Cryobacterium luteum. The sequence continues at coordinate 193,197 of NZ_FOCN01000002.1, forward strand.
TCTCCGAATCTCAAACGGAGGCGACGACCCTCGCCGCTCTCACCCGCCCGGCCGGCGTCACGATCGACGACGCTTTGATTCCCGCGAGCCTCGCCGACTGGGTCGACGCCCAGGCGGTCACGAGTGATGGTGCCGGACTGGCCGAACTGGTCACCCGGCTGCGCGAGCGCGGCTATCTCAGCCACGCGCTCACCGCACCATCCCTCGACACAGCGCCCGAAGACTCCTGGACCGCCGATCTCGGCGACTATCAGTTCTCGCCGAGCCTCTCCGGGCATTCGGTCGCCCGCATCGACACGCTCTTCACCGCGCTGCTCGAGAAGCAGAACAACACCACGGCCACCGAGAATTCCCAGCTCGTCGCCGCGATCGGCGACGACGAACAATTTGCGGTGGCGACGGCGCTGCTCGCCCGCCACCTGGGGTTCGAGTCCCGGGTGGTGCTCGGCTTCAACCTCGACGCTGCGACCACTGCTGGTGCTGCGCGGACCGTGGGCGCGGCGAGCGCCTGCCTGCAGGGCATCTGCTCGGGGCGGAACCTCGCGGCCTGGGTCGAAGTGGCCGCCGGCGACGACACCTGGGTCACCGTGGAGGCGACCCCGCAGTTTCAGAACCCGCTGTCGCCCATCGATGACACCACGCGCGACCCGCAGTACAACACCGAAGTCATCGCCGAGAGCGCCACCGAACAGCGCGCTCCCGAAGCGAACCCGACCAGCGGTGAAGACCAGCAGGAACAGGAAGAGGTCACCGGCCCCGACCTGGCCTGGCTGTTCGCGGCCCTCAAGATTGGCGGCATCAGCCTCGCCGCCTTGCTGGCGATCAGCACGCCGTTCCTGGTCATTCTCGGTGCCAAGCTGAAGCGTCGCCGGGACCGATACCGCGCTGCCGACGTGTCGGCGCGGTTTGCCGGCGGCTGGGACGAATACGTCGACGCCGCCGTCGACCGCGGCCTCGCCGACCAGGGCAGCATGACCAGGGTCGAGATCGCGTCGCAGTACGGGTCGGTCGGCGGCACCGTGCTCGCACACCTCGCCGACCGCGCCGTGTTCGGCCCGGTGCCACCCGGGACCGGTGACAGCGATGCCTTCTGGGCCCTCGTCACCGCGGAACGGGCGGGCCTCGCCGCGAGCGGCACGCGCCGCGACCGCTGGCGCGCCGCCCTCTCCCTGCGCTCCTTTGCTCGGCTGGCGGATGCCGGTCGACTCTTCACTTTTCGACGACGCATTTCTCGATACGTCACGACCACCGTGCGCTCGAACCGGCGCGACACCAGCAGAATGGGGGAGCGGCCGCACACCAGCGGCCGCGAAGCATAAATGGATGAATCATCTGGAGCGGTGATCGCGGCAATCGTGGTGACCGTGCTGGTCAGCCTCGGCGTGTACGTTTTCTCGGCAATCGCCCTCGGCAGAATCTTTGTGAAGCTCGGGGAACAAGCCTGGAAGGGCTGGGTGCCGATCGTCAACACCATCATCCTGTTCGAGCTCGGTCGCTATTCGGCCCTCTGGGTTATCGGCCTGTTCATTCCCGCAGCAAACCTGGTGGCCCTCGTCGTCTTCATCATGGCGGTCAACAATGTGAACCGGCGTCTGGGCCACGGCGGCGGATTCACGCTGCTCTATCTGGTCTCCTTTCCCATCTGGGCCGGCGTTGTCGGCTTTGGCAAGAGCGTCGACACCGGCTGGATGCCCGGCGTGGCCGCGACCGGATACGTGCCATTTGCCCCGGTGACGCCCCTGTCGATGACGCCCCTGTCGATGAGGGCTGCGGCTGTGGCTGCTGCTCCGGCCGAGCCGCGCCTGATGCCGCCCGCTCCGCCGGCCCCTCCGGCGGCGTTCCTGGCGGCGGCTCCTCCGGCTCCTCCGGCACCGCCCGTACCGTCCACGCCGCCGGCTCCGCCCGTACCGTCCACGCCGCCGGCTCCGCCCGTACCGTCCACGCCGCCGGCTCCGCCCGTCGTGAGCGGTCTGCCCACCGGACCGCCGCCGTTCTACGTGAGCGCGCCGCCAGCCCCGCCGATAGCGGCGCAGCCGGCGTTCTCGGCGCCGCCAGCCCCTCCGGCGCCGCCAGCCCCTCCGGCGCCGCCCGTCTTTGCAGCCCCGCCAGCCCCTCCCGCCCCTCCGGCGCCGCCAGCCCCTCCGGCACCGCCCGTTCTCGCCGCACCGCCAGCCCCGCCAGCCCCGCCGGCCCCGCCGGCAGAACCGGCAAACCCGTGGGCTCCGCCGGCACCGGTCGTTCAGGCCAGCGCAGCTCCGGTACCCGCTCCGCCCGCTGAGCCAGCCGCGGCTGTCGCTTACGCGGCATCCGTGGCAGCAGTACCCGCCGCCGTCACGACCGCCGTCATGCCCGCCGCTGTCACCCCGGTTGCAGCCCCGGCCGGTGCAAACACTCACGACGACGGGGTCGACCAGGACGACGACCTCGACGAGACCATGATCGTGGTGCGCCGCATGAAGCCGTGGACCCTCGAAACCGAACACGGTCTCAAGGTCTCGCTCACCAAACCGGTGGTGCTGCTCGGGCGCAACCCCACGCGCGGCGGCGCACACGCGGACGCCCAATTGGTGCCGCTGCACGACCCGGGCAAGACCGTGTCGAAGACCCACGCCCGGCTCGACTTCGTTGAGGGAGTCTGGGGTATCAGCGATCTGCAGTCCACTAACGGTGTCGTTCTCATCGACGGTGGCGGCGTGGAGAACGAGCTCGATGCGGGTGCGAGTGCAGCCCTGACCGATCGGTTCCTGCTGGGGGAGCTCGCCGCGCGCATCTACCTGGAGGCCTGAGCCATGACCCAACTCGCCGACCAGCGGGCCACCAGCGCCGGGGTGTCGCTGCAGTGCGGCTGGCGCACCGACGTCGGCCGCAAACGCACTGAGAACGAAGACTCGCTGCTGGCTTCTCAGCCAGTGTTCATTGTCGCCGACGGCATGGGCGGCCTCGAAGCCGGTCAGCGCGCGAGCGCCGCCGTGATTGCGGAATTCCAGGGTTGCGTCGGCCGCACCGCCGTGCCGGCCGGCGACGTGGTGGCCGCCGTCGAACGCGCGCACGCCGCGGTGCGAATCGTGTCGGATTCGACCGGGCGCGGTGCCGGCAGCACCCTGACCGGCCTGGTGCTCATCGACCACGAGAACGCCCCGCAATGGCTCATCGTGAACGTGGGCGACTCCCGCGTCTACCGCCTGCACGGCGGGGAGTTGCAGCAGCTCACCGTTGACCACTCCCTCGCCCAGGAACTCATCGACGAAGGCTCACTGCTCAAAGCGGATGTCGCCACCTTCGCCCGCAAGAACGTCATCACCCGCGCGATGGGCGCCGATAACAGCAATGCCGACTACTGGCTGCGCCCGGTCGTGACCGGCGAACGATTGCTCGTGTGCTCCGACGGGCTGAGCGGTGAACTCTCCGATGAGGCCATCAAGGCCGGCCTGACCCTCGGCGGCAGCACCCAGCAGACGGCAGACGCGTTGCTCGCCGGAGCCCTGGAACACGGCGGCCGCGACAACGTGTCGGTGATCGTGATCGACGTCATCGCCGGCGGGGTCAACTCCTGGCACGGCATCGCCATCGGCGACGACCAGTCCGACACCATCGACACCCGCACCGAAGACACCCGACCGGTACAACGGGTGGCCCGCAATGCAGCCCGCTGATCCCGGGCAGCCGGCCATGCAGCCCGCAGACGACGACCGCGACGAGGCCACCAGAATCGTGCGCCGGGGCAGTCCGCGGCACGGCGCGGCGGCCCCGCAACCGAGCATCAGCAGCGAATCCGACGACAGCAGCGACTCCGACGACAGCAGTCAGCCCGACGACGAGGCCGGCCTCGACGACGACACCGTCATCGTGCAGCGCACGGCAGACGAACGCACCGTCATCGTGCAGCGCGAGGCCGATGAACGCACGCGCATCGTGCAGCGTGCGGGGGACGAACACACCCGCCGCGTGGCACGACGGCCCAAGGCCGGCGGCGAGCCAGACCGTGCCGACGACCGTGCCGACGACAATGCCGTCGACAACGCCGACGACGACAATGCCGACGACGCCACCGTGCGTTCTTCCCGGGGCAGCACGGCCGTCGATACCCTGCTGAGCAGTCGGCGGGCGGCCGCTCCCGCGCACACCCCCGTCGCTGACGCGCTGCAACGCCGCTATGAACCACCACAGGTGCAGAGCGGTGCGAGCGTGCGCTACGCGGCGCGTCCGACGCCGGCGATCGTCGCACCGAGAGCCCCGCTCCCCGTGGCCGACCCGCAGCCCGATGTGGCCCGGCTCCGTCTCGCCGACGCCGCCGCTGAAATTCGCGAGCACGCCGCCGCAGTGAAGCGTCATCGTCGCCGATTCACCTTGGTCGCGATCATCTCGATCACAGGTGTGGTGGTACTCGCTGCTGCCGCGTATACCGTCTTCACCGTTCTCACCTGGTGAAGCCGAACCGCGCCGCCCCACACTTCTGCACCCTTCCGCCAGCACCGAGAACCTAGGAGCTCCCCTCTCGTGACAGATTCCACCTCCCCCCTCTTTCGGGAAGCCGCCGACCCGGCCACCCCGCAGGCCCGGCTCGCCGAGATCGCCGCAGCCCATCACGATCTGCACCTTGTCATTTCGGCGAACCCGTCCTGTTATCCGGCCCTGATCGAGTGGATGCTCCAGCTCGGCACCATCGCGCCCGTCGCGCCCGCAACACCCGTCATCCCGGAGCCGGTGCTCACCGAAGATGCCGCCGCCGAACAGGCCGCCGCTGTGCCCGCCGCCGCGGCGCCGACCGGTCTGCCGACTGAGCCGGCGGCATCCGCTGTGCCGAATCCCTTCGCACCGTCGGCCTCCGCCGCGGCGCCGAGGTCGACGCCAGCCCCGGGCCAGGATGCACGCGGCCAGTCCGCGCGGCGTCCGCGCAAGAAACTGCTGATCTGGAGCTCGATCGGTGTCGTCGTGCTGCTGATCGCCGGTGGAGGCGTGTGGGCGTACGGAGCCATCTTCTCCAAACTCGGCGGCGCATCCTCGCCGACGGCAGCGGTGCAGAAACTGCTCGAGGGCACCGCCGATATGGACCTGGTCAGCCTGTACGGTTCGTTGTCTCCCGCCGAGATCGAGTCGTTCAAGGCGCCGATCGACCAGCTCGGTACCATGGCCATGGACGACGAAAACGGTGACCCGGTCGACCTGCCCGCGCTCATCAACACGGTCGTCGATAGCCTGAATATCACCCTGACCGGGCTGCAACTCGAGTCCGAAGACATCGAAGACGGCGTTGCGGTGGTCACCATCACCGCGGGCGAAATGACCATGAACGGCGATGCCGAAACGATCACCGACGCCTACCTCGAGGTCGTGGCTCCGCAGCTGCGGCTGCAGCAACAATCCTTCGGCTATGACGACAGCGACACCGATGCGATGATCGCGGACCTGCGCGAGTCCTCGATCGACGAGCTGAACGACATGCTGCCGTTCACGCAATCGGCCGCCGACCTGGCCGAGGAGCTCGGCCACGACGCCGCCGTCGTCACCGTGCGTGAGGGCGGCTCCTGGTACGTCAGCCCGCTGCTCACCGCCGGTGAGAACCTGCTGCTGGGCGCATCGCAAACCCGCGGCAGCCTGGTCGCCGCCGACGACGTGGCCGCGTTCGACACCGGTGACGCTGCCGCCGAGGGCTTCGCCGAGGCCGTCATCGCGTTCGGCGAGAATGGCGACTACGGCGACCTCGCCGCCGTAGTGCCCGAATCCGAACGCCGCTTTCTCAGCCTCTACGGTGACGCGCTCATGCCCACCGATGGCGGCGGCGACTATGACAACCTGACGATCACCGATTTCGCCGTGACCCCGCAGGTCGAGGGCAAGACGGCGCGCCTCGACATCGACAGCATCGTGATCGAGGGCGACGGCTATGACTGGCCGTACCGCACCGAATTCTCCGGGGTGTGCGTCACCACCGATTCGGGGTACTCCTCGTTCGACGGATGCCTCGACGACGTTCCCGCGATGAAGGAACTCGGCGCGGGCAGCTGGCGGGTTCTCGCCGTGCAGGAGCAGGGCGGATGGTTCGTCAGCCCCCTGCGCACCATCGCCGACGTGACCGGAATCGCCGTGGAAAAGCTCGTGAAGCTCAGCCAGGACGGCGAGCTCGACCGGCTCTATCAGTAACACCGTCGCAGCACAGCATCCACTCGACACGCAGCCACTCGACACGCAGCCACACGACGCCAGACCGAAGACAGAGGACCCAGATGACCTTCGACCCCACCCAGCAGCCGCCGGCTGCTGCGCAATACGTCGCTCCGGCTGCGCCCGCTGCGCCCCAGTACGCAGCGCCCGTCGCCCCGCAATACGCCGCCCCGCAGTTCGCCGCACCCCAGTACGCTGCCCCCCAGTACACGCAGCCGCCCGCCCGCCCGAACCCGTTCGCCGGCATCCCGGCGTCTGACTGGGCGCGCGACGGCGGTGCGCTGCTGTTGCTGCTGATCTCCCTGGCCCTGCCATGGATGTTCAGTACCGAGACTTACAGCATGAGCGAATCGATCGGCGCGACCGGCCGCATCGAGGTTATTTTGATCACGCTGCTGTCACTGTTCTCGCTCAGCCTCACCTACCTGCTGCGGGCCGGCGTGTTCGGTGCCGGGGTCGGGCTCGCCCAGATCTGGTTGATTCGACTGCTCGTCAACGTGCCCTACGCTCTCCTCGTGCTGGGCTTCATGCTCGTCGACATCTTCACGACCGATCAAACGACCGGCGTCGGGTACGCAGCCGCTTTCGGACTGGCCGGCGCCTTCCTCGCCGCCCAACCGCGTGCAGCAGAACTCGTCGGAATCGTCGGCGCGCGCCCGATCGTTCGGCTCTGGTACCGCATTGTGATCGGTTACGGCGTGGTCGTGGCGCTGACCGTGCTGGGAGGGATCGGTTTCGGAATCGTGGCGACGACATCCGCTGAGGTCACCGGCCTGGTGCTGCTCACCGCCATCGTCGCCGTGCTCGCCGGTGCGGCCGCCGCGCTGCTGCCGATCTACGGCATCGTGCGCGGCAGTGCGATCTGGCTCACCATCGCCCGCGTGCTGGGCGCGACCGCCATCGGCGTCATCACCATCGACGCCTTCACCGACCATCTGCTGTCGGTCAGCGGCATCGAATCGCTCAGCTACGGCGGCTACCCGCTCCTTCTGCTCGCCGGCCTGTTCGGCCTGGCCTGCTCGCCGGCCCTCCGCCTCGCGATGGCTCCGACCGCACCGATCAGCACATGGTTCGGGGTTGCCTCGCTCACACTCGTGCTCATCGTCGGCACCGCCGGCCTGAGCCTGCTGCTGGTCATCGCAACCCTCATCGGAAGCGGCGCCGATTCCGGCTCGACCGGTCTGAACATCGGCGCCACCATCGTGCTGTCGATCATCATCGTCGTGGCCATCATCGCCCGCACAACGCTGCGCTCAAACCCGGCCGCCAGCCAGTGGCTCGTGCTCGGCCTCACCGGTCTGATCACCGTTCTCGGCATCGTCTTCGTCGTGCTGCGCGGGCAGAGCATCGCCGACGAGAACCTCGGGCAGCTCTATTCCTGGCTCTTCGAGGGCACGACGTACACTTCGTTCTCGCTGATCATCCTCACCACCGCGGCCACACTGAGCCTGGCCCTGGCCTTCGCGCTGCCCGCACTGGTCTTCTACGCGCTGACCGCTCCGACCGCCGTGCGCGGCTACTTCGCCCAGTACGGCCCCGTGCGGGCGCAGGCTCCCGCCGACTTCACCGGCTATGCGGCTGCTGGTCTGTCCGCCCCGGCAGCTGCTGCACCGACCGTGCAAACGGATGCCGCGGCGCCGGCCACACCCGCTGCGGCAGCGCCTGCGTCAGGCGCCCCGGCAGCGGCCACGGCCACGGCCGCGGCGCCGGCTGTTCCGCCGGCATCGCTTGAACCGACGTCCGAACTGCCGATCGAAGCACCGAGCGCTGCCAGCCTGACCGCGTCCGACCCGGCCTCCTCGGCCGCTGAGCTCTACGAGCTCGCTCAGAAGTACCCCGAGGTGTGGCCGCAACTCGCGGGCAACCCGAGCACCTATCCCGACCTGCTCACCTGGTTGGCGCAGTCGCCCGACCCGCTCGTGCAGCAGGCCCTGCGCGCCCGCGCACTTTAGCCGGTTGCGTGCGACGCCCGTCGCGCGCAACCGCAGCAGAACTGCTGACAATTTTGCTGATCACCCCCCGATTGTGGGTCTGGCCGAGCATTGTCCTCGTCGGATACGTTGAAGTGTCACCCACACACCTCGGGCATCATCACTTGGCGCAGCTGCCTGAGCCAGAGCGATAACCGCAGCAGCGTCACACCTTGGGGGCACGTTTCGTGTCGAGCCTGACAGAGATTTTGATTTCGCACGGCCTGTTGCCGGCCGAACAATCCGACACGCTCTCGGCCGGTGATACCGCCGACGAGACCGCAGTGCGGGCCTTGCTCGCCAGCGGGGTGATTTCCGAGCTGCAGTTCGCTCGGGCCCGCGCCGAGCAGACCAACCTGCCGTTCGTTGAGCTGCTCGACTATCCCGTCGACGAGCTGGCACTGACCAAGGTTCCGGTAGCCATCTGCCACCGCGACGAGGTGCTGCCGATCGGGTTCGACGGCAAACGGCTGATTCTGGCCATGGTCGACCCGGGCAACGTGTTCGCCCTCGACGATGTGCGCGAAACCGCCCGCATGCGCGTGACTCCGGTCGTCGTGGAGCGTTCCGACCTCATGGCCGCGATCTCGCGCTATCACCGCGCCGACGACGAGCTCAACGACCTCACCAACACCTTCGAAGAAGAGCAGGCGGCGCCCGACGACGACTCGCTCAGCGACGCCGAGGCCGCCGAAGACGCCGCGCCCATCGTGCGTTTCGTCAACCTGCTGGTCTCCCAGGCCATCCAGGACAAAGCCTCCGACATTCACATTGAACCGGCCGAACTCAGCCTGCGCATCCGCTATCGCATCGACGGTGTGCTGCACGAAATGCCGTCAGCACCGAAGAACATTCAAAGCGGCGTCATCTCCCGCATCAAGATCATGAGCGAGATCGACATTGCCGAGCGGCGCAAACCGCAGGACGGCCGCATGTCGGTCTCCCACAATGGGCGCAAAATCGACCTGCGTGTTGCCATTCTGCCCACGGTCTGGGGTGAAAAGGTGGTCCTGCGCATTCTTGACAACGCCACCTCGCGCATGAGCATGAACGACCTGAACATGCTCGTGGAGAACCGCGATGAATACAAGATGGCGTACACCAAGCCCAACGGAATGATTCTGGTGACCGGGCCGACCGGGTCGGGCAAGTCCACCACGCTGTACACGACCCTGAGCGCCATCTCCAAACCCGAGATCAACGTGATCACCGTGGAAGACCCGGTGGAATACCGCATGCCGGGAATCAACCAGGTGCAGGTGAACCGCAAGGCGGGCCTCACCTTTGCCGTGGCGCTGCGTTCCATTCTGCGCTCCGACCCCGACGTGGTGCTGCTCGGTGAGATTCGCGACCAGGAGACCGCGAAGATCGCCATCGAGGCTTCGCTCACCGGCCACCTCGTGCTCTCCACCCTGCACACCAACGATGCGCCGAGCGCCATGACTCGCCTGGTCGAGATGGGGATCGAGCCGTTTCTGGTGGGCTCGGCGATCACCTGTGTGGTGGCCCAGCGCCTGGCCCGGCGGCTCTGTGAACGCTGCAAGGTCGTCGATCGTCGCGACCAGCACGAACTCGCCGGCCTCGGTTTCGGCCACAACCACACCGACACCCCGCCGACCATCTACGTGCCGAGCGGATGCACCGCCTGCTCGCACACGGGATACCGCGGCCGGGTCGCGGTGCACGAAGTGATGACGGTCTCCCCCGAAGTGGAACGCCTCACCATCGCGCGTGCCTCCAGCGGGGAGATCGCCGCCGCCGCCCGCAAACAGGGCATGATCACCCTGCTCGACGACGGCTGGGCCAAGGTGCGTCTCGGCCTGACCTCGATTGACGAGGTGTTGCGTGTCGTCGCCTGACCCCGACCTGCTGGCCGCGCTGCACGAGGTTCTCGAACGCGGGGCCTCGGATCTGCACGTCACCGTCGGAGCCGCTCCGCGCATCCGGATCGACGGCACCCTGTGTGCCATCGAGGGAGACCAGGAATGGCCGGTTGAAAAGGTCTCCTCGGCCCTGTACAGCCTGCTGACCCCGCAGGAACGCGCCACCTTCGACCGTGACCTCGAACTCGACTTCGCCTACACGGCCGGCGGGGCCCGCTTTCGGGTCAACTACTACCTGCAGCGTAATTCGGTGGGCGGGGCCTTTCGACTGATTCCGCGTGAGATCAAATCGCTGGTCCAGCTCGGGGTGCCCGAGACGGTCGCCCGGTTCGCTCACCTTCCGCGCGGCCTCGTTCTGGTGACCGGTCCCACCGGTTCGGGTAAGTCCACGACCCTGGCCGCGCTCATCGACGTGGTCAACCGCACCAGGGCCGACCATATCGTCACCGTCGAAGACCCGATCGAGTTCATGCACAAGCACCGTATGTCGCTCGTGAACCAACGCGAGGTGGGCCATGACACGCACAGCTTTGCTGACGCGCTCAAACACGTGCTGCGGCAAGACCCGGATGTCATTCTGATCGGCGAATTGCGCGACCTCGAAACCATTTCGGTGGCCCTGACCGCCGCCGAAACCGGGCACCTCGTGTTCGCCACCCTGCACACGCAGGATGCCGCCCAGACCATCGACCGCCTGATCGATGTGTTTCCGCCGCACCAGCAGGCGCAGGTGCGCACGCAGCTCGCCATCACCCTGATGGGCGTGGTCTGCCAGACGCTCGTGAAGAAGATCGGCGGCGGCCGGGTGGTGGCCACCGAGGTGCTCGTCACCACGCCGGCGGTCTCCAACCTCATTCGGGAAGGCAAGATCCACCAGCTGAGCACGGCGATGCAGTCCGGGCGCGCGCTCGGCATGCACACCATGGATCAGCACCTGGCCGACCTCGTCAATAACGGCGTCATCACCCGCGAGGTGGCCGAGGAACAGGCGCAAGACACCATCGGCCTCGACCAGCTCATCCACCGGGTCGGTGCACCCGCCGGCGCCGATCACCGCAGCGCCAACATCGATTTCGGCACCGGCGCCCGCGCCGCGAACATCGACTTTCACGATGCCTACTCCGACGGAGGCTTGTAATGGACAGCACGCTGTCCTGGGCCTACCGCGGGCGGGACTCGACCGACAAGGTCGTCAAGGGGCGGCTCACGGCCAAGACCGAAGGCGCCGCGATTCTGCGCCTGCGCTCGCTCGGCCTGTCGCCCATCTCCATCGTGGAGGTGGCGGCCAAGACCGGGCTGAACCGCGACATTCGTATTCCCGGCATCAGCCGTGGTGTGAGCCTGAAAGACCTCGCCGTGATGAGCCGCCAGATGGCCACCATGACCTCGGCGGGGCTCACCCTGCTGCGCACCCTGTACATCCTGGCCGAGCAGACCACGCAGACGCAGCTGGCCGCGGTGCTCACGACCATTCGCACCGACGTCGAGACCGGGCTGTCACTCTCCGACGCCATGGTGCGACACAAAACGGTGTTTCCGCCCATCATGATCAACCTCGTGAAGGCCGGCGAAACCGGCGGGTTTCTCGAAGACTCCCTCAACTCCATCGCCGAGAACTTCGAGGCCGAGGTGAAACTGCGCGACACGATCAAATCGGCTCTCGCCTACCCGGTTATCGTGCTGATCATGGCCGTCGTGGCGGTGATCGGCATGCTCATCTTCATCGTGCCGGTGTTCGAGGGCATGTTCGCCGACCTCGGTGGTGCGCTGCCGCTGCCCACCCAAATTCTGGTGGTGCTGTCGGGCCTCATGGTCTGGCTGACTCCGGTGCTGATCGTGCTCGGCGTGGTGTTCGCGTTCTGGTGGCGCAAGAACAAACACACCGACCGCGTGCGCCGCATCATCGACCCGGTCAAGCTCAAGCTTCCCGTGTTCGGCGACCTGCTCACCAAGCTCGCCGTGGCACGGTTCAGTCGCAACTTCGCCACCATGATCGGGGCCGGCGTGCCCATTCTGCAGTCGCTCGCCATTGTGGGGGAGACCTCGGGCAACTGGGTGGTGGAGAACGCACTGCGCAAGGTGCAGAGCTCGGTGAGCCTCGGTCGCTCCATCGCCGGGCCGCTGTCGCTCGAGCCGGTGTTTCCCGCCATGGTCACGCAGATGATCGCCGTGGGAGAAGACGCGGGAGCCCTGGAACAGATGCTCACCAAGATCGCGGACTTCTACGACCAGGAGGTGCAGGCCACCACCGAGCAGCTCACCGCGCTCATTGAACCGCTCATGATCGCCTTTATCGGCATCGTCATTGGCGGCATGGTCGTAGCGCTGTACCTGCCCATGTTCACCATCTTCGACTACGTGAAATAACGTCAATCACCCGCGTTGAAGACTGGCCGATTTGTAGCCCTTTTTGGGGTATCGAGGGGCAGGTTTTTCGCTGATGGGGGTGCATTTAAGACGTAGCCTTTTGGGTATAGGGGCTTATGGGCTTCCTGCTAAAAACGTTCATCAACGCAAAGGATTCACGCATGATTCGCACACTGACTTCGGGTCTCGCGCGTAGGCGCGCCACCCTCGGCACCAAGGACAAAGGCTTCACCCTCATCGAGCTGCTCGTTGTGGTGCTCATCCTCGGCGTGCTGTCCGCCGTCGCCATCCCGATCTTCCTTAATCAGCAGGATGGTGCGAAAGATAGCGCCGTTCAGGCTGCGCTGACCAACGCAAAATCGTCGATTGCCGTCGCCGTAATTGATGGAACTTCCACGGTTGCCGCGGCGATCACGGAGCTGAATGGCATCGAAGGTGGAGGAGCAGTCACGGTTCTCAAGGGTTACTCCAAGAGTGACAAGATTTTTCTAGTAGGTACATCCGCGGGCGAGACTTTCAAAATTACGGGTTACTACGGCACTGACAACTCAGGCTCAAACGTACACAGCATCACCGACACGACGACCGCCAAACCAGGCGCCTAGAACCCGCTCTCGGGCAATAGTGGGGGTCGATCCCTGTGCCCGCACCAGGGCGTCGCAATGATTGGTTAATCCATGAATGCTCAATTTGAGTGGTCCGCTGAGAACCGCGATGACGGGTTTGGAATGCTCGAGATCATGATCTCGATGCTCCTGCTCGGCCTACTTGCAATCGGTTTTCTCCCGCTGTTGATGCAAACGATGCGGGTGTCGGCGTCCAACGCGACACTCGCAACGGCCACGCAGCTGGTCGAAATGCAGATGGAACAGATTCGAGACCTTGACCCGGTCTGCCAGACGTTGAAAAACTTCAAGCCGACGTCACCCTCTGACAATCGGCTGACCGCCAAGGTTGATGTCGTCTGTCCGGCTGCGGGTGAGGCGCAAACCGCGAGAGTTGTGGTGTCGGTCTCTGATAGCACAAGGGTCGTATCCCAGGCCGTGACATTGATCTACATATCGAGCTAAGCAGACCATGTTCACACCTCGCACTGCGCCGATTGCCGAGCAAGGCTTCACGCTCGTGGAGCTACTGATCTACTCGGCCTTTTCCGTGATCATCCTTTCTTTGGTCGGGGGAATGCTGGTCACGAGCCTCTCGGCGCAGAAGACCATGATCGCCCGCTCAGAAGCTGCGTCCGCGGGTCAGCTCATCTCGCAGTCGATTCACTCCGGTGTTCGTAATGCGAATGCAATCAAAATTGTCTCGCCGGTCGTCGGGAGCGAGATGCTGATCATGGCCACGGTCCAGACAGGCGACGGCGAGACCGGAGAGTCCTGCCAGGCATGGTTTTACACAGCGGCTGATGGTGGTGCCGTCTACTACAAGAGTGCCGCTGCGGGCGAGTTGAATTTCATTTCTCCTCCAGCCGCAGGCAGTTTCGCCGGGTGGCTGATGCTGGGTGATGACATCAGCCCGAGTGAGGCTTCAAGACCTTTCTTCCTGGGTGCGGGCAGCCCCCTGAACGAAGTTGCTGTTTCTTTCACAGTCGGTGCCGGTAGCAAGAATGCCCCCATTCTGATCGAGTCGACCACCATCACCCGCCAATCTGGATCGGAGTCATCCGCATGTTTCAACTGAGGAATTACCGCTTGCCCGAATCTGAGCGAGGGAGCAGCCTGCTCGCGGTGGTCGGAATTATGGCCGTCTTCGGAATCATCTCCGTCACCATCGTCGGCTCTACCATGTCGGCGATCGGCGTCAGCGGTGCAACCCAGGCTGGCGTGCAGGCACAGGCCGCTGCCGAGGCCGGTATCGATGCAGCCGCTGCCGAACTGTCGACAGGTCCCTGCACGAGGGCACACATTCAGTCAGAGGGCGTTCCGAATTACTCGGTGACCCTGTCCTATCAGGGGGGCTCGTCCGATTGGAAGGAGGGCTGCGCACCGGCAGATGCTTCGCTTATTCGCGTCGTCTCCACCGGCACGGCCCAAAACGCTGCACGTGCGGGCAGCGCGTCTGACAATACGCGTACGGTTGAAGCCATCTACTCCGGGAAGACCTCGAGATCCGCCAAGACCGGTGGCATTGCCATCTACGCCCATCTAGGCTTCTCCGTCATCGAGTCTGTGACGATTCACGCCAAAGATTCCACAATTTACGTTCATGAGGGAAACGCAAGTTGCATCAGCTCGGGCGCGAACAATGTGGACATCATCGTCAAGGCGGGCGACGTAACTCTCGGAGAATCCTGCGGCATATTCGGCGACGTGTGGGCTTCCGGCGCAGTCAAAGTCGAAGGTTCGTCAATCATTCACGAGAGCTTGATTGCTGCGAAACTAAACACACTGTCCACGGCGCAGGTGATCGGCAATGTTTGGGTTTCAGGAAAAGCAACCATTGGACTTGGCACGAAGATCGGGGGCACTCTCACGGCTGGTTCTGTAGCAGGCCTTCTTGGTTCGATTCTCAGCGTCCTAACGGCGTCGGGAAGCCAGCCTCCTCCTGTATCCAACGTCGCGGATCCTGGGTGGTTCGAACTCAACTACAAGTACAGCAACAACCCGAACAAGATCAGGGTACAAAGTCCGAAAGATCAGGCGCACTGGAAATCCTTTGAGAGCGTGTATCGAATTGAAGGTGTGTGCGGCTTGCCGGAATTGCAGGCGGCCGCCGACAGCCTCGCCGGCCGTCCGGGTATCATCGAATGCGCGGCCGGAGTTGACGTGGCAAGCGCTGGCGTACTCACGCTAGGCAGCGACATCGCGGTTATCGCCGAGAGTTTCAAATTTCGTGAGAGCGCGCAGATCAATTCCGCTGCGAAACATAAACTCTGGTTGGTCACTCCGGACGGATCACCCAACAACAAGCCGACCTGCAACGCGAAGGACGGTCCTTTCGTAGTCAGCCAGTCCTTCAAGGTGAACCCCAATGTTGATGTGATGGTCTATTCGCCCTGCGCCGTAGACATCTCCACGTCAACTCAGTGGCGTGGCCAGATCTGGGGCGGCACCGTGCACCTGGGCACATCCGGCGTCTACACCTACGCTGAAGTAGGGTTTCCGGGTGCGCCTTCGACCGGTGGTGCGGGAACCCCCTCGGGAACGGTTACCCTGGGCCCGCGAGACTCGATTCGGGATGTGAATGGCTAGCGTATTCGTCGTCATCGTGGGGTTCTTCGGCGCGCTCATCGGGTCGTTCCTCAACGTCGTGATCTACCGGGTGCCGGCCAAGAAGTCCATCGTGTCGCCGCCGAGCGCCTGCGGCAGCTGCGGAGCGCGCATCCGGCCGTGGGACAACATTCCGGTCGTGTCGTGGTTCATTCTGCGCGGCCGCTGCCGCGACTGCGGCGCGCACATCTCGGCGCGCTACCCGGCGGTCGAGCTCGGCACGGCGCTGTTCTTCGCGGCGGTGGCCTGGTGGGTCGCCGCAACCGTCACTCTGCCGCTCCAGACGCCCGACCTGCTCGCGCTGATCCTCCTGGCCGTCGCCTTCCTTTACCTCGCGAGCATCAGCGTGGCCCTCGCGCTGATCGACCTCGACACCCATACCCTGCCCAATGCCATCGTGCTGCCGGCCTATCTCGTGGGGGGAGCGTTGCTCGCCGCATCCGCTCTGCTGGCGGGCGAGCCGGGCCGCCTGCTTAGCGCGGCTATCGGCGGCGGCGGCCTGTTCGCGCTGTACCTCGCGCTGGCGCTCGTGCGGCCCGGCGGCATGGGCCTCGGCGATGTGAAACTGGCCGGTGTGCTCGGCCTCTACCTCGGCTGGCTCGGCTGGGGCGCACTCTTCGTCGGAGCATTCGGTGCGTTTCTGCTCGGCGGGGTGTTCGGCCTGCTGCTGATGGCCTCACGCAAGGCCGGCCGCAAGAGCAGCATTCCCTTCGGCCCGTGGATGCTGCTCGGCGCCTGGCTCGGCATCTTCGCCGGCGACCAGCTCGCCACCGGCTATCTCGCACTCTTCGGGTTGGCCTGAGCGGATGCCCGGCGCCACCCAGCACGCAGCACCCGTTTTCCAGACACCACGAACCCCTGAAACCCTGTAGGAGGCAGACGCAATGAGATCTCGCGTCGTCGGAATCGACATCGGCACCTCAACCGTTCGCGCCGTTGAACTGAGCGGGGCCGACACAGACACCCCCACCCTGCTGCACTATTTCGAAGAACCGTTGCCGGTGGGCGCCGTGTTCCGCGGCGAGGTCATCGACGTTGAGATCGTCGCGGCGGCGCTCAAACGCATGTGGGGTGCCGACAAATTCTCCAGCCGCGATGTGGTGGTCGGCATGGGAAACAGCCGGGTGGTCGCGCGCAATCTCAGCGTTCCCAGCATGTCGATGCGGCGTATTCGGGAATCTCTGCCGTTTCAGGTGCAGGACTTGCTGTCGTTTCCGGTGAACGACGCCCTGCTCGACTTCTACCCCATTTCGGAGACTGCCGGCGAGGGTGATAGCGGGCCGCAGATCAAGGGCCTGTTGATTGCCGCAGCCAAAGACGTGGTCGCGGCCAACCTCAAGGTGGCCAAGGCGGCCAAGCTGTCGGCGATCGCGGTGGATCTCATGCCGTTCGCCCTGAGCCGTGCCATCACCCACGGCACAAACACCGACCGCGTGATCGCGCAGATCGACGTGGGCTCGGGCAAGACCAGCGTCGTCATCACCGACGGTGGTATTCCGCAGTTCGTGCGGTTGCTGCCGGCCGGTGGCAACGACCTCACCAAGGCCCTCAAGACCCAGCTGGGCATCGATGAAGAGGCCGCCGAAAGTCTCAAACGCACCGTCGGCCTGACCCGCTCGCCCGAGCCAGACCAGGAGGAGGCTGCGTCGATCATTCGGGAGGTCACCTATGACCTGCTCGAGGGCCTGCGCAACACCCTGAGCTATTTCAGCAACAGCCGCCTGGATCTCACCGTGACGCAGATCGTGCTCACCGGCGGCGGTACCCACCTGCTCGGTTTCGATGCGGCGCTGAGTGAGCTGGCCAAGCTGCCCATTGTCTTCGCTGACCCCACCGGAATCGGCGTGGGGAGCGAACTCGACCCGGTGGCGCTGCGGGCCACCCAGAGCACCTTCCTGGTGGCCGTCGGTCTGGCGCTCGGCAGTCGGGTGGGTGTCAGCCTCGAGACGAAGATCGGTGGTGAACCCCGCGCCGACCTGATGCCGCCCGAGGTTGCGGCAGGTCGGCACGCCAAGGGTCTGCGGCGCCGCCTGGCCGTCGCAGTGGGCGTTGTGCTTGCAGCGGTGCTCGTGGGGATGTTGTTCGTCGCGAGTCTGGCCGGTACCGGTACCGCCGACCTAAAAATCGCCCAACATCGCACGGCCCTTCTGCACGGTGAAGAGAACCAATTCTACGAACTGAACAAAGCAGAAAATGACCTTGCCAAGTCGAATGCCGCCCACGAAATTGCGGTAGCCGAGCAGATCGATTGGCAAGAACAGCTCGGTGCGGTGACTGATGCCCTGCCGGCCGGGGTCACGATCGACTCGGTCACGGTGAGCACGGCCACAACGGACGCCGGTATTGAAACGGACGTGGTGGTTCCAACGGATGCGGTGGCGACGGTCGAAATGAACTTGACCAGTCCAACCCTTCCGAGTATTCCCGCGTGGCTGGATGCGATGAACGGGCTGGTCGGCTTCGTCGACGCCAGTCCGGGCGCCATGTCACGGTCGGAGACCGGTACCTACAGTGCCACCCTCACGCTGCACCTGAATGACGCCATCTATGTGAGCAATGCTGAAGAAAGCGAGAAATAGCCGATGACGCTCAACAAGGCCATCTCCTATGCTGCTGCCTTCGTGATCGCACTCGTCGTTCTTCTGGGTGGGGTGCTCGTCGTCGTGCCGCAGCTTGAAGCGCTACATGTCGCGCGCACTGCGGTAGACACCATTCAAACTTCCAACCTTGACACGCAGGCGCGCATCGACGACCTCGTGCTGAGGTCGAGCACTATCGGTGGTATCCGAGACGATCTGGCTGCGTTGCAGGCATCGATCCCCGCAAACGTGAACGCATCTGCATTCATCATGCAGCTCGCCACGAGCGCCACGCCGCTCGGTGTCACACTCGAAGAAATCTCGTTGGGCGATCCGCAACCCCCCGCCGTCCCAGTCGCTGCGACCACCACTGCCGATACCGCGCCGGCCACCGTGACCGCACCTTCGGCCCCTTTCCTCGTCATTCCCGTTTCTCTGTCGGTCGGCGGCAGCTATGACGGCGTTCTCGACTTCATCGACGCGCTGCGGCACGGCGAGCGCCTCGTCTCGGTCACCGCGTTCGACACCGCTTTCACCGGCGAAGCGGATGCCGTTACGGGAACGATCACCGCCCAAATCTACGTGCTGCCCACGGACGCCGCCACCGACTAGGGTCGAAGACCCCCAGATCGCGGGACTACCCCGCGCTGACGAGCGCCGCTAGCGTAGCGCCACACGCACAACTGGACGGCACCGAACCACCCATTCGGAGCGCCCCGTCTCACTGTTGTGCACCCACAATCCCTACCCGAGGGAGCCTTCAGCGTGACCACCCTGACCGAAATTCTCATTCTGCACGGCGAATTGCCCATTGAAGAACTCGATTCACTGCGCGCCGGCAACCCCGCCGACGACCGAGCCGTGCGCGCCCTGGTGGATCAGGGCATCATCTCGGAGGTGCAGTTTGCGCGCGCGCGCGCCGAGCAGCTCGGCCTGCCCTTCGTTCAGCTGATCGACTTTGCGGTGGAACGGGCAGCGGTGACCCTCGTCACCGCTGCCCTGTGCTCCCGCCACGACGTGCTGCCGCTGAGTGTCAGCGACGGCCACCTCACCCTCGCCATGGTCGATCCCGGCAATGTGTTCGCCCTCGACGACGTGCGCGAGGCGGCGCACTTGCCGGTGCGGCCGGTTGTGGTCGAGCGGGCTGACCTGCGCGCCGCCATCATCCGCTATTACCGGGTCGACGACGAACTGACCGACCTGTCGACGTCGCTCGAGCAGGAACAAGCGCCGGTGACGCCCGTCGAGTTCGGTGCCGCCGATTCGCTTGATGAGGCGCCCATTGTGCGCTTCGTCAATGTGATCGTGAGCCAGGCCATTGCCGATCGGGCCTCCGATATTCACATCGAGCCTGGCGAGCACCACGTGGATGTGCGCTATCGCATCGACGGGGTGCTGCACGAAATGCACAGCGCCCCCAAGAGCACCCAGAACGGTGTGATCTCTCGGCTGAAGATCATGGCCGACATCGATATCGCCGAGCGGCGCAAACCGCAGGATGGCCGCATGTCCGTCACCCATGACGGGCGCAAAATCGACCTGCGGGTGGCGACGCTGCCCACGGTGTGGGGCGAGAAGATCGTCATGCGCATTCTCGACAACTCAACGACCAGTCTGAGCCTGGGCGACCTCAACCTGCTGGAAACCAATCAGGCGGCCTACGAGAAGTCCTATAGCAAGCCCTACGGAATGATTCTTGTGACCGGACCGACCGGATCGGGAAAATCTACCACCCTGTACACGACCGTGAACACTATTGCGCGGCCGCAGATCAACGTGATCACGGTCGAAGACCCGGTGGAATACCGCATGCCGGGCATCAACCAGATTCAGGTGAATATCAAGGCCGGCCTCACTTTTGCCAGCGCCCTGCGCGCCATTCTGCGCTGCGATCCCGACGTGGTTCTGGTCGGTGAGATTCGCGACCGCGAGACCGCCCAGATCGCCATTGAAGCGTCACTGACCGGCCACCTCGTGCTGTCGACCCTGCACACCAACGATGCCCCGAGCGCGATCACCCGGCTGACCGAGATGGGAATCGAACCCTTTCTGGTGGGCAGTGCCCTCGACTGTGTCGTGGCCCAGCGGCTGGCCAGAAGGCTCTGCGATCGGTGCAAGAAGCCGGCCGAACACGACGCCGCTTATCTGGCGAGTGTCAACTTCGTTCTCGAACGCACGCTGCCGGTTGCGACACTGTTTCAGGCAAACGGATGCCAGCACTGTTCGAACACGGGCTACCGCGGTCGCATCGCCATTCATGAGGTCATGATCGTCTCGGAAGAGATTGAGCGGCTCGCCGTGGCGCGCGCGTCGAGCGCTGAAATCGGCCGGGTCGCCCGCACCGAGGGCATGATCTCCCTGCGCCAGGACGGCTGGCAGAAAGTGCAGCTCGGCCTGACCACGATCGAAGAAATTCTGCGCGTCGTGGCCTGACAACACCCGCACGCACCCCCAGATTGCGGGACTACCGCCGAGGGAGCCGCGTCCCTAGCGTTACGCCTTACGCAGACCTTCGCGAGCAAGACTTACCCTCTGGCTTTACTCTCGCAACGGTCTGCACCGGCCGGTCGTCGTCCCTCGACGACCGGCCGCGCACCACCCGCACGGCCGTACCTGTTTTGCGGCAATACGTACCCGACGCTTGCTTTCGAAAAGGATTCGCTCATGGACGACCCGAAAACGTCAGCCCTGTTCACCAGCACCCCCTGGCCTGCGGGCCTGACCGACTTCACTCCGGTCTCTGCCAGTGCCACCGTCAACGCCACGCACGAGGGCGAAGTGCACGTGCTCCCGTCGAAGCGCCGGCGCACTCGAATGGCGCTCCGCAGCATTCCCGAGGATCGCAGACCGTTCGGCGGCCCGACGATGCCCGGCCTGCCCGCGCTGCCCGACGTGCTCGGTGAACCCGACGCCGACCTGATCGAGGCGCTCAACGAGGTCGTGCTGGGACAGGCTTCCGACCTGCACGTTGCCGTCGGCGCCCCGCCGACCATTCGTCGTGACGGTGAGCTGGGTGCCGTGGGCATTTCGCCGGCCTGGTCGAGCGAGAAGATGAGCCTGGCCATCCGCAGCATCCTCACCCGCGCTCAACAGCAGATCTTCGATCGTGACCACGAACTCGACTTCGCGTACACGCTGCGCGCTGCCAACCCGAACGACACTGCCACCAGCCGGTTTCGAGTGAATGTACACCAGCAGCGCGGCGCGCTCGGCGCGGTTTTTCGGCTCATCCCGAGTGAGCTCAAAGACCTCAAAGCGCTCGGCATTCCCGAGTCCGTGGCGGCGTTCTCCGCCCTGCCCCGCGGCCTCGTGCTCGTGGCCGGCCCCACCGGCTCTGGAAAGTCCACCACCCTGGCCGCCCTCGTCGACCTCGTGAACAGCACCCGCTCCGATCACATCGTCACCGTGGAAGACCCGATCGAATTTCTGCACGCGCACAAGAAGTCGCTGGTAACCCAACGCGAGGTGGGGCACGATACGGCGAGTTTCGCATCCGCTCTGAAACACGTACTGCGGCAGGACCCCGATGTGATTCTCATCGGAGAGCTGCGTGACCTCGAGACCATTCAGGTGGCGCTGACCGCCGCCGAGACGGGGCACCTCGTGTTCGCGACGCTGCACACGCAGAGCGCGGCGCAGACCATCGACCGCATCATCGACGTGTTTCCGCCACACCAGCAGAACCAGGTGCGGGCGCAGCTCGCCCAGACTCTGCAGGGCGTGGTCTGCCAGACCCTGGTGAAGTGGGCCAACGGCTCCGGCCGGGTGGCTGCAACGGAGGTACTCGTGACCACGCCGGCCATTGCGAACCTTATTCGCGAGGGCAATACGCACCAGATCGAGTCGATGATGCAGACCGGGCGCGAACGCGGCATGCACACCATGGACCAGCATCTCGCCGAACTCGTGAACACCGGGCAGATCACTCGCAAGGCCGCGCTCGCGAAAGCGCACGATGCCGACGGGCTCGATCTGCTCGTGCATCGCACCGACCCGGTCGCCGGCGGCGGCGGGTTCGTCTTCGCCGGCGCGAGTGCCGGGTACAGCGCCCCCGCCAGCGCCGGTTATGACACCGGCCGCGAGGCCGACTACAACGCCGGGTTCGCCCGGGCAGTGATCTGATGCCGGCGCCCGTCGCCTTCAGCTACACCGGCCGCGACACCACCGGCAAGAACGTGAAGGGCCGCATCGACGGGGTCACCCCGGGGCAGGTGGCGACGCGACTGAACGCGCAGGGCATCGCGCCCGTCTCGATCGCGCCGGCCGCGCCGGCCACCGGCCTGGCGCGGTCCGTCTCGCTGCCGGGCTTCTCCCGCGGCGTTCGCCTGAAAGACCTCGCCATTCTGAGCCGACAGTTCGCCACCATGATCTCGGCCGGACTGTCGCTGCTGCGGGCCCTCCGCATTCTCACGGAGCAGACCGAGAGCAAACCGCTCGCGGCGGTGCTCGCTCTTGTGCGGGACGACGTCGAAGCCGGGCAGTCGATCTCGGAGGCGCTCGCGAAGCATCCGCTCGCCTTCCCGCCGATCATGGTGAACATGGTGCGGGCCGGCGAGACCGGTGGTTTTCTCGACCGGGCGCTGAACTCGATCGCCGAGAACTTCGAGAAGGAGGTCAAGCTGCGCGGCACCATCAAGTCGGCCATGACCTACCCGGTGATCGTGCTCGCCATGTCACTCGCGGCCGTGATGATCATGCTGATCTTCATCGTGCCCATCTTTCAGGACATGTTCGCCGGTCTGGGCGGGGCCCTGCCGCTGCCCACGCAACTGCTCGTGACGATGTCGCAGAGCATGATCTATGTGGTGCCGATCGGTCTCGTGGTGGGCGTCGCGTTTGCCCTGTGGTGGCGCAAGAACAAGCACACGGACCGGGTGCGGCAAACGCTCGACCCCCTGCGGCTGAAACTGCCGGTGTTCGGACCGCTGCAGAAGAAAATCTCTGTGGCCAGGTTCAGCCGCAACTTCGCCAACATGCTCGGCGCCGGCGTGCCCATTCTGCAGGCGCTCAAGATCGTGGGGGAGACCAGCGGCAACTGGGCCATCGAACACGCCCTCACCGAGGTGGCCGAGGGCGTGCGTCGCGGTCAGTCGGTCTCCGAGCCGCTGCAGGAGCATTCGATCTTTCCCGCCATGGTCACCCAGATGATCGCGGTCGGCGAAGACGCGGGCACGCTGCAGCTGATGCTCGACAAGATCGCCGACTTCTACGACCAGGAGGTGCACGCGGCTACCGAACAGCTCACCGCCATGATCGAGCCCCTGTTGATCGCGTTTCTCGGTGTCGTCATCGGCGGCATGGTTATTGCCCTGTACCTGCCCATCTTCAGCATTGCGAGCATGATCAAGTAGGCGGTGACTGCCTTCTGACCCCCGCTCCGGCGGGGGCGTTTGGCGTGCCCGCAGCCGGTTTGATCTGCCCCGTTCGGGTGGCGTTCGTTATGGGGGTGGGTAATACCCAAATCACCCGCAAATGTGGGTCGTGCTCGAGAAATTCTCGCCCCTAATCTGAAGCTCCGATCGCACCCTCGATCGGAAGAATCACCCAGCACCACTTTACAGCTCACAGCATCACGAGTCCTTACCCGGCTCGCTTTCGCACCACCCACTCCAACCCGAATGGATACCCCCATGCTCACTCGCCTGCTCGCTTCCCTCAACCTGCGCCGCGCACGCTTCACCGAGAACCAGAGAGGGTTCACGTTGATCGAGCTGCTCGTCGTCGTGATCATCATCGGAATCCTCGCGGCCATCGCCATCCCGGTCTACCTGGGAGTGCAGAACAACGCCAAGGACGCGAGCGTCAAGAGCGACCTCGCCAACGCCAAGACCGCCATCATCGCGCTGCAGACCGAGACCGGTGCTATGCCGGCCACCGCCCTGTTCACGGCGATGCCGACCATCGCGAGCTACGGCTATACCAAGGGCCCGAACACGACCACGATCACCTACAAGAACCTCTCTACGTCGACCTTCTGCATCGGCGCCACGAGCTCGACTTCGGTCAAGTACTACGTGACCCAGTCCCTCGGCATCACCAACAACACCACCACCCCTGCGCCCACCGGCTGCACCTTCTAAGCCACGCGAGCGGATGCGCCGGCCCGGCCGCCGCATCCGCTGGCCGCAGCGCTCATTGCTCTGCACAGCTTCACTTCTCATATCGGCGTGAGCCGGGGTGGGCCTTCGGGTCGCCCCGGCCGCGCGGTCTCACCCTCATCCCAAACCTCGCGAAGGAGGCTCACGTGAAAGCTCTGCTCCGTCACCTGGGCCGCCGCCTCGCCCGAAAAGCCAGCGGCAACAACAGCAACGACGCCGGTATCAGTCTCATTGAAGTCCTTGTGGCCATGATGATTTTCGCGATCATCGCCGTCGGCGTTGGCTACGGCATCGTCATCTCGCTCTACCTCAGCAACGACGCCCGGTCGCGCGAAGCCGCCACCAACCTCGCAGCGCAGGAGATCGATCTGGCCCGATCGGCGGGCGACGTGTTCAGCGTGCTCGACCGCACCACCACCGTCGTGCAGAACGGCACGACCTTCAGCGTGCACCGCTCCACCGACTGGGAAACCACCACCGGTGCCGACGGCAACTGCGGATCCGGCGGCGGCCAGCTGCGCTACCGCCGCGTCAACGTCTCCGTCACCTGGGACAGCATGCGCGCAACGACCCCGGTCGTTCGCGCCGACAGCGCCCTCGCCCCTGGCAGCCGCATCAACGATCCCGGCCTCGGCACCATCCTCGTCTCGGTGCTGACCGCTTCCGGCAGCGGCGCCGCCGGTGTGGCCATCTCCGCCGTGCCTGGCGTCGTGCCCAATGCTGCTGCAACCTTGACCGAGACCCCAACGGCAACGGATGCGCAGGGTTGCAGCTATCTGCTCAAGGTCAAACCCGGCACGTACGACGTGAGCGCGTCCCGACCGAACTTCGTCGACAAGAACCAGGCGAGCTCGTCGACGATGACCGTCGGCGTTGCGGCCGGGGGAGCAGCATCCGTTGCCTTCGCCTATGACCTGGCCGGCACGATTACGGCCAGCTACGGCACGAACGTGACCTCGGGAACCACCCTGCTCCCGAACGACCTGCACACAACCTGGCGCAGCACCTATGCCGCCTATACGCCCCTGAATGCTAATACCGCCACCACTCAAGCGGTTCGGCTGCATCCATTCGCGTCAGGCTATCAGGTGTTCGCGGGCAGCTACGTGGCACCCACGCCCACCACGAACGGCTGCGTCGCGGTCGATCCGGCGGCCTGGACGACGCCGGCCCCCGACGGCGCGATCGGCACGGCGGCGGCCCAGGTCGCCACGCTGCCCGGTGGCGGCGCGAGCGTGGACGTACCGCTCGGCGTGCTGACCGTGTCCGGCCTGGCCGGGCAGTACCTGCTGGCCGTCTCACAGCCGGCCGGAGTTGCGGCCGGAGACCCCGGCTGCGCTCTCGAGACCACCTTCAGCTTCGGGCCGCTGCCCGCCGGCCCCTCGGCCCAACTCGGCCTCCCGTTCGGTTCATTCGCACTGTTCTCTGGTGCCTCCAGCGCCACGACAATCGCACCGGTCCCGGCGGCGAACCTGGTCCTACTCACTCGCGGCAGCATTGCCGGGTCCGTCGTTACGCTGGACCCGCGCCTGGTCGTGGCCCCGTGACGCGCTGGCAGCTGCTGCGGGCAGGCAACCGGGAGAGCGGGCTCTCCCTCGTTGAACTGCTCGTCTCGATGGTGCTGCTCGGCGTGCTTCTGACCATGATCTCCGGACTGTACATCTCTGCGACCCGGTCGCTCGATCAGGCCAAGTCGCTCGGCAGTAATACCCGACAGGTGTCCAACGGTATGAACGAGGTGGCTCGGGTCATCCGCGCGGCCACGGCGAACCCCGTGGCGGGGCATCCGCTCTCCGACCCGGCCGTCGAGGAGGCGACCGCGGAAGCGCTCACCCTGTACGCCTACGTCAACCTCGGCATGTCGGCGCAGCGGCCGGTGAAAATTCAGCTGGCGGTCGACGCCGACCGGCGCCTAATCGAGACCCGCTGGGCGTCGATCGCGCTCGCCGGCGGATTCTTCTCCTTCGAAACGTCGCCCCAGTCGTCGCGCATCGTCGCCGAGAGCGTCGCGCCGGGCGGCACCGCACTGTTTCGCTACCTGGACAGCGCGGGGGTGCCCGTGGCCAGCGCCGGTGCCTTCACAGCCACCGAGCTGCGCAGCATCGCCGCCATTTCGGTGAATCTCACCGTGCAGGCCAGCCCGACAGATGCGCGCAGCGCGGTCACCCTGCAGAATACGGTCGGTATGCCCAACGTGGCTCTGGCGGCCCGGCCATGAGCGCCCGGTCGAACGCGCGCGGCTCCGCCTTCGTGCGCGCAGCTCGCGCGCGCCTCGGGCGCGGGCCGAATGAACCGGACGCCGCTTCCGAACGCGGCGCGGCGCTCGTCGTCGTGATCGGCCTCGGGCTGCTGCTGCTCACGCTCGTCGCCACCGCTATGACGTTCTCGGTCAGCGGCAGCCTCAAGGCCACGAGTGATCAAAACTGGAACGGCGCAATGGCCGCCGCCTATGCCGGGGTCGCCGACTACGAAAGCCGCCTCGCCAACGACAACACCTACTTTCATTATGGCAACTCGGCCGCCGCCTTCAGCGTCGGAAGCGCTCTGACGCCTCCCTCTGTGCCCAATCCCGCGTTCGACGTGGGAGCCGCGGGCGGCTGGGGCAGCGTCGCCGGCAGCGGCGGCACGGCCAGCTACCGATACGAGGTCGACAACTCCGTCTATTCCGCCTCGGGCGTTCTGCGCATCCGCTCCACCGGCCGGGTGGGCACCTCCACCCGTAGCATCGTTGCCAACCTGCGCCAGGACGGGTTCATTGACTACCTCTATTTCACGATCTATGAGATCCAGGATCCGGAACAGAGCGGCCTGACCGCCTGCGCCGACACCTATGCCTGGGCGGGCCGCTCAGTACCGTGTAGCGATATCGCCTTCGGCGGCGGCGACGTCATCAACGGTCCGGCGCACTCCAATGACACCATCCGCATCTGTGATGCCACGTTCAACGGGCTGATCACCACCGGAAGCCCGGGGCCGACCGGGTCGAATTACCTCAAACAGAATTCGAACGGCGCCGCCTGCTCCGGTCAAGTATTCAACGGCGGCCAGCCGACGACCAGCCCGGTCATCGCGATGCCGGCTACCAACATGCAGCTCAAGCAGGAAACCCGGACCGACGCCGGTATCGACGCTCCGGGTTGCCTCTACACCGGCCCGACCAGCATCGTACTGAATAGCTCGGGCACCATGACCATCCGTTCGCCCTGGACCAAGAAGACCCGCATCGTCGGGGACCCGGCGACGTCGGGCAGCACGCCGGCGGCCTGCGGCCTACCGGGAAATGCCAATGGCCAGCTCGGCTCTACGGCCGGCGCCACCGTCCCGGTGTTGAACGCGAACCTGCTCTTCGTCCAGAGCGTTCCGGGCGTCGTGACTGATCCGAACTATACGAGCAGCACCGACTGGCCGAGCGGCCAAAGCGCGGCCACCTGCTCCGTCGGCAACGGAATCGGCTTTCCCGTGACGCATGAAACCGCGCCAAGCGCCCGGTCCTATGACTGCCGCAGGGGTGATGCCTTCGTCAAGGGAACCCTGGACGGCACGATGACCATCGCCACCGACAACTTTCTCTACGTCACCGGCGACATCATTTATTCGGATGCATCCACCGACGTGCTCGGGCTGGTCGCGCAGAATGCCATCTGGGTTTGGAACCCGTACTGCGACAGTACGCATGGGGTGATTTGCCCGGGGGTTGGCCGCGGTGCAGGCGGCGCCATCCTGCCTGACAATCGGCGCATCGACGCGGCCATGCTCTCGCTCGACCACACCATTCAGGTGCAGAACTACGACCGCGGCGGCGCGCAGGGAACGCTCACCATCAACGGTTCCCTCGCACAGAAGTACCGCGGGATCGTGCGCTCCGGCAGCAACGGTTACACCAAGAACTACACTTACGATCCGCGCTTTCGCTACATTGCGCCGCCCAAATTCCTCTCGCCGGTGTCGGCCCGCTACAGCGTGAACCTGCTGGTTGAAGTGAGTTCGGCGTTCACCGCGCGGGGTGCGACGGTTCCGTAATGACCGGCCGCGCCCAGCATCCACTCGTCAGTTCACCCGTCCCTATATATAAGGAGCACTCCTCGTGGCCCAGAACGTCGTAGGAATAGACATCGGCACCGCGCATCTGCGCGCCGTGGAGGTTCGAAACCCCGGCAAGACCCGGCCCACCGTGCTGCGCTACCACGAGGTGCCACTGCCGACCGGCGCCGTCAGCGGCGGCGAGGTGCTCGAACCGCATACCGTCGCGGCCGCTCTCAAGGCGCTCTGGTCGGGTGGCGGGTTTCGTTCCCGCCAGGTCGTGCTCGGCATGGGTAGCCAGCGGGTGCTCGCCCGCGACCTGAGCGTGCCCAAAATGTCGCTGGCCCGCATTCGCCAGTCGCTGCCGTTTGAGGTGCAGGACCTGCTCCCGGTTCCCGTCGCCGACGCCCTGCTCGACTTCTATCCCATCTCCGAATCCACCACCGAGCACGGGCCAACGGTGAACGGCCTGCTCATCGCGGCGGTCAAAGCTGCAGTGGTCGCCAACGTGTCGGCGGCCCGGCTGGCCGGCCTCACCACGATCGACGTCGACCTCATTCCGTTCGCGGTCAGTCGCCTGCTGGTCACCCGCCCCGGCATGGACGGCGTCGTCGCCGTGATCGACCTCGGTGCCACCACCACGAGCGTGGTTATCACCCGGCAGGGCGTGCCGCAGTTCGTGCGCATCATCCCCACCGGAGGCGACGACGTTACCCGGGCGCTCGCCGCCGGTCTGAAAACGGATGCCGCCACCGCCGACCTGCTCAAGCGTCGCGTCGGCCTGCTGGCCGCGACCAACGCCGCGCCCCGCCAGGAAGTCTCCTTCGACGGGGTCATCGCCGGCGGATCCGGCCCGATCGACGCGGCCGGCGCCCACATCATCGCCGAGGTCATGAACGACCAGCTGGGCAGTGTGGTCAACACCCTCAGTTACTATGCGAGCACCCGGCCGAGCGATCCGGTGACCGCGATCGTGCTCAGCGGCGGGGGAGCCCGCCTGCCGGGACTTCCGGAAGCCGTGTCGAAACTCACCCGGCTGGGGGTGTCCACGGGAGATCCGTTATCGACGGTGGGGCTGGCATCCGCTCTCGACGCGGAGGGGCTGCGCCTCAGCAGCGCCGCTTACACGGTTGCCCTCGGACTTGCGCTCGGGCGTGCCGCATGAATCGCCGCGCGAAAGACGACGAGCTCGTCATCGGCGGCGACCAGCGGCTCGACCTGCTGCCGCCCGAAGTGCGCGCGGAGCGGCGGGCCCAGCGGCAACGGCGACGACTGAGCCTCGGCGTCGTCGGGGTGGCCGTGGTCATGGGTCTGCTCGTGGGCTCGGCCACGGCGCTCTCGCTGACAGCCCAGGCTGACCTGGCCAGCGAGCAGGCGCGCACCGAAACGCTGCTGACCGACCAGGCCGGGTACTTTGCCGTGCGGGCCCTGCAAAACCAGGTCACGCTCACCGAGGCGGCGCAGCGGGTGGGGGCCTCCACCGAGATCGACTGGAAGGAATACCTGGGGGCCGTGCAGGGCACCCTGCCGCGCAGCGTGGCGATCAGCTCCGTGCAGGTTGACTCGGCGACGCCGCTCGCGGCCTACGGCCAGGCGACCGCGCCGTTGCAGGGCCTGCGGGTGGCGACGGTGTCGTTCACCGCCACGAGTACCCTGCTGCCGGATATTCCGGCCTGGCTCAGCGCGCTCGGCCGACTCGACGGGTTCGCCGACGCCCTGCCCGGCTCGGTCTCGCTCGACCAGACCACCGGTATCTACACGGTCACCATCACCATGCACGTCAACGACCTGGCCTTCGCGCATCGTTTTGACCCGACGAAAGATTCAACGGAAGAGAAGCAGCCATGAATCACAACAAACTCTGGCTCATCGGCTCGGCGCTGGTGACGAGCGTCATTGTCGTTCTCGGCGTTCTGCTGGGCATTCAGCCCCAGCTGGAGACCATGAACGCGGCCAACGCGAGTCGCGCCGCCGTGCAGGCGACGAATACGGGGCACGTCGCCCTGCTCGCCCGCCTCAAGCATGACTTCGCCAACCTCGACGCCCTCACCACGACAGCGGATGCGCTCGCCGAGTCGGTGCCGAGCGGTTCAATGATGCCGGCCCTGGTCGACCAGCTCGACGCCGAGGCCCTGGCCGCCGGTCTCACCCTGACCGGAATGACCGTGACCGAGGCGGTGGCCTACGCGCCGATCCTGCCCGCCGCGGCGGCAGTGCCGGCGGACGGTGCGGCCGTTCCGGCGGATCCGGCAGTTGTTCCGGCAGTCGTGCCGGCCGCGGTTGTCACGACCACGGCGGTCAACGCAACCAACTTCGCGGCCTTCCCGCTGCAGGTCACCGTCACGGGCAGCTACGACGAGGTGCTCGACTTCGTCGCCCGTCTGCAATCCGGAAGCCGATTGTTCCTGGTCAGCGGCCTCGACACGGTCGCGGCGCCCGCGCTGCCCGGCCTGGTGAACGCGACCGTCTCCGGGCTGGTCTATTCTCTCGTGGCGCCGGCGGCGGCATCCGCTGGATAATGCGGCGGCACGCCGAGTCTTCATGGCATTCGCTGCGCCCTTGGTACAGTAGAAGTCAGTCACGGCGAAGGCCACGAGGAGTTCAGCATGAGCGACAACACGCCCACCGACGGCAAGAAGAACCCTGAAACGGATGCTGCCGCAGCGCCCGATCTGAGCCCGGCCGAGCACGGTTCCAGCGACCAGAGCGGTGCGCCCGAGCATGCCGTGCCGGTTGTGCCGGAGCAGGAGCCCATCGTCATCGACTATGACGCCATCAACGCCAACCTGAGCGCGGCTGAGCGCGCCGACGCCCAGTCCGCCTCGGCGGCAACCCGCAACCTGGCACCCATGTCGACGGCCGCCCCGGTCTCGCCGGCTGAGGCCGACGCGCCGAGCCTCGCCGATGACTACGCCGATTCCTATACTCCCGCCGCGACCGTTCCGGCCACGAGCACGGCGTTCGACTCCGAGCCGGTCGTGCAGATCGTGCCGGAGGAGCGCATTGTGGCAACGGCTGCCGCCGTGGAACAGCCGGTCGAAGACGTTCCCGTTGCCGCCGCTCCGACGTACACCCCGCCGACTCAGTCACCGATCTACGTGCAGGCACCGACCAAGCCGAAGGACCGCAGCAACCGGGGCGGCGGCATTCTCATCGCCTTGCTCGCCACCGTCGTCTTCGCGGTGCTCTACGCCGTCGCGGCGTTCATTATCATCGGTGTGACGAGCACATCGATCGCGGCGACCGTCGACGGATTTAGCAGCGTCGCTCTGCTCCCGCTCTTCTACATCCCCATCATTTTCTTCTTCCTCGCCTTTGCCGCTCTCATCTCGCTGGTCAATCGGGGCGGCTGGTGGGCCTACGTGCTGTTCGGATTTCTCGTCGCTGTTGTGGTTTATTTCGCCTACATCGGCGGTGCGCTGCTCGGCCTCGTGTTCGACGGACGGGCCGACGGCCTCAGCCCGGCTGAAATTGGCCGCATCGTGGGCACCCTGTGGCTCAATCCCGGTGCGATCGCCGCCGCGCTCATCGCCCGCGAGGTACCGATCTGGGCGGGAGCCTGGATCGCCCGCCGCGGTCGCCGCGTCACCGCCAAGAACCTCGAGTCGCGCACCGAATACGAGCGCCTGCTCGCCGACGGTCCACACCTCACCCGCCCGTAACGCCGGGTTTCGCTCCCAAGCCCCGGCTTCGCGCCCGTAACCCCCGGCTTCGCTCCCACGCCCCGGCTACCCTGATGGCAGCCGGGGCTTCGTGGTTGTCGGCCCCGGCCCTCCTGCTTGCGGACGGGGCCCGGGCCCGGACCGTGGGCCCAGTCTATAAACCGGGCCCGGGGACGGGGCCCAGGCCCCGTCCGACGTTGGGCTCGCGCCAGGCCGGGCGGGCTCGCGCCGGCCGGGCCTCGGCATCCGCTGGGTGTCGCGCTACGCCCCGCGGGCCTACGCTGGAGCCATGCGGGAATACCGAAAGTACGCGATCACCATGGCGGCCTTCTCGGTGGCCCTGTACGTGGCCCTCATCGTGGCGGCGTTCGGGGTGCTCAGCCTGCTGCTCAATCGCGACGTCATCAACGAGACGGATGCCGGCGCTCTTCTCGGCCCCATCATGGTCACCACCGCGGTCCTCGCGCTGGTCTGGGTCGTTCTCGGCGCGGTGCTGCGCTCACCCGAACGCCTTACGCACGTTCCGCCGCTGCCGATCTTCATGGCCGGCGTTGCCGCGTACCTCGGCTATTGCCTGTCCGGGGGAGTGTTCTACAGCCTCGGCGCCGGCGAACTCTTTCGTTCCGTCGTCTTCATCGGCGGAGAGATGATGGGCCCGTTCGCGATCGCCGTGGCGGTGAGCGGTTGGCTGATCGCGTTCCTGTTCTTCGTCGTGTTGCTCGCCAAGCCGTCGGGATCCGGCGCTCCCGAGTGGCCGTGGCAGAAGAACGACGACCACTAGAGCTGCCTGGGCGGCCCGGCATGCCCGTTATCGGCATCCGCTGCGCGAGGTGTCACGCTGCGCGAGGTATGACGCTGCGCGAGGTGCCACAAATGGCCCCTTGAAGTTGATTCATGGGGCCATTGTTGGCATCTCGCGGGGTGTACGACCAGTCATGGGGCCATTGTTGGCATCTCGCGAAGAACGCGTTACGAGTACCCTTAGGCACTATGGAAAGGTCCATCGAGTCGCGCGTCAACCACGAGGTTGAGAATTGGCTGCGTTGGATCACCCGGTGGCGCCCCGCAACGCACCGCGGACGCGCCAGACTCTGCCGCCAATGCTTCGGCTCACCGATCGTCGCCTCCGCCGGGCTCGCCGTCGACGTTCCCCACGTCGTGCAACACGCCCTGTCAATGCGCATGAAGATCGTGATCGACGCCTCGGTCGACGAGTACACCGAACTCAACCTGCCCCTGCTCGCGCACGAGCTCAATCTGAGTGAGCGCCGCGAATCTGCTCAGGCTTACCGGCCCGCCGAGGGCCTCGACCCGGAGTTTCTCGGCCTCGACCTCGACCCCCAACCGGCAGCGGATGCCCCCTACCTCTTCACGTTCAGCGAGCTCGCCGACCAGCAGCCCCCCGAACCCCAGCCGAAGCCTCCTCCGGTCCTGGCGCCCGATGACGCCGACCACACCCACGGCCCCGAGCACAGCGCCGCAGTGACCCCCGACCCCCTTCCGCCGCTCACTGCCGAGGAGAAGGCCGCGCTGAAGGCCGAGATGCGGCTCGCCGATGAATTTGCGACCCAGGTCGGGCTTCGCGTGTGCGCCCAGCTCGCGCACGAGCGGCCGCGCCTGCTCGCGGCGATCGCGCAGTATGTCGAGCCGCAGGTGCAGGCCCTGCTCGCCGATCTCGAGAGCACCCTCGACTCCCCGCTCTGGCCGCGCAATCCCTAGCCGAGCCGCAGCATCCGTTCTGTTGCCGACCGGGCCCACTTTATGCACTCGGGCCCAGCTTATAAACTGGGCCCAGGGACGGGGCCCGGGCCCCGTCCGAAAAAGGGGGCGGAGCCTCCCTCGGAGCGACCGGGCGCAGGTTGTGCAGGCGGGACCACGATAGATCATGGGCCCAGTTTCCGGGCCCGGGCCCGGAAAGAAAAGACAGGGCGAACAGGCCGCCGGGCGACACCACGACCCGGGGCGCAACCCATTTGACCATCACGGTACCGCCGGGCTAGACTCATCGGGTGTGCGCTTTGTCGTGCGCCTGAGTTATGCCCTCTTGAGAGCACAGGCCGAGATTCCACACATGTAGGGCTGGTCGAAGGCCATGCCCCCACGGCATACCCACCAAAAAACGCGCGAGTAATCGTGTGGGTTCAAGCGGGTCCAGATGAACTCGACTTACACGTCGAATGCTAACCATCACAAAGCTGTCACCGTGCAGCAATAACAAGGAGTAATTAGTGCCCACCATTCAGCAGTTGGTCAGGAAGGGCCGTAGCCCCAAGGTCACCAAGACCAAGGCTCCCGCCCTGAAGTCCAACCCGCAGCAGCGCGGCGTTTGCACCCGCGTTTACACGACCACCCCGAAGAAGCCGAACTCGGCTCTGCGCAAGGTCGCCCGCGTCAAGCTCTCCAACGGCACCGAGGTCACCGCCTACATTCCCGGCGAGGGCCACAACCTGCAGGAGCACTCCATGGTGCTCGTGCGCGGAGGCCGTGTTAAGGACCTCCCCGGTGTGCGTTACAAAATCATTCGCGGCGCACTGGACACCCAGGCCGTCAAGAACCGCAAGCAGGCACGCAGCCGCTACGGCGCAAAGATGGAGAAGAAGTAATGCCCCGTAAAGGACCCGCTCCCAAGCGCCCTGTCATTGCCGACCCGGTTTACGGTGCACCCATCGTCAGCCAGCTCGTCAACAAGATTCTTCTCGATGGCAAAAAGGGCCTCGCCGAGCGCATCGTTTACGACGCCCTCGCCGGAGTCTCCGCCAAAAACGAGCTGGATGCCGTCGTCACGCTGAAGAAGGCACTCGACAACGTTCGTCCGACCCTCGAGGTGCGTTCGCGCCGCGTCGGTGGTTCCACGTACCAGGTTCCGGTTGAAGTCAAGCCGCACCGCGCCAACACCCTGGCGCTGCGCTGGTTGACCAGCTACGCCAAGGCGCGTCGCGAGAAGACCATGACCGAGCGTCTCACCAACGAGATCCTCGACGCGAGCAACGGCCTCGGTGCCGCTGTCAAGCGTCGTGAAGACACTCACAAGATGGCAGAAGCGAACAAGGCCTTCGCTCACTACCGCTGGTAGTCAGATCCATCGAGCATTCCTGATCACCAGGCAGGCGCGTGCTGAGTCTTGCACGCGCCTGCCCACTGACAAGCGGATGTTTACGGCCCTGTTCCGCATTCCCCACCCCTATCCTTCCGGAGGACCCCTGTGGCACTTGACGTGCTCACCGACCTGAGTAAGGTCCGCAATATCGGCATCATGGCTCACATTGATGCTGGCAAGACCACCACGACTGAGCGCATCCTGTTCTACACGGGTGTCAACCACAAGATCGGCGAGACCCACGACGGCGCCTCGACGATGGACTGGATGGCGCAGGAGCAGGAACGTGGCATCACGATCACCTCTGCTGCGACGACGTGTTTCTGGGACAACAACCAGATCAACATCATCGACACCCCCGGACACGTGGACTTCACCGTGGAGGTGGAGCGTTCGCTCCGCGTCCTCGACGGTGCCGTTGCCGTGTTCGACGGCAAGGAGGGCGTTGAGCCCCAGTCCGAAACCGTGTGGCGTCAGGCCGACAAGTACGACGTGCCCCGCATTTGCTTCGTCAACAAGATGGACAAGCTCGGCGCCGACTTCTACTTCACGGTCGACACCATCATCAAGCGCCTCGGCGCGAAGCCGCTGGTCATTCAGCTGCCGATCGGTGCAGAGTCGGAATTTGAGGGTGTCGTTGACCTCGTTCAGATGCGTGCGCTGACCTGGCGCGGCGACTCCAAGGGTGACGTGGAGATGGGCTCGAAGTACGCCATCGAAGAGATCCCCGCTGACCTCGTCGAAAAGGCTGCTGAGTACCGCAAGCTCCTGCTCGAGACCGTCGCCGAAACCGACGACGACCTCATGGAGCGTTACTTCGCCGGCGAAGAGCTGACGGTCGCCGAGATCAAGGGCGCCATCCGCAAACTCACCATCAACAGTGAGATCTACCCGGTTCTCTGTGGTTCTGCGTTCAAGAACCGCGGCGTTCAGCCCATGCTCGACGCTGTCATTGATTACCTGCCGACGCCGCTCGACGTGCCTGCCATTGAGGCACACGACCCGCGCGACGAAGAAAAGGTCATCATGCGTCACCCCGACGCCGAGGAGCCGTTCACGGCTCTCGCGTTCAAGGTTGCGGTGCACCCGTTCTTCGGTCGCCTCACCTACGTGCGCGTGTACTCGGGCCGTCTCGACTCCGGAGCCCAGGTCATCAACTCGACCAAGGGCAAGAAGGAGCGCATCGGCAAGATTTTCCAGATGCACGCCAACAAGGAGAACCCGGTCGGTTTCGTTACCGCCGGTCACATCTACGCGGTCATCGGCCTCAAGGACACCACCACGGGCGACACCCTGTGCGACCCGAACCAGCAGGTTGTCCTCGAGTCCATGACGTTCCCTGACCCGGTCATCGAGGTCGCTATCGAGCCCAAGACCAAGCAGGACCAGGAAAAGCTGGGCCTTGCCATTCAGAAGCTCGCCGAAGAAGACCCCACGTTCCGTACCGAGCAGAACCAGGAAACTGGCCAGACGGTAATCAAGGGAATGGGTGAACTTCACCTGGACATCCTGGTCGACCGCATGAAGCGTGAATTCAACGTTGAGGCGAACGTCGGCAAGCCCCAGGTCGCGTACCGCGAGACGATCCGCAAGGCCGTTGAGCGTCACGACTACACGCACAAGAAGCAGACCGGTGGATCCGGCCAGTTCGCGAAGATTCAGATCGCGATCGAGCCGATGGAAATCACTGCTGAGAAGTCGTACGAGTTCCTCAACAAGGTCACCGGTGGCCGTATCCCGCGTGAGTACATCCCCTCGGTAGATGCTGGAATTCAGGATGCGCTCCGCGTAGGCATCCTGGCCGGCTACCCGATGGTGGGCGTTCGAGCCAGCCTGCTTGACGGCGCTGCGCACGACGTCGACTCCTCGGAGATGGCCTTCAAGATTGCCGGCTCGATGGGCTTCAAGGAAGCCGTTCGTAAGGCGAACCCCGTTCTGCTCGAGCCGCTGATGGCCGTCGAAGTTCGTACCCCTGAGGAATACATGGGTGACGTAATCGGCGACCTCAACTCGCGTCGTGGGCAGATCCAGACCATGGAGGATGCGCAGGGCGTGAAGGTAATTCGCGCTCACGTTCCACTGTCGGAGATGTTCGGTTATATCGGTGACCTGCGGTCGAAGACCTCAGGCCGTGCGGTGTACTCGATGACGTTCGAGAGCTATGCGGAGGTCCCGAAGGCTGTTGCCGACGAGATCATCAACAAGAACAAGGGCGAATAGCCCCTAAGGTGGCCTTCGGGCCAAAATCGCTTCGGCCACCTGGCCCTAGTAACATAAGTAGACACATCCAGCGCATACCGGCCGCTCATAACGGCGGCCGTGAATTTGCACGCGAGTCCTGAGGAGGACCCACAGTGGCCAAGGCCAAGTTCGAGCGGACAAAGCCGCACGTAAACATCGGAACGATCGGTCACGTTGACCACGGAAAGACCACGCTGACTGCAGCGATCTCCAAGGTTCTTGCCGATAAGTTCCCGTCCAAGATCAACGTTCAGCGCGACTTCGCGTCGATTGACTCGGCTCCGGAAGAACGCCAGCGCGGCATCACGATCAACATTTCGCATGTTGAGTATGAGACCGACAAGCGTCACTACGCGCACGTCGATGCTCCGGGCCACGCTGACTACATCAAGAACATGATCACCGGTGCTGCTCAGATGGACGGCGCAATCCTCGTGGTTGCCGCTACTGACGGCCCGATGGCTCAGACCCGTGAGCACGTTCTTCTCGCCAAGCAGGTCGGCGTTCCGACCCTGCTCGTCGCGCTGAACAAGGCCGACATGGTTGATGACGAAGAGATCATGGAGCTCGTTGAGCTCGAAGTTCGTGAACTTCTCTCCAGCCAGGGTTTCGATGGCGACAACGCCCCCGTCATCCAGGTCTCCGCACTCAAGGCGCTTGAAGGCGACGAGAAGTGGACCGGCAACATCCTTGAGCTCATGAAGGCCGTTGACGACTTCATCCCCGACCCGATCCGCGACAAGGACAAGCCGTTCTTGATGCCGATCGAGGACGTCTTCACGATCACCGGCCGTGGCACCGTTGTTACGGGCCGCGCCGAGCGTGGAACCCTCAAGATCAACTCCGAGATCGAGATCGTCGGCATCCGCCCGACGCAGAAGACCACGGTTACCGGTATTGAGATGTTCCACAAGCAGCTCGACGAGGCGTGGGCCGGCGAGAACTGTGGACTTCTTCTTCGTGGCACCAAGCGCGAAGACGTTGAGCGCGGCCAGGTCGTCGTCAAGCCGGGTTCGGTTACGCCGCACACCGACTTCGAGGGCACCGCGTACATCCTCAGCAAGAACGAGGGTGGCCGTCACAACCCGTTCTACGCGAACTACCGCCCGCAGTTCTACTTCCGCACCACGGACGTCACCGGCGTCATCACGCTGCCCGAGGGCACCGAGATGGTCATGCCTGGCGACACCACCGACCTGACTGTCGCGCTGATTCAGCCGATCGCCATGGAAGAGGGCCTCGGCTTCGCTATCCGTGAAGGTGGCCGCACCGTCGGCGCCGGCACGGTCACCAAGATCATCAAGTAGTCTTCTTCTACTGATCTCCTGAAAGGGGGTCGGGCCTTCGGGCCCGGCCCCCTTTTTTGCACCCGGACGCATCCACCGTGGATACAGCCACCAAGCGGAGACTCACCTCGGCGCGGCCGCCTGTTTCGAGCCCATGTCGTTGCTCGGGGGAGTCCTGCAGAATCCTCAGTTTTTGGTTAGGGTCTGCCCATGCAGATATCGAAACTGGAAATGCGCATCCTGATGGTGATCGCGGTCGTTGTGGTCGGCATCCTGGCCGTGGTGATCGTGCCACGCCTGGCCGGGTCCGCTCCCGCTGCCCAAACCGCCGTCACCCGGGTGACTCCGACCCCGAGCCCAACCGTCGTTCCCGCCCCGACTCCGACGCCAACCGCGCAGACCGAGCAGCAGATTCTCGACAACATCGTGGTCAGCACCGTGAGCGTTTACAGCGTGCTGGTCTGCGACAGCCTCGAGGAATACGCCACCCTGAGCATTCCCGCGATCATCACCCAGGTGCTCGCCGAATATCCGACCACAGGTTTGACAGAGCAATCCCGTCAGATCATGGCCGAGCGTGTGCTCACCGAATCCACCGCGAAGAGCTGCCCCGACCAGAGCCCGCGCGTGGCCGCCGGCATCAGCCAGGGCTAGCCGCGAAAATCGTTCGAAAGCGGATGCCCGCGGCCGGCCGGCCGCCGTCATTCGCTTGAATACCGAACGACACGCCGAGCGCGACACGCCCGGGTTGCATGTAATGGCAACAGTGTGGCAGACTCTTCTAGTTCAACACTTTCGGCATGCGCGTGCGCAGTCGGAATCACTGCCAGGCAGTGCATAGTCGCGTCACAGTCTTTCGAAAAACACATCGTCGAAAGAGCGTTGATTGCAGGCTAGGCCGCAGGGAGCAGAGCGCAGCATAAATCAACGATCTGGTTGGCGTGGGTAAAACCGTGCCGTCCCCCAGGGTCTGCTTCTGGGAGTCGACGTTGACGATGAGCGTCGGTCATTCGGCGTGAAATCGAAATTGACATATGAACAGTGGTGCTAATAGCAGCAGTGCTACTACGGCGTCCAATGCAACCTCGGCAAATCGTGCCGTTGTCTGTAAGACGCCTCGACAGAGAGAGAGTTCGACATGGCGGGACAGAAGATCCGCATTCGACTTAAGTCGTATGACCACGAGGTCATCGACATTTCGGCGCGCAAGATCGTCGACACAGTGACCCGTGCGGGCGCTACAGTCGTCGGCCCGGTGCCGCTTCCGACCGAGAAGAACGTGGTGTGTGTCATCCGTTCCCCTCACAAGTACAAGGACAGCCGGGAGCACTTTGAAATGCGCACCCACAAGCGTCTGATCGACATCATTGACCCGACCCCGAAGGCTGTTGACTCGCTCATGCGCCTCGACCTCCCGGCCGACGTCAACATCGAGATCAAGCTCTAGGGCCCGCGATGTCTTACTCCGATACCAAGACCACCAAGGGTCTCCTCGGCAAGAAGCTCGGCATGACCCAGGTGTGGGACGAGAACAACAAGCTTGTTCCCGTTACCGTCATCGAGATCGCGCCGAACGTTGTCACGCAGATTCGTACTAAGGCCGTCGACGGCTACAACGGCGTTCAGATCGCCGCTGGCCCCATCGACCCGCGCAAGGTCAACAAGCCCCTTGCCGGTCACTTCGACAAGGCCGGCGTCACGCCGCGTCGCCACATCACTGAGCTCCGCACCGCGGACGCCGCTGACTACAACCTGGGCCAGGAGCTCACCGTTGACGGTGTCTTCGCTGCCGGCACCAAGGTTGATGTCATGGGCACCAGCAAGGGTAAGGGTTTCGCCGGTGTTATGAAGCGTCACAACTTCAAGGGTGTTTCCTCCTCTCACGGTTCGCACCGCAACCACCGCAAGCCCGGTTCCATCGGTGCTTCCTCGACCCCGAGCCGTGTCTTCAAGGGCATGCGCATGGCCGGTCGTATGGGTGGCGAGCGCGTAACCGTGCTGAACCTCAAGGTGCACGCTATTGACGCCGACAAGGGCCTCATGCTCGTCAAGGGTGCCGTTCCCGGTGCTCGTGGCCGCCTCGTATTCGTTCGCAACGCAGTGAAGGGAGCCTAGTCACTATGGCTACAGCACTCGACATCATTGACGCCAAGGGCAAGAAGGCAGGCTCTGCCGAGCTTCCCGACGAGCTCTTCGACGTTCCCGCCAACATCCCCCTCATCCACCAGGTCGTTGTCGCGCAGCTCGCTGCCGCACGCCAGGGAACGAGCAAGGTCAAGCGCCGTGGAGAAGTTTCCGGTGCCGGCCGCAAGCCGTTCAAGCAGAAAGGAACCGGTCGCGCTCGTCAGGGCTCGATCCGTGCTCCCCAGATGACCGGTGGTGGAATCGTCCACGGACCGACCCCGCGCAGCTACGACCAGCGCACCCCGAAAAAGATGATCGCCGCAGCCCTCAAGGGTGCATTGAGCGACCGCGCCCGCGGTGGCCGCCTGCACATCGTCGAGGCACTGTTCACGGCTGAGACCCCCAACACGAAGGTTGCCCTGGAGCTGCTCACGCAGATCGCCACGAGCAAGCACGTGCTGGTCGTTCTCGAGCGTACCGACGAGACCACGTTGCGCAGCATTCGCAACATCCCGACGGTGCACATCCTCTCGTGGGATCAGCTCAACGCCTATGACGTGCTCGTCAGCGACGACATCGTCTTCACCACCGGCGCGTTCAACGCGTTCGTGGAGAGCAAGACCAAGAAGGAAGAGGTGGCCGCATAATGACTATCGCGACCAACAAGGACCCCCGCGACATCATCATCTCTCCGGTTGTCTCTGAGAAGAGCTACGGCCTGATTGACGAGGGTAAGTACACCTTCATCGTTGACCCCCGCTCGAACAAGACGGAGATCAAGCTCGCGATCGAAAAGATCTTCAAGGTGCAGGTCGCTTCGATCAACACCCTGAACCGCGTGGGCAAGACTCGCCGCACCAAGTTCGGCATGGGCAAGCGCAAGGACACCAAGCGTGCCATTGTCACGCTCAAGTCTGGCTCCATCGACATCTTCACGGCCGTCGGCTAAGCGACAGGCAGAGGGATAACTAATGGCTATTCGTAAGTACAAGCCCACGACCCCGGGTCGACGCGGTTCATCCGTTGCCGACTTCGCGGAGATCACACGTTCCACCCCGGAAAAGTCGCTTCTGCGTCCGCTCCACAAGACCGGTGGACGTAACAACCAGGGCCGCATCACGACCCGTCACATCGGTGGTGGACACAAGCGCCAGTACCGCGTGATCGACTTCAAGCGCAACGACAAGGACGGCGTCAACGCCCGCGTCGCTGAAATTGAATACGACCCGAACCGCACGGCGCGCATCGCGCTCCTGCACTTCATCGACGGCACGAAGCGTTACATCATCGCGCCGAACAAGCTCGCACAGGGCGACATCATCGAGTCGGGAGCCGGGGCTGACATCAAGCCCGGCAACAACCTGCCGTTGAAGAACATCCCCACCGGTACCATCATTCACGCGATCGAGCTGCGTCCGGGTGGTGGCGCCAAGATGGCCCGCTCCGCCGGTTCGTCGGTTCGTCTCGTCGCGAAGGAGGGCGTCTACGCCCAGCTTCGTCTGCCGTCTGGTGAAATCCGCAACGTGGATGCTCGCTGCCGCGCGACGATCGGCGAGGTCGGCAACGCCGAGCAGTCGAACATCAACTGGGGCAAGGCCGGACGTATGCGCTGGAAAGGCGTTCGCCCGACCGTTCGTGGTGTTGCCATGAACCCGGTCGATCACCCGCACGGTGGTGGTGAGGGTAAGACGTCCGGTGGACGTCACCCCGTCAGCCCCTGGGGCCAGAAGGAAGGGCGCACCCGCCACCCGAATAAGGAAAGCGACAAGCTCATTGTTCGTCGCCGCACCGTCGGCAAGAAGCGTAAGTAGGAGTAGACGATGCCAAGAAGTCTTAAGAAAGGCCCTTTCGTTGACGACCACCTGCTTCGCAAGGTGTTCGCGGCGAACGAAGCCAAGAGCAAGAACGTAATCAAGACCTGGTCGCGCCGCTCGATGATCATCCCCGACATGCTCGGACACACCATCGCAGTGCACGACGGACGCAAGCACATCCCGGTGTTCGTCACCGAGAGCATGGTCGGCCACAAGCTCGGCGAGTTTGCGCCCACCCGCACCTTCCGTGGACACGTGAAGGACGACAAGAAGGGCCGTCGCCGCTAACGCGGGGACGTGAAGGAGGAGAAGAAATGGTGGAGTCGATCGCACGCGTGCGTCACATCCGCGTTACCCCCCAGAAGGCTCGTCGCGTTGTCAACATGATCCGCGGCAAGCAGGCGCATGAAGCGCTGGGAATTCTGAAGTTCGCGCCGCAGGGCGCGAGCGATCCGGTGTACAAGCTGGTGGCCTCGGCCATCGCCAACGCCCGGGTCAAGGCAGATGCAGCCAACACGTATCTGGACGAGCAGGACCTGTTCATCAGCCGGGCATTCGTTGACGAGGGTACGACCCTCAAGCGTTTCCAGGCTCGTGCCCAGGGTCGCGCATTCGAAATCAAGAAGCGCACCAGCCACATCACGGTTGTGCTCACCACTCCTGAGGAGGGTACGAAGTAATGGGTCAGAAAGTAAATCCCTATGGCTTCCGTCTGGGAATCACCACCGATCACGTATCGCGTTGGTTCTCCGACTCGACCAAGCCGGGTCAGCGCTACGCTGACTTTGTTGCAGAAGACGTCAAGATCCGTCGCCTGCTGAGCACCAGCCTTGACCGTGCCGGCGTCAGCCGCATCGAGATCGAGCGCACTCGTGACCGTGTTCGCGTTGACATTCACACCGCCCGTCCGGGCATTGTGATCGGTCGCCGCGGCGCGGAGGCCGAGCGCATCCGCTCTGACCTTGAGAAGCTCACCGCCAAGCAGATTCAGCTGAACATCCTCGAGGTCAAGAACCCCGAGCAGGATGCCCAGCTGGTCGCGCAGGGTATCGCCGAGCAGCTCTCCGCTCGTGTGGCGTTCCGCCGCGCGATGCGTAAGGGTCTGCAGGGTGCACAGCGCGCCGGCGCCAAGGGTGTTCGCATCCAGGTGTCCGGTCGTCTGGGTGGCGCCGAAATGAGCCGCAGCGAGTTCTACCGCGAAGGCCGTGTGCCCCTGCACACCCTGCGCGCGAACATCGACTACGG
This sequence comes from Cryobacterium luteum, assembly GCF_900110125.1. GTDB lineage: Bacteria > Actinomycetota > Actinomycetes > Actinomycetales > Microbacteriaceae > Cryobacterium > Cryobacterium luteum. The sequence goes on from NZ_FOCN01000002.1 coordinate 236,957, forward strand.
CTTCTACGAAGCCAAGACCACCTTCGGCCGTATCGGCGTGAAGGTCTGGATCTACAAGGGCGACATCACCAACAAGGAACTCGCTCGCGAGCAGGCCAACGCTAAGTCGTCCCGCCCCGAGCGTCGTGACGATCGACCGCGCCGTGCACCTCGTGCAGATGCTCCGGCAGCGGCACCGGTCGCAGCAGGAGTTGAGGCTAAATAATGTTGATTCCACGTAGAGTCAAGCACCGCAAGCAGCACCACCCGGGTCGCACCGGCCACGCTACCGGTGGCACCACGGTGTCCTTCGGTGAGTACGGCATCCAGGCGCTGACCCCCGCGTATGTGACCAACCGTCAGATCGAGTCCGCTCGTATCGCCATGACGCGTCACATCAAGCGTGGCGGAAAGGTGTGGATCAACATCTACCCCGACCGCCCGCTGACCAAGAAGCCTGCCGAAACCCGCATGGGTTCCGGTAAGGGTTCGGTCGAGTGGTGGGTTGCCAACGTCAAGCCGGGTCGCGTTCTGTTCGAGCTCAGCGGTGTCACCGACGCCGTTGCGAAAGAGGCGCTGACCCGCGCTATTCACAAGCTGCCCCTCAAGGCACGCATCATCAAGCGCGAGGAGGGCGACGCATAATGGCGATCGGAACCAAGGAGCTCGCCCCAGTCGAGCTCGATACTTTTGACAATGAAAAGCTGTTCGAAGAGCTGAAGAAGGCCAAGGAAGAGCTGTTCAACCTGCGCTTCCAGTCGGCCACCGGTCAGCTCGAGAGCCACGGCCGTCTCCGCGCGGTCAAGCGCGACATCGCTCGCATCTACACGGTCCTCCGTGAGCGCGAGCTGGGCATTCGTGCCACGCCGGTCGCAGCCCCGGCTCCGGCCAAGGCTGAGAAGGCCGACAAGAAGACCAAGAAGGCCAAGGCCGCAGTGGAGTCCACCGACGACGCTGCAGCTGAGACCGTCGAGACGAAGGAGGCCTAGTCATGGCGAAGACTGACGAAACGGTCGTCGCGGGCGAAGCCACCGAGCTCGTACGCGGTTACCGCAAGACGCTGCGTGGTTACGTGACCAGCGACAAGATGAACAAAACCATCATTGTCGTGGTCGAAGACCGCGTGAAGCACCCGTTGTACGGCAAGGTCATCCGCCGTACATCCAAGCTGAAGGCGCACGACGAGGCGAACTCCGCCGGCATCGGCGACCTTGTCCTGATCAGTGAGACCCGTCCGCTCAGCGCTTCCAAGCGCTGGCGCCTGGTCGAGATTCTTGAGAAGGCCAAGTAAGCCTCGCGCTTACTTGACGTAAAGGAGTTATAAAGTGCTTCAGCAAGAATCACGAGTCAAAGTTGCCGACAACACCGGTGCCAAGGAACTCTTGACCATCCGCGTTCTCGGTGGCTCCGGCCGTCGTTACGCCGGCCTGGGCGACGTCATCGTCGCCACGGTCAAGGATGCAATCCCGGGCGGCAACGTCAAGAAGGGTGACATCGTCAAAGCTGTCATCGTTCGCACCAAGAAGGAGACCCGTCGTCCAGACGGCTCCTACATCAAGTTCGATGAGAACGCTGCAGTGATCTTGAAGGCAGACGGTGACCCCCGCGGCACCCGAATCTTCGGACCGGTCGGTCGCGAGCTTCGCGACAAGAAGTTCATGAAGATCATCTCGCTGGCACCGGAGGTTATTTAATCATGGCCAGAATCAAAAAGGGTGACCTCGTTCAGGTCATCAGCGGCCGCAGCCAGGCTCGCGGCGGAGACCGTGGCAAGCAGGGCAAGATCATCTCCGTCGACGTCGAGAAGAACCGTGTCCTCGTTGAGGGCATCAACTTCGTGACCAAGCACGTTCGCGTCGGCCAGACCCAGCGCGGCACCAAGACGGGCGGCATCGAGACCTTCGAAGCCCCCATCCACGTGTCCAACGTTGCGATCGTCGACCCGGAGACCAAGAAGCCGACCCGCGTCGGCTTCCGCCAGGAAGAGGTAACGAAGGACGGCGTCACCAAGACGGTCCGCATTCGTTACGCCAAGAAGTCAGGGAAGGACCTCTAATGACTGACACCGCAGTTGTTGAAGGCACTGAGGGCGTCGCGCCCGTCAAGGCCCTGCCGCGTCTGAAGCAGAAGTACCGCGATGAGATCAGTGCCAAACTCTCCGAGGAACTCGGCTTCACCAACGTGCACCGCATCCCCACCCTGACGAAGATCGTCGTCAACATGGGTGTCGGCGAAGCAGCACGCGACGGCAAGGTGATGGACGGTGCGGTTTCTGACCTCACCAAGATCACCGGCCAGAAGCCGCAGGTCACCAAGGCCCGCAAGTCCATCGCGCAGTTCAAACTGCGTGAGGGACAGCCCATTGGCGCCCACGTCACACTTCGTGGCGACCGCATGTGGGAGTTCCTGGACCGGCTGCTCAGCCTGGCCCTTCCGCGTATCCGTGACTTCCGCGGTCTGTCCGACAAGCAGTTCGATGGTGCGGGCAACTACACCTTCGGCCTGACCGAGCAGGTCATGTTCCACGAGATCGACCAGGACCGCATCGACCGCGTTCGCGGTATGGACATCACGGTCGTCACGACCGCGAAGACCAACGATGAGGGTCGCGCGCTGCTCAAGGCGCTCGGCTTCCCGTTCAAGTCGGACGACGCTAAGAAGTAGTTCCTCACTACGCAGGAACATTTTCAACTAGAGTTGGGAGCTTGCGCTTGCAGGCTCCCAGCCCCGGTTGGACTCGCTCGCCGAGAAATCGCGGGCGCACAGAGATTTTCACCCCGGAAGCCGATCAACCGATCGGTTTCCTCACCACCACAGGTCGTCATTCGTGTAACGGATGGGCGAAACCAGGCGAGAAAGGCACCACAAAATGACAATGACAGATCCGGTCGCAGACATGCTGACCAGACTGCGCAACGCGAACTCGGCGTACCACGACACCGTGTCGATGCCGCATAGCAAATTGAAAGCGCACATCGCTGACATCCTCAAGGCTCAGGGTTACATCTCCGCCTGGACCGTCAAAGATGCAACAGTAGGCAAGACCCTCACGCTGGACCTCAAGTTCGGTCCGAACCGTGAGCGTTCCATCGTAGGCATCAAGCGGGTCTCCAAGCCCGGCCTGCGCGTGTACGCAAAGTCGACCGAGATCCCCACGGTTCTCGGCGGCCTCGGCGTTGCCATCCTGTCCACCTCCAGCGGTCTGCTCACCGACCGCCAGGCTGAGAAGAAGGGCGTAGGCGGAGAAGTTCTCGCCTACGTGTGGTAACTGAGAATGTCACGTATTGGAAGACTCCCCATCCCGATCCCTGCTGGGGTAACGGTTGTGGCTGACGGCCAGGCCGTCTCCGTCAAGGGCCCGAAGGGCGAGCTCTCGCTCGTCGTTTCCAACCCCATCTCGGTGTCGATCGAGGACGGTCACGTTCTCGTCACCCGTCCGAACGACGAACGCCAGTCGCGTTCGCTGCACGGTCTGACCCGCACCCTGATCAACAACCAGATCATCGGCGTAACCGTTGGTTACTCCAAGGGTCTTGAAATCGTCGGTACCGGTTACCGCGCGGCGCAGAAGGGCACCTCCGTTGAGTTCGCCCTCGGCTTCTCGCACCCGGTCGTCGTCGAGCCGCCCGTCGGCATCGTTCTGACCGTGGAGAGCGTCAACAAGCTCACGGTCAGCGGAATCGACAAGCAGGCCGTCGGCGAGGTTGCCGCCAACATCCGTAAGATTCGCAAGCCAGAGCCCTACAAGGGCAAGGGTGTGCGTTACGCCGGCGAGATTGTTCGCCGCAAGGCCGGAAAGAGCGGTAAGTAACCATGGGACTCGGAACTAGAGGCAAGAGCAAGGCCGCAGCCCGCGGACGTCGACACACACGTCTTCGCAAGAAGATCGAGGGAACGGCGCTTCGCCCGCGCCTCGTTGTCACGCGCTCGGCTCGCCACGTATTCGTGCAGGTCGTCGACGACAGCAAGGGTTTCACCCTTGCGTCGGCATCCACGCTCGAAACGGACTTGCGCACCTTCGATGGTGACAAGACCGCCAAGGCCCGCAAGGTCGGTGAGCTTGTTGCTGAGCGTGCGAAAGCCGCCGGCATCGAAGCCGTTGTATTTGACCGTGGTGGCAGCAAGTACGCAGGACGCGTCGCAGCCATCGCCGAGGGAGCTCGAGAGGGTGGATTGAACCTGTGAGCACTGAAAAGATCGAAACCACAGCACCTGTTGCTGCCGTTGCCGAGGCACCGGTTGAAACCGCTGCCTCCACGACCCCGCCGCAGAACGAGCCCCGCGAGGCTCGTCGTGGTGGACGTGAGCGCAACCCGAACAAGGACCGCGGAAGCCGCGATGCCGACAAGAGCCAGTTCCTGGAGCGCGTCGTCACCATCAACCGCGTGTCGAAGGTCGTCAAGGGTGGTCGTCGCTTCAGCTTCACCGCTCTCGTCGTCGTCGGCGACGGTAACGGCCTGGTTGGCGTTGGATACGGTAAGGCCCGTGAGGTCCCGACCGCTATCTCCAAGGGCGTTGAAGAAGCGAAGAAGAACTTCTTCCGCGTTCCTCGCGTCGGACTGACCATCCCGCACCCCGTGCAGGGTGAAGCTGCAGCCGGTGTCGTTCTGCTTCGTCCGGCAGCAGCAGGTACCGGCGTTATCGCCGGTGGCCCGGTGCGCGCCGTACTCGAATGCGCTGGCATCCACGACGTGCTGAGCAAGTCGCTCGGTTCGTCGAACACCATCAACATCGTGCACGCCACGGTCGAGGCCCTGCACCAGCTCGAAGAGCCGCGTGCGGTTGCGGCTCGCCGTGGCCTCGCCTACGAAGACGTCGCTCCGGCCCGTTTTCTTCGTGCCGACGCTGCTGCAGCTGCAGCGGCCGCAACCGCGAAGGCAGGTGCCTGATGGCCCAGCTGAAGATCACACAGATCAAGTCCAAAATTAGTGAGAAGCAGAACCAGCGCGACACTCTTCGCAGCCTGGGTCTGCGACGCATTGGCGCCGTCACGATCCGCGAGGACAACTCGCAGAACCGTGGCTACGTCAACACCGTCGCTCACCTCGTAAAGGTCGAGGAGATTGACTAATGGCTGACGAGAAGGAAGCTACCCAGGTAGCGGACAAGCCCGCCACGAAGAAGGCTGCTGCCCCCAAAAAGGCCGCAGCACCGAAGAAGGCCGCTGCCCCTGAAAAGGCCGCTGTTGCAGCAGAGCCCACCGAGCCCCGCGAGCACGTGCTGAAGGTACACCACCTTCGCCCGGCTCCCGGAGCGAAGAAGGCCCGCCAGCGCGTTGGCCGTGGTGAAGGATCCAAAGGTAAGACCGCGGGTCGAGGCACCAAGGGAACGAAGGCACGCTACACCGTGCGCGTCGGCTTCGAGGGTGGGCAGATGCCTCTGCACATGCGCACCCCGAAACTGCGTGGATTCAAGAACCCGTTCCGCGTCGAGTACCAGGTTGTCAACCTGGAAAAGCTCGAACTGCTCTACCCGAACGGCGGCGATGTCACCATTGCCAGCCTGATCGCCAAGGGTGCAGTTCGTGACAACGAAAAAGTCAAGGTTCTCGGAACCGGTGAAATTACCGTTAAGCTGAACGTGACGGTCGACAAGGTCTCTGCTTCAGCTGAGCAGAAAATTGTCGCCGCGGGTGGATCTGTAAAGTAAGTCCGTAGACGCTCAATCGAGCTTGTCGAATCCGTCAACGAGTAAATCGTTTGGTGTGATTCGACAAGCTCGATCGCTTTAAGACGACCTGTGCGGGTCGATCTGCGTAAAAATCTGGAGGCCTTTTTGTTTAGCGCCATTGCGCGGATCTTCCGCACACCCGACCTTCGCAAGAAGATCGGCTTCACCCTGGGCATCATTGCTCTGTTCCGTCTGGGCTCGTTCATTCCGGCCCCGTTCGTGGACTTCGGCAACGTGCAACTGTGTCTGGCAGCCAATCAGGGCACGAGTGGCCTCTACGAGCTCGTCAACCTCTTCAGCGGTGGCGCCCTGCTCCAGCTCAGCGTTTTCGCGCTCGGCATCATGCCGTACATCACGGCCTCGATCATCGTGCAGCTGCTGCGCGTGGTCATCCCACACTTCGACACCCTCTATAAGGAGGGTGCCGCCGGTCAGAGCACCCTGACCCAGTACACCCGGTACCTCACCATTGCCCTCGGCATCCTGCAGTCGACCACGCTGATCACGGTGGCTCGCAGCGGCGCGCTGTTCGGCACATCCGCCAGCACCGAATGCACGCAGCTGATCACCAACGACGCCTGGTACGCGATCATGCTCATGGTGATCACCATGACCGCCGGCACCGGCGTCATCATGTGGATGGGTGAGCTCGTCACCGAACGCGGCGTCGGCAACGGCATGTCGCTCATGATCTTCGTCTCGATCGCCGCACTCTTCCCCGGCTCGTTGACCGCGATCGGCCAGCAGCAGGGCTTCGACACACTCATCATCGTGTTGATCGTGGGAGTTCTGGTGGTCGCCGGCGTGGTCTTCGTTGAGCAGTCGCAGCGGCGAATCCCGGTGCAGTACGCCAAACGCATGGTCGGGCGCCGTACCTACGGCGGCAACAACACCTACATACCGATCAAGGTCAACATGGCCGGCGTCATCCCGGTCATCTTCGCCTCCTCGCTGCTCTACCTGCCGGCCCTGCTCGCGCAGTTCAACCAGCCGGCCGCCGGCCAGGAAGCCCCGGCCTGGGTGGTCTGGATCTCACAGAACCTCACCGGTGGCGACCAGCCGCTCTACATGGCCATGTACTTCCTGCTCATCATCGGCTTCACCTACTTCTACGTGGCCATCACGTTCAACCCCGAAGAGGTCGCCGACAACATGAAGAAGTACGGCGGGTTCATTCCCGGCATCCGGGCCGGCCGCCCGACCGCCGAGTACCTCGACTTCGTGTTGACCCGCATCACCCTGCCGGGCTCGATCTACCTGGGCCTGATCGCGCTCATCCCGCTCATCGCTTTCTCGTTGATCGGCGCCGACCAGAACTTCCCGTTCGGCGGCGCGAGCATTCTCATCGTCGTCGGGGTGGGGCTCGAGACGGTCAAGCAGATCGACTCGCAACTGCAACAGCGACACTATGAGGGGCTTCTTAAATGACGCGCTTACTACTGATCGGCCCGCCCGGCGCGGGCAAGGGCACCCAAGCCGAGCGTCTCGCTCTCGCCTTCAACGTTCCGGCCATTTCCACCGGCGACATCTTTCGGTACAACGTGACCAACAACACCCCGCTGGGGCTGGAGGTCAAATCGTTCATGGATGCCGGCGCCTACGTTCCCGACAGCCTCACCAACGCGATCGTCGCCGACCGACTGAAAGAAGCGGATGCCGCCAGCGGCTTTCTGCTCGACGGCTACCCGCGCACGACCGACCAGGTTGCTGAGCTGGACCGTCTCCTTGTCGCCGAGGGCACCCAGCTCGACGTGGTCGTGCTGATCACCGCCGACACCGACGAGGTCGTCGCGCGTCTGCTCAAGCGGGCTGCCGAGCAGGGCCGTGCGGATGACACGGCCGAGGTCATCCGGCACCGTCTCGACGTCTACGCCGAGCAGACCGCCCCGCTCATCGATGTCTACAGCACCCGCGGCGTCGTCGTCACCATCGACGGCCTCGGCGCCGTTGAAGCGGTCACCGACCGCATTCTCGCCGCGCTGGCCGAACGTGGCCTTCGCGCCAGCACCACCACGCTTTAAACCGCTCCACCCTTCGGGCCGGGCCTCACGGCTCGGCCCATCACCATGTGAACAATCATAAAAATATCGCTCCCCTCTTCGGAGCTAGTCTGTGGGAAACCAGTGAGTCTTCGACGTTCCATCTACAAGAACCCGGCCCAGCTTCGCCTCATGGTGGCACCGGGCCTGGCGACCGCGGCATCACTCGTGGCTGCCCGCTCGGCCATGGTCATCGGCGCGACGACCCTCGACCTCGACGCCGCGGCTGAGGCCGCCATCGTCGCGCTCGGCGGCAAGCCCAACTTCAAACTCGAAGAGGGCTACCATCACACCGTGTGCGCGTCGGTCAACGACGACGTCGTGCACGGCATCCCCTCCGATCGCCGCCTCGGTGCCGGAGACATCGTCTCGATCGACAGTGGAGCGATCATCGAGGGCTGGAACGGTGATGCCGCGTTCAGCTACGTGATTCCCGACGCAAGCCGGCCTGAGCTCGTCGCCGAACGCCAGAAACTGTCCGATGTGACCGAACAGTCACTGTGGCACGGCATTGCCCGCCTGCACACCGCCCGTCACCTCAATGAGGTCGGCGAAGCCATCGAAGACTACGTCGAATCTCAGGGCACCTACGGAATCCTCACCGACTATGTCGGTCACGGTATCGGCCGCTCCATGCACGAGGCTCCGCCGGTGTTCAATTACCGTGTGCGTCAGAAGGGCCCCGACGTGAAGCCCGGCCTGGTCGTCGCCATCGAGCCAATGATTGTGCTCGGTTCCATCGACACGTACACCCGCGACGATGACTGGACCGTCGCCACAAGCGACGGTAAGGCCGCCGCGCACTGGGAACACAGCGTTGCGGTGCACAAGGACGGCATCTGGGTGCTCACCGCTGAGGACGGCGGAGCCGCGGGGCTGGCCCAGTTCGGCATCGTGCCCGTTCCCATCCCGTAACTACTGATCCATCAGATGCACGAGCTCGTCGATGAAGCTCGCGAAGTCGGGGGACCGGTGTACCAGCCGCTGCACGTCTTTGCGATCGGCGAACACCTCGACGAACTGGTCGAACACCACTTGGAATGACGAGCGTCCGGCGGCGCTGAACGCGATCATCGCGACGACCGTGACCCGGTTCTCACCCCAGTCCATCGGCACGTCGTTCAGCACGATCGCGATGGACGTGCGCAGAGCGGTCATCTCCATAGCGTGGGGCACCGCGAGATTGTCGGTGAACGCGGTCGACGACATCCGTTCACGGGCGAGGGCGCCGTCGACGTAGGCCTGGGTGATGATGCCGTGCTCGCGCATCCGCTCGCCGAGGGCGCGAATCATGGCCGCGGCGTCGCCGGGATAGAAGTTGCGCAGAAACAGACCCGCGTCGAAGAAGCGCAGCAATTCGTCTTTGATCAGGGTAAGGCGTCCGCTGCGGCGCATCCGGCTGACGAACTGGCGAATGTTGCTCACGTCGACCTCGGTTAGGAACGGATGGATCACGAGCGCCCCGTCGACTGGACGGGGCGGCTCGATCGTGGTCAGCACGAGCGGTGCATCGAGCCGTTCCCAGTCCACGTCAGCGCGCGTGATGACGCCGACGACGTCGAGGTCGGTGCCAAGCGTGCCCTCGATACGGCCCCGCAGTACCGCCTGCAGATCGTAGTAATTCGGGCAGACCAGCACCGTGCGCACCGGCTGCTCCTGCCGTTGCTGCTGCTCGAGGTGGGCGCCGACGTGCATCGCGATGTAGGCGATCTCGTCGTCGTTGATCAGGATCTGCTCGTGCCGCTGCAGTTCGCTCGCGATGTAGACAGCGAGTTCATAGGTCATCGGATACGACGTCTTCATCGAGCGCGCGAGCGGGTTGCGCGAGAACGAACTCTGTCCGGCCCGGTCGATGAGGTTGCGCACGTGCAGGGTGAGGCGGGCGATGAAATCCTCGTCGGTCAGATCGACGAGATACTCAGCGCTGGCCCTGGCCACGATGCGGCGCACGACCGCGAGATCCTCAGGGCGTGCGAAAGCGGATGCCGTCGCGCGCGCCGGCAGGTCGTGTCCCGGCGCGAGCACCCGGGTGCGCAGAAGTACGGCGAGGTAGTCGAGCTCGGCCGCCTCGAGCGCAACGTCGAAGTGCGTGGTGATGAGGCCGGCCAGGGTCCTCGCCAGTTCCTGCCGAGCGCCGGCCGGCGGGGGACCGGCCGGCGGGGTCGGGGACGCTGCAGGCCTCAGTTTGCGGGCCCGGTCGACGGCGATGGCGAGGTGCAGCAGCACACCGTCAGTGCCGAACTCGTTGATGAAATAGCCCGAGGTGGCGAGGTGGGCGAGCAGGTCGGTTTTGAAGGCGCCCAGTTGATGGGAGTCGAACTCGCGCGAGATCGCGGCAAGCTCGAGGACCCCCCGCTTGCTCTCCTCCCGGAACATGCGCCCGAGCAACCGCCGACGATCAGTCTCCGAGCCAGCCAGCCCCACGATGCTGCCGTGCCGGGTCACCTCCAATCCCGACCCGGGCAACAGCGCGCGCAGCCGCACCAGGTCGGCCTCAATGGTGGAGTCACTCACGAACAGGTCCGCAGCCAGGGCGTAGAGGTCGAGCCCGCCGGTGCCTTCGAAACCCATGCTGTCGGTGAGTCGCCGCACGAGCTGGTACACCCGGTTCTGCGGTGAATCCGTCGTCTCCGGGGGCGGAGTCTGCGCGAACGTGGCGTACGCGGTGCGGTTCAGACGGTATCCGAACGGTCCGGACTCGATCACGGCGAGCGGATGCGCCGCCGCCTTCACGTTGGTGACGTAACTGCGCACACTGCGCCGCGTGACCCCGAGCGCATCGGCGAGTTCACCGGCTGTGACCCAGGCAGGCGTGCGCACCAGGTAATCCAGCATTCTCGCCTGCTTGTCGGCCATGATCGCACCCCGTGTCCGTCTGTTCCGCGACCATTGTGCCCACCATTCGGGCCCCAGGGGCCCTTTCCGGGGGTGCGGAAATTCTGATCTTGGAGTAATTCTCAACAATTTGACAGGATCGCAAGCGTCGGAAGGCGAATCGATGAAGATTCTGGTGGTGTGCGGAGCTGGTGCGTCGAGCACGTTCGTGGCGCTTCGCCTGCGACGCAGCGCCACCCTGCGCGGCCTCACCGCCTCGGTGACCGCCATCACCGAAGCGGACCTGCTCGTGCGCCTCGCCGCCGCCGTCGCCCACACCCCGGTCGATGTCGTACTGGTCGGCCCGCACCTCGCGCCCGCCTTTCCGGCCATCGCTCAGCAATGCGCCGAACACGGAGCGCTGGCTCGACTCCTGCCCACCACGATCTTCACCGACCGAGACGGTGAGACCGCACTCGACCTGATCCTCGCGGCGATGGGCCAACCCGAACAACCCAGCCAGACAACAACGACAAGAGAGGTCTTGAAATGACGACGACATCAGCCGACCCGCAGCGCCCAGGTACACGCGTGCACGTGCAGCGCTTCGGCACCTTTTTGAGCGGCATGGTCATGCCGAACATCCCCGCGTTCATTGCCTGGGGACTCATCACCGCCCTGTTCATCTCGACCGGCTGGCTGCCCAACGGCATCCTCGGCGGTTTCGGTGATGCCGACGCCATCGGCTGGCAGGGCGCCGCCACCGCACTGGCCGCCAACGAAGACGGCTCGACCTTCCCGCAATATGTCGGCCTGGTCGGCCCGATGATCACCTACCTGCTGCCCCTGCTGATCGCCAACACCGGCGGTCGCATGGTCTACGACACCCGCGGCGGCGTCATCGCCACGATCGCCACTATGGGTGTCATCGTCGGTAGCCAGATCCCGATGTTCATCGGCGCCATGATCGTCGGCCCGCTCGCCGCCTGGCTGCTCAAAAAGGTCGACTCCATCTGGGACGGCAAGATCAAGCCCGGCTTCGAGATGCTCATCGACAACTTCTCGGCCGGCATTCTCGGCGCGCTGCTCGCGATCGGGGCCTTCTTCGGAATCGCGCCGGTGGTGACCTGGCTGAGCAGCATGCTCGAGGCCGGGGTGGACTGGCTGATCAACGCCGGCCTGCTGCCGCTCGCGAGCATCCTGATCGAACCGGGCAAGGTGCTGTTCCTCAACAACGCCATCAATCACGGCGTGCTCACCCCGCTCGGGGTGCAGCAGGTCGAAGAGAGCGGCAAGTCGCTGCTGTTTCTGCTCGAGGCCAACCCCGGCCCCGGCCTCGGCATTCTGCTGGCGTACACGTTCTTCGGACTCGGCATCGCCAAGGCGAGCGCCCCCGGCGCCATCATCATCCAGTTCCTCGGCGGCATTCACGAGATCTATTTCCCCTACGTGCTGATGAAGCCCCTCCTCATCCTCGCTGCGATCGGCGGCGGCATGACCGGCGTCGCCGTCAACGTGGCGTTCCAGACCGGGCTGCGTGCTCCAGCCTCACCCGGCAGTATCTTCGCGGTGCTGTTCCAGACCGCCCCCGACAGCTATTTCGGGGTGATTCTCTCGGTGGCCGCCGCCGCCGGGGTGTCGTTCCTGATCGCGGCCGTCATTCTGCGGGCCAGCCGCAAGCGTGACCTCGCGGCCGGCAGCACCGGCGACCTCGGTGCCGCCGTCGCGCAAACCGAGGCCTACAAGGGCAAGTCCAGTTCGGTGCTCGGCGGTCTCGCCGGCCAAGCGGATGCCGCCCCCGCGCCGGTCGGTGCCGGTCGCCCGCTGCACAACATCGTGTTCGCCTGCGATGCCGGTATGGGGTCGAGCGCCATGGGCGCCTCCGTGCTGCGCAACAAGATGAAGAAGGCCGGCATCGAGGGCGTCACCGTCGTGAACAAGTCCATCGCCAACCTCGACGGGTCCGCCGACCTGGTCATCACCCACCAGGACCTCACCGACCGGGCACGGAGCAAGTCACCCAACTCGGTGCACGTCTCGGTCGAGAACTTCATGAACAGCCCCCGGTATGACGAGGTGGTCGAGCTGATCAAGTCGAACGACAACGAGGTGACCCGGTGACGCAGAACATCCTCGCGCGCAGCAACGTGGTGGCCGAAGGCACGGCCACCACCAGGGACGAGGCCATTCGCGAAGCCGGAGCCCTGCTGGTGGACTCCGGCGCGGTGCGGCCCGACTACATCGACTCCATGTTCGAGCGGGAAGCCTCGGTCAGCACCTACATGGGCAATCTCCTCGCTATTCCGCACGGCACGAACGAGGCCAAGGAGTCGATCCTGCGCTCCTCGCTCTCGCTCGTGCGTTACCCGCAGCCGATCGACTGGAACGGCAAACCGGTGCGGTTCGCCGTCGGCATCGCCGGACTGAACAACGAACACCTCGAGATTCTCTCCAAGGTTGCCATCGTGTTCTCCGACACCGACGAGGTGCAGAAGCTCCTCGACGCCGGGTCGGCCGACGAGATCTTTCAGCTGCTCGAGGAGGTCAACGAAGCATGAAAGCCATCCACTTCGGCGCGGGCAATATCGGGCGGGGATTCGTGGGACTGCTGCTGCACGAGGCCGGCTACGAGGTTGTCTTCGCCGACGTGAACGCGGCGTTGATCGACGCGCTGCAGTCGGCCCCGAGCTACCGGGTGTTCGAGGTCGGCGGCGAGTCGAGCGTGCACGTCGTCGACAGCTTTCGGGCGATCAACAGCGACACGCAATCCGACCAACTCGCCACTGAGATCGCCACGGCCGATATCGTCACCACTGCGGTCGGACCGAATATTCTCAAATTCATCGCTCCGGCCATCGCAGCCGGGTTGGTACGACGGCGGGCGACACTACCGCCGTTGCCGGTGATCGCCTGCGAGAACGCCATCAACGCCACCGACCGGCTGGCCGAACACGTGCTGTCCCACGTGCTTTCGGCCGACCGGGACGCCGTCACCGCCCGGGTGGTGTTCGCCAACACCGCCGTCGACCGCATCGTGCCGGGGCAATCCCCGGATGCCGGCATTGATGTGACCGTGGAGACCTTCGCCGAGTGGGTGATCGAGCGCGGCGGCTTTGCCGGCGCGGTGCCCGACATCGCCGGGGCGACCTTCGTCGACAACCTCGAGCCGTTCATCGAACGCAAGCTGTTCACCGTCAACACCGGGCATGCGACCATCGCGTACTTCGGTCACCTGGCCGGAGCGGCCACAATCAGCGAGGCGCTCGAGCTGTCGGTTGTGCGGGATGCCGCGCGCCGGGTACTCGAGGAGACCTCCGCGCTGCTCGTAGCCAAGCACGGCCTCGACTCGCACGCCCAACGGGCCTACCGGGAGAAGATCCTGACCCGGTTCGAGAACCCGGCCCTGCAGGACACCGTCGTACGGGTGGGTCGGGAGCCGATGCGTAAACTCAGCCGCTTTGAACGGTTCATCGGGCCCGCGGCGGAGCTCGCCGAGGGCGGGACCAATCCGGTCGCCCTGCTCGAAGCCATTCGCGCGGCCTTCCGGTTCGACGTCCCCGGTGATTCGCAGAGCGTCGAACTGCAGCGGATGCTGGCGGGGGAAGCCGCGCCGCGGATTACCGAGGTCGTCTGCGGGCTCGACGGGGGGCATCCGCTCTTCGAAGCGGTCACCCGCGAAATCGCCGCGGCGCAGCGGGTGCGCCACTGAACGAACCCACAGCCGCTCTCCCGGCGCCCCCGACTCCTGCGGCCAAGCCTGCTTGCGCCAAGTCGGGGGCGCTTGCGCCGGCGATTATAGGACTGAATTGCCAAAAGGCAATCTCATACCATAAGATTGATCCTTGGTGTCTGGTGTCGTCTTTCGTGGCGTGTCTGGCATCAATCCCGCATGACCAGCAATCAATACAGAGCGACAGTGAGGGTATGGCCAAAAAAGACGGTGTCATCGAAATCGAGGGCGCAGTAGTCGAAGCTCTGCCCAACGCGATGTTTCGCGTTGAGCTGTCAAACGGCCACCGAGTTCTTGCCCACATCTCGGGCAAGATGCGCCAGCACTACATCCGCATCCTCCCGGAGGACCGCGTGATCGTAGAGCTGAGCCCGTACGACCTGACCCGTGGCCGGATCGTCTACCGCTACAAGTAACGACTGCTGTAAGTAACGGCCCTCGGCATCCCGAGGGTACGAAGACAGCGAAAACAAGGAATCACCATGAAGGTCAAGCCCAGCGTCAAGAAGATCTGTGACAAGTGCAAGGTCATCCGCCGTAACGGCAACGTGATGGTCATCTGTGAGAACCCCCGTCACAAGCAGCGCCAGGGTTAAGTCTCTTTTTCTTCGAGACTGCGCTGCACAACACTGCGCTGCACAACACTGCGCTGCACAACTAAATATTGAATAGCAGTTCCGGGAGCCCGTCACGGGTGACACCATCGGTTGGAGGCCGGTGTACAGGAGCTGCTACAGACCTCCATCACTAACAGGAGACACAATGGCACGTCTAGCCGGCGTCGACATCCCGCGCGATAAGCGCGTGGAAGTTGCATTGACTTACATTTACGGTGTTGGCCGTACGAGGGCCCTCAAGACCCTCGCCGACACTGGAATCGACGGAAACATCCGCGTCAAGGATTTGAGCGACGACCAGCTCGTCCTTCTCCGCGACTACGTCGAGGGTTCCTTCAAGGTTGAGGGTGACCTCCGCCGTGAGGTTGCCGCTGACATCCGCCGCAAGGTTGAAATTGGCAGCTACGAGGGCATTCGCCACCGCAAGGGCCTGCCCGTTCGCGGTCAGCGCACCAAGACCAACGCTCGCACCCGCAAGGGCCCGAAGCGCACCGTAGCCGGCAAGAAGAAGGCGCGCTAGGCCCTCGGCCTAGCTCGCTAACGCCTTTAGGATTCAGGAGAAATTCATGGCACAACCCAAGTCGGCCGTACGGAAGCCGCGTAAGAAAGAAAAGAAGAACGTTGCTGTGGGCCAGGCCCACATCAAGAGCACCTTCAACAACACGATCGTGTCGATCACCGACACGACCGGTGCTGTCATCAGCTGGGCCTCGTCGGGCCAGGTTGGTTTCAAGGGTTCGCGCAAGTCGACTCCCTTCGCCGCACAGCTGGCCGCCGAGTCGGCCGCCCGCCAGGCGCAGGAACACGGAATGAAGAAGGTTGACGTCTTCGTCAAGGGACCCGGCTCAGGCCGCGAGACCGCGATCCGTTCACTGCAGGCCGCCGGCCTCGAGGTCGGTTCGATCAACGACGTAACCCCCCAGGCTCACAACGGATGCCGCCCGCCGAAGCGCCGCCGCGTCTAAAGCACTCGCTGTCATCTCGACGGGCTCTGTCTCGCACTGAGCCCGTCGGGACTCTTTTCTTTCACCTTTTCACTCTCTCGTCATTGCAAGTGTCATATAGCGGACACTTAGCCGAAAGGAATCAACAGTGCTTATTGCACAGCGTCCAACGCTCACCGAAGAGAACATCTCGGAGTTCCGTTCACGGTTCATCATTGAGCCCCTCGAACCCGGCTTCGGCTACACCCTCGGCAACTCGCTTCGCCGTACCCTGCTCTCCTCGATCCCGGGCGCTGCTGTAACCAGCATCCGTATCGATGGCGTGCTGCACGAGTTCAGCACCGTTCCCGGGGTGAAGGAAGATGTCACCGAGATCATCCTGAACATCAAGGGCCTCGTCGTCTCGAGCGAGCACGACGAGCCCATCACCGCGTACCTGCGCAAGCAGGGTGCCGGCCAGGTTACCGCCGCTGACATTTCGGCTCCGGCTGGCGTCGAGGTGCACAACCCGGAACTGGTCATCGCAACCCTCAACGACAAGGCGAAGTTCGAACTCGAACTGACCATTGAGCGTGGCCGTGGTTACGTGTCCAGCACCCAGAACCGCAACGAGTTCTCCGAGGCCGGCCAGATTCCGGTCGACTCGATCTACTCGCCCGTGCTCAAGGTG
Organism: Cryobacterium luteum; assembly: GCF_900110125.1. Lineage (GTDB taxonomy): Bacteria > Actinomycetota > Actinomycetes > Actinomycetales > Microbacteriaceae > Cryobacterium > Cryobacterium luteum. The sequence goes on from NZ_FOCN01000002.1 coordinate 253,420, forward strand.
ACCTACCGTGTCGAGGCAACTCGTGCCGGTGAGCGCACCGACTTCGACCGCCTCGTCGTTGACGTGGAGACCAAGTCGGCTATCTCGCCCCGCGACGCCATCGCATCCTCTGGTCGCACCCTGACCGAGCTGTTCGGCCTGGCCCGCGAGCTCAACACCGCCGCTGAGGGCATCGAGATCGGCCCCGCGCCGGTTGACGCCGTGCTCTCGACCGAGCTTTCGATTCCGATCGAAGACCTCGACCTGTCGGTGCGCTCGTACAACTGCCTCAAGCGCGAAGGCATCAACAACGTCAGCGAACTGGTCGCCCTCTCGGAGACCCAGCTGATGAACATCCGCAACTTCGGGCAGAAGTCGGTTGACGAAGTGAAGGACAAGCTCGTTGAGCTCGGCCTGTCCCTGAAGGATTCGGTTCCCGGATTCGACGGCGCGCACTTCTACAGCGGCTACGAAGAAGAGACCATCTAAGGCTCGCGCTTCAACGCTGCCTTTCGATTTTTTGATACTGGAGATTACCCATGCCTAAGCCCACAAAGGGCCCCCGTCTCGGTGGCGGCCCGGCGCACGAGCGCCTCATGCTTGCGAACCTGGCCGCGGCCCTGTTCACCCACAAGTCGATCAAGACGACCGAGACCCGTGCCAAGCGCCTGCGTCCGCTCGCCGAGCGCATGGTGCAGTTCGCCAAGCGCGGCGACCTGCACGCCCGTCGTCGCGTTCTCGCGACGATCACCGACAAGACCGTCGTGCACGAGTTGTTCACGGTCATCGCCCCGCAGGTCAACGAGCGTCAGGGCGGCTACACCCGCATCACCAAGCTCGGTTTCCGCAAGGGTGACAACGCCTCCATGGTGCAGATGGAGCTCGTTCTCGAGCCCCTGACCCCCAAGGTCAAGCGCTCCAAGACCGCGACCGTTGCCGCGACCCCCGTCGGGTCCGAGAACGTCGTGGTCGAAGACGTCGTCGCTGACGATGTTGTCGTCGAAGAGACCGTTGTCGCCGACGATGCAGCCGTCGACGACGCTGCAGTCGAGGCCGACAAGAAGTAGCACCACCACCGAGGGGGGAGCCAACGAGAGTTGGCTCCCCCCTTTTTGCATGCCGCTTTCGGGGGAAGATAGGGTGTGAAGATGGGTGATTTCGAGACTTCGTTGGCAGAACGCGTGGGGGATGCCCAGGTTCCGGTGGTTCCGCAGCATCCGGACGTCGCCGAGTGGCGGCCGGCCACCGAGGGCGACATTGACGGCATCTGGCAGCTGCGCCAATTCATGGGCCAGGTCGACCACCCGAACTACCTCACGGCGCGCGGCGCGATCGCCGCCGACTTCGGCTACTCACACTTTCACCCCGAACTTGACTCGCTCGTGGGTCTTGATGCAACCGGCCGCATCGTGGCGGTGGGCATGGTCATGTTCCCGCCGCGCCAGGTGAGCCTCGTGCGTTCGCTGCCGATCGGTGGAGTGCACCCGCTACTGCGCGGTCGGGGCATCGGGCGCCAGCTCCTGGCCTGGCAGCTGGGCCGGGCGAAGCAGCAGCTCGCTTCCTCGGCCAAGGCCCTGCCCGGCTGGATCCTGACCTATGCCGACGAACGTTCCCCGCAGAACGCCAGCCTGTTCGAGCACGCCGGCCTCGGCCTCGCCCGCTACTTCCTCACCCTGGAACGACCGCTGGATGCGCCGGTGCGCGTCGTCGACGCGGCCGCCGGCATCCGCATCGCCGGGTTCACCGCCGCGGCGTCGGCCGAGGTTCACGCCACCCGCGACGAAGCCTTCATGGACCACTGGGGCAGCCAGCCGATGAGTGACGAGAACTGGAACGCCTTCGTCGGCGGAAAATGGTTTCGTCCCGACCTCTCGTTCGTGGCCTACGGCACCGACGAGTCCGGCACCGAGCGCGTCGTCGGCTTCGTGCTGTCGACGGCGAACGAAAACGTCTGGGCCACCCAGGGTTTCACCGGCAGCTACATCGACCTGGTCGGTGTTTTGAGCGGATGGCGCGGCCGCCATATCGCCCAGTCCCTTTTGGCCGCCCAGCTCGCTGCCGGGCAGGCGCTCGGGCATGAGCGGGTGACCCTCGCGGTCGACTCGGCGAGCCCGACCGGAGCCCTCGGCCTCTACACCGGGATGGGTTTTGTGCCCACCCACAAGAAGATGGCATACACGCTGGAGTTCTAGCCCGAATCGGGGCCGCGTAGATAGGGTGAAAGCATGACCGATGCCACGAGTCCACTCTCGGAACGTGTGACCATGCCCGCCGCACTGCCCGTGCCGGAGCATCCCGACATTGCCGTGTGGCGCCCGGCGACGGTCGACGATATCGACGCCATCTGGCAGCTTGAGAAGTCGATCGGTCAGGCCGACCACCCCAACTACGTTCTCGAACGGGACGAAATCGCCGAGATCTTCGATTTCTCGTTCGTTGATGTAACGACTGACACTCTCGTCGCAGAGGCCGTTGACGGCCACCTCGTCGCCAACGGGCTCGTCGTGCTCTCGCCGGGGCAGGTGACCCTGGTGAAATCCAACCTGGATGGCGGCGTCCTGCCGACGATGCGAGGCCGGGGCATCGGTCGCGAGCTGCTGAACTGGCAGGTCGCCCGGGCCACGCAGCAATTGGCGACTTCAGACAAACGTCTTCCCGGCTGGATCGCCACGTCGTGCGACGAGCGCGCACCGCAGAATGGTCGCCTGTATGAACGCTTCGGTCTGGTCTGCACCCGCTATTTTCTGTGCCTCGACCGCATCCTCGCCGACCCCATTCGCGAATTCACGCTGGCCGACGGCATCCGCCTGGCACCCTATGAGTCGAAACTCTCGCCGGTCGTACACGCAGCGCGCAACGAGGTCTTCATGGACCATTGGTCCAGCCAGCCGATTCCCGACGAAACCTGGAACGCCTACGTCACCGGTTCGACGTTCGTTGAGGAGCTCTCGTTTGTGGCCTTCGGCATCGAGCCGGACGGCAGTGAGCACGTCGTGGGCTTCATCATGTCGAGTGTCAACGAGGAGGACTGGGCCGCCGCCGGGTACCGCAGCAGCTACATCGGCCTCGTCGGCGTGCTGAGGGGATGGCGCGGCCGTCATATCGCGCAGGCCCTGCTGGCCGCGCAGCTGGACGCGAGCCGTGCGGCCGGGCACGAGCGGGCGACCCTCGATGTGGACTCGGCGAGCCCGACCGGCGCGCTCGACCTGTACACCGGCATGGGCTTCTTCGCCAGCAACCGGGAGCTCGTCTACGTGCGCGAGTTCTGAGTCACCGGTACGGCGGCGGGCGGGGCGCGTCGGGGTCGCGCAACAACCAGCTGGTGTCGGGCAGCGGCGGCACCGCCGCGAGACGGTCGAGCGCCGCTCCCACTTCGTCGGCATAGAGCTGCCCGCCGGTCGGCCCCGGATGCACGTGGTCGCCGGCCAGAAGATCAAGCCGGCCCGCGATGGCATCGTGCCAGTTGGCCAGTTCGATGCGACGATTGCCGGCGGCGAAATCAGCAAGAGTGGCATTGACGCCGTCAGTCCAGTCCCGCTCGGCGTAGGCATTGACCAGCACGAGCTTTCGGTCCGGTCCCAAAATGCGCAGAATCACGGTGAGTTCGTCGTCGGTGATCGGTCCGTTGGTCCCGAGCCCGACGACCACAACGGGATGCAACTGACCCGCAGCCTCCAACGCCCGCAAGATGTCATCTGCGGAATACATCCCCCGCGAGACCGAAGCGTCCACGGTCATTCCCGAAAAGGTGGCCTGCAATTCGGGGGCCGAGGCCAGCATCACCGAGTCGCCGATGGCCGTGATCGGACCCTCGGTCAGGGCGGGCTGGGCCGTGGCCTGACGGGCGGCCTCGGCGGCGGCAGCCTGCGTGGCGGCGCGCGCCGCAGCATCCATTGCCCGTTGGCCGCGTTCGATGCGCAATTGCGCCGAGGTCTGCGCCGGCGCCGCAACGACGGCGGCTGTCGTGCCGCCGACCAGCAGCAGCGACAGCGCGGCCGTGGCGGCGACCAGACGGCGACGACGGGTCGGGCCGGTCCAGAGCTCCCCGACCCGACGGATGCTGCCGCGCACGCCGACCCGCCGGATCGGCATTTCCAGCCAGCGGTAGGAGATACCCGCGAACACCAGGGTGATGGCGGTGGCGAGGAGCCCGATCGGCAGCAGACCGCCGGACGGAGACGATGCCGGCCAGAGCAGCTGCACCAGTACGAGCGCTGGCCAGTGCCACAGGTAGATTCCGTAGGAGCGTTCGCCGAGGTAACGCAGCGGGGCCGCATCGAGAAGGTGCCCGAACCGGCCGCCGCGCACCCCCGCCCAGATGGCGACAGCGGTGGCGAGGCTCACCGCCACGAGGCCGCCCCGATAGGTGGCCGTGCCGTCCTCCGGCAGCCAGAACGCAAACCCGATGATCGCGAGAATGGCGCCGCCGCCGAGCCACGGGCGCAAGCGCGGCAATTCGTTGCGGTGCCCACTCGGGCGGCGCAACAACAGGGCCAGGGCGGCACCGGCGAACAACCCGAAACTGTGCGTGTCCGAGCCGTAGTACACCCGGGTCGGGTCGGCGCCGGGCTGGTAGAGCAGGCCCATCCACAGGGCAGAAGCGATGAACAGGCCGGTGACGACGGCCAGGCGCACGTGGGGGCGGCGAAGCAGCAGCACGACCAGCAACAGCAGCGGCCAAACCAGATAGAACTGCTCTTCCACAGCGAGCGACCACAGATTGCGCAGCAGCTCGGGCTCGTTGACGCTGAAATAGCTGGCGTCAGTGGCGATCGACACCCAGTTGTAGCCGAAGGTCGTGGCTCCGAGCAGCTGGGCGCCGAGCCCCACCAGCACATCGCCGCCGATGAGAAAAGCGATGCTGCAGCTGATCAGAATGACCGGAATGAGCGGGGGCACCAGCCGGCGGGCGCGTCGTTGCCAGAATCGGCCCAGCGAGATGCGCCCGGATCGGGTGTGCTCGGAGACGAGCAGTCCGGTGATCAGAAATCCGCTGATCACGAAGAAAACGTCGACGCCGATGAAGCCGCCCGGAAGGACTGCCGGGAAAAAATGGTAGAGCACGACGGCAATGACCGCGAGGGCGCGCAGGCCGTCGAGCCCGGCCAGACGATTGCTGCGCGGGGCGTTCATCGGCCCCGGCACCGAGGTGTTCGCCGGGGCGATCAGGGCGGTCGTTGACCGAGTCCTCCCGGTAAACGGGAACGACAGCGGGGAACGGGTCATGGGCAACACGAGGTTTCTTTGGCACACACAAGGGGGGTGCGCCAGGGGCCGGTTTCAACGATAACCCGCGCGTGCCACCTAGGCTTACCCTCGTGAATCTTTTTGTGCCCCGCGCCGCGAATGCAGCGCTGGGCTCCACGCGCATCCGCCTCGACCTCGCCTACGACGGCACCGATTTCACCGGTTGGGCCCGCCAGCCGGGCTTTCGCACCGTGCAGGCCGACATCGAAAACGGGCTCGCCGGCATTCTGCAGAGCTTTCCCCCGCACCCCACCCTGATCGTCGCCGGCCGAACGGATGCCGGGGTGCACGCCCGCGGGCAGGTGGCCCATTTCGACCTCACCGCCGAGCAGGCGCACTCCCTCGTGCGCATTCAACGCGGCACCGGAAACCGTCCCCCGGTCGACCTCGGTACCGCGGTGCTGCGCCGCCTCGGCGGCATCCTGGTGACCAAACCCGACGTCGTGCTGCGCCGGGCCACGGTCGTTCCCGGCGGCTTCGACGCCCGGTTCTCGGCCCTGTGGCGTCGCTACGAATACCGCATCGCCGACCCGCTCGCCCTGCACGACCCGCAGCAGCGGCTGCGCACCACGTGGCATCCGTTCAGACTGGATCTCGAAGCCATGGATGCCGCAGCGGCCACCCTGGTGGGCCTGCACGACTTCGCCGCCTACTGCAAGCCACGCCCGGGAGCGACGACCATCCGCACCGTGCAGCAATTTCGCTGGACCCGCGACGATGACGGCCTGCTCATTGCCACCATCACAGCGGATGCCTTCTGCCACAGCATGGTGCGCGCCATGGTCGGTGCCTGCGTTGCCGTGGGGGAGGGGCGTCTCGATGGCAGCACCCTCGCCCACCTGCACTTCGACAAGCACCGCATCAGCGAGTTCAAGGTGATGCAGGCGCACGGCCTCACCCTCATCGACGTCGGCTATCCCGACGATGCGTCCCTGGCGCAGCGCGCAGTGGACACCCGCAACCGGCGCTCGCTGCCGGCCGTCGCCGAGGTTGCGTCGATGCTGGCTTCCGACTAGTGTTGACCCTTGGTGTCTGTGCGTTGCAGCACGGCATCCGAACGTGAGCCCTCCATCGACAGTGTTTTCTTCACGAAAACACGCCCGGAGCGGGATTCACGAACACCTCCGTTCGAAAAAGAAGAAAGCAGCACAACAGTGACGCGCACTTACACCCCCAAGGCAAGCGAACTCCAGCACGACTGGGTTGTCATCGATGCCACCGATATCGTCCTCGGACGTCTGGCCAGCCACGCGGCAATCCTGCTGCGCGGCAAGCACAAGGCGACCTTCTCCCCGCACATGGACGGTGGCGACTTCGTCATCATCGTCAACGCCGAGAAGGTTGCCCTCACCGGCAAGAAGCTCGACCTGAAGATCGCTTACCGCCACTCCGGTTACCCGGGCGGCCTGACGGCGACCAACTACTCCGAGATGCTCGAGAAGCACCCGACCCGTGCGGTCGAAAAAGCGATTCGCGGCATGCTGCCGAAGAACTCGCTCGGTCGCGCCCAGCTCACCAAGCTGAAGGTATACGCCGGCCCTGAGCACCCGCACTCCGCTCAGCAGCCCAAGCCGTACACCCTCAGCCAGGTCGCGCAGTAGCGCCGGCAACCAGACTTCTCGACTCTTTAGATACTTAGATACACGGATAAAAAGGATTCCCATCATCGTGGCGAAGATCGCAGACCAGATTGACCAGGCTCCGGAGAGCTACTCCACCGAGACTCCGGCCGAAACCGTAACCAAGGCGCCCCGCGCCGTCCTCAACGTTCCCGGCGCAGCCGTCGGCCGTCGCAAGCAGGCCATCGCCCGCGTGCGCATCGTCCCCGGCTCCGGCACGATCGTTGTCAACGGCCGCGAGTTCGCCGACTACTTCCCGAACAAGCTGCACCAGCAGCTCATCAACGACCCGTTCAAGGTGCTCGACCTGCTCGGCTCCTACGATGTCATCGCCCGCATCACCGGTGGTGGCCCGTCCGGCCAGGCCGGCGCGCTGCGCCTCGGCATTGCACGCTGCCTGAACCTGATCGACGAAGAGAACAACCGCGCCATTCTCAAGAAGAACGGCTTCCTCAGCCGCGACGCCCGAGTCAAGGAGCGTAAGAAGGCCGGACTCAAGAAGGCCCGTAAGGCACCTCAGTTCAGCAAGCGCTAACCCGATAGCCGACGACGAAATGACTCGTCTGTTCGGCACGGACGGCGTTCGGGGCCTGGCCAACCGTGATCTCACGGCTGGCCTGGCCCTGAGCCTTGCCCAGGCGAGCGCAGCAGTGCTCACCAAGGGTCGTCGTGCCCAAGCACGCCTCGCTGAGGGTCGCCGACCCGTCGCAGTGGTCGCCCGCGACCCGCGAATTTCCGGTGAGTTCCTCACCGCCGCCGTTTCGGCCGGCCTGGCCTCCAGCGGTGTCGACGTTCTCGACGCCGGGGTCATCCCCACGCCCGCTGCGGCCTTCTTGATCAACGCCATCGGCGCCGATTTCGGTGTGATGATTTCTGCCTCACACAACGCGGCGCCCGACAACGGCATCAAAATCTTCGCCTTCGGCGGAACCAAACTTCCCGACGACGTCGAGGACCGCATCGAGAGCTACATCGGTCGCGACACGCTGATGCCGATCGCCGGCGACGTCGGACGCATCCGTCGTTTCGCCGACGCCGAAGACCGCTACGTCGTGCACCTGCTCACGACGCTGCCGCACCGCCTTGACGGCATCCACGTCGTGCTCGATTGCGCCCACGGTGCCGCCGCCGGCGTTTCACCGCAGGTGTTCACGGATGCCGGCGCTCGCCTCACCGTGATCGGCGCCGACCCCGACGGCCTCAACATCAACGACGGTGTCGGTTCGACTCACCTCGACAACCTCGCCAAAGCCGTACTCGAACACGGCGCCGACATCGGCATCGCCCACGACGGCGACGCCGACCGCTGCCTCGCGGTCGACCGCGACGGCAAGATCGTCGATGGCGACCAGATCATGGCCATCCTGGCCGTGTCGATGGCCGAGCGCGGTGTGCTGAAAGACCGCACTCTCGTGGCCACCGTCATGAGTAACCTCGGGCTGCGCAAGGCCATGGCGGCCAACGACATCGCCATGGTGCAGACCAAGGTCGGCGACCGGTATGTGCTCGAAGAACTCAACGCCCACGGGTATTCCCTCGGCGGCGAGCAGAGCGGCCACGTCATCATGACCAAGTTCGCCACGACCGGCGATGGCATCCTCACCGGGCTGCACCTTGTCGCCGAAATGGCGCGCACCGGCAAGACGCTCGCCGAACTCGCATCCGTTATGACGGTCTACCCGCAGATTCTCGTGAACGTGCGCGGCGTGGACCACAAGGCGCTCGCCGCCGACGCGGTCATCGCCGAAGCGGTCATTGCCGCAGAAACCGAACTCGGTGACACCGGCCGGGTGCTGCTGCGTCCGTCCGGAACCGAGCCGATGGTGCGCGTCATGGTGGAAGCCGCCGACCAGCCCACCGCCGACCGTCTGGCGCACTCCCTGGCCGACGTGGTGCGCTCCCGCCTGACCCTCTAGCGCTACTGACCGGGCCCGGGCCCGGAAACTGGGACCATGTTCTATCGTGGCCCCGCTTTCCGGGCCCGGGCCCGGTCAAAGAGGGCGCACGTGTGGCGCGGGTCAGACCTTGCGCAGCAGCACCGTCGAGACGGCGTGCGTGGGGTCCTTGCGCAGTACCAGGGTGGCGCGCGACCGAGTGGGACGAATGTTCTGCAGCAGGTTGGGCTGATTAATGCTGGTCCAGATGGTGCGCGCCTTGGCACGAGCCTCATCTTCGGTGAAGGCCGCGTAGCGGTGGAAGAACGAGTTGGGGTTGGCGAAGGCCCCGCGCTGCAGCTTGAGAAAGCGTTCCTCGTACCAGCGGGCGATGTCCTGGGTACGGGCATCCACGTAAATGGTGAAGTCGAACAGGTCACTGACCGAGAGGCCGTGCCCCGGCCCGGGCGGCTGCAGCACGTTGAGGCCCTCGACGATGAGAATGTCGGGTTGCCGCACGACGATCTGCGCGTCGGGCACGATGTCATAGCTCAGATGCGAGTAGAACGGTGACCGCACCTCGGGAGCCCCGCTCTTGACCGCGCTCACAAACCGCAGCAGGGCACGCCGGTCATACGATTCCGGAAAGCCCTTGCGTTCCATCAGGCCGCGGCGGTTCAGCTCGGCATTGGGAAACAGAAAGCCATCGGTCGTGACGAGTTCGACCCGGGGAGTGTCGTCCCAGCGGGCGAGCATCTCGCGCAACAACCGGGCGGTGGTCGACTTACCGACCGCAACCGAGCCGGCGACGCCGATCACAAAGGGGGTCGGGCGGGCGCGTTCGCCCAGAAAACCACTCGTTGCCCGGTGCAGGGTGCGGGCGTTCGCCGCATAGAGGTTGAGCAGCCGACTGAGCGGGAGGTAGACATCCGTCACCTCGTTGATGTCGAGCGGCTCACCGATACCGCGCAACTGCACGATCTCAGTCTCTTTGAGCGGCAGCAGGGTGGTCGGCGCCAACGCCGCCCAGTCTGCTCGGTCGAGCTCCACAAAAGGGGTGCGATGACCGTTCATTGAAGAGGCCAGCACCGGATCGGACATTCCCCCAAGCTTAGTCCGACTAAAATCGACTTCCATGTGCGGAATCGTAGGTTATGTCGGAAGCAACAAGACCGTTGACGTTCTCATGGGAGGGCTCAGACGGCTGGAATATCGCGGGTATGACTCCGCGGGAATCGCCGTCATCGACTCGTCGGGTGTACTCAACACGGCCAAGAAGGCCGGCAAGCTCTCGGCGCTGACCGCCGAGCTGAAGGCGCACCCGATCAACGACGGCCAGACCGGCATCGGCCACACCCGCTGGGCCACCCACGGCGGACCCACCGACGGCAATGCCCATCCGCACCTCGGCGACAACGACAAGCTCGCCCTCATCCACAACGGCATCATCGAGAACTTCGCCCCGTTGCGGGACGAACTGCTCAATGAAGGCTTCACCTTCGAGAGCGAAACCGACACCGAGGTCGCCGCAGTGCTGCTCGGCCGGGAATACCAGCGGGTCGGCGACCTGGCCGAAGCCTTCCGCACCATCGTGGCCCGCCTCGACGGTGCGTTCACGCTGCTCGCCGTGCACCAGGACCAGCCCGGCGTCGTCGTCGGTGCCCGCCGCAATTCCCCGCTCGTCATCGGCCTCGGTGACGGCGAGAACTTTCTCGGCTCCGACGTCGCAGCGTTCGTCGAATACACCCGCCGCGCCGTCGCCATCGGCCAGGACCAGATCGTCACCATCACAGCGGATGCCGTCACCGTCACCGACTTCGACGGTCACCCCGTCGAGACGGAGGAGTTCGATATCGCCTGGGACGCTTCCGCCAGCGAAAAGGGCGGCTGGTCCAGCTTCATGGCCAAGGAAGTGTCCGAGCAGCCGGATGCCGTTGCCAACACCCTGCGCGGCCGCATAACGGAGGGCCAGGTGATCGTGCCGGAACTGACCGAATTCGGCGATGAGGTGCTCGCGGGCATCCGTCGTATTGTCATCGTCGCCTGTGGTACGGCGGCCTACGCCGGTCAGACCGCCAAGTACGCCATCGAAAAGTGGGCGCAGGTGCCGGTGGACGTCGAACTCAGCCACGAGTTCCGCTACCGCGACCCGGTACTCACCGACCACACCCTGGTGATCTCAATCAGCCAGTCCGGCGAAACCATGGACACGCTCATGGCCGTCAAGTACGCCATGTCGCTCGGGGCCAGGGCCATCTCCATCTGCAACACGCAGGGCGCGACCATCCCGCGCGAGAGTGACGCTGTGATCTACACCCACGCCGGCCCCGAGGTCGCCGTCGCGTCGACCAAGGCCTTTGTGGCCCAGATCACCGCCCTGTACCTGTTCGCCCTGCACCTCGCCCGGGTGCGCGGCAGCCTCACCGAGGCCGAGCAGGCCGCGCAGGTCGCCGAACTGCAGGCCATCCCGGAGAAGATCCAGGCCGTGCTCGGTGTGGAAGACGAGGTGCGCCAGCTGGCCCGCTGGATGAGCGACACCCGCGCTGTGCTGTTCCTCGGCCGTCACGTCGGCTTTCCGATCGCGCTCGAGGGCGCGCTCAAGCTCAAGGAACTCGCCTACATCCACGCTGAAGGCTTCGCCGCCGGTGAGCTCAAGCACGGACCGATCGCCTTGATCGAACCCGGCCAGCCGGTGTTCGTCGTCGTGCCGAGCCCGCGCGGCTCAGCCCACCTGCACCCGAAGGTCGTCTCCAATATTCAGGAGATCCGCGCCCGCGGGGCCCGCATCATCGCTATCGCCGAGGTCGGTGACGCCGCGGTGCTGCCGTTCGCCGACACCGTCATCCACATTCCGCTCGCGGCGCCGCTGTTCGAACCGCTGCTCGCCGTGGTGCCGCTGCAGATGTTCGCGATGGAACTGGCCATCGCCAAGGGCCTCGATGTCGACCAGCCGCGCAACCTCGCCAAATCCGTCACGGTCGAATAAGCCTGACGTGATCAAGGGCATCGGGGTGGACGTGGTCGACCTGGCGCGGTTCACCCGCCAGGTCGAGCGCACCCCCCGCCTGGTCTCGCGCTTGTTCACCGAAACTGAACGGGGGCTCCCGATACATTCCCTCGCGGCGCGGTTTGCGGCAAAAGAAGCCCTGATCAAGGCCCTCGGCGACAGCGCAGGGGCCACCTGGCAAGAAATGGAAATCGTGAACGACCCGCACGGCAACCCCGAATTCAAACTCAGCGGGGCCGCCCTCGCAGCGCTCACCGATCGGGGCATCAGCCGGGTGCACGTCACCATGACCCACGATGCCGGGGTGGCCTGCGCTTTCGTCGTGGCCGAGGGGGAGCTGTGAGCGGGTTTCGCGAGGCCGTGATCGACCTCGCCGCGATTCGCCATAATGTGGCCCACCTGCGCCACCTCGTCGGCACCCCGCACGCGATGGCGGTGGTCAAGGCCAACGCCTACGGTCACGGGGCGGTACCGGTGGCGCTCGCCGCCCTCGCCGGCGGGGCCGACTGGCTCGGCGTCGCCGACATCGACGAGGCCCTCGAACTGCGTGACGCGGGCATCGAGGCGCCCATCCTGGCCTGGCTGCACGACCCCGACGCCGATTTCAGCGCCGCCATCGCCGATGACGTCACCCTCGGGCTTTCCTCTGCCCGCCAGGTGCAGCAGGTAGCGGATGCTGCGGCGGAACTCGGCAGGGCGGCATCCGTTCACCTGAAACTCGAAACCGGGCTCAGTCGCAACGGCGTGCACGAAAACGACTGGGCTGAGGTGTTCGCGCTGGCTGCCGCACTCGAACGGGGCGGTCTGCTGCGCGTCGACGGTGTCATGAGCCACCTCGCCAATGCCTCGGCGTTCGACGACCAGCAGGCGCTCGAATGTTTCGAACGCGGAGTCGCCGTTGCACGCGCCGCCGGGCTGACCCCCACGCTCGTGCACCTCGCATCGTCCGCTGCGGCACTGCGGCTGCCGGCCGCCCGTTTCACCATGGTGCGGTTCGGCATCACCATTTACGGGCTGTCGCCGTTCGACGATGCGACCAGCGCCGACCTCGGGCTGATTCCAGCCATGACCCTGCGCGGCCGGGTCGCCCTCGTTCGCCGGGTGAGTGCGGGCGCCGGCGTCTCCTACGACTACCTGTGGCGGGCGCCGCACGATTCCACGCTCGTGCTCGTGCCGCTCGGCTATGCCGACGGCATCCCACGGCAGGCCTCCGGCACGGCACAAGTGCACCTGCACGGCGTGAACTATCCCCTGGTCGGGCGGGTGGCGATGGACCAGTTCGTGGTCAACCTCGGCGCGGACAGCCCCGCCGTGGCCGTCGGCGACACGGTCGTGCTGTTTGGTGACCCGAGCGCCGGAGCGCCGAGCGCCACCGACTGGGCCGACGCCGCCGGCACGATCAACTATGAGATCGTCACCCGCATCGGGCACCGGGTGCCCCGGCGACACATCAATGGCTGAGCAGCGCCGCACCATCGCCGATGCCGCGGCCATGCACCGCTTCGGCGTCGACCTCGCGCGCATCCTGCACGCCGGCGACCTCATCGTGCTGACCGGACCGCTCGGCGCCGGCAAGACCACCCTCACGCGCGGCCTCGGTGAGGGCCTCCAGGTGCGCGGGGCCGTCACCAGTCCCACCTTCGTACTCGCGCGCACCCACCCGAGTCTGGTCGGCGGCCCGCCGTTCGTGCACGTCGACGCCTACCGCCTGGGCAGCGCCATGGAACTCGACGACCTCGACATCGATTTCGCCCGGTCCATCGTCGTGGTCGAGTGGGGCCGCGGCCTGCTCGACGGCATCAGCGAGTCCTGGCTCGACATCGAGATCGAGCGGCCGCAGGGCCGATCGCTGGCAACCGCCGAAACGGATGCCGCGGCATCCGTTCTCGACCTGGACCACGATCTCGACGAACCACGCACCCTGACCATCAGCGGCCACGGCCAACGCTGGAGGCGCCTCACGGAGTTGCTGCCGACGGAACCCGCCTAGGCTGAACCCATGCTCGTACCCTGCTGCCCCGTTCGTGCGCTCCCGTGACGCCTGATTCCGGCCTGCGCTCGTCTGGCGTTCGGTATTGGCTCGTGCTCGCCCTGATCGGCGTGATCGGCGGTTTTCTCTCCGGCATGTTCGGCGTCGGCGGCGGCATCGTCATGGTGCCCCTGCTCGTGGGCCTGGCCCGGATGGACCAGCGCCGAGCCGCCGCGACGTCGCTCGTCGCGATCGTGCCGGCCTCAGCGGTCGGCGCCACCACCTACTTTCTGAACGGACACGTCGACCTGGTTGCTGCGGGCTTCATCGTCATCGGCGCCGTCGTCGGGGCCATCATCGGCACCAGGCTGCTGCGCCGCATCCCTCTGGTCTGGCTGCGCTGGATGTTCATCGGCCTGCTCGTGGTGGTGGCCGCCCGCCTGCTGCTCGTCGCCCCGGTACGCGGCGACGCTATCGATTTCACCTGGTATGTAGCCGTCGGCTACATCGTGCTTGGCCTGTTCATGGGCATCGCCTCGGGCTTGTTCGGCATCGGCGGCGGCGTGATCGCGGTGCCCGGCCTGATCGCCCTGTTCGGTGCAAGCGACCTGATCGCCAAGGGCACCTCGCTGCTCGTCATGCTGCCGACCGGCATTGTCGGTACCGTGTCGAACATTCGCGGCCGCCTGGTCAATCTGCGCGCCGGCCTCGTGGTCGGCGTCGCGGCGACCCTCGTCTCCGCCCCCGGAGTGACGCTCGCGCTCATTCTTCCGCCGCGCCTGTCTGGCATCCTCTTTGCCGGGCTGCTGATTCTGGCCGTTGTGCAGTTGAGCATCAAAGCGGTGCGTGCCCAACGCGCACCCAAGCCCGCGGCGAGCTGAACCGGCGCCCGGCGCGCGAAGCGCCTGCCCGAACAAAGCGGCGCGCGAAGCGCCTGCCCGAACAAAGCGGCGCGCGAAGCGCCTGCCCGGAAAAGCTAGGCTGAACGGGTGTTACTCGCCATCGATACCTCCGCCGGCACGAGCGTCGCCGTCGTCGACCTTGCCCGCGGGGTCATCGCCGAACGCGGTGAAGCCGATACCATGCGCCACGCCGAAATCGTCGGTCCCTTCATCGTCGAGTGTCTCCGCGAAGCGAACGTCGTACCCGCTGACCTCTCCGGAGTCGTCGGCGGCATGGGCCCCGGCCCGTTCACCGGCCTGCGCGTCGGCATCGCCTCCGCCCGCGTCTTCGCCCTCGGCGCCGGCACACCGCTCGTGCCGGTGATCAGTCACGACGCCATCGCCTACGGCCACTACCGCCGCGGCCACACCGGCCCGCTCGTCGTCGTCACCGACGCCCGGCGCCGCGAAATCTACTGGAGTGCCTACAGCGAAGCGGATGCCGCCGGCCTGCCCGTGCGCGTCGGCCCGCCCGGCCTGGCCAAACCGGCCGACCTCGACGCTCCGACCTGGCTGCACGCGCGCTGGCCTCGACTCGACGCCGCCACGGTGTCGGCCGGCGAACTCGGACTGGTCGCCGAGCTGACCCACGCCCACCAGCGCCCCTTCGCCGCCAACGAACCGCTCTATCTGCGCTCGCCCGACGTCACGATCTCGAACGGGCCTAAGCGGGTCAGCCGATGACCTGGCAGCTGCGCCGCGCGCACGAAGCAGACCTGGCGGCCATCATGCTGCTCGAGACCAGCATCTTCGAGAACGACGCCTGGTCGGCCCCGATGATGCTGCGCGACCTCGGCGACCCCGCCTGTTACTACCTCGTCGCGTTCCCACCCGACGATCCGAGCAGTATCGACGCCTATGCCGGGCTGCTCGCCCCGCAGGGAGCCGTCGAGGGCGACATCCAGACCATCGCCGTCGCCGAATCGGCGCGCGGCCGCGGACTCGGTCGCACGATCATGCAGGCCCTCATCAGCGAGGCGCGCAAACGCGGTGCCCGGCTGATCTTCCTCGAGGTGCGGGCCGACAACCCGGGCGCCCAGCGGCTCTACGAACGCCTCGGGTTCATCGATGTGGGAGTGCGCCGCGGGTATTACCAGCCTGACAACGTCGACGCGATCGTCATGCGCCTGAATATTCCCGAACTGGAATCTATGCTCGTGACCGTGGAGACCCCGTGACGACCCTGAACCGATCAGCACCCCTCGTGCTCGGCATCGAGACCTCCTGCGATGAGACGGGCATCGGCATTGTGCGCGGCACCACGCTGCTTTCCAACACCATCGCGAGTTCGATGGACGAGCACGCCCGCTATGGCGGTGTCGTGCCCGAGATCGCAGCCAGGGCCCACCTCGACGAACTCGTGCCGGCCATCAACGCGGCCGTCACCGAGGCCGGCATCCGCTTGAGCGATCTCGACGCCATCGCCGTCACCTGCGGCCCCGGACTCTCCGGCGCCCTCATGGTCGGGGTCGGCGCCGCAAAAGCGCTCGCCGTCGCGCTCGACAAACCGATCTATGCGGTCAACCATCTGGTCGGCCACGTCGGAGCCGACCTGCTGCACAGCAGTGGCGACGCCAGCGACACCGGACCGCTGGACTACCCGACCATCGCACTGCTCGTCTCCGGCGGCCACACCTCGCTGCTGCTCGTGCGCGACCTGGTCAGCGACGTGGAATTGCTCGGTGAGACCATCGACGACGCCGCCGGAGAGGCCTTCGACAAGGTCGCCCGCCTGTTGTCGCTGCCATATCCCGGCGGGCCGCAGATCGACCGGGTCGCACTTGAGGGCAATCCGAAGGCGATTCGCTTTCCCCGCGGACTCAGCCAGCCCAAAGACCTGGCCGCTCACCGCTACGACTTCTCGTTCTCGGGGCTGAAAACCTCGGTCGCCCGGTTCGTCGAGCAGCGTCAGGATGCCGGAGAGCTCGTGCCGATCGGCGATGTTGCGGCCAGTTTTCGGGAGGCTGTGGTGGATATCCTGCTGACCAAAGCCCTCGCGGCCTGCGCCGACTACAACGTGCCGCGTCTGCTGCTCGGCGGTGGGGTCATCGCCAATGCCCGGTTGCGTCAGGTCGCGACCGAGAGAACGGATGCCGCCGGCGTCGTTCTGCGCATCCCGCCGCTCTCGCTGTGCACCGACAACGGTGCCATGATCGCCGCTCTCGGCGCCCAACTGATCATGGCCGGGCATGAGCCCTCGACGTTGGATTTCGGCGCCGATTCCACCCTGCCGGTCGGTCAGATCCAGGTCTCGGGCCTGGCCCGGTCGCTCGGTGCGCCCTAACGCGATAATCTGGGCTCTGCGACCACCGAACGAAATGATGAAGGAGACCGCAGATGTCTGATCCCACCCAGCCCCCCGTCGACCCGACGAGAAACGACCCGACCAGCTCGCAGCCTGCCGGCCCGAGCGTGCCGCCGGCATACGGAACGCCCGCAGCACCGGCCTACCCCAGCTCCCCGGCACCGGGCATCCAGGCAGCGCCCGCTTACGGCCAGCCGGCCGCCTACGGGCAGAACCCGTACGGGCAGCAGAACGCGCAAGACAAATACAACGTTCTGGCGATCATCTCGCTCGTGAGCGCATTCTTCGTCTCGCTGGTAGCGGTCATCACCGGGCACATGGCGATGAGTCAGATCAAGAAGACCGGTGAAAAGGGCTACGGTCTGGCCCTGTGGGGTTTGATCCTGGGCTACCTGGGCATCGTCAGCGGGATCATCTTCGTCGGCATCTTCATCGCGATCCTGGTCAGCGGGGCTGCCACCTCGTCCAGTTTCAACTCCCTCTAACCCGAACCCGATCCATCCCCGGTCAGATTCGACCGGCCGGCCTGAGCGAGAGCGGCTTCAGGCCAGAGGACAGCCATGACCACACCCCACCAGCCGGACGGTGCCTCGGCGCAGCTGGGTTATACGCGCGCCCCGGCGCCGCCCGGCAGCCAGCTGGACTGGGCGTCGACGGTGACCGCTCCGACCGAGTTCGTGCCCTACACCTACAACGAGGCCGAGGTCGCGCGCATCACCGGCCGCCGCCGGCTCTCGCTCGCGTCGGTGGTCTGCGGTCTGGGCGGGGTCGTCCTCGGCGTGATCGGGGTGTTCGGACTGCCGATCGCGCTCAGCGCGATCACCCTCGCGCTCATTGCACGCAGCACCGAGCACCGGGCGCGCACGCTCTGGTTGAGTGGCCTGGTGAGCGGCCTGGTCGGGGTTCTGCTCGCGGCCGGCTGGGTCGTCTATATCAGCCAGATCATGCTGCCGTTGCTCTAGCCGGTTCCGTACCGAACTGCGGATATTCACCGGGAAACCGGGCGGATTGGGGCGATGCGGGGGTGTTCGGCAACGAATCTCCGCGGTTATGCACGCAGCTTTCGGAGTTAGCGCACCCGCTCCACGAGCAGTGCCATCCGCTGCCCGGCCACGCGCGTCAGGATCAGGGTCGCGGCTTCCGGCCCCTTGAGCTTCAGCCGGGTGCGCAGTGTAGCCGGGTCCACAGCCACGCCGCGCTTCTTGATCTCAAGCGTGCCGATGCGGCGCTCGAGCAGCGCTAGCCGCAGCTTCTTCTCGTCGAAGGGCAGGGTTTCCAGCACCCGGAACGCGCTCGCGAACGGCGTGGGCGTGAGTGTGTCATTGGTCAGGTAGGCGATTGACTCGCTCAGCATCCGGGCGTCGAGCGAGCGGGCCAGGTCGCCGATCAGGCGTGCTCGGATCACCGCGCCGTCCGGTTCGTACACGTAGCTGCCGAGTTCGCCCACCGGGGCGTCGTCGCTGTCGGCGCCGGCGGTCAGTTCGTGCGCGCCCCCCTCGGTCAGGAGCAGTGCCGACCGACGGATGCCCGGGCGGGCGAGCGCGCCAAACCACAGACCCATCTCCACCAGCTGGCCGTCCACCGAGACCCATTGGGCCTCGGCGTCGACCGGAATTTGGTCGCGGTCGTGGCCGGGCCCAAGCTTCATGCCGAGCGGCAGTCGGCTCGCCAGCAGATAGGCGAAGTCCAGCGAGGGCGAATAGTCCTCGGAGCGGGTGAGCCGTGTTGTGTTGCTGTGGCCGCTCGTGCGGCGCGCCGGGTCGAGCCAGACCGCATCGAAATCGGCCAGATGCACGGTCTCCGCGTCGGCCTGAAGCGCCGACGCGTTGGGAAACGGCGCGAGGTTGAAACTCGCCACGGTGGCCGTGACCTCGTCAGCGTCGACGGCGACGACCGGCAGGTCCATCGCGGCGAGGGCCATCGCGTCGCCGCCTATGCCGCAGCCAAGGTCGGCGACCCGCGGCGGGTGGCCGAGGGCAGCTGCGAGTCCGGCGAACCGGCCGGCGTGCAGTGCGGCGACGCGCAACCGGGTCGCCTGCTCCAGGCCGGCCTCGGTGAACAGCATCCGCTCGGCGAATTCTCCGAACTTGGCCGACGCCTTCGCCCGCAGCCGGGACTGGCTGAGCACGGCCGAGACCAGCCCGGGGGCGTGCCCGGCCTTGCGCAGATCGCTCACGAGTTTCAGCACGTCACCGGTGCTGTCATAGGGCGGCAGGGAGTCCAGCAGCCGCAAACTCGCGGGGGAGAGCAGCTCAACGAGTTCGGTTCGATCCATGCTGCAACGCTACCAAAATGACCCCGTTCTGGCACTCACGTTGCGTGAGTGCCAGAAGCCCCCTAAACTTCACTTGGCACTCTCGCTGTGAGTCTGCTAACCCAAATCTTAGAAAGAGGTCAACCGTGTCGGTCTCCATCAAGCCGCTCGAGGATCGCATCGTCATCAAGCAGGTCGATGCCGAGCAGACCACCGCATCAGGTCTGGTCATTCCTGACACCGCGAAGGAAAAGCCCCAGGAGGGCGAAGTTGTTGCCGTCGGCCCCGGCCGTATTGACGACAACGGCAACCGCGTTCCCCTCGACATCGCCGTCGGCGACAAGGTCATCTACTCCAAGTACGGCGGAACCGAGGTCAAGTTCGGTGGCGACGACCTTCTGGTGCTCTCCGCTCGCGACGTGCTCGCCGTGGTCGTGCGCTAAGTAGGTTCTTCACTTCGTAGTCTCGAGTCTGAAACTAGTCTCTAGACTGAAACTCCCGGATGGCTTGGCCATCCGGGAGTTTTTTTGTTTGCCCATTTCGTGTAGCGCAGGAGATAACCCATGACGGATGCCGCCGCACCAGCCGAGACGGCGGCTCGCGCCACGCACCGCACAGGTCTCGGGTTCGGCGGCCTCGCCTACGCTCTCTGGGGTGTGCTGCCCCTGTACTTTCTGCTGCTGGCCCCGTCCGGTGCCTTTGAAATCGTGGCCTGGCGGGTGCTGTTCTCGCTCGTGTTCTGCGCCCTGATCATCACGGTCACCCGCACCTGGGGCGTGCTCGGGCGGGCACTCAGGCAGCCGCGCCTGGTCTGGACGATGGGCCTGGCCGGGGTGTTCATCTTCATCAACTGGCAGACCTACGTGATCGCCGCGACTAGCGGGCACGTCGTCGAAGCGGCCCTCGGCTACTTCATCAACCCCATCGTCACCGTGTTGCTTGGCGTCTTCGTGCTGCGCGAACACCTGCGTCGACTGCAGTGGATCGCCATCGGCATCAGTCTTCTCGCCGTCGTCGTTCTCGCTGTCGGCTACGGCTCGCTGCCCTGGATCTCGCTGATTCTCGCGTTCTCCTTCGGGTTCTACGGCCTGATCAAGAAGCGCGTCGGCCCGAACGTCGACGCCGTGACCGGCCTCACCCTCGAAACGGCCTGGCTCGCCCCGGTCGCCGTCGTGCAACTGTTGGTCGTCTCGGGCATTTCCGGCCTCACCTTCGGCACGGTCTCGCCCCTGCACACGGTCGGGTTGCTCGCGGCCGGTGTGATCACCGCGGTTCCCCTCCTGCTCTTTGCCGCCGCAGCCCGGCGCCTGCCGCTGACGGTGCTCGGACTCATCCAGTTCGTCGCGCCCGTCATTCAGTTTCTCGTCGGCGTATTCGTGCTGAACGAGGCGATGCCGGTCGAACGCTGGATCGGCTTCGGCCTGGTCTGGGTGGCCTTGGTCATTTTGACGGTCGACATGGTGGTCTCGGGTCGCGCTCCACGCCGAAGCGCCCTCGAGCCGGCCTGAGCGTCGATATTCTAAAAGAACAGCCCCCGCACTAAAGGATCCAGATGCCCCGTCGCCCGCTCATCGTCGCCGCCCTACTTGGCACCCTCGTCCTCACCGGATGCACGGGCACATCGGGTGCCACACCGACTTCGACCCCGACGATGGCCGCGACGACAGCCCCCTCGGGCGACGGAACGCTCGTCATCGGCACCCTGTTCCCGATGACCGGTGACAACGCCGTGAGCGGCGCCGCCCAGGTGGCGGGCACCGAACTGGCCGTGCGCGATATCCTCGCCGAACAGGCCGTCCCCACTCAGCCCGTGCAGCTCATTCACCGCAACTCCGCCGGCGACCTCGCCGCCGCCTACGCCGACCTGGTGGCACGCGGTGTCGACCTCGTGCTGTGGGACGCGACAACGGCCTTGCCGACGGATGCTGAAAACTCCGTTGGCAACGCCGCCACCGTTGCCCTCGGCACCTTCGCCAACGGCGGCACGCCGCTTGCCGCTGATGAGGCATTCACGGCCCGGCTGAAAACTGCCGACCCGGGCCTGACCGGCACCGACGGCGGCGCGGAAGCCTACGACGGGGTTGTCACGGCGGCCCTGGCCGCCGTGATCACCGGCGACGACGGGGGTGCGTCGCTCGAAGCGGGCTGGCTCCGGGTGATTTCCGGCAGCGTTGTGTGCGCTTCCTGGGGCGAGTGTGTGCTCGCCCTGAGTGAGAAGCAAATCATTGATTATCAGGGGATCACTGGCCGCCGTTCGTAACGATTTGGTCGCTTTACACGGTTGTAACACGCACAGGTAGGTTTCTCGGTCCTTGATTCCCTACTCTGTCACCACGGCAGTCAATCGGCTGACCAGACTTACCCCTCTTCAACTATCAAGGAGCAACATGAGCGTATTCGCGAAGGCCTCGGCCTCCCGCTCAGTTCGTACCCTCGTTACCGGTATCGCACTGGTCGGAGTGAGCGCACTCGTGCTCACCGGCTGCAGCAATGGAGCAGCGACCGAGCCCAGTGATTCTGCGGCACCGTCGGCGGCGGAGACCGCGGATTTCCAGACGGTGGAGGCCGGTGATCGGGATCTGACTCTGAACATCGGCACCATCCTCCCGCAGAGTGGTGGACTGGCCTTCCTCGGACCGCCCGAAGAAGCCGGCGTTCAGCTCGCTGTGAGGGACATCAACGAGGCCGACCTCGGCATCACGGTCGATGTCACGTTGCGTGACTCGGGCGACACCACGACCGACACCGCCACCGTCTCCGTGACCGACCTGCTGTCGAAGAACGTCTCGGCGATCATCGGTGCGGCCTCCTCGGGTGTCTCCAAGACCGTGATCGACCAGATCACCGGCGCCGGCGTCGTGCAGTTCTCCCCGGCCAACACCTCGGACGCCTTCACGACCTATGACGACAAGGGCCTGTACTGGCGTACGGCTCCGTCCGACGTCTTGCAGGGCGAAGTGCTCGGCACCCAGATCGCTGATGACGGCAACGCCACCCTCGGCCTGATCGTGCTGAACGATGCCTACGGAACCGGCCTGGCCAAGTACACCAGCGACGCGTTCGAGGCGGCTGGCGGCGAAGTCGTAGCGACCTCGCTGTTCAATGAGGGCGATTCCAACTTCGCCTCGCAGATCGCTGAAGTTACCGCGGCAGATCCCGACGCGATCGCGCTTGTCACGTTCGACCAGGCCAAGGTCATCGTCCCGGCGCTCGTCGGTTCCGGTTTCCCCGGCGACAAGCTGTACTTCGTCGACGGAAACGTCGCCGACTACAGCTCCGACTTCGCACCCGGCCTTATCGAGGGCTCCAAGGGTACGCTGCCCGGCCTCGACACCGCCTCGCTCGGTGACTTCACCACCCGCCTCCTCGAGGTCGACCCGACGCTGACGGACTACAGCTACGCCGCGGAATCCTACGACGCCGTGATTTTGATTGCCCTGGCCGCCTACGCGGCCAACGACGTGTCGGGTGAATCCATTGCGAGCTACCTGCGTCAGGTCTCCGGCGGAACCGGTGATGGCAGCAAGGTTACCGACTTCGCCGAGGCTGCTGCAGCCCTGAAAGCCGGCGATCAGATCAATTACGACGGCTTCTCCGGCCCGATCACGTTCGACGAGAATGGCGACCCGACCGGCGCCAGCATCGGCATCTACGAGTTCGACGCCACCAACAAGTACGCGCGCATCAACTAGCTCCACCGCTTAGCTGAATGAGTGAAGGGCCCCGACTTCGGTCGGGGCCCTTCTGCGTACCCCGTCCATTCACGCGAGCGGATGCGCTGAGCCGGCCGCCGGCATCCGCTCAGCAATCCCACACACAGAAGCGGCGTCCGAGAGAGTGTCGGACGCCGCCACGGGCTGATACAGCTGATGCGGGTGCTAGTCCTGCCCGAGGGTTCCGAGGTACAGG
This sequence comes from Cryobacterium luteum, assembly GCF_900110125.1. Taxonomy (GTDB): domain Bacteria; phylum Actinomycetota; class Actinomycetes; order Actinomycetales; family Microbacteriaceae; genus Cryobacterium; species Cryobacterium luteum. The sequence goes on from NZ_FOCN01000002.1 coordinate 276,524, forward strand.
CCGATCACCTTGGGGTCGTTCAAAAGCTCACGTCCGGTGCCGGTGTAGGCATCCCGGCCCTGATCGAGCACATAGCCGCGGTCACAGATTTGCAGGCAACGACGAGCGTTCTGCTCCACCATGATCGTGGTCACGCCGGCCTTGTTGATCTCTTTCACCCGCAGAAAGGCTTCGTCCTGGCGCACCGGGGAGAGGCCGGCGCTCGGCTCATCGAGCAGCAGCACGTGCGGGCCCATCATGAGCGCTCGACTCATGGCCACCATCTGGCGTTCACCGCCCGAGAGCGACCCGGCGCGCTGCGACATCCGTTTGCTCAGCTCGGGAAAAATCTCGGTGACGAATTCGAGCCGCTCGACGAGTCCCCTGGGCTTGAGAAAGATGCCCATCTCGAGGTTTTCGCGAATGGTCAGGGTGGGAAACACGTTGTTGTTCTGCGGAACGAAGCCCACGCCCTGCGCGACGAGCTTGTTGGCCTTGAGATTGGTGATGTTCTTGCCGCGCAGCAGAATGTCGCCGTCGCGTACCTTCACCTGGCCGAAGATCGACTTGAGCAGCGTCGATTTGCCGGCGCCGTTCGGGCCGATGATGCCGATCAGCTCGCCGGCGTAGGCGGTCAGCGAGCAGGAATTGAGAATGTTCACACCGGTGACGTAGCCGGCCGTGACGTTCTTGACCTCGACCACCGCCTCCCGGGTCTCAGTGGGCGCCGGAGCGGCCAGCGGTTCAGCGTTCGTCATCGAGCAACTCCTTTATGGCTGACACGTTCTCGGTCTCGGTGTTCAGGTCTTCGCCGATGTCCTCGTCGTGGTGCGACCCGAGGTAGGCGTCGATCACGGCCGGGTTTTTCATGACCTCGTGAGGGTCGCCCTCGGCGACCACCTTGCCCTCGGCCATCACGATCACCCAGTCGGCGATGTGCCGCACCATGTGCATATCGTGCTCCACGAACAAAACGGTCATGCCCTGCGACTTGAGGTTGAGAATGTGGTCGAGCAGCGACTGGGTCAGTGCCGGGTTGACCCCGGCCATCGGTTCGTCGAGCATCACCAGGGTTGGGTCGCTCATGAGCGCCCGCGCCATTTCGAGCAGCTTGCGCTGACCGCCGGAGAGGCTCGCCGCGTAGTCGTCTTTCTTGGTGTCGAGCTTGAACCGGGTGAGCAGATCAATGGCCTTGGCCCGATTCTCCTCTTCCTGGTTGCGCCAGAGGAACGGCATCAGGGCGCGGAACATGTTCTCGCCGGTCTGGCCCTTGGCGCCGAGCAGCATGTTGTCCATCACGGTGAGCAGCCCGAGGGCTTTGGTCAGCTGAAAGGTGCGAATCTGGCCCATCCGGGCTACCCGATAAGCGGGAACACCGGCGAGGGAGCGGCCATCGAAGGTCCATTTGCCGTCGTCGGGCTTGTCGAAGCCGGTCAGCAGATTGAACAGGGTGGTCTTGCCGGCGCCGTTGGGGCCGATCAGCGCGGTGATCGCGCCGCGCGGAACCTCGACGTGGGCGACATCCACTGCGGTGAGACCACCGAACGTGCGTCGCACGTTGTCGACGACGAGAATAGGGTCGACCTTGGCGCAGCCGGGTTCAGCCTCACCGATGTGCAGCCCGGTCGTCTTGACCGGCTTCTTGGTGGGGACGGGCGGCTCGAGCGGAGCCGCGGAATCGAGAGGGACAGCGTTAGCGGACAAAAGCCAACTCCTTCTTATTGCCGAAGATGCCTTGCGGTCTGAAGATGACGATTAACATGATCGCCACTCCCACCAGGATGAAGCGCAGCTGACCGCCCTGGATCGCCGTCATGAACGGCAACCAGCCCGCCTCAACGGCGCGGGCGATGAAACCGGAGAAGAAGGACAGCAGCACCCAGAAGATCATCGAACCGATGATGGGACCGAGCACCGTCGCAGCCCCGCCGAGCAGCAGTATGGCGTAGATGAAAAAGGTCAGCGTCGTCTGGTAGTTCGACGGTACGACCGCTCGCGGCAGGGCGAAGATCATGCCGGCGATGGTGCCGAGCACGCCACCGAAGATGAGCGACTGCATCTTGTAGGCGTAGACGTTCTTGCCAAGGGCGCGCACCGCGTCTTCGTCTTCACGGATACCCTTAATGACTCGGCCCCAGGGGCTGCGCATGATCTGCCAGACCAGCAGAGCCGCGAGAATCACGATCGACCAGGCCACGATGCGCAGCCAGGTGTCGTAGGCGTTGTTGGTGAACGGGCCGAAGCCGTAAGTACCATCTGCGAGCGGGTTCAGCGCCGCAAATTCGTTCTTGTAACCGCTGAGGCCGTTGGCCGAACCGGTGACCGAGGCGAAGGTGTTCGTCGTGAACAACAGTCGCACGATCTCGGCGGCCGCGATTGTGACGATCGCGAGATAGTCAGCGCGCAGTCGCAGCGTCGGAATACCCAAAATCAGCGCGAAGACAACGGATGCCCCGACGCCGACCAGAAAGGCACCCCAGACGGGAAACCCGAAGGTCAGAATAGAAATGGCATAACCGTAGGCGCCGAGGGCCATGAACCCGGCCTGGCCGAAGTTCAGCAGGCCGGTGTAACCGAAGTGCACGGCGAGCCCGAGGGCGGCCAGTGCGTAGGCGGCCGTGGTCGGGCTGATCAGCTCGACGGCGGCGTTGTTGAAGATTGCTCCCCAGTCCATGTGAACCCCTAACCAATTCTTTCTTTGCGACCCAGAATGCCCTGTGGTCGAAACAGCAGCACGAGGATCAAAATGACGAGGGCGCCGACGATTTTCATGTCGGACGGAAGCCAGAGCGTCGACAGCTCAACGAAGAGCCCGACGATGAGAGAGCCGACGAGGGCACCGAAGGCGGTGCCGAGACCGCCGAGAGTGACGGCAGCGAAGACCAGCAGCAGCATCTGAAAGCCCATGTCCCAGCTGACACCGGGGCGGAAGTAGGCCCAAAGCACGCCGCTGAGTCCGGCGAGGGCCGCGCCGACCACCCAGACGATGCGAATGACGTTGTCAACGTCGATGCCGCTCGCCGAGGCCAGGCTCGGGTTGTCGGACACGGCGCGGGTGGCCTTGCCGATGCGGGTGCGCAGTAGAAAGTAGGCCACGGCGAGCAGTACCACGATGCTGATGCCCATGCTCGCGAGGTCGATGGGAGAGAGCGAGATCGGGCCGAACTTGAGATCGGCCATGCCGGCGCCCGGAAGCTGACTCGTGCTGCCGCCGAAGAAGTATTGGTACAGGTAGCGCAGGGCGAGCGAGAGTCCGATGCTCACGATCATGAGGGGGATCACCGCCACGCCCTTACGGCGCAGTGGTTTCCAGAGCACCGCATCGAGGCTGTACCCGAGGGCGCCGCTGAGCGCGATGGCGATCAAAATGGCGAGCCAGACCGGCAGTCCCAGGGTGACCGAGAACACCAGCGTCATCAGCGCGCCGAAGGTGATCAGCTCGGCGTGGGCAAAGTTGCTCAGCCCGGTGGTGCCGAAGATCAGCGACACGCCGATTGCCGCGAGGGCCAGCAACAGGCCGAAGTTCAGGCCGTTAAAGAATCGGTTGACGAACTGGTCGAAGAAGCTCACCGTGTTGCGGGTACCTTCGCCGAGGAAGAAGTTCACCGATTTTCGGTCGGTCAATCCGAACTCGGTATCGATGACGTTGCCACCCTCGGCGACGACGACACCTTCGGGCAGGGTGTCCTCGTCGAGGGTTACCTCGTAGGTGCCTTTCTCGGGAACACCGATCGCCCAACGGCCCTCGGCATCCGTCACGGTGTCGGCCTGATAGCCGTTGCCGTCCACGGCGATCGCGACGCCGTCGAGGGCCTCACCGTCGAACTGCACATTGCCGGAGATCGTGAACTCGAACTCGGTGCCGACCTCGTCGGCGTGCGCGCTGCTCACCGAAAAGGTGGCCATGGTCAGGGCTGCGAGAAGCGTCACGAACAGAATGGCCAGCATCCTGGGTATGTATCTCTGAGCCGTAAGAGTGGACTTCACGGGACCTCCATGTGGGTGCCGACCGGTGGGTAACCGAGCGGACGCCGGGCAAGTACTGCCAACGTCGTTGTTGAGAGTACGTGCCGATTATGTCCTATATGTTTCGAAACTCCGCAACCCGCGGTAATTGTGCGCGGAATGTGATGGGCCCAAACACGCTTAACATTGAAGGACCGGTCTAGTTACTTCACGTCCCGTGCGGTGGTAGCGCGTTTTGCCGGATATTTTTCTGTTTTTAGCTACAGGTAAAGGGGTTTCATGGATCAGCCAGATCCGTTCGGATTCACCGGGCTCACCTACGACGACGTGCTGCTCTTGCCGGGGCATACCGACGTCATTCCGAGTGAGGCGGTCACCAAATCCCGCCTGACCCGGCGCATCGATGTGTCGCTGCCGCTGCTCTCCAGTGCCATGGACACCGTCACGGAGACCCGCATGGCCATCGCGATGGCGCGCGAGGGCGGTCTCGGCATCCTGCACCGTAACCTGTCGATCGGTGACCAGGCCGAGCAGGTGGATCTGGTCAAGCGCAGCGAATCCGGAATGATCACCAACCCGGTGACCACGTCGCCCGACGCCACCGTGGCCGAGGTCGACGCCCTGTGCGGCCAGTTCCGCGTGAGCGGGCTGCCCGTCATCGACGGCGACGGAATCCTCGTGGGAATCATCACCAACCGAGACATGCGTTTCGTGCCGTATGCCAAGAAGGCGCTCACCCGGGTGAGCGAGGTCATGACACGGTCTCCGCTGATCACCGGCAAGGTCGGGATGGCCCCCGAAGACGCGCTCGCAATCTTCGCGAAGCACAAGATCGAAAAGCTCCCCCTGATCGACGCCAACGGCAAGCTCACCGGCCTGATCACGGTCAAGGACTTCGACAAGAGCGAGGAATACCCCCTCGCCACGAAGGACGACGCCGGACGCCTGCGGGTCGGAGCAGCCATCGGCTTCTTCGGTGACGCCTGGCAGCGCGCGACCGCCCTGCTCGAATCGGGGGTCGACGTGCTCGTGGTCGACACCGCCAACGGCGACAGCGCCGGCGTGCTCGACATCATCCGTCGTCTGAAGTCCGACAAGGCGTTCGCCGATGTCGACGTGATCGGCGGAAACGTGGCCACGCGCTCCGGCGCCCAGGCGCTCATCGACGCGGGCGCCGACGCCATCAAGGTGGGCGTGGGCCCCGGCTCGATCTGCACCACCCGCATCGTGGCCGGTGTGGGCGTTCCCCAGATCACCGCCGTCTACCAGGCCTCCCTCGCCGCCCGCGAAACCGGCATCCCGGTGATCGCCGACGGCGGACTGCAGTATTCCGGCGATATCGCCAAGGCTCTCGTGGCCGGCGCCGACACCGTCATGCTCGGCTCCCTGCTCGCCGGGTGCACCGAAAGCCCCGGCGAACTCGTGTTCGTCAACGGCAAGCAGTTCAAGACCTATCGCGGCATGGGTTCGCTCGGCGCGCTGCAGACCCGTGGCTCGAAGACGTCGTACTCGAAGGACCGCTACTTTCAGAGTGACGTTCCGAGCGACGAGAAGCTGATTCCCGAGGGCATTGAGGGCCAGGTTCCGTTCCGCGGACCCCTCGCCGCCGTGGCTTACCAGCTCGTCGGCGGCCTGCGCCAGTCCATGTTCTACGTGGGCGCGCGCACCATCGCCGAGCTCAAGCAAAAGGGCAAGTTTGTGCGCATCACCCCCGCCGGACTCAAGGAATCGCACCCGCACGACGTGCAGATCGTGGTCGAAGCCCCGAACTACCGCCGCTAGGGCCAGCCTTTCTCGAGCGGATGCCCGTCGGCATTCGCTCGAAAATGGGATGTCGGGGCTGTCCTCTAAACTGTAACCATGGAAATCGAGATCGGCCGTTCCAAGCGCGCTCGCCGCGTATACGCCTTCGACGACATCGCGGTGGTGCCGAGTCGGCGCACCCGCGACCCGGAGGACGTGTCGGTCGGCTGGACCATCGACGCCTACCAGTTCGCCATTCCGGTGCTGGCCGCCCCGATGGACTCCGTCGTCTCGCCCACCACGGCCATCATGATGGGCCAGCTGGGCGGCGTCGGCGTGCTCGACCTTGAAGGCCTGTGGACCCGGCACGAGAACCCGGAGCCGTTGCTCGCCGAAATTCGCAGCCTGCCCGCCGACAAGGCCACCGCCCGCATGCAGGAGATGTACTCCGCTCCGATCCAGCCTGCGCTCGTCACCGCACGCCTCGCCGAGATTCGTGCGGGCGGCGTTACCGTGGCCGGCGCGCTCTCACCCCAGCGCACGCAGGAACTCTACGAAACCGTCGTCGCTGCCGGCGTCGACCTGTTCGTGATTCGCGGCACGACCGTGTCGGCCGAGCACGTGTCGCAGAACCAGGAACCGCTCAACCTCAAGAAGTTCATCTACGAGCTCGACGTTCCCGTGATCGTGGGCGGTGCGGCCACCTACACCGCAGCGCTGCACCTCATGCGCACGGGCGCGGCCGGTGTTCTGGTCGGTTTCGGCGGAGGAGCGGCGTCGACCACCCGCGCGACCCTCGGCATCCACGCCCCGATGGCCACCGCCGTAGCGGATGTCGCCGGCGCGCGCCGCGACTACATGGACGAGTCCGGCGGCCGTTACGTGCACGTCATCGCCGACGGCGGCCTCGGCACCTCCGGTGATATCGTCAAGGCCGTCGCGTGCGGCGCCGACGCCGTCATGCTCGGTACCGCCCTGGCCCGGGCCACGGATGCCCCCGGCGGCGGATTCCACTGGGGCGCCGAGGCGCACCACCCGCAGCTTCCGCGCGGCAAGCGCGTCGAAGTCGGTACCGTGGCCCCGCTCGAAGAGATTCTCTACGGCCCGGCACCGGTCGCAGACGGCACCGCCAACCTGATCGGCGCGCTGCGTCGATCGATGGCGACCACGGGCTACTCCGATCTCAAGGAATTTCAACGGGTTGAAGTGGTTGTCGCGCCGTACCGAGTGAACTAGCGTCAGAAGAACCAACGCCGAAGATAGACGTACTTTTCAGCATTACCCGCAACAATGAAGTCGCAGTTGTTTGTCGCACCTCCCCTGACCGCTCGTCTTTGAACACTGAGTCTGAACAGGAGCAGCAATGGCCTCCCACAATTCGGTCACCCGGTCCACAAAATTGGGGCCTGAGGAGCGGGTCGCCGCTCTCGCCAAGCTCAAAGAGAAAGAGCTCGACATTCTCGTCGTCGGTGGCGGCATCGTCGGGGCCGGTGCAGCCCTCGATGCCGTCACCCGGGGCCTGAGCGTCGGCATCCTCGAGGCGCGGGACTGGGCGTCGGGTACGTCGAGCCGGTCGTCCAAGCTCGTGCACGGCGGCATCCGCTACCTGGAGCAGCTCGACTTCCGCCTCGTGCGTGAGGCGCTCACCGAGCGGGGGCTGCTGTTGCAGCGCATCGCGCCGCATCTCGTCAAACCGGTGCGGTTTCTGTACCCGCTCAAAAAACGATTCACCGAACGGCTCTACATCGGTGCCGGCATGCTGCTCTACGACATCTTCTCCCACACCGGTGGTCGCCCGCCCGGCGTGCCGCACCACCGCCACCTGTCCAAAGGCCAGGTGCAGAAGCTCATTCCGAGCCTCGCCAACAACGCACTGGTCGGCGGCATCACCTACTACGATGCCCAGGTCGACGACGCCCGCTACGTGTCGTCGCTCGTGCGCACGGCCTCCTTCTACGGCGCCCACGCGGCCAGCCGGGTGCGGGTCGAGGGCTTCATCAAGGTGGGGGAGCGCGTCGTCGGCGTGCGCGCCCACGACCTGCAGACCGACGAACGCTTCGACGTGCGGGCCAAGCAGGTCGTGAATGCCACCGGGGTTTGGACCGACGACACCCAACGCATGGTCGGCGAACGCGGCACCTTCAAGGTACGCGCGTCGAAGGGCGTGCACCTCGTGGTGCCGCGCGACCGGTTCCAGAGCGCGATGGGGCTTCTGCTGCGCACCGAAAAGAGCGTTCTGTTCGTGATCCCGTGGGGCAGGCACTGGCTCATCGGCACGACCGACACCGACTGGTACCTCGACAAGGCGCATCCAGCGGCGACGGCAGCCGACATCGACTACATTCTTGAGCACATCAATTCGGTTTTGACCGTGCCGCTCACTCGCGAAGACGTCGAGGGTGTTTATGCCGGGCTCCGTCCGCTTCTGGCCGGCGAAAGTGACCAGACCTCCAAGCTGTCCCGCGAACACCTCGTCGGACACTCGGTGCCCGGCCTCGTCGTGATCGCCGGCGGCAAGTGGACCACCTACCGCATCATGGCCAAAGACGCAGTGGATGCCGCGGCGTCGGCCCTCGACGGCCGCATTCCCGCGTCGGCGACCCAGGACATCCCCTTGTTGGGGGCTGAGGGATATCAGGCTGCGTGGAACAAGCGCGGCAAGATCGCCAGAGCGTTCGGGCTGCACACCGTGCGGGTGGAACACCTGCTCAACCGCTACGGCACCCTCACCGATGAGCTGCTCGACCTCATCCGCGCCAACCCGGCGCTCGCCGAACCGTTGCCCGGGGCCGATGACTACATCGGTGCCGAGGTCGTCTACGCGGCTTCGCACGAGGGAGCCTTGCACCTGGAAGACGTGCTCGCCCGCCGCACCCGCATCTCGATCGAAGCCTGGGACCGCGGGGTTTCGGCCGCGCCGGTCGCCGCAGGGCTCATGGCCGGGGTGCTGGGCTGGGATCAGGAGCGCATCGACCGCGAGGTGGGTTTCTACCTCACCCGGGTCGCCGCCGAGCGGGCCTCGCAGGAGGAGCCCAACGACGAATCCGCCGACCGGGTGCGGCTCGAGGCCCCCGACATCATGGTCACCAACTAGGCGCCGGGGCTCGCGTTCCCGCGCCCCGCGCCCGGGCGGAGCGCGCCCGAACCATGACCGCGCCCGATATTGGTGGCCGCTACGGTAACCGGCGTAGCGGTCACCCGTTTCGGGCGCAGTCACCCGGTGGTCGAGTCGGGCGAAAGCGTGGGTGCGCCCGATCTGGGTGCGCGCTACGGTAACCGGCGTAGCGGCTACCCATTTTAGGCGCGGCCATGAGGTTCAGGGTGAGCGCGGTCCGTCGGGGCCGGCGAGAGAGACTACCGGGCGCGCGGAATGCCGTGCCCGGTCAGGAACCGCCCGAACACGATGAGGTCGCGGGCGATCTTCCAGTCCCAGCGCGCAAAAGTGGGGCCGAGCGCCCGCACGGGGTCCTCGCGGTCCTTCTCTGCCATCACGACCTGGGCCGTGGTGAGGCCGCGGGTGTACTCGTCCTTGAGGTACTTGCCGAGGCCGTCGAACTCACCGACCTTGTTGATGGTTCGCCAGAAGAAGTCGACGAAGGCAATGAATCCTGCGGCGTCGTCGAAGCGCACTTGCAGTTCGGGAGCCGCGAATCCGAGCAGAAAGATGTTGGCGCGGCTGATCGACTCGCCGCCCGAGCCCGATTGGGTCGAGGCGAACTCCGCAGCTCTCAGTGCAGCCCCACGTCCTTTGACCCTGGCTGGTCCGTTGAGGGACTCGAGGGCGGACTCCAACTCCGCACGGGTGGCCAGGCTGTCGCCCCAGCGCGGAATGTGGATGGCGCGGTCCATCATCGCCACGGCATCCGAAAAGGGGAGAATCCGTGCCATCTCGATCGCCGTTTCGGAAACCGGCGCAACCAGGAGCCCGGCCCTCTCGACGACACGCGGCTGGTGTTCCACGGTGTGCCGCACGATACCGTGACGCGATCGGCCACCGGATGCCTGTGGAACGGTGACGTGGACATCCGTCGGCCAGTCGACCGGCCGCGGCAACCCCCAGATCGCCGCGGCGGAATGGTGTGAGAACACCGGCGCTTCGGAACTGATCGCCGCGTAGGCGCGAATGCGGGCGAGGTAACGCGCGTCGTGCTTCAGCGTTGACCAGAGAATGGTGCTCATATACACGCCGTGTCGCAGGCGGAAAATGCGCTTCTGCGAGAAATCGCGACGCAATTCCTGCTCGAGGCCGACGGCCACCGCCTCGGAGCGCAGCAAAAGGCCATCCGCTCTGGTGATGGCAGCGAGCGAGAGATGCGCGGCTGCGAATGCGAGAGTCATGACGTGAGCGTGGCACGCGGCGAACGCGGTCGGACCACCCGGCAGCAATCTGTGGAGAACTCGACCGGTCCGAGGGATGGCCGCGCCCGATACCGGTGCGCGCCACGGTAACCGGCGTAGCGGCTACCCGTTTCGGGCGCGCGCATCCGCTTCACACGCGCATGCGGCAAGCGGATGCGACGGCGCCACGGCAAAAGCGGCTCCGGTAGAATAAGGGGACTGCCCCTAAACCTCAGGAGTCATGACAATGGTTGATGTTCGGCGGGTCAAACTTCCCGGCGTGGGTGTGCTGCACACCTTCATCACGGATGACGGCGGCAAGGTCGGCGTCATCGCCCACCGTTCCGGCCACAGCGACCTCATCACTTTCGCCGACGACGAGGGCGGCCCCGACGCGAGCAAGGTCTCGCTCCGGCTCAACGAAGACGAGGCGCACACCCTCGCCGAACTGCTCGGCGGCACCCAGATCACCGAGTCGCTCAGCGCCCTCGACCAGATTCCGGGCCTCAGCATCGACTGGTTCACCGTGGACTATGAAGATCACATCGCCGGGCAGGCGCTCGGCAATCCTGCCGACCGCGGCATCGCCGGACTCACCGTGGTCGCCGTCGTGCGCGGCGAATCCGCCAACCCGGCTCCCGCCGCCGACTTCAAGGTTTTTCCCGGTGACACCCTCGTCGTCGCTGGGTCGCCGGAGAAGGTCGTTAAGGCCTTCGCATTCTTTCGCACCGGTGAAGTAAAGGCGAAGACCGTCGACGCTCCACCCGGGGGGTAAACGATGCACCTGGGCGAAGACCTCCTCGTTCTTGGCATCCTGCTCGTCGTCGCCTACATTCTTGGCCGTCTGGGCAAGCTGATCGGGCTTCCCACCATCCCGATCTACATGATCGTCGGTGTTCTGGCGAGCCCGAACACCGACTTCTTCCCCCTTGACTTTCAATCCGCCGATATCGAACTCATCGCCGTCTTCGGCCTGATTCTGCTGCTGTTCAGCCTCGGCCTCGAATTCGATCAGGAAGAATTCTTCGGCAACGCCAAAACCCTGATGATCTCCGGCGGTTCCTGGATTCTCATCAACATGGGCGCCGGCTTCGCGTTCGGCCTGCTCGTGGGCTGGGGACCGCGGGAAGCGCTCGTCATCGCCGGAATGACCGGAACCTCGTCGAGTGCGATCATCACCAAACTGCTCATCGAACTGCGCCGCCTCGCCAACAAAGAGACGCCGATGATTCTCGGGGTGACCGTCGTCGGTGACATCTTCATCGCGATCTACCTCTCGATCGTGTCCGTCGTGCTCAGCGGCGAAACCGAGATCTGGCCGATCGTTCTGCAACTCTCCATCGCGTTCCTGTTTCTCGTGGCGATGTTCTCGCTCGCCCGCTGGGGCGGGCGCGTGGTGTCGCGCCTCATGCGTACCAAGGACGACGAACTCTTCACCATTTTGTTCTTCGGCCTCGTGGTGCTGTTCGCCGGCATTGGCGAGATCATCGGCGTTACCGACGCGATCGGCGCCTTCCTGATCGGCGTCGTGCTCGGCGCGAGCAGCTACCGCGCCAGGATCGAACGCGTGGCCGTGCCGCTGCGGGACATCTTCGCGGCCTTCTTCTTTCTCAACTTCGGTCTGGCCCTCGACATCGCCCAGTTCGGATCGGTGATTGGCGTCGTTCTTATCGCAATCGTGATGACCTTCGTGCTCAGCCTGTTGTCGGGCGCCTTGCTGGCCTGGCTGCACAAAATGGGGCCGCGTGAAGCCCTTAACACTGCGGCGATCTTCGTCAACCGCGGTGAGTTCACGCTGATTCTGGCGACCCTGTCGGTGTCGGCCGGGCTTGACCCGAGGCTGCAGCCGTTCGCGGGCCTCTACGTTCTTGTCATGGCGATCCTCGGCCCGCTGTTCGCTGCGAATTCCGAGAAGATCGGGTCGATTCTGCGCCGCCGCATGCCGGCATCCGCTGCCACCCGTGCGCCGCGCAACCCGATGCTCGAGGAAGAGATCGCCCTCGTCGAGGCGGCGACCGCAGCCCAGGCCGCCGACGCCGACGAGTTCGCCCGCCGTGCTTCCAAGCGCGACTCGGCCAATTCCCACCCGGGGATCGATACAGTGAAACGCTCCCACCCGACCGATTCCGGTCTGGATCCCATGGCCGATTTCGCTCTCGGCCAGCATTCCCCACCACCCGATGACACGACCGACAAACCGGCACGTAAACCCGGGCGAGAATCCCACACAGGTGACTATTCGTGATCAGAATGATGCTGCGCCCCCGTTGGGTGGCCGCACTGCTATTTGCCCTCGGCATTGCCGCTGGCTTCGCCCTGTTGGGGAACTGGCAGCTGGAACGCGCCATCGAGTCCGGCGTGGTTGTGGAGCGAACCACCGAGCAGGCGCAGCCGCTCGCTGAAGTGGCGCAGCCTGACGGCGGAGTGACGCAGGTTGCAACGGGCCAGATGGTCACCGCCGAGGGCACCTGGGTACCCGGAGACGAGACGCTCATCACCACCCGCATCAACGGCGGTACCGAGGGCTTCTGGGTGGTCAGTCATTTTCGAACGGATGCCGCCGTCAGCATCGCCGTCGCGCGCGGATGGGCTCCCGACAAAGCCACGGCCGAAGCCGTCATCGCCACGCTCCAGAGTGCACCGCAAAACACCCCGGTCGCCCTGACCGGACGCTTCCTCACCGGCGAGGCCCCTGAGCTGCCCGACCCGGAAGGTGACTCGAAGGAGCTGACCAAGGTCGCGCCATCCGCTCTCATCAATCTATGGGCGGATTTCTCCGACGAATCGGTCTACTCCGCCTATATCGTCGACGCGGCGGCTCCGGCCGGCCTCGATGTGATCGACTCCCCGGTGCCCGAAGTTGACCAGTCGCTCAACTGGCTGAACATCTTCTACGCCATCGAGTGGGTCGTCTTCGCCGGATTCGCCGTCTTCCTCTGGTACCGACTGGTGCGCGACGCCCTCGAGCGCGAGCAGGAAGACGCCGAGGCAGCGGAAGCGTCGAGCGCGCTCGCCTAGAATTAGGCACATGCCTCGTCAACCCAAGCCCGCCGATATTTCCAGAATCCCCGGTGCGCTCCGGCTGTACCAGGTGTCATCGACCATTACCGGTGTCTTCCTGCTGCTGCTCTGCATCGAAATGGTCATCAAGTACGGCTTCGGCCACCAGATCGAACTCGGCGGCGCGCAGGGCTTCCTCGCCCTCGTTCCGACCGACACGGTCGCGGCCGTCAACCTCAGCACCGGCATCCTGATCGCGCACGGCTGGTTCTACGTGCTCTACCTGTTCGCCGACTTTCGCCTGTGGAGCCTCATGCGCTGGCCGTTCTGGCGCTTCGTGCTCATCGCCCTCGGCGGCGTCGTTCCCACCCTGTCGTTCATCGTCGAAGTTCCCGTCGCCCGAACGGTGAAGCGCTTCCTCGCCGAGAACGCCGAAGAAACCGCGGCAATTGCCGAGAAGGCTCAGGCTCAAGCATGACCACGACCAATCCCGCAACGGATGCCGCCCCCGCCGATTCGGGGCTCGATCGCCCCGTTCTCGTGGTCGACTTCGGTGCGCAGTACGCGCAGCTGATCGCCCGGCGCGTGCGCGAGGCATCCGTTTATTCGGAGATCGTGCCCCACACGATCACCGCCGCCGAGGTGCTCGCCAAGAACCCGCGCGGAATCGTGCTGAGTGGTGGGCCGTCGAGCGTCTACGCCGAGGGTGCCCCCGCCTTCGACGGCGCGATCTTCGAGCTCGGTGTTCCCGTGCTCGGCATTTGCTACGGCTTTCAGGTGATGGCGACCGCCCTCGGCGGCACCGTGGCCCACACCGGCGCGCGCGAATACGGCTCGACCCCGGTCACCGTGAGCAACGGCGACAACGTGCTGCTCGCCGACCAGCCTGACAGCCAGACCGTGTGGATGAGCCACGGAGACTCGGTCGCCACCGCCCCCGACGGTTTCACCGTGCTCGCCTCCTCGGTCTCAACCCCGGTCGCCGCGTTCGCCAACGACGCCAAGCGGCTCTACGGCGTGCAGTGGCACCCCGAGGTCAAGCACTCCGAAAACGGACAGCACGTGCTCGAGAACTTTCTGCACCGCGCCGCCGGCATCAACCCGGACTGGAACAGCGGCAACGTCATCGCCGAGCAGGTCGCGAAAATTCGCGCGCAGGTCGGCACCGGCAAGGTCATCTGCGGGCTCTCCGGCGGAGTCGACTCCGCCGTCGCCGCGGCCCTCGTGCACAAGGCCATCGGCGACCAGCTCGTCTGCGTCTTCGTCGACCACGGCCTGCTGCGCCAGGATGAACGCCGCCAGGTCGAGGAGGATTACGTCAAGGCCACCGGCATCCGGTTGGTCACCGCCGACGTGCGTGAGCAGTTCCTGGTGGCGCTCAAGGGTGTGAGCGACCCGGAGACCAAGCGTAAGATCATCGGTCGCGAGTTCATCCGCACCTTCGAGCAGGCTCAGGCCGAACTCGTTCTCGAATCGAAGGAAACTGACGGCGACCCCATCGCGTTCCTTGTGCAGGGCACGCTCTACCCCGACGTCGTCGAATCCGGCGGCGGCAGCGGTACCGCGAACATCAAGAGCCACCACAACGTAGGCGGCCTGCCCGACGACCTCAAGTTCGAACTGGTCGAACCGCTGCGCACCCTGTTCAAGGACGAGGTACGGGCGATCGGCGCCGAGCTCGGCCTGCCGGCCGAAATCGTGCAGCGTCAGCCGTTTCCCGGCCCCGGGCTCGGCATTCGCATCGTCGGCTCGATCACCCAAGAACGCCTCGACCTGCTGCGCCAGGCGGATGCGATCGTGCGCTTCGAGCTGACCGCCGCCGGTCTCGACCGTGAGATCTGGCAGTGCCCGGTCGTGCTGCTGGCCGACGTGCGCTCGGTGGGCGTGCAGGGCGACGGCCGCACCTACGGACACCCGATCGTGCTGCGCCCGGTGTCGAGCGAAGACGCCATGACCGCCGACTGGACCCGTCTGCCCTACGATCTGCTCGCCAAGATCTCGAACCGCATCACCAACGAGGTCGACGGGGTGAACCGCGTGGTGCTCGACGTCACGAGCAAGCCGCCGGGAACCATCGAGTGGGAGTGATCCCGACATAGCGAAGGGCCGGCTCTGAAGAGCCGGCCCTTTTTGTGTGGACGTGCCCGCGCATCCGTTCGTGGGCGCGCCCGCTACGGGTGGGCGCGCCAGTAATAGAGGGAGCGCCCCCCCCGTAGCGGGCGCGGTCATCCGAATACGCCTAAGATCGGCGGCATGACTCGGTTACCGTCCTCCTCAATCGCCCGGGTGTCGTCCGGCGTCGGCGCTGTGTTCCTGACGGCCCTCGCGGGATTTCAGCTCGCGCTGGCGCTCGGAGCTCCCTGGGGTCGGGCGGCCTATGGCGGGGCGACCGAGCACCCAACCAAGCGGATGCGCGCGAGCAGCGCCGTCGCATCCGTTGTGTGGGCGGTGATCGCGCTCGTGGTGCTGCGTCGCGGTGGCCACGAGGTGAGGCGGGTGGTGCCCGGCCAGGCCGTTCCGGCGGTCATGTGGACGGCGGTCGGGCTGCTGGCCGTGGGAGTCGTGCTGAACACTCTCACGCCGAGCCGGCTGGAGCGCATGATCTGGGCACCCGTTTCCCTGGTGCTGCTGGTCACTACGACGGCGACGGAGCTGGCAGCGCGCCCGCGCCGCTGACGCGCGGCCTCACCGCGAACGGATTTACGTGAAAACGGCCGGGTAAGCGATATCTTGCTAGTCGTCGTAGTGGTACCGGCAGGCCGCGATGCGGCATCGGGTGCTCGTCGAAGGGCTCAGGTGTCGTGCGCTGCGGCGGCGCTGATCCGCTGCAGGAGCCCCACGAGAGTCGCCTGCTCCTCTCTGCTGAGACCGGCGATGAGGGTGCGTTCGGTCTCCACGTGCGGGGCTAGAGCGGCGTCGATGAGTCGCCTGCCGGCCTCCGTGAGTGCAACGAGGGTGCCCCGGCCATCGTCGGGATTGGCCGCACGACTGACCAGCCCTCGCGACTGCAGCTTGTTCAGACGCTGGGCCACCGCACTAGACGAGATCATCGCATCTCGGGCCAGGGCTGCCGGGCTGACGCGATACGGCGCGCCGCTGCGTAGCAGCGTGGCGAGCACGTCGAAAACGGATGCGTCCAGCCCGTACCGCGCAAAGGTGACGGCCAGGCGCGAGTCGACCGCCAGCGCGGTGCGACTCAAGCGGCCGATAACGGCCATGGGGGAGACGTCGAGTTCGGGCTTCTCGGCCTGCCATTGCTCAAGGATTCGATCCACCTGGTCTGCCATGGGTCCACCCTAGCAATGGCTAAGCACTTAGCTATACTAGCTAAGTGCTTAGCAATCGATATGTCCTGTTGGCGACCACCGCCCTGGCTCCCGTGCTTTGGGGAACCACCTACTTGACGACGACCATGTTCCTGCCGGCGGACCGACCGCTGCTCGCAGCATTCCTGCGGGCGCTGCCGGCGGGGCTTCTGCTTCTGATGCTGTGCCGCCGGTTGCCGCGCGGTGCATGGTGGTGGAAGTCCTGGGTGCTCGGTGTGCTCAACATCGGGGCGTTCTTTGCCCTGCTCTTCATCGCGGCCTATCGTCTCCCCGGCGGCGTGGCCGCCATCGTCGGTGGTTTGCAGCCCCTTGTCGTAGCCCTGCTCGCCAGCCGCGTGCTGCACGAACGGCTGAGCGGGCGGGTGCTCGGCAGCGGTGCCGCCGGAGCCTTCGGGGTGAGCCTCATCGTGTTGCAGTCGCAGGCGCGGCTCGATGCCATCGGAATTCTCGCCGCGCTCGCCGGCACACTGTGCATGGCCCTCGGCATCGTGCTCTCCAAGAAATGGGGGCAGCCGGCATCCCTTCTGGCGACAACATCGTGGCAACTCATCGCGGGCGGGCTCACTCTTCTGCCGGTCCTGCTCCTGATCGAGGGCATCCCCGCCGCTCCGTTGACCGCGACCAATATCGCCGGGTACGTGTATCTGTCCGTGGCCGGCACCGCATTCGCCTACGTGGCCTGGTTTCACGGCATTGCGCGCCTGCCGGCCAGCACGATCGCATTCCTCGGCTTGCTGAGCCCGATCGTGGCGATCCTGCTCGGCTGGACCATCGCCGGAGAGCACCTCAGCCTGATTCAGATCGCCGGGATCGTCATCGTGCTGGGCTCGATCGCTGCCGTCATCGTCGCCAGAGCTCCGATATCCCCGCACGAACGTATCCACCTCCGTGGCCGCGCCCGCTATCGGTAGCTGCTACGGTAACCGGCGTAGCGGCTACCGATAGCGGGCGCGCTCACGGGGTGAACGCGGGGTGACGGCGCGGGTAACGGCGGGGGTGGCGGCGCGGGCGGGCCCGCACGCGAGCATCCGCTGGATCAGTCCTTGGGAGCTTTCAGGTATCGGCGAATGGCGAGCACGACCACCCAGGCGAGGCCGAGCAGCACGATGGCGCTGCCAATGTAGCCGAACGTGGCATTCGAGCCGCTGATTTCGAGGGGGAGCAGCGGGTGCAGGTCAGTGAAACTCATTGCTTAAGCCAACCACAGTGTGACGTGTGCACGGTACGAAAAAGCGCCGGGTTTCACGAACGCTGGGGGGATGCCTGGCCGGCGGGACTTGCGGTGGCTGTGGCATCCGGGGCATCGAGATCCCAGGCACGCAGTCGTCGCAGCAGGCTGCGTTTCTTGTCGGTGTGACCCTGCATGCGCCCGAGGATTCCCGCAAGCATGGAGATTGCGTCGGCGATGAACGGGCCCTTGTTGAGCATCACGCACTCGGCGCGTTCGGCCATGGCGGCATCGGTCACCTCGGCGCGAGATGGCAAACCGGTGCGGGCGAGGGTATCGAGCACCTGCGTTGCCCAGATCACCGGCACGTGGGCGGATTCGCACAGCCAGAGGATCTCTTCCTGCACCTCGGCGAGCCGTTCGAAACCGGCCTCGACGGCGAGGTCGCCGCGGGCGATCATAACGCCGACACCCTGCCACCGCATGGCTTCAAGCAGGATCTGCGGTAGGGCCTCGAACGCCGCGACGGTCTCAATCTTGAGCACGATGCCGAGCTCCGGGTTGCCCTTGAGGTGTGAGAGCAGGTCTCGCACGTCGTCGGCACTTCGTACAAAGGACATGTTGACGATATCGGCGTGTGCTCGCACAAAGTCCAGGTCGGCCTCATCCTGCTCGGTGAGCGCCGAGATGGAAAGATGAGTATCGGGCAGGTTGATGCCCTTTTCAGCGCGCAGTTTTGTGCCAACAAGGCTGGCATGGTGCACCGCGACCGTTATTTCGGTGGCGGCCACGGCAACGATGACCCCGCCGATCTTGCCATCGTCGAGCATGACTCGTTCACCGGGTCGCGCTTCCAGAAAAGCGGAAGGCAGGGTGCAGCCGATTCGGTGTGTCCCATCGGTCGTGACGTCTGCCGGGCTGAGGTCCGCGGTGAGGATCAGGGTGTCACCACGGTGCACGAGCAAGAATTGCTCGGTGGGATTCAGGGTGCCAACGAACGCGACCACGTCTCGTTCGTCCCGCGCGGCGGCCAGGGCCAGCCCGGGTCCGAAGTAGACAGTTTGGGGGAGGGAGACGAGGCATCCGTCTGAAAAGATCTGCTCGACAGTGAGGGTGCGGTGGGCCCCGCGCGTGTCGACGAGGTGGATTTCGTCGCCGACCCGGCGCCGGGCCAGCCAGCTCGAATCGGTGATGGGAATGACGGGTGCCCCGAGCGCGACCGCGTTGTCGGGTCGGGTTCCGAGCCAGGCCAGACCGCGTTTCTGAACGGCACCGGTCGGGGATCGGATCGGCTTGACCTTGATCACCTCTGGGCCGGGCGTGATGGGGCCGGTGCGCAGCTTCGGACCGCCAAGATCCATGGCAATCCGGCAGCGCTCACCGGTTGCCGCCTCGGCGGAGTGGATATTGGCGATCATCGCGGCCCAACTGGTCGGACCGTCGTGCGCACAGTTGATGCGGGCCAGGTCCATCCCACTCTCGAGCATGGACGCCACCATGGCGGCGTCGGTCGCCGATTCACTCGGCAGGGTCACCATGATGCGCGTTGACCGCTGCGCGGGTTGAGCACCGAGCAGCAGCGCGGCATTGTGGGTGAGGAGGGCGGAGCCGTCGGGCGGCCGCTCAACCTCGGGAGCGTAGACGGGATTCACGGCGCCGACCTGAGGGATCAGCAGCGTCAGCGTTCGCAGCAGTCCGTCAACGCTCGCGAGAACGCCTGATTCGGTGCGCCCCAAAGAGGTGAGACCGCGATTGGTGAGACGCGCCTGAAGATCGCGCAGATCGTGGGCTCGCAGCTCGACGTAGTGCACGAGGTTGGTTGCACTGGCTGTGTGCCGTGCTGCGACGGCGAGAATCTCGTCGGCCTGGCGCACCTCGGCGAGCAGCAGGTGCGCCCGCAGCGATTCAACGTCGGCCTGAAGAGAGACCAGATCGGAGAATTCGAGCTCAGTCATGTGATCCTTCCGTGGCCGACCGGTTCAGTATGGCCGGTGCGGGTGAACGGCCGGGGTGGACGCACAAAAAGTGGGCCGATCCACCAGGATCGACCCACCGGTTGTTCTGCGTACTGCTACTCGCGGGTGAGCACGAAGATGCGCAGCATTTCGACGTAGAGCCAGACGACGGTCATGATGATGCCGAACGCGCCGGTCCAGCCGTACTTGCGGGGCAGACGGTTGTTGACGCCCTTCTGGATGAAGTCGAAGTCGAGCACGAGCGAGTACGCGGCCAGAAGCACCGCGAGCAGGCCGATGAGGATGCCGAGCTTGATGTCAAAGCCGAGAATGCTGATGCTCTGGCTGCGCAGGCCGAAAGCCTGGTCGGTGCCGCCGAAGATCATCATTCCCACGTTGATGAGCGAGAACGCAGCGTAGCCGATCATGGCGACCAGGAAGATCTTGGTGGCCTTCTTCGAGGCGCGGATCTTGCCGCTCTTGAACAGGGCCAAGGTGACGCCGACCACGACGAGGGTGGCGAGAACCGCCTGCACCACGACGCCCGGGTAGATGTCGTCGAAGACGCGCGAGATGCCGCCGACGAACAGGCCCTGGGCCGCGGCGAAGGTGAGGATCAGCGGAGCCGACGGCTCCTTCTTGAAGGTGTTGACCAGGCCGAGCACGAAACCGACGATGGCGCCGAGAATGAACAGGAACGGCAGCACCGGCGTGGCGACCCAGGAGATCATTGCCGCGACGACCAGCAGCGCGAAGCCGAGGCCGGTCTTGGTGATGGTGTCTTCGTAGGTCATGCGTTCGGTGTCCTGAGCACCGGCGGAGGGCCGGTTGTACATCGACTGCAGATCGTTGTCCGAGAGGGCCTGCGACGACGCCACTGCGCCGCGAGGGCCGAACGCCTCGTTGCGGGAGAAAGCGGGGTTGGAGGATGCCATGGGGTGCTGTACTCACAATCAGCTGGTGGTGTGGGATGCGCGGTCGAACCGGCACGCAGCGCCTGGTGCAGCGCTCCCTCCACGGTACCCGAGAGCGTGATCGAATGCACCGGGGATCAGCCGATTTGCAGCATTTTCGGCGGTGTTTCGCACTCATTTCGCTGCGAGCGTTACCGGTGCCCGCATCCGTTTTGCCGGCACCGGTAGCCTGCGGGGTTAGCCTGACACCATGCGACCCATCGTCATCGGCCACCGCGGGGCGAGCGGCCACCGGCCGGAGCACACGCGTTCCGCTTTCACCCTGGCCTTCGCGCTCGGAGCCGACGCCGTTGAACCCGACCTGGTGGCAACCCGCGACGGCGTGCTCGTCATTCGCCACGAAAACGAGATCTCCGGCACAACGGATGTCGCCACTCGCGCCGAATTCGCCGCTCGCCGCCGGCAGAAACACGTTGACGGCAAGCCCGTCACCGGCTGGTTCACCGAAGACTTCACCTGGGCCGAACTGAGCACCCTGCGCGCCCGGGAACGGCTGCCCGCCCTGCGGCAGGGCAATACAACCTTCGACGACCAGCAGCCGATTCTGCGGCTGCGCGACCTGTTCGACCTCGTCGACGCCGCGGCCGAGCAGACCGACCGGGTGCTCGGGATTGTCGCCGAGATTAAGCATGCCAGCTATTTTGCCGCCCTCGACCTGCCGCTGGCCGAACTGTTCGCGGCCGAGGTCTCCGCCGCCGGCTGGAACATCGACCGGCTCACCGTGGAGAGCTTCGAACCGACCGTGCTCGCCCAGGTGCGCGCGGAGGGCGTGCGCGGCAGGCGCATCTTTCTGCTCGAAGACCAGGGGCACCCGGCTGACCAGCCGGCGGAGTACGGTGCCGGCGCCGTGTCCTACGCCGATCACCTCACGATTGCCGGGCTCGCGAACCTGGCCGCCGGTTCTGACGGGATCGACGGCATCAGCGTTCCGAAGTCGCTCATTCTCGAAACGGATGCCGCTGGTGACGTGGTCGGGGCATCCGCTCTGGTCGACGACGCCCACGTGGCCGGGCTGGAGATTTACTGCTGGACACTGCGCCCGGAGAACAGGTTTTTGGCGAAGTCGTTTCGAAGCGGCACCCGCAAGGCGGACTTCGGCCACTGGCAGTCGGAGTTTCGGGTGATTCTCGGTTCGGGCATCGACGGAGTGTTCGCCGACCACCCCGATCTGGCCGTGCACGTGCGGGACGAGCTGCCCTGACCAGATCTGCTGTCAGGGGCCTCGCCTACACTGGAAACCGACATGACCACACCTCTTAACGCGGAATCCGCGCCCGCAACCGCCACTCGTTCGGCCACGCCGATCATTCTCGATTCGCCTGGAGACGCGGCACAGGGACGTGCGGGCACGGAAGGCACCCGGCAGAGCCCCCTGCTCGACGGGCTCAACCCGCAGCAGAAAGAGGCGGTCGAATACCGCGGGCAGGCGCTGCTCATCATCGCCGGTGCCGGCTCGGGCAAGACCAGTGTGCTCACCCGGCGGGTCGCGAGCCTGCTGGAGACCCGCGACGCCTGGCCGAGCCAGATTCTCGCGATCACCTTCACCAACAAAGCGGCCGCCGAAATGCGCGAGCGGGTGCACGCCATTCTCGGGCAGGGGTCCGACGGTATGTGGATCAGCACGTTCCACTCCTCCTGTGTGCGCATCCTGCGTCGCGAAGCCGAGAAGATCGGCCTGTCGAGCACTTTCAGCATCTATGACTCGGCCGACACCAAGGTCACCCTCAAGCGCATCATCAAGGGGCTCGACGCCGACACCTACGGGTTCACCCCCGGCTCGGCCGGCGCCAAGATCTCCAAGCTTAAGAATGAGCTCGCCGACGCGGACTCCTACGCCCGCAACGCAAACATGAGCGACCCGCAGGAGGTCATGTTCGTCGAGATTTTTCGGCAGTACTCGGCCCGGCTGCGCGCCGCGAGCGCGCTCGACTTCGACGACCTCATCGGCGAGACCGTCTACCTGTTCCGAGCGTTCCCCAAGGTTGCCGCGCTCTACCGGCGCCGGTTTCGGCACCTGCTGGTCGACGAATACCAGGACACCAACCACGCCCAGTACGCCCTGGTGCACGAGCTCACCCGGCCGGTCACGGCCGAGCTCGCGCAAGAGATGGACGATGACGGTGTGCACGTGCGCAACCTGCGCGACGCGAGCGGCGCCATCCCCGGAGCATCGCTCACCGTGGTCGGCGACTCCGACCAGTCGATCTACGCCTTCCGCGGCGCCGACACCCGCAATATCAGCGGATTCGAGCGGGACTACCCCGGCGCGAAGGTAATTCTGCTCGAACAGAACTACCGGTCCACCCAGAACATCCTCTCGGCGGCGAACGCCGTGATCGGTCACAACTTTGACCGCACCGACAAAAAGCTGTGGAGTGCCGGCGGCGACGGCGAGAAGATCGTCGGCTTCACCGCCTATTCCGGGCACGACGAAGCCCAGTTCGTCTCCGACGAGATCCAGGTTCTTCACGCGGCGGGCATGGCCTACCGCGACATGGCGGTGTTCTACCGCACCAACGCGCAGACCCGAGCGCTCGAAGAAATCCTGGTGCGTTCGGCCACTCCCTACCGGGTGGTCGGCGGCACCAAATTCTACGAGCGGGCCGAGATCAAGGATGCCCTGGCCTACCTCATCGCCGTCGCCAACCCGGTCGACGAACTCGCCCTGCGCCGCATCCTGAACACCCCCAAGCGCGGCATCGGCCCGGCCACCGAGACCGGGCTGTCCAGCTTCGCCGACGACAACGACCTCACCTTTCGACAGGCCATGCGCAACTCCGCAGCGCTTGGCCTCGGCCCGAAGGTGACCGGCGCCATTCTCAAGCTCGCCGAACTGCTTGACGCCGCCGCGCTCATGCTTGTGCCTACCTCGGTCACCGCTGACGGCGTGCCGGTCGGCGCCGCAAACGTCAGCGAGGTGTTGGAATTTCTGCTGAACGGCTGCGGACTGCTCGCCGTGCTGCGCGGCAGCCGCGACCCGCAAGACGAAGTGCGCGCCGAAAACATCGAAGAACTCGTCGCCCAGACCAAGGACTTCAACAAGGAGAACCCCGATGGCGGCCTGGTCGACTTTCTCACCCAGGTCTCGCTCGTCGCCGCGGCCGACGACCTCGACGACGCCTCGGGCACGGTCTCACTGATGACCCTGCACACCGCGAAGGGCCTCGAATATGAGGCCGTGTTCCTCACCGGTGTCGAGGAGGGTCTGCTGCCGCACCAGATGTCGGCGAACGAGCCCGGCGGACCGGCCGAGGAACGCCGCCTGTTCTATGTGGGCATCACCCGCGCCCGCAAACGGCTCTATCTCTCGCTCGCCATGACCCGCGCGCAGTTCGGCGACATCAACGTGGCCATGCCGAGCCGGTACTTGCAGGAGATTCCGGCCGAGCTGATCGACTGGAAGCAGTCGCCGGGCATGGCCAACTCGCGCGGCGGCACCCAGCCGCGCGCCCTCAACGCACGGCGCGACGGCGGCTTCGGTGGTTTTGGAAACTCCGTAGGTTCGTCGAGCGACGGCTATGGCGGGCGCAGCGGTTACGGAAACAGCGCGAAGCCGGCCGGCCTGCCGCCGGGCAAGCCGAAGACCGAGTGGGCCAACAAGATCACCGGCACCGTGCGCGACAACGGCAGCCTCGAGCTCGCGGCGGGTGACCGCATCCGTCATCACGATTTCGGCGAGGGCCGGGTCAATCAGGTCACCGGCGAGGGCACCAAACGCATCGCGCACGTGCAGTTCGACACGGCCGGCGCCAAGAAGCTGCTGATCAAGATCGCCCCGATCGAAAAGATCTAGCGAGCACCCCGTTCAACCCGCGCCAGGGCCGGAACCGGGCCAGCCCGATTCCTTGCGCCAGCCCGAATCCCTGAGGCAGTGGGCGCTCTCCCTACGCTCCTTCCAGTTCGAGGTCGCCACCCGGGCAGCGGTCGCCGCCGCGCTGCCACTCACCGTTCTCGTGCTCACCGGCCAGCTCGACTGGGCCGCCTACGCGGCCTTCGGCGCCATGACAGCGCTGTTCGGCCGGAACGAGCCCTCTACCGGGTGCGGCTGCGCACGGTCACCGTTGCCGGCACGCTCATGCTCGCGATCATCTGCTGCCCGGTCCGCCAGTGGCGGTGCTGATTCTGGACATCGCCCTGGGCCAGTTCGGCGCCGAGATTCGGATCGGCCGAGACTACGGCGCCGCCCTGCTGTTCGTGACCCCGCTCGCCCTCACCGTGGTGCACCTCACCAGCCCGGTACCGGTTCCGGCGCTGCTGGTCGATCGCGTGCTCGAGACCGTGCTGGGCAGCGTCTTCGCCCTGGTGATCGTGCTGCTCGTGCGGGCGCGGGTCCGGCTGAAAAACAGGCATTGACGACACACAGACTGTTCACAGGTTATCGATAGCTGTTCTATGGCCCCCCGGTCGATGCTTTACTCATGAGCCTCGACACGCGCACCAACCGAACCGGCCAGGCGCCCACACGCCGCACCCGTACGGCGTTGCAGCACCCCGCCTACCAGAAGCGGATGCGCCTCGCCGACAGCCTGCAGATTCTCTGCGTGGCGTCGGTCGCCATCGTCATCGCCATCTTTCTCGCCGACGGGGGAGCAGCCAAGTTCTCCGCTCCGGCCGACGCTTTCACCTCGCTCGGAATCGTCGCCGGACTGGTCGGAACCGACCTGCTGCTCGTGATGCTCGTGCTGGCCGCGCGGCTGCCCCCGATCGACCGCGCTTTCGGACACGACCAGGCCATGGCCGTGCACCAGTCGCTCGGCAAGCCCGCCCTCTATCTCATCCTCGGCCACGCGGCGCTGCTCATCACCGGCTATGCCCTCGCCGAAAACGTGAACGTGTTCGTCGAGGTCTGGAACATGCTTACGACCCTGCCCGACATGCCGCTCGCCTTCCTCGGCCTCGCGCTCATGCTCGGTGTCGTGATCACCTCGCTCGTGGTCGTGCGCCGTAAATTTCGCTACGAGGCCTGGCACGCAGTGCACCTGCTCGCCTACCTCTCGGTTCTGGTCGCCATCCCGCACCAGCTGAGCGTCGGCAACCTGCTCAGCGAGGGGGCTATTGCCCGCTACTACTGGCTCGCCCTCTACGTGGCGGTTGCCGGCTCCATCATCGTGTTTCGCTTTCTGCTGCCGGTCACCCGGTCGTTGCGCCATCGCCTCGTGGTTGACCGGGTCGACGCCATCGCTCCGGGCGTGGTCTCCATCACACTGACCGGGCGGCAGCTGGACAAACTCCGGGCGACCTCCGGGCAGTTCTTCGTCTGGCGGTTCTGGTCCCACGGACTCTGGTGGCAGGCGCACCCCTTCTCCCTGTCGTCAGCGCCGAGCGAGCGCGGACTGCGCATCACGGTGCGCAGTCTCGGCGATGCCTCGCAGCAGCTTCCCCAGCTGAAGCGCGGCACGCGAGTGAGCTTCGAAGGCCCGTACGGGCTCTTCACCGAGAACGCTCGCACATCGCCCCGCGTCGTCTTGATCGCCGCCGGCATCGGCGTCGCCCCCATCCGCTCGCTGCTGGAAACGGTATCGTTCGCGCCGGGCAACGCCACCGTGCTCCTGCGCTCGCACAGCCTCGGCGATACTTACCTCGTCGACGAGCTGACCGACCTGTGCCGGGTGCGCGGCGCTGAACTGCGCATCATCGCCGGCAAACGTCCCAAGGGCGTGAGCACCTGGCTGCCAGCGGATGCCGCCCGCGCCGGCATCACCCTGCGCAAGATCGTGCCCGAACTGCTCCACTGCGATATCTACATCTGCGGTCCCCGCCCGTGGACCGACGCCGTTGTGCGAGACGCCCGCGCCGGCGGGGTCCCCAAGAAGCAGATCCACTACGAAAGGTTTGACTGGTGAGAGCACGTGCCGTAGCACTGGCCGCACTGGCCTCCGTCTCGATCGTCGGCATCGGCTGGCAGCTCGGCTCGCAGGCTATCGACGCCTCGCAGAGCCTGACCGCAGCCACCGGTACCGGCGCAGCCGCCGCCGCCTCGGCCGCAACGGATGCCGCCGCCCAGGCCGCAGCGACCGCGAAAGCGGCCGCCGGCGCTGCGGCCACAGCCCAAGCCCAGGCCGATGCCGCCAACACCGCTGCCTCGACGAAGGCAGCAGCGGATGCGGCGGCAGCAGCAACAGCCGCGGCCGACGCAGCTGCCAACGCGGCCGCGGCTGCAGCCACCGCGGCGACCGCATCGTCGCAATCGGGAAGCTTCACCGGCTCGGTCGTCGCCACCCAGTTCGGCAACATGCAGGTGTCCGTGACGATCGTCAACGGGGCGATCACCGAGGTCACTCCGCTGCAACTGACCAACCGTGGCGGCCGATCGGTTGCCATCAGTAACCAGGCCGCGCCGATCTTGCGCTCCGAGGTGCTCGCGGCCCAATCCGCGAGCGTGCAAAACGTGAGTGGCGCCACCTACACGACCCAGGGCTACCTGCGGTCGCTGCAGTCGGCCCTCGATACGGCCGGGTTCTAGGTGCCTGCCGTGTGCCGCGACTCTGACCGGATGCCCGCGCTCACCTTTGCAACGATGGGCACCGTCGTCAGTTTGCGACTCGGCGATTTCGCTGCCGATACCGCTGCCGGTGACCTGGTCGAGACAGTGTTTCGGCGCTGGGATCAGCAATTCAGCCTCTACCGAGACGACTCGGAGCTGTCTCGGGTCGCGCGCGGGGACATCCGTTTGACCGACGCGAGTGAGAGCCTGCGCAATTGTTACGCCCTCGCGCTGGACTGGCGGGATCGCACCCGGGGCGTATTCACTCCGCATCGTGCGGATGGCGTGATCGACCTGTCCGGGGTGGTCAAGGCGCTCGCCATCGCCGAAGCCGGGGCGGCCCTGATCGCGAGCGGCTTCGCCGACTGGTCGATCAACGCCGGCGGTGACGTGCTGGTCAGTGGTCAGCCGGGCGAACGATTTGAGGCGTGGGAGTCCGCCGACAGTGCGATGCCGACCGGGCATCGAGTGGCGGCGCCGGCCGCGGTGACCGAGCACCTCGAATGGGTCGTGGCGATCGTCAATCCATTCGATCGGGGTGACGTGATTGCGAGCGTTCCGCTGCGGCATCCGCTTCGAGCCGTGGCCACCTCGGGCAGCGCGGAACGCGGCGAGCACATCTGGACGGCGTTGAACGGTGAGCCGTCGCCGTTTCGCCAGGTGAGCGTTTTTGCCGCCGATATCGTTACGGCCGACGTGCTCGCGACGGCGATCGTGGCTGGCGGCGAGGCGACGCTGAACGAAATGACCGAGCGCTTTCCCATCGATGTTCTCGCCGTGTTGCGTGACGGCCAGTTGCTCGCGACGCCGGGGCTGCGCCGGGCCGAATAGGTCATTTCAGACTGCCCGGACAGTTTGTACCTGGCGCTTGATCGACCGCAGCTTCGACCTCGATCTGGATCCAGGCGCCTACGCCGATCTCGACTTCGACAACGACGACCGGTACTGATCAGCTGTTCGGTCGTGGCTGACCGGTCGTGCTTGGTCAGTCGTGGTCGAGCAGGCGGTGGTCGGGGTCGAGGGTGCCGAGCAGTCGACCGCAGATCTCGCTGAGCTGGCCGACCTGGCGGGCGGTGAGCGGGTCGAACACCACGGTGCGCACCTCATCGACGTGGCCGGGAGCGCTGGCGACGACCTTCTGCCAGCCCGTTTCGGTGAGGCGGGCCAGGGAGGCGCGGGCATCCGCTTGCGAGGCACAGCGGGTGAGGTAGCCCTGCGTTTCCAAGCGGGTGAGCACGTGCGAGAGCCGGGAGAGGGAGGAGTTGGTGCGTGAGGCGAGTTCACTGAGCGGCAACGAGTGTTCGTCGTTCTCGGAGATCATGGCGAGCACGTAGTACTCGAAGTGGCTGAGGCCGGCGTCACGTTTCAGCTCGGACTCCAGGCGGGCCGGGAGCAGCATCGTGACCGCCATCAGGCGCAGCCAGGCGATGCGCTCGTCCTCGGTGAGCCAGCGCGGCTCCGAGGTGCGTTGGGGAGGGGAAGTCATAACAGACAATCTACCAGTTGACTTGACGTTTCAACTAAAAAGCCCTAGGTTTTAGTTGTTGCTTCAAGTAAGTAACATCCACATCGTGAACACGACCAACAGGCCTCTCCCCCCAATAGAAAGAGAATTCTCATGACTGACATCGTTATCATCGGCAGCGGCAACATGGCTCGCGGCATCGGAACCCGTGCAGTGGCGGCCGGCCGCAGCGTGCAGATTCTCGGACAGGACCTGGCCAAGGCGGCGGCGCTCGCTGCCGAACTCGGGGCATCCGTTACCAGCGGCCCGGTCGACTTCGCTGCCGTCGACGGCGACATCGTCGTGCTCGCCGTTCCCTACGACGCGGCTCGCGCCCTCGTGACCGGCTACGGCGCCGCACTCGCCGGCAAGACCGTGATCGACATCACCAACCCGGTCGACTTCACGACCTTCGACTCCCTGACCGTCGCCCCCGGCACCTCAGCGGCCGAAGAGCTCGCCAAGCTCGCCGCTGACGGCGTCAACATCGTTAAGGCCTTCAACACGACCTTCGCCGGCACGCTCGTCACCGGGTCGGTCTCCGGCCAGCCGCTCGACGTGTTCGTCGCGAGTGACTCCGACACGGCCAAAGCCGCCGTCGAGTCGTTCGTCACCGACGCCGGACTCAACCCCATCGATGTCGGCCCGCTGCGTCGCGCCCGCGAGCTCGAGGGCTTCCAGCTGCTCATCATGACCCTGCAGGTCAACCCGGCACACGCCTCGTACAACTGGAACACCGGCCTCAAGGTGCTCGCCTAGGCAGTAGCAGCGGGGCGCAGGTTGGCTCGCTGGGCGCATGATCAAACGTGCGCCCGGAGAGCAAGCCTGCGCCCGGCGCCGCCCGCCCGCCCAGGAGGCGGCGTACAACACCCTAGGCTCGCAGCATGACCCTGACCGACGAACGGATGCGTCGGCCAGCGACGCTCGCCCGCAGTCTGCTCGTGGCGGTCGGCGCCGGGATCGCGACCGGGCTGCTGGCCCGCGCGCTGTATGCAGTGCTGCCGGAGCCGTGGACCACGCTCGCCAACACCAGCGCGCTGTGGGGCCTGCTTCCGTTCACCGTTGCAGCGCTGACCCGAACCCGCGGGTCGCGCGCGATCCTGCTTGGCGTGACCGCGCTGGCGGCGATGGTCGTAACCTGGGCCGTACTCGGCCCGGAGTCGCAGCCACCCCGCGTGCTCGTGCTGTGGGGGATCGTCGCCATCGGCGCCGGCGCGCTGTGTGGGCTGGCGGGTGACCTGGCCGGCCGACGGCAGCCGCTCGCGCACCGATTGGGTTTGGCCGTGATGAGCGGGCTCGTCCTCGGCGAGGCGTTCTACGGCGCGCTGCTGATCGGCGGCCCGCAGTGGTGGGGCGAGAGCGCCCTGGGCCTGCTCCTGGCTCTCGGCGGAGGTCGCCGCTGGCCAGACCGGGCAGTGGCGCTCGCGCTGGCCGCTCTGATGGCGGCCAGCCTGTTCGGCGTCTACCTGCTCTTTGACGCAATCGCCGCCGGCTAGGACCGGTGCGGCCGACAGACTAGGAGTGGGTCGGCATGCGCTGGCGAGAGGCGCGCTGCACGAGTGCGGCGATGGCGCGCCAGCCGAGCAGGAACACGCCGAGCACGATGGTCGTCACGATCGCGAAACTGAGCTGAACGCCCTGGCCGCTGGCCAGGCGCAGCAACAGGCCGCCGGCCACGGTCACGATCCAGATCGCGAGGCCGGTCCAGACGATGTTGTGGGGGTGACGCCAGGCGCGCAGCAGCAGCCAGCCGATGATCAGCCCGCCCAGAAACGGCCAGTAGGTGACGCCGAGGCCGGCCAGGCTCTCTTTGTGGCTCAACCGACCGATGGCTGCGAACGCGAGCACGAGTACCGCGTCGAGCACGCCCGCCGTGATGATTGACGATCGAGGAATGGGGCCAGCTTTGATGTGCAGTGATGCCATATTTTCAGCCTAGCCACGCGGCCGGGGCGTAACCCGGTGTTGTCTGTGAGCCGGCTCGACTAGATGTTGCCGCCGATGAGGGCGCCGATCACGTACGTGACCGCGAGGGCGAGGATGCCGCCGATGACGATGCGGGCGATGGCCCGCGGCTTGGGGCTGCTGCCGAGGTGGGCGCTCAGCCAGCCGGTGACGACGAGCGCGATCAGTACAGCGACGAAGGTGGCACCGATGCGGTACTCGGCCGGCGGCAGCAGCACGGCGAGCAGGGGGAGTGCGGCGCCAACGGTGAAAGCGATAGCGGATGCGTAGGCCGCGTGCCACGGGTTCGACACGTCCTGCTCGGTGATGTGCAGTTCAACTTCGAGGTGGGCGGCGAGGGCGTCATGCCGGGTGAGCTCGATCGCCACCTGCTGGGCGGTCTGGCTGGAGAGCCCCTTGGCTTCGTAGAATCCGGCCAGTTCGGCGAGTTCCTCGTCGGGCTCGTTCTCGAGTTCCCAGGTTTCCTTGGCGATCAGGGCACGTTCGGAGTCGCGCTGGCTGCTCACCGACACGTATTCGCCGAGGGCCATCGAGATCGCGCCGGCAAGCAGGCTCGCCACGCCGGCGATGAGGATGACGTGGGAGTTTGTCGTGGCGGCGGCAACACCCACGACGAGGGCGGCGACGGAGACGATTCCGTCGTTCGCGCCCAGAACACCGGCGCGCAGCCAGTTCAGGCGGGAGGCGAGGCCGGCGGCGTGCGGTTCAACCGCTTGGACAAGATCAGTCATGGTCCTACGATAAGCACTCGGTGCCGGAGTCGTCCAGCAAGGTGTGGCTAGCCTTCCGCCCGTTTTTGCACCGGTCGATGCGGCATCGGGGTGCGCCATGACGCATGATTCACGCGATAGAGTTTCCCAGGGCCGGTATGTCTTGATGTCGAGCTAATTTACGACAACGACTGCTGTTACCAACAACCTCATATATCTTCACCGGCGGTGTGATCGCCAAGACGCGGATTGGAAGAGCAGCGTGGATCTTTACGAGTACCAAGCGAGAGACCTCTTTGAGGAATATGGTGTGCCGGTTCTGCCGGGCATCATCGCGGACACCCCCGCCGAAGTACGTGCAGCAGCCGAGAAGCTCGGTGGTGTTGTCGTGGTCAAGGCGCAGGTCAAGGTTGGCGGCCGCGGCAAGGCCGGCGGCGTCAAGGTAGCCAAGACTCCGGATGACGCTGAGGCCGCAGGCCAGGGCATTCTGGGCCTGGACATCAAGGGTCACACCGTTCACCGCGTCATGGTGGCGGGCGGCGCCCGCATCAAGCAGGAGTTCTACTTCTCCGTGCTGCTGGACCGGTCCAACCGCTCCTACCTGTCGCTCGCCAGCTACGAGGGTGGCGTAGAGATCGAAGTTCTCGCCGTCGAGAAGCCCGAAGCGCTCGCCTACACAGCAGTCGACCCGACCGTCGGCATCGATCTCGCCGTGGCGAAGCAGATCGCGATCGACGCCAAGTTCCCGGCCGAGCTCGTCGACAAGGTCGCCCCGGTCTTCGTCAAGCTGTACAACGTATTCAAGGGTGAAGACGCAACCCTGGTCGAGGTCAACCCGCTCGTGCTGACCGAAGAGGGCGACATCATCGCCCTCGACGGCAAGGTCACGATCGATGAGAACGCCGACTTCCGTCACCCCAAGCACGCCCTCCTCGAGGACGCCGCTGCGGCTGACCCGCTCGAAGCCAAGGCCAAGGCCGCCGGCCTCAACTACGTCAAGCTCGACGGTGAAGTCGGCATCATCGGTAACGGCGCAGGGCTCGTCATGAGCACCCTCGACGTCGTCGCCTACGCCGGTGAGAACTTC
Source organism: Cryobacterium luteum (assembly GCF_900110125.1). GTDB lineage: Bacteria > Actinomycetota > Actinomycetes > Actinomycetales > Microbacteriaceae > Cryobacterium > Cryobacterium luteum. The sequence goes on from NZ_FOCN01000002.1 coordinate 308,723, forward strand.
GGCAGCGTCAAGCCGGCCAACTTCCTCGACATCGGGGGCGGAGCATCCGCTGAGGTCATGGCCGCCGGCCTCGACGTCATCCTCGGCGACCCGCAGGTCAAGAGCGTGTTCGTCAACGTCTTCGGTGGCATCACCGCGTGTGACGCCGTCGCCAAGGGCATCGTCGGCGCGCTCGCCGAGCTCGGTGCCAGCGCCAACAAGCCGCTCGTGGTGCGCCTCGACGGCAACAACGTCGAGGAGGGTCGCCGCATCCTCGCCGAGGCGAACCACCCGCTCGTAACACTGGCCGCCACCATGGACGAGGGCGCCGCCAAGGCCGCCGAGCTCGCCCACGCAGCGAAGTAAGGGACAACCAAGCATGTCAATCTTCCTCAACAAAGACTCCAAGGTCATCGTTCAGGGCATCACCGGAGGTGAGGGCACCAAGCACACCGCCCTCATGCTCAAGGCCGGAACCCAGGTCGTCGGTGGCGTCAACGCGCGCAAGGCCGGCACTACCGTTGTGCACGGCAGCGTCGAGCTGCCCGTGTTCGGCACGGTCGCCGAGGCCGTCGCGAAGACCGGCGCCGACGTGTCGATCATCTTCGTACCGCCGGTGTTCACCAAGGACGCCGTCATCGAAGCGATCGATGCTGAGATTCCGCTGCTCGTCATCATCACCGAGGGTGTTCCCGTGCAGGACTCGGCCGAGTTCTGGGCCTACGCCATCGCCAAGGGCAACAAGACCCGCATCATCGGCCCGAACTGCCCCGGCATCATCACGCCCGGTGAAGCACTCGTCGGCATCACCCCGGCGAACATCACCGTCAAGGGCCCGGTCGGACTCGTCTCCAAGTCGGGCACGCTGACCTACCAGATGATGTACGAACTGCGCGACCTCGGCTTCTCCACCGCGATCGGCATCGGTGGCGACCCCATCATCGGCACCACGCACATCGACGCGCTCGAAGCCTTCGAGAACGACCCGGAGACCCTCGCCATCGTCATGATCGGCGAAATCGGCGGCGACGCTGAAGAGAAGGCCGCTGAATACATCAAGGCGCACGTCACGAAGCCGGTCATCGGCTACGTCGCCGGTTTCACCGCCCCCGAGGGTAAGACCATGGGCCACGCCGGCGCCATCGTCTCCGACGGAGCCGGAACCGCCCAGGGCAAGAAGGAGGCCCTCGAGGCCGCCGGAGTCAAGGTCGGCAAGACGCCGAGCGAGGCTGCAACCCTGCTGCGCGAGGCACTCGCCGCACTGTAATTTGTTTCACTGTAATTAGTTTCACAGTAATTCGCTCAAACGAGGGGCTCGCCGGACTATCGGCGGGCCCCTTTTGTGTGGGCGGGGCGCTGGCGGGCGTGCAGATCTGCGGAGATTTCGAGCGGATGCCCGGGCGCGCCGCGTGATCACGCGCGTGTTCGCGCGCGCCGGCACACACGCGGGGGATCTCCGCAGTTACGAACGGAGGGTTGTGTGCCGCAAGTGGGCGCGGGCTGGCGGGCAATGTCGGCCCGGAGAGATAGGCTCGCAACGGATGAACCGCATAACGACCGCCCTGCTCGCCGCTCTCGAGGCACTACTTGTCGTCGCCATCGGCATCGGCATCGCCATGGTGCCCCTCACCGTGCTCTGGGCCGCCCACTTCGGCCTCTCGGTCGAATGGTTCGTCTTCTGGCGCGCTGCCGCCGATATCTGGCTGCTCGGCAATGGCGTCGACCTCACGGTGCAACTCGGCCCCGACGTGGCCGCGGCGCTCGGCCTGGCCGGCGCAGACACCCCCTTTCTGATCTCGGTAGTACCGCTCGGGTTCGCGATGCTGTCGGTGCTCATGGGCGTGCACACCGGTCGGCGCGCCGCAGAAACCCCGCACCGCTGGACCGGCGTCGGCGTTGCCGTTGGCACCTATGCCCTTCTCGCCACGCTCGTGACCGTGTCGGCCGTGTCGCAAACCGTCGCGCCCAACCAGCTGCAGGGTGTTCTGCTGCCGGCGCTCATCTATGCCGCCGGAGTTCTGGTGGGAGCGGAACTGGGGCGGCGCAAGACCGCGGGGGCCGTTGACGCTGTGGATCGGGTGAGCCTGCGCATCCGCTCGTGGTACCAGCGGATGCCGCAGACCAGTCGCACCATCATCGAGGCCGCTCTGCGCGGCGGAACAGCGGCCGCCGCCGGGGTGCTGATCGTGTCGGCCGTGGCCGTGGCCGCGCTCATCGCGGTCAACTACGCGACCATCATCGGGCTGTACGAGGCGGTGCAGGCCGGCGTGTTCGGCGGCGCCACCATCACTCTCGCCCAGCTCGCCCTCATTCCCAACCTGGTCATCTGGGCCGCCGCATGGTTCGTCGGTCCGGGCATCGCGCTCGGCGTGGGAACGAGCGTCTCGCCGATCGGAACCGTCGTCGGCACCCTGCCCGGCCTGCCCCTGTTCGGTGCGCTGCCGCAGGGCACCCCGGCCTACGGCTTCCTCGGACTGCTCGTTCCGGTGCTGATCGGCTTCATTGTGGCGGTCGTCACCCGACAGTATTTGGACCGCCCCGGTGTGCCCGAACGCACCACGCTTGAACACGTGCTCACCGGCCTCGGCATGGGAGTGGTCGCCGGCGCACTGCTCGGCGTGCTCGCCTGGTGGTCGGCCGGAGCCATGGGCCCCGGCCGTCTGGTCGAGGTCGGGCCCGATCCGTTGCTGGTCGGGGCTCTCGCCGCCGCCGAAATCGGTGTCGCTGCGGCCCTCGGCATGCTGGCCGGCCGGGTGCGACTCCCGTCGGGGCTCTCCGTCAAACGGTAAGCTCAGTGCGTGCTGTCTATTGTCGTGTTGATCTCCGGCGGAGGATCCAATCTGCGAGCCCTGCTGGAGGCGTCAGAAGACGCCGAGTTTCCGGCCCGAATAGTCGCGATCGGCGCCGACCGTGATGCCGACGGGCTCGAGCTCGGGGTGGAATTCGGCATCCCCGCCTTCTCTGTTCCCTTCGCGTCCTTTGCCGACCGCGCCGCGTGGGGCGACGAACTGCTCGCGCAGATTCAGCAGTGGCAGCCCGACCTGGTCGTACTCAGCGGCATGATGCGCCTGCTGCCGCCACGCGTGGTCGCCGCACTGTCGCCGAACCTGATCAACACGCACCCGGCCTACCTTCCCGAGTTCCCCGGGGCACACGCCGTGCGGGACGCCCTCGCCGCCGGGGCTGTGCAGACCGGTGCGAGCATCATCGTGGTCGATAACGGTGTCGACGAGGGCCCCATCCTGGTGCAGGAACGCGTCGCCGTTCTGCCCGATGACACCGAAGCTTCCCTGCAGAATCGCATCAAGATCGTCGAACGCCGACTGCTCATCCAGGCCGTGCTCGACATCGCCAACGGACATATGAACCTCAAGGAGAATTCCAACGCATGAGTGGACACACCAACGCGCCCAGCTTGTACCGTGACCGGGACCAGATCCGCATCGAGCGCGCACTCATCTCCGTGAGCGACAAGACCGGCCTGCTCGAACTCGTCGCAGCGCTGAAAGCGGATAGCGTCGAAATCGTCTCCACCGGATCGACGGCGGCCACCATTCGCGCCGCCGGCTTCGACGTGACCGATGTCTCGACGGTCACCGGTTTTCCGGAGTCCCTCGACGGTCGTGTCAAGACCCTGCACCCCGGCGTGCACGCCGGCATCCTCGCCGACCTGCGCCTGGAAGCCCACGAAGCGCAGCTGAGCGAGCTTGGCATCAAGGCCTTCCAGCTCGTCGTGGTCAACCTGTATCCCTTCGTCGAGACGGTCGAGAGCGGCGCCGAGCCGGCCGACGTGATCGAGCAGATCGACATCGGCGGCCCGGCGCTGGTGCGGGCATCCGCTAAAAACCACGCCAACGTGGCCATCGTCGTCGACCCGGCCAACTACGGCGAGATCATCGAAGCCGTCACCGCCGGCGGATCGACCCTCACACTGCGCCAGAAGCTCGCCTCGCTCGCGTTCGAGCACACCGCCGACTACGACCTGAGCGTGTCGGCCTGGTTCACCGAAAACGTCTACGACCAGTGGCAGGACGACACCGAGGCCCTCGGCGAGGCCGACGTGCTGGAACACGAAGACGACGAGGAAGACGACGAGTCGCCGTTCCCGGAGGGCTTGGGCATCGAGGTCACCCGCGAGGCCATTCTGCGCTACGGCGAGAACTCGCACCAGGCTGCAGCGCTCTACGTGGGTGAGGGCGGCCGCGGCATCGCCCAGGCCCGGCAGCTGCACGGCAAGGACATGTCGTACAACAACTACGTCGACGCGGATGCCGCGGTGCGCGCCGCCTTCGACTTCAGCGAACCGGCCGTCGCCATCGTGAAGCACGCCAACCCCTGCGGCATCGCCATCGCCAAGCCCAACGCACCGGATGCCATTGCCTCGGCGCACCTGCGCGCCCACGCCTGCGACCCGATCTCGGCGTTCGGCGGCGTGATCGCCGCGAACCGCGTTGTCACGTTCAACATGGCCCAAACCATCAGTGAGATCTTCACCGAGGTGCTCGTGGCCCCCGGCTTCGAGCCGGCCGCGGTGGAACTGCTTACCAAGAAGAAGAACATTCGCCTGCTCGAGCTGCCCGCCGATTACGAACGGTCCTCGCTCGAACTACACCAGATCTCCGGCGGCCTGCTCGTGCAGGAGACCGACAGCTTCGAAGACTTCAGCTCGGCCGGCTGGACGCTCGTGGCCGGCCCCGAAGTGGATGCCGCCACTCGCGCCGACCTCGAATTCGCGTGGAAGTCGTGCCGTTCCGTGAAGTCGAACGCTATTCTGCTCGCGCACGCCGGAGCATCTGTTGGGGTGGGCATGGGCCAGGTCAACCGGGTCGACTCCTGCCACCTCGCCGTGAGCCGCGCCGGCGAACGGGCCGAGGGTTCGGTCGCCGCGTCCGACGCGTTCTTCCCCTTCGCCGACGGCCTCGAGGTGCTGCTCGAAGCCGGAATCGCCGCTGTCGTACAGCCCGGCGGTTCGGTGCGCGACCCCGAGGTCATCGCCGCGGCGACCGCGGCCGGTGTGTCGATGTACTTCACCGGAGAGCGCCACTTCTTCCACTAGTCCGATCGCGAAAAGCACCGTCGATATTCAATCGAGGGTGCTTTTGCGCACCCGGTTTGGTTATCCTGTTCGAGGCGGTGCCACACACCGGCGTCGCCGCATCCGGCCCACAAGGCCCGAAACAACGGAGTTTCCATGACCCTCACGCACCCCACCGTCGCTGTCGATTCTCTCGCCCAGACGACGCCGTCCCATGAGAAAGTACTGATCGTCACCGGAGAACGCTCGGGACTCATGATCACGGTGGCCGTTCACTCCACCCGCCTCGGCCAGGCACTCGGCGGCGCCCGCCTCTGGCAATACGCGAACTGGACCGACGCTGTCGCCGACGCGCTGCGCCTCTCCGCCGCCATGACCCTCAAGAACGCGGCTGCGGGGCTTCGCCGCGGCGGCGGCAAGTCGGTAATCTACCTGCCGCTTGGCACCGTGCTGACCGATGCGCTGAAGCGTCTGGCGATGCTCGACCTCGGCGACGCCATCGAAAGCCTGGGCGGCGCCTTCATGACCGCCGAAGACGTCGGCACGAGCGCCGAACTCATGGCCATCGTCGCCGAACGCACCAGTCACGTCTGCGGACTGCCCGCCGCAATCGGCGGCGTCGGCGAACCGGCGGAGGCGACCGCGGCCGGCGTGTACGCGAGCATCGAATCCACCCTGGAGGCCCTGTTCGGCAGCCGCGACGTACGTGGGCGTCACCTGGTCATCTCGGGCCTCGGCCAGGTCGGCGGACGCCTCTCGACCGCTCTCGCCGCCGCCGGCGCCACCCTCACCGTCACCGACATCAACCCGGACAAGCGCGCGCTGGCCGACGCGCTCGGCGCAAGCTGGGTATCGGTTGCCGACGCGCACCGGGTGCACGCCGATCTGTTCGTGCCGTGCGGCCTCGGCGGGGTGCTGACGAAAGAGGTAATTGCGGAGCTCAACGTGCTCGGCGTCTGCGGCGCCGCCAACAACCAGCTCGCTTCGCCTGCCGGAGCGACGCTGCTGGACGCGCGGGGCATCCTCTGGGCGCCGGATTTCGTCGTCAACGCCGGCGGTGTTGTCTATCTCGACCTGGCGAGCGAGCCGAACGCCGACCTCGGCCAGATCTCGGCGCGCGTGGCTGCCATCGGTTCCGTGCTCAGCCAGATCTTCGCGGATGCCCGCGCGAACGAGATCACGACCCTCGCGGCCGCCGAGCGACTCGCGGCGGCCCGCCTGAACGCCGCCCGATAGCCCGTTCCGGGCCTCTTCGGGTCATGGGCGCGCCCCTTCTGGGTGGCCGCTACGCCGGTTACTGTAGCGGCCACGCAAATGGGGCGCGGTCACGGGCGGGGCGAGGTCTATTCGCGCAGGTCGGCCGGGATGGTGGGCTGAACGCGGGCTGCCGCGCGGCGCTCTTTGAGAGTCGTGCTCGCGGCCTTGGTCAGCTCCGTGAGAATCGGAATTCCGGAGAGCAGGATGATGCCGATGATGAAGAATTCGGAGTACTTCTCGACGAATGCGATTTGGCCGAGGAAGAATCCGACCAGGGTGAGGCCGACGCCCCAGGCGAAGGCACCGATCGCGTTGAAGGTCACGAAGTTGCGATAGCGCATCTTGCCGACGCCGGCGGCGACCGGCACGAAAGCGCGAAAAATGGGCAGGAACCGGGCGAGGATGATGGACTTGCCGCCGTGCTTGGCGAAGAAGGCGTTGGTGCGTTCAACGTTCTTCGGGTTGAAGAACCGGTTCTTCTCCCGGGAGAACACGGCCGGGCCGGCTTTTCGACCGATCACGTAGGCGAGCTGATCGCCGGCGAAGGCGGCGATGAACACGACCAGGCAGGTCACCCAGATCGGCAGCGGAACGACGCCGGTCGCGGTGAGCAGACCCACCGTGAACAACAGCGAATCGCCGGGCAGGAACGACAGCACGATGAACCCGGTCTCGATAAACACGACCGCGGCGACGCCCAGCAGCACAAACGATCCAAACGAGTGGATCAGCCACTCAGAGTCGAGAAAATCGATTCCGAACAGGGTGGGCAGCATGACGAATCCTTCCAACAGAGCGAGAGCGCGTGGCATGGCGATGCCGACAGAGGCGCAGAACCCAGACTACGGGACGTAATGCTGGGAAGGGCCGGGACCCGGAGTGGTTCGGCACGCGATGCCGTCGCGAGCGGGGGCACCCGGCGCAGAAAATACTTGTGTTCTGCCCCCGTTTCGCCATAGTCTGAAAGGCTGCCTGATCCGGGGGGCAATTGATACATATTCTTGAGGCGCCCAGGAGGCAGACATGACAAAGACAGCACCGATCACACTCGCACCCCTTGCGAACGACGGAGCACACTTTGGCGCGTTTGCCCCGGTGTCAGTTAGCCAGACTCGCGTCGCCTAGCCTCGTCGTTCCCCGCACGGCGGCTCGCGCACACCGATCCGCCAGCGCGACCACGGGGTGGGTCTAACTCGCCACCTGTAAAAACGTGGCCCCGGCACGCACTCTTGGGCTGATCGTCCCCGGTATTCGGATCATCAGCCGCACACTTGGTCGCCCGCGTTCTTGGCGACCACAGACATCCGCTGCACCACTAGAACCGCGGGCGCAGCCGCAGCACCATCAGGACTGGAACAATGACCCCCACCGCCCCACCGGCCGCGACGCCTCCCCCCGACAGCACGACGGCACGCCGCACGACCTTCCGCAGCCTGCAACGGCTCTATCCCTACGCCAAACCGGCCCTGCCGCGCCTGTACCTCGGCATGGTCGCCGCGCTGCTCGCCGGCCTCGTGGCGCTGGCCATCCCGCAGGTGCTGGCCTGGCTCGTCGACGGACCGCTCAGCGGCGTGGGCGGCGGCGACAGCGCCGCCCAGATCTGGCCGGCCGTGTGGATCGTGCTCACCCTCGGCGTCGTTGAGGCGATCATGATCGCCCTGCGCCGCTGGTTCGTGCTCACCCCCGGCACCCACATCGAGGCGCGCATGCGCAACCACCTCTACGCCCGGTTGCAGGACCTGCCGGTGAGTTTTCATGACCGCTGGCCGAGCGGCCAGCTGCTCTCCCGCGCCGTGAGCGACCTCAACCTCATTCGCCGCTGGGTGTCGTTCGGCCTCGTGCTGCTCGTCGTCAACTTTCTCACCATCGTCGTGGGTGTCGTCATTCTGCTCTGGATGCACTGGCTGCTCGGCGTGATCTTCGTGGTCTGCTCGATTCCCATCTGGATCTACGGCTACGTCTTCGAGGAGAAGTACTCGGTGATCGCCCGGCGCAGCCAGGACCAGGCTGGCGACCTCGCGACCGCGGTCGAGGAGTCCGTGCACGGGATCCGCGTGCTCAAGGCCTTCGGTCGCGGCTCGTTCGCGCTGAAGAACTTCGCCTCGCAGGCGGAGAGCCTGCGCGGCACCGAGATCGAGAAGGCGCGGGCCATCGCCGGAATCTGGCTGTGGCTGCTGCTCGTTCCCGACGTTGCCTTCGCGCTCTGCCTCGTCACCGGCGTCTGGCTCACCAGTCAGGGCGACCTGAGCGTCGGCGAGCTGCTGGCGTTCTTCGCGACGGCGACCGTGCTGCGGTTTCCGGTGGAGTCGATCGGGTTTCTGCTGTCGATGACCTTCGACGCGCGCACCGCAACCGACCGATTCTTCGACATTCTCGACACCCCGAACGAGATCACCGACCCCGCCCACCCGGCCACGCTGACCGCGCCGCTCGGCCGGCTCGCGTTCGACAACGTGCACTTTCGCTACCCGGACTCGCCCGAGCGTTTTCCCGACCTGCTCGACGGCATCGACCTCGTGCTCGAACCCGGCGAGACCATGGCGCTCGTCGGCCTCACCGGCTCGGGTAAGTCCACCCTGACGGCCCTGACCACCCGTCTCTATGACGTGACGGCCGGCGCGGTGACCCTCGACGGTGTCGACGTGCGGGCGCTCAATCGTGAGGAGCTGCGCCGCCACCTGGCGATGGCGTTCGAGGATGCAACGCTGTTCTCGGCATCCGTTCGCGACAACGTTCTGCTCGGTCGCGCCGATCTGGCCGAAGCCAGCCCCGAAGCGGATGCCGCGCTCGCGCAGGCCCTGCAGATCGCGCAGGCCGGCTTCGTGCACGACCTGCCGCTCGGCGTCGATACCCTCGTCGGAGAGGAGGGGATGAGTCTGTCCGGCGGTCAGCGGCAGCGTCTCGCGCTGGCCCGAGCGGTCGCCGCGCGGCCATCCGTTCTCATTTTGGATGACCCGCTGTCGGCGCTCGACGTGAACACCGAATCGCTCGTGGAGAACGCGCTGCGCGAGGTGCTCGTGCACACCACGGCGCTCATCGTGGCGCACCGCCCGTCAACGGTCATGCTCGCCGACCGGGTGGCGCTGCTCGAAAATGGGCGCATCACCGCCGTCGGCACGCACTCCGAGCTGCTGCGCACCAGCCCGCACTACACCTTCGTCATCTCCAGCCTGGAAGACGAAGAACGCCGAGAGTCAATCCGAACAGAGGAAGCACTGTGAGCGTCACCGGTGTCGAGGGCGAAGAACGCCACGATTTCACCCAGGCCGAAAGCAAGCAGATTCGGGCGCGCTCGTTGCGGCTGCTCGGCTCGCTGCTGCTGCCGGTGCGCGGCAAGGTCGTGCTCGCCATGCTCGTGGTCGTCGTCTCGACCGCCGCGCAGGTGGCCGGCCCGGCGCTCATCGCCTTCGGCATCGACCGCGGCCTGCCCGCCCTGCTCGAACAAGACTGGATGCCGCTCGCCGCGACCGGCGTGATCTACCTCGTCGCCGGGGTGTCGGGTGCGCTGCTGATCGCCTGGTATACCGTGCTGAGCGCCCGGGTGAGCCAAACCGTGCTGATCGACCTACGCAAGCGGGTGTTCCTGCACACGCAGAAGCTCAGCCTGGAATTTCACGAGTCGTACACCTCGGGCCGCATCATCTCCCGCCAGACCAGTGACCTCGACGCCATTCGGGAACTGCTCGACTCGGGTATCAACCAGCTCGTGCAGGGCATTCTCTACATGTCGTTCACCGCTTTGGCCCTCGTGCTGCTCGACGGCACCAGCGGACTCGTGCTGCTCGGCGCCCTGCTGCCGCTCTTCATTCTCACCCGCTGGTTCCAGGTGCGGTCGCAAAGCCTGTTCCGGCAGTCGCGGGTCGCATCGGCGAGCCTCATCGTGCGCTTCGTCGAGACCATGACCGGTATTCGCGCCGTCAAGGCGTTTCGCACCGAGAAGCACAACGAGAGCGTGTTCGGCGCGCTCGTGGAAAGCTACCGTCGGGTCAACGCCCGCGTGATCCAGCTGTTCGGGGTGTTCGACCCCGGACTGGTGCTGATCGGCAACGTCACGGTCGCCGTCGTGCTGCTGGTCGGCGGTTTTCGGGTGGCCGACGGTCAGCTCGCCATCGGCGCGCTGCTCGCAACGCTGCTCTACACCCGCCGATTCTTCGATCCGATGGAGGAGATGGCGATGTTCTACAACTCCTACCAGTCGGCCGCTGCGGCTCTTGAGAAGATCTCGGGCGTGCTCGAGGAACGCCCGGGCGTGCCCGATCCGGTCGCCCCGGTCGACCTCTGGGAAGCGCGCGGGCGGGTGCGCTTCGACAATGTGCAGTTCGCCTATCAGGCCGATCGGGAGATTCTGCCGCACGTCGACCTCGACATTCCGGCCGGGCAGACCATTGCCCTGGTCGGGTCGACCGGAGCCGGCAAGTCCACCCTCGCCAAGCTCATGAGCCGGTTCTACGACCCGACGGACGGCCGGGTGCGGCTCGACGAGGTGGATCTGCGCGACCTGCACCCCAAGGACCTGCGCCGGGCGATCGTCATGGTCACCCAGGAGGCCTACCTGTTCAGCGGCTCGGTCGCCGAGAACATCGCGATCGGCAAACCGGATGCCTCGGCGCACGAGATCCGCGCCGCCGCGGCCGCCGTCGGTGCCCACGACTTCATCGAGAGCCTGCCCAACGGGTACGACACCGATGTGAACAAGCGGGGCGGGCGGGTGTCGGCGGGGCAACGGCAGCTGATCTCGTTTGCGCGCGCTTTTCTCGCCAACCCGGCCGTGCTCATCCTCGATGAGGCTACGTCGTCGCTGGATATTCCGAGCGAACGGCTCGTGCAGGAGGCGCTGCAGACGCTGCTCGCCGACCGCACGGCCGTGATCATCGCGCACCGCCTGTCGACCGTCGCGATTGCCGACCGCGTGCTCGTGATGGAACACGGCCGCATCGTGGAGGACGGCACCCCGAATGAGCTCATCTCCGGAACGGGCCGTTTCGCGACCATGCACGCCGCCTGGCGCGAGTCACTCGTCTAGGTCTGGGGCTGGGTCTGGGTCTGGGTCTGGCGGGCGGCGCTGGGGTTTTGCCGCAGCGCGGGACCTGCGCCGGTGCGCGCGAACTCCGGCAGCGGGCATCCGCTTGACTGTGTGGGTCGGCGCGGGAGTCGAGCCGGTGCGCGGGACCTGGGATGTGGCCAGACCTCCCGCGCCACGCGACACGCTGGACCTGCGCCAATGCAAGCGAGTTGCGACTCCCGCGCAGTGGCGCACGTCCCGCGGCACTGTGAAACGACTTAGGGGACAGGGCCAAGGGGCTCGGATGGGCCGGGGGTGACCGGGATCGGGGTGGGCTCTTTGAGCTCCACGAAGATGGTGTGCGTGGCTGTCTCGCCGATGTTCGCCCCGGAATGTTCCTGGGCGGGGAGCCACCGCGCGACGCCTTCGGGCAGTTCGACGTCGACCGATCGGCCGCCGGTCGCGAGCCGCCGGGTGAAGGCGGTCAGGGTGAACATGACACTGTCAGGGTGCCGATGGGGCGTGGTCTCATCGCCGGGCCGGTCGAGGTATTCGAGCACCCGCACCCGATCGTTCTCGAAGATCACTCGATAGAACTGCGGGTTGGTACGGACCGGATCGCTCTGCATGCCAGCACGGTAGCACCGGGCCGGCCGCCTGCACAGGCGCCGGGCGGGTCCCTCGCTTTAAGACCCCGCGACTTATCGGGTCTTTGGTCACTAGTGCGATCGGGGGAGGTGCGGGATGCTGGAGGCGCGCGTGTGGTCCTTCCACATGCACCGCACCAGAAAGGCTGCCAGACGATGAGCAGTATCACGCCACCCAACCCGACTTCCCCCCACCCGACTCCCCCCAACCAAACCCCGCCCGGTCAAACCCCGCGCTCACGCTCGGGAGCGCGACCCGGAGCGATCATCATGCTCGTGCTGGGCACGGTGCTGGGCCTGGTCGGCGCCGGCATGCTCACGGGCGGAACGGCGCTCGCCGTTGTGACGGCCTCCCAGCAGGACGACGGCTACTTCACCTCGCCGGCGGAGACCTTCGCTGTCGATTCCTATGCGATCACCACGCCGAAGCTCGATGTCGGAATGGACTTCGGCGTGCCGACCGGGGTCGGATTCGACCTCGCCACCGTGCGCCTGCAGGCAACCGCGGTCGACTCCGATCGGGACGTGTTCATCGGCATCGCACCGCGCGCCGACGTCGACGCGTATCTCGCTGACGTGAACCACAGCGAACTGCGCGAGGTGGAGAGTCGGCCGTTTCGGGACGACTACCTGAACGTTCCCGGAACTCAAACGCCGGGCGCTCCCACCGACGAGAGTTTTTGGACCGAATCTGCCTCGGGCGCCGGCACGCAGGAGATCATCTGGAAGCCCGCTGCGGGAAACTGGTCTGTTGTCGTCATGAACGCCGACGCGAGCGAAGGAGTCGCGGTGAACCTTGCCGCCGGTGTGCACACCGACCTGCTCGGTCCGATCGCGGTGGGACTTCTCGTGGGTGGCGGCATCCTCTTTCTGATCGGTGTCTTACTGGTCGTCGCCGGAGCCATCGGCCTCGGCCGTAACCTCGCCCCGGCGCCGCGCACGCCCGGTATTGCGGTCGCGTCACCGCAGCCGCCGGCCTTTGGCCGAGTGGATGCGACCGGCCCGGTCACCCCGCCGCTGGCGGCGGCGGTAGCGCCGGCATCCGTTGGGGCGGATGCGTCATTGAAACCGATCTCGCCGGCAACGCTGACCGGTCATCTCGACCCCGTGCTCTCGCGCGGCCTGTGGCTGATCAAGTGGCTGCTGGCCGTTCCGCACTTCGTGCTGCTGGCCTGCCTGTGGTTCGCGTTCCTGGTCACCACGATCGTGGCGGCGTTTGCCATCTTATTCACCGGTCGCTACCCGCGCTCGATCTTTCACTTCAATGTGGGAGTGCTTCGCTGGAGCTGGCGGGTGTCCTTCTACGCCTATTCCGCTCTCGGCACCGACCGCTACCCGCCGTTCACGCTCGCGCGCACCGACTACCCGGCGGACTTCGACGTCGAGTATCCCGAGCGGCTGTCGCGCGGGCTCGTGCTCGTGAAGAGCTGGCTGCTCGCCATCCCGCACCTCGTGCTGCTCACGGTGCTCGTCGGCGGCATGTCGACCTGGGCCGACCCGTGGCGCGGCGATGACGGAGCCGGTATCGGCGGAACCGACGAGGTCTCGCTGCTGGGACTGCTCGTCGTGGTCGCCGGGGTCATTCTGCTGTTCACCGGCCGGTATCAGCGGCCGCTGTTCAATTTCATCATGGGCGTCAACCGCTGGGTCTTTCGTGTCATCACCTACACGGCGTTGCTGCGCGACGACTACCCGCCGTTCCGGCTGGACCAGGGCCCGACCGAACCGGCTCCTGAATCGGTTGGAGCGCCCCAGGGCTGACCCGCCGAGGCCGGTCGAAACGCTGCGTCGGTGCCGGGCCCTTTGGCCCGGCGCCGTCAAGCGGGCGGCGGCGTAGTCACTCTGCGAGGTTCGCGGCATCCGTTTGCGTGGACTTCGTCAGGCGGGCGGTGACCAGTGGGCGGCGGCGTAGTCGATCCGGTAGGCGGCATCCGTTTGCGTGGCGAGCAACGGCGTATTCTCGGCGCGATAGTGCGGCAGCGCCTGGGCCTCATGCCCGCTCGGCGGATGCCCGCCGGCGCGAATGACCCTCCACCAGGCGACGTCGGAACCGTAGCGGGCCATTACCTGCCCGACGGCGCGGGCCGCGAGGGAACCGAGCTGCGCGGCCACGCCGCCGTAGGTCATCACGCGCCCCGGTGGGATCGATTCGACGACGCCGAGCACCCGGGACACGAAGTCGTCGGGCTCGTTCACCGGAACGATTAGAGCTTCAGGGAGCCGATGACCTCGCCGTACTGGGTTTCGCCGACATCGACGAAACCGAGTCGGTGGAAGAAGGCCTCGGGGCCGTCGGCGCCGGGCTCCCAGATGACGTTGACGTGGTCGAAACCACGGTCGCGGGCTTCGGCGGCCAGCGCTTCGGCGGCGAACTTGCCGACACCCTGCCCCTGCGTCTCGGCGTTGACGTTGATGCGCCAGATGCAGGCCCGAAACTCTTCGTGTTCGGAGGTGGGGTCGAAGTTGCCGTGGATGAAACCAGCGACGACGCCGTCGAGAAGTACCACGCGCTGCCACGACGTGGCCGGGTTGATCACCGACGCGGCGACCGAGTACGAGACCGGTGCGATGAATTGCTCCTGGCCCGGCTTGAGGCTCAGGTTGTTGGCCGCAACGATGTTACGTGCGGATAATTCTTCCAGCGTCAGCTCACCCATGTCTTCAGGCTAACGTGCGCCCGAGGTCGCCGGTAGTCGAGTACCGCTTCGACACCCGCAATTCACGTGGGAATTTATCTCGATGTCAAGACAGTTGCGGGCTTCTAGTAAGCTTGACGATGGTCGTGACGGCCACACTGAGTAAAGAGGAGAAATTTTTGTCGAAGATCAAGGTTGAGGGAACAGTTGTCGAGCTCGATGGCGACGAGATGACCCGCATCATCTGGCACGCCATCAAGGAAACGCTCATTCACCCGTACCTCGATATTGACCTCGAGTACTACGACCTCTCGATTCAGAAGCGCGACGAAACCAACGACCAGGTCACGATCGACGCCGCCCATGCCATCCAGAAGCACGGCGTCGGCGTGAAGTGCGCGACCATCACGCCCGACGAAGCTCGGGTGGAAGAGTTCGGCCTCAAGAAGATGTGGCTCTCGCCGAACGGCACCATTCGCAACATCCTCGGCGGCACCATCTTTCGCGAGCCGATCGTCATCTCCAACATCCCGCGCCTGGTTCCGGGCTGGAACAAGCCGATCATCATCAGCCGCCACGCCTACGGCGACCAGTACAAGGCCACCAACTTTCGGTTCAAGGGCAAGGGCACGCTCAGCATGACCTTCACCCCGCAGGACGGCAGCGAGCCCTCGACGTTCGAGGTGTTCGAAGCTCCCGGCGACGGCGTGGCCATGGGCATGTACAACCTCGACTCGTCGATCACCGACTTCGCCCGCGCTACCCTGGCCTACGGCCTCGAGCGTAACGTGCCCGTCTTCCTCTCGACCAAGAACACCATCCTCAAGGCCTACGACGGTCGGTTCAAGGACATCTTTCAGGACATCTTCGACGCCGAGTTCAAGACCGCCTACGAGGCGGCTGGCCTCAGCTACGAGCACCGCCTCATCGACGACATGGTCGCTTCGGCCATGAAGTGGGAGGGCGGCTACCTCTGGGCCTGCAAGAACTATGACGGCGACGTTCAGTCCGACACCGTCGCCCAGGGCTTCGGCTCGCTCGGCCTCATGACCAGCGTGCTCTCCACCCCCGACGGCAAGATTGTCGAAGCTGAGGCCGCCCACGGTACCGTGACGCGTCACTATCGCCAGCATCAGCTCGGCAAGCCCACCTCGACCAACCCGATCGCGTCGATCTACGCCTGGACCCGCGGCCTGTCACACCGCGCGAAGCTTGACAACAACCCGGCCCTGGCGGAGTTCGCGCTGACCCTCGAAGACGTCGTCATCAAGACCGTGGAAAGCGGCAAGATGACCAAGGACCTCGCGCTGCTGGTCGGCCCCGACCAGGGCTACCAGACCACCGAAGAGTTCCTCGCCTCGCTCGCCGAGAACTTGCAGACCCGCCTGGCATAACCCGCACCAGCCGTACCACGAAGGCCCCGACCGCACCTGGTCGGGGCCTTCGCGCGTTCATGAGCGGATGCCGGTGCGGCTCGGCGTGCACCCGCCCGGGCGAGCCTGCGCTCGAGGCCGACTGGCGACCGGGGCGCGCAGGGACCAGACTCAGTCCATGACCCGCATCCCGGCCTTCGCCCTGAGGTATCCCGTTGTTTCAACGACGATCGTCGTCGGGGTGCTCGGCCTGGCCCTGGTGGCCGTCGATGCGGCATCGATGGTGCGATGGCTGTTCAGCGGTTACGGGCTCGTCGTGGCCCTGATCGAATTCGTCGGGATGCTGCGTCGGCTGCGCCGCGGCAGCCTGGGCATCGACCTACTCGCGATCATCGCGATCGTGGCGACTGTTCTCGTCGGCGAATACGTGGCGACCCTGCTCATCGTGCTCATGCTCGCCGGCGGGGCGGCCCTCGAAGACTTCGCCGCCGGACGTGCAGCGCGGGAACTCGACGCGCTGCTGAAACGTGCCCCCCAGATTGCGCATCGGCTCGACCCCGACTCGGGTGAGGCCACGGATGTGGCCGCCACCGAGGTGCGCGTGGGGGATCTGCTGCTCGTGCGTCCCTCCGAGATCGTGCCCGTCGACGGGCAGTTGCACAGTGACAGCGCCGCGTTCGACGAATCCTCGCTCACCGGCGAGAGCCTTCCGGTGGAACGAGCAGTCGGTGACGGGGTGCTCAGCGGTTCGATCAACGGGCAGGTCGCCGCGACGATCGTCGCGACGGCGACCGCCGCGAACAGCCAGTACCAGCAGATCATCGCCCTGGTGGACGAAGCGTCGAAAAGCAAAGCCCCGGTGGTGCGCCTCGCCGACCGCTACGCCGTGCCGTTCACCGTCGGCTCGCTCGCCCTCGCCGGCTTGGCCTGGGCGCTCTCCGGCGACCCGGTGCGGTTCGCCGAGGTGCTCGTGGTGGCGACACCGTGCCCGCTGCTGCTGGCCGCCCCGGTCGCGTTCATGGGCGGAATGAGTCGCGCCGCCCGCAACGGCATCATCGTGAAGGGCGCGGGCGTGCTCGAAGCGCTGTCCCGGGCCAGGACGGTCGTCTTCGACAAAACCGGAACGCTCACTTACGGTACGCCGGCGATCACCGAGGTGCGCCCCGAAGCCGGCTTCACCGCCGACGAACTGCTGACCCTCGCGGCGTCAGCCGAGCAGTATTCCAGTCACGTGCTGGCGGCATCCGTCATTGGGGCCGCCCACGAGCGCGGCCTGACGCTGCACACGGCGGACTCGGCGAGCGAGGCCGCGACCTTCGGCGTCGAGGCCCGGTTCGGAGACGGCACGGTACGGGTCGGTAAGCTCACCTTCATCACCGACGAAGCAGCTGATGCCACGGCCACCCACCTCGCCGGCGGCGAGCTGGCCATGTACGTCGCCGTGGACGGGCGGTTCGCGGGCAGTATCGTGGCGAGCGATCGGGTGCGCGCCAACGCCCGCCAGAGCGTCGCCGATCTCGCCCGGCTGGGGGTGCGGGAGAATCTCATGCTCACCGGCGACGCGCGCGCCACCGCCCAGCACGTGGCCGGCCAGGTCGGCATCGTGCACGTGCGGGCAGACTGCCTGCCGAGCGACAAGGTCGAGGCGGTGCGAGCGCTCACCCGGCGGCCGGTGATCATGGTCGGTGACGGGGTCAACGACGCTCCCGTGCTGGCCGTCGCCGACGTGGGCATCGCAATGGGAGCGAAGGGGGCGACGGCCGCAAGCGAATCGGCCGACGCGGTCATTCTGCTCGACGATATCTCCCGCGTCGTCAGTGCCGTGCGCATCGGGAAAGACACCGTACGGGTGGCTCTGCACAGCATTTGGCTCGGCATCATGCTGAGTGTCGTGCTGATGGTCGTGGCCGCATTCGGCCTGATTCCGGCAACCGCGGGGGCGATCAGCCAGGAGGTCGTGGACCTCGTGACAATTCTGAATGCGCTGCGGGCGATCGGGGGCCGGCGGGACCGGGCGGCGGCACGGCGGGCGCCGGTCTCCGCGCCGCCGACCCCGGCCGCATCGGCGGCGGCGGTCGCCCCCTGACGGTGCGGTAGCCGGGCCGGGAGGTGGGCGCGCGCCGCGGCATCCGTTTTCAGAGTGGATACTGCCGCGCGCGTTTGCGCGTGACCGCCCGCGGACCACGACGTTGGTACCTGCGGAATGCCCCTATCCGGGGGGCGGCGCGCGCGCTACGGTCACGAGCGGACTGTCCCGCGCATCGGGGCAGCGAAGCGTTCCCGTTCAGGAACGAGACCACCTCGCACCCTTATCGGATTGGACACCACGTGAGTTCCTTCTTCAGGCGCACGATGTCGGCGCCGGATTCAGCGCTGAACCCGGCGCCGACATCCCGTACGCGCCGCCGCGCCACAATCGCGGCCACCGTCACCCTCGCCCTGGTGGGCGCTTCTGTACTGGTCGGCGGAACCGTTCCCGCCGGCGCACTGACACCGCAGGCTGCCTCTGCCGCTGCGACCGGCCTGGCCGGCGGTATCAGCGCGCCCGACGGCACCCGCATGGACTTCACCGCCGGCCGCTACATCGTGACCCTCAGTGACGAGGCTGTTGCGCTGTATCAGGGCGGAATCAACGGTTTCTCGGCGACGATGCCGGGCGCCGGAGCCAAGCTGGACGCCCAAAGCCGCTCGGCCGAGACCTACACGGACTACCTCACCCGGGTGCACCAGGAGGTGGCAGCATCCGTCGATGCGACCGTGGGGTATTCTTACACGCTCGCCGTCAACGGGTTCGCCGCGCAGCTGACCGCGAAACAGGCTGCTGCGCTCGCCGTGAAGAAGAATGTGGTGTCGGTCGTCCCCGACGCCCTCCGCCACGTGACAGCCGAGTCGTCGACCGACTATCTGCGGCTGAGCGGGCCGACCGGACTGTGGTCCAAGTTGGGCGGAGCGAGCGGGGCGGGAAAGGGCGTGGTGATCGGCGTTCTGGACACCGGTATCGCCCCGGAGAACGCATCTTTTGCCGGCTCCGCTCTTGGCACGACGCCGGGCGACGAGCCGTGGCTCGATGGTGACACGATCACCATGAACAAGGCCGACGGAACGACCTTCACCGGAACCTGCCAGACCGGAGAACAGTTCAGAGCCGATGCCTGCAGCACCAAGGTGATCGGAGCTCGATACTTTCTCGACGGGTTCGGCGCCGACCAGATCGGTGACGCGTCCACCGGGGAATATGTCTCCCCACGCGACGGTGACGGCCATGGTTCGCACACCGCGAGCACCGCCGGCGGCAACGTCGACGTTGCCGCGAACGTGAACGGCGTCGACTTCGGCGTCATTTCGGGTGTCGCTCCGGCCGCTAAAATCGCCGCCTACAAGGTGTGTTG
The DNA here is from genome assembly GCF_900110125.1 of Cryobacterium luteum. Taxonomy (GTDB): domain Bacteria; phylum Actinomycetota; class Actinomycetes; order Actinomycetales; family Microbacteriaceae; genus Cryobacterium; species Cryobacterium luteum. The sequence continues at coordinate 328,041 of NZ_FOCN01000002.1, forward strand.
GTCCGGCCCCGACAATTCGGTCACGACCGATGACGGCTGCACGGACACCGATATTCTGCGAGCCATCGACCAGGCCATCTCCGATGGCGTCGACGTGATCAACTACTCGATCGGCGGCGGCCCGGCCCAGACCACGTTCTCACCGACCGACCAGGCCTTCCTCGGCGCGGCGGCAGCCGGCATCTTCGTGGCCGCTTCGGCCGGCAATGCCGGACCCGAGGAGTCAACTCTCGACAACGCGTCACCGTGGATCACGACGGTCGCGGCGACGACCATCCCGTCGTATGAGGCGACGGCCACCCTGGGCGACGGCTCGCAGTACGCCGGTGCCTCGATCACGGTCGACCGCACGCCGGGAACCACCCCGCTCTCCGATGATCTGGTGCGAGCCGACCTCGTCTCGGTTGACGGCTTCGACCCGGCCGACGCGCTGCTGTGCGCACCGGATTCACTCGACCCGGCCAAGGTAGCTGGCGGCATCGTCTTTTGCCAGCGCGGTGTCTACGACCGGGTAGCCAAGTCGGCCGAGGTTCTGCGGGCGGGAGGCAGCGGAATGCTGCTGGTCAACCGCACACCGGCCGACGTCGACACCGACGAACACTCGGTGCCGAGCATCCACCTCGACGCTCCCGCCTTCGACCCGGTCTTCGCCTACGCGGCAACGGATGGCGCGACGGTCACGTTCACGCCAGACAACACCACCGCCGAGCAGACTCCGGTGCCCCAGGTTGCCGGATTCTCCTCCCGCGGGCCGGTGACCGCCGACGGCGGCGACCTGCTCAAGCCCGATATCGCCGCCCCGGGTGTCAGTATTTTGGCCGACGGCCCGAATGCGCAAGGCGCCGACCCGACGTTCGAATTTCTGTCGGGTACCTCCATGGCCAGCCCGCACATCGCCGGGCTTGCCGCGCTGATTCTGGGCTTCCGGCCGCTCGCGACCCCGTCCGAGATTAAATCGGTCATGATGACGACCGCGAAAGACACGGTCGACGCCAATGGTGACCGGGTGACCGACCCGTTCGCACAGGGGGCCGGGCAGGTCAATCCCTCGTCCTTCGACTATCCGGGACTGGTTTACCAGAGCGGCCCCGTCGACTGGCTGGCCTACCTGCAGGGAATCGGGTTCGATGCCGGCGTGGAGCCGATCGACGCGAGCAACCTCAACCTGCCGTCGATTCAGATCGGAGCCCTGACCGCGCCTGAGACGATCACCCGCACGGTCACCGCCGTTCGGGAGGGTACCTACACCGCCACCCCGATCGAGATTCCCGGCATCGACGCCGTCGTCTCCCCGGCCGAGATGACGTTCGCTGCGGTCGGCGAGCAGCAGAGTTACACGGTGACCTTCACCCGAACGGATGCCCCGCTCGACGTCTACGCGACCGGCTCGCTGGACTGGGGCTTCGGCAACGGCGGTTCGGGTGACCCCGGTGACTTCTTCGACGTGGTGCACAGCCCGATCGCCGTTCGTCCGGTCACCGTCGTCGCCCCGACCGAGGTGGACGGCGCCGGCGTGGACGGCACGGTCGATGTGACCGTAGCGCCCGGTGGCTCGGATCCGGTGGCGCTGAACCTCAGCGGCCTCGCCAACGGGGTGCACCAGAACAACGCCGACGACCCGCTCGACCCGCGCACCGGTGCGGGTACGACCGGCGATCAGTTCGCCTACGAGGTCGAGATCCAGGGAGGCCGGCTGGCCCGGTTCGACCTGGACGCCGTCGATGATTCAACCGACCTCGACCTGTTCGTGTTCCTCCTTGACGGCGCCGGTGGTGACCCGGTTGCCGGCTGGCAGTCGGCCACCGGTTCAGCCGACGAGCGCGTCGACCTTTCCGACCCCGAGGCCGGTTTCTATCAGGTTGTCGTGGACGTGTTCAACGGTACGACCGCGTTCGACGTGAACACCTTCTCGGTTGCGTCGGGGGAGCCCACGAATGGATTCACGGCGACTCCGCCGGCGATTCAGGGGCCGCAGGGCGTTCCGATCACCTACACGCTGAGCTGGGCGGGCCTCCTGCCGAACACGCCGTACCTCGGTGTGGTCGACTACGGCGACAGTGCCGCGTCGACGATTCTCGCCATCGCCGCGAGCGAAGGCGGCGAAACGGATGCCCCGGTGAACACGGTGGCACCCAGCATCTCCGGCACCCCGGAGATCGGGTCGCTGCTGACGGCTGATCCCGGCCAGTGGAACACCGATGGCCTCGCCTTCGGCTACCAGTGGCAGAGCGACAGCGTCGACATTTCCGGTGCCACCTCGGCAAACTTCACGCCGACCAGGGCGCTCGCCGGAACCACGCTGACCGTGGTGGTGACCGCCACGGCAACAGGCGGGCCGAGTGCCACGGCGACGTCGGCTGGGCTCAGGGTGAAGTACCCCGCGAGGGTAGTGGTGAATCTCAACCATCGGGTCGTTCTCTCCTCCAGCCGGGTCACCGTGTCCGTCACCGTGACCAGCAAGGGTGAAGTCGGCGACTCGGCCACCGTGACCGTCGACAAGCGCAGCTTCAGGGTGGCGCTCGATGCGAACGGGCACGGCAGTGTGACACTGCCCAAGCTCGGTCGTGGCCTGTACAAGGTGGTCGGGCACTACGGCGGGAACGACGCGGTCGCGGCCGCGAACAGCGCCGCGCGGGCGCTGCTGATCGTGCGGTAGCCCCGCGCGCTCTGCCTGAACCCGGGCCCCGTCTCTCTCGGGACGGGGCCCGGGCCCCGTCCCCGGGCCCAGCTTAGAAACTGGGCCCATGGTCATAAGGTGGGCCCAGGGCGAACCCGGCGCCCAGCGCGGCAGCCTAGGCTGGAGGGATGCGAGTGGCGGGATGGATGCGGGGGCGGCCCCGGGCATCCGCTGTACGCGAACTGAGCCCAGCTAGCCCGAAGCCCCGACTGAATCGCGACGTAATCGTGCTCGGCGTCATCGCGTTCTTCGTGATGGTCGGGTTCGGTGTCGTCGTTCCGGTGTTGCCGGTGTACGTGCAGAGCTTTGGGGTGGGCAACCTCGAGGTCGGGGCGGTCGTCTCGGCGTTCGCCCTCATGCGCTTCGTGTTCAGCCCCGCCTGCGGACGCCTGATCGACTGGGCCGGGGAACGCACCGTGCTTGCCGTCGGTATCGGCATCGTGGCGCTCTCCAGCGGGCTGGTTGGCGCCGCCGACAGCTACCTGCACCTGTTGCTGCTGCGCGGCGCGGGCGGCATCGGCTCGGCCATGTTCTCGGTTTCGGCGATGACGCTGCTGCTGCGCACGGCCGAGCCGGGCCGTCGGGCGCGCGCGATCGGCTTCTACCAGGGCGGGTTTCTGATCGGCGGCATGGCCGGGCCGGCCATCGGCAGCCTGCTCGCCACGATCTCCCTCACCGCTCCGTTCTTCTTCTATGCCGGCACCCTGACGGTGGCCGGCCTGGTCGGGCTGTTCCTGCTGCGTTCGGGCGGGCGGGGCAGCGCGCTGGCCGGCGCTGACGCATCCGCTGTGCGTACGCCGTTTCGCACCGTGCTGCGCGACGAGCGTTTTCGCGCGGCCTGCCTGGCCAACTTCGCCCAGGGCTGGACCTCCCTCGGCGTGCGCACGACACTCATTCCGCTGTTCGTGGTCGTGGTGCTCGGCGGCACGAGCTCGTGGACCGGCATCGCCCTCGCCGCGGCGGCAGTGGCGCAGGCGCTTGCACTGGCGCCGGCCGCCCGGTTCGTCGATACCGTCGGGCGTAAACCGGCCATCATCGGGGCTTTCGCCGTGGCCGGGCTCACCATCGTGGCCATCTCCTTCGCGCCGAACATTTGGGTGCTCGGCGGCCTGCTCTGCGTCTACGGGGTCGCCGCGGCGTTCATGGGCACCGCTCCGGCCGCCGCGGTGGGCGATGCCGCCGGTGCCCGCGGGGGCCGCCCGGTGTCGGTGTTCTCGATGTGCGCGGATGCCGGTGCCATCGTCGGTCCGCTGGTGGCCGGCCTGCTCGTCGACACCTTCTCGTTCTCGGCCGGGTTCGCCGTCGGCGGGGTGTTTCTGCTCGTTGCGGCCGCCTACGCACTGCGGATGCCGTCGGAGCGGCGCGTCGGCGCCTGAGCCGGGCCGGCCGCGCAGGTGTGGCCGCGCTCGCGTGGCTAATTCAGGAAAGATCGGCGGTGCCCACTGAACTTCCGCATGATGACGGGACCTCGCCGGGCATCTGGGGCCGATTTCCTGAATTAGCCACGTGGGAACGCTCTGGCGTGGCAAGAATGGGGAATGAAATCCTAGATACATGCGTTTGCATAAATATCGAACGATTGATTCGCTAAGGAGAAGACCTCATGACCGTGAAGACCAGCGGACTGCACCACGTCACCGCCATTGCGGGCGCCCCGCAACGCAACATCGACTTCTACGTGACCGGCCTCGGCTTGCGCCTGGTCAAGAGAACCGTCAATTTCGACGACCCGGGCACCTACCACCTCTACTACGGTGACGATTCCGGCCGCCCAGGCTCGCTCCTCACCTTCTTTCCGTGGACCGGAATTCGCAGCGGACGCATCGGCGCCGGCCAGTCGACGACCACCGCGTTCTCGGTTCCGGCCGGCAGCCTCGGCTGGTGGAAGGACCACTTTGCCACAATCGGCGTGGAATCAGCGATCACCGGCCGCTCCTCGCACGAGGAACGCCTCTCGCTGCGCGACCCCGATGGGCTGCAGATCGATCTCGTGGCGTCGTCGACGGTGGATCCGCGCAATCCCTGGGATTCCGCATCCGTTCCCGCCGAGTTCGCGGTGCGCGGGCAGCACTCCTCGGTGCTCTCCGTGCGTGACCCGGCGACGACCGTGCAGGTGCTCACCGCCGATCTCGGCATGCACGTCATCTCCGAAACTGACGGTCGCATTCGCGTCGGTGCCGGCGATGGTGCCGCCGGCAACCTCGTGGACGTGCTCGCCGATCCCACCGGCGAACAGGGACTGACCGCCGGCGGCTCGGTGCATCACGTAGCGTTCCGGGTGCCCGACCGTGCCACCCAGCAAGTCTGGCGTGAGCAGCTCGTTGACCGCGGTTACGGTGTGACGGCCATCCTCGACCGCGACTATTTCACCTCGATCTACTTTCGTGAACCCGGCGGTGTGCTGTTCGAAATCGCCACCGACACCCCCGGATTCGACATCGACGAGCCGCTGCTCGAACTCGGCCGGTCGCTCAAGCTTCCGCCGTGGCTCGAGCCCAGCCGCGAGGCCATCGAGAATTCGGTCGTGCCGCTGAGCGTGCCCGCCGAGAACAACCCTGGTTTGGCGGATGCCGCGGCGCCGGTCGCCGCTGCCGCCTCGGTCACCGAATGAGCGCCGCGCAGGCCGAATGGCCGCACCTGTTTCGGCCCGGTTCCGTCGACGCGCCCGTGCTGCTCATGCTGCACGGAACCGGAGGCGACGAGCAGCAGATCAGCGGACTGGCCGCTGCGCTCGACCCCAGAGCCGCCGTGCTCGCCCCGCGCGGAGGGGTAGTCGAAAACGGCATGAATCGTTGGTTCCGACGCCTGTCGGAGGGGGTTTTCGATACCGACGACGTGGCTCGCCGGGCCGACGACCTCGCCGGATTCCTGGTCTGGGCGCGTGAGTACTACGAGTTGGGCGATCGCCCGCTGGTCGCCGTCGGATTCTCAAACGGCGCCAACATCGCCCTCGCCCTGGCGCTGCTGCGCCCCGAGATGGTGCCACGCGTGATCGCGTTCTCCGGAATGCATCCGCTCGACGGTCTGCCGGTGGGAGGCTCGGGCGCGCGGGTCACGACGAGCGGCCTGGCGGCATCCGTTCTGCTGCTGCTGAACGGTGACAGTGACCCGATGGCGCCGCTGTCGAGTGTGCACCGGCTCGTCAGCTTGCTCGAAGCGCGCGGTGCGACGGTGGAGCAGGTGTTGCGGCCCGGTGGGCACGGCATCGCCGACTCCGATGTCGCCGCCGCCCTGAGGTGGTTGGCCTAGCGGAGCTCTTTGCGCCCCGAGATGACGCCGCTGACCGTGGCGACGACGGCGAAGATCACGGTGATGATGGGAAAGCCAAGGTCCCACCAGGCGATCGCGGCCGAGCCGAAGATGGCGATCTCGATGAAGGCCTTACCGAACGCGTCGAGGCGGAAAACGGCCTTCGGCGACCGGAACAGTGCCCAGATCAGAATGGCGAAGGCGGGGGTGGCCAAGCCGACCAGCACGCCGGGCCAGGGGAGCGGCCAGGCGAGGAAGCCCCAGATTCCAAGGCTGATGAAGGCGAAGAGTTCGAGCACGAACCGGAGCATGTCGTTGGGGCCGATTTTCGGCAGTTCGCGCGTATCTGTCACCCGTCAATCTTAGCGAGGCGTCGCACCCCTGCTTTCCGGGCTGACGTTCCTTGCCGCACTGCGGACGGGGCCCAGGCCCGGGCCCCGGGCCCAGTTTATAAGCTGGGCCCACGGACGGGGCCTGGGCCCCGTCCGACTATTTGAAGATGATCGTGCGGGCCCCGTCGAGCAGCACCCGGTTCTCGGCGAACCACTTCACCGCCTGGGTGAGTGTGCGACTCTCCTCGTCCTGCCCGATCGACACGAGCTCCGCCGGGGTGCGCGAGTGGTCGACCCGCACCACGTTCTGCTCAATGATGGGCCCCTCGTCGAGGTTGCTGGTCACGAAGTGCGCCGTCGCCCCGATGAGCTTCACGCCGCGCGCGTGCGCCTGGCGGTAGGGGTTGGCGCCCTTGAACCCCGGCAGGAACGAATGGTGAATGTTGATCGCTCGCCCGTTCAGTTTCGCGCAGAGTTCGGGCGACAGAATCTGCATATAGCGGGCGAGCACGACCAATTCAATGTCGAGCTCGTCGACCGCCTCGAGCACGCGGGCCTCGAAGTCGGCCTTGCTGGCGGCATCCGTTATGGGCAGCGATTCGAACGGCACCCCGTAGAACCCCACGAGGTCGCGCAGCGTGCCGTGGTTGCTCAGCACGAGCGGAATCTCCACCGGAATCTGTCCGCCGCGCTGCCGGAACAGCAGGTCGTTCACGCAGTGTCCGGCCGACGAGGCGAGCACGAGCGTGCGCAACGGACGCCCGACGACGTCGATGATCGACGCCATCGCGTAGCGCTCGATTACTGGCGCGAGCGCGGCCTCGAGCTCGGGCCGGGTGGCGGGCGACTGCACCTGCAGTCGCATGAAGAAGCGTCCGGTGTCGTCGCTGGAGAACTGCTGGCTCTCCGAGATGTTGCCGTGCGCCTGCACGATCGCACCGCTGACGGCGTGCACGATGCCGGGCTGGTCGGCACAGACCAGCGTGATTACCCAGTGATGCGGGGTCGAAGAAGTCATTGGCTCAGAATACCCGGCACGAGAGCGGATGCCGCGGTCCTCCCGGTTGCCGCATCACCCTGTTTGGGTAGACTACGTGTTGGTCGCACTGAACAAGTCGGCCCCGGGCGCGCACGTCGGCGCGTAGTCGTGCGGCTTCGATCTCGGTGTGAATGGTCCCACCGGTCGTCCCCGACTTACCAGCTTCGAATGCAGCCATGACCAACACCGCCAATATCTTTCTGCCGACCGGGTCTCTCCCGGCCGTGTCCGACGCGAAGAATGGATTCCCGACTCCGTTCCCCTGGGTCGGGCTGATCACCCTCTCCGCCGCCGTTTTTCTCTCGGTCACGAGCGAAATGCTGCCGACCGGCCTGCTCCCCGAAATGAGCCGCAGCCTGAATGTGGCGCAGTCCCAGATCGGGCTGCTGGTCTCCTGGTTCGCGTTCACGGTCGTGCTCACGAGCGCGCCGGTGGCCATCTGGACCCGCCGCTTTCCCCGGCACGGCCTGATTATCGTCGTGCTGGTCATTTTTGCCGTGAGCAATATTCTCACCGCGATCGCGCCGACCTACGAGCTCGTCGTCGCGGCGCGGGTGCTCGGCGGCGTCGCGCACGGGCTGTTCTGGTCGGTGGTCGGTGCTTATGCCGGGCATCTCGTGCCGAAAGCCCAGATCGGTCGCGCCGTCTCCATCACGGTCGCCGGCGGCACGCTCGCCTTCGTCTTCGGGGTGCCGCTCGGCACAGCGGGCGGGCACCTGCTCGGCTGGCGGCTCTCCTTCGTCGTGCTCGCCGGGCTGATGCTCGTCGGAGCGGTTCTGGTCTGGAAATTTCTGCCACCGGTGGCGCGGTATTCGACCGGCGCACCGGCATCCGCTGCCGCAGCCACGACGCGACCGCCGCGCGACGCGACAGTGCCGGCGGTCGTTCTGATCTGCATCATCACCGGCATCACCATGATCGGCCACTACAGTTTTTACACCTACATCACGCCCTTTCTGCTCGATGGGCTCGGCGTCGACCTGGGTCTTGTCGCCCCGCTGCTCTTCGTCTACGGCGTGGCCGGCGCGGTCGGACTGCTGCTGGTCGGAACGGTTTTCGGCACGCGCCCGAGCCTCGGCCTGATTCTGGGCCTGGCCATCAGCGCCCTGAGCGTGACCATCCTGGCGATGTTCACGGCGACCCTACCCATCGCGCTCGCCGCCTTCGTGCTCTGGGGGATGGCGTTCGGCACGCTCCCCCCGCTCCTGCAGACGCGGATGCTGCACGCCGCGTCACCCCGCATTCGCGACACCGCCTCCGCCTTCTACACCACCGCGTTCAACGCCGGAATCGGCGGCGGCGCCCTCCTCGGCGCGATGCTGATCGACAGCGTCGGGCTTGAAACGGTGCCGATTGTCTACGTTGGAGTGCTGGTCGTTGCGCTCGCGCTGGTGCTCGTCACCGACCGTATGACCCGCCGTCGGGCTGCCGCCTGACGGCTACGGTTTTCACTAGACACAGTCTGTCGGACTGCGCGGTGCGGTATAGTCCCCGTGATGGACGCGACGGGGGATCAGCGTCTCGTCGCTGCCGCTTCACGTGGTGACGAGCGGGCTTTCGGTGACCTTTACGACCTCTACGTCGAGGCGGTGTTCCTTCAAGCCGCTCACGAGCTCGGTAGTGAGGACGACGCTGAAGATGTGACCCAGGAAGTTTTCGCGATTGCGTGGCGAAAGCTCCCGAAGATTCGAATGGTGAACGGGTCGATTTTGCCGTGGCTGCTTATGACGTGTCGAAATGTGACCGCCAACAGACTGCGTTCCGCCAGCCGTCGGCCAGTCACCACGGATTTTGACGATCAAGGACCTAATGTTCTTGAAGCAGAGTTACTCGATGCACGTCTGGACTCGCGAATGCTGATGGACCGAGTTGAGGAGGAGGTGGTATCGATGCCGTTTTTGGATCAGCAGGTTTACCACGCCATCATCAGCCAAGGAGCCTCATACGACGAGACGTCTCGCGCCCTCGATATCTCGATACCTTCGGTGCGCAAACGATTGAATCGAGTGCGTTCGCGGCTGAAAGGCAAGTTGGGCGGCGCACGGTGAACGAGCCGCAGCTATCGCCCGAGCGCCGCGCGGCGATGCGCAAGCAGGTGTTGGAATATGTCGACCACCACAAGCGCAGACGCACGCGCCGTGCCCTGGCCGGCATCGGCGTGGTCGCGACCGTCTCGCTCGGCCTGGCGGTCGTGGTCCTTATCGCTACCCAGGGAAGTACCGGGCGAGTGGGTGTCGTGTTGCACGACGCCCAGCACGCACGCAGCGCACTCTGACGGTGCGGCGCAACACCGACATCGTCACCGGTCGCCGCGACGACGCGCTTGAGTGACGCTCAGCTCCCTGGCAGGCAGGCGTGAATACTGCGCCTTGGCCCGCGGTCCAGTCGCGATCCGCAACTCGCATTCCATCCCTATATGTCCGCTGCGAAACAATCGTTACCCCTCCTCCGAAGTGTTCATTATGTGTCTGCCAAAGTGCAGTTGACAGTTACCCAAATCTTCGGCGTGAGACAGATTTGGCCATGAGCCTGGCGGCCATACTGGCTAGCGGGGCGTAAACCGGTCAGTAAAGATCCGTGATTTCGTGCCCCGAGAGCGCCGACCGATCGCGGTCGGCGGGTGCCGAGGGGGAACTGATAATGATCACGCGGAACACGCCGCACAGCGCGATTCTGGAGTACAGCCAGATTCCACTGATAGCAGGCCTTCCCCCTCTTCACGGCTTCGACGCATGAGCGGCCCCAACATTCTTGAGGCGCTTGACGTCTCCGACGGCTCACGTCCCCAAGACGATAGCCCGCGGCAGCTAACCACGGTGCGTGGCCCGTCCGACACTGTTTTCCGCGTCGCGGCGCACGGTGGTGGCGTGCTGGTGCTGTCGATCATGACGCTCGTCGGGCTCTTCCTCGCGGTCAGGGGCGCGGAAGCGATTGCATCGGCCGGGCCGTCGTTCCTCACCGAGCAGGACTGGGAACCCAACTCCGGCCGTTTCGGCATTGCCGCTGTACTGTTTGGCACCGTGGCGATTGCGCTGATCGCGATCGTCGTCGCCCTGCCGCTCGCGGTCGGTACCGCGACGTATATTTCTGAGTACGCCCCGTTGGGGCTGAGGCCGCTGCTGGTGGGTATCGTCGATTTGATGGCCGCAATCCCCTCTGTGGTTTATGGCCTCTGGGGTATGTTCTGGCTCGAAGGGGCGATCCTGCCGGTCGCCCAATGGATTTCGACCTACTTCGGGTGGATTCCGATCTTCAACGTTCCCAACTTCAATCCAGGGGACCCCCTCGCGACACCGACGGTGTTCACCGCCAGCGCCTTCCTGGCTGGCTTAGTGGTAGCGATGATGGTCGCCCCGGTAGCCGCGTCGATCATGCGTGAGGTCTTCGCGCAGGCTCCGATCGGCGAGCGTGAGGGTGCTCTGGCTCTGGGGTCGACCAAGTGGGGGATGATCCGCTCGGTGGTTTACCCCTTCGGTATGGGCGGCATGATCGGTGGTGCCATGCTCGGCCTCGGTCGGGCGCTCGGGGAGACGATCGCGGTCTACCTTGTCATCTCGCCCGTCTTCGTCATCCAGCCGCACATTCTGCAGACCGGCAGCAACTCGATCTCCTCACTGATCGCATTGCGCTATGGGGAGGCGTCGCCGTTTGAGCTGTCTGCTCTGATGGCGGCCGGGCTGGTCTTGTTCCTCATCACGATGCTGGTCAACTTCGGTGCCGGCATCATCATCCAACGTTCCCGTTCCGGCGCGGCAAGCTGAGAGACCCCGATGACAATCACTGATACTCCTCGCGCGCAGCGGCGTGCGCAAAGACCCGGACGCATCACCCGCACGGCGGTCCCGGGCCGTGATGGTCGCAGCAGCCATCCCACCCGCCCCGAGACGCGGCGAAACCTCGCGCGGATCCGCCGCGACGACGTGTTGCGCGTTGTTGGCGCAGCGGCCGCAGCCGTCGCCGGCACCGCCTGGTTGTTTGCTCAGGTTTTTCCCTTCGAGGGACCGCTCACGTTCGTCGTGATCGCCTACCTGCTCTTCGTCGGGTTCTTCGTGGTGCTGATCAGCTTCGACGACAACCGGGTGACGGTGATTGACCGAGTCGCCGCGGTGGTCATGCATTCCCTCGCGGTGGTTCTGATTTTGGCGCTTGCCGTGGTGATCGTCTTCACTCTCGGTCGCGGCTCCGAGGCCTTTCTCAATTGGAACTTCTGGGTTCAGGACCTGTCTTTGGCTGGCCCGCTCGACCCGATGACCGTCGGCGGCATGGCGCATGCGGCCATTGGCACCCTGATCATGATCTCGATCTCACTCGCTATCGCGATTCCGCTCGGGCTTCTCTGCGCGGTGTTCCTCGCTGAGTTTCCGAGTCCTTTCGCCCGCATCGTGCGCACCGTGGTTGAGGCGATGACGGCGCTGCCGTCCATCGTGTGCGGCCTCTTTATCTACGCCACCTACATCCTGTTGTTCGGCTTCGACAAATCGGGATTCGCGGCGAGCCTGGCAATCACGATCATGATCCTGCCGATCATTATCCGCTCGGCCGACGTCGTACTGCGCCTGGTGCCCGGCACGCTGAAGGAAGCGTCGCTGGCACTGGGCACCAGCCAGTGGCGCACGATCTGGCACGTGGTGCTGCCCACCAGCAAGTCCGGTCTGATGACCGCGATCATCCTCGGCACTGCCCGCGGCATCGGAGAGACCTCGCCGGTGCTGCTGACCGCCGGCTACACCACCTATTACAACCTCAACCCATTTTCCGGGCCGATGGTGTCTTTGCCTTTCGCCACCTTCACGCTGGTGAAGTCGCCCGAGCCTTCGCAGATCGCGCGAGGTTTCGGTGCCGCGGCGGTGTTGATGGTGCTGGTGTTTGTGTTGTTCCTTGTCGCCCGCATCATCGGCGGAAAGGGAGCAGGCGTGCTCTCTCCCGGGGGGCAGGCGCGAGCTCGCGCCGCTTCGCTGCGCGACGCCGTTCGATTCGACCAGCGCGTGCCGACGACACCCGATCGGCTTGACGTTCCAGCAATTCCCGACGACCAGGAGGTCACCCGATGAGCCTGCAGAGAATCCCACGTTGGGGTGTGGCGCGCGTGACCGTCGCGTTGCTTGGCCTCGCCCTGATCGCCTTTGGCGTCTTTGGAGCCGCCGGTGCTCTACCCGCCTACGCCGTCGGAACGGTGCATTCGCCGATCGTAGGCTCAGGCTCCACCTGGTCGGCCAATGCGCTGCAGGCGTGGATTCGTAACGTGTGGGCTAACTACCAGTGGAAGATCACCTACTCCGAGTCCGGCTCGACTCAGGGTCGAAACGATTTCGCGAACGGCACCTCCGACTTCGGCGTCTCGGAGATTCCGTACGCCATCGCCAACAGCAATGAGGCGGATATTCGCCCCAGTCGCGAATTCGCGTACATGCCGATCGTCGCCGGCGGCACCGCATTCATGTACAACCTCGAAATTGGTGGTAAGCGGGTAACCAACCTGCGACTGTCGGGCGATACCATCGCGAAGATCTTCACCGGCGTGATCACTCGTTGGGACGACCCCCAGGTGAAAGTCGACAATCCCGCCCTCGTACTCCCTTCCATCCCGATCGTTCCGGTGGTGCGTTCTGACGGTTCCGGCGCCACCGCGCAGGTGTCGATCTGGCTTCGACAAGAACATGCGGGCCTGTGGGATGCGTACTGCCCGAAGGTTGGGCGTCCCCTGGTGAATGATCATTGCGGCGTCACGAGCAACTACCCGGTCATTCCCGGTTCCGGATTCGTCGCCCGATCCGGATCCAACGGTGTCGCCGGCTACGTGGCACTCCCGCATGCCGTGGGGGCGATCACCTTCGTCGAGTACTCTTACGCCCTGAACTCGGGCTACCCCGTCGCCAAGGTGCTCAACGGTGCCGGCTACTACACCGAGCCGACCGCTCAGAATGTTGCCGTTGGACTGCTCAGTGCTCAAATCAACGAAGACACCGCCTCACCCGAGTACCTCACCCAAGACCTCACCAACGTCTACACATCTGCTGACCCGCGCACGTATTCCCTCTCTTCGTACTCGTACAGCATCCTGCCTACAGCGCTGGGAGGCAGCTTCACCGAGAACAAGGGCTTGACCCTGGCGGATTTCGGCGCCTATTTTCTTTGTGAGGGCCAGCAGAGCGCCGAAGTGCTCGGTTACTCGCCGCTGCCGATCAACCTCGTGCAGGCCGGGCAGAAGCAACTGCAGAAGGTGCCGGGCGGTAACCCCGTGATCAAGGGCATCACCGACTGCAACAACCCCACTTTCTCGCCGGACGGTTCAAACAAGCTGGCGAACGAGGCACCGTACCCGGCCGATTGCGACAAGCAGGGTCCAACCCAGTGCACCACCGGTACGGGGGGCGCCAAGGACACGCCCACCGGCGCGGGAGCTGCAACGGGCCCGGGAGCGGCAACTGCCGCCGGCGATGAAACGGGGGCAGGTGGTGGGCCGGCAGCAGGTGACGGCCAGCAAGCGGCCGGCAGCGAGGGGGTGCTGGATGCGGAGACGGCGCCGGTCATCGTGGCTGCATCCCCGCAGTCCATCCCCGTGGCAGCGGTAAGCCTGCTGCCGTCATTGGCCATGGCTGGTTTCGGCGGCGGCCTGTTCGCCTTCTCGGCGATACCACCGATCTTGGGCAAACGGGGTCGCACGAGCCTGCTGCCCGATCCTACTGACGGTATTACGGACACATCGAGAGGACTGACACGCTCATGACTACCGCTTCAGCTCAGCACCCTTCGACCCGCAAGCGCCTCGCGCAGGCGGTGAGCCTCGTCACTGTAGCCCTGCTTGCCGGGGGTGTCATGTCGGTGAACGCAGCATCATCCGCCCAAGCCGTGGAAGATGATTCGTCCGTGACGGTGAAGTGGGCCGGCGGCAACAGCGCCGATCTACAGCAGTACCAGGTGGACCATGCCGGGCGGCTCAGCGACGCAACGGGCAACGACGCCGGCTCCGGCCATTGGGACGACTTCAAAAACCTCCAAATCACCGTCTCGCAGACCGCCGGCCTCAGCGACGGCGCCATCACCGTCTCGGCGTCGGGCATGGCCCCCACCAGGAATCAGAGGTGGGACGGAAGTGCGAGCAACTACCTGCAGCTCATGCAGTGTTGGGGCCCCGACCCGCTTGCCGACGACTTCGCAGAAACCTGCCAATACGGCGGCTGGGATCCGGGCACCGGCGGCAACGGCAATACGGATCTTATGCAGACAATGATCGGCGGTGATACGTACAACCGTGGCTGGCGCGGCGCACAGGGGACGCTTCCGTTTCGTTCGGTCAGCGGTGAGGTGAGCGAACCGTACACGGTGGAATATGCCAATGCTGTGATCAAATACAACGGGCTCGGGACGTTCTTTAATGCCAACACGTCAAACGAGGTGCCGTTTCTGCCCATCGATACCGACGGTCATGCCAGTACGGCCTTCGGGGTGCAGTCGGCGGCAGCGGCGCCCCACCTTGGCTGCGGCAACCCGGCATCCGCCGCTGCAGAGCGGTGTTGGCTTGTGGCGGTACCCCGCGGAGTACACTCCGGCGGGATCGAGGGGAAGCCCGCCACAGATTGCATGTCAGCCGTCTATGGCGGCCTGCCCTACGGCGCCGCAAATGACCAGCAGGTGGGATCGCCGGTTACGCCGTACTGTTCTTTCTTCGACGACCGGATCGTGATCCCCCTGGACTTCTTGGACCCCTCCGGGTCGTGTCCGGCCGGTGCCGCAGAACGCCGCCTGGTTGGCAGTGACACGGTTACCCTGGCGATCAGTGCCTGGCAGCCGGCGCTCTGCGCTGCCGACGGTGGTGCCACCTACAGCCTCAGCACGAACTCCGGCAACGTGAACCGCTCGCAGTTGCTCACCGGTCAGGCCGATATGGCCCTGGTGTCGTCCCCCGTCAGCGCATCCAGTATCGGGCTGACCGATCCTGCCCTCGTTGAGGCGGCCGATGTGCAGTACGGACCCATCGCCAACACCGGGCTGGTCTTTGGCTTCGTCATCGCTAACGGAACCACCCAGTACACCGACGTGAAGCTGACGCCCCGGCTGCTCGCCAAACTGCTCACCGCGTCGTACTGGAGGGACAAACCTTTCTTCGAGGGGAAATTTTCTGAGACCCAGTCTCTTTCCAGGGAGCTGTCCGTTGCGCAGGTGCTGCCAGAGGACCCGGAGTGGGCCGCCCTCGGCAACCCGGTCGAGTTCAGCAACAATAATGGGCAGGCCTTCGTCGTTGTCGGGCCGCAGGGTGACGACGCGGTGCAAGCGCTCTGGTCGTATATCCAGGCCGATGCCGACGCGCGCGCCTTCCTGGCGGGCGAACCTGACCCCTGGGGCGGAGTCGTGAACCCCTACTTCCTGCCGGCGGACCACGCCAACGCCGTCGGCGGCGGGCTTCCCTTCAATCTTGCGACCGATCCCATCGACACCTTCCTCAAGGCCGACCAGTCGATCACCCCGAGTAAAGAAATGGCCGACGATCAATTCAAAGGTAACCAGCTCGACAGTGTTGCCGCGTTCCCGTATTCCACCAGCTTCACCTCGAACGCATCCCGCATCTTTAGCATCGACACCAGGGCCACTTACAGTTGGGACCCGTCGAAACCCGTGGGCGCATTGGGTAACGGTGCGTTCGTCCCCGCGCAGCCGGGTTCAGCGGCAAGTCAGAAGTTCATCATGGGGCCGACCACGGCTGCGTCGGCGGCGCGCTTTAGCCTGGGCACGGCGAGCCTGCCACTGCCCTTAGCCGAACTGACCAGCGAAAAAACGGTAGCCAGCGCGCGTTCCTTCGCCCGGCCGAGCACCGAATCGATGCAGAGTGCGGCGGCCGGCGCGAGTGTGGACGCTGAAACCGGATTCGCCCAGATCGACCCTGCCACCCTCACAGACGGCGCGTATCCGCTCACCCTTGCGGTGAACGCCGCCGCGAACCTGGCGTCGACCTCGTTGGACGCGACGGCACGCACCGAGTATGCGAAGTTGCTGCGCTACGCCGCCGCTGACGGCAACACGGTTGGAACCGGGGTGGGGCAGCTGCCGCCGGGCTTTGCGCCCCTCACCCAGGCCCAGACGGCCGCGACCCTTCGATTCGCCGATGCTCTGGTTGCGCCCCCGACGCTTCCGACGAACCCGGTGACCGACGTTGCCCTGCCCGCGCCGGTGGCGGGAACGACGGGTGTGTCCGTCGTGGGCGCGTCGCCGGAGGCTGCCGCACTGACTCAGGTTCAGGTGACGCAGACGCCGGTGCAGCTCACGGCCGCCAACACCGAGCTCACCTCGTCGGCTGCGCAGGGCGCGCTCGGTATCAGCCTGCTGATCGGTATCGGCGGCCTCGCCGCGGCACCGTTTTTGCTGCGCAGGAGACGGGCCAGCGTATGACCTCGACCCGAGACGCTATCAGGCGTCTCCCACAGCTACTCGATCCGCTGACGTTTCCCGGCTGAACGAGGAAGCCCCTCACCAGTCTCGCACAAGCAGGTGAGGGGCCGAGCCCATCAGGGCCAATGATACAAGGGGGAACAATATCAGAAGGTATGAGCTAATGCAAATGAAGAAGAACTGGCGTCTTGGCGCCATCGCCGCCGCTGCCGCGGTAGCCACCATATTCACAGGCTCGTCCGCAGCCTTTGCGGATCCCAGCGGTGCTCCGACCTACCGTGCGCTCAGCGGCGTGGGATCGGACACCACTCAAGACCTGAACAACGGTCTCTCCTCGGCCATGCTCTCGGAACAAACCCGTGTCGCAGGTTCGTATAACGCGACGAACCCCACTACCGGCGCTATCCACGACCTGATCAACACACGCACCGGCGGGCCGAGCTTTGAACGACCGAACGGTTCGAGTGAGGGTGTCAACGCGCTGAAGGCCGCGAAGACAGGTACGGCATGGCGCGGTGTCACGCTGAGCGACGCAGACCTCCAGTTTGCCCGCTCGTCCAGTGCCGCATCCCAGTGGGTACCTGGTGGAACGTACTCCTACATTCCGCTGGCCCTCGACGCGGTGAGCTTTGCCGTGCACTCGAGCAACACGACGATTCCGCACGACCTTACCCAGGCCCAGCTGACGGCGATCTACAGTGCTGACAACGGGGCCAACGTGACCATCAACGGAACCAGCTACAAGGTGGGCACTGAGGGAACGGCCGGCGTTCAGATCACTCCGTTCATCCCCCAATTGGGATCGGGTACGCGCAGCTTCTGGCAGTCGCAGCTTGCACCGACTGGTTTTGGTTCCGCAGTCGATGACGCCTACACCGGCGGCGGCGTGCAGGAGCACGACGGTAGCGTGCTGGCCGCGCTCCCGACGACGGCGATAGTGCCGTTCTCGATCGCCCAGTGGGTCGCTCAGAACAACAAGGCCACCATCGAGTCGCAGTACGCCGGAGTGAGCATCACCGACCGTCGCCATGGCGCAATCCTCGGCACAATCGGTGGAATTGCGCCCACGACCGGCACCGCGCCGGTCGCGCTCAACACCATGTTCCCGATAGCACGCCCGGTCTTCACCGTCGTCAAGAACGCAGAGCTGGCCACGAACGCGCAGCTTGCCGCCGCCTTCAGCGGAGCATCCGCTCAGGCATACACGACGAACCGGCCTGGCCCGTCGACCGCGCTCGTCATCACCGACTTCGGGTTCGGCAGCCTGGCGGGCGGCGTCTCTATTGATGGGGTGACCTATACCGCCGGCGACACCGCGTCGTTCCGCGCTAACTAGATACCCGTAGCACCGGGGCTGGGGCGGCCGTTTTCAGCGGCCGCCCCAGCTTTGAGCAGTGACGTACGCCATCAATTGTGAAAGACTTTTCCGCCCCGATTTCGAGCGGGATTCATCCGAAACCGCTTTCCCACCGCACAATGCGTCTACAACCAGAGAGATAAACAATGAAGGCATCCCGAACGGCGGCCGGTCGACAAGCGACCGGCGCGTCAATCGTCATGACAATCGTGCTCGCGCTCCTCGCGGGCGCGCCGACGGCAGCCCATGGAGCAGACGTGGTCCTCGACCCGACGCTGCAGATCACCGACGCACCCCTCGTTTTCACTCCTGCGAGTCGAACGGGCGATTTTTTCGCGTCGAAAACATCTGCGCTTGTGTTAGGCCCGGACGTGATCTCGAACGAATTGGCCAATTGTCCCGTCGGCTACCGAAGCTCGTCACGCTCCCTCGTCATCGCTCCCGACGGCACAGTATCGTCAGCTGCGGAGTGGGTACGCACTCCGCCAGGTAATTATTATGGTCTGAACGAGACCGCGGGCGAGTACATCTACTTGGACGGCATGGCCGCCGTCCGTTGGAACGAGGTCACGTTTCAGACCGGCCTCAACCGGTTCATCGTGACGTGCGATCCCGCGCTTCGAACCATGACCGACTCGTTCGCTGATTCGAAGTACTTTCTCGTTACCCTTGACGTGAACGTCGCAGCGAAATCGTGGACGGTAGTTGCCAATCCGGTGAATGAGGCGAAGCTCACTCCGTCGATCGCTTTCACAAAAACCACCGCCAACGCTGACGGCTCGGTCACTTTGACGTCCACCGTCTCCGCTGGCGCGGGTGTGGCGACCGACGCCACCGGTGTTGTATCCATCTCCGGCAACTACTCCGGGCTGGCCACACCGGTCAGCGGCGAGGCGGCAGTTTCGGCCGGGGTGGCCACCTGGAGAACACCGGTGCTTGACGCAGACCGGACATATACCTTCACGGCTGGCTACACGGCGAAGGGCGACACGAAATACACCGACTCCGCCGTCAACGCGACGACGACGGTCACCACCGTCGCCGGGCCGACACCGCCGCAGAACACCGCCATCACCGTCACGATCCCGGCGTCTGCTACCGGATTGAAGTTCACGATGACTCCGGGTGCTGTGGCCCTCAACCAGGCCGCCCTCGACGGCACCTCGTATGTGGCCACCGGATCGCTGGGCCAAGTCACCGTCTCTGACAACCGCCGGGCCCGCACCGCGTGGACCCTCAGCGGCAACTCGACCAACTTCGTCAACACCGCCGACGCCACGCAGACCATCGCAGCGACCAGCCTCGGCTGGAAGCCGGCCCTGGTCGGTGCAACCAATGCCGGCACGGCCGGCATCGAGGTCATCGCCGGAGCCTCCGGCGGACTGTCGGCCAGCACCCCCCTCGCCCAGGCTGCGGCCGGCGTCAGCACCGCGGACACCACCATCAATGCCGGCATCACGCTGAAAGCTCCAGCCGACTCGGCAGCTGGCGTGTACAGCGCAACACTCACTCTCACCCTCATCTAGGCACCACCTGTTTGGCCGCATCCCGCTGACTTCGGTGGGCAGGATGCGGCACCGGGGCCGCGCCTGAGCAGTTCACTCCTGACACGTTCACTATTGATTTGTGCAAACCGAAAGATTCCATGACTACTCGTGTTTCGGCCCTCGCGCGACTGACGGCGGCCCTCGCCGCAGCCCTGCTTCTAGCTTCTCCCACCGCGGCGTTCGCCGAGGGGGAGAACGCTGTGACCTGGAGCGTGCAGCCGTCAACGCCGCAGGGACCGGATGATCGCCCCGAGTTCGACTACACCGTCGCCCCGGGCGCCACCATCAGCGATTGGGTCGCCATCTCCAACTTCTCCTCCCGTCCCGCCACTTTCCGGGTGCACGCGGCAGACGCCACAACCGACTACACCACCGCCGCATTCACCCTGATCGGTGCTGACCAAGCATCTGTCGACGCGGGAGCGTGGACATCCGTCGACTCCGCCGCGGCGGTCTGTGCTGATACCAACGACGCGGCCGAAAGAGCCTGCGCGGCAGGTCTGGGCGTGACCATCACCCTCGAGCCCGGCAGTCGCGCCGATGTGCCCTTTACTGTGACTGTGCCCCACGATGCGACACCGGGCGATCACGCCGCGGGCATCGTGGCCTCGTTCCAGTCCGAAGCGGTCGATTCCACCGGGTCAGCCGTCAGCGTTGAGCAGCGGGTGGGCACCCGCATCTATCTGCGGGTCGAGGGTGCCCTGCTTCCCAAGCTAGCACTGACCGGGCTTGTCTCGGGCTATGACGGCTCCTGGAACCCTTTCGGCGGCGGTACCGGGCGGATCGGATTCGACGTGGCCAATACTGGCAACATGCGCCTGACGGCCACGCCGGCCGTGCACCTCACCGGCCCCTTCGGCACCGATTTCGGCACCGTCACCCTCGACCCGGTAACCGATGTGCTGCCCGGCGGCGTTGCCCATGTGGAGGCCCTTTTTGCCGACGTGCCGCCGCTCATGCTGCTGTTCGCCGATATCACCCTCGCTGCCGCTCCGGCCTCCGGTGTTGCAGCAGCGCAGGATGCTGCGCCTGCCGTTCTCACGGAGTCCACCGTCGCCTGGGCGGTGCCGTGGTCTCTGCTCGGGACCATCGCGGTGCTCGGTGGTGGGACCGGGACCTGGTTCTGGTGGCGTCGCCGGTCGCGACAGCTCCTGGGATTTGAGCTTGCGGCTTTCGCCGAGCAGATCCGTACCGAAGAACGCATCAACCGCGGGGCATCTGCCCCCGAACACGAAAGTGAGACCGCCCGATGAACGCTGTTCCCGTAACTTTCACCCCGGGCGAAGCTCGCCCGCCGAAACGCCGCAGCGCGGGGCGCCTGGTGGCATCAGCTCTGCTGCTCGGTGCGGTGACGGCGAGTCTTGGGCTTGCGGGCGGCGGTGCGGTGTTCGCCGCTGACGGTCAGGACACCGACTTCACGGTGACGATCCCCACGCCAACGCCAACGCCCACGCCCACGCCCACGCCTTCGCCCACGCCTTCGCCAACGCCTACTCCAACGCCTGACCCGACGGTCGTGCCGGTTGCCACGGTGCCTCGCGCCACTGTGGGTCGCGTGGGCGGCGTGGGCGCCGGTACCGCTGCCGCCGGCGGCGTAGACGGCGCTGCGGACGAGTGCACTCCGGTCGAGCCGACCGTGCCGACGGTTCCGGCTACGACCGGTGAAAATGCCACCGTTGACCAAAAAGTCTACGAGCCAGGGCAGAAGGTGACCGCAACAGCCTCTGGGTTTGGCGTCGGAGAGCAGGTGCAACTGGTCATGTTCTCTGAGCCTGCCCTGGTCGGCAGCTTCACCGCCGACGCGCAGGGTCAGGTGCAGGCGGTTTTTCCCGTGGACGAGGCGGCCCTGCCGGGCACGCATGCGGTGCAGTTCACGGGATGGTGCACAAGGATCGCCCTGACCACTGTGTTGGTCGGCTCTGACGCGCTGGTGGCCTCGGCTACTTCGTTTCCGATGTGGGTCTGGGGAGCCGGCGGCGTTGTCGGCACGGCCGGGCTTGCATTGGCTGGCGGGCACCTGCTTCGTGTGATGCGGGTCCCAGCGCTGCCCTCGGCGACGACGACGAGCGCCTAATGGCGACGTCCACAGCCCTGCCTGCCCCATCGAGCACACCCAACACTATGGGCGTTGCCGCGCCGTCGCGGCCGCCGTCGCGACCGACCGGCATCAACCGTTTTGCGGTCACCGAGAAGTTCAGTCGCGTGCTTGCGCCGCGCCGCGCCGCGCCTAGCGGTGGCCCGCGGAAGCCGCCCCCCCGAGGCCCGGCGCGGGCAGGTGGCTCGCGGCTTCCGCCGCCGCCCCGCCAGCTCGCACCGAAGGACACGCGCTGGTGGGCAGGTGCAGCGATTCTCACCGTGTCATTGCTGCTTCTGGGTTTTGTGAGCCACGTGGCGCTGTTCTCCGTCTTCCAACACCATCGCGCCCAAGACCTCAGCTATCAGCAGCTGCGCACGACACTCGCCAAGGCGGAGACCCCGGTCGGTCAACTTGATCTGGATGCCGAACTTGTGACCATTGGCACTCCGGTGGCGCTCATCCAGATCGGCGCAACAAAACTTACTGAAGTGGTCGTCGAGGGGTCGACCGGTGAGGCGCTGCGCGCCGGCGCCGGTCACCGCCGGGATTCGGTGATGCCCGGCCAGGCTGGCACGAGCGTGATCCTCGGACGACAAACCGCGTATGGCGGACCGTTCGGATCCTTAAACGAGTTGAAGCCGGGCGACGAGATCGCTGTGACGACCGGACAAGGCGTGCACAGCTACACCGTGTTCGCCCTCCGCCGGGCGGGCGACCCGATGCCAGCACCACTGGCGCAAGGAAAAGGCCGGTTGGAGTTGATGACCGCCGACGGTCTCGCTCTCTTCCCGTCCGGTGTGCTGCACATCGACGCCGAGCTCACCTCCCCCGTGCAGACCACCCCGACTAAGGTACTTGCCTACCCGGCGCTCCCCCCGATCGAGCGGGCAATGGGACAGGACCAAAGCCGCCTGTTCAGCTCCTTCTTCATGTTGGTCATTTTCGCCGCAGCCGGAATCACACTCTGGTGGCTCTGGACTCGCTGGGGCAAATGGCAAGCCTGGCTGATCGGTGTGCCCATCATGCTCGCCCTCGGCGTCACCACCGCAGACACCATCATGAACGCGCTGCCTAACCTTCTCTGATTTTATCGCACCTGAACTTTCACCTCACGATACTCAAGGACACCAATGACTGCCCAGTCTCCATCTCGGCCCGCTTACCACAACGACCTGACCGACGTACACCTGACGGCTGCGGATGCTGCAGAGCTGGCCGCCGTGCGCGTACCGCTGCACTCCGAAGATCCCTCGTTGGACCTCACCACGGTACTGGAGTCCGTCGAGAGCGACACGGTGCTGGGTACGCGGCCGGAGACCTCCCTGAATGCGGATGCAGAAATCATCGATGCCCATGTTCGCTCTGACGCTCCGCGACCGGTCTTATCGGCTCTGGAGGCGCGGGATGTCTCCGCGTGGTTCGGCACGCACAAGGTGCTTGAACGAGTCTCGCTCACGATGGAGGCCGGCCAGGTGACGGCCTTGATCGGCCCGTCCGGCTGTGGCAAGAGCACGTTTCTGCGCATTCTCAACCGCATGCACGAACTGGTGCCGCTGGCGTCGTTGGCCGGCGAGGTGGTACTCGACGGAGCCGACATCTACGACCGCACGCGCAAACTCACCGACGCCCGACGCCACATCGGGATGGTATTTCAAAAGCCCAATCCCTTTCCGGCGATGTCCATCTACGACAATGTGGTCGCAGGGCTCAAACTCACGGGCATCCGCGCCTCTCGCGACGAGAAAGACGAAGTCGTCGAACGCAGCCTCACCAGCGCTGGACTCTGGCGCGAGGTCAAGGACCGGCTGCGCCAACCGGGCGGTGGGCTCTCGGGCGGACAGCAGCAGCGGCTCTGCATCGCACGCTCACTCGCGGTAAAACCGAAGGTGCTGCTGATGGACGAACCCTGCTCGGCGCTCGACCCCACGTCGACGCGCGTGATCGAGGAGACAATGGGCGAGCTGCAAAAGGAGGTCACAATCGTGATCGTCACCCACAACATGCAGCAGGCTCAACGGGTCTCGCAGAAGTGTGCATTCTTCCTGGCATCCCAAGGCACGCCGGGCGGAATCGTGGAGCACGGCGATACGGATGCCATGTTCTCCGAACCCCAGGACGAGCGCACTTTCGACTACGTGAACGGCCGGTTCGGATAGCTGATGAACGGGAACGCTCCGACGGATCGGCCGCTCATCCTCGGGGCCTCCACTGTCGAGGCCGCACATGAAAATTCGGGCAGATGACACCCGGCAACGACGCAGAACTGCTCGACGGGCGGTACCGGCTGGGCGAGCTGCTCGGCGTCGGCGGGTCGGCATCCGTATTCGCTGCGGAAGACCTAACCGCCACCGGCCAGGGCGACCAGACGTGCCTGGTCGCGGTGAAAATGCTGCACCCGCACCTGTGTCGTGACGCCGCGACTCGGGAGGCCTTTTTTCGGGAAGCGCGCGCCGCGAAACCGCTGAGGCACCCCAACGTTGCCGCCGTGCACGAGTTCGGGCTGCACGAGGCGGGTGGCGTGACGATGGCGTGGATCGCCCTCGATCTTGTTGACGGGCCTACCATCTCCGACTGGGTCGAGGCCAACGGCCCCCTGCACCCCGCGTCGGCGGCGGCCGTGCTCGACGGGGTACTCGCCGCACTCGAAGCCGCGCACGCGCTGGGGATCGTGCACCGGGACGTCACTCCGCAGAACGTGATGCTCGACGGCGCTGGCAGAGCGCATCGGGGCGAAGCGCTCACCAGCGCACAGGTGCGGCTGGTCGATTTCGGGCTCGCCGCCGCGACCGGGTACGCCGCCCTCGGCAGCGACGTGCTGCTCACTGAGCACGAGCCTGCGGCGAGTGGCGACGCCGGCCCCGACGCGGCGGCGACTAGTGAACGGGCACCAACCGGTGTGGTCGGCAACGTGAATTTCATGTCGCCCGAGCATGCGCAGGGCAAACCCGTGCGCGCTGCCGGTGACCTGTACCAGTGCGGTGCACTGCTGTATTTCATGCTCACCGGGCAGCCGCCTTACCCACGAGACGTGGCCGCGCTCGTGCTCGAGGCGCACGTCTCAGCACCCCCGCCGGTGCCCTCCGTGCTGGTACCCGCAGCGCGGGCGCTGGATCGCATTGTGACGCGAGCGATGACGAAAACACCGGCGCGGCGCTACCGCACCGCGGCCGAGTTTCGCACGGTCCTCGCCGATGCCATCAGCCGGGACACGAGTCGACTGTCAGCCACGGATGCGACCGCGATCGCTATCGGACCAGACAGCCCGACGGCTGTCACCAAAATGCTGGCTCCGGGTGGGGCAGGCAATCTCGACTATCTGACTCCTCTGGAACCCGCCGCAGACCACGAGACGACGCAATCGGCGTTCGTCGGAAGCGCCGGCGGTGTCGTCACCATGCTCAGCATCGCTGCCGTTATGGGGCTCGCGATCTGGGGAACCATCTCCGCAACGGCCGGCCCCGGGATGTCCGAGCCGACATCCCCGGGATACGTGACCAGCCCGACAGCGACCGCCATACCACCGCACGCGCCGACTGCGACGCCGACCGTGCCTCCGACCGTTCCCCCGACCGCGACGCCGACCGTGCCGGAGCAGGTCATGATGCCGACGCTGTTCGGCACCCTCACCGACGCCGAGACCACCCTGCGCGCCGCCGGACTTACCCTGGGCACCATCACCCGCATCGAATCGGCCGAGGTCGCCGACCGGATTCTCAGCCAGTACCCAACCGCCGGAGAGCCGCTCCCGGCCAGCTCCACCGTTGATGTCACCGTCGCAAGCGGCACGAACACGGTGCCGCA
This sequence comes from Cryobacterium luteum, assembly GCF_900110125.1. Classification (GTDB taxonomy): domain Bacteria; phylum Actinomycetota; class Actinomycetes; order Actinomycetales; family Microbacteriaceae; genus Cryobacterium; species Cryobacterium luteum. The sequence goes on from NZ_FOCN01000002.1 coordinate 353,504, forward strand.
AGTGGGCGGGATAAGCGCCGCGGCGGCGATCGCGCTGCTGCAATCTGCGGGCTTCGCGGCCACGATGATCCCCGTGGACGGCCCAGTGACGGCGACCGTTACCGGTACGCAGCCCGGAGCCGGGGCGGTGCTTCGCGTCGGGCTGACCGTGACCCTACTCCTGTCCACCCCAGCTCCCTCGCCTGGCCCGGAGCCGACATCGACCGCCCCGCCCGCGGCGCTGCCCGGCCGACAGGAGTCATCATGAACCTCGATACCACCAGACAGGGCCCCCTGAACGCTGAACCCAGCGGTTTCCTGGAGCCAAGCGACGACCGGGCATACTGTGCTGGTGTCACACCCGAGCGGCGCAAAAAACGCACAGTTCTCGCGCAGATCGGCATGTTCCTCAGTATCGGTGTGATCGCCGTCGCAGCGACCGCCGCGATGAACCTTGCGAGCCTGAAGTCTGCGCCGATACAGCCGCCTACGGCCATGGCGGAGGTCGCCCCGCCCCCGGGCAGCGCCACCGTGAGCGGGCAACCTGCACCGAATACGCAGAACACCCCGGACGCGTCGTTGGGATCGGCCAGTGCGGCGGTGGCGCCCATCGTTGGTGTCGACCCGGCGTGGGCAGAGAATGTCTCGGCCGTGACCGGTATTCCGCGTCGGGCGCTGACCGCCTATGCCGCCGCTGACCTGACCGTCGATGCCGAACAACCCGGCTGCGGAATTGGCTGGAACACTCTCGCCGCGATCGGGGAGATCGAATCAGGGCACGGCAGCCACGGTGGCGCTGTGCTCAGCGACACGGGATACCCGACACCCGCGATTCGGGGGATTGCGCTCGACGGCAACGGGGCCGCCGCCATCGCCGACACCGACGGCGGTGCGTGGGACGGCGACACAGTGTGGGACCGAGCGGTCGGGCCGATGCAATTCATCCCGGAAACGTGGGCGCGGTGGGGTGCCGACGGCAGTGGGGACGGTGCCGCCGACCCGAACCAGATCGACGACGCGGCGCTGGCGACCGCCCGATACCTGTGCCACGGCGGCGACATGACCAGCACCGAGACGTGGCGCGCCGCTATATTCTCGTATAACCACGTCGATTCGTACGTGAACGATGTGGCCGCTGTGGCCAACCAATACGCGCAGCACCCAGCGAGTGCACGATGAGCCCGCTCAGCTCCAACCCGGTGATGGTCCCATCGAGAGGCGTTTCGCGGGTCACCATCCAGATACCGCCTGTGGGCGGGTAGGCTAGACCTTTACACCCCGACCTGACAAGCCTGGAGGACGCATGGTTTCATTCCTCCTCGCATTCATCGCTGTGTCGGTGCTCACGCCGTGGCTCACCCGGTATCTGGGCACCCGCGTCTTCTACCTGATCGCCCTTCTGCCGGCCGGCGCCTTCGTGTACACGCTCACCCAGACCGCCACGGTCACCGCCGGCGGAGCTGTGACCCAGTCGATCCCTTGGATCCCGCAGCTTGGCATCAGTCTCTCTTTTCGGGTCGACACCCTGGCCTGGCTTCTCGCCCTCGTCGTGACCGGCATTGGCGCCCTGGTCCTCGTGTATTGCGCCCGCTACTTCACCGACGACGAACCGAGCCTGGGCCGGTTCGCGGCCCTGCTACTGGCCTTCGCCGGCACCATGTACGGCCTGGTCACCGCCGACGACCTCGTGATCATGTTCATGTTCTGGGAGATCACGAGTGTGCTCTCCTACCTGCTGATCGGGCATTACACCCACAAACGAGAGAGCCGCGGCGCCGCCCTGCAGGCGCTGATCGTGACGACGTTCGGCGGCCTGGTCATGCTCGTGGGCGTCGTGATGATCTCCGTCGCCTCCGGCACCACGAGCCTGGCCTACATCGTGGCCAACCCGGTGACCGACGCCATGGGAACCTGGGCGGTGCTGCTCATTCTGGTGGGCGCGCTGTCGAAGTCGGCGCTCGTGCCCTTCCATTTCTGGCTGCCCGCCGCGATGGCCGCGCCGACCCCGGTCAGTGCCTACCTGCATGCCGCAGCCATGGTCAAGGCCGGCATCTACATCGTCGCCCGACTGGCCCCCGGCTACGCCGACAGTGACGGCTGGCTGCCGGTGCTCGTGACCCTGGGCGTCTGGACCATGGTCGTCGGCGCCTGGCGGGCGCTGCGCCAGTACGACCTCAAACTGCTGCTCGCCTACGGCACCGTCAGCCAGCTCGGCTTTCTCATGATCGCGATCGGTTTCAACACCCGCGACACCGCCCTCGCCGGCGCCGCGCTGCTGCTCGCGCACGCCCTCTACAAAGCCACGCTCTTCCTCGTGGTCGGTGTCATCGATCACCGGGCCGGCACCCGGGACTGGCGGGGGCTCAGCGGCGTCGGCCGCAGCGCTCCGGCACTCGCGGCAATCGCGCTCGTCGCGGTCGCCTCGATGGCCGGCCTGCCGCCCCTGTTCGGTTTCGTCGCCAAGGAAGCCGTGTTCACCTCGCTACTCGACGCCGGCGTCGGGGGATCCGGCTGGGGCTACGTCGCCCTGATCGGCACGGCCGTGGGATCGGTGCTCACGGTGGCCTACAGCATCCGCTTCTGTTGGGGAGCTTTTGGAACCCGCAAGCAGCAGCCGAACACCGTGCTGCATGCGAGCCCGTGGGACACCCTGCTCGCCCCCGGTGTGCTGACGGTGGTGACGATTGGCCTCGGGCTGTTCGCCTCGGTGCTCGACCCGCTGCTCGCGCCGTACGCCGACACCGTGCCGGGCACCGGCAGCATCACCGAACCGCCGTACCACCTCGCGCTCTGGCACGGGCTCGAGCCGGCGCTGTACCTCAGCGCGGTCGTGCTGCTGCTCGGGGCGCTTCTGTTCCGGGCCCGCCGCGGGGTGTCGAAGCTGCAAGCCAGGGTGCCCGACTACATCGACGCCGGTCGCGGTTACGGCAAGGCCATTCGCGCCGTCGATCGCGTCGCCGCCCGGGTCACCCACTTCGCCCAGCGGGGCGGCCTGCCGCAGTACCTCGGCACCATTCTGAGCGTGTTCGTGGTGGCCCTCGGTTTTGCGGCCTTCGTCAACCGCAGCTGGCCCGACTCGATCGTGCTCTGGGATTACCCCGGCCAGGTGCTGATTGCCCTGATCATGGCCATCTGCGCGGTCATGGCGGCGCGGGTCGGGCAGCGGATGACCGCCGTCATCCTGGCCGGCGTCACCGGTTACGGCCTCGTCGTCCTGTTCGCCTTTCACGGCGCCCCCGACCTCGCCCTCACCCAAGCGCTCGTCGAATCGATCACCCTGGTGATCTTCGTGCTCGTGCTGCGGCGGCTGCCGGCGAACATCGCCCAGCACAACAAGCCGGTGCGCCCTAAACGCCGCCTGCTGATCGGCAGCCTCGTGGGCCTGGTCATGGGCACAATCGGTTTCATCGCGCTTGGTGCGCGCGACTTCGAAAGCATCGCGGGCGCCCTGCCGCGCCTGTCGGTCGAGAACGGCCACGGCGACAACATCGTCAACGTGATGCTCGTGGACATTCGGGCCTGGGACACCATGGGCGAAGTGTCGGTGCTCATCGTGGTGGCGACCGGCGTCGCGAGCCTGCTCTTCGTCTCGGGTCGTAACGCGGTCGTGCCGAGGCTGAAGGAATCCCGCAGCCTGCGCTCGGTCGCCAACCGGCGCCGCGTCGTCGCCGACCCGGAGGTGTCGAGCGAGGGCCACGCCGTCACCCGGCAGGCTTTTCTGCTCGCCGGGCGCAAGAACGACCCGCGCAGCCGGTCGATTCTCATCGAAGTGCTCGTACGGTTGCTGTTTCACCCGGCCATGATCGTGTCGATCTACCTGCTCTTCGCCGGCCACAACCTGCCCGGCGGCGGCTTCGCCGGCGGACTGCTCGCCGGCCTGGCCCTCGTGGCCCGCTATCTCGCCGGCGGACGCTACGAGCTCAGCGAAGCGGCCCCGATCGACCCGGGCAAGATCCTCGGTCTCGGCGTCATCCTCGCCGTCGGCATGGCCGTCGTCTCGCTGTTCTTCGATGGCATCCCGCTCGAATCGGCCTATTTCACGGCGACCGTGCCCGTGCTCGGCGACCTGTCGTTCGGTACCTCGACCATCTTCGACATCGGCGTCTACCTCGTCGTCATCGGCCTGACCTACGACATTCTGCGCAGCCTCGGCAGCGAGATCGACCGGCAGAGCGAGGCCGATGAGATCGGCCCGCAGCCGGAGCCGGTCGAGCCGTCCACTGACACGGCCGCCGGCCTCAGCATCCGCCCCCTGCACGAGACCCCGAACGGAGGAGCCCAGTGAGCGCCTCCCTCACCCTCGTGGTTCTGATGGCCGTCATGTACGCCGCGGGCGTCTACGTGATGCTCGAACGCAGCCTCACCCGGGTGCTGATCGGCTTTCTGCTCGTCGGCAACGCCACCAACCTGCTCATCTTCATCATGAGCGGCCGCCCCGGCAGCTCGCCGATCGTGACCGGCACGAGCCTCGACGACATGGTCGACCCCATTCCGCAGGTGCTTATGCTCACCGCGATCGTGATCAACTTCGGCATCACCGCTCTGCTGCTCGCCCTCATCTACCGGTCCTGGTGGCTGGCCCAGCTCGGCGACGAGGGCGACACCCTCACCGACGAGCACGCCGCCGAGAGCGCCGACCAGGCCGACGACGCGTTCCGCTCCTCCTCCGACGACGACGACGCCATCGCCGAATCGCTCGACGAGTTCGAGCGTGGCGACGGTGCCACGAGCGACGAAGACACCGCTGCGAGGAAAACGGATGCTGCCGGCCGCGCCGCCGCATCCGCTTCGCCTCGTGACGGGGAGGAGAAGCGATGACCGCCCTCGTTCCCCTCATCGTCTGCCTGCCGCTGCTCGGTGCGGCGATCGCCCTGATGCTCGGCCGCCGCCGCCGCCTGCAGGTGCTGGTGAGTGTGCTGAGCCTCACCGCGGCGACGGTGATGAGCGCCGTGCTGCTCGTGCTGGTCGACCGCTTCGGCCCGGCCGTGGTGCAGGTCGGCAACTGGGAGGCGCCGTGGGGGATCGTACTCATCGTCGACCGACTCTCGGCGATCATGCTGCTCATCTCGGCGCTCATGCTGCTCGGCGTGCTGTTGTTCGCCGTGGGCCAGGGCATCGTCGACGGTGATACCGAAACCCCGGTGTCGATCTTTCACCCCACCTATCTCGTGCTGGCGGCCGGGCTGTTCAACGCCTTTGTCGCCGGTGACCTGTTCACGATGTATGTCGGTTTCGAGATGCTGCTCGCAGCGAGTTACGTGCTGCTCACCCTCGGTGGCACCGGCGCTCGCATTCGAGTGGGCATCACCTACATCGTCGTGAGCCTGGTCTCGTCGTTGCTGTTCCTGAGCGCGATCGCCCTCATCTACGGCGCCACCGGCACGGTCACCCTCGCCCTCATCGCCGAGCGGATGCCCGACCTCCCCGCCGACATCCAGCTGATCCTCGGGCTGTTGCTGCTGATCGCCTTCGGGGTGAAAGCCGCCGTGTTCCCCATGTCGTTCTGGCTCCCGGACTCCTACCCGACCGCGCCCGCGCCGGTCACCGCGGTTTTCGCCGGGTTGCTCACCAAGGTCGGTGTGTACGCGATCCTGCGCACCCAGACGCTGTTCTTTCCCGACAACCAGTTCTCGATGCCACTCATGATCGTGGCGGGGCTGACCCTGCTCGTGGGTATTCTGGGCGCCCTCGCCCAGGCCGACATCAAACGGCTGCTGTCGTTCACCCTGGTCAGCCACATCGGCTACATGCTGTTCGGCATCGCCATCGGCACCCCGCTTGCCATCGCCGCGACGATCTTCTACGTCGTGCACCACATCACCGTGCAGACCACCCTGTTCCTGGCCGCTGGGCTCATTGACCGGGTCGGCGGCACCACCTCGCTGTCGCGCCTCGGCGGGCTGCTGGGGTCGTCGCCGCTCGTGGCCATTTTGTTCTTCCTCGGTGCGCTGAACCTCGGCGGCATCCCCCCGTTCTCCGGCTTTCTCGGCAAGATCGCCCTGTTCCAGGCCGGCACCATCGTTGGCGACCCGATCATCTACGTGCTGATCGGCGTCGGGGCGCTCACGTCGCTGCTGACCCTGTACGCCCTGGCCCGGGCCTGGAACATGGCATTTTGGCGGCCGAAGAAGCAGGTCAAGAACTACACCTCGTCGATGTCGGCCTCGCTCGTGGAGGACCCGCAAGACGAGGGAATCGTGCTGAAGAAGACGATCTCCCCGCTCATGGTCGGCGCGACCACGAGCATGCTGGTGCTGACCCTGGGCCTGACCGTGTTCGCCGGGCCCATCTTCGACCTGACCACCCGGGCGGCCGGCAACATCAGCTCGCCGTCGACCTACATCGACGCCGTGTTCCCGAACGGCACCGGGTCGATCGCCGACAGCAACCTCGGCACCAACTTCGAAGGTGGTTCGAAATGACCACGCCCCACGAGCGCCTTGAAGCGGTCGGCAACCAGATCCCGCCGCTGATCGCCCTGATCGTGCTGTGGATGCTGCTCTGGGGCGAATTCTCCTGGCTCAACCTGCTGGTCGGGCTTGTCGTGGGCCTGGTCGTGACCGTGGCGTTCTATCTGGTGCCGGTGCAGCTGAGCGGGCGGGTGCATCCGCTGCACACCGTGGTGTTCTTCGTGCGACTCATTTTGGATATCGTGCGGGCGTCGATCGACGTGTCCTGGCTCGCGGTGAAGCCCCGACTGGTCACCTCGAACGCCATTCTGGAGATTCGGCTGCGCTCTCGCAGCGACCTGATTCTCACCTGGACCGCCGTGGCCACCTCGATTGTGCCCGGCTCGATCGTGGTCGACATCGACCGGGAATCGTCTGTTTTGTACCTGCACGTGCTCAATATGCACAGCGCCGGCGACATCGAGAGTTTTCGACGCCGGGTGCTCGATACCGAGCGGCGCATCGTGCGCGGGTTCGGCTCACGCGAAGACGTCGAGCGGATGCGCGGGGTGCTGCCCGCACATCGGCGCACAGCCCGCTTGATGAGAAAGGGACAGTCATGATGTTGCAGATTGTGGCCGTGGTCGCCTCGGTCATGTTCGGGATCGGTGCGCTGCTCTCGGTGTACCGCATCGTCGTCGGACCGAGTGTGCTCGACCGGGTCATCGCCTCGGACGTGCTCGTCGCGACGATCATCTGCGCTCTCGCCGCCGAGATGGCCCTGAACCGGCATACCGACACCCTGCCCGTGTTGCTCGTTCTGGCCCTGTTCGCGGTGCTCGGATCGCTCAGCGTCGCCCGCTTTCTGCCCGCTCGGGACAGCGCGTGAGCGGGGTGCTGCACGATGTGCTCACGGCCATTCTCGTGCTGGCCGGGGCCGCCATGTGTCTCGCCGCCGGAATCGGGCTCATCCGCTTTCCTGACGTATTATCTCGCCTGCACGCCGCGACCAAGCCGCAGATCTTCGGTCTCATGGCCGTGACAGCGGACGTCGCGATCAACAATTTCTCGGTCGGCACCGTCACGCTGGTGGTCGCCATCGTGGTTTTTCAGGCGCTGACCGCGCCGATGGCCGCCCACCTCGTGGGCCGAGCCGCCTATGAGACCGAGCACCTGCGGCCCGATCTGCTCATCGTCGACGAGCTCAAGGGCCGCCGCGCCGAGCAATGAGCCGGCTACTGAACCCGGCGGAAGGAGGCGTCGGGTTGGGTCGGCGCGATGGCCGCGGCGGTGTCGAGGTCGTCGTGCAGCACAGCGGCGGCGGCCGCCGGAGCATGCGCGGCGAGGCGGAGGGACTCGTGAGTGGGGGCATCCGGTGTGTCGGCCGGGCGGTTCTTCGCGAATTCCCGGCGCAGCACGGGCACAACCTGTTCGCCCAGAATGTCGAGCTGCTCGAGCACGGTCTTCAGGGGCAGGCCGGCGTGGTCCATCAGCCAGAGCTGGCGCTGGTAGTCGCCGACGTAGTCGCGAAACCCGAGGGTACGGTCGATGACTTCCTGCGGGCTGCCCACGGTGAGCGGGGTCTGCGCGGTGAAGTCTTCCAGGCTCGGGCCGTTGCCGTAGACCGGGGCGTTGTCGAAGTAGGGGCGGAAGTCGCGTTTGGCGTCCTGCGAGTTCTTGCTCATGAACACCTGGCCGCCGAGTCCCACGATGGCCTGGGCGGCGGTGCCGTGGCCGTAGTGTTCGAACCGCTCGCGGTAGAACTGCACCATCTTCGCGGTGTGCGAGGCGGGCCAGAAGATGTGGTTCGAGAAGAATCCGTCACCGTAGTACGCGGCCTGTTCGGCGATTGCGGGGCTTCGGATGCTGCCGTGCCAGACGAAGGGCGGCACGCCGTCGAGCGGCCGGGGGGTGGACTGGAACCCCTGCAGCGGAGTGCGGAACTGGCCCTCCCAATCGACGACCTCTTCGCGCCAGAGCCGGCGCAGCAGGGCATAGTTCTCGAGCGCGAGCGGGATGCCCTCGCGGATATCCTTGCCGAACCACGGATAGACCGGACCGGTGTTGCCGCGGCCCAGCGTGAGGTCCACCCGGCCGTCGGCGAGGTGCTGCAGCATTGCGTAGTCCTCGGCGATTTTCACCGGATCGTTCGTGGTGATCAGCGTCGTGGCGGTGGAGAGAGTAATGCGGGAGGTCTGCGCGGCGATATATCCGAGCATGGTGGTCGGCGAGGACGGCACGAACGGCGGGTTGTGGTGCTCACCGGTGGCGAAAACGTCGAGTCCCACTTCTTCGACCTTCTGCGCGATGGCGACCATGGCCTTGATTCGGGCGTTCTCGGTCGGGGTGTTACCCGTGGTGGGATCGGTGGTCCTGTCTCCGACCGTGAAGATTCCGAACTGCATCTCAGCCTCCAAAATTCAATGCGTCTGCATGTATATTTAGCCTAACGGACGACCTGCTGCGTCTATTCCCGGCCATGCGCGGTTCGTGGCACGTGTTTGAGAGGATGGCACGCGTTGCAACCAGTGCCAACCTCTCATCCGAGTGCCGCGAGGTGAGCGGATGCCGCGATCGCGGCCGGCGGCATCCGCTGATATGCTGAACAAGTCGCAACTGGCGTAGCACGAAGATGGGTCACCATCGGGGAGCGACTGACACGGTTAGTGGCCGCACGCCTGGGCCGCAACATCCATATATAAGGAGAACTCCGTGCCTGATTCCGCCACCGTCCTGAAGTCGACTTTCAACGAACCACTCTCGGTCGTTGACCCCGAGATCGCCGCCGTGCTCGAGCAGGAGCTCGGCCGCCAGCGCGACTACCTCGAAATGATCGCGAGCGAGAACTTCGTTCCGCGCGCCGTGTTGCAATCGCAGGGTTCCGTGCTCACCAACAAGTACGCCGAAGGCTACCCGGGGCGCCGCTATTACGGCGGCTGCGAGTATGTCGACGTGGCCGAGCAGCTCGCCATCGACCGGGCCAAGTCGCTCTTCGGCGCCGCCTACGCGAACGTGCAGCCGCACTCCGGCGCCACCGCGAATGCCGCGGTGCTCTCGGCCATCGCCACGCCCGGCGACACCATCCTCGGCCTCGAACTGGCCCACGGCGGCCACCTCACCCACGGCATGAAACTCAACTTCTCGGGCAAGCTGTACAACCCGGTCGCCTACGGCGTCGACCCGGAGACCTTCCGCGTCGACATGGACGTCGTGCGCGACAAGGCCCTCGAGAGCAAGCCGAAGGTCATCATCGCCGGCTGGTCTGCCTACCCGCGCCACCTCGACTTCGAGGCCTTCCGCGCCATCGCCGATGAGGTCGGCGCGTTGCTCTGGGTGGACATGGCCCACTTCGCCGGACTCGTCGCCGCCGGCCTGCACCCCTCGCCGGTGCCGTACGCCGACGTCGTGTCGAGCACCGTGCACAAGACCCTGGCCGGCCCGCGCTCCGGCTTCATCCTGTCGCGCGACATGGCCCTGGCCAAGAAGCTCAACAGCAACGTGTTCCCCGGCCAGCAGGGCGGACCGCTCATGCACGTGATCGCCGCGAAGGCCACCGCGTTCAAGCTCGCCGCGACGGCAGAGTTCAAGGAACGGCAGGAGCGCACCCTGCGCGGTGCCAGCATCCTCGCCGACCGCCTCACCGCCGACGACTCGCGTGCCCACGGCATCGACGTGCTCACCGGCGGCACCGACGTGCACCTCGTGCTCGCCGACCTGCGCCACTCCGAGATCAACGGCCAGCAGGCCGAGGACGCCCTGCACGAGGTGGGCATCACCGTGAACCGCAACTCCGTTCCGTTCGACCCGCGCCCGCCGATGGTCACCTCCGGCCTGCGCATCGGCACGCCGGCCCTCGCCACCCGCGGATTCGGCGACGCCGAGTTCACCGAGGTCGCCGACGTCATCGCCGAGGCCCTCAAGCCCGGCGCCGACCGTGCCGCGCTCCGCACCCGTGTCGGCGCGCTCACCCAGGCATTTCCCCTGTACGACGGGCTGCAGCAGTAACTTTCTCGAAAACGGATGCCGCCAGCCGGCCGGGCCGGCGGCATCCGTTTACGCGTGGCTGCGCGCGTGCGGTTGCAGCGCACGGTTCCCTGTCTGCGCACTTGACCGGGCCCGGGCCCGGCAACTGGGCCCAGGTTACAACCTGGGCCTGCTTTCTGGGCCCGGGCCCGGAAAACAGGAACAGGACGACGGCACCGAAGTACAGCACAGAACCGAAAGACAACAGTAGGGAACCACGATGACGGCAATCACACTCGACGGGGTCAAGACCGCGTCTGACATCAAGACCGAGCTGCGGGACCGCATCGCCGCCCTGCGCTCCCACGGCGTGGTACCCGGCCTGGCCACCCTGCTCGTGGGCAACGACCCCGGATCCGAGACCTATGTTGCGGGCAAGCACCGCGACTGCGCCGAGGTTGGTATCGAATCGCTGCGCATCGACCTGCCCGGTTCGGCGACCAGCGCCGACGTGCGCGCCGCCATCAGCGACCTCAATAACAGCCGTGAGGTGACCGGCTACATCATCCAGCTGCCGCTGCCGGTCGGTCACAACGAGAACGCCATGCTCGAGCTCATCGACCCGTCGAAGGACGCCGACGGTCTGCACCCGACGAACCTCGGCCGCCTCGTGCTCGGCATTGAGGGCGAACTGCGGTCACCGCTGCCGTGTACCCCGGCCGGAATCGTCGAGCTGCTGCGCCGCTACTCTGTGCCGATCGTCGGCAAGAAGGTCGTCGTCGTGGGCCGTGGCCTCACCGTGGGGCGCCCGCTCGGCCTGCTGTTCACCCGCAAGGGCCTCGACGCGACGGTCACTCTGACCCACTCGCGCACGGTCGACCTCGCCGGCGAGGTGCGCCGCGCCGACATCGTGGTGGCCGCCGTCGGTGTGCCGCACCTCATCCAGGCCGACTGGATCAAGCCGGGCGCCGCCGTGCTCGACGTGGGAATCACCCGCGTGCACAACGAGGAGACCGGCAAGGGCCGTCTGATCGGCGACGTGCACCCTGACGTCGCCGCAGTCGCCGGGCACCTCTCACCGAACCCCCGCGGTGTCGGCCCGATGACCCGCGCCATGCTGCTCTCGAACGTGGTCAAGGCCGCCGAGCAGACCCTGCTGGCCTAGCGGGTAAATTTCGAACGGCGCCGGAGCTGCCCGGCCGACCGACTCAGGCGAGTCAGCTGAGTCGTGACAGTTCGGCTGCGGCTGCGGTTGCGATATGCCGGGCGATCTCGAGGGCACTCGTGGCGGCCGGAGATGGCGCATTGAGCACATGGATCTGGCGCGGTGCCTGCTGGATGATGAAGTCGTCGGCGAGTGACCCGTTCGGTCGGATGGCCTGTGCTCGCACTCCGGCACCGGCCCGCACGATATCGTCGCGGGTGATTTGCGGCACCAGGCGGGCCAAGCTGGCGGCGAACAACTGTTTCGAGAAAGATCGGGCGATCTCCTGGGCTCCGGTGCGCACGTTGCGCCGGGCCAGGTGTAGAAAGCCGCGGTAGGTCACCGCGTCGCGGGTGTCGCGCAGATTCATTTGGCCCCAGGCGTAGCCCTCGCGAGCCAGGGCAAGTACGGCGTTGGGCCCGGCGTGCACGGAGCCGTCGATCATCCGAGTCAAGTGAACGCCCAAAAACGGCAGTGCGGGATCGGGAACGGGGTAAATCAGCCCGTTCACGAGGTGGCGCCGCGGTTCGCGAAGCTCGTAGTATTCCCCGCGAAACGGGATGATGCGCACGGTGGGTGTCAGCCCGGCAAGCAGCGCGATGCGGTCGCTGTGCAGACCTGCGCAATTGATCAACAGGTCTGCTCGCACGACTCCAGCAAAATGCTGCACGGTGACGTTCTGAGCGGTGACCGCAATGTCGGTGAGACGGGTGTTGAGCAGCAACTCGGCACCGTTGGCCTGCGCCAGTCGCGCGAGAGCATTTGCGACGGCAACGTAATCAATGATGCCGGTACCTTCGATGCGCAAAGCTGCGACGGCACGAACGTGGGGCTCGTAGTCGAGCGCTTCTGCCGCCGTGATGAGGCGCGCCACGGCGCCGTTGGCCAATGCCCGCTCGTGCAGGGCGTGCAACCGCGGCAGATCGCTTTCGGTGACGGCGACGATGAGTTTACCTGTTCGCCGGTGCGCGATGCCATTGTCGGCGGCGAACTGCAGCATCGACCTGTTTCCGGCCTGGCACATGCGCGCTTTCATCGAGCCCGGCACATAGTACGGGCCGGCATGCACGACGCCGGAGTTGTGACCGGTCTGATGGGCCGCCCAGCGCGCTTCCTTCTCGACGAGCGTGATTTGGGCTCCCCGTCTGGCCAGTCGTTCCGCAACGGCCAGACCGACGATACCTCCACCGACAATCACAACGCGACGGTTGAACATATCTGCCTCTTTCGCGCGTCGGGCCGCGCAGTCGGGAGACCCCCCAGGGGCCGATCCGCAGGTGAGCGGATCATCGGCTGAAACTGACGAACAGCCGAGTGTGGCATGTTCCACGGAACTTCGACGCGCCCCCGTTCGGGGGTAGGCGGTCACGCGGTGCAGTATGCCAAGGTTCAGTCGTGAGTAAAGTTCGACTTGTTGCAGAATGCACGCAATGGTTGCCCATTCATCACAGTCATGAGGTTGTTCCCGCGTAACGAAGCGACGGGGCCGCTGCTCCAACTTCCCCGCACACAACTCGACAAGGTGGGCAGTTATCATCGCAAAGCTACGAATCGCCGTCATCGGCGCCGGATACTGGGGTCCGAATCTGGCCCGAAATTTTGATGCCGGCCCGGACTGGGAGCTGGTCGCCGTCTGCGACCGAGATCGGGCGAGAGCACAGCTCGTAGCGGATCGACATGGCGGCGTGCGGGTCGTCACCGCGCTCGATGATCTCTTGACCGCCGAGGATATCGACGCGGTGGCGATTGCCACGCCGGCCGCCACCCATCATCAGATCGCGTGTGCCGCCCTCGCGGCCGGCAAGCACGTCATGGTGGAAAAGCCGCTCGCTGACACCGCTGAACGCGGCGAAGACATGGTGCGAATGGCCGCCGCCGCGGGACTGGTTCTCATGGCCGACCACACGTACTGTTACACACCCGCGGTGCTGAAAATGAGGGAACTCGTTCGCGAAGGCGCTCTCGGAGACATCCTCTTCATCGACTCCGTTCGGGTGAACCTGGGGCTGATCCAGCCCGACGTCGATGTGTTCTGGGACCTCGCCCCGCACGACTTGTCGATCATGGACTTCGTTCTTCCCGGCGGGCTGCGGCCGCTATCGGTGACCGCGCACGGGGCGGATCCGCTCGGGGCCGGCAAATCCTGCGTCGGCTATCTGGTTCTTCCGCTCGAGGGTGGTGCGATCGCGCACGTGCACGTCAACTGGTTGAGCCCGACGAAGATTCGCCAGATGATTATCGGCGGCACGAGACGCACCCTGATCTGGGACGACCTGAATCCGCAACAGCGCATCAGCGTCTACGATCGCGGTGTCGACCTGAACCTGCAAGCCCTGCACGACGAAAATCGAGCCTCTTCGACGGTCTCCTACCGCCTCGGTGATACCTGGTCTCCCGCGCTGCCGGAACGCGAAGCGCTCGGGGCGATGGCCGCCGAGTTCGCTGCGTCCATCCGGGAAAAGCGTGCGCCGATCACCGACGGGGAGGCCGGGTTGCGGGTGCTCGCGGTGCTTGAGGCGGCCAGTCGCAGCCTGGCCAGCTCGGCCGCCGCAGAATCCGTAGCTCCCTGGGAACGGGAATTGATTGGAGAAGCACTGTGACCGAGTTGACCGGGGCAAATGTGCTCGTGACCGGGGGAGCCGGCACAATCGGCTCAGCTATCGTCGATCAACTGCTGCTCACTGAGGTAGCGCACATCGACGTACTCGACAACCTCGTTCGTGGACGAGCGGCGAACCTCGCCGGCGCACTCGCCTCCGGGCGGGTCACACTGATCGAGGGGGATCTGCGGGACCGAGCACTCGTGCAGCAGGTGACGGCGGGGAAACGCCTGGTCTTTCACGAAGCTGCTATTCGTATCACCCAGTGCGCCGAGGAGCCGCGACTCGCCCTGGAAGTGCTCGTGGATGGAACGTTCAACGTGTTGGAGGCTGCGGCGGCGTGCGGCGTGGAAAAAGTCGTCGCCGCGTCCAGCGCGTCCGTCTATGGGCTTGCCGATCAGTTCCCCACCCCGGAACTGCACCACCACCAACACAATGACACCTTCTACGGTGCTGCCAAATCATTCAATGAAGGCATGCTGCGCAGCTTCAAAGCCATGAACGGGCTCAACTACGTGGGTTTGCGCTATTTCAACGTGTACGGTCCGCGCATGGACGTGCACGGTGTGTATACGGAGGTGCTCGTGCGCTGGATGGAACGGATCCAAGACGGCCGCTCGCCCTTGGTATTCGGAGATGGCGCCCAGACCATGGACTTCATCTTCACGGCGGATATCGCCCGCGCCAACCTTCTCGCCGCGACGAGCGGTATCGGTGGAGGCGTCTATAACATTGCCAGCGGAACGGAAACCAGCCTGCTGGAACTGGCTCGCGAGCTGCTCAGAACCATGGGGTCTGACCAGGCGGTAGAGCACGGACCGGAACGGGCAGTCAACGGCGTGTCTCGACGGCTGGCTGATGTCTCTGCCGCCCGCGCCGACTTCGGCTTTGCAGCTGAAGTCGAGCTCGCGCAGGGGCTGCGCGAGCTCGTTGACTGGTGGACACCGTTGCGGGAAGAAATCGCGGCGAGCCGCACCCTGGTGCGATCATGAGCCGCATCAACGTCATGAAACCCTGGTTGGGCGCCGACGAGGTACTCGCCGTGACCGAGGTCATCGAATCGGGGTGGGTGGCGCAGGGTCCGCGGGTGGCCCGCTTTGAGACCGAGTTCGCCGCCCACATGCAGGTCGACTTCGCCGTCGCAACTTCAAGCTGCACGAGCGCGCTGCACCTGGCCCTCATCGTCGCCGGAATCGGTGCAGGCGATGAGGTCATCGTTCCGTCGTTCTCCTTCATCGCCACCGCGAACGCGCCAACCTATGTCGGGGCCCGACCGGTCTTCGCAGATGTGGACCTGACGACCGGAAACGTGACGGCCCAGACCGTCGCGGCGGTCGTCTCCGCCCAGACCAGGGCTGTCATCATCGTTGACCAGGGCGGTGTGCCGGTTGATCTTCTTTCCCTACGGGAACTGTGCGACCGGCAAGGCATCGTGATCATCGAAGACGCCGCGTGCGGCGCCGGATCCACCTATCACGGGCGTTCCGTCGGTGCGGGCGCCGATATCGCCGCGTGGTCGTTCCACCCCCGCAAACTGCTGACTACCGGCGAAGGCGGAATGCTCACCACGAACAACCGGGATTGGGCGGTCCGTGCGCGTCAGCTGCGAGAACACGCGATGAGCGTATCGGCGAGCGACCGGCAGGGGAGCCTGCTGGCGGCGCCGGAAGTCTATGCAGAGGTCGGTTATAACTATCGGATGACGGACCTGCAGGCGGCTGTGGGAATCGTGCAGCTCGGAAAACTCCCCGAGATTGTGCGTCGCCGCCGTGAACTCGCCGAACGGTACGCGGGCGTCATCGACGGTATCCCTGGGCTGCGCGCTGTCGCCGATCCGGAGTGGGGAACAGGCAACTTCCAGTCCTTCTGGATCGACGTTCAGCCGGATTTCGCCTTGGACCGGGAGGGCGTTCTTGCCGCGCTGGCAGACGCAGAGGTCTCTGCGCGGCGGGGCATTATGGCAGCGCACCGGCAGCCGGCGTACCGCGACCGCTGCGACGGCGCCGTGCTGCCGGTGACCGAGTACCTGACCGATCACACGCTGATTCTTCCGCTGTATCACGACCTGACGCTGGCGGATCAAGACCGGGTGCTCGACACACTCGTGGTTGCAGCATCCGTTCAGAAATGTGGCGCAGCATGAGCGTGATGTGGCATGACTGAGCTGCTGCTGATCGGGGCCAGCGGCCTGGCGCGTGAGGTTCTGAGCGTGCTGCACGAAAACGGCGACGCGCGTTCCGTGGCTATCGTCGACGACCAGGCGGCGCTCACGGGTACCTCGCTCGACGGCGCGCTCGTCGTTGGCGGCTTGACCCATGTTGCGCGTCATCCCACGGCCCAGCTGTTGGTGTGCGTCGGAAATGGCGCGGCCCGCGCCGCCCTCGTCGAACGACTGACCGGCCAGGGAATCACGCCGGATCGATATGCGACACTCGTTCACCCCGCGGCGGTGGTACCCACCTCCTGTCGGGTCGGTACGGGCAGTATTCTGCTGGCCTGCGTCGTACTCACCGCGGACGTTCACCTCGGCAACCATGTCGTGATCATGCCCAACGTCACGCTCACGCACGGAAATCGTGTGGAATCGTTTGCGACGCTGTGCGCCGGCGTGGCCGTTGGTGGTGACGCGCACATCGGCGTCGGCGCCTACATCGGCATGAACGCCAGCATCAGGGAACGAACCAGGATCGGTGCAGCCGCCGTGATCGGCATGGGGGCGGCAGTGCTGGCAGACGTGCCCTCCGCACAAACCTGGGTGGGCGTGCCGGCACAACGGATGCTCGCGACCGCGCGGCCGAATCGTTCGGGAGCCGGGGCACGGGGACCGCGTGGCTGACGAGGGGCCGGACGACCGGCAGCGACGCCCGCTCAGTCACGGGGTCAGCTGGAGCTTCGTGAACACCCTCGTGACAAAGATCGCCGGCATGATCATCACCATCTTCGTGGTGCGCATTGTCTCGCCGTACGACTTCGGTGTCTTCGCGGTGGCGCTGGTCGTCTACGTCATCGTTTCCGCGTTGTGCGAACTCGGATTGTCGTCTTGTATTGCGCGGCGTGACGTGGAATTGGCAGACGCCGCGTCGGTCGTGACGGCTTTATCCATGTTGAGCTCCTTCACCCTGGCGACGGCGATGTTCTTCGCCTCCGCCCCGATCGCGGCCGCCCTCGGAGCTCCCGAAGCCCAGACGGCCATTCAGATTCTGGCTATACCCATCCTGCTCAGTTCGTTCACGGCGGTGTCATCGGCAATTCTGGTGCGGGACTACCGGCAGGGGCGCCTCTTCGCTGCGACCGCAATTGCGTTCATCCCCTCCAATGCCGTGCTGATCATCCTCGCCCTGCACGGCGACGGCGCGCTGGCCTTCGCATGGTCCCGTGTGGTCGGAGTGGTCATCGCGGGTGCGGTGGTGATCTCCGGAACCCGCCCCTGGTACGCGCCGCGATGGAACAGCGTGCAGGCTGCCAGGGTGCTCAAATTCGGACTTCCTCTCGCCGGCGCAAACTTTTTGAACTACATGTTGCTGAATGCGGACGCTGCCTTTATCGCGGCTCTGGCCGGACCCGCTCTTCTCGGTATCTACACCCTGGCCTTCAGTATCGCGTCCTGGTCGACGTCAATTCTCGGCGGGACGATCAATAGTGTTGCCATGCCCGCGTTCTCGGCCTTGCGCCGGGATCCTGAGCAGTTGAGCGCGGCATTGCTGCGGTGGTCGCGGATGCTGGCCCTGGCGGCACTTCCGGTCAGCGCCCTCACCGTGGCGCTGTCGGCTGAGATCGTCGAAGTGCTCTACGGGGCGAAGTGGTCTGCCGCGGCACCCGTCCTGGCGATCCTGGCGGTGTACGGGGGAATCTTTGTCGTGACCCTGCTGCTGTCGAATCTCTTGGTCGGGATCGGCCGGACCGGTCGAGTTTTCCTGATTCAGGCGGTGTGGCTGCTGGCCCTGCTGCCGGCGATCGCGGCCGGTGTTGCCGTGCTGGGCGTTCTGGGGGCTGCGATAGCGCACGTCGTGGTGATTGTCGTGGTCGTCATCCCCATGTATCTCTGGGCGTTGAAACCCGTGCTGGATTCCGTGCCTTTGGTTCTGGGCAGGGCCGTGGGTGCGCCCGTGCTGGCCGCAAGCCTCGCGGCCGGAACAGCATATTTGGCTGTGGCCTCGCTCGAGGGACACCTGCTTCGATTGGTCGTGGGCGGAACTCTTGGGCTGGCGGTCTATCTGGTGGCCGCCCTGCCGATGATGCGGAGTTACCTGCCGGCCGGCGTTCTGGCTCGCCTCTCGCTCTATCTCGCCTTTCACGGCTGGGTCCTGCGGGGTTTACAGGGAAAATGGGCCAAATCGTGAACGGGATGCCAGTATTCCGACCGGAGTCAGCGGGGGTGGCTCGCCCGCGATTGGCCTTTTTTCGCTGGACACGCGCCGGATTGCCCGCTTTTCTGCAAGCGCACGTGCAGGAGCAACGCCGCAGCCTCGAGCAATTCTTCGACGTGGTCGTCATCGACGCGGACTGTGACTATGACGACGTGTGCACGCGTCTTCGCCCGGACCTGTGCCTCTTTGAATCCGGCGTTTACGCGGGAAATCGCGTGATCAGCAACACCTCAACC
Organism: Cryobacterium luteum; assembly: GCF_900110125.1. GTDB lineage: Bacteria > Actinomycetota > Actinomycetes > Actinomycetales > Microbacteriaceae > Cryobacterium > Cryobacterium luteum. The sequence goes on from NZ_FOCN01000002.1 coordinate 372,242, forward strand.
CATCCGGGAATACCAAAACTAGGCTTTCTCCACGCCGACGCCTTTGACTCCTCCCGCGCGGCTTTCGTCGCGGATATGGCGCGCTGGGATGTGCACTGGTTCGTCACGACGTCCATGGCGATGGCTGAGTACACGCCCGAAATCGCCGGGCGACTGTTCGTCTGGCCCAACGCCATCGACCCGGCTGTGTTCCGTGACTACGGTTTGACCAAGAACGTTCCCGTGCTGCTCACCGGAAGCCAGGCAAGCCACTATCCCTGGCGGAATGCCGTCAGTCGCGCCCTCGTTCCCGAATTCATAACCGTGAATATGCCCCACTTCGGGTGGAATTCGGAGTCGGCTACCGGGCGCATGCTTATCGGTGAGGGGTATTCTCGCCTGCTCAACGCGAGCAGTTTTGCTCCGACCTGCGGAACGATCGCCCAGGATGTCGTGCGGAAACACCTGGAGATTCCGGCTTCCATGACGTGTCTGGTCACGGAACGAACAGCATCCATTGAGGCGTTCGGCTTCGCGGACATGGTGAATTGCGTCTTCGCGACTGAAGACGATGTTGTCGACAAGCTCAGCTACCTGCTAAACAACCCCGAGGAGCTGGACCGAATCACGCGAGCAGGGCATCAACTGGTGCATGAGCACCACACCCTGGCCCATCGCAGCCAAATCAGGCAGTGGTTCGAACTCGTTCAACGTCACGGCACGCAGATAGCGATCACCCAGCAGTGGCCGAACGGCGAGCTGAGCCTCGCCACCCGGCCTCTGCCGCCCCAGCCGGCGAGCCGCCCCGGTCGGGACCGGCAGCTGATCGAGAGCGGGTGGAGCGCGCTGCAGCGTGCGGACTACCCGGCGGCACAGCGTGATTTTGTGCGCTGCCTGAACTATTTCTTCATTCCGGAAGGCGCCATCGGCCTCATCTACACGTCTCTTCTGCAAGGCGACCGGGCGGCCGCGCACGACTGGCTCTCCCGGTTGCAGATTGCGGTGCTGTCCCACCACCGGTCGGAAGAACCCGACCCCGTGCACTGGGCGTTTGAAATTCGGGTTGCCCTGTGTCGTGGCGACGTCCACTCCGCGACCATTGCCGCCCTGATGTACCCGGCCATGCTGCATCCGGAATTGGACCGCATGCGTGCCGTCGTGGCGACACTGACCGGCCACGACCCCGGGATGGGGCCCGAGGTCGTGGGGCAAAGGCGGCCTTCGATCAGTCCGCTACCCTCGCTCGGGCTGGCCGAGTGGCACCAACATCTGCTGGTCATGCTTCAAGCCTGCGGCCAGCCTGATCTGGCCGTTCGGCTGGGGCCGTCAGAGCACGCACGTGCGAACCGGTCGCTGCCCACCGGGCGGATGGTTCTGGCTACCCGGCGCGCCCACCATCAGGTTGCTGTGCGTATGACGCGTCTGAGAAGCGGGAGCACTCTCGCTCCGGCGGAACGATGGTTGCGCGCTCGGCTGTCTCCATACCGGCAGCGGATGACCGGCACCGGCTGGTCCCGATACCTGCACGGTTTCGTGCAGGGCGAACCGGCGACCCGCGCAGTCATACTTCTCGGCAGCGATTCCTGGAGCCGGTCCAGTCGCGCCGTACAGCGCGGCCTGCTCAGCAATCCCGCCATCACCGAGGTTTCCGTGCTCGACACGCCGCAGCGGATGCCTGCCGACATCGTTGGTCAGCAAAACGCGTGTCTGATCTTTGTCGCGCAGAGCGCCATCGCCCTGATCGACGACATCAGCCTGCTGCACACGGCGACAACGGTGATTCTCGAAGGAATCGATGCACCTGCCGGGTACCGGATTCTGACGGCGCTGACCACCGCGCGAGGATTTCGAATTGTTGACCAACGACCGGATTGGGGCGGCGGCAGTGTTGTGCTGCGCAGCGTGCCCGAAGGATCCAAAAACAGACCGCCTTCACCCGAACAGAACGGACCATTACTGTGACTCACACCGAGCAGATTCCCCTCCCGGTACCACTGGTAGATCTCAGCTTTCAACACGCGCTGATCACGGATGAAGTGCACGCCGGGTTTGATCGAGTCATGGCCAAGGGAAGTTTCGTTCTCGGCCCCGAGGTGGAGAGATTCGAGGCCGCTTTTGCTGCCTACTGCGGTGTCAACCACGTTCTCGGGGTGGCCAACGGCACCGATGCGCTCGAACTCGTGCTGCGCGCCGCTCACATCGGGTTGGGCGACGAGGTGATCCTGCCCGCCAACACGTTTGTGGCCACCGCGGAGGCGGTGCTGCGAGCGGGCGCAGTGGTGAAGCTGGTCGACTGTGACGAGGACTTTCTGATCGATCCTGATGCGGTGCGTTCGATCATGTCGGCACGCACGCGGGCCGTCATCGGGGTGCACCTCTATGGTCAAATGGCCCCGATGGAACGCCTGCGTCAAGCTGGCGGTCCCGACGTCTTTCTCGTCGAAGACCTGGCCCAAGCGCAGGGTGCAACCAGGTTCGGTGCACGCGCGGGAAGCTTGGGCGATGCCGGCGGTACCAGCTTCTACCCCGGCAAGAATCTCGGCGCCTACGGAGACGGCGGTGCGGTGCTCACCAACTCCCAAGGCGTCGCCGATGTGGTGCGAGCCCTACGCAACCACGGCGGAATCAACCGCTACGAGCACCGGTTCCCCGGGCTGAACTCTCGATTGGATGGCCTTCAGGGCGTCGTACTGTCGGCAAAGCTTGCCCGATTGGACGGATGGAATCAATTGAGGCGGGATGCTGCGCGATACTACGACGAGTTACTGCAGGACAGCCCGGAGGTCGTCGTTCCACGCGTGGTCGACGGCAACGAGCACGTTTACCATCTCTACGTGGTTCGGGTGCCCAACCGCGACCGTATCGTCGATCACCTGACGAGGATGGGAATCAGCGCGTCCGTGCACTATCCGGTACCGGTGCACCTGCAGCCCGGGTTCTCCGACCTCGGTCTGCCGCTGGGATCTTTTCCGCTGGCCGAACGTCTGTCGGACGAGATCATGTCCCTCCCGATCTTTCCGGGCATCACAACCGAGCAGCAGGACCGAATTGTGGCTGCGCTCCAGAACGCCCTGGACCAGCACCGGCAGCCGACTATTCTGCGCACGGCGGGCTGATGTGAAGACGAAAGAACTCCGCGCAACGCGTCGGGTGAGAGCGCCGGAGGTGCGGCAGACACCCATCAGGATGCCGCAGGTGAGCGTTGTCATCACGAATTACAACTACGAGCGGTATCTCCGACAGTCGGTAGAGAGTGTGCTCAGTCAGCGGGGCGTGGTGGTCGACGTCGTCATCGTTGACGACGCGTCGACGGATGGTTCGGTGCTGCTGGCGCAAAGCCTCGTCGCAGCCGATCCGCGAGTCAGGCTGGTCTCCCGCACGCAGAACGGGGGCCCAGTCAGTGCCTTCAACGATGGTCTCGCGCACGCCACCGGGGAGTTCGTGATCAGGCTCGACGCCGACGACCTGCTGACACCGGGTTCGATTGCCCGTGCCAGCGCCCTCGCTGAACAGTTTCCCGGCGTAGGACTGGTGTACGGGCATCCGGTGCACTTCGCGGACCCCGCGGTACTGCGGCATCGAGACCAGGCTCGGAGCTGGACAGTCTGGTCCGGACCGGGCTGGCTCGAACGCAGGTGCCGGCTGGGCCACAACTGCATCACCTCGCCCGAAGTCCTGATGCGTGCGAGTACTCTGCGTTCGGTCGGAGGCATGCGTTCCCTGGCACACACTCATGACCTCGAGCTGTGGCTGAGGATCGCTCGCGCCGCTGACGTGGGCTGGGTCGGCGGCGCCGATCAAGCCTGGCATCGCGAGCACTCCGGCAGCCTGTCCGCCCGAGAGGTCGACGTCAAACGCGATCTTGAGGAACGAGCGGCCGCGTTCACCACGCTGTTCACCGACGGACTGGGTGATCCGGCCGGGAACGAGCGGTTGCTACGGATGGCCCGGGCGACACTGGCCAACGAGGCACTGACCCGAACCACTCAGGCCTATTCGGCCGGGCGCGGGGCGTCCGCCGAAACCGACCGTTACCTGCACTATGCCCGGGCGATCCACGCGGATCTCGACAGCCTGCCGCAAGCGAAAGCCCTCCGGCGGGCGCAGCGGCTGGGTCCGGTTAAAGCTCGCTACTCACCCACCCTGCTCGCCCATGCGGTCAGACATCGTGCCGCGCTCGTCATCGGTCGGTTTCGCTGGCGATCGACGGGCGTATGAGAGCGATCGTCTTCATCGCCGGTACCCGGTGGGACTCCGTTGCGGGAACCGATCGCCGGCTGATGACCGCGCTCGGCACCGTCTTTCCCGTGCTGTGGGTTGACCCACCGTTCTCGATACTGACCCGTCGACGCGGCGGCGGAACGGAACCTAACCGCGGAGGTGTCTCCCTCGTGGCACCCGGTGTCACTCGGCTCCAAACTCGAACCTGGCCGGGCGCGTCGCGGCCGGGGATGCGACGCGCCTCCACGGTCGTTCTCGAGCGGCACATCCGCTCGATGGTGCGAAAGCTGCGGCTGGAGGTGACGGGAGTGATCGTGGCATCACCGAGGCAACGGTTTCCGCGACGCATCGGCGGTGTCCGATTGCTCTACGTTACCGACGACTGGCCGTCGGGGGCGGCGCTGATGGGACTGTCTGCCGACCGGATCGAGAGCGATCTGGAACGTAACATGCATGATGCAGACGTCAGAGCGGCGGTGTCACCAGACCTCGCCTCCCGGCTCACCGGCACCTACGCGGTGAGGGTGGAGGTGCTGGCGAACGGATGCGATCCAACCAGCGACGAGTCGCACGCCGGTTCTGTTCGCGCACCCGTGGCGGGCCTGATCGGACAGCTCAATGAACGCCTGGATCCAGAAATCCTGGAGGCGGTGCGGGCAGGGGGAACTGAGATCATCGTGGTCGGACCGCGCGCTGAGCGCTCGGCCGAAACCCGTGCATTCCTCGACCGCTTTCTCGGGGCGCGAGGAGTGACGTGGCAGGGGGAAGTGCCCCCAGCCGAGCTGCCGGCCCTGCTCGCCCGCATGGGGGTAGGGCTCACTCCCTATGCCGACACGCTCTTCAATCGCGCGAGCTTTCCGCTGAAGACCCTGGAATATCTGGCAGCCGGGCTGCCGGTGGTGTCGACGGATCTGCCCGCGGTGCGGTGGCTCAATACGGATCTGATCGAGGTCGGATTGGATCCGGAAGATTTCGCGCACCGCGTGCGCCGCCTGCTGTCTCAACCCGAGAATGTGGACGAGACGGCCAGGCGCATCGCTTTTGCCCGACAGCACAGCTGGGATGCGCGGGCTCGGCAATTGCTGCAACTTCTTGATTCCGCCGATCGGGCATGAGGGAATGGAACATGAGAATGTTTCGAAAACCGTCTGCTCGGAGCCCCCGGTGGAAAATCATCGCGGTTTCGTCGTCCCTCCTCGTTGCTGTCGGGCTGCCCGTCGCGCTGCTCGGCACGTCGAAGGCCGAACCGGCGCCACCCGCCGCGGTGCAGCCGGTCGCCTCAGGCGCGCTCGCCCTGCCGCGCATTCCGTGGGAGGGCGGACCCGCCTATTGGAACAACTTCGACAAGGCGCGGGCCGCCGGTTGGAGCGACCCGGACTTCTTTCCCATCGTGTCCTGGTTCGGAAATTTCAGTTCAGACGCTGAAGTGCAATACGACAAATCCCTGGGCATCAACACGTACACCGGCATGTGGGAAGGTACCCCGTATCACCTGTTCGCCGACAACGGTGTGTTCTGGATCGGCGGCAAACTCAACGACAGTTTCGCCGATGACAGCGCAAATTGGGTCGGTCGATTTCTTGACGATGAGGTCGACGGCCGATTCGCCCCTGCGGAGGGACAGGCCCATCTGCAGACGATTGTCGATGGCCTTCCTGCGGACGGTCGGTTCAAGTACGCCAATTTCACCCAGATGGTGGTGGGCACCGACCTGGACCAACGGGTGGCGCAGCAGTACGTGAACGGGTATACCGACGTCGTGTCGGTTGATATGTATTGGTATTCGATTCCCTACTGTGATTGGCGTCCCTATCGGGATGCCTACCTGGTGCCGGTTGAGCAGGCCAACTGTCGCACGGCCTCAAGCTATGGAAAAATCGTCGAGGGGCTGACCCAACAGGATGCCGCTGACGGCCAGATGCAGCCGCGGTGGCAGTGGGTGGAAAACCTCAACGGCGGTCCACCGGAAGCGCCGCCGACGACCTACATCAGCCCGAGTCAGCTCAAGGGCGCGGTGGTGAGCTCCATCATCAATGAGGCTCGCGGCCTCGCCTACTTCAATCAGAGTCTGGGCGGGTCGTGTCAGACGGCGAACGTCTTCCGGCAATCACAAGTCACTCCGGAATTTTGCGGAAATGCCCAGGTCGAAGCCGTGAAAGAGGTGAACGCACAGATTCACGCGCTCGCCAGCGTCATCAACACCCAGTCGTACGAGTACTCGTTCGGCGCCGAGCTGGACACCATGCTCAAAAGCCACGACGGGTATGCCTATGTGTTCGCCATGATCGACGGATCATCGGTGCCGGGCGACCGAACCTTCACACTGCCCGCGAGTGTGCACGGGGCGTCGGCTGCTGTACTCGGCGAGGGACGCACCCTGACGGTTGATGCTGCCGGCCGATTCCGCGATTCCTTCGCCGAGGAGTACAGCTATCACGTCTATCGCGTCAAGATCGATTGAGCGGATGCCGGTGCTCCGACAGGAGAAAAGAGTCGAAGTGCGGCGCCGCAGAGGCCCAGAACCAGAAACAGCATTCCCGCCGACATGGGAAAGGACAGCCCGTCAAAGAAGGCCAACATGACGGCCCCGGACAGGGCGGACGCGAGCAGGGCCCGGGCCAGCTGGCGGTCGATGCGAGTGGTCGCCCGCTCGCGAGCCAGACCGGCAGAGACGAGGGCGGTGATCAAAAGCGTGAGAAAGACGATGAGACCCAGGAGACCGAGTTCGATGGCCAGCAGCAGATACTGATTGTCGAAGATGTGATAGCGGGCCAGGAGCGTGCCGAACCCCTTACCCACGAGGGGAAACCTGCTGACCAGCTCGACTGCGGCGTCATAACTGCTCGTGCGGGAGACGGTGCTTGGGTCAGCCGCGATTCCCGTGAAAAGTCCGCGAATTGTTCCCAACAGGCCGGGCACCAACACGGCGGTCATACCGGCGAGAAGCACGCCCAGAGCGCCGAGAACCAGTCGAGCCCGCCCGGAGAAGCTGGGGAACAGCACGACCAGGCCGATGAGGAGCCCGACCAGCTCTGACCGGGATACCGACAGCACCGAGGCGATGGCGATCAGCGCCGCCGGAAGCCAGCGTGCGATCAGGGTACGTGTCGTGTCCTCCAACGCCAGAACGATGGCGAGGGGAAAAGTCAGGCAGAGCACCACACCGTATTCCAAGGGCTGGCTGGCGGTCGCCGAGGCTCGCACGAAACCGCCGCGGGAGTCCAACACAGCGAGGTCCGAACTCATCCCGGGAATCGAGATCCAGTCGATCAGTGGATTTCCGGTGACGAACTGGGCGATTCCGACGACAGCCAGAATAGCGACCGCCCAGGTGATACGTCGGAGAAGTCGGTGCAGCATCTCAGAGTTGCGCAGGCCGTCGTTGGCCACCAGCAGAATTCCGGCCCACGCCGCCAGGCGAAGCATGCCGTTGTCTGCCGGATTCGCTTCATCAGCCGGAAGCCCACGCAATAGCGCGGTGGAATAGCTGAGCGCGCCGATGATGAGCAAACCGAAGACGGCGAATCGAACGGGCTGGAGTTTCCAGCCCGATTGCGCGGGGCGCTGAACCTGCCACCAGCACCACCACAGTCCGGCAAACATGGCCCACAGAGACGCTGGCCGCCCCGCCGACCCGAGCGCGGTGAAGGCCAGGTTGGACGGCACCGCAAAGAGGAGGACCAGATAGACCGTGAGCAGGGTGAGCCCATCGAAATCTCGAGTACGGCCGTCTGCTCGCTGTCGAGAGATGCGTCGGATGGCGGCAGGCGAGACGCTCACTCGCGGAAGCTGGCGGGCAGGCCGCGCTGGCGAGACAGGAGCAACCCGTCGACGAAACCCACCCCGAGCAGCGACAGTGCGATGCCGCCGGCTGCCACGAGGGCCACCAGCTGGAACTGATCCTTGACCACCAGCACGCTCGTGGGCTCGGCGGTGAGTTGCAGTGCATCGATCTGAGCCGTGGCAGGCACATCCGCTTGATTTTGGAGCGCCGTCAACGTGTCGGAAATGGCGGTCAGCGTGCGGTCGAGCACAGCGGTCACGGCCGCATCGCTCGGCCCCGAAACGGATACCGCCACGAGCGGGCCGCTGCTTGCCGGGTCTCGGGCCACGGAGATCTCCGTACGCGAATGGCCGAGCAGAAGATCTTGTCGCATCGAGTTCGAGTTCATGGCTGCCACCAGAATCTCACTGGCCTGGCCGAGACCGCCCAGATAGAGGTAGGGGTTTCCCCCAGCCGGAATGGTCTGAGTTCCGGGCATCAGTAGCACGCTCGCCGCGCGCTCATAACTGGGGGGTACCGCGGAATACGCGGCGAAACACAGGCTCGCGGTGAGTACGAGAGCGCCAAGCAGCAGATACCAGCGGCGTGCCAGACTGCGCAGAAAATTACTGAGGGTCATTGCGGTTGCGCTTTCTGCGAGATTCGGTCGACCGTGACGGCCAGAAATGCCGACACCGCCAAGCCGACGAGGAGGAGTGAAGCCAGCGCCCGGGCGTGGGCGCCGGCGGAGCTGCCGACGAAGTTCACGGTCGTTTCATTGGGCACCCGCTCGATGTGAACGGCGTCGACGATGGGCACGCCAGTGCCTCGCTGCCGGTCGGCGACCAGAGCGGTGATGCGCGTGACGAGCCCGTCAACCGTTGTCGTGACCCACTGCGGGGTCGGTCCGACGGCGCGAATCATGAGCACCGGATCGGGAAAACTGTATTGCCACTGTCCGCCGCGATTCGGCAGAAGCACCTGGTAGCCCTGATCAACCCCAGCACCGAAGAGGGGGGCTCGTTCGGCCAGCCGGTCGGTGGGGCGACCGTTGTGCATCTCGCTCGCGATGGCGGCGGCGAACGCGACCAGGGTCTCCCTGCGTTGGTCGTTGAACGGCGCGAGGGCAACGTCTCCCGGGGCAACGAAGACCAGCTGAACCTCGCTGTAGTAGGAGCCGGGCCGTGCGAGGGTGGCATACAGGAGGCCGGTGGCTATGAGCACCACGATCACGACGTACCACCGTCGTGCGAGAATCTGCAGCAGGTTGCGAGTCGTCAACGGACCCACCGAACGAACCGGAGTTTCATGTCGTCGAGCCCCGCTGTGCCGAGCAGTCGGACGGTCATCTGTTTAGCCCCGGCGCGCAGCGCCTCCCGCGTGATCCTGATCGGCACCGAAATCAGGCGGTCGATGAGCATCCGGCGGTGTGCTGGCACGGTGAGCGCGTTGAGCTGAGGCCCGAATAGCCGGGCGTATGGCAACGGAGAGACGAGCCGACCGCGCACCCGATTGCTGACGTTTGAGCCGTGCACCACCTGGAGCCAGGCTGGTGCGCCATCGATTTCAATGACGGGCATGGACTCGCCCAAGCGGTTGTGCCAGGCAGCCCAGCAGGAAACGGGGTCGTCCCAGCTTTCCCGCACGGAGCAGAACGCATTGCGTGCGTCCCGCCGCAGGTAGAGAGCGTTCCGACTCGCTATCAGGCCACTCGTGAGGTAGACGGCGGTACGGTGCGGGGGGACATTCGCTTGCTGCAGTCGGTCCACGAAATCTGTAGCGAGGCCATCGTCATTGTCGAGGTTGGTGGTGATGAGCACCTCGCGCTCTCGACCCACGATGGTGCGAATATCGGCGAGGAGTTCCGAGCGGCTGACCGAGGAACGATACACAGCCTGAAAAATGCCGTCCGCCTTAAGTGCCGTCACCCGTTGCCGAAGCCAGGCGGGACTCTCAGGATCGAAATAAATGATCCAGGTGAAGTTCTGGTTGGTCTGGGAGCGAACGGAGGGAACACAGTAACGCTCGAACAGGATGATCCGCTCGGCCAGCCAGCCGTCCTTCGCCCGAATGACCTGTTCCGGTCCTGCGGACGGCAGATTGAACCGGGTCAACAGCACGTGCTCGATGCTTGATGCGGCGGTCGGGCCGACAGTCACGGCGCCGGACAAGGTTGCGTGCGGCAGGGCCGGCCAACGGCTGCGACGAGCCAGCACGGCGGCCGAATGGCGTTGGGCGGGTTGGTTCAGCCGCAGGCAGGCATGCAGCATGACCGCAGCACGCATCCCGGCGGCGTGCGCCCGCGTTCCCCAGACCTGCGCGTAACGCACCCGGTTGACCGCCATCAGCGCCGTCTGAGCGTCTGATCCACCCGATCCGCCCTGCCGGTGGCCAATGATGGCCGTTGGTTCGAACCAGACGACAGCCCCAGCGTGGCGGGCACGTCGAAAGTAGTCTGTTTCCTCCGAGTACAGAAAATAGCGTTCGTCCCAGTCCCCGAGGCGTTCAACCAGGCTGCCAGCAATGAGAAGTGCGGCACCGGTCGCCCAGTCCACGGGGCGAGGACGCCGATAGTGTGACTCCGTGCGGTCGATCTCCGACAACCAGCCGGGTCGACGACCGAACCGATTGCCGAACACGGCATCACCGAAAGTGCGCAAAATGGACGGTTCGCGGCGGAGCGAAGTCTGACGCACGCCGGCTAAGTCTTGCAGGAGCGGAACCACAATCCCCGCCCCGGTTTGGACCATACGGGTGTGCAGGGCGGCGATGGCGCCGGGCATCACCTCGACATCAGGGTTGAGGATCAGGACGGTACGTGTCGTGCCGATGTCGCGCAGGGCGATGTTGATCCCGGCGGCATAACCGAGATTGCCGCCGCTGTGCAACACGCGAACCTCCGGATGGGCAGCGAGTTTAAGCACGGTATCGTCGCTGGAGCCGTTGTCGACGATGACGACTCGCAGTCGCAGATTCGGCGCCCCAGCCTGCACGCTCTGCAGCAGGGCATTAATATCCGCTTCATTGTTGTAGGTGACGATGACGATATCGACGTCGGCACCCTCCGCGTGACCGGGACCGGTAGTCGTGCTCAATACCGCTCCCCGTTCAGTCGGGCGCTCGTGCATGGCGTCTGGGGCGAGTTCACGTGGTTTTCCTTGCCGGTTGAGTGATCGTCGAATCAATTCCGCTGACAGGGGTCGGCAGAAGGAATCCTTGAGTGTTACTCATCTGGTACGACGACGAGGCTAGCGCGCGCTGAGGGTATCCGGGACGCCCCCGAACGGGGCGGGATCAGCGCTGAAGCGCCGTGTTGAACTCCGGCACGACTGGAAAAGTCCCGCTCCCACTGCGGGTGAGCGCTTCTAGCGGCAAAAAGGGATTTCACGCGCGCGGTCAGTGTGAGGGCCGCGTACCAGCAGGCATCCGCTGCGTCGGAGGGCCGCCGTGCCGAGAGCAAGGCCGCCTCCATCCGCTTTCGCGATGACGCCGCGGCGCCCAGCTCTACGACACCGCGACGTTGCCTGGTGAGCACCGCCAAGAGCCCGGCCGTGTGGCGGGGCGTTCGCACCAGGGTTGGGACCGTCGGCAGCGCTCTCTTTTCCGCGCTGCTGAACACGCCATCGACGAAGGCGTCGTCGGCCGTCACTTCGGGGAATCGGCCGAAACGGCTGTGGCCGGCAGCGTTGAGCCCGAAGGCTCCGGCTCCCCACAGCGCGTCGTCGGGATTCGGAATGCGCCGGCGAGCCCGATAGTAGCTGCGCACCGGGAGGGAGGCCCCGGTGGTGTCGTAGGTGAAAGCGGGGCGCGCGGCCAGAATCGAACCCGACCGCAGTGCCTTGAACACTTCGAGAACTGCGGCGGGAGCGATCTCGATGTCAGCATCGAGATAGAGGCGGGGCCATGCGTGCGCCAGTTCATCGCCGACATTCATGGCACGCGGTTTCGAAGCAGTGTCGATCTCCTGCACGGTGACTCCGGCGAAACGACGGGCCTGCGCTGCCGTCGAGTCGGTGCATCCGTTACACACGACGATGACCTCGACGAGGCCTTCAGCCGCCAGATGGGCAATCGAGCCCAAGGTGCGTTCGATGACGTCAGCCTCGTTGTGAGCCGGGATGATGATGGTGCCGCACGGACTGCCCGTGTCAATATCGAGAGGGGATAGTGCGATGAGGGCTTGAGGTTGTCGTCGTTCAGCCTCGCAAAATGCGGCCTCGGCCCGGCTGGTGCGCCGCACCAGGAGGTACGCGGCAGGGCCATCGACGAGATAGCGTGACGCCAGCCGGGTGGGTTCAAGTGCCAGGCGCCACGCCCATTCCAAACCACATTCTGTGATCCAGGGCGGAGCGCGGCGTATACTTCCGGCCAGAAAATCGACCACCGCACCGAACGCCAGCAGCACGGTCGCTCCCGTCTGCACCCCGTGTTGGGCGATCCACAATTCCTGCCGTGGCTTTCCGAGCCCGACGACCAGCAAGTCGACCTCGGCGCTCCTGATCTCTGCCGCGAGGGCTGTCGAGCGCACCGGATCAGATACGACCTCGCGACTCGGTGCCCAGTAACCGACCACGCGCAACGTTGGCTGTGAGAGCACGAACTCGGACCGCAAACGTTGATGGGTATCTTCCGAGCCGCCGAGGAAGCCCACGCGAATGCCCAGGCGCTCTGCTCGCTTCAGAATGGGCCCGATCAGGTCGCTGCCGGCGAGCCGCGGCCAGGCACGGCCGGTCAAGCGTCGCGCGTGGGCGGCCAGCGGGGCTCCGTCGATCAGCTTGAGCCATTCGACTGGCCCAGAGTCGTTGCCCAGCGGAACCCGGTGCAGGATGCCGGCCAGGTCTGCCCCGGTTCCGAAATGGTGCACGTGATCGAGGTTCACCGAGGCCACCGCGAGCGGGGCATCCCCCCGGTTGCTGAGGCGATGTGAGATGCGTTCCAGCGCATCCCCCATTTCCAGCAGGTCGACCACCGACCCGCCCAGCACGATTCGAGATTTATTGACGGTCATCTGTAGCTCCAAAGGGGTCTGGCGCGCGGTGCGCACGGGGAGGGACGGATGCCCAGGTCAGGTCGCGGCCGCTTCCGAGAGCGTGCCTTCGTGTTCGAGATACCGGTCACCCGTGATCGGACAAACGAACCGGCCCTCGCCGTCGTCGGTGAGCGGAGTACCGTTGCGCCCCACCCAGCCGATGCGCCGGGCGGGCACGCCGGCGACCAAAGCGAAATCGGGCACGTCGCGGGTCACGACAGCGCCGGCGGCGACCATCGCCCATCGACCGATGGTCACTGGAGCGATGCAGACGGAGCGAGCACCGATCGAAGCACCCGTGCGCACCAGAACGCCGACGGGTTCCCAATCTTCGGCGGTCATCCGGGCTCCGTCGATGGTGACGGCCCGCGGAAATGTGTCATTGGTGAACACAGCGGCGGGGCCGACGAAGACCCCGTCGTGCAAACGTGCCGGCTCGTAGATCAGTGCGTAGTTTTGAATCTTGCAGTTGTTGCCGACAGTGACGCCGGGACCGATGTACGCACCCCGACCGAGAATGCACCCCTCGCCGAGAGCAGCGTGTTCGCGAACCTGCGCGAGATGCCAGATCACCGATCCGGCGCCGATGGCTGCCCGGTCGTCGACGTCTGCGGTGGGGGCGATGGTGACCGGTGGCAGGGCGGTTTCGCACTCAGTCATCGAACCGGCACCCCGAGACAGGTGCGGAGACCGGGCACGCCGGGTGGTGGGGTCCCGTCGGTGAGCCGGTGGGTGTTCGAGGCCGGTGGGCACGACAAATTGGCGCCATGGAGGAGTCCCTGCGGTTGGCGGAGCGAGAATCGCGGGTCACGCCAATGGAGCGGTCAACGGAGAAATCCCGCCGGGAACGTGCGGACCTGCAGCGAACTTGAGAAGTCCTCAAGTGCCAGCGGATGCACCATATCGGTCGTCAGAGGCGTGTTGCAACAACTCGAACCGGGGGCTGGTCAGAGCCGCGCAGAGCCGTTAGGCTCCGATGACTTGCGCCTTGCTGATCGATCGGGCCGTCGAGGGCCCGATTGTGGCACGCGGGGAGTGCGGGTTACATCCGGTCAGGCGGCGTGCGCCGGGAGTGCATTGCGCGCCTACTACGGCGCCAGGTGAGATTGGCAAGGCATGGCAGAAGGGCAATCAATGGCGCCAGCGAAACGCCGACGGTGGGCAGCGTTCGGCCCACTGAGCCGGGTGCGGTCCGTGATTGGCAAATTTCAGGGCCGCCGGGGCGTCCGACCCGGGCCCGGAGCCGACGCTGGACGGATAGTGCTACGGCTGGGTGAGGGCGGCGCGGTGCAGCTCGGTGTGCTCGAGGTAGTTCTCGGCGTTGTGCCGGATGCTGGCGATCTCGTCGTCGGTCAGCGGACGTCGAACTTTGGCGGGAACACCAGCCACGAGCGAGCCGGGCGGCACGACCGTTCCGCCGAGTACGACGGCTCCGGCAGCCACGAGCGATCCGGTGCCGATGACGGCTCCGTTCAGAATGGTTGCGGCCATGCCGACGAGCACGTTGTCTTCGATCGTGCAGCCGTGCAGCACGGCGCCGTGCCCGACCGAGACGCCGGTGCCGAGGGTGAGGGGAAAGTCGGTGTCGACGTGGCAGGAGACGTTGTCCTGCAGGTTGGAGCCGGCGCCGATGGTGATCGGCTCAAGCTCGGCGCGCAGCACGGAGTTGTACCAGACGCTGGCCCGGTCGGCGAGGGTGACGTTGCCCACGATCACCGCGCCGGGAGCAACGAACGCGGTCTCGGCGATGCTCGGAGCCGGCGTGTTCGGCAGGACGATGATTCGGGTGGCGCGCTCAGCAGTCATACGCGTCAGCCTAGCGTCGAGCGGATGCTGTCGCCCGGCTTGAGCCGGCCGCACGGTTTCGCACGGTCGCGCCCTCAATGCACGGCGCAGTGGTCTGCACCGCGGGCGTTCATGGATGCCCCAAGCGGTCGGAGTCGGTGCGCGCTGCCCCGGCCTGGCCAAGCCGTGACCCCGCAATACACTGGGCGGATGCACGCACCCACCGGAACCCAACACGAACTGACCTTACAGACCCCGAGCGGCCCGGCCCGGGTGGTCGTGACCGAGGTTGCAGCCGGCCTGCGAGTGTATTCCCTGAACGGCATAGATCTGGTGGAGACCTTCGATGAGCTCGTTCAACCGCCGATGGCGGCGGGAATCGTGCTTGTGCCCTGGCCCAATCGCATTCGCGACGGCCAATGGACCCAGAACGGCGTGACCCGGCAGCTCGCTCTGACCGAGCCGGGCAAACACAACGCCAGCCACGGGCTGCTGCGCTTCGCGCCCTACCGGGTGGTGTTCCGAACCAGCGACACGGTGACGCTCGCCGCGACCATTTTTCCGCAGTCCGGCTACCCCTTTCACCTCGAAACCGAGGTGACCTACGCCCTCACGGCCGCGGGGCTCGACGTCACACACCGGGTGCGCAATGTGGGAGCCGAGCCGGCGCCGGTGGCGGTGGGGGCGCATCCGTTTCTGAAAATCGGGGACGTGCCCACAAGCGACCTGGTGCTACGCGTGGATGCCGCGACCCACATCGACGTCGACGATCGGCTCAACCCCATTGGTGAGAGCCCGGTCGACGGGACCCGGTTCGACCTGCGCGCGGGAGTCAAGGTCGGCGACCTCGACCTCGACGACGGCTTCGGCGGTGTCGGCCCTGCCGGCGAGCACACCCTCACCGCCCCGGATGGCCGGTGCCTCACCCTCTGGGGTGACGAGACCATGCGCTACGTGCAGGTGTTCACTCCCCACATCTTTCCCCTCACGCAAAGCGCTGCGGAGCCCGTCAAGGGCCTCGCCATCGCGATCGAGCCGATGACGGCCCCGGCAAACGCCTTCAACTCCGGCGCCGGCCTGCACTGGGTGCAACCGGGGGAGCAGTGGGCGGTGCGCTGGGGCATCCGTCACGCCGGTTTCGACCGGTCGGTCAGTTCACCGACCCGATGACGGGCATCCACACCCGCCCGGCGCTGCTGCCGCAGGCCATCGGGCGCTACCGGGTCGACCTCGTGCTGCTGCTCGTGGCGGTGGTCTGGGGCGGCAGTTACCTCAGCGCGAAGGTGCTCACCGAGCAGGCGAGCGTGGTGGCCGTGCTCGCGCTGCGTTTTCTCGTCGCGGCGGTCGCCCTGCTGATGGTCTGGGTGGTGCGGCGCGAACGGCTGCCGTCACGGCGGGCCTTCGGGGTGGGCGTGCTGCTCGGGGTGACCCAGGCGAGCATTCTCTGGCTCGAGACGCAGGGCGTGGCGTTCACTTCGGCCACGAACGCCGGGCTCATCATCAGCCTCACGATCATCATGACCCCGGTCCTCGAGTCGGTCGCCGCCCGGCGCTGGCTGCCGCGACCGTTCTTCATCGCCGCGGTGCTCGCGGTGGTCGGCGTGGCCCTGCTCGTCTCCGGCAACGGGTTCGCGCAGCCCAATGTGGGCGACCTGCTCATTCTCGCGGCGGCGCTCGTGCGCTCCGTGCACGTGACCATGATGGGCCACCTCATGCGCGGCCGCAGCGACAGCACCATCACGCTCACCCTGCTGCAGGCCTTGGTCGGGGCGGTCGTGTTCACCGCGTTCGACGTGCCCGGCCTCGTTCAGGCCGTCACGACCTTCAACCTCGCCGCCTGGATCGGCGTGCTCTACCTCGGTCTGGCCTGCAGCGTGTTCGCATTCCTGGCCCAGATGTGGGCCATCCGGCGCACCTCGGCGGCCAGGGCCAGCCTGCTCATGGGCACCGAACCCATCTGGGCGGTGCTCGTGGGGGTGTCGCTCGGCAGTGAGACGCTTGGCCTCATCGGCGCCGCCGGGGCAGTGCTCATCATTTTCGGAACCTTGTGGGGCCAGCGCATCGAGGCGAGCCACCGGCTGGGCGGGTAGGCATCCGTTTCGACCCGCCGCGCGCGCCGAGCCGTGAGTTTCGAGGCGTTGAATCGTTCAAATCACCCTGAGACCCACGGCTCGGCGACCAAAACTCACAGCTCGGGACGCACGGCTCGCGAAGCGGATGCCCGCTCTACGACAGCACGTCTCGCACGAGGTCGTCGTTCTCGTGGTTCTGCATCCGGGAGAAGATGTAGCCGCCGATCAGCAGCACGAACGGCAGGGCCACGAGCACCCAGCCGATGGTGCTGAGGCCCCACGAGGTGGTGGTGGGGTCGACGCCGTCGGCCACGGTGCCGGCCAGCAGTCCGAAGCGGCTCATCAGCAGGTATTCGCCGAGCAGCAGGCCGATCGTCGCCAACACCGGGGCGATCACGGTCTGAAAGACGTTCTCCGCGCCGGCGTTGCGGCGGAAGTACACGATGATCGCCACGCTCACCAGAATTTCAATGAGCACGATCGCGATCACTGCGAGGCCGCTGAACCAGTAGAACAGGTTGAGCACCGGGTCGAGCTGGAACACCGCGAACACCACGAGCACGATGCCCGTGATCACCGAGGTGACGAGCGAGGCCGTGCTCGGAGCGCCGCGGCCGTTGACCTTGCTGAGTGGCCTGGGCAGCGCGCCGCCGCGACCGAGCGCGAACAGGTAGCGGCTGGACGCGTTCTGAAAGGCCAGGAGCCCCGCGAACAGGCTCGAGAGCACCAGGATGCCCATGAGAGTCGCCATCCACGGGCCGACATACTGGGTGGCCAGCGCGAACAAGACAGCGGCCGGGTCGGCCAGGGGGACGCCGGCAACCGTCGACAGTTCGACGGTCTTCTCGACCACGGTCGATGCTCCCATTCCGGTCACCATCGCGAACGCGGTCAGGCCGAACAAAACGGTGATGACGACGACGGCGAGGTAGGTGGCGCGGGGAACGACGGTCTTTGGGTCCTTGGACTCTTCACCGTAGATGGCGGTGGCCTCGAATCCGATGAACGAGGCGAAGGCGAACGCGAAGGCGATGCCCGCCGAGCCGGCCAGACCGCCGGCGACGATGGCGGCGGGGTTGAACGAGGCCCAGAAGTTCAGCCCCTCCGGCCCGCCGTCGATGAGAATGGCGACCGCGGTGACCACGAGCGCGGTCAGTTCGAGCAGCATCAGCACGCCGAGCACCTTGGCGCCCACGTCGACGCTGAGCAGGGAGAGCAGCGTGACGACGCCCCAGGAGAGGAGCGACCAGGCCCACCAGGGAAGTACGCCCACCTGGCCGGCCATGAGGGCGCCAAAGAATCCGTAGATCGCCAGCTGAATGGCGAGGTAGGCGAGGATCGACACGAACGCCGACGCGGTGCCGAGGTGACGGCCCAGGCCGCGGCCGATGTAGGCGAAGAAGGCGCCGGCGTTGGTGACACGCTGGCTCATTGCGGCGTAGCCGACGCTGAACACGAGCAGGGTCAGCCCGACGATGAGGTAGGCGCCGGGAGCGGCCGCACCGTTGCCGAGCACGATCGCCACCGGTACCGCGCCGGTCATCCCCACGAGGGGGGCCGCGGCCGCGACGACGAAGAAGACGATTCCGAGAACGCCGAGCCGCCCCTTGTGCAGGGCGGTTTCCGGTGCGCTCGTCGAAGCGGGTTTGGTCTGGGTCATGGTTACTCCTCGTTGAGTAAGAGGTCTGCGAGCGGATGCGACGGCATCCTCTTCAGGTATGTCTCACAGCGTGGCAATCTTCAGGCCGAGCCGGTTGCCATTTGCGGCACCGGAGTTGTCAAAGGGCGCAGTGTCAAAGGGCCCCGTGCTGGGTTAGACGCGGCGGTAGGTGCTCGGCGTCTCGCCGAAGGCCGTGCGAAAGATGCGGCTGAAGTGGGCGGCGTCGACGAAGCCCCAGCGGGCGGCGATCGTGCCGACCGAGCGATCACTGAGAATGGGGTCGCGCAGGTCGCGGCGGCAGTGCTCGAGACGGCGGCTGCGGATCCAGCTCGCCACGGTGCTGTCGGCCTCGTGAAACACGTTGTGCAGGTGCCGGGTTGAGATGAAGTGGGCGGCCGCGATACTCGCCGGGCAGAGTTCCGGGTCACCGAGATGCGCATCCACGTACGAGCGGATGCGCCCCAGCAGGTCGCCGTGCGCGCCCTTATCGCGGCGCAGGTTCAGCTCACTCTCAAACATGGTCGCGATCAGGTCGACGGCGTTATAGGCGAGGCGGTGCCCGCTCGCGCCGGTGAGCACGTCGAGGTTCTCGGCGAGCTGCACCATGAACGGGCTGATCAGGCGGCCGAGTCCGGCGTCGCCGGGCAGGCGCACAGCGGTGAGCTGGCCGACAGAATCGGCCGGCAGGTCGAGCACATCGTGCGGGAACATGAGTACGAGGGTGCGAAAGTCCTGATCGAACTCGAGCGTGTACGGTCGGTTCGTGTCGTAGACGGCCAGATCGCCGGGGCGCAGGGTGGCCTCACGGTTGTCCTGCACGAGCAGGCCGGTGCCGGACAGCTGCAGGTTCAACTTGAAATACTGCCGAGTGGATGCCGCGATCAGCGTGGGTGTGCGCACCACCTGGTGCCCGTTGGCGCTGACCTCGACGATCGAGAGCTCGTCGAGCACGCGCGAACGCAGAGTGCCATGGAAGGTTCGAGAGGCGCTGCGCACCTCGAGGGGAACGAACGACTGCGACACGAGTGTGCGCCAGTGGGTGAAGGAATCGGCGACCACGCAACGAACGGTGTCGTTCGGGACGGCTTGCGCCAGGGAGTTCACAACCGTCAGCGTCACGAGCAGCTCCTTGCCGGGTCCTGACCAGATTGGCCCTCAGGGGCGTTTCATGATCGTCTGCAGCCAATGTAGCCCTTGGCGCGCTCGCTGTCATTCTTTTTTCAACACTCGGCGAAAATAGCCCAACGATCCGCGAGAGCGGAAAGTAGGTTGCTTCAGCACCCGTGAAGCAACAAATTTGTCGCTTTCGCGGGAGGAGTGCCGGCTAGTCGCCGGTGGCGAGCAACCGCAGATACCCGTCGAGCTGCGCCACGAGCTGCTCGGGGGCATGCTCGTCGGGGGAGAGCGCCGCGGTGATCTGCGCGCCGAGCACGACGTTCATGAGGTGACCGACAACATCCGTGTCGGTAGTGGTGGTGTGCACCTCACCCGCGGCTCGTGCCTCGGCCAGGTGCCCGAGCAGGGCGAGGCGCCATTGCAGCATTGACTCATCGTGCAGCTGCGCCTTGGCCGCATTGGTCAGTGCCTTCTGCCAGAACGGAATAACGATGCGCGCCTCGCTCACCCGCGTCTCGTCCAGGGGCAGAATCTCGTGGCAGTAGGCGCGCACGGCGGCGAGGCCGGCCAGACCGGCGGTCGAGCGCTCGATGCGCCGGTTGGTCTGGCTGAACACGTGGCCGAAGGCGAAGGTGAGCAGGTCGTCCTTGGTGCCGAAATAGGGTTTGAGCGCACCGTTGGCGAATCCGGCCTCGGTGGCGATCTCGCGCATGGTCGCACCCTCGATGCCGTGCCGGGCAATGATGCGCCAGGTGGCATTGACCAGCTCGACGCGACGCTGGTCGTGATCGACGACTTTCGGCATGGGTCCTCCCTCTTCAGCTTGCCAGAAAGATTCGCGAAACGCTTGCCACCACCAACGTGATGGCTTTATATTCTACAACCATAGGAAATAACTCCCCGGGGTCACACCGACGTATCCCGGGCCGATCCGAAAAGAGAAGCAATGCTCACCGCCGAGACCGCTGACACTGTGCCCGCCAACACTCAGGCCGCCTTCGCGCTGCCCACCGCCGAAGAGCTGCAGAGCGTGCGCACGATTCTGGCCGATGCCGGACTGTTCGGCGACACCATTCGCGTCGCCTACCTTGGCCTGCTCGACCCGCCTCGGGGCTCGAGCGCAACCGACCGTCGCTTTCGCGTCTTCCTGCACGACGTGGCGGGTGCCGCCCCCACCGACGTGGTCGTCTCGGCCACCCACGGCACAATCGAGTCGAGCGTCACACTGGACACCGCCCTCAGCGGCGAACTGCCCGTGCTCGAAGAAGAGTTCGGCGCCGTCGAAGAGGTGCTGCGCGAGGATGCCCGCTGGCTCGCCGCGCTCGCGGCCCGCGGAATCGACGTGGCCCAGGTGCGCGTCGCCCCCCTCTCGGCCGGAGTGTTCGAGTACCCGAACGAGAAGGGTCACCGCATTCTGCGCGGCCTGGCCTTTGTGCAGAATTTTCCGGAGGACAGTGCCTGGGCGCACCCGATCGACGGCCTCGTCGCCTACGTCGACATCGTCGCGAAGACCGTGGACCAGGTGCTCGACTTCGGTGTCGTGCCCGTTCCGGCCGAACACGGCAACTACACCGATCCTGCTCTTACCGGGCCGCTGCGTGAGACGCTCAAACCGATCAGCATCACCCAGCCGGAGGGTGTGAGCTTCACGGTCACCGGCGGCAACCACATCGAGTGGGAGAAGTGGAGCCTCGACGTGGGCTTCGACGTGCGCGAGGGCGTCGTGCTGCACAATATCGGCTTTCGCGACGGCGACCAGACGCGGTCCATCATCCGTCGCGCGTCGATCGCCGAGATGGTGGTGCCCTACGGCGACCCGGCCCCGGTGCGATCCTGGCAGAACTACTTCGACACCGGCGAATACCTCGTGGGCCAGTACGCCAACTCGCTCGAACTCGGCTGTGACTGCCTCGGCGAAATCACCTACCTGAGCCCGGTCATCACCGACGGCTTCGGCAACCCGCGCGAGATTCGCAATGGTATCTGCATGCACGAAGAAGACTGGAGCATCCTCGCCAAGCACAGCGACCTCTGGAGCGGCATCGAATACACCCGCCGCAACCGCCGCTTCGTCATCTCCTTCTTCACCACCGTGGGCAACTACGACTACGGCTTCTACTGGTACCTCTACCTGGACGGCACCATTGAATTCGAGGCCAAGGCCACCGGCGTGGTCTTCACGAGCGCCTACGCCGGCAAGGGCTACCCCTACGCCTCCGAAATTGCGCCAGGACTCGGCGCTCCCTTTCACCAACACCTGTTCAGCGCCCGCCTCGACATGGCCCTCGACGGTGACACCAACCGGGTCGAAGAGGAAGACGTCGTGCGCGTTCCGATGGGCCCCGGCAACGAACGCGGCAACGCCTTCACCCGCCAGCGCACCGTGCTCGCCACCGAATCCGAAGGCGTCAGACAAGCGGATGCCTCCATCGGCCGCACCTGGCACGTCTCCAACCCCAATTCCCTCAACCGCCTCGGCGAACCCGTGGCCTACAAGCTGCACCCGCAGGGGCTGCCCATGCTGCTCGCCGACCCCGAGTCGTCGGTCGCCCGGCGCGCCGCGTTCGCCACCAAGGGTCTCTGGGTCACCCGCTTCGCCGAAGACGAGCGCTATCCCACCGGCGACTTCGTCAACCAGCACTCCGGCGGCGCCGGACTACCCGCCTATATTGCGGCCGACCGCGCCATCGACGGCGAGGACATCGTGCTCTGGCACACCTTCGGCCTGACCCACTTTCCCCGGGTCGAAGACTGGCCGATCATGCCGGTCGACACCGTGGGCTTCAAACTGCGCCCCGACGGCTTCTTCGACCGCAGCCCGGTCTTGGACGTGCCGGCGAACGTGCCCCCGGCATCCGGTGGTCACTGCCACTGACCCGCGTCCTGCCCCCACCCGTCCGCGTTGGAATCCGTGCGCGGGAGTTCTGTAGTCCTGTGCTTTCTGGGCCCGGGCCCGGAAAGTGGGTCCGCGATAGATCATGCTCAGTTTTCAAAGATGGTCGTGGGTGCGTGGGTCAGCCGCGCAGTGCGGTCTCGAAGAGTGCGAGCAGGTGCGTGTAAAACGCAGAGCTCGGCATCGTCGTAATCGGAAAGACCGCGTCGCCCGACACAGACTCCGGCGCCCCCACGTTGAGCAAACCCGCCGATGGAGTGTTGATCGCACGCATCGACGAGAGCACCGAACGCACCCGCAGTTCGGTCCACTCCTGGTTCCAGAACCGCCCGAAAGCGTCGTTGGTGCCGGCCGGCGTCGAAGGCAGCGTCAGAGCATCCGCTGCCAGGCGCTCCTGCAACACACTGACCGATACCCGAGCCGGCTCCATCACACGCGACCACATCGGCCCGACGCCCAGAAAGCGCAGGATGAGGTCGACGGTCTGTCCGACGGGCCGCATCTCGATCGCGAAACCACCGGCATCCATTTCGTTCTGGGGTGCCGTCGAGTAGGCGAACAGGGTGGACTCGCCGCGCGTCCAGCTGCGCAGGCTTCGAGTGATCCCACTGCGTGTGGTGCTGGCCTCGAGCTGGATGCCGGAGTCCCAGTGGGTGACGACCTGCAGGGCGAATGGACTCAGCCGGCGGCTGTGGCCTTCGAGCAGGCCGCTGTCCCGCAGCTCCTGCTGGGCGGGGGAGCGCCGGGCCAGGGCGCCTGTCGTGCGGGCGGCGAGCAGCGCGCCCTGCGCCGCCACGGAGATCTCCAGCGACGGCGGGGTGTACGGCTGAAACGACGGCACGCGCTCGAGCAGTTCGAGCGGCTGCCCGGCTGCCGCGCTGGCGGTAAGGTCGAGCTTCGGGGCGACGCCCGTATTCACCTGGGTGGCGCTCATTTCCCCCGTCAGTTCGAGTGCGGTCGCAATGTACGAGAGCGTCGGCTGGCAGGCGAGAAGCTGATGGGTCGCAACGGATGCCGTGAGGTGAACGTGCCGCAGACCGGTCGCCCAGATCCAGCGCAGGATGACAATCTGCAGGTCGCCGGCAGGGTAGCTTGCCGTGATCATGCGCCCGTCGATCGCCTGCTCGGCCCACAGGTCGACCGCGATGATCTGGGCACCGGGATGGTCGGTGAGAATCGCTGCGATCGAGACACTGGAGGCGGCCTCGATCGGTGCGGTCGACGGCGTCGAGGTGAGCACGATATTGGGCCGAAAAGCACCGGTGGGTGTGTCAGTCAGGGCGAGCACGAGTTCGGCGCCCTCGTTCGATCGGCTTTCCCAGCCGCCGAGCTCGGGCAGCGTGGCGCTCGCGAAAGTCATTCGAGTCCCTTCAGGGTCTTGAACCAGCCTGGCAGCAGAAAGCGGGGCAGCCAGAACAGGGACATCGCGAACGTGAGCATGCTCAGAAAGCCGATGGTGAACAGAACGAGGGTGAGAGCCCTCGAATCGGCAGCCAGCGCGGAGTCCGTCGCCGAAAGGATGATCGCGGCGAAGCCCATGAAGATAAATCCGAAACCCACGCTGTAGCCGTAGTGCCCCGGAGTTACTGGGCGGATCCAGTTGCTCCAGATGCGTCGGTAGGCGAGGGTGCCGAGGGTCAGGGCGACCAGCCCGATGCCGATCAGAGACCAATTCATCCGAACAATCCGTTCCACGTGTCTCTAATGCCCTTGCCGATTTCGGCGCCGCCCCAGCCGCCGGCAACGCCGCCGATCACTCCGCCGACGATGCCGCCGATCAGCGTTCCGGGTCCTGGAAAAATGCTGCCGATGGCGGCTCCCGCCAGTGCGCCGCCCCAGGCGCCGCCAGCGCCGCCGGCCGCGCTCGCTCCACCGACGATGACGGCGTTCTGGGTCGCGCTGGCGACACGGTCGCCGTCGTCCCATTCCGGGTGCGCCTCGAGATCTGAGTTGTACTGGTCGGAGTACTGGCCCCACACTGTGAGGCCGACCCCCGCGACGCCCAGAACCTTGCCACCGGTTCGCGCCCACGTCGGCGGCGTGGAGGCGTTGGGTGCCCCCGTCAGCACGGGCTTGGATTGCCAGCCCTCACTCAGGGGGATGGTGGTCGGCAGTGGCGACGTCAGGGTTCCGACTTTCACCAGGAGGCCGCTGGGCAGACGCGTGTAGCCGACCCCCTTGATGATCTCGTCGGGCACGATCGCGTCGATGCGAAGGACCAGGGGAAGAACGGCGCCCGGGGTGGGGACGGACAGGGTTCGGTAGCGAGCCATGAGCTCGGCCGCGAGGCCCTGTACCGCACCTCCGGGCAGGCTGTTGGCCGCGCCGAAAACGCTCGTGCCCCAGAGCGGTTGGTATCGCATCAGGGTGCCGAGGGCTGAGGCGCACTCCTCGTCGGCGGCGATGGCATTGGCGTTGAACCGGGCGACGTCGGCCCGCAGGGTCGACCGAATCTGACCGAAATCGACGGTGACCTCGGCGTCGAGATTTCCGAAGGCTGTGATCTCCAGCAGGAGGTTGCTGCGTTGTGCTTTCAGGGTGGAGAGCGTTGCGCTGTAGTTGTCGAGCGCCGTTTGGGCGCTTCGAGTGGTCTGGCCGATCTCATCGACGATGGAGCGTGGTGTCGCCAGGGCCGAATACACCGTTGCGCTTTCGGGAGCGTGGTATGCCGCCGACATGCCACCCCACTGTCCCTCCGCGCGGGTCATCGATTCGGCGAGCGTGTCTGCGCACTTGACGAGAGCGGAGCCGTGCCCTTCCAGCACGGCTCCGTCCGGCAGCGTTTCGAGCACGAAAGTGGTCATCGGGCTACCTCGTCGAGTTTCCCCTGATTGTCTTCGGCCATTTGCAGGTCGCCGCGTTCGTAGGCATCCACTGCCTCAGCAGTGTGAAAGGTCGCCGACTCGAGGTGGCTCTTGGCTGATGCGACGCTGACCATCAGTTGGGATTCGGCGAGCTCGAGCAGCGCCATCGCAGTCCTCGATCCGGGTGCAGCGGCCGAGGCCTCGGCCAGCTCGCTGGTCAGCGCGGTCGCTGCGGTGTCGAACTCCGCGGACTCTGCCGCGACAGCACCAAAAATGCGTCGAGTTTCGGGTAAATCAATCGACCACGACTGCGACATGATTCCCCTGTTCCTGTGCTGTTGCGCCAATCGACGTGTTCCCCTCGCAGATCGACACTATCCGATGACGGTGGGCTTTCCCCGTTTGGGGGCCTGACCGGATCGATTCAGCCCGCGCGCACACTCGCCTCCGGGCGCAGGTCGAGGCGACGCAGCAGCTGCGCATTGAGGGCGACGACCACCGTCGAGACCGACATGAGCAGCGCCCCGATCTCCATCGGCAGCACGAATCCGATCGGGGCGAGCACCCCGGCGGCGAGCGGAACCGACAATAGGTTGTAGCCCGCCGCCCACCACAGGTTCTGCTTCATCTTGCGGTAGCTCGCCCGCGAAAGCTCGATCACCGAAAGCACCGAGCGCGGGTCGTCGCTCCCGAGAATCACCCCGGCCGACGCGATCGCCACGTCGGTTCCGGCGCCGATCGCGATGCCGACATCGGCCTGGGCCAGCGCCGGAGCGTCATTGACGCCGTCGCCGACCATCGCCACGCGGCGGCCTTCATGCTGCAGCTCAAGAACCTTGCGCGCCTTGTCCTCGGGGTGCACTCCCGCGAACACCCGGTCGATGCCAAGCTGGGCGGCGACCGACTGGGCCACCGCTTCGGCGTCGCCGGTGATCATGACCACCTCGATGCCCTGCCGGTGCAGGGCGTCAACGGCCTGCCGGGACTCTTCACGAATCTCATCGGCTAGACCGATCGCGCCGATGACCACGCCGTCCCGCAGCACGTGCAGAATGATCGCGCCCTGGCTCTGCCACGCCGCGGTCTCGGCCAGCGGCCTTGCCCCGTGTTCGTCGAGCATGCTCGGCCCACCGACACTCACGCTGTGCCCGTCGACGAGGCCGGTCACGCCGACCGCCGCGGCCGTCTGAAACTCGCTCGCCCGCGGCACGGTCAACTCGCGCGCCCGCGCCGCCGTCACAATGGCTCGGGCAAGCGGATGCTCACTGTCTCCTTCTACCGCCGCCGCCCAGGCGAGCACCTCGTCGCTGCTGAAACTCGCGCCGGCCTGAGCTGCGCCGTCCTGAGCTGCGCCGGCCTGAGCTGCGCCGTCCTGAGCTGCGCCGGCCTGAGCTGCGCCGGCCTGAGCTGCGCCGGCTTGAGCCGAGCGCGCCGCGGCATCCGCTTCGCTGCTGGAGACCGCCACAGCAACGTGACTCACCGTGGGCTCGCCCTTGGTGAGCGTGCCGGTCTTGTCGAACAGTACCGAGGTCACCTGGCGCATGCTCTCGAGGGCGAGGCGGTCCTTGATCAGTACGCCGCCCTTCGCCGCGCGTTCGGTGGCGATCGACACGACGAGCGGAATGGCGAGCCCAAGTGCGTGCGGGCAGGCGATGACGAGTACGGTGATCGTGCGCACGACGGCATCCTGAGGCTGGCCGAGCAGGGTCCAGACGATCGCGGTGAGCATTCCGGCACCGAGCGCGAACCAGAACAGCCAGCCGGCCGCCCGGTCGGCGATGCGCTGCGCCCGCGACGACGAACTCTGCGCCTCGCTGACCAGCCGTTGGATGCCGGCCAGCGCGGTGTCATCGCCGACTGCCGTGACCCGCACCCGCAGGGCGGAATCGGTCGCGACGGTGCCCGCCACGACCTGGTCGCCGACTGTGCGCTGCACCGGACGCGATTCGCCGGTGATCATCGATTCGTCGACGTCGGCCGTGCCCTCGACGACCTGCCCGTCTGCCGGCACCCGCCCGCCGGGACGCACCACGACGAGGTCGCCGAGCACCAGATCGTTCGGCGAGACGATGACGACAGCGTCGCCCTCGACCCGTTCGGCCTCATCCGGCAGCAGCGCGGCGAGCGACTCCAGGGCGGTGGAAGTCTGCGCCAGCGACCGCATTTCGATCCAGTGGCCGAGCAGCATGATCACGATCAGCAGCGCGAGTTCCCACCAGAAGTCGAGCTCAGCATCGATGAGGCCGAGGCTCGCGCCCCACGACGCGAGGAAGGCGACCGTGATTGCCAGGGCGATCAGCAGCATCATGCCGGGCTTTCGAGCCTTCAGCTCACTGACCGCTCCAGTGAGGAACGGCCGGCCGCCCCAGACATACATGACGGTACCGAGCACGGGGGAGACCCAGCCGATGCCGACAATGTCGGGCAGGGCGTACCCGACAAGCCTCGAGAACATGTGGCTGAACCCCACGACCGGCAGCGCGATGACGAGCATGGTCCAGAACAGGCGCCGAAACTGCCCCACGTGATCGCCGTGACCGGCGTGGTTCATCGCGCCATGGTTCATCGCGGTGTGGTCCATCATTGCGTGATCGGTTTGGTTTAGGTCGGGCTGCGTCATGTCATTCCTCAAAGCCGGTTCTCTCAAGAGTAATACCCCCCAAGGGTATACCAAAAAGGGGTTGATCGCGCCCGCCAGGGGGCGTGAACGACGCCCATGCCGGCATCCTCATGCCGAGAATGTGGCAGGGGTAGATCGTGCGTAACGCGGTGCGCGGGTTCAGTAGCGCACCCTTCGAAGCGGATGCGGCCGCGACCGTTCTCGGGCTCATGCCACCTCCGTCGACGCGTGCCTGGCGGCGCGAGTATGCCGCATACCCCCCTAGAGTATCCGTCCTGCCGTCCCTGCGCAAAGTTGAACGTTCCGTGCTGCCTACGCGCCGAGCCGTGAGTTTCACCCGGTGACCTGCGCCGAGCCGTGAGTTTCAGGCCGTTGAATCGATTAAATCGCGTAGAGACTCACGGCTTGGCACCCGAAAGTAGCGGATGGGCGCAACCCGCTGGCACACCGCGCGTAAATGTGCACGCGCGCAGCACCGCGATCGGGCAGGCTTGAACCATGGCGCTAAGCGAAGCCCCCCAACCCGAAACGGCGACCCCCACGACATTCGGTGAAGCCCGACCCGTCGAGTCCCCGAACGAGACAGCCCGCCGCACCGCGCTGAAACGCATGAAACGGCTCGCGGCCGGCCTGCTCGCCCTCATGGCTGTCATCTTCACGGTGTCGTTCGCCCTGCAAAGCCGCTATCCCTGGCTCGAATACGTGCGCGCCGCGGCCGAGGGCGGCATGGTCGGCGCGATCGCCGACTGGTTCGCCGTGACCGCCCTGTTCCGTTACCCGCTGGGCCTGCGCATTCCGCACACCAATATCATCGCTCATCGCAAGGACGAGATCGGCGCGAGCCTGGGCGAATTCGTCGAGACCAACTTTCTCTCCGAGGCGGTCATCCGCGGCAAGCTCGAGTCGATGAAACCGGCCCGCCGACTCGGAGCCTGGCTCAGCGACGACACGAACGCCGAGAGACTCACCGATGAACTCGCCGTCGCCGGCCAGGGGCTGCTCAACCTGCTCGGCGACGACGCCATCAAGAACCTCATCGAATCCGTCGCCCGCGAACATTTGATCAAGCCAGAGTGGGGCCCGAGCCTCGGCCGGGTCGGGGAGCGCCTCGTCACGAGTGGGCAGCAGCACGCTGCCGTCGACCTGCTGCTCGACCGCGCCGACGGCTGGCTGCGCGACCATCCCGAAGCGTTCGGCCGGGTCGTCTCGCAGCGGCTGCCCACCTGGCTGCCCGGATTCGTCGACAAACTCGTCGACGACAAGGCGTACCGCGAGGTGCTCGCCTTCGTTGCGTCCGCGCGGCAGAACCGGCAGCATCCGGTGCGTACCGCCCTCGACGACTATCTCAACGAGGTCATGCATGACCTGCAGTACGAGCCGGCCATGATCGACCGGGTCGAGAACCTCAAGGCCGAGGTACTCGACAACGCCAAACTGCGCGAGTTCGCCGGCGACACCTGGGAAGCCATCAAATCATCGCTCACCCAGGCCCTCGGCGAGCCGACGAGCGCGCTGCGGGTCGGCATCCGTTCGACCCTCGAAGACATTGGCAAACGCCTCACCACGGATGCCGCGCTCGGCTCCCGCATCGACCGCTGGCTCGCCGACACGGCCAGCTACATCGTGGCCAATTATCGCCACGAAATCGCCGGGGTCATCACCGAGACGGTCGAGCGCTGGCCTGCGGCCGAGACCGCCGCGAAGATCGAGCTGCAGGTGGGGCGTGACCTGCAGTTCATCCGCATCAACGGAACGGTGGTCGGCGCCCTGGCCGGCCTGGTCATTTTCACCCTCGCGCACGCGGTGGCCGCGCTGCTCTGAACCGCAAACTTGCTGGGAATTGGAGGTCTATTCACGGGGTTTCCCCCATAAGGGGCAGACTGAGTTTTTCTGCTGTCCCCGAAAGGCTTAAATGCACGACCTCACCCGGTGGGCGCTCCGCCCGCTGATGCGCGCTTGGACGGCGTCCGCCGAACGTCAGGACCGCCATCTGCCCCGTCCGAGCGACGCCCCGCAGGCCCATGCCGCCGGCATCGACAGCGATCGTGTGCTCATTCTCGGCTCCGGACCCGCTGTCGGCTGGGGTGTGCTCAGCCACCAGGTGGCCCTGCCCGGCTCGCTCGCCCGCGAACTGGCCGCGCGCACTGGTCGCGGCGTTGACATCGACCTCGTGGCCAGCCGCAGCATGACCGCCGCGAATGCTCTCGTGGCGCTGAACGGCACCCGGCTCGGTCGGTTTGACGCCGTCGTCGTCATTCTGGGCCTCAACGAAGCCCTCGACCTGACCAGCGTCAGCGAATGGCGCGACCGGTTGGCGGCCCTGCTCGCGGTGCTGGAGCACGAGACCTCGCGCAGCACCCAAATCTTCGTGCTCGGCATTCCGCCCATTCGCAGCATTGAAATCTTCCGACGCCCGCTGGTAGGCATCGCCGACTGGTCGGCCACCGACCTCAACACGGTCGGCACCCGCCTGGCCCACGAGGCACCGCGCACGACGTTTGTGCCGTTCTCGCCGGCGGCGACCGTCGACGTCGATCGGCATCGCACCGCTGATGACTATCGCGGCTGGGCGGTGCTTCTGGCCAATGCCATGTCCGACAGCCTCGACGCGGCGCGCCTGGGCCTCACCGGCCCCGAATCAGCACGCCAAACGGATGTCGCCGGCCGGGAACGCACCCGGCAGGCGGCCGTCGACGGCCTCGCCATTGTCGACACCCCGTCGGAGGCCCGGTTCGACCGGCTGGTGCTGCTCGCGCAGCGTCTGTTCGACACCGAATCGGCATTGATCACCATCATCGATCGCGACCGGCAGTGGCATAAAGCCCGGGTCGGGCTGGCGGCAACCGAAGTGCCGCGTTCCGACTCGTTCTGCGCGATCACGATTACTGACGACGGCCCGCTCATCGTCGAGGATGCCCGCAGCGACGCCCGATTCAACGAGAACCCGCTCGTGCAGGGTGATCCGCGCATCCGCTTCTACGCCGGGTTTCCCATCGAATCGCCGTCGGGTGAGCGCATCGGCGCCCTGTGTGTGTTCGATCCGAAACCGCGTTCGGCGGCCGACGTCGACCAGGTGTTGCTGCGGGAGCTCGCCCTGCTGGTGCAGCGCGAGCTGCGGGTGGGGCGGAAGGCGCGGTAGCTGCCGGTGCCAGGTGTCTGCCAGCTGATGTTCGGTGCTCGGTGTTCGGTGCCTGGTGCCTGGTGCCTCGGTGTTCGATGCTCGATGCCGGCGGGTAGGCTCGCGGCGTGAGCGATTCCCTGCGTCGGCGCCTGCGCGCCCTGCCCGATTTTCCCGCCGACCTGCCGTCGTTTGATCCGGCCACGGCTCCAGCCGATCCAGTCGCCCTCTTTCTGGACTGGTTCGAGCACGCGCTCGACGCCGGCGTGCCCCAGCCCCACGCCTTCAGCCTGGCCACGGCCACGGCCACCGCAACCGGGCTGGTGTCGTCGCGCATGCTCATTCTGAAGAACCTCGAGCCGGCTTCCTCGGGCGCGACAGCGGGCGTCGACTTCGGAGTCTGGCAGTTCGCGAGCACACGCACATCCCGCAAGGGGCGCGAACTCACCGCGAACCCGCACGCGGCCCTGAACTTCTACTGGGCGGCCCTCGGGAGGCAGGTGCGCGTGGTGGGTGAGGTTTCGGTGTTGTCGGCGGAGGCATCCGCTGCGGACTGGGAGGAACGCCCGGGAGCTGACGGTCAGGCCAACCCCCAGTGGCAGCTGTACGCGCTGCACCCCACCGAGGTCGAATTCTGGCAGGCGAGCGGCGATCGCCACCACATTCGGCACCGCTACGTGCTCTAAACCGCGCCCCGCGGCATCCGCTGCCCGGCTCTGCCCGGGTTTTGGTGGCTAATTCAGGAAATCCGGGCCCAGGTTTTCGACTGGCCGGGGCCACGCCGGGCGGCGGCACGATCGGGCCGGGGATTTCCTGAATTAGCCACCGCCGCAGCAAGTCACCGAGCGCCATGGGGGCACCGGCCCGAAGAGCCCTGGGGCACCGGCCCTGGAACAGAAATGCGCACCGAATCCAGTGGATTCGGTGCGCATTTGCCGCGCCACGTGCGCGATCATTGTGGGCCCCGTCGGGCTCGAACCGACGACCCAAGGATTAAAAGTCCTTTGCTCTACCAACTGAGCTAGAGGCCCGTAGGTTCTAATCTACCGTGGATTCGCGCTCAGCTTTTCTGGGTAGCGTGGAGGGCAGCAAAAACCAGCTGCCTGAACCGAAGGAGAACCCGCCGTGGCCGAGAACTTTCACAAGCCCACCCTGTTCTCCGCGAACAAATTCGAGGCCTTCCAGGGCGGCGACGATCCGGCTTACATCAGCCGCGTCGCGCACGAGACCGCGCAAGCGCTGCTCAACCGGGTGCGCAGCGACCCCGATCCGGAGACGGTCGAACGCCTGGTCGCCTACACCGACGAGAACGGTATCGACGCGGTCGCCGAGCTGTGGTCGCGGGCCGCGCCGCGCAGCCTGCCGGGCGCGCTCTGGCGCATCTACCTCATTCGCATGCTGATTCGGCAGGATCCCGAGGGGTGCGCGTTCTTGTACCAACGGGGAACGGATGCTGCCGCCACGATCGACCCGCTCGTCGCGGGCGCCGCGGTGCCCACCGGTCCGGCCGAGATCATGGTGCTGGCCGATGAAATTCTGCGCGGCTTGTTCACCGGAGACTTCGCCGTGGCACTGGATCGCGGCGCGGCCTACTGCCGGGTCACAGCAATCGGCGCGACGAGTATCGCCGATGACCTCGAGTTGACCGAGCCTCACCGTTCCTCCGAGTTGACCACCCGGGCGCTGCGGTTTTCCACGACCGCAGCCGAATTCGCGGCCTGCGCGCGCCTTTGGCGCCGCGACTCCCTGGAGTAGCCCGGCACGGGTGGTGTCGCCGGGCCGCCCGGTTGGGGCGCTGCCGCAGGCATCCGCTCGGCCACGCAGCCAGCCGCCCGCGCGGCATCCGCTTGCCGCTTTCTCATGGTCCGTCCAGAGCCGCTCCGATAAGCTGGGCGCGCGGTTGTAGTTCACTTCCGCCCCCGTACCGAGGAGCTTGTTCGTATGACTTTGATCGAGGAATTCCTCATGCCCGGCGGCGGCACGAGCATCAACACCCTGCCCAAGGTTTCGCTGCACGACCACCTCGACGGCGGCCTGCGCCCGCAGTCCATCATCGAACTGGCCGACTCCATCGGATTCGTGCTTCCCACAACGGATGCCGACGCGCTCGGCGAATGGTTCGCCGACCAGTCCAACGCGGGCTCGCTCGTGGAATACCTCAAAACCTTCGACGTCACGACCGCCGTGATGCAGACCAGGGAGGGCCTCAGCCGGGTTGCCCGCGAATTCGTCGAAGACCTCGCCGACGACGGCGTCATCTACGGGGAGATTCGCTGGGCTCCCGAACAGCACCTGGCCCGCGGACTCACCCTCAACGAGGTCGTCGAAGCCGTGCAGGACGGCATCGAAGCCGGCATCGAGAACGTCGAAAAGTCTGGCCGGAGCATTCGCATCGGCCAGCTCATCACCGCGATGCGCCACGCCAACCGCTCACTCGAAATCGCCGAACTCGCCGTGCGCTACCGCTTCGACGGCGTCGTCGGCTTCGACATCGCCGGCGCTGAAGCCGGCTTCCCGGCCGGCACCCACCGCGCCGCCTTCGACCTGCTGGCCCGCGAATTCATGCCGGTCACCGTGCATGCCGGCGAGGCCGACGGCCTGGACAGCATTCGCGGTGCCCTGTTCGACGGCCGCGCGCTGCGCCTCGGCCACGGTGTGCGCCTCGCCGAAGATGTCACCATTGAACGCCAGGACGACGACAACACCTTCGTCACCCTCGGCCCGGTAGCCCAGTGGGTTCGCGACCGCGAACTCACGCTCGAACTGAGCCCGTCCTCGAACCTGCAGACCGGAGCGGTCGCCGCCTGGGGCGAGGAACTGTTCGACCACCCGTTCGACCTGCTCTACCAGCTCGGTTTCAAGGTCACCGTCAACACCGACAACCGCCTGATGAGCGACACCACCCTCACCCAGGAACTTGCCCTGCTCTCCGACGCGTTCGGCTACGACCTGGGCGACCTCGAGACCTTCCAGCTGAACGCCGCCCACGCCGCGTTCCTGCCGCTCGAAGACCGCGAAGAACTCGTCGAAGCCATCGAAACCGGCTTCGGCGAGGCCTGACACCGGTCTGGCTCGCCGAGTTGGCTGAGCCGACTCACTCCTGAATAGTCGAAAGAAAAAATGCCACTGCCGCACCTCCCGCTTGACGCCATCACGATCGGCGCGCACGCTGACGACTGGCCGGCCGCCATCACGGCGGCCGGTGACGCCCTCGTGCGTTCCGGCGCCGCGACATCCAATTACACCGATCGCATGATCGAGGTGATCCGCGAATTCGGTGCCTATATCGTGATCGCGCCCGGTCTGGCGCTCGCGCATGCCCGCCCGGGAGCGGATGTTCTCGCCGACGGGCTCTGCGTCGTCACCCTCGCCGAGCCGGTCGCCTTCGGGCACCCGCACAACGACCCGGTCAGCGTGATCGTCGGCCTGGCCGTGACCGGCGCTGACGACCACCTGCAGTTCGTCGCCGAACTCGCCAACGTGTTCAACGACCCGAAGGTGATCCCGGCCCTCGCCGGTGCGACCACCGCCGAGTTCGTGCAGAGCGTGTTCGGGCAGACCGTGGCACCCGAATGAAGATCGTCGTGATGTGCGGCGTCGGGCTCGGCACCTCGGCGATCCTCAAGGTCAACGCCGAGCGCGCCCTCGACCGTCTTGACATCGAGGCAAGCGTGCAGGCCACGGATGTCGCCGGAGTGCGGGCCGCCGCGGCCGATGCGCAGGTCATTCTGACCTCATCCGAGCTCGTTGATGCGATCGGCAAGACCAACGCCGACGTGATCGTCATCAACAACTACTTCGACGTCGACGAACTCGTCGCCAAGCTCGAGATCGCGCTGGGTTCCTAGCTCCTCCCACTTTCGATCATGGGCCCGGTTTCCTAAGGTGGGCCCAGCAAGCGGATGGCCTCCACCCACTCCGCCTACGCGATCAGCGCGTGCATGCCCCGCTCGAGTTCGTCGAGCGCCGCCTGAGCGGCCGAGCGCCGCTCCACCAGGGTGCCGACCGTGCTGCGGGTGTCGATGTACACCTTGAGCTTCGGCTCGGTACCGCTCGGGCGCACCATCACACGGGACCCATCGGTCAAGCGGATGCGCAGCACGTCACTCGGCGGCAGGTCGCCGAACCCCCACCGAAAGTCGTCGATCTCGTCGACGCGAATGCGGCCCACGTGGGTCGGCGGGGACTCCCGCAGCCGCGTCATCACGAGCGCAATCGTCGACAGCTCGCTGACCCGCACCGAGATCTGGCCCGAGGCGTAGTGTCCGAATTTCTCACTGAAGCGGTCGAGATACCCGGCGAGGGTCGTCCCCTCCGCCTTGAGGTCACTCACCAGCGAGAGCAGCGCGACGGCGGCCGAAATACCGTCCTTGTCGCGCACGGTCTCCGGGTTCACCAGGTAGCCCAGCGCCTCCTCGAAGCCGTAGACCAGCCCCGGCACGCGGGATACCCATTTGAAGCCGGTGAGGGTCTCGACGAAACGCAGGCCGTAGGCATCCGCTACCGCGTGCAGCGCCGGCGTCGACACGATCGAGCAGGCCAGCGTGCCCGTGTTGTCAGCGGCAACAGCGTCGGGATCGGGGGAGGTGAGCGCGGCGGCGCGCCAGCCGAGAACGGCGCCGACCTCGTTGCCGCTCAACCGCCGAAAACCGCTCGCGCTCGACAGGTCGGGGATGGCGACGGCGAGACGGTCAGCATCCGGATCGTTGGCGATGATGAGTTCGGCGCCCACCTCGCGCGCGGTCTCGTAGGCGAGGTCCATCGCGCCGGGCTCTTCCGGGTTCGGAAACGCCACGGTCGGAAAAGCGGCGTCGGGGGCGATCTGCGCGTCGACGAGGGTTGGCAGGTCGAAACCCGCCTTCTCCAGCACTCGGCGGGTGGTGTCCCAGCCGACCCCGTGCATGGCCGTGTACACCGCGTTCACCTGCGCGCGCGGTGTGTGCGCGAGTGACGCCGTGGCAGCGATGTAGGCGAGCACCACGTCTTCCTCGGCGGTCTCATACGCGCCGCGCGGAAGCTTCAACACCTGTTCGTCGGCGGCAACGCGCAGAATTTCGTCCGAGATGGCCTTGTCGTCGGGGGAGACGATCTGCGCGCCGTTGTTCGCACCGCCGAGGTACACCTTGTAGCCGTTGTCGTTCGGCGGGTTGTGCGACGCGGTCACCATCACACCGCAACTGGTGTCGAGGTGGCGCACCGCGAAGGCCAGCACGGGCGTCGGCAGTAACCGCGGCAAGAGGATGGCGCGCACCCCCGCGCCCGCCATGATCGCCGCCGTGTCGGTCGCGAAAACGTGGGAATTCTTGCGTCCGTCGTAGCCGATGACGACCGACGGTGTCACTCCCGGGGCGGCACGCCGCCGCAGGTAGGTGGCGAGGCCGGCCGCGGCCTGCGAGACGAGCACGCGGTTCATCCGGTTCGGGCCGGCGGAGATCTCGCCGCGCAGCCCGGCCGTGCCGAAGGCGAGCCGGGTGTCGAAGCGGGAGTGCAGGTTCGACAGAGCCACGGTGTCGCCGTCGTCGACGGCGTTGATCAGCGTGCGCAACTGCGCCTGGGTCTCCGGGTCGGGATCCTGGTTGAGCCAGGCCCTGGCCGCCTGCAGCAGCGCCGCGGTGCGGTCGGTCGAGGCCGGCGGGGTCTCCTGGGCGAGCGGAGCGGTGGCGAGGTCGTCGTCCCCGGTGCTGCCCGGGGTGATCGTCGAAATGGCGACCGTCGGTTCGAAATCATCGTCGGTATTCTGTGTGAGGGGCGCACCGGCATCCGAGCGGGAATCGTCGGGAATGATCGGCAGGGCGCGGGTCGGCGTCGGGTCCTCGTCGGCGTCATCAGAGTCGGTGACGCGGGGCGCGGCATCCGCTGCCGTCGCAGGCGCAGCAGCAGGCGCCGCAACGGGCGCAGCAGCAACGGGCGCAGCCGCAACGGGCGCAGCATTGGGCGGCGTGACGGGGACGGAAGCGGGCGACGCGGCATCCGTTGCCGAAGCCGGCGGGCCGGAGTGGCGGCCGCCGGTGCGCTCTGCCGGACGGTCGACCTCCGAACCGGGCTCGCCCTGGCCGGTCACAGTGCGGCCACGATCCGCGCGAGCAGCGCGCTGATCACCGGTTCAGCGAGCGCACCGGCCTCGATCACTTCACCGTGGCTGAGCGGAGTCTTCTGAATGCCGGCCGCGAGGTTGGTGATGAGCGAGAGGCCCAGCACCTCCATGCCGGCCTGTCGGGCCGCGATGGCTTCGAGCGCGGTCGACATGCCCACGATGTGGCCGCCGATGGCCTTGGCCATCTGCACCTCGGCCGGGGTCTCGTAGTGCGGCCCGCGAAACTGGCAGTACACACCCTCGTCGAGGGTTGGGTCGATGCTGCGGGCCAGGTCGCGCAGCCGCTGCGAGTACAGGTCGGTCAGGTCGACGAAGGTTGCGCCCTCGAGCGGCGAATCACAGGTGAGGTTGATGTGGTCGCTGATCAGCACCGGGGTTCCCGGCGTCCACGATTCACGGATGCCGCCGGCCCCGTTGGTCAAAATCATCGTCGTCGCTCCGGTCGCCGCCGCCGTGCGCACACTGTGCACGACCCGGCGCACACCGTGGCCCTCGTAGTAGTGGGTGCGGGCGCCGATCACGAGTGCGCGCTTGCCGCCGGGCAACAGAATGGAGCGCAGCGTGCCGGCGTGACCGGCCAGCGCGGGGGCGCTGAACCCGGTGATGTCCGCAGCGGCCACGGTGTGCGTGGTCTCACCGATCAGGTCGGCGGCCTTGGCCCAGCCGCTGCCGAGCGTGAGAGCGATGTCGTGCCGGGGGACTCCCGTGATGCCGGCGATCTCCGCGGCGGCTGACCGTGCTGCCTCGAACGGATCTGTTTCGGGCAGGTCTAACGGGTTGATCTCGTTCGTGAACATTTCACTACTCTAGAACCCCCATCGCGGGCATGGAGATTCTGCGCGAATTCTGCTCATCGGCGCGCCGAACGGGCGCCGAGACGCCCATTCGGTGCGTTTTCGCCCATTTCGGGGGACAAAGCAGGCGGCGTCGGCCCGCAGACGGTTTTGTGAGGGGTGCGCGGGCCACGAGAATGGACTACATGGCCTATGAGTTCGAACGCAAGCAGCGCATCGCAGTATTAGGCGGTGGGCCCGGCGGATACGAAGCGGCCATCGCCGGAGCACAACAGGGTGCCGACGTCACCCTCATTGAAAGCGTCGGTGTCGGCGGTTCAGCCGTGATCACCGACGTCGTCCCTTCCAAGTCGCTCATCGCCACGGCCGAGGCTTCGAACTCGATCGGCGAGGCCACCGACCTGGGCGTGCAGTTCTTCGTACGCGGCGAGACCGGCAAACCGCTGCGCCCCGAAGTGGCCATCAACCTGGCCGCCGTGAACAAGCGACTGCTCGCTCTCGCCCGCCAGCAGTCCGAAGACATGAAGGCCACGCTCATTCGCGCCGGCGTGCGCTACGTGCAGGGCCACGGACGTCTCGACGGCACCACCGGCATCATCGTCGCCACCTCGGGCGACGCAACGGCCACCGACTTCGACCGCATCGACGCCGACACCCTCGTCGTCTCGGTAGGAGCCAGCCCGCGCGTGCTGGCCTCGGCCATGCCCGACGGTGAGCGCATCCTCACCTGGACCCAGCTCTACAACCTCAAGGCCATTCCCGAACACCTCATCGTGGTCGGCTCCGGTGTGACCGGCGCCGAGTTCGCCTCCGCCTACCGCGCCCTCGGCGCGAAGGTCACCCTCATTTCCAGCCGTGACCAGGTTCTGCCCGGTGAAGACGCCGACGCCGCCAACGTCATCGAGAACGTCTTTAAGCGCAACGGCATGACCGTGCTTTCCAAGTCGCGAGCCTCCTCGGTTGAACGCACCCCGACCGGCGTCGTCGCCACCCTCGCCGACGGACGCACGGTCGAAGGCAGCCACTGCCTCATCGCCGTCGGCTCCATTCCGAACACCGCCAATATCGGCCTCGAGCAGGCCGGGGTGCAGATCACCGACTCCGGGCACATCCAGGTCAACCGGGTCGCCCGCACCTCGATTCCGAACATCTACGCGGCCGGCGACTGCACGACCGAGATCCCGCTGGCCTCCGTGGCTTCTATGATGGGCCGCACCGCGGTGTTCCACGCCATGGGCGACACCGTCAACCCCATCGAGATTCGCAACGTGGCCGCGAACATCTTCACCCAGCCCGAGATCGCCACCGTCGGCTACACCCAGAAGCAGATCGAAGACGGACTCGCCCAGGGCGAGATCTACAAGCTGCCCCTGTCGCAAAACCCGCGGGCCAAGATGATGGGAATCAAGGACGGCTTCGTTAAGCTGTTCGCCCGCACCGGCAGCGGCACTGTCATCGGCGGCGTCATCGTGGCCCCCAAGGCCAGCGAGCTCATCTTTCCGCTCGCCCTGGCCGTCGAACACCGACTCACCGTCGACGAGGTCGCCCGCACCTTCCCGGTCTACCCCTCGCTCACCGGCTCCATAACGGATGCCGCGCGAGCGATGCACGTAGTCCTCTAGTTCCCGACGCCCTGCGCATGCTTCCGTCGACGGGGTTGGGGGCAGGGCATCCGCTCCTCAGCTCAAACAATGCCGGTTTCCAGGAAGAGATCCGAGAAAAGCGTTCGGATCCCTTCCTGAAAACCGGCATAACTCGTCACCCCGCGAATACCCCGCCCCCGCCCGGTCCCGCAGATACTCTCGCGTCGGACAAACGCATGTGACCGGCCTCGGGGGCCGGGTTATTCGCGGAGTTGCGAGTTTTGCGGTGTTTCAGGGCTCTGCGCACGCTTTTCGCGCAGGGCCCTGGAACATCGCAATGTTTGAGCGGGGAGCGGATGACCCGGTTTCCGGGGCCTACCTCGAAAGCATGCGCCAGCCTCCGAAACGCACGGCCGACGGGAAAACGAAGGGGCTAGGCGGCGTCGGAGACCGTCAGCAGGACGCTGCCGGAGGAGACCGTCTCGCCGACGACCGCAGTGACGTTGCCGACGGTGCCGTCGCGGTGCGCGACGAGCGGCTGCTCCATCTTCATGGCCTCGAGCACGAGCAGCAGGTCGCCCTTGACGACCGTGTCACCCTCGGCGACGAGCAGCTTGACGATGGTCGCCTGCATCGGTGCCTTGATGGCGTCTCCGGTGGCGGTGTCGACGGCGTGCAGGCCGCCGCGACGCTTGGGTGCCGGTCCGACCGAGCGGGCGCTCGCGCCGCCGGGCAGCAGCCGGGTGGGCAGGGTCACCTCGATGCGGCGTCCCTCCACCTCCACGACGATACTGTGGCGTTTCTGCGGTCCGGCGGCGTCTTCCATGCTGCCGCTCCACGGTTCGATGTCGTTCTCGAACTCGGTCTCGATCCAGCGGGTGAAGACGGTGAAGGGTTGGCCGTCGGTCGGTGCGAAGGCGGGATCGCGCACGACCTTGCGGTGGAAGGGCAGCACGGTGGGAAGGCCGGCCACTTCGAACTCGTCGAGGGCGCGGCGCGAACGCTCCAGCGCCTCTTCGCGGGTCGCGCCGGTGACGATGAGCTTGGCGATGAGCGAGTCGAACGATCCGCTGATCACATCGCCGGACTGCACGCCGGTGTCGACACGCACGCCGGGGCCGCCGGCCGGCTTGAACACGTGCACCGGGCCGGGCGCGGGCAGAAAGCCGCGGCCGGCATCCTCTCCATTGATGCGAAATTCAAACGAGTGAGCGGATGCGACGGGGTCGCCGTAGGTGAGCTCCCCACCCTCGGCGAGACGGAACTGTTCGCGCACCAGGTCGATGCCGGTGACCTCTTCGGAGACGGTGTGCTCGACCTGCAGGCGGGTGTTGACCTCGAGGAACGACACCGTTCCGTCCTGGCCGATGAGAAACTCGCAGGTGCCGGCGCCCAGGTAGCCGACCTCTTTCAGAATGGCCTTGGAGGCTCGATACATCTCGGTCGTCTGCGCGTCGGTGAGGAACGGGGCCGGAGCTTCTTCGACGAGCTTCTGGTGCCGGCGCTGCAGCGAGCAGTCGCGGGTCGATACGACGACGACGTTGCCGAACGCGTCGGCCAGGCATTGGGTTTCCACGTGGCGGGGGGAGTCGAGGTACTTCTCGACGAAGCATTCGCCGCGACCGAAGGCGGTGATGGCCTCGCGGGTGGCCGAGTCGAACATCTCGGCGACCTCGTCGCGGGTGCGGGCCACCTTGAGGCCACGCCCGCCGCCACCGAAAGCGGCCTTGATCGCCACGGGAAGGCCGTGCACGTCGACGAAGGCGAGCACCTCGGCTGCGTCGGTGCAGGGGTTCAGGGTGCCGGGTGCCATCGGCGCGTTGACCTTCTCGGCGATCTTGCGGGCCGAGACCTTGTCGCCGAGCTGCTCGATGGCTTCGGGCGACGGCCCGATCCAGATGAGCCCGGCACTGATCACGGCGCGGGCGAAGTCGGCGTTCTCGGCCAGAAAGCCGTAGCCGGGGTGCACGGCGTCAGCGCCGCTCCGCCGGGCGATCGACAAAATCTTGTCGATGACGAGGTAGGTTTCGGCGCCGCTGGTGCCGTCGAGACCGTACGCCTCGTCAGCGAGACGGGCGTGCAGGGAATCGCGATCCTGGTCGGCGTAGACGGCGACAGAGAGAATTCCACTGTCTTTCGCGGCACGGATGACCCGAACGGCGATCTCGCCTCGGTTGGCGATGAGGACCTTCGTTATGAGTGACACAATCACCTAGCCTATTGCCCCGTGCCACATCCCTTTTGGTTCTGTCCCACAAAAAGACTCGGCAGATTCTTGCGGATGCCTACAATTACAGCGCTCCCGGGCGATTCCACAGGGTCGGCCACTCGTGTCCGAGGGCCCGCACCAGGCGCCGCAGCGTGGGCAGTGACAGCCCCACCACCGTTGACGGGTCGCCGACGATGCTCGTGATGAAGGGAGCGCCAAGGCTGTCGATGGTGAACGCGCCAGCCACGAAGAGGGGCTCACCGGTGGCGATATAGGCGTCGAGTTCGGCATCGTCGAGGTCGTCGGCGAAGGTCACCTCGGCCACCGCAACCGCGCCGATCGCCCGGCCGGGCACACCATCGGCGAGCTCGATCAGCCAATGCCCGGAGTACAGGGTGCCGGTGCGCCCGCGCTGGCGTTCCCAGCGTTCGCGCGCGGCATCCGCTGTGTGCGGCTTGCCGTAGATCACGTCGTCCAGCACGAACACCGAGTCACCGCCGAGCAGCAGCCCGTTTAGCGGTTCGGCCAGCCGAGCGGATGCCGCAGCCTCCGCTTTGGCGCGCGCCAGCAGCTCCACGAGCACTCGCGGCTCAAGCGCTGAGCCGCGCACGGTCTCGGTCTCGGCGACGACCCGCGCCTCGTCCACGTCGGGGTTGATCAGCACCGGCTCGATGCCGGCTGCGCGCAGCAGGGCGAGACGGGCCGGAGACGTGGAGGCCAGATAGAGGCGCATGATGATCCTTTTCAAACGAGGCGTGGGCATCCATTCAAGCAGGCGGCAACCGGCAGCCGGCCAGGCGGTGTGGGATCATCGTTAGATGAGCAACACGAGTAGCCAGCCCGCCACCCCCGCCCCGACGTCGTCTGCGACGGTCGGCGACGAGCTTGAGCTCGACATCACCAACGTCGCCCACGGCGGAATTTTCATCGCCCGGCACGAGGGCCGCGTCATCTTCGTGAGCGACACCCTGCCGGGGGAGCGGGTGCGCGCCCGCCTCACCGAGGCCAACCACAAGAGCTTCTGGCGGGCCGAGACCGTCGCTGTCATCGACGCCGCAACCGAACGTCAGCCGCACATCTGGAGTGCGGCCTCCGTGGAGCGTGCTCCCGAAGACCGCGCCGGCGGGGCCGAATTCGGTCACATCGAGCTCGGCTTCCAACGCGAACTCAAACGTCAGGTGCTCGCCGACGCGCTGCAGCGCATGGCCGGGATCGTCACCGATGTGGTCGTGGAGCCGGTCGCGGTCAGCGCGAAAGCCAGCCCGGGTGACGCGATGGACGGCACCGGATGGCGCACCAGGGTGAGCCTGCACGTGGCCGACGACGGAACCATCGGCCCGTACGCCGCGCGCAGCCACCGGGTCATCCCGGTCGACGACCTGCCGCTCGCCGAGCACGAGCTCGAACTGCGCGCCCCGCTCGACACTCTCTTTCACAACGCGGCGAAGATCGATCTGGTCGCGCCGAGCAAGGGCGACGTGCAGGTGCTCGTCTCGGCCAAAGACGCCACCGGTAAGCCCAAGCGGGTGCCGCACGGGCTGATCCACGAGATCGTCGCCGACCGGGAGTTTGAACTGGACCGTTCCGGATTCTGGCAGGTGCACTCGATGGCCGCCGACACCCTGTACCACGCCGTGCAGAACATCATCGATCCGAACATCTTCGACCCGCGCGCCTCCAACCTCGACCTCTACGGCGGCGTCGGCCTGCTGGCCGCAGCCGTCGGCGACCGGTTCGGTTCGACGACCCGCATCACCTCGGTGGAAAGCGACCCGGACGCGGTCGCCTTCGCCGCCCGCAACCTCAAGGAATGGGCCGGAGCAACCGCGGAAGCCGACCGCGTCGACCGTTTTCTGCAGCGTCTGCTGCGCGAAGCGGATGCTGCGGAGCGTGCCCGCCTCGCCGCCGCCACCGTCGTGCTCGACCCGCCGAGGTCCGGCGCCGGAGCGGCCGTCGTCGACCAGCTTGTGACCCTCGCCCCGCAGCAGATCGTGTACGTGGCCTGCGACCCGGTGGCGCTCGCCCGCGATGTGGCACTGTTCGCGAAGCAGGGCTACCAGCTAAAAACCCTGCGCGCTTTCGACCTGTTCCCCAACACCCACCACGTCGAAGCCGTCGCCCTGCTCTGCAAATAGCTATCGTTGACACTAGACAATCCGAAAGCAGCCACACCGTGAGCTACGCAGCAACCGATCCCGCACCATCCACCCCCACGTCGGCACCCGTGCGCGTCGGCATCGTCGACGACCACGAGTCGGTGCGACTGGGCTTGCAGGCCGCCTGCGAGAACGCCGGCTACGAGGTGTTGTTCGCTGCAGCGACGGCGCAAGCCCTCGTCGACGGCCTCGCCGGTCGCAAGTGTGACGTGATTGTGCTCGACCTCTCCCTCGGCGA
This sequence comes from Cryobacterium luteum, assembly GCF_900110125.1. Taxonomy (GTDB): domain Bacteria; phylum Actinomycetota; class Actinomycetes; order Actinomycetales; family Microbacteriaceae; genus Cryobacterium; species Cryobacterium luteum. The sequence goes on from NZ_FOCN01000002.1 coordinate 416,376, forward strand.
CGGATCTCTCGTCACCGACAACGTGCACCTGGTGCAGTCCACCGGCTCCGCCGTTTTGGTGCACAGCATCGCCGACCGGGTCGCCTCGGTACGGGAGGCCCTCGCGGCCGGTGCGGCCGGGGTCATTCCCAAATCGTCGCCGACCACCACGGTGATGGCCGCCGTCGCGTCGGTCGCCCGTGGCGACGTGCTCAACAACCTCGAGTGGGCCACCGCCATCGACGCCGACCGGGACTTCGCCAAGGCGCAGCTCGGTCGCCGCGAACGCGACGTGCTGCACCTCTACGCCTCGGGCCTGCCGCTCAAGATGGTCGCCATGCAGCTGGGTATCGCGCACTCCACCGCCCGGGAATACCTCGACCGCATTCGCGTGAAGTACGTCGAGGTCGGGCGCCCGGCGCCGACCAAGGTTGATCTGCTGCGGCGCGCCGTTGAAGACGGAATTCTGCCCGGGCTCGACGTGACCGAAGCTGACCGCGGTGTCTAAACGGGCCGCCCGTGTGGGCGACCACGGCACCACCAGCACCCTGGTGTCCACCGCCACCCAGCCGTTCGCGGCGGTCGGCGGTGAGGCAGGCGGCACCGAGGGCAGCCTGTTCGGTCGGTCCCGGCAGCCGCGCAACCCGATCAGTCACGCGCAGATCGAGATTGCGCTCTCCCGCTCGGTGGCCGGAGTCGCGGTGATCTTCGCCGTGCAGACCCTGCCGCTCATGCTCGAGCAGCTGTCGACCCGCAAAACCGAGGCGGCGATCCCGCTCGCCGGCCTGCTCGGCCTGTCGATTCTGGTGTTCGTCGTCGCCACGCTGCTGCGGCGCGGCATTCGCACGTCGGCGGCCGTGGTGAGCGGCATCTACCTGCTCGCGCTGCTCGTCTGGCCGCTGGTCATGATCGATCCCACCCTGGTGCTCGAGAGCAAACCGTGGCTGTGGTACCTGTGCACCGTCGCCACCTCCTGTGCGGCGATCGCTTTTCCACTGTTTTGGGCCGCCGTGTACACCGTTGTCACCCCGGTGGCCTTCGGACTGGTGCGGCTGCTGCCCTCCGGCGGCGAAGCAGAGAGCCTGCTCGCCGTGCTCGACACCTGCTACGCCATGCTCCTCGGCGGTGTGGTGCTCATCATCATCTACGTGCTGCGCGAGGCCACGGCCAAGGTCGACACCGCCCAGTCGAACGCGCTGTCCAAATATGCCGTGGCAGTGCGCCATCACGCCACCGAGGTGGAACGGGTCGAGGTCGACTCCATTGTGCACGACAGTGTGCTCGCCACCCTGCTGTCAGCCGCCGGCGTGCGCAACGAGAAGGGCGCGGAACTGGCGGCGGCGATGGCTCGCAGCGCCATCATCCGCTTGCAGGAGGCCAGCGGTGAACGCAACCTCGACGATGCGTCGGTCGCCGTCAGCAAGCTGGTCGCTCGCCTGCGTACGGCGGCAATCGAGACCGGAGTGTTCACCGTGACCGAGCAATGCGTCGACGCGATCAGCATTCCGGAGCACGCCGCCGAGGCGCTCTACTCGGCGAGCGTGCAGGCCATGGTCAACAGCGTGCAGCATGCCGGCCCCGCCCAGTCGCGCCGGCTCATCATCGGCGGCAACGATCAGAACGGATGCACCATCAGCATCAGTGACACCGGCCGCGGTTTCGACGTTGCCAGCGTTGACAGCGCCCGACTGGGCCTGCGCGTGTCGATCCACGACCGGGTGCTGAGCGCCGGAGGCGTGGCCGTGCTGCGCACGAGCCCCGGCCTCGGCACCACCATCACCATCACCTGGCCCCGGCCCGACGACGAGGGCGCCGCGTTGAACGTGAACTCGCCGGACGGGGGTATCCGATCATGACCGGTGTCGTGGTGGTCTCTCGAACGCTGACTCTTATAGTGGCGACCTGCTTTTCCGGTTACCACGTGCTGCTCGGCCTGTATTCGATCAACGAACCGGCCTCCTCGATGCCGATTTTGGCGGCGATGGGGCTGTACATAGTGGCGACCATTGCGAGCCTCTGGCCCACCAGCCCGATGCGCATGTCGCTGCCGCTGGCCCTGTTCAACGTGGCGGTCGCCATCGCGATTCCGCTGATCGTCGGCAGCCAGCTTGACGGTTCCTCCACCACTCTCGGCTATGCCACCTGGTATGTCGCGGCGATCGGCACCCTGATGACGATCACGGCCACCCGCAAGCGCCCACAGCTGGCGCTGCTGGGTGTGGGGACTCTCGTCGTGCACAGCGTGCTCTGGGCGGGGCTCAGCGACGTGGGGAGGGGAGGCATCCTCGGCAGCGTGGTCTGGGCCGGAATCGGCGAGCTGGGGCACATGGGCGTCATCGGCAGCGTGGTCTGGGTGATGGCCGCCGCCGTGCTCTCCAAAGCGCTGGTGAAAGCCGGCCGGGACGCCCGCCAATACGCTCGAGCCGAGCGGGAGGCCAGCGGATGGCACGCCGCCCAGGAGGCCCACCTCTACGAGCGCCAGGTGCGACTCACCCAGACCATGCGCCTGGCCATGCCCATGCTGCGCCGCATCAGCGACAGCAACGGCAATCTCAGTGAGGCGGACCGCCAGGAATGCCGGCTGCTCGAAGCGGCCATTCGCGATGAAATTCGCGGGCGCCGACTGCTCAACCACGCGGTGCGGGAGCAGGTGATGGCCGCCAGACGACGCGGTGCCAGTGTGACCCTGCTCGATGAGGGCGGCATCGACGACCTCAACGGTGCCGACCTGGAGATTGTACTCAACACCCTCGCGACCGCTATCGGCCGCACGAGTGCCGACAAGATCATCGCCCGCACGTCGGCGGACAGTGCGACCGTCGCGGTGACCGTGGTTGGCCTGAGCAGTCCCGACCCGGCGGAGAGTGCCCTCGGGCCGGACTCCTCCAACGAAGAGGTCGACCTGTGGTTGGAAATCCCCCGGCAGGCTGAGCCCGCCGTCTCTGCCTAAAACTGCGCGTGCCGCGCATCGGGCGGGGCGCAGCGGGCACCGGCATCCCCCTGGCGAGAGGGGCGTGCTCAGCTGGCGAGAGCCGTGTGCGCTCAGCTGGCGGCAGGAACGCGAAAGGGGACCAGCCGAAGCTGATCCCCTAACGACTATTCGAGAAAGGACGACAACCCGAATGCCATCCGTTCTCGCCCCCAACACATTCGCTCGCTTACCCTAGTCAGCGAATGATTGGTGGTGAAACTCCAGGAGCGTCACCGAGCACTTCTATTCTGACCGAACGAATGCGCCTGCACAGTCGGCATTTAGGAGGACAGACATACCGGTAGTTGCGCCCCGCCCCGCCCCACCCCAGCCCCACCCAACACGTGGACGGGGCCCGGGCCCCGTCCCTGGGCCCAGTTTATAAACTGGGCCTGTGGACGGGGCCCGGGCCCCGTCCAAAAAAAGCGGGGTGAAAGCGGGAGCGTTAGCCGGTGAAGCCGCGCCAGCGGCCGGGGCCGGGGTGCACGGGCTTGCGAAGCGGGCGCTGGCTCTGCTGCCAGGCGCTCTGACCGGGTTCCGGGGCGGCCCGACGCTCGTCGGATTCCTCCCGCAACAGCCCACGGATGACGGCACTCACCGCCGACACCTCGGCGTCACTCACGTGCGTGGTCACGAAAACCAGCTCCGACGGATCAAACTCTGAGGGCTTCACAGAAGAAGGCATCAGAGCGGAATGTTCCCGTGCTTCTTGGCCGGCAGCGAAGCCCGCTTGGTGCGCAGCGCCCGCAACGCCTTGACGACCGACACGCGCGTGGCGGCCGGTTCGATGATGCCGTCGAGTTCTCCGCGTTCCGCAGCGAGAAACGGGCTCGCCACGTTGTAGGTGTATTCGTTGGCCAGGCGGGTGCGCACCGCGGCGACGTCTTCGCCGGCCTGCTCGGCCGCCTTGATCTCGGCACGGTAGAGAATGTTCACGGCGCCCTGGCCACCCATCACGGCGATCTCCGCGGTCGGCCAGGCCAGGTTGGTGTCGGCGCCGAGCTGCTTGGAGCCCATCACGATGTACGCGCCGCCGTAGGCCTTGCGCAGAATGACCGTGACGAGCGGCACGGTGGCCTCCGCGTAGGCGTAGAGCAGCTTGGCCCCGCGACGGATGATGCCGGTCCATTCCTGGTCGGTGCCGGGCAGAAAGCCGGGCACGTCGACGAGGGTGAGAATCGGAATCGAGAACGCATCGCAGAACCGCACGAAACGTGACGCCTTCTCCCCGGCCTCGATGTTGAGCGTGCCGGCCATGGCGTTGGGCTGGTTGGCGACGATGCCGATCGAGCGGCCCTCAACCCGAGCGAACCCTACGACGATGTTCGGCGCGTACAGCGGCTGCGTCTCAAGGAACTCGCCGTGGTCCACGATGTGCTCGATGACCGTTTTCACGTCGTAGGGCTGGTTGGGCGAATCGGGGATGATCGTGTTGAGGCGACGGTCGGCATCCGTTGTTTCGAGCTCGACCTCGCTGTCGAACACCGGCAGCTCGGCCAGGTTGTTGTCGGGCAGGTAGCTGAGTAGGGCGCGGGCGAAGTCGAGCGCGTCGGGCTCGTCGCTCGCGAGGTAGTGCGAGACGCCCGAGATCTTGTTGTGGGTGAGGGCGCCGCCGAGCTCTTCCATGCCCACGTCTTCGCCGGTGACGGTCTTGATCACGTCGGGGCCGGTGACGAACATCTGGCTGGTCTTGTCGACCATGATCACGAAGTCGGTCAGCGCGGGCGAGTAGACCGCGCCGCCGGCGGCCGGACCGCAGATGATGGAGATCTGCGGAATGACACCGGATGCTGCCGTGTTGCGGCGAAAGATCTCGCCGTACTTGCCGAGGGCCACGACGCCCTCCTGAATGCGCGCTCCGCCGGAATCGAGAATGCCGATGATCGGCACTCCGGTCTTGAGGGCGAGATCCATCACCTTGATGATCTTCTCGCCGGCCACCTCGCCGAGCGAACCGCCGAAGATGGTGAAGTCCTGCGAATACACGGCCACCTGGCGGCCGTGGATGGTGCCGGTTCCGGTAACGACGGCGTCGCCGTAGGGCCGCTTCTTCTCCATGCCGAAGGCCACGGTGCGGTGCCGCACGAACTCGTCGAGCTCTATGAAGGAGCCTTGGTCGAGCAGCAGGTCGACGCGCTCGCGGGCGGTCATCTTGCCCTTGGCGTGCTGCTTCGAGGTTGCGGTGGCCCCGCTGGCGGTCACGGCTTCGTGATAGCGCAGCTTGAGGTCAGCGAGTTTTCCCGCCGTCGTATACAGGTCGGGTGCCGCAGCGGGCGTCTTGTCAGTCACCATTTCACTCTACCGGCACCCCCCGACCGCTCCCCGTTGACGATGTTCCACAACTTTGCCGCGCAACACTGCACGTTTCCCCCTGCAGCCACCCAAGCCAGCCCCAAGTTCCTGTCTCTCCCGCCCTCTTCGTGGCTAATTCAGGAAATCCGTCGGGATATCGGTCAGAACGGGGTGTTTGCGGGCCGAATCGAGCGAATATCCTGAATTAGCCACAGCGCAGGCCGGTGACCACCGGCAGAAACCCGGTGCGCGGGCACGAGAGGGTTGTCACCATGGAGTTTTCGCTCAGCCGCGCCGAGGTGACCCGGTTCGAGTACCGGTCTGAGGCCGCCTCGACCAACGATGTGCTCAAAGAACTCGCCACAGCGGATGCCGCAGCCTGGCCCGACCTCTCGGTGATCGTCACCGACAACCAGACTCAGGGGCGTGGCCGGCTCGGCCGCGTGTGGTTGGCCCCGACCGGCAAAGCCCTGGCCATTTCGGTGCTCGTGCGCCCGCAACTTCCCCCGGCGAGCCTCGGCTGGTTCCCGCTGCTGGCTGGCGCCGCCATGACCCGGGCCGTCAGAAAAACCGTCGAAGCCAGCATGCAGCCGGTCAAAGACGTGAAAGAGGCCGAGACGCCCCGCCACGACACGACTCTCAAATGGCCCAACGATGTGCTCATCGACGGGTACAAGGTGTGCGGAATCCTCTGCGAGCTGCTGCCCGACGGCGAGGGCATCATCATCGGCGCCGGCCTCAACCTGTCGCTCGACGAGCACGACCTGCCCACCCTCACCTCCACCTCGCTGCTGCTGGTCACCCGCACCGCGCCCGACCCCGACCAGGTGCTCGCCGCCTACCTGCACGAGCTCGTCACGCTCTACGACGCTTTCGTGCAGGCCAACGGCGACGCCCAACACGATCTGCACGCCGCCGTCACCCAACTCTGCGGCACCCTCGGCAGCGTCGTGCGGGTCGAGCTGCCCGGCGGCACCGACCTGGTCGGCACCGCCACCGGCATCGACAGTGAGGGCCGATTGCAGGTCGTCAGCCAGGCCGATGGCGAGCAATGGTCTGTCGCCGCCGGCGATGTCACCCACCTGAGGTATTAATAGAAGTAATGAAACCGAAGAAGACCGAGACGAACGAGACCGAACCCTCCGGCTACGCCCGTGAGAGTCGGCCCGAGAAGGTCGTCGCCCGCCTGCGCCCGCACGCCCGGGTGCTCGCCTGGCCCACCCTGCTTCTGTTCGTTCTGGCCGGCGCCACCGGCTACTTCTTCGGCAACCTGCCCGAGCCCTGGCAGAACGCGGCCCTGCTGGCCGGCGCCATCGTGTTCGCCGTGCTCGGCTGGCTGCTGCCGCTCGCCGCCTGGCTCACCAAGCGTTACACGATCACCACCCGCCGCATCATCTTTCGGCACGGCTTCTTCGTGCGCACCCGGCAGGAGCTGCTGCACAGCCGCGGCTACGACGTGAGCGTGCGGCAGAACTGGGTGCAGGCCGGGTTCCACTCGGGTACGGTGCTGATCAATTCGGGGCTGGAGCATCCACTCGTGTTGAAAGACGTTCCCAACGTCGACCTCGTGCAGAGCACCCTGCACGACCTCATGGAGCAGGCGACCACCGTCATGGGATCCCGACGGCAGGAACAGTCGGCCCTCGCCGCCGAGTCAGCGTTCTGGGGTCGCCGTTAGCCGAATCGCTCCGGTGCGCGTGCTGACCGACCCGATACCAGCGGATGCCGCAGCGCCAGCCCCAGAAACAGCCCCGACCCCAGAAGCACCCCCAGCAGCAGAAACAGCCGGAGCCCCGCTCCGGCTCGGCGCAAACACCCAGTAGCGGTACAGCGTGAAGCGGAACACCGCGCCGAGCAGCAGCCCCACGACGTTGCCGGCGATGTTGTCGGCGAGAACGCTCGTGTAGCCGAGCACGTAGTGGCTGAACCAGAGGCAGGCGATGCCGATGCCCATGCCCACCAGGCTCACCGCGAGAAACTCCAGGCCCTCGCGCATGGTGTGGTTCTGCCGGTTCTTGCTGAAGGTCCAGAAGCGGTTGCCCAGCCAGTTCACCAGGATGGCCAGCACGGTCGAGATGACCTTGGCGTAGATCGGGCCGGCGTGCACCTCGGCGGAATCCAGCACGGTGGTGCGCAGCAGGTTGAACACCGTGAAGTCCACCACGAAGCCGAGCGCACCGACGGCGCCGAACTTGAGGCCCTGACTCAGAAAGCTGAGCAGGCGCTGCTTCAGGGTGATCGACATGCGTCCGTCCGACGTTCGGTAAAGTAGAAAAGCACTGAAGTCTCGCAGTCTACGGCGGTTCAAAACCCCCGGGCTGGGTATCCACGCGCGTTTAGCTGAACGCTGGCATAGAAAATGGTGAACAGATGGCTTTGACCGTCGGTGTGATTGGCGCAGGCCAGCTGGCCCGCATGATGATTCCCGCGGCCGTGAACCTCGGCATCGACCTGAGGGTTCTCGCCGAAGCCGACGGCATGTCCGCCGAGCTCGCCGCCGTGCGCGTCGGCGATTACCGTGACCTGCCCACCGTGCTCGCCTTCGCGAAAACCGTCGACGTGATCACCTTCGACCACGAGCACGTGCCGCAGCAGATTCTGCGCGAGCTCGTACGTGAGGGCGTCACCGTGCATCCCGGCCCCGACGCCCTGCTCTACGCGCAAGACAAACTGCTCATGCGCGAGAAACTCGCCGAGCTGGGCCTTCCCGTACCGGACTGGGCCCGCATAACGGAGCCGTCGGGCCTCGCCGACTTTTTGCAGCAGCACGGCGGCCGCGCCGTGGTGAAGACCGCTCGCGGCGGCTACGACGGCAAGGGCGTGCGCGTGGTCAGCCACGAACACGACGTCGACGACTGGTTTCAGGCGCTCGCCGAAGACGGCAACGACGGTGCCCTGCTGGTCGAAGAGCTCGTGCACTTCAGCCGCGAACTGGCCCAGGTGGTGGCCCGCCGCCCGAGCGGCGAGATCGCAGTCTGGCCGGTCGTGGAGACCGTGCAGAAGGGCGGCGTCTGCGCCGAGGTCATTGCGCCGGCCCCCCAGTCCGCGGGGCGACTGGCCGACGTCGCCACCGACATCGCCGTGGCCGTGGCCGAGGGCATCGGCGTCACCGGGGTGCTCGCCGTCGAACTGTTCCAGACCACGGATGAGCGCCTCCTCATCAACGAGTTGGCGATGCGCCCGCATAACAGCGGTCACTGGTCGATCGACGGTTCCACGACCAGCCAGTTCGAACAGCATCTGCGGGCGGTGCTTGACCTGCCGCTCGGTGCGACCGGTGCCAGGGACCCGTGGACGGTCATGGTGAACATCTTCGGCGGACCGGCCTCGGGCTCACTCGGTGACCGGTATGGGGCGGCTCTAGCGCAGCATCCGCACGTGAAAGTGCACAACTACGGCAAGGCCTCCCGGCCCGGCCGCAAGGTGGGCCACGTCACCGCGGGCGGCGACGATCTCGACGAAGTTGTCTACCAGGCGCGTGCCACTGCACAAATCTTTCAGGACTGAGCCATAGGATCATCTGCGTGCCAGAGAACACCGAGACATCCACTGTGCTCAAGCCGCTCGTCGGCCTGGTCATGGGCAGCGACTCCGACTTCACCGTCATGAGCGCTGCTGCGCAAACCCTCAAGGACTTCGGGGTGGCGCACGAAGTGCAGGTGGTTTCGGCGCACCGCACCCCCGAACGGATGCTCGACTACGGCCGCAGCGCACACGCTCGCGGCCTCAAGGTGATCATCGCCGGAGCCGGGGGAGCCGCGCACCTGCCCGGCATGCTCGCCGCCATGACCACCCTGCCGGTGGTGGGGGTGCCCGTTCCGCTCGGGCTGCTCGACGGCCTCGACTCGCTGCTGTCGATCGTGCAGATGCCGGCCGGCGTGCCGGTCGCCACGGTGTCGATCGGCGGGGCGAAGAACGCCGCGCTCATCGCGATCAAGATTCTCGCCACGAGTGACGACGCGTTGCGCCTGAAGCTTGAAGACTATTCTGTGCAGCTCCAAGAGCTGGTCGAGCAAAAGAACCGGGACCTCCAAACGCGATTATGAGTAGTGTCTCCGACCCGATCCGGCACCCGAATTCCGGCTCCACGCGCATCATGACGACGCGTGCGTGGTGGCTTGTCGTACTCAATCTCGTGCTGCCCGGCTCGGCGCAGGTGCTCGCCGGCAACCGCCGGCTCGGTCGGTTCGGACTTCGCGCCACGCTCACGCTGGTCACCACCGCCATCGTCGCCGGCGCGGTCTACCTGCTCTGGCCCGAGGTGGTGCTCACCGTCTTCACGAGCACCGTCGGCCTGTGGGTCGCCGCCGCTGTACTCGCGTTTTACGCGCTGACCTGGCTTGTGCTCACCGTCAACACCCTCGGCCTGATCAACCTGGTGAAGGCCGCTCCCGGCGCCCGCCCGATCATCGCCGCGTTCTCGGCTGCGCTCATGGTCGTGGTGTGCGGCACCGCCGGTTACGGTGCGTTCGTCGCCACCTCGGCGAGCGGCTTCCTCTCCTCCGTCTTCGTCGGCGGGCCGAGCGAACCGCCGGTCGATGGCCGGTACAACATTCTGCTGCTCGGCGGTGACGCCGGAGCCGACCGTGACGGTCTGCGCCCCGACAGCATCTCGGTGGTCAGCATCGACGCCACGACCGGCCAGGCCACAACCATCAGCCTGCCGCGCAACCTGGAAAACGTGCCGTTCTCGGCTGGCTCCTCGCTTGGCGCGCTCTACCCCGAGGGCTACGGTTCCATCGACGGATGCGACGTGTCGGCCTGCATGCTCAACTCCATCTTCACCGAAGCCGAGCTGAAACGCCCCGAGTATTATCCCAACGCCACGGCCGAGGGCAGCTCCCCGGGCATTCAGGCCACGCTCGAGGCGGCGCAGGGCATCACCGGGCTCACGATTCAGTACTTCGTGCTCATCGACATGCAGGGCTTCTCCGACCTCATCGACGCCCTCGGCGGCGTCGACATCGACGTGCAGAACCGCGTGCCGGTGCACACCGACGAGACCTTCAGTGAGGTGTTGTTCTGGTTTGAGCCCGGCATGCAGCACATGGACGGCTACCACGCCCTCTGGTTCGCCCGCTCCCGGCACGGCACGAGCGACTACGACCGCATGCAGCGTCAGACCCAGATGCAGGAGGCCCTGCTCGCGCAGGCCAGCCCGGCGAACGTGCTCACCAAATTTCAGGGTGTCGCCGCCGCCGGCACGCGCGTTGTCAAGACCGACGTGCCGCAGGGCATGCTCGGCTACTTCGTGAACCTCGCGTCGAAGACCAAGGAACTGCCGGTCGTGTCGCTGCCGATGATTCCCGAGAACGGTGTCGACCCCGAAGACCCCGACTACGCCGCGATCCAAGCCATGGTCGCCGCGGCTCTCGCTCCCGCGCCCACCGCCACCCCCACCCCGTAGCCCTCACGCCGCCAGTCTCAACCCGCTGGTCGTGTCGGGACAGGCTCGACACCCGAGCCGAGACCGCAATCCCGGCACCGCAACCCGCCTGATAAAGGCCCGCATCGCGCAAGCGGATGCCTACGAGTGCGTCAACTGGTTCACTCGCTGCGTCGAGAGCCCGAGTAGACGTGCGCTGTCGCGCTGAGTGATCCCGCGATCGGCGAGCATTCGAACTGCCTCGCGGCGTAGCCGAGCGGCCTCCTTCACAGCCTCGCGCGCCGTCGATTCTTGCTCGTTGGCGACGGACCACAGTGATTTGACGTCGTCGGGAATCAGAACCGTCACGGAGACCTCTACCTCGCTGGGGTCTACGTTGAGCCACAGAGCGGCGACCTCGTGCGCGGCATCGTCAATTTCGGAGATCCGGCGCGCCTGGCCTACGGTGTCAAGCTCGGGAATCTGAATGAACCACCACTTTCCGTCACGAATGGCGGTGGCTTCAAGCTTGCGAATCATGGTCGTTCCTTCCTATCGCCAGCTTGGTGGAAACGCTGGGAGCTTCTTCATAAGCTGGCCCACTACTCCTGCGGAAACGTCACCATGTGCCGGAATCGATTCCTTGACAGATTCGTCAGGAAGCCCCCAAAGCTCGTGGCTTCCCTTGCCTTGTCGGAGTAATACCCAACCTTGGGATCGCAGGAACCGAACCACATCTCGGTATTTCTGCGCTCTTGGCATGATAGTAATCTAGCCCCGGATAGAACGCAATATCACCCCCGGGCTAGATAATGCCCGGTCATCGCTCCAGATCGGCAAAGACATCGTCAAGCACATTGTGCGGGTCCGGGGCTCGATCGCTGACATCCAGGGCGAGCTGCAGCACCTGAAGCACGTCGAAAACGCGAAAGAGTGACACGCCCACCTTCGCGGATTCGAAGTTGACGAGCCATTCCCGAGAGACTCGTGCGCGGTCGGCTACTTGCTGTTGGGTCAGTCCCAAAGCCTCGCGTTTCTCGCGCGCCACCGCGCCAAGATCCTGTGCGGAACGTGTATACATTTCAGCCTCCACTGTGGATGATCGTGCACATGTGGCCCGGCACAGTGACCCCACATCGTGGAGCGGACACCGAGGAGTGGGTCACCCGTCGGCGATCGGCGGCTCACCCTCGCTGTGCTCACCACCGCGGCGAAACGAGAACTTCTTGTGCCCGAAGAAGCTCAGCAGTGTCGTCACCAGAAGGATGATCAGCTGGGCGAGCAGCGGCGGCACGCGCACGATCTCCACCAGCAGCGGCAGCGCGGCCGCATTGATGCCGATCGCCACCAGGTAGACGCTCACGAACCGGGCGAAGTCGCGCAGTACGTGCCCGTGCACCACGAACACAAACCGCCGGTACAGCACGAAGGCCAGGGTGATGCCGACCACGTAGGAGAGCGCGAGGCTGATCAGGTAGCCGAGGTAGACATCCGCGAACACCCACAGGGTGAAAAACGAGAAGACCAGATACCCGACCGCCGTGTTCGTGGCGCCGACCGCGAGAAACCGCACCCGCTGGTCCCGCAGAAACCCCAGAAAGCTCACGAACTACAGGTCCGCGTGCAGCTGCCAGACCCGTTCGGCGGAGTCGCGCCAGCTGAACGCGCGCGACCGGTCGCCGCCGAAGATGCTCATGCGGTTGCGCAGCACGCTGTCGCCGAGCACCCGGTTGATGGCTTCGAGCAGCCGGCCGGGGTATTCCTTCGGGTCGGAGCGTTCGACCGCAACGCCGGCGTCGCCGGCCGCTTCCAGCAGGGCCGGGGCGTCGGAGTGCACAACCGGTGTGCCCAGGTGAAATGCCTCAATGATCGGCAGGGCAAAGCCTTCTTCGAGGCTCGGGTAGACGAACACGCTGGCCCGGGCAATCACCACGGCCAGATCGGAGTCGCTCAGCCCCGACAGGGCACGTACGCGGCCCGGTGCCAGCCCGGCTTCATCGGCGACCGAGGCGAGGTCGAGTTCGCCCCAGGTGTCCGGTCCGAGCACGATCAGCGGCAGGTCGGGTGCTCCCGGCAGCCCGAGCGCCGTGATCAGCGCTGTCACGGCCTTGCGCGGGTCGAGCGAGCCGGAGGTCAGCAGGTACTGCGACGGGAGGTCCAGCGCCTGCAGGCGCTCTTCTACGAGGGGGATGGCCGGCAGCACGAGGCCCCGCCCCACGGCGCCGCCGATCACGCGCACCCGGTCGCCGAGGTTCATGATCTCGGTCAGCTGGCGTGCCACGGCGTGGCTGGGCACGACGATGGCGTCGGCGTGCTTGCGGGCACGCTTGAGCATGCCCTTGGTCCAGGCCACGGTTGCCGGGGTCAGCGACGACGGATGCGTCCACGCCAGCACGTCATGCAGCGTCACCGCAATCTGGGTGCCGTCCTCGGCCCGGTTGTGGCGGCGCAGCGGTGCGAGCAGTCCCGGCGCGTGAATCAGGCCGGTGCCCGACGACGCGGTCACGCCGAGCGCCCAGGCCGCAGCGAGCTCGCGTCGGGCCAGCGACGTCTTGTGCAGGTTGCCCAGGCCGGGCAGCGCGGCCTCGATCAGTTCGTACTCTGCGGGGGTCGACGACGAGACGATGCCCTCAACGTCGCACCCGGCCGGCGCACTCGCGATCAGCGCGCGGGTGAGTTCCTCGGTGTACCGCCCGATTCCGCCCGGAACCGGGGCGACCATCTGGTCGACGACTACCCGCAGAGTGATCATGCAGTCTCGAAAACTCCCGCAGCGAAAGCCTCAGCCTGGGCGTCCTGCCAGCTGCGCATCGGCGCAATCCCGGCGGCGGCCCAGTGGGCGTGGCCGAGCACCGAGTAAGCCGGCCGCGGTGCGGGCAGCACAAAGGCCGAGCTGTCGGTCGGCAGCACGCGTTCCGGGTCGAGCCCGGCCAAAGCGAACACGTCGCGGGCCTGGTCGAACTTCGACGCCAGGCCGGAGTTCGTGCCGTGATAGATGCCGGCGGGCGCGTTGGAGTCGAGCAGCAGCACGATCTGCGCGGCCAGGTCCACCGTCCAGGTGGGCTGGCCCACCTGATCGTTGACGACGTTCAGCGTGTCGCGCGTGGCAGCGGCCTTGAGCATGGTTTTGGCGAAGTTCGGGCCGTTCTTGCCATACAGCCACGCGGTGCGCACTATGTAGCTGCGCGGCCCGTTCTCCACCTGCACGAAGTCTTCGCCGGCCGCCTTGGTACGGCCGTAGGCCGAGATCGGGCTGTGCGGCGTGTTCTCGGCGTAGGGCGCGGTGGCACTGCCGTCGAAGACGTAGTCCGTCGAGATCTGCACGAGCTTCGCTTGCATAGCGGATGCCGCCACCGCCAGGTTCCACGGTCCCACCGCGTTCACGGCGTAGGCCTCGTCTTCATTCGTTTCGGCGTCGTCGACCTTGGTATATGCGGCGCAGTTGATGATGACGTCGTACCCGGCGACAGCGGCTGTGACCGCGTCAAGGTCGGTCACGTCGAGGTCGGCACGGCCGAGAGCCGTCACGTCGCGGCCGGCCAGGGCAATGCGCAGGTCGCGGCCCAGCATGCCCGTGGCGCCGGTGATCAGATAACGGGTCATATTAGATCAGAGCCGCACGAGCCTTGAGCGGTTCCCACCACTGGCGGTTGTCGCGGTACCACTGCACCACGTCGGCGAGACCCTGTTCGAACGGAACCTCGGGGGCATAGCCCAGTTCGGCCTGAATCTTGCTGATATCCACCGAGTAGCGCAGGTCGTGGCCGAGCCGGTCGGCGACGCGGTCCACGTAGGACCAGTCCTTGCCGGTCGAGTCGAGCAGCAGCTGGGTGAGTTCCTTGTTGGTGAGCTCGGTGCCGCCGCCGATGTTGTAGATTTCTCCGGCGCGGCCGCCAACGAGCACCATGGCGATGGCGCGGGTGTGGTCGTCTACGTGCAGCCAATCGCGAATGTTGTTGCCCTCGCCGTAGAGGGGAACGTGCAGGTCGTCGATCAGGTTGCTGACGAACAGTGGAATGACCTTTTCGGGAAAGTGGTACGGGCCGTAGTTGTTCGAGCAGCGGGTGATCGACACGTTGAGTCCGTGGGTGCGGTGGTAGCTGCGGGCGAGCAGGTCGCTGCCGGCCTTCGACGCGCTGTAGGGAGAGTTGGGCTCGAGGGCACGCTCCTCGTTCCAGGAGCCTTCGGCGATGGAGCCGTAGACCTCGTCGGTGGAGACATGCACGAACCGGGCCAGCTTGTGGCGAAGCGCCGCGTCGAGCAGCTGCTGCGTGCCGAGCACGTTGGTCTCGACAAAGATCGTCGAGTCCATCACGGAACGGTCCACGTGGCTTTCGGCAGCGAAGTGCACCACCGCGTCGAGCCCGGGAAACAGGGTGTCGAGCAGCTTACCGTCGCGGATGTCGCCGTGCACAAAGGAGTAGCGCGGGGAGTCGGCGATCGGGGCGAGGTTTTCGAGGTTGCCTGAGTAGGTGAGGGCGTCGAGCACGACAACCTCGGCGCCTTCCAGCCCCGGGTACTTGTCTTCAATCGTGCGTCGAACAAAGTTGGAGCCGATAAAACCGGCGCCGCCGGTGACGAGGATCTTCATATAGGAGTAACCGTTCCGTTCGCTTCAATGGCCTCCGCGATTCTACCGTGGCCGGGCGGTCGTTCCTGAGTGCGCGTGCAACTCGAACAATTCGCGGGGTGTGAGGATTCGTACCGGGTACTATGAACCCACTTGTTTGGGAAAGAATCCAGAATTCGACTGACTTTATCGAGGGAGATCCACTTGAACGATTTAGCCGAGACCAATTCGTCAACCATATCAAGCGAGGCTTGGTTGGGATCGACGTCGTATTGGAAACCAACCCACATGCCAGTTTCCGCCTGGTTCGGTCACGCCCCGTTTGCCTTTTGGCTAGTGGACGCTATTCGGCCCCGTTCCGTAGTTGAGCTAGGAACGCACTTAGGTTTCTCCTACTTCGTATTTTGTGAAGCAATCGCACGGCTGCGCTTAGCGTCCACGGCATTCGCCCTAGACACGTGGGAAGGCGATGATCATGCTGGCGTATATGGCGAAGAGGTGTTCGATTACGTTAGGTCGGTTAATGAGAGTGACTACGCGGCGTTCTCAACGCTGCTACGTGGATATTTTGATGACTCTTTGATCTCCATTCCGGACGCAAGCGTGGACCTGCTCCACATCGACGGCAGGCATGGGTTTGAGGATGTCAGTCATGACTTCAACGCTTGGTTGCCAAAGATGTCAAGTCGCGGTGTCGTCATATTTCATGACATTGTCGAACATCAGGACGGTTTTGGAGTGTGGAAATTCTGGGATGCGATAAAAGATCAATATCCATCGTTTTCATTCGAGCATTCTCATGGGCTGGGCGTGCTCGGGGTGGGTGCCGATATTTCGTCTGCGATGAGGGACTTCTTCGATGCCGGCGCATCGATGCCCGACGAGGTGAGGGCATCATATCAGCGCCTTGGCGGAGAGATTGAAGGTCTCGCGGCGCTTCACGTTCGACTTCAGAAGGCGGAATTCTTGGCAAACCAATTCTCCCTTCAGGAGGACGCGCTCGAGAATCTGAGAAAGCAAATTCTGGACTTGACGAGGAGCCAATCGGCCGCCGAGGCCGTCGTTACGGGACTCAATCAGCAGCTACTCGCTGTCCGCGCCAGTACGAGCTGGAGGTTGACCCGGCCTCTCCGGGTAGTAGGTTCAAGACTGAAGAAAGGTTGAAGAAAACCACCCAACGTTGCGCCTTTTGATGTCCGCGAACTGCGATTGCTAGACTCCGAAGGTGCAGATTCGTGAACTTTCAATCCCTGACTCCTTCGAGATCACCCCCAAACAGTTTGGTGACGACCGAGGAGTATTCCTCGAGTGGTACCGCTTCGACAAGCTCGAAGAGATGGTCGGGCACAAACTCGACCTTGCCCAAGCAAACACTTCCGTGTCCAAACGAGGTTCAGTGCGCGGTATACACTTTGCGGACGTCCCGCCGAGCCAGGCAAAGTACGTCACCGCCATACACGGTGCCGTTCTCGACTACATCGTCGATATTCGAGTCGGCTCGCCAACGTATGGCCAGTGGGACAGCGTGCTACTTGACGACATCGATCGCCGCGCGGTCTACATCGCTGAAGGACTCGGTCACTGTTTCGTTGCCCTGACCGACAACGCCACTGTCAGCTATCTCGTGAACAGCACCTTCAGTCCGGGCCGCGAACACGGCATCAGCCCTCTCGACGAAGAGATCGCGCTCGTGTTCCCGCCCGAGGCCGGCGATCTGTTGCTGTCTGCCAAAG
Source organism: Cryobacterium luteum (assembly GCF_900110125.1). GTDB lineage: Bacteria > Actinomycetota > Actinomycetes > Actinomycetales > Microbacteriaceae > Cryobacterium > Cryobacterium luteum. The sequence continues at coordinate 433,286 of NZ_FOCN01000002.1, forward strand.
ACACCGACGCGCCGACTCTTGCTGCTGCTGCAGCTGCCGGCCTGCTTCCAATGTGGGATGCAGCTCGTGAATACTACGCCACATTGAACGACAGGAACTGACGCACATGCGCGGAATCATTCTCGCCGGTGGCTCGGGCACGCGCCTGTGGCCGATCACCAAAGGCATCTCGAAGCAGCTCATGCCGATCTGGGATAAGCCTATGATCTACTACCCTCTGTCGACGCTAATGATGGCCGATATCAAGGAAATTCTGATCATCACCACGCCTGAATACAACGAACAATTCAGGGCACTGCTCGGCGACGGTTCGGATTTGGGCATTCGCATCGAGTATGCCATTCAGCCTTCTCCAGACGGCCTCGCCCAGGCATTTATCATCGGCGAAGAGTTCATTGGTGATGACAGCGTCGCGCTCGTGCTCGGCGACAACATCTTCCACGGGGCGGGCTTGGGATCCTCCCTTCGGGGCAACGCCGAGATAGAAGGGGCTCGCATCTTCGCCTACCACGTCAGTAATCCGACCGCGTATGGAGTGGTCGAATTTGACGAATCTGGCATCGCAATCTCGATTGAAGAAAAGCCGACCAAGCCGAAGAGCAATTACGCAGTACCTGGACTCTATTTCTATGACAATTCCGTAGTCGCCATCGCTAAAACGATTGAGCCAAGTGCTCGAGGCGAGCTCGAGATCAGCACGATCAATGAACATTACCTCGCCGAAGCTAAGCTCCAGGTGCAGGTTTTAGATCGAGGCACCGCGTGGCTCGACACCGGCACGTTCGAGTCCATGATGCAAGCTTCCGAGTACGTTCGTGTTATCGAAGATCGCCAGGGCTTCAAAGTGGGCTGTATAGAAGAGATCGCTTGGCGGGCAGGCTGGATTACCGATGCGCAGCTTGCCGTTCTTGCAGCGCCCCTGCTCAAAAGCGGATATGGACGCTACCTCGCGCAACTTGCGAAGTAGGCAAACTCCGACTCTGATGTGTGCCGACTTGTCCAGTGTGACAAGTCGGTATCAGAGCCTAGGTTCGCCTATTCTTCCTCTCCAACAGCCACGATCGGGCGCTTAGCCCAACTGAAAGAATTGCACGGATCGGCCAACGTGACGGTCCGGGGTACTGCTTGGAAAGGAAGCGTCTCGCACTTCGGTGATGGGCCGTGAGCATGTTCAGCGAATCGGTCGCCGTAGAGTGCGCACCCGTGTGGGTCACGATCGCCGACGGCTCGTAAACGTTGCGGAGACCACTCTTGCCGATTCGATAGCCGAGATCAACATCTTCAAAGTACATGAAGTAGTTTTCGTCAAAGCCGTGCAAGTCCTCAATTGTCGAACGACGTGCAACGAGGAAGGCTCCCGATAGCCAACCCGCGTCCCGGCGGGCAGGAACGGCAACCGCGTCCCTTCGGTAGGATCGCGTCCAAGGATTGCCTGGCCAAATTGACGAGAATAACGCATGGCCAACCCCGCCCGTGAGGGTGGGGATCATTCGAGCGGAGGGATAGACCTGCCCGTCCGAAGACAATATCCGGGGGCCCGCTGCCGCGATAGTGGAATCCGCGGACAGAGTCTGGACAAGAATGTCGATCGAGCCCGGTTCCGCCACTACATCAGGGTTGCTAATCACGATGAATTCAATGTTCGACGGCAAATGTCGCACAGCTTGATTGATGGCGTGACCGTAGCCTCGGTTCACGTCAAGCGGTAGGTAGAGGGCGCCCGACTCCTCGGTAAGCTCTCGAACTTTGCTCGTGCCCTTCGACTGTTTATTATCTGCCACGACTACGAACAGCGGGTGGAGAGATGCGAGCCCAAGGGAGTTCAGAAATGGCCCCAGTACATCTTCCGAACCATAACTGACGGTGACTACAGCAATGCGGCACGTGGCCATGGGGTCATTTGGGGAGGTAAACATGTAACTTCTAATTCTATTTCGAGGCACCGCTGGATACACGCAGCGAAACTGCTTCTATTTTAAGGAGCCGAGATCGCTGAATTCGGGCGCCGCATAGACGGTACCAATTGCGAGAGGAGTGTACGCCACATCAAAAGAGCATGCTTGGGGTAAGTCAGCAATGTGCACGCCTGACTTGTGCATGATCGAGACACTAACAAAGTACTTGCCGGCACCGAATCGCGTATCTTTCAAAATAAATTGTACCCAACGGGGCCCCTTGCTGGGCCGCAGCTGTTCGCCTAGGAGTTGGGTTGAGGTTGCGTACACGGCTTGACCTTGTGCGCTATCGATCTGAATGGCGCAGTCCCACGCCTCATCAGTGTCCGTGAGGTGCTCGACTTCTACCGATAGAACAAGGTCATCCCCCGTTTGCAGCATCTCATCAGGACGACGATTTACGGCATGCGCACTTGCCGAGACGATTTGCGCATCCCGTTCAACGTGTGCTTGAACGGGGGCGACCTCCTCTTCCGCGATTCGTCGACCTTCCAGAATATTTCTGAAGTTGACGACGGCCTGGCGAGGGTCTCCATCAAAAACTACTTCACCTTGATTGAGTAGGATGGCACGGTCGCAGAGGTCGGCCACTTGGCCGAGAGAATGGGTCACCAGCACGATCGTGCGGCCTTCCTCTTGGAACGACCGGATCTTGTCCATGCACTTCCGCTGAAACGCCTCGTCGCCGACAGCGAGAACCTCGTCCACCAGGAGCAAATCTGGGTCGGTGTGGACTGCAACGGCGAATGCTAGCCGAACGTACATGCCAGAGGAATAAAACTTTACCTGTGTATCAATGAAGTCTCCGATGCCGGAGAAGGATAAAATTTCCGGGAATCGAGCTTCAGTTACCTCCCTGCTCAGGCCAAGAATGGAGGCATTCAGAAAGACATTTTCGCGGCCTGTCAGGTCTGGATGAAATCCAGCCCCGAGCTCTAGGAGAGCGGCAATCCGCCCGCGGCGGGCGACTGTTCCTGTCGTGGGATCCAAGATCCCACCGAGCACTTTGAGGAGCGTGCTCTTTCCGGAGCCGTTATGACCGATGAGCCCCACAGTCGTTCCGGCTTGAATCGTCATGCTGACGTTCCGCAATGCCCAAAACTCTTCGCGGTGACGCTTACCAGCGCGCCCAAGAGTTACGACTCGCTCTTTGAGTGAGTTGTCTTTTCGAATTACAAACCGCTTCGATACGTCCTTGACGACGACGATTTCTGGGGAATCAGCCATGGCTGGCTCTCCTTCGTTCTGTTTGGGAAGTGAGGTCGTGTGAGACGCCTTCACCTAAAGCTCCTGAGCAAAGTTGCCCTGAAGTCGTGCGAAGACGCGATGAAATCCGAACAGCAGGATTAAGCCAACTGCCAGGGCGATCAGCATGCGCATCATAAGTTCAGCCGGGAACTGAGCAGCGGGCGCGCCGCCCACCCAGAATGCTTGTTGGAATCCGAGGACGGCCAAGGTGATCGGGTTGTTTGTATAGAGATTCAGGAGGAGGCCTTCGCCCATGATGTTGCGTGCCATCTCCCAGGAATAGACGATCGGTGAGGCCCACAACAGAATCAGGAGGATTACATCAACGAGATATTGGACGTCACGCAAGTAGACATTTGTCGCAGAGAGCAGAAAAGCGAAAGCTGTTGCGTAGATAACAATTATCGCGAGAGCTGGAAAGAAGTACAGCAGTCCAGTGTGCAGCGATGGGTGTCCGACGGCAAATAGCGCAACGATCAGCACTCCCATTTGGATGGAAAAGTTGAAGAGCGCTGATCCTACGCTTGCGAGCGGGAAGACCTCGCGGGGCAGATAGATTTTCTTGATTAAGCCGCCATTGCCGACAATGGATGACGTTCCACCCGAGACAATCTCGCTAAGCAGCCCGTAGGCGGTCAGTCCCGTGAACACGTAGATTGCGAAATCAGGGATTCCGCGTTCCGCACCCAAAAACTTGCCCATGACTATGTAGTAGATGAACAACTGGGTCAACGGACGGATAAGGGTCCACACCATGCCCAAGGCGCTGTCCTTGTATCGTGCTTTCGTATCCCGTCGAACCATCAGGGCGAGGACTTCGCGGTGCGCAAATACCGCTTTTATGGTTGTCCAAGTGCTCAGGGCCCCCCCGTTGGCCGTGCCAACAGCCTGCAGGGGCTGCTTGCTCAGGGCGACGAAACGATCTTGAGCTGAGGACAAGGTAGCACCACAATTCTTCCGGGAGATTAGGACTCGTACAGTATAACGTTGGGCTGAGAACCAGCTCTCACGCCGTGTATCAAGGGAGCAGCGTAGCTACGCGGAGAGGATGCTCGGGTAGGTTCGTGAGCCATGGCGTGCGTCAGGGCACGAATTTAATGGTCGAAGATGGCACGCGCTCAGATGATTCTTTCAGGAACCCTTCTCAGCCCGCGTGATGCATGGGCGAGCGCGACCACAGCCAGCACTTGCGTCAGCACATCCTGTCGGCTGGACGCTATTTCGTGGCTTTTCCACCAAGAACGCTAATTACACGTCCACCGGCTTTGTGGGCCAACATTGTCACGCCACCTTCTGTGACGTAGTGCCGGATTAGGGCGACTTCTCGCGCGAGGCCCGTTACTGATGCTGCCGCCTCATGGAGACGGGCCTCAGGTGTTGAGTTCAGGAGTGATGGCTTTCGTGATGAGCGGGAACGAGTGGGCTGGTGCCCGGCAAGGCGAATCGCTCGGTCGGGAGCGATTTGCGGGTCTCGACAAAATTCGATGAGAGGTCGGAGGGCTTCCGTCCAAGTGAACTGCCTACGAACCTCAACGACCGCATCATGCGCGGTCTGACGAAAATCATCGTCATACAGAACCTTAGTCAGCGCATCGGCTAGGGCCGTGACGTTGCGCTCAGGCACTGATATCCCCATACCAGTGCGTTCCACCAGGTCGCCAAACCCATCACCATTCGTAGTGACGATAGGAAGCTCTGCCCACATGTAGTCCAAAATTCTTGTACGGAACGAGAAAGTTGTCTCGATGTGGGCATAGTGAGTGCTCACGCCCGCGTCAGCTTCAAGTAGGTAATTCTGCCGGTCGTCTAGTGCGACCCATTGCTCATTGAAGAACACATTCTTCCCGGTCAGCCCCAGCTGATCGACGAGGTCTCGAGTTTTGGAGACGATTTCCATTTCTGGAACATCGGGATTGGGGTGTGCCACTCCTAGAAAGAACAACCGAACATCTGGATGAGTCTTTGCAACCTCAGCGATGGCGCGAATCAAGGTGAGCGTGTCAAACCAGTTGTAAATGCCCCCGCCCCAGATGACGACCTTGTCGTCGTCGCCAATTCCCGGGACGATGCCTCGAATTGCCGATCGTGTATGGACTGGCGATTTCGCGTCCATACCAAAAGGAGCAATGGCAATGAGTCCCTCGAGATTCTCATCGGCAGCGTAGGTGTGGGGGTTCACGCGACCTAGTGCAGTTAGCTGTCCAAGCCAAAACATTCGTTGGCGGTCCGATGCACATAGGAAGAAATCCGCGCGCTCGAGCTGCTGATTTAGAACATCATTTGCCCCACGGACCTGCGACACCCAGGTGTCTGTGCCGAATTCGCGGCCCTGCTCCAACTGTTCCAGATGCATCGGATCGTAAAGATCCGCAACAATTATTTTGTCAGAGTCGAGAAGTGTCTTGAAGTGATGTAGTGCATGTCCTTGAAAGACGATCACGTCAGCCCACTGCTCGTGCACCTTCATCTCGCGCTCATTGCCAAGGCGTACTCGCGAAACTTCGAAGAGATCAGAAGTTCGGCTAGCAGCATTCCAGGTCAGGAGGCGCACATCATTTTCAACAGAAAGGGCCTCAGAAATCTTCCAGGCCCGCATGGCAGGCCCAGCCATCTTCTGACCTAAGGCATCTCCCGTGATCACAAGTACGCGGCGGCGCTGCTTCAACGAATCGATGTTAAAGGCCGACACAATTCGCTCAAGCCCATCGGCAAAATATGGCGAATCAAACAGAGGTACGAACATGTCCCCGAAGAGGCGGAAAAGTTCGGCATCGGTCTTTGTCCGGCGCGTCTGAATCTTTAGGCGATCCACATCCAAGCCCGGAAGGGCCGCAACGAACTGGTCCAGTGCGAAGAGCCCGGCAATGGCTTCTTTGTCTACGGAGATCTTTTGGTCGAATTCATCTGGTGCTCCCGAGAATCGTCGGATATCGAAGGATTCTGCATCGAGCCCACTCTTTGAAACTGAGCGGCGAGCCGCGAGCAGCAGAGCCGCGGGCAGAAATGATGCCAAGGACTCGGTAGACAAGTTCTTGTAAAGCATGAAAAGAGCATTTCGCTCGAGCAAGTACATTTCGCGGTACTGTCCGAACGATTTCATCGATCCATGATGCTTGTGGAATACCTTTGAATCCGGGGCGTAACGAACACGGTAACCCAGGAGATTCAGCCGCCAACCTAGATCAACGTCATCGTAAAACATGAACATGCGCTCGTCGAAGCCACCGACTGATTTGAACACCTCAGCTCGTACGAAGAGTGCAGAACCCGTTCCAAAGAGGATGTCGCGCGGGCGATTGAACTGGTCGCCATCGGGCTCCGTCACATGGTCTTTGTATCCCATGCCGAACCAAGTCACGCTCCCACCAACGAAGTCGACGTTCAGTCCCTCCCAGTCAAGAACTTTGCTTCCGACTGCGGCCACTTGGGGGCTTACTTCAAACTGCTTCAAAGCGCCGCGGACCCAGCCCGCGTCGGGTTTCGCATCATTGTTGAGAAATGCTAAGAACTCGCCGCCAGCATGGCGCGCTCCCAGGTTGCTTCCTCCAGTGAAGCCGAGATTCTCCTCTGAAACGATCAGTCGGACGTTTGGGAGGTCAATCATCGCGGCACGAAGGAGTGATTCGCTGTCATCGCCGGATCCGTTTTCTACCACGAGGATCTCGATTTTATCTTCGGGCCAGTCGACGTCCACCACCGCCCGAACGCATTCGAGAGTGTCCGCTGCGCCGCGGAAATTGACCACAATAACTGACACGAATCCGGGCTTGTACTCTTGCACGAAACACTCCAAAAACTTGGTGGTCGGTACCGGGCCCTGCAGCGTAACCGGAAGAACCACGTCAACACGGGTGACCGGGAGATTACCCGAGCCACCATGCAACTATAACGAACGCGCGATCGGTGGCTTGGAGACCAGCAAATCATGCACCCCCGTTATGCACCGCATCCATGCGCCCGCTAGGAGCGTGTGTCAGTAACGCCTATTCGAAGTTGATGCGACGAGATTCGGGCCGATTTGGCCGCAGCGGGCGGGGCGTTGCTGTGGCGGTCGTCGTGGACTGCGGGGTCTGCGTTGTTCTCGTGCCGACTGAAAATAGGGCCAGTGCCGCGTTGGCGGCAGTAGGTCGAGGCCGCTGGCGCCCGGCAGGGCGGTTCTGCACTGGACCTTAGGTTGCCGGGCGGGCTGTCAGCGCGGCTTGCGTGGCGAGGAGAGCCTTGGTGTGCACGGTGTGCAGCTTCATCAGGTTGTGGCAGGCAGCGATCAGGTCCCACTCGTGGGCTGCTTGCTCCAACCCTCGTAGCAGAACGAATTTTCCTTGTCGGGTGTGGATCTGACCGAACACGGGCTCCACGATTGCCTTCCGCCGCGCATAGGCCGCGCGGCCCTTCTTCGTCTTCAGCTTCCGCGCCATGCGTTCGCGCAACGTCGCGTCAGCGGGGATCCGGCCCCGAGGAACATCCGGAACACGTTCCCCGTGCTTCACCCGGCCGGTCGCGATGAAGAACTCAGTCCGTCCGTCGCTCGCGGCTTCCACGGTCTTGGCGTAGTCCAAGTTTGCTGCTGAACAATACCCGGCATCCACCAGCACTTCGGCGGGGAGAGTACCCATCGTGGCGTGGAGTTTCTCGATCATCGGCACGACCTGTTCAAC
>NZ_FOCN01000024.1 GCF_900110125.1 Cryobacterium luteum
TTCGTCGCGTTGCCTGCCGACATCGTGGTATATACCCCTAGAGGGGGTCTGCACTTGTTATTCGCCACGTCGCCTGCCGACGATCATGGTCTAGATATTTAGTTGTGCACTCGGAGGTTTCCAAGTTCTCTAAGTTTAGCAGCTCGACGCGGGAACACAGGGCAATTGCTGAGCACACTTCGACCCATCGGTTGGGGTGGGGGCGCGCGCTCAGGAGCATGCGGGAAAGGATCATTGCATGGGGGTACTGAGGCGTAGCGCTCCTCGCTCGAATGTATCGCTGCGATCAGAGCGTCCGCTACAAGTGTTCGCTCAAGTCTCAGCGTCACTCAGCCGATGTAGCGATGTAGCGATGTAGCTGGGGTGAAACCTCCCTATGAGAAAGGTGAGGAAACTGGGCACCTAAACTTCCTCACGCATGGTTTGGAGAGTTACATCGCTACGGAGCTACGTTTCAAATGATGCCTTGATAAACAGGCGTTCTTGGTATCAAGACACGTAACGCTAGGCCATTTAGCAGCGCTACTGTGCGCTACGCGCTGCCGACCCAGCCCATGCGGTCTGCCTGAAGTCCGTACTAGAAGTGCCACGGGATCGCCTCGCTGCAGCGAGCACCAACGCACACCTCCTGCATAACGCAGTGCTCTGCCATTATGCGTTTGATTGCGGGCAGTCAAGGTTCGCCAGAGGCGCGGCGGCGGGGGCGCAGCAGAGCCGTTTCCTGCTTGTCTGCGTCACCGCCAGCCAGGCTCGACCCGTTCGTAGTTGATGCCCTTTTGGCCCGCCCATCCCTTGCCGATGCGGCTGATCCTTGGCGCCATCACTGCACGGATCAGACGTCGCTTCTTCGCGAGCTCCATATCCGTCCACTCCAAGCGGATAGCCCCGCCGGACAATAGCGTCAATACGAACGGATCCATCTCCGAGAGTTTCTCAAGCCTCGCCTGTGCTGTTTTGATCAACGGCTCGATCCTGGCTTCTTGATCGAGCAGCAGATTGAACCGCAGCTTGGCCGCGGCGTCCGCGCGTACCTCGTTCAGATAGGCGTGGTATCCGGCGATTTCCTCGAGCACAGCCCTGCGGTCAGTGTCGTTTCCTTGGCCCCGCTCGCCGACCATCGCCAGGAAGTCCGGCCGCTCCAGTCGAGTAAGCACCAGCTCGGTCACCACGGTGTCGAGGTGCTCCTGGCGCATGGCGACGTGGAATCCCTTCGTGCCGTCAGGTCCCGGCCGCCCTGGCACGCCTGAGCATATATAGGCAAGGTATGTCTTCCTCGGCAGAGGATTGCCCTCATCGTCCAGCTTCTTGGCCCCTGCGTTCTGCTTGCCGACGCGTGTCGGCGCCCCACAGACTCCACACAGAGCAATCCCGGCCAAGAGATGCTTTGCGGGCCAGTCGTTCGTCCGCTTGTGCTCTGGGGGCGACATGACGATTTGAAGTTTCTTCCATGTCACGAAGTCGATAAGCGCTGGCCACATGGCGTCGCCGACGATCTCGCCCTGATGCTGCCGTTTTCCAGCGTATGCCGGCATCGAGAGCATCTGCTTTACTGCCGGGGGAGTCCAGCCGTAGTTCTTGCGGTGTTCCTTACGCGTCGGACGCCGCTGTGCAATCCCGCGCTCGTTAAAATCTTTCGCTATGGCATAGAACGTATCGCCATCTAATACGCGGCGCGCGGCCTCTTTTACGATCGGCGCCTGCGCGGGGTGCTCTTCAACCCGCAGCAGTTCCCGTGTCTGCTCGTCGTATACACGTAGGAAACCGTAGACATTCTTGCCGTGTGGTTTCCCCTTATCAGCGGCAGCACGCACATCTCTGCGGATGCGCTCGGACGTCTTCTCAGATTCATACTCAGCGTCCACGGCATCTTCGAGCAGGCTCCGCCGATCACGGGCGTTCGCTGGGTCGTAGAGCCGGCCATGCGTCGTTACCCAGATTCGTACGCTGCGCGCCTTGCATAGGTCGACCAAGTCCACCCACTCGCCGACCCGACGCGATCCGCGGCTTGACTCCCAGATGGCCAGAACGTCTGCCCCGAACGTGTCGCCCTCGAGATCGTCGATGAGCCGCTTGAAGTCTTCTCGAGCCTTCGTCGCATAGCGACTGGCGCTGCGGTCCGTGTCGCGGTAAGGCGGATCTGGGTGCAGAATCCAGCCCTGACGCATGATCGATGCTACGTTCTCATCATGCTGTTGATCGGGGCTTTTTCCCGTAAGCTTCCGGTCCTTCGAGACTCTCAGGTACTCGCGAACGCTCAGTTCTGACATAGCCACCTCCAAAGGTAACTATATCTGGTGCCAACTGCGCCATCGTGATCGCGTCGATCATGCTGCTCGGCGGCTACCTTCGGCTGCGTCGTTCCTGGCGCATCGGGCTGTCGCTCCTGACGCTGCTCGGCTTCACCGTTCTGGTCACCCCGGAACCGAGCGTGCTGCGCTCGGCTGTCATGGCCACCCTCACCCTGTTGTCGATCGGGGCCGGCCGCCCCGGACGTGGTGTGCCCACCCTGCTCGCCGTCGTGATCGGTCTGCTCGTGACCGATCCCTGGCTGGCCCGCAACTATGGCTTTGCCCTGTCGGTGCTCGCGACGGCCGGGCTTCTCGTGCTCGCCGGCCCACTGGCACGCGTTCTCGCCCAGTGGATGCCGACGGCCCTCGCCGCGATCATCGCCATTCCGCTGGCTGCCCAGCTGGCCTGCCAGCCGGTGCTGATCCTGCTGAACCCCAGCCTGCCGCTCTACGGGGTACCGGCCAACATTCTGGCCGGGCCCGCCGCACCGATTGCGACGGTGGTCGGACTGGTCGCCTGCCTGACCCTCCCGGTGCTCCCCGGCGTCGCAGTGGCACTGCTCGGCCTGGCCTGGCTGCCGTCCGCGTGGATCGCGGCCGTCGCCCAGGGGGTGTCCCTGCTGCCCGGCACCCGACTGCCCTGGCCGGGCGGTGCACCGGGCGTGCTGCTGCTCGCGCTCGTCACCCTCCTCACGCTGGTCGTGGTGCTGCGCGGCCCGACCGCCCGCCCGGCCCGCTGGCCCGCCGCGGTGCTCGCCGTACTCCTGGTCGGTCTCGGGGGCTATGCCGGATCGCTCATCGGTGCGGGGATCGGCCGGGTCGCCTCCTTCCCGCCCGACTGGCAGATCGCGGCCTGCGACATCGGGCAGGGTGACGCCGTCGTCGTGCGCGACGGCGATCAGTACGCCCTCGTCGATGTGGGGCCGGACCCGCAGCTGCTCACCGTCTGCCTCGCCACCCTCGGCATTTCCCGCATTAATCTGCTCGTGCTCACCCACTACGACCTCGACCACATCGGCGGGGTCGATGCCGTCCTCGGCAAGGTCGACACGGCGCTGGTCGGAGTGCCGGAGAACGCGCAGGATGAACGCCTGCACGAACGTCTCGCAGCTGGTGGCGCCACGGTCCACCAGGGTGCCCGCGGAGATTCCGGCACCCTCGGCGGGCTGCGTTGGAACATCCTCTGGCCCATTCGCGGCGCGACGACGATGCAGGTGGGAAACCCGGGAAGCATCACGATCATGTTCGACGGGCGGGGCATCCGTTCGATCTATCTCGGCGATCTCGGCGAGGACTCGCAGAATGCCCTGCTGCGGGCGTCGCCGCCCGGGCGAGTCGACGTCGTGAAGGTCGCGCACCACGGTTCGGCCGACCAGAGCCCGAAACTCTACGCGCAGCTGCAGGCGCGGATCGGGCTCATCTCGGTCGGCGCCGCGAACAGCTACGGGCATCCCACCGACGCCCTGCTGAACACTCTCGCAGCGGTGGGAACACTGCCGATGCGCACCGACCGGGAAGGCCTGGCCGTCGTCGCGCCGGGCGCCAACGGCACCCTCGTACTGTGGACCGAGAAGGTCGGCGACCGCGGTCCCCCCGCCACTTCCACGCCCACGCAAACCGTGGCACCGGATGCTGCCGGACCGGTCGGTGCTGCGGGTTAAGCTTGATCGACCCCACCAAAATCGAGGAGAGCGCATTGGCTGCACGACCCGCCACCACCGGTTCCCGCGCCGGCAAGGCTGCGCCCGCCCGAACGAACAAGGGCACCGTCATTCCCCAGCTCGGTTGGCACCAGGTGCGTCCGGCGCCGATCGTGCTCGTCACGGGAACCGAAACTTTCCTCGCCGAACGCGCCATCCGCCAGCTGCGCGACTTTCTCAAGCTGGAAGATCCGAGCCTCGAGATCAGCGACGTGCAGGCCGACAGCTATGCTCCCGGCGAGCTGCTCACCCTCGCGAGCCCGTCGCTGTTCGGTGAGCCGCGCCTGATCAGGGTCAGCAACGTTGAAAAATGCAGCGACACGTTTCTGGCGGAGGCGCTCGACTATCTCGAGAACCCCGCCGACGACACCTACGTCGTGCTGCGTCATGGTGGGGGAGTGCGCGGCAAGAAACTGCTCGACACCATCCGCGGTGGCCTCGGCGGCGCCATTGAGATCGTCTGCACCGAGCTGAAGAAAGACACCGAGAAGTACGAATTCGCCTCCAACGAGTTCAAGGCGGCCGGCAAACGCGTCACGGCCAGCGCTCTGCGCCAGCTCGTCGCCGCGTTCTCCGACGACCTGGCCGAGCTCTCCGCCGCGTGCCAGCAACTCATCGCGGACGCAACGAGCGAGGTCACCGAGACCACCGTCGACCGCTACTACGGCGGTCGGGTCGAGACCAACGCGTTCAAGGTTGCCGACTGGGCCATCGCCGGCCGCAACGGCGAAGCATTGATCACGCTCCGCCATGCCCTCAGCTCCGGCGCCGACCCCGTGCCGATCGTCGCGGCGTTCGCCATGAAGATTCGCACCATGGCCAAGGTGTTCGGGGCTCGGGGCGGTTCCGCCCAGCTCGGCGCCCAGTTCGGCCTCGCCCCGTGGCAGGTGGAACGCGCCCAAAAAGACCTCCGGGGCTGGAGCGACGAGGGCCTCGCCCGCTGCATCCTGATGCTCGCCGAGACGGATGCCGCCGTCAAGGGCGCAGGCCGCGACCCGGTCTTCGCGCTCGAACGCCTGATCGGTGTCATCGCCCGGCGTGGCGAGCAGTAGCCCGAACCAGGCCGGTCAGCGGTCGCCGGCGTCCGCGACCGTGATGGTGGAGCGGTTCAGGTAGAGCCACACTCCGTTTTGAAAGCTCGGGTTGCCGCAGACCCGGCTGGCCACCCAAACCGGCAGCAAGGTGGTCGACGCGGAGAGGTCGGCCGGCTTGGCCAGGGCGTCGAACGACGAGGGCAGGCTCGGGCAGAATTCGAGCTGCACCCGACCGGTGATGTCGGAGAACTGCACCGACACCGGCCGCTCGGCGGGCGGCACCAGAACTCGCAGGGCGCCGAGTCCGGCGACGGCCAGCAGAGCCGCGACGGCGAACACCGCTCCGAGCGCCGACAGCGAACGGATGCGCCGAATCGTTCGCGCAGACCCGTCAGCCTCGACAGTGCCGCTGCCGGGACGGGCGGGGCCGTGATTGTCGGGGCTGCGGGGTCCCGAGACCACCGCTGCCGCGAGGTAGAACGTGATTCCACCGAGAAACAGTGCGAGCGCGACCAGCGCCACCAGCCGCTGGTCCTGCGGAGTGACCGACACCCCGTCGCTCGCGTTGAACGCGAGCCACCCGGCCACAGCCAACGCCCCGGCGCTGAGCAGGGCGGCGAGAACACGAGCGTGTACGCGGCGATGCGGGCCGCTGGCGTCGGGGACAGAACTAACCGGTGGGGTGCTCTTCACCGCGTCAGTCTAGTGGGGCGCACCACTCCAGCACCCGTACCTCAACTATCTGCGCTGCCCGCCGGTGGAAACCAGAAAACCCCCACCGGAACGGCGAGGGTTTTCGGGTCTGAGGTGCAGCATCCGCTCAAACAAGACACTGCGGCCTCTCAGCGTGCTGGATGAAACCAGAACGGATCAGACGAGGGCGCTGATCAGACCAGTGCGCCGACAGCCTTAGCGATGGCCGACTTCTTGTTCGCAGCCTGGTTCTGGTGGATGACACCCTTGCTGACGGCCTTGTCGAGCTTCTTGGAAGCAAAGGCGAGACCGACGACGGCCTTGTCCTTGTCGCCAGCGGCAATCGCGGTGCGCGTCGCGCGGATCGCGGACTTGAACTCGCTCTTGACGGCTTTGTTGCGCTCCTGGGACTTCTTGTTGGTGCCAATTCGCTTGATCTGCGACTTGATATTTGCCACGTTTTTTACGCTTTCGTTAGGTTGTAGTACGGACAGCCGCTCAGCGGGTAGAGGGCGCTTGAGCGGCGAAAATCGTGCGGGGTGGGACCCAACACGCAAGCCAACCACTAACGCTACCAGCAATTGCTCGCACCCCCAAACCGGTCCGCTCCCTCAGCGGATGCCCGCCCCCGCTTCGCCGATGGACGCTCCCGCAGCGGATGCCCACGATCGCTCCCGCTGGTCGCCCGCCGCAGCGGATGCCCACGCCCAACCCGGACTCCACCAAGCGCGTGCGGTGGCCGACCTCACGCGGCGCTGGACACCCGCTCGGCGATCCGCAGGAGGATGGCCGTGAAACGTTCCGGCTGGGCCAGACTCGACAGGTGCGTCGCCCCCGGCACCATGAGGACCTGGCCGTTGCGGCAGGCGGCCAGAAAGCGTCGCTCGTTCAGTCGAAAATGATCGAGGGCGCCGTTGACCAGCCAGATCGGGCCCGGATACGCGGCCAGGCTGGCCAGGGGAGTCAGCGTCGCGGTCGCGCGCAGTCCGGAATCCATCACGTCGAGCGCGGCGCCGCCCGCGAGCACATCGCGCGCTCCCGCCGCAGGCAGGAGCAGCCGTGCCATGCTCTCGTGTAGCCAGAGCCCCCGGTCGGGCAGTCGGTGAATGGTGCGAGCAAGCAGCCGGTACCCCTCGAGGAGCACGCCGCGCGGTTCGGCGCTGCACCCGGCGGCGATGAGACCGGCCACCCGGTCAGGATGCTCGGCAGCGTAGGCGACGGCGTAATAGCCGCCGAGGGAGAGGCCAACGAGCAGCACCCGGCCGCCGAGCGCCGCCACCCCGGCGTCGATGGCGGCGAGCGCGGCCCGCACCGTGAACGGTTCCTGCATCCGCTGACCGTGGCCGGGCAGATCGATCGCAAGCACCGGGTGCCCGGCGGTGCGCAGCGCCTCCTCCTGCACGCGCCACATCGTGGCCGAGGCACGGATGCCATGCACCAGGAGAACCGGCACACGGGGCGGGGCAGTCTCCATGCCGGTGATCCTAGCCAGCCGCACCCGGAGTGGGCTGATCGTCGGGCGAGGCTCCAGCCCTGAACCCTCACGCATCGACAAGAGTTCGCGCCGGGGTGTCGATTCCGCCCTGTCTCGATCGTCATGTCGGTGTCACGATCAAATGATCAGAAGGGAAACCACTATGCAATACTCACTGCTCGTCATGAGCCAGGAAGCCGGCGACGCCGAGGTCAGCGACGAAGCCATGGGGTGGGGCCGCGCGGCCTTTGACGCCTGGGCGATGTCGCTCGATGCCGCCGGGGTGCTCGTCTCCGCAGACATCTTGCAGCCGGTCGCCCACGCAACCACCATCTCGGTGCGTGACGGTTCCCTGCTGGTGCAGGACGGCGCGTTCATTGACACCAAGGAACGCCTCAACGGAACCTTTGTCATTGATGTGCCCGACCTCGACGCGGCCATCGGCTGGGCCGAGAGGTGCCCGGGCGCCCAGTATGGGGCCGTTGAGATCCGCCCCTCTGCCATCATTTTCCGCGAAGGTGCGAGGCACAGCCAGGTCAACGAGACAGCTGAGGCCTGATCAGCCGGACGGATGCCCAGGCGCGGGCCGAGCAGGTGGCCCGCGCCTCCTACGGGCGCATGCTCGCCGTGCTCGCCGCACCCACCGGCAACATCCCCGCCGCCGAAGACGCCCTCTCCGATGCTTTCGAACAGGCGCTCAAGTCCTGGCCTCAGACGGGCATTCCTGACAATCCGGAAGGCTGGCTGGTGACGGTGGCTCGCAATCGCCTGCGCGATCTCTGGAAATCGGCCGCGCCGCGCCGCCAGGTTCCCCTCGGCGTGCTCGGCATGGACTCGGCGCGGATCGCTGCGGTGTTCCACCTGTCGCCGACCGCCCTGGCCCAGCGGTTGGTACGGGCAAAACGGCGGGTCCGCGACGCTCGCATCCCGTTCAGGATCCCCGAACGCTCCGAGCTTGCCTGGCGCCTGCCGCCCGTTCTGGAAGCCATTTACGGCGCCTACGCCATCGTCTGGCAGACGGCGGCGTCGCGCGAGGTTGATTCGCTCGGCGGTGAGGCGCTCTATCTCGCGACGACACTCGGCGCCGGCGTCGCCCTGTGCGTCGCCATCAGCGACGTCGACGGTGCCGAAGTCGCTTTGCAGGCGCTCGAGCGCATCGAGGGCGCCGACGACTTTCAGCCGGCTTGGGCCACCCGGGCCTACCTGCTCGCCCAGGCCGGCCAATTCCAGAGCGCCCGCGCCGCCTATGCTCGAACGATTGCCCTGACGACGGATGCCGCCGCTCGCGCTCGTCAGCAGCGCACCCGCGACGACCTCGGGTAACGCACGGGGACTGCCAACCGCCGGAGCATGGAAGAATAGACGAACTATGTCACCGAGAGCCCTTCACGCGCTGGAACCGGCCGCCACGGCCCCCGAGTTCATCCGCAACTTTTGCATCATCGCCCACATCGACCATGGCAAGTCGACGCTCGCCGACCGCATGCTGCAGATCACCGGCGTCGTCGACGAGCGTTCCATGCGAGCCCAGTACCTGGACCGCATGGACATCGAGCGTGAACGCGGCATCACGATCAAGAGCCAGGCTGTGCGCATGCCGTGGGAGCTCGACGGCGTCACGTACGCGCTCAACATGATCGACACCCCCGGGCACGTCGACTTCACCTACGAGGTTTCCCGCAGCCTCGCCGCCTGCGAGGGCGCCATCCTGCTGGTCGACGCGGCCCAGGGCATCGAAGCCCAAACCCTCGCCAACCTCTACCTCGCCCTCGAGAACGACCTCACGATTATTCCGGTGCTCAACAAGATCGACCTGCCCGCCGCCGACCCTGAGAAATATGCCCGCGAACTGGCGAGCCTCATCGGTGGTCGCCCCGAGGACGTGCTGCGCGTTTCCGGCAAGACCGGCGCGGGGGTCGAGGAACTGCTCAACCTCGCTACGACCATGATTCCGGCACCGAAGGGCAACCCGGATGCCGCCGCCCGCGCCATGATCTTCGACTCGGTCTACGACAGCTACCGCGGCGTCGTCACCTACGTGCGCATGATCGACGGCCACCTCAAGGCCCACGAGAAAATCCAGATGATGTCGACCAAGGCGACCCACGAGATCCTCGAGATCGGCGTCATCTCGCCGGAACCGGTCGAGAGCAAGGGCCTGAAGGTCGGCGAGGTCGGCTACCTGATCACCGGTGTGAAAGACGTGCGGCAGTCCAAGGTCGGCGACACCATCACGACCGCGGTGCGCCCGGCGACCGACGCGCTGCCCGGCTATGACGAACCGCAGCCCATGGTCTTCTCCGGTCTGTATCCGATCGACGGCAGCGACTATCCGGCGCTGCGCGAGGCCCTCGACAAGCTCAAGCTCTCTGATGCCAGTCTCGGGTACGAGCCGGAGACATCCGTCGCCCTCGGGTTCGGCTTTCGCTGCGGATTTCTCGGCCTGCTGCACCTTGAGATCATCACAGAACGCCTCGAGCGTGAATTCAACATCGACCTGATCACGACCGCGCCGAGTGTGCCCTACGAAGTCACCACCGACGACAAACGCACCATCACGGTGACCAACCCGAGCGAGTACCCCACCGGCAAGATCGCCAAGGTGCTCGAGCCCATGGTCAAGGCAGCGATCCTCGCGCCCAAAGACTATGTCGGCGTCATCATGGAACTCTGCCAGGGCCGCCGCGGCACCCTGCTCGGCATGGAATACCTCGGCGAAGACCGGGTCGAGATTCGCTACTCGATGCCGCTCGGTGAGATCGTGTTCGACTTCTTCGACATGCTCAAGGGCCGCACCGCGGGCTACGCCTCGCTCGACTACGAGCCCTCGGGCGAGCAGGAAGCCGACCTGGTCAAGGTCGACATCCTGCTGCAGGGTGAGCAGGTCGACGCCTTCAGCGCCATCGTGCACCGTGACAAGGCCTACGCCTACGGCGCTCTGATGACCGGTCGTCTGCGCAAACTGATTCCCCGCCAACAGTTCGAGGTGCCCATCCAGGCCGCGATCGGCGCCCATATCATCGCCCGCGAGAGCATTTCGGCGATGCGCAAGGACGTGCTCGCCAAGTGCTACGGTGGTGACATTTCACGCAAACGCAAGCTGCTGGAGAAGCAGAAAGAGGGTAAGAAGCGCATGAAAATGGTCGGCCGGGTCGAAGTTCCCCAGGAAGCTTTCATCGCTGCGCTGAGCGGCGATATCGAGACGAAAGACAAGAAGTAGAGCAGATGCGCAGGGCCACCTTCACCGACGCCGCCGTCAGCTATGCCGCAATCGGCGGCACGCTCGCGCCCGATCTGATGAGCTACCCGCCCAAGGGCTACCGGCCGATGGAACAGAGCGTCAAGCTCGGCAGTTCGCAGGAACGCTTCGAAGCGGCCACGAAACTGCTGATGACGTGGGGAATCCAACGCGGCAGTGGCATGGAGGTGACCGACCTGGAAAACGGCACCGGCGTGCAGTACACCCCGGTGACCTTCCAGCCGGACGGTACGCCGGCGGCCGGCCAGCAGCATCCGGTCAACGAGGCGACCTTCGCCGAGGACGGCACCCCCTACATCGCCAACGGCATGACGGCGACCCTGAGAATGAAGCTGTGGCTGTTCCAGGTCACCGCACCCGTGCGCGTCGTGTACGTGATCGACGAGGCCACCCGCATCGGGTTCGCCTACGGCACCATGGCCGGCCATCCGGAAAGCGGCGAGGAATCCTTCATCGTCGAGCATCGAGAGGATGACTCGGTCTGGCTGACCATCCGCTCGTTCTCGCGGGCGAGCACCTGGTATTACCGCCTGGCCTGGCCGGTGCTGCGCTTTCAGCAGGCCAAATTCACCAGGCTCTACCTGCGCGCCCTGCACCCCGCTGGTGCCATCTAATAGCGGCGCCATCACCAACTGAATTCAACGTACTGGAGCACCACCCATGGCCGGACCCCACCCCGTCGGCGATCCCGCACCCGACGACGGCCTCCTTCCCGCGTCAGCAGCCGTCCACGCGGCCGAACGCGATTTCGGCGTCTACCTGCACGTGCCGTTCTGCCGGGTGCGCTGCGGCTACTGCGATTTCAACACCTACACCGCGACGGAATTGCGCGGCGTCAAGCAGAGCGACTATGCCAGCCAGGCCGTGCTCGAGGTGGAGGCCGCCGGCCGTATCCTTACCGCGTCGGGCGTGCCGGACCGTGAGGTGGCGACGGTGTTCTTCGGCGGCGGCACCCCAACGCTGCTGCCGGTGACCGACCTCGTGAAGATGCTCAGCGCCGTGCGGGACCAGTGGGGCCTGCAGGATGGTGCCGAAGTCACCACAGAGGCGAACCCGGACTCGGTCGACGCCGCCTACCTGCACGCCCTCGCCGATGCCGGCTTCACCCGGGTGTCCTTCGGCATGCAGTCGGCCGTGCCGCACGTGCTCGCGACCCTCGAACGCACCCACGACCCGGAGCGCGTGCCGCTCGTGGTGGAGTGGGCCCGCGCCGTCGGCCTCGACGTGAGCCTCGACCTCATCTATGGCACGCCGGGGGAGTCGCTCGCGAACTGGCGCACCAGCCTCGAGCAGGCGATCGACCTCAAGCCCGACCACCTGAGCGCATACTCCCTCATCGTCGAGGACGGCACCAAGCTCGCCAGGCAGATTCGCCGTGGCGAGATCGCCCCGACCGACGACGACCAGCAGGCCGACTTCTATGAACTGGCCGATGAACTGCTCAATGCCGCCGGTTACGACTGGTATGAGGTCAGCAATTGGGCCACGAGCAACGCTCACCGGTCTCGGCACAACCTCGCCTACTGGACCGGCCAGGACTGGTGGGGCGTCGGTCCCGGCGCACACAGCCATGTCGGCGGCGTGCGCTGGTGGAATGTCAAGCATCCGGCCGCCTACGCCGAGCGTATAGTGGCCGGCCTCTCTCCGGCCGCCGGACGCGAAACACTCGACGCGCCGACCCGCGAGCTTGAACGCATCCTGCTGCAGAGCCGCATCCGCACCGGCATTCCGGTAGCCTCACTGTCGACGGCCGGTCGCCGTGAGGTCGCCGGCCTCATTGCCGACGACCTTGTCAATGCCCAGGCTGCTCTCGCCGGGACGATCGAATTGACCCTGCGCGGACGGCTCCTGGCCGACGCTGTGGTGCGGCGGCTCAGTGACTAGAGCGTCGATCTACTGACTGGAGTCAGCCTCAATCGACAAACGTGCCTCAGCTGACGAAGTGGCTCAGCTGACAAACTTGATTGTGAGCGGGTAGCTGTAGCCTTCGCCGCGGTTGGCGGCGAGCGCGGCCAGAATCATGAACACGAGGGCGACGATGGCGAGCGGTGCATACAGGATGCCGCCGATGCCGAGCGTGATGACGGTGATGGGAACCAGCACGGCCGCGTAGATGTAGTACGAGATATGAAAGTTCAGCGCCGTAGCGGTGTGCGCGCGAATGAACGGTCCGCGATCGCGCAGCACGAGGTAACCGATCAGCGCCGGCAGAAAGCTGAAGATGATGCCCCCGACGTGGATCAGCGTCGCCCAGAGTTTCTCGTCAGCCGGGCTCATCGGATTGGCGGGGGTTGACTGGTACGGGTTCTGCTCAGACATGGGGTCTCCTGTGTTCGGCCCGGTCACTGGCACGGCAGTGCCAGTGACCTCCAGGCTAATCGTCCCGCCGTTCCCACGTCGCTGGGCGGCTACGTGATCAGGCCTATTTGATCAGGCGCAGGGCGAACGGGTATCGGTAATTCTGACCGTCCTTGGCCTTCAGAAACCCCAGGATCGAAAAGATAACCCCGGCCAGCCAGACGATCCAGCCGAGGCCCACGAGGAGTCCGCCGATCCCGAAGGTGACGAGGGCCAGGAACGTCGATCCCACGGTGATTGCAGCGTAGGCGATCAACAGGGTGATCTGAAAGTTCAGCGCCTCCTTAGCCTCCGTGTTGGTGAGACGACCGCGGTCCTTGAAGACCAACCAGATGATCAGGGACGGCAGAAAACTCAGGATGCCGCCGAGGTGGGCCAGCGACGCCCACAGGCGATCGTCGCCCTCTGAAACGGGTGCCGCTACGACGGGGTTGGAGTACGGGCGGCCGCCAGGTTGTTGGCCATACGGCGGTTGGCCATACGGCGGTTGGCCGACAGTGGGCTCACGGTAGTTGGGATCACGGTAGTTGGGATCACGATTGCTGGAATCGCCGGGGGGTTGTGCCTGTGGGTCGCTCATGATCGTGCCTTTCGCTCAAAGCGGTGGGAGCGTATAGCGGCAATTAAACGCTCGCTTCCGGTTTCTGGCAATGGGCGCGCTCAGTCGATACCCGGCCGGTCGCGATACACTTAGCAGTCAGCGGATGCGAGTGCCAACGACGTGCCGACAAACCTGCGTCCCAGCGTGCCCACCGGCGCGCGCGGGAGTGGGCATCCGCTCGTGTGCAGCAGTACCCCGAAAATCAGGAAGGCGGGCACAGTGGTTTCCGACCGTGGCCTCGATGTTCTGCGCGTCATCGTGCAGGACTACGTCGCGTCCCGCGAACCCGTCGGGTCCAAATCCATCGTCGATCGGCACTCCTTCGGTGTCTCCGCCGCCACCATTCGCAACGACATGGCTCTGCTCGAAGAAGAAGAGCTGATCGCGGCGCCGCACACCTCGTCCGGGCGCATCCCCACCGACAAGGGCTACCGGGTTTTCGTTGACCACCTCGCCGACCTGCGCCCGCTCACGCCGGCCCAGCGTCAGGCGATCGAAACCTTTCTCGGCCACTCCGCCGACCTCGACGAGGTACTCGTGCGCAGCGTGCGCCTGCTGTCGCAGCTCACGCACCAGGTCGCGCTCGTGCAGTACCCTTCACTGTCCCGGGCCAAGGTGCGTCACATCGAGTTCGTCCCGCTGACCGAGACGCGGATCCTGTCGGTGTTGATCACCGATTCCGGCGGGGTGGAGCAGCGGGTGATCGACCTGCCGCGCGCGCTCGACGAGCAGACGCTCGGCGAGGTGCGTGCGCGGCTAAATGTCGCGGTTGTCGGGCTCGGCATGGCCGAAGCCAGCGTGGCTCTCGCCGCGAGCGTCTGGCCAGGTTCTCCGGCACTGCAGCCGATCGTCGACCTGATCACCAAGACCCTCGCCGACCAGGTCGGTGCGAACCGCCAGGACAAGCTCGTCATGGCCGGGGCCGCGAATCTCGTGCGCACCGAAGACGACTTCTCCGGCAGCATCTATCCGGTGCTCGAGGCGATCGAGGAGCAGGTGGTGCTATTGCGCCTGTTCGGCGAAATGGAGACCGACCAGCACGGTGTCTCGGTGAGCATCGGCCGCGAAAATGCCGCCTTTGGACTGCCGGAGGCGAGCGTGCTCACCAGCGGCTACACCGCAAACGGCAACCTCGCCAGACTCGGCGTGCTCGGACCCACCCGCATGGATTACTCCAACAATATGGCGGCGGTGCGCGCCGTCGCCCGTTACCTCTCCCGCCTGCTGGGCGAGACCTAGATTTTTCCTGGCCGCGCTGCGGCACCGACCCAATTCGAACAACATCCTCAAGGAGAGCCACCTTTGGCTGACCACTACGAAGCGCTTGGCGTTGACCGCGACGCGACCACCGATCAAATCAAGAAGGCGTACCGTCGCCTCGCCCGCGAACTGCATCCCGACGTCAACCCCGGCGCCGAGGCGTCGGAACGGTTCAAGAGCATCACGCACGCCTATGACGTGCTGAGCGACGCGAAACAACGCCAGAAGTATGACCAGGGCGGCCAGAACGGCGGCTTCGACGGGCAGAACTTCGGCAACTTCGGTGACATCTTCGAGACCTTCTTCGGTGGTGGAGGCGGCGGCAGTCGCGGCCCGCGCTCCCGCCGCGAACGCGGCCAGGACGCCCTCATCCGGGTGGAACTCGACCTGGACGAGGTCATCTTCGGCACGCACCGGGACATCGAGGTCGACACCGCGATCGTCTGCGCCACCTGCCAGGGCTCCTGCTGCGCCCCCGGCACCCAACCGATCACCTGCGACATCTGCCACGGCACCGGCAGCATCCAGCGCGCCGTGCGCTCCCTGCTCGGCAACGTCATGACGTCGAGCCCGTGCGGTTCCTGCCGCGGCTACGGCACCATCATCGCCACACCGTGCATGACGTGCTCCGGCCAGGGCCGTGTGCGCGCCCGCCGCACGGTTCCGGTCGACATTCCGGCCGGAGTCGACACCGGCCTGCGCCTGCAGATGCCCGGCAGTGGCGAGGCCGGCCCGGCTGCCGGTCCGAACGGCGACCTGTACCTCGAGATGAAGGTGCGCCATCACGACGTGTTCAGCCGCGACGGCGACGACCTCATGTGCTCGCTCGACGTGCCCATGACCAGCGCCATTCTCGGCACGAGCGTCACCGTGAAGGCCCTCGACGGTGATATCGAGGTGGAGATCCGCCCCGGTGCGCAGAGTTCCGAGGTGCTCACGATCAAGGACCGCGGCATCACCAAGTTGCGTGGCAGCGGCCGTGGCGACCTCAAGATCGGTATCCACGTGGTCACACCGAGCAAACTCGACCACAAGGAACGCGACTTGATCGAGCAGTTCGCGGCGCGCTACGCCGCCCCGGCACCCACCCTGAGCCAGTACCAGCAGGGCCTGTTCGCCAAGTTGCGCGACCGGTTCCTCGGCTAAATGGCACATTTCTACCTGCAGGAATCGCTGCGCACGATCGAGTGCCGCCCGGGGCAGGTCGTTTCTGTCGACGGTGCCGAGGCGCGCCACGCGGTGACGGTCAGCCGGGTGCGTCCCGGGGATCGGCTCCGCGTGGGCAATGGGGCCGGGTTGCTGCTCGACGGTACGGTATTGACGGCGGAGGCTGCGTCGTTGACCCTGCGCGTCAACGACGCGAGCGAGACGCCGGCGGCGGCGCCGCGCATCCGATTGGTGCAGGCCCTGGCCAAGGGCGACCGTGACGAACTCGCCATTCAGGCTGCCACCGAACTCGGCGTCGACGGCGTTATCCCGTGGTCGGCCGCCCGCTCCATCACCAGGTGGGAGGGCCAAAAGATCGCCAAGGGCCACGAACGGTGGAGCAGCATCGTGCGCGAGGCCAGCAAACAATCCATTCGAGCCTGGCTGCCCGACGTCGCCCCGCTGGTGAGCACCAAACAACTCGCCGTGCTCGCCGGCACCACACGGATGCTGCTGCTCGACCCGACCGCATCCGCTCGCCTCACCGAGGTGGCTGCGCCCACCGACGACCGTGACATTCTGCTCGTCGTCGGCCCGGAAGGTGGAATCTCCCCGGCTGAACTGCTGCTGCTCGAGCAAGCCGGTGCCAGTCAGGTGCGCCTCGGTGACACCGTGCTGCGCACGTCGACCGCCGGTCCGGCAGCACTCGCGATTCTCAATGCGACGCTCGGCCGCTGGTAGTGCGAGCCGCTGACAGCGCCGCTTAAGATAGAGGCATGTCTTCTTCTGGCGCCGAGCCGTCCATTTTCAGTCGAATCATCGCGCGGGAGATTCCGGCGACGATCGTGGCCGAGACCGAAAACATCATCGCGTTCCTCGACATCGCACCGAAAGCCCCCGTGCACGTCGTGGTCACCACCAAAGACCCGCAGTACCACAACGTCGTCGACCTTGCCGCCGGCAACCCCGCCCTGCTCGCCCAACTCGTCGCCGTGGCCGAGCAGATTGCCGCCGAGCGCACCAACGGGCAGTTCCGCCTGGTTTTCAACACCGGGGCCGCCGCCGGCCAGACCGTGTTCCACGTGCACGCCCACGTTTTGGGCAGCCCAACACCGACCGACACGCTGGGGGAGGACTCGCTTGGCGCACT
This sequence comes from Cryobacterium luteum, assembly GCF_900110125.1. GTDB lineage: Bacteria > Actinomycetota > Actinomycetes > Actinomycetales > Microbacteriaceae > Cryobacterium > Cryobacterium luteum. The sequence goes on from NZ_FOCN01000024.1 coordinate 16,964, forward strand.
CTGATCCCGATAAGGCAGAATTGCGCTTCTCCGTTGACGGCGTCGCCATGGTGCGCCTGCTCGGCCCTGAAGACCGCTACCTCAGCACCATCGAGGCCGCGTACCCCAACGTCGACGTGCACGTGCGTGGCAACGATGTCACCCTCGGCGGCAGCGCCGATGACGTCGCAGCCGTGCGCCGACTGATCGACGAACTGCAACTAGCCCTGCGCACCGGCCACGACCTCGGCGAGACCGAGGTGGCCACCTCAGCACGGATGCTCGCCGCCGACAGTTCCGTGAGCCCCTCCGCCCAACTCGGCGCCCCCATCCTGACGGCGCGCAACAAGAGCATTCGGGCTAAGTCGCTCGGCCAGAAGGACTACGTCGACGCGATCGACGACAACACCATCGTGTTCGGCATCGGGCCGGCCGGCACCGGCAAGACCTACCTCGCCATGGCGAAGGCGGTGCGCGCCCTGCAGAACAAAGAGGTCGAGCGCATCATTCTGACCCGACCGGCGGTCGAGGCGGGCGAGCGGCTCGGTTTTCTGCCCGGCACCCTCACCGACAAGATCGACCCCTACCTGCGGCCCCTCTACGACGCTCTCGGCGAGATGCTCGACCCCGAACTGATTCCCAAAATGCTCGCTGCCGGCACGATCGAGGTGGCGCCGCTCGCCTACATGCGTGGTCGCACCCTGAACGCGAGCTTCGTCGTGCTCGACGAAGCGCAGAACACCACGCCGGAACAGATGAAGATGTTTCTGACCCGCCTCGGCTTCGGCTCGAAGATGGTCATCACCGGCGACATCACCCAGATCGACCTGCCGGCCGGCACGAGCGGACTGAAACTGGTCACGCGCGTGCTCGACGGGATCGACGACATCCACTTCGCCTATCTGAGCAGCGCTGACGTGGTGCGGCACTCACTCGTCGGCCGCATCGTCGACGCCTACACCGACTATGACGCGCAGAAGCAGGCCCTTCGTCAGGAGAGCGCCGAAGCCCGAGAATTCGCCACCCGCGGCCCGCAGCGCACTGCGTCAGGCCGCAACCCGAAACGGAGTTCCAGTTGAGCATCGAAATCAACAACGAGTCGACCATCCCGGTCGATGAGGCCGCCATTTTGCGCCTCGCTGCCTTCGCGCTCGACACCATGCACGTGCACGCCGACGCCGAACTCGCCATCGTGCTCGTCGACGAGGGCGCCATGGAGCAGCTGCACGTGCAGTGGATGGATGAGCCGGGCCCCACCGACGTTCTGAGTTTTCCCATGGACGAACTGCGTCCGGGCACCGAGGAGCAGGAAACCCCGCCGGGACTGCTCGGTGATATTGTGCTCTGCCCGCAGGTCGCCAAGGAGCAGGCCGAGACCGCCGGCCACAGCACCCTCGACGAGCTGCTGCTGCTGACAACGCACGGTGTGCTGCACCTGCTCGGCTTTGACCACGCCGAACCGGCGGAAGAGAAGGAGATGTTCGGCATTCAGCGTGACATTCTCATCGGCTTCGCCATGCAGGAACGACAACGCCACTGATGCACATCGTGTGGTTCATTTACTCGGCCGTCATCCTGGTCGTTTTCGCCGGTTTGATGGCCGCCGTCGACGCGGCGATCACCGGCCAATCCCGAGCCGACATCGCCGGCCTGGTGCCGAATCATCGGGCCAAACGATCGCTCCAGGCCATCGCCGACGACGCCGGGGCACACCTCAACGCCATCAACTTCATTCGGATCACCGCTGAGACGACCGCGGCCGTGCTGGTGACCCTCGTCTTCGCGACGACCATCGACGCGCTCTGGCTGGCACTGCTGCTGTCGGCGCTCATCATGACCTCGGTCTCGTTCGTGCTGGTCGGCGCCAGCCCGCGCAGCGTCGGCCGAGCCCACCCGGTCGGGCTGCTGACCGCGACCGCCCTCCTCGTGCACATCGCCCGCTTGCTGCTCGGACCGATCGCCAACGCGCTGGTCGCCCTCGGCAACAGGGTCACCCCGGGACGCACCAAACTCGCCACCTTCACCTCCGAAGACCAGCTGCTCAGCATGGTCGACGAGGCCACCGAGCTCGACGTGCTCGAAGAAGACGACCGCGAGCTCATCCACTCCATCTTCGAATTCAGCGAGACGGTCGTGCGCGAGGTGATGATTCCGCGCACCGACATGATCACCATCGACGCCGGCGCGAGCATCGATGCGGCAATGGGCCTGTTCCTCCGCAGCGGGACGTCCCGGGTGCCCGTGCTGGACGGGGAGGTCGACGACGTCGCCGGCATCCTGTACCTGCGTGACGTTGCCCGGCTGGTGTTCGAGCGGCCGATCAACGCCCTCCAGCTCACCGTGGCCGATCTGGCCAGACCGGCCGTTTTCGTGCCCGAGTCCAAGAAGGCCGACGCCATGCTGCGGCAGATGCAGCTCGAGTCCAACCACCTCGCCATGGTCGTCGACGAGTACGGCGGAATCGCCGGGCTGGTCACCCTCGAAGACCTGATCGAGGAGCTCGTCGGCGACATTTCCGACGAGTACGACCGCGACGTGGTCGAGTTCGAAGACCTCGGCAACGGGCAATTTCGGGTGAGCGCCCGGCTGCCCGTCGATGAACTGGGCGAACTCTTCAACCTGGAACTTGACGACGACGATGTCGATTCGGTGGGTGGCCTGCTGGCCAAAGCCCTGGGACGGTTGCCCGTGGCCGGGTCGGTGGCCTCGGTGAGTGGTTTGAACCTCACCGCCGAGCGCACCGAAGGCCGCCGCAAACGCATCAGCACCGTGCTGGTGGAACGCGACGCGGCGTTGATCGATGCACAGATCGCATTCCTTACGGTACCCACGAGTACCCCAAGCACAGTGTCAGATGATGAAGGAGAACGGTCATGACCGGAGCAACCGAGCCTCACCCGAGCGGGTACCGAGCGGGATTCGTCTCGTTTGTGGGACGCCCCAACGTGGGCAAGTCCACCCTGACGAACGCGCTGGTGGGCGAGAAGGTCGCGATCACCTCGTCAAAGCCGCAAACCACCCGCCGTGCCATTCGCGGCATCGTGCACCAGAAGAACGGCCAGCTGATCCTGGTCGACACTCCCGGTATCCACCGCCCGCGCACCCTGCTCGGTGAACGCCTCAACAGCCTCGTCACCGCGACGCTCGCCGGCGTCGACGTGATCGGACTGTGCATCCCGGCCAACGAACCGATCGGCCCGGGGGACAAATTCATCAACGAACAACTGGATGCCTTCCCGCGCGCCAAAAAGGTTGCCATCGTCACCAAAATCGATGCGTCCTCCAAGACCAACGTCGCCAATCAGCTGTTGGCCGTGTCCCAGTTGCGGGACTGGGAGGCGATCGTGCCGATCTCCTCGACCAGCCGCATCCAGCTGGACACCCTCGCCACCGAGCTGCTGCGCCTGCTGCCGTACGCCGACGCTCCGCTCTACCCGGCCGACGCGGTCACCGACGAAACTCTCGAATCGCGTATCTCGGAATTCATTCGGGAGGCGGCGCTCGAGGGCGTCACCGACGAACTGCCGCACTCCATCGCCGTCACCATCGACGACATCATTGAGCGTGACGACCAGGAACTGGTCGAGATCTACGCCAACTTGTTCGTGGAGCGGGACAGCCAGAAGGGCATCATCATCGGCAAGTCGGGCAGCCGCCTGAAGGATGTCGGCACTCGCGCCCGCAAACAGATCGAACCGCTCGTCGGCAAGCGCGTGTTTCTCTCCCTGCGGGTCAAGATCGCCAAGGAATGGCAGCGCGACCCAAAGCAGCTCGGTCGCCTCGGCTTCTAGCCGGCCGGGCGTCGCGGCCGTCGGTTCGGACCCCCTCCGCAGATCGGGCCCAGGCCCGGCAAGTGGGCCCAGGCTAGATCATGGGCCCGCTTTCGCAACCTGGGCCCGGCATCCGGGCACACGCTGTTCGTGGATCGGACGGCCGTGGAATGTGCCCAAGTCTGACCGTAGCTGAGACCCGCTGTCCATGCTGGTTGCGCCGTTCTCGCTGTCAGGGGAGTGGGTGCCTGTGCCTGTGCCTGTGCCTGTGGCTGTGGCTGTGGCTGTGGCTGTGGCTGTGGCTGTGAAAACCTGTGTATATTGTTTATCGATAGATTGACACCGATAATCGATAGGATTTCATGCATCGCACCGCGATCGTCACCCTGAAAACGCTCATCATTGCACTGGTCGCACTCCTGCTGGTGTGCCAGGTGTTCGTGGTTCCCGCGGTCGCGCAGCAGATGATCGCCAGGTCCCCGCAGCTCGGCTACCTCCACGTGCCCGCCATCATCGTCACCGTGGTGTTCCTGCTCTGTGTGCAGGTCGCCCTCGTCTGCGTCTGGCGGCTGTTGTCCCTGGTGCGGGCATCCACCATCTTCAGCGCCACCGCATTCACCTATGTGAATATCGTCCTCGCCCTCGTCGCCGTGGCGACACTCCTCATCTGCGGTTCGTTCATCACCCTTGCCGTCGTCGGTGTGGCTTCGCCCTCGGTCACCGTCCTGTGCCTGCTGGGCATTGTCATCGGCTCGGGACTTGCCTTGCTGGTCGTCGTGATGCGCGGGCTTCTGCGCCAAGCCTCTCAACTCGAACGCGACCTGGCGGAAGTGGTCTGATGCCCATCGTGATCAACCTTGACGTCGAACTCGCCAAAAAGAAGGTGTCGGTCGCCGACTTCGCCGCCGCGATCGACATCACACCGGCCAACGTATCCGTGCTCAAGAACGGTCGGGCGAAGGCCGTGCGATTCTCCACCCTCGATGCCATCTGCCGCGTGCTCGAATGCCAGCCCGGCGACATCTTCATGTGGGTGCCGGAACAAGGGGCCAGTGCGGCCGCAACCGTTTCGGTGGGGGAATGAGCGTGCCTCGCGCCGTACAGCCCTGGAGCGACATCGCGATTCGCCATCTGCTCGACCGCACCTCGTGCCCGGTCTGTGAGGCCGCACTACCCGACAGCCCCTGCTCCACGTGCGGCGCCGAACTGGTCGGCCATCTGGCCGCCGAGCTCTGGGCCGCCTCCGAGTCCGCCGCCGCGGCGCTCGTGGCGCGACAGGACGCACTCGTGCGCGTGTCGCATCCATCCCGGGCCACCGCAGCCGAGCCCAGCGCTGCCCCGCCGACACCGATTCCGCAGCGGATGACCGGGCCGCGTGGTGCGACTGGTGCGGCTGTCACCGTCGCGCCACGGTCGAGCGCAACGGTGCAGTCCGTGCTGGCCGTCGCTGGTGCCGGATTGTTCGCGGTCTCCGCGGTCGTCTTCACCTTCTTCAATCCCGACCTCACCGATCACGCCCTGCGCAGCGTGATCGTCGGGCTGATCACCCTCCTCTTTCTGGCGGGTGCCTGGCTGCTTGCCCGCCGTCAGCTGCAATTCTCGGCGGAAGCTGTCGGCGGCCTCGGAATGGTCTTTATCGCCCTCGATGTCTATGCACTCTCACAACTAGCCCCGACCGAAGTGAGCCCGTGGGTGCTCGCCGCCAGCGGAACGCTTGTCAGTGGCGGCATCATGGTCGTTCTGGCGACTCTCACCCGCATCCGCGGCTGGCTCTGGATTTCGCTCGCCGGTCTCACCCTCGCCCCCGCGATGCTGGGCTACGCGGGAGGAACGACACTGTCGGCGACCGTGGGGCATCTTGGAGTGGCGTTCGTCGCCCTTGCCCTCGTCGAAACGACTCCGGCTCTTTCACCGCGGTTCGCTGGGGGCCTCCGGTTGGAGCGGATGACGCTCGCGACGATTCAAATCATCGCGACCGGCACCGTGCTGGCACAGACCGGGTTCATCGAGGTAACCACCACGACCGGGTACTGGCTGACGATCACCGCGGTGGTGACCGCTGTCGCCGCGCTTGCCCTGCTGTCGACTCGGCAGCTCGCCCGAAACTTCTGGAGCGCAGTGACCGGCGCTGCGGCGATGGCCGCTGCCGTCAGCCTCCCGTTCGCACTAAACCTCGGAGCACACGGGGCGGGAGTGTGGTATTTGTCCGTCGCCCCGGCTGCCGGGGCCGCCGCGCTGCTCGTGCTGCAGGCAGTTGCCCCGAGACTGCGCACGCTCAAAGTGCGGTCATTCCTGGCTGGTGCCTTCGCACTGGCCGGTGTGAGCGTGCTCTCGCCCATTCTCTCAGCCGTGCTGCTCGGAGCCGTGACGGTGCTCACCGCGCTCAGCGGCTCCGACCTCGGTGCGACGGGCGTGCTGCCTCCGGACGGTGTTCTCGCTGTTGTGCTCGGCCTGGCCGCCATGTCGGCCGGGCTCGGCGCGTTCTCGGTTTTGGCCCGGCGCCGAAGCGCAACGAGAACGGATGCCGCTGCGGTCGATGCGGGTTCCCTCCCGGTGGCAGCATGGACCGCTTCGAGTGCGATCTGGCTCGTCGCCCTGGCCGCGCTGACCCTGGCCTGTCAGCCCGTCTTCCCCCTCTGGTCCCGCATCGCGATCGCGGTCGGCCTCGCCGTGATGTTCAGTGGTGCGCTCGTCGCTGTGCCTCGCCTCCGCCAGGCGCCCCTCAATATGCGGCTGCCACTCGTGCTGGCCGTCCATTTCGCGGTACTGCTGGCCACGGTCTGCTCCCTGGTCGATGCCGTTGTGGCGGTCTGGGCTGGCATCGCTGTTGTCGCCACGATCGCCGTCATCGCCCGAACGGTGCCGGCCAGGGCGCGGTTCCTCCACGTCGGTGCGGGCTATGCCTACGCACTGGTCGTCTTCGCAATGGCGCTCGACCAGCTGGGCGTTGGCACCATCGCGTTGCTCTGCCTCACCACATCGCTTGGTTCGATCGGTGCGATCGCCGCCACCTTCCTCCGGCGGCTTGCTCCGCCGGCCTGGTACGCGATTCTGGTGGTGACGTCGGTGCCGTTCGTGATCGGGGTCGCACAGGTGCTCTTCGAACGCAGCGGTTGGACCGCTCTCTCGACCGCCTTCATCTTTCTGTTGGCACTCACCCTTCTCAATACGCGGCGTGTCGGCCTGGGCATCGTGCTCCGCTCCATTGCCGCCGGCCTCCTCGTTCCGTCACTCGCCGTCGTGGTGATCTGCCTCGGCGCGCAGGTGCTTCTCGTCAGCGCCTCTCCCGTCACCCTGCCGGTGATCGCCGCCATTGTCGCCGTTGTGCTTCCCGGCACCGGCCTGATCGGCAGCACGCTGAGCCGGCGGGGCATCGTTCTGCGGGACGTGACGGCGGCTCGAGTGGCGATTGAAGCATCCACTCTTCTGACGGCGGTGATCGCGGTCACACTCGCCCTCGTGCGCGTCGCGGCGGGACTACCGACCACCTTGATCGTGCTGGTCATCCTCGGGCTCGGCGCCGCAGCCACGTCCGTCTGGGCGAAGCGCCGCTACGGGTGGTGGCTTGCCGCTGCCGCCTTAACCGGCGCGCTGTGGTGCCTGTGGGCCATCGCCGGAATCAGCGCGCTTGAACCATACCTGCTTCCGCCGAGCCTGGCCGCTGCCACGATTGGCCTGATCCGAACGAAACGCGGGTTCCGCGCCGTGCCGCTGTTCACGACGGGTCTGGTCGTGGCCGTCGCGCCGATCCTCGTGGTTCTGGCCGTTTCCGGCACGGGAACTGCCGCGCTGGCCCCGTGGCGGGGGTATGGCCTCGTCGCCGCAGCCTGGCTGCTCCTCGGTCTCGCGGTCGTGCTCGGCCGCGGCTCGTCGGCGCGCGCCGAATCGCTTGGAGTCCTGCAACTGCCGACCCTGGCGGTTGCTGTGGCTGCCGGCGCGGCCGGTGCGATCCAGGGTGTGCGGTTCGGCCTCGGCGCCGACACGATCCAGACCGGAGGGGTGCCACTCGTTCTGCTTTGCTTCGGAATAGCCGTGGCCGGCGCGTTGCCTGCGGTCCTGGGCGCCCACGGCATCCGCGTGACGGTGTCGAAACAGTGGAAACTCACACGCATCCGCTGGCTCTATGCGCCCGCAGCGGTGTACGTGGCGGTTGCCACCTGGAGCGCGATCGAACGCGATTGGTTCACGATCTGGATGGTGTGGTGCCTCATGCTGGCGTATCTCGTCCTGACGGTCGTCGTTGCCTGGCGGATGCGCACCCACCCGGCCAGCCTGCCGCCCGTATGGTTCACTTTCGTGCTCGCCCTGGTTACCGCGATCGTGGCGTGGAGTCCGCGCGACCTGCGGGTCGAATGGTTCTCACTGCCCATGGGCCTGTTCCTCCTGGCCGCCGGAGTCGTCGTTCTGACTGGTGCGCGCGTGCATCCCGACACGGCCGACGGGCGCGACGGAACGGTCAACAGCTGGCCCGCACGATGGAGCGGCTCCTGGCCGCTGCTCGCTCCCGGCATCGTCACCCTGCTGCTTGCATCGATCCTGGCCACCTTCACGGACCCCCAGACCTGGCGGGCTATTCTGGTGATCCTGATTGCGCTCGTGGCCATCCTGATCGGCTCGAGCCTCAAACTCGCTGCCCCGTTCCTGATCGGAATCATCGTGCTTCCCCTCGAGAACGTTCTCGTGTTCCTGGTGCAGATCGGTCGAGGCATCGAGTCGATGCCGTGGTGGATCACCCTCGCCGTCGTCGGTGCCGTGCTTCTCATCATCGCCGTCACCTATGAGCGACGCGCGGGGGAGGAGAACAGCATCACGGATCGGCTGCGCGATCTGCGTTAGGCGTGGGTGACAGGAACGTGGTCGCAACCGTGCCAAACGGTGCTAGCCTGACATCGTGTTGAACGGTGTGCTCCTCCTTAGCTGCCGCGACGAGTCCTAATCTGAGGCCTCCCTCGTCGCGGAGTTCGTCGTTGGCTGCCGACACCCACGAGGAAACAGGACCATGAAGAACAATCAGACCGCATCCACACTGCCGATCCACCGCTACCGTCCGTACCACGAGCAGTTCGCCGTTGACCTGCCCGACCGCACGTGGCCGAGCAAGCACATCACGGTCGCGCCGCGCTGGTGCGCCGTCGATCTGCGCGACGGCAACCAGTCGCTCATCGACCCGATGAGCCCCGAACGCAAGCGCATCATGTTCGACCTGCTCGTGCGCATGGGCTACAAAGAGATCGAGGTGGGCTTTCCCTCGGCGAGCCAGACCGACTTCGACTTCGTGCGCAGCCTCATCGACGAGAACGCCATTCCCGACGACGTCACCATCCAGGTGCTCACCCAGGCGCGCGAGCACCTGATCAAGCGCACCTACGAGGCGATCACCGGAGCCAAGCAGGCCATCGTGCACTTTTACAACTCCACGAGCATCCTGCAGCGCGATGTCGTCTTTCGCGAACAGAAGCAGGGCATCGTCGACCTGGCTCTGTTCGGTGCGCGCCTCTGCAAGCAGATGGAAGCGACCATTCCCGGCACGATCATCTACTATGAGTACTCCCCGGAGAGCTTCACCGGTACCGAGCTCGACTTCGCCGTCGATATCACCAACCAGGTCGTCGAGATCCTCGTGCCAACTCCGGAACGCAAGGTCATCGTCAACCTGCCGGCCACCGTCGAGATGGCCACCCCGAACGTGTACGCCGACTCCATTGAGTGGATGAGTCGTCACCTGACCCAGCGCGAGAACATCCTCATCTCGCTGCACCCGCACAACGACCGCGGAACCGCGATCGCCGCCGCCGAGCTCGGTTACCTGGCCGGTGCCGACCGTATCGAAGGCTGCCTGTTCGGCAACGGTGAGCGCACCGGCAACGTCGACCTCGTCGCCCTCGGCGTCAACCTGTTCACGCAGGGCATCGACCCGCAGATCGACTTCAGCAACATCGACGAGATCAAGCGCACCGCCGAGTACTGCAATCAGCTGCCGGTGCCCGAACGCAATCCGTGGGCCGGCGACCTGGTCTTCACCGCCTTCAGCGGTTCGCACCAGGACGCCATTAAAAAAGGCTTCGAAGCCATGGACGCCGACGCCGTCAAGCAGGGCTGCACCGTCGACGACCTGGTCTGGGCCGTACCCTACCTGCCGATCGACCCGAAAGATCTCGGCCGCAGCTACGAAGCCGTGATCCGGGTCAACTCGCAGTCCGGCAAGGGCGGCGTCGCCTACCTGCTCAAGACCGACCACGCCCTCGACCTGCCGCGCAAGCTGCAGATCGAGTTCTCCGGCGTCGTGCAGGCCAAAACCGATGCCGAGGGCGGCGAGGTGACGAGCGAGCAGATTTGGGACATCTTCAACGACGAGTACCTGCCGGCCACGCTCAAGAACCCCGAAGCCAAGTGGGGTCGATTCGAACTGCACTCCACCCGCACGTCGAGTGACCTGACGGGAACGGTCGACCTCGCCGTCGAACTGCGCGACGGCGACACCGTGGCGCCGGCCACCGGTTCCGGCAACGGCCCGATCAACGCATTCCTCGGTGTCATGGCCGAACGCGGCATCGCGATCACCCTGTACGACTACGTGGAGCACGCTCTCTCGGCCGGCGGCGACGCGCAGGCGGCCGCCTATGTTGAGCTCGATGTGAACGGTAAGCGCTACTGGGGCGTCGGCATCGATGCTGACATCTCCACCGCATCGCTCAAGTCGGTCGTTTCCGCCGTCAACCGCGGAATCCGCGCCGAGGTCGGCGACCTCGAACTGGCCGCCGTCTAAGCAGCGCGCATCCGCTCGCAGCAACTGAGCACACACGAAAGCCCAGCCTCATCACTGAGTCTGGGCTTTCGTTGCACCATCCGGGTGCGGTCAGGGGCTATCTGAGATCGGCACGATGTTCAGGCCAGCGCTGGCAGGTTCACCGTGCGATCGGTCGTGCTGGCAGGGCGAGGAGCGCTTCCGAGCAGTGAGCGACAGTCGTCGATCGCGCGCTCCAGCAGGGTGTACAGCCGGGCATCGGGGTCGGCGACGCAGGCCTCGCCGATGCCCTGCACACCGACGCGAATGATCGTGTCAGCGGTGCGTGGTGTGAACTTGGTATGTGACCAGGAACGCACGCTGCCGATGAAATCGCGGGCCCAACGTTCGGCATCGGGTGCCTGGTCGAGCGCGGCCCGAATCAGCGGTCGTACCTGCTCGGCCAGGTCCGGATCAAGAACGGATGCGTTCCGCTCGCAGGTGAGCACCCCCACGGCGAGCGCACGCTGGCGTTCCAGACTCGCCACCGGAAGTGCTTCGCAGCCGGTGCGCAGGGCGACCATGACCTCGATCCGTCGGTCGGAGCCGGTCAGGCCGATCACCGACGGAATAAGCAGGGCGAGCCGCGACCTCGAGTCGTCGGAACTGCAGTCGTTGACCATGCGGGCCAGTGATGCCAGTACCGGATGGGTGCAGGCCGGGTGGTCGCTCCAGGACTCGCCGGCGAGGTAGGAGGCGAATTCCATGAAGCAGCCGCCGCTCTTGGGAGTGCGGTGCTTGCCACGCGACAACACGGGCATAATGTCGGGCAAACTGCCCTGGACTGGTTTCATGAAAAACCTCCATACCACGGGGACTACGTGACCTAAGTCTCCCCCCGTCCGGGCCGAAAAACCAGTGCCAGGGACGACTCGTGACAAAATTTCAGCGAGCCGCGGCATCCGTTCGGGCAGCCGTCGCGCCGTGACCGCGCTCCCAGCGGCAAAGTGGGATAATTATCTGTGCCTGTCTATCGAGATGAAGCCGTCGTGCTGCGCACCCACAAGTTGGGTGAAGCCGACCGCATCGTCACCATGCTCACCCGAGCGCACGGCAAGGTGCGCGCCGTCGCCAAGGGCGTACGCCGCACCGGCTCTAAATTCGGCGCCCGGCTCGAGCCGTTCATGGTCGCCGACGTGCAGCTCTACGAGGGTCGCAGCCTCGACATCATCACCCAGGCTGAGTCGCTCGGCTCCTACGGAGCCCTGATTACCGCCGATTACGGCAGCTACACCGCCGCAAGCGTAATGGTGGAAACCGCCGACAAACTCACCGAATCCGAGGGGTCGCTTCAGCAGTACCTGCTGCTGGTCGGCGCCCTGCGATCGCTGTCCCGCCAGGAACACGGCTCCCACCTCACCCTCAACTCCTACCTGCTGCGGGCCGTGTCGATGGCCGGCTGGGCCCCGAGCTTTCAGGACTGCGCCCGCTGCGGTGCCGTCGGTGAACACAGCGCCATGGTCGTGCAGCTCGGCGGGATCGTCTGCGATTCCTGCGCCGCGCCCGGCTCGCCCCGCCTTGATGCGGCCACGATCGGCCTGCTGAGCGCGCTGCTCACCGGCGATTGGGAGCATGCCGCCGCCGCGCCCGAACGCACCCAGAGCCAGGCGGCCGGCGTCGTAGCCGCCTACACCCAGTGGCATTTGGGCCGCGGGCTTCGCTCGCTGGAACACGTGGCCCGATGATGGCCGGTCTGTTCGGCCACAAACCGTTCACCCACAAAGATGCCGTTGCGTTCAAACCGCTCGACTGGACCGGGCTGTACCCGCCGGAGCTGCCCCGCAAAGTCGTTCCCGAGCACGTCGCGGTGGTCATGGACGGCAACGGCCGCTGGGCCAACGGCCAGGGCCTCACCCGGGTCGAGGGTCACAAAGCCGGCGAAGCCGCCCTGCTCGACGTCGTCGCCGGCGCTATCCAGATCGGGGTCAAACACCTCAGCGTCTACGCCTTCTCCACTGAGAACTGGAAGCGTTCGCCCGACGAGGTGCGTTTTCTCATGGGTTTCAACCGCGATGTGCTGCATCGCCGCCGCGATCAACTCAACGAGTGGGGCGTGCGCATCAGGTGGGCGGGACGTAAACCCAAGCTGTGGGCATCCGTCATCAACGAACTGCAGTTCGCCGAGAAACTCACGGCCGGCAACGACGTACTCACCCTCACCATGTGCGTGAACTACGGCGGTCGCACCGAAATAGCGGATGCCGTGCGCGCGCTGGCCGAGGACGTCGCCGCCGGCAGGCTGAAACCGTCGGGAATCACCGAGAAAGCCATCGCCCGGCAGCTCTACGTGCCCGAGCTGCCCGACGTTGACCTGTTTGTGCGAAGCTCGGGGGAGCAGCGCACGAGCAACTTTCTGCTCTGGCAGAGCGCCTACGCCGAGATGGTCTTTCTCGACACGCTGTGGCCCGATTTCACCCGGGTGGACCTCTGGCACGCCGTCGGACTGTATGCGTCACGCAACAGGCGCTACGGTGGCGCGGTCGACGCCCCGACCACTTAATATTCCGGCGGGGGAATACACGGGCTCGGCGCCCCGTTGGACCGAGTGTGACTGACACAACTACAAGCGAAGCAACCGCATCCGCCACGAGCGCACCGACCAGCGCCGACCCGATCAAGGTCGATATCTGGTCTGACGTGCAGTGCCCCTGGTGCTACATCGGTAAACGCAAATTCGAGGCTGGAGCTGCGCAGTTCGATGGCGCGGTCGACGTCGAATACCACAGCTACGAACTCTCACCCGACACCCCGGTCGACTACGCCGGAACGCCCGTGCAGTACCTCAGTGAGAAGAAGGGGATGCCACTCGCCGAGGTGGAGCAGATGCTGGAGCGTGTCACCGGCATCGCCGAGAGCGTTGGCCTGCACTACGACTACGACTCCGTGCACCAGACCAATACGGTCATCTCGCACGAACTGCTGCACTACGCCAAGGCTCACGACCGCCAGCTCGACATGATGGAACGCCTGCTCAAGGCCTACTTCATCGATGGCCGCCACGTGGGACGCATCGAGGACCTCGCCGACCTCGCGGCCGAGATCGGACTCGACCGGGCCGACGTCGTGCGGTCGCTCACCAGTCACGAGCACCTTGCCGCGGTGAAAGCCGACGTGGCGCAGGCCGGCGCGTACGGCATCCAGGGCGTTCCGTTCTTCGTGATCGACGGCCGCTACGGCATCTCCGGCGCGCAGGACCCGACGGCGTTCGCCCAGGCGCTGGACCAGGCCCGTGCCGACCGTCTGGCCGACCCGACCTACGTCTAACCGTGACGCCCAGCGAACTCGCGTAGCCTGACGGGGGAGCACTCAGCTCCACCCGCAGGCCTTCACCGTTTAACCCAATTGATTCAGGAGACAACTCATGACCGACACCGCTACCACCACGCCGCCCGTCTACACTGACGCGGCCGGCCGTCCCACCATTGAGCTTCTGGGTGCACCCGACGAGGCCGCCGGCTCCTGCTGCGGTGGTGGCTGCTGCAGCTGATCCCGGCCCCTGCTCTCGAAAGCGCAGCTGTCGCGCGGCCTGCTCAACCGGCTGGGCAGCTGCGCTTTTGTGCGCCGTCTGCAGCCTTGCCTTGGCCGATTAGCGGATCCCTCGCTTTCTGGGAGAATTGATGCAACATGACTTCACCCATCCCTACCGTCGACACGCGCGCGAGCTACACCCCCATCGCGCCGTTGACGATCGGCCCGCTCACCCTCGACGTTCCCGTGGTGCTTGCGCCGATGGCCGGTATAACCAACACCGCCTTCCGTCGACTGTGCCGCGAATACGGTGCCGGACTGTTCGTGAGCGAAATGATCACCTCCCGGGCGCTCGTGGAGCGCAACACCGAGACGATGCGGCTGATCACCCACCATGAGAGCGAAACCACCCGGTCCATTCAGCTCTACGGTGTCGACCCGAAGACGGTCTCCGAAGCCGTCACGATGCTCGTGGCCGAGGATCGCGCCGACCACATTGATCTCAATTTCGGCTGCCCGGTGCCCAAGGTCACCCGCAAGGGCGGGGGAGCGGCCTTGCCCTGGAAGATCGGCCTGTTCCGGCAGATCGTCGAAGCCGCCGTCACCGCGGCCGGGGCGGTTCCGCTCACCGTGAAAATGCGCAAGGGCATCGACGCCGACCACCTCACCTATCTCGAAGCCGGCAAGGCGGCTGCCGGAGCCGGCGTCGCATCCATTGCCCTGCACGGTCGCACGGCCGCCGAGTTCTACTCCGGCCACGCCGACTGGTCCGCCATCGAAAAACTCAAGAACGCGATCAGCGACGTGCCGGTGCTCGGCAACGGCGACATCTGGTCAGCCAGCGACGCCCTGCGCATGGTGCGAGAGACCGGCTGCGACGGTGTGGTGGTCGGGCGCGGGTGCCTCGGCCGTCCGTGGCTGTTCGGCGACCTCGCCGCGGCGTTCCGGGGGCAACAGCAGAAGGCGGAGCCGGGCCTCGGCCTGGTCATCAATGCGTTCCGCCGGCACGCCGAACTGCTCACCGAATACTTCGACAGCGAAGACCGGGCCTGCCGGGACATCCGCAAGCATGTCGCCTGGTATTTCAAGGGCTACCCGGTGGGCGGTGACCTGCGCGCGAGCCTGGCCATGGTGCAGTCCCTGGCCCAGCTCGACGACCTGCTCGGCACCCTCGATGCCTCGCTGCCCTACCCGGGTGCCGACGTCGAAGGGCCGCGCGGCCGCGCTGGAACTCCGAAGAAGCCGTCGCTGCCCGAGCACTGGCTCGAGTCGCAGCAACTCATCGACGCGCAACGACTGAATTTGACCGAGGGCGAAGGGGACACCAGCGGTGGCTAACAAGACCGGATACAGCGAGACCGATGAGGCCCGCTGGTTTCCCGAAGAGCACTACTCTCGGCGCAGCGACTTCGCCCGCGACCGAGCGCGGCTATTGCACTCGAGCGCCCTGCGACGCCTCGCGGCGAAAACCCAGGTGCTCAGCCCGACGGCGGGGCTCGACTTCGCCCGCAACCGACTGACCCACTCGCTCGAAGTGGCCCAGGTCGGGCGGGAGATCGCCTCGCGCCTCAATGTCGACCCTGACATCGTCGACACCGCCTGCCTGGCGCACGACATCGGGCATCCGCCGTTCGGTCACAACGGGGAAAAGGCGCTCAGCCTGTGGTCAGCGGACATCGGCGGGTTCGAAGGCAACGCCCAGACTCTGCGCCTACTCACCCGGCTCGAGCCCAAGGTGTTCGGGCCAGACGGTCACAGCTATGGCCTCAACCTCACCCGGGCGAGCCTCGACGCGAGCTGCAAGTACCCCTGGCCGGAAGGCTCCTCGGTCTACGACCCGAGTGGGCGGGCCAAGTTCGGCTTCTACCAGGACGACATCGCCGCGTTCGAGTGGCTCCGGGATGGGGCTCCCGATCGTCAGCTCTGCATCGAAGCTCAGGTGATGGACCTCTCCGACGACATCGCCTACAGCGTGCACGACTTCGAAGACGCCATCGTCAACGGTTACGTCGACGTGGCTGCCCTGAGCAGCCGCGCCAACCACGACGAACTCCTCGCCACCATGTCTGAGTGGATCGGTGACGCGACGAGCGCCGACGACCTCGCCACCGCATTCAACAGGCTCGACTCCCTCGATGTCTGGATGGACTCCTGGACCGCAGGGCGCCGCGACCAGGGCCACCTCAAGAATCTCACGAGTCAGCTCATCGGCCGGTTCAGCGGTGCCGCCGTGCACGCCACCAAGGAGGCGCACCCCGGCGCGAACATGCTGCGTTTCGGGGCCAATGTGATCGTGCCGCGCGAGATCCAGGCCGAAATCTCGGTACTCAAGGGCATCGTTGCCGCCTTCGTGATGACCCGCAACACCCGCAAGCCCATCTACGTGCAACAGCGACAGGTGCTCACCCTGCTCGCCGAAACCCTGCACCAGTCCGGCGACGAACACCTCGACCCCGGCTTTCGCGAAGACTGGCACGCCGCCGCCGACGATGCCGGCCGCAAGCGCGTCATCGTGGACCAGGTCGCGAGCCTCACCGACCAGTCAGCGCTGGCCTGGTACGAGCGCTTGGTGCAGGGCTAGCCTCCCGCCCCACTCACGCCCGATATGTCCGGGCCCGGGCCCGGAAACTGGGCCCACGGTTGGGCGGTTTCTGGGGGTCGTTGCAACACCGGGTGGTCTATTCAGTAGTCAGCAGTTTAGCGAAGCGCTCGGCGGGGGTGTCCCAGTCGAGCGTCTTCCGTGGGCGTTCGTTGAGCTCGTGTGCTGCCGCGCGTAAGTCGTCGGCGGTGTAGGTGGAGAGGTTGGTGCCCCTGGGGAAGTACTGGCGTAGTAGGCCGTTGGTGTTCTCGTTGGATCCGCGTTGCCAGGGGCTGGCTGCGTCGCAGAAGTAGACGTCCATGTTTGTGCCAAGGCGGATGGCAGTGTGATGCGCCATCTCGACACCTTGGTCCCAGGTCAGAGAGCCGCGTAGATGTGCGGGGAGGATG
>NZ_FOCN01000046.1 GCF_900110125.1 Cryobacterium luteum
GACTGGCGGCTAGTCGATGTGCGGAGTAGGGCTGATATTCCCCGTGTTCGGGTTGGCGGTTTCGGGCAATCTCGCGGCTGATTGTGGACGGGGACCGGCTCATCAATGTGGCGATTGTTCGCAGGGAGCCGCCGGCAACGTGAAGATCCCGGATCGTTTCTCTCTCAACTAAAGAGAGGTAACGAACATTGATTTGTTTCTCAAGCGCGGCTAGCTCTATGGCTTTTGCTGTCGGAGTGCGGTTCACATTTCCTGTGTACTCGATCACGCGGCCGTCTGGGTAAATACGCCGGTTGTTCGATTTACGGATCCCTTTGTCCCAGTCGACGGCAGTCCTGATATCGACATCGGCCAAAGCGGCCGCCTCACGGCGGGGAGTGCCAGCCGCGCGGAGCTCACGGAACATCTCACGCCCAGGGTGCGGTTTCGGCCCTCGAATCCCAACGCTGCGCGCCCAACGGTAGCCAGTGCCGCGGTTGATGCCCAGCTCAGCCGAGGCAGAAGTCACGTCACCAAGTCGCTCCAGCAGAGCCAGAAAAGACGCCTTGTCCGCGCACGGATTCTGTTCGTCGGTCGAGGGCTCATTGGTTGGCGGATAGTCGCTTTTGGTACTGATAGTCCACGTTGTTGGTACTGCTGTTCCGGGGAGGTGGAACTGGCCGGGCTGGCGATGTAGCCAGCCCGGCCAGACCGTTGCGACGAAGTCCGGGGCGTTACTCCCAGTAGTCCTTCGCGGTCTTTGCTTCGTCGCTGCGCCGGCGTCGCATGTCGACCTCGCCGAGGTTGAGTGTGCGGGCTTGGCTGGCGAGCCGGTTGACGGTGGAGTCGGCGGCTATCCGGTCGGGTAGGGCCTCGACCCAGTAGGCCGGCCCCGATTGGCTGACGATGATCGTCGGCAGCCGGTGATCACGGTTAGCCAGAATCGAGAAGAGGTCGCTGGCCGCGTTGGGGTCGATCCCCACCGTCAAAAAGTCGTCTAATGTGCAGCAAAAGATTATGCGAAGTTCACCAACTACGGGTCCGTCGCCCGTGCATAAGCAGCGAGTTTAACTTCGCATAACCCACCCCTCTTCCTCCGCAGTTTGCCTTGGCATGATGTCAAAACCTTGACATTTGGAGGGATGGGTATGAATAAGAACATTGACGAGATTGTTTCCCAGACAGGCCGAATGCTTGCTGAACTGGGGTACACCTCCGGTACGATCCAGCATTACAAAGGTACGTGGAACAAGGCCAAGCGATGGTGTTCCGAACGCGGCATCGAGTGGTTCGACACGGACCAGGAACAGCAACTCATCGTTGACATGGGGTTGAATGAGAATGTTCCGTCCCCTGGCAAACGCAGCATGCTCAGGCACGTGCGGACCCTGCTTTCCGTGGAGAAAGACGGGTGTCTTCCGTCTTTGTCGAGGGCTTTGCCTGAGGATGTACCTGATCGATTTCTGCACGTCTTGGACGCGTATGTGTCCCATCTTCAGCAGCGTGGCCTTGCTCGCCACACACGTCGTGGTCAGACATGCCTCATCAGAAAGTTCCTGACGGGTGTGAGGATCAATGATTTGGGTGATCTCTCCATGGAGGATGTCACTGCCCATATTGAAGCGTGTTCCTTGATGACCCCGCAAACACGGGCCGGGATCCTTTACGCCATCCGCGCGTTCACGACATGGGCAGCCGGCGAGGGGTTATGCAGCTCTGCTGTTGCGGCGGCGATGCCGATCATTCCAGGTCATAAGTATGCTTCACTGCCGTCGGCTTACGCCGTCAGCGAGGTTGCCGCGATGGTCGCTGCAACGGGAGCGGAGTGCCTGCGACGTGATCGGGCGATGCTGCTTCTCGCCTCTGTTCTCGGGATGCGCGCCGGCGATATTCGGGCGTTGCGTCTGGGCGATCTGGACTGGCGTACTCGCGAGGTCAGGTTCACGCAAGTCAAGACCGGTAACCCCGTCAGGCTTCCGTTGCCTGATGAGGTGATGCTTGCCCTGGCCGACTATCTACGCAACGAGCGACCCAAGAATCCAAACGACCACGTATTTTTGCACCATCGTGCACCCCATGACAGCTTCGAGAATGCTGTGAACCCGTTCCACTACGTCGCAACTAATGCTTACGTGCGGGCATCCGTGAACACCTCTGGCAAGCATCACGGGATGCATTCGCTGCGCCACTCAGCAGCAACAAATATGCTTTCCGGCGGCACTCCCTACCCGGTGATTTCGGGAATATTGGGGCATTCGAACGCCAACACCACGCGCAAGTACATGGCCATCGACGTCGAAAGGCTTCGTTTTCTGTCGTTGGAGGTGCCCCGTGGTTGACATCCTCGTGTTCGCTGGCCCTCACGGCGAATTGTTCACCGGGTATGTGCGCTACAAACGCTCGCTGGGCTACTCGATCTCCACCGGCTACCAATACGTGCTGCGAGAAATCGCACGATTCATCGCCGACTACCCGGTCGATCCCGACGTTGTTTCCCGTGTCGCTGTCGAAAAACTCACCAGCAGAAAACCAGGCGAAGCCGTATCGACCCAGTGCAAACGCATCGCCATTCTGCGTCAATTCTGTCTGTGGCTTGCGAGTACGGGCTACACACCGGCGATTCCGCCCGAAGGACTCGTACGCGACACCACCGATTTCGTGCCAAGGATCGTGGCCGCGTCCGAGATGGCCCACATCCTGGCCATTGCCGACCGCACCGCATCCGAGCAGCGAAGATTGCTGCTGCGGCTACTGTGGTGTTGCGGCATACGCAGCGGTGAAGCCTGCGCGCTTGCCGTGTCTGACCTAGACATCAGCGCGGGCACGATCCTGATCAGACACGCCAAAGGTGACCGGACCAGGCTGCTCCCCATGTCGGCATCGCTGTGGGAATATGCCTCGGGCTATCTGGAACGCTGCGGCCTCACCGCCGAGGGTGGCACTCTACCGCTGATGCCAACGGCACGCGGCAATGTTCCCCGCAGCAACAACGCGGGCGCCGCGCTCAGCGGCATCTTCGGTCGTGCCGGCGTTCTCACACGCCAGGGCAAACCAATCCGCCCCCATGATCTGAGGCATTCCTATGCGGTTCACGCGCTCGAAAAAATGGTCGACAACGGGACAGATATCTATGTCGCACTACCGCTCCTGGCCACCTACATGGGCCATGCCGACATCACCAGCACGGAGTATTACCTCAGGTTCACCCAGGACACGTTGCTACGGATCATTGACGCGCAACAGCAGGTTTCACAACGTGTGTTTGGCGGTGCATCATGAGAGAGTTTCCGTCGCTGCTGCAGTCCTTCCTCATCGACTACCTGCCGAAGCGACGAGGGTTCAGCGCCCACACCATCGCCTCATACCGTGATGCTTTCGTGCTGCTACTCAAATGGATGGACAGTGGAGAGGGAGTGCCACCCGACAAGGTCACCATGGCTAACCTCGACCCCGACCATATCGGCCGATTCAGCGATTGGCTCCGCGAGGAACGGCACTGCGCCGCTTCGACCTCAAACGCACGCATCGCCGCCATCAGATCATTCGCAAAGTTCGTGCAGGCTGAGGCCCCCGAGCACATCGAGATCTGTCGCCGTATCCTCCAGATACCCTCCGTGAAGACGCCAACAACCGAGGAGGTCGAGTTTCTTAGCGTTCGCGCCGTGCAGCTCGTGGTCGGAGCCGCGTCCGATGACTTACGGGATGTGACGATCGTGTCCTTGCTCTACGACTCGGGCGCCAGGGTCAGCGAGGTGTGCGGCATGGCGGTCGGGGACCTGACACTATCTCGCCCGCACACTGCCAAGGTCCTCGGGAAAGGGAGGAAGGCTCGCGTCATTCCGCTCTCCTCGCAAGTCGGCGAAATGTTGTCGCGATACATCACCTCGGTACGTCCTCACGCAGCACCGACGGATCCGCTGTTCGTGAACCGTAGCGGAAACCCACTCGGCAGGGCCGGTGTCGCGTATGTGCTGCAAAAGAGCGTCACCGTCGCGCATAGCGCCAATCCAGAGGACGTTCCATCGAAGGCGCATCCCCACATCATGCGGCACTCGAAAGCCATGCACCTCCTCGAGGCTGGGGTGAACCTGATCTACATCCGCGATTTCCTCGGACACGAGAGCGTCACCACCACGGAGATCTATGCCCGGGCGAGCACCGAAGCCAAACGCCGGGCCATCGAATCAGCCGAACAGAACATCGTTCCCCACAGCCCGTACGGGAAGGAACAACGGGCAGACCTCATTGCCTGGCTTCGCGATTTACTCTAGCTACCAAGGATAATGCGAAGTTAAACTCGCTGCTTGCGCACGGGTGACGGGCCACGCCATGTGAACTTCGCATAATCTTTTGCTGCACATTAGACGACTTATGCGAAGCTTCGCATAAGTCGTCGATGATGAGCAAATCAACATCGCTGAGCTTGTTGAGCATGTTCTGATGCCCGATCCCATCTCCGCGGGCGATGACCAGCTGGCGGGCCAGGTCATCCATCCGGGTGTAGTGAACGCTGTGCTCGCTATGGCAGGCCGCGATGCCGATCGCGCAGGCCAGATAGGTTTTCCCGCCGCCGGTGGGAGAGATGATGAGCAGGTTCGTCGGGTCGGCTCTCCACTCATGGGTGGCGTAGCGTTTCATCCGCACCGGGGTGAGGTTTCGTCCCGGCGGATAGTTCAGCTCAGCTACCGACGCCTCCGGGATGGGGAACTTGGCTTGACGGATCAGTTTCTCGATCCGAATCGATCGGCGAAGCTCCAAAGCCTCATCGACCGCCGTGAGAAACAGCTCCTCGGGCGCGGCAGCATCGTTGGCTTCGTCCTTGATCAGTTCCTCGAATCGCGCCGCGAGGTGCGTGATGCGCAGAGCCTTGAATTTGTCGTGGTCGACGCTGGTGAACACGCTGCCCATCATCCGCGGTCCTTGTAGTAGTCGGCACCGCGGACCAGGACGCTGGGCGCGTCGGCAGGCCCGGGCGGGCTCTTCGTATTCGAGGCCGCCGGCACCAACGGGTGGCTTTGCTTCTTGTCACCGGTGATGGTCGCCATGATGCGTTTCAGCGTCGTGTAGGTCGGGTAACCGCGCTGATTCACGATCTGCTGGCACGCCGACTCGAGCCGCTGCTTATTGCTCTTGCCGAGGGTCATCAGGATGTTTTGGCAGTCGAGGTAAGCCTGCGCTTCGATGACGGAACGGTCCAGGATCATCTCGATCACCTCCACGGTCGCGGGCCCGAAGCTCTTGGCGCGGTGCTCGAACCACTGCCGTGTCCACAAGCCCTCGAGGTCGTGGTGGCGCTCCGGAGCATGCTCGGCAACCGTGGAGTACTGGCCCTTGCGCCCGGACTTGCGCGGATGCTCACAGATGAGCGTGTCGCCGTCAAAGATGGTGACGTTGCCGCCAGTCAGACGCACCCGCAGCATCTGCCCGGCCAGCTTGTAAGGCACCGAATAGTGCTGGTAATCGGCAGTGACGTGATAATTCCGACCGACCTTCAGCTGCTTCCACGAGACCGTATCGAACCGGTGCGCCGGCAACGGCTGGAGCAGCTCCGCTTCGTCGGCACGAAACCGTTCAGACCGGGTGGTGCCGTCGGCGCGCCGCATCTGCTCATTGATCTCCGCCATGCGTTCCTTGATGGCAGCATTGAGTTCGGTGAAGGTTGTCCATAATTCTTCAGCTAGATAGCCGATTACGCGCTTGTTGATGGTGTTTACCGCAGATTCTGCGGCAGCTTTGTCCCTAGGTCGGCGCACGCGGGCCGGGACGACGGCGGTGGAATAATGGTCGGCGAGCTCTTGGTATCGGGCCTGAACGACGCGAGCGCTGTCGCCTTTGACCGTTCTATGGGTGGCGGTGGCGGCGTTATCCGGGACGATGATCTGGGTTGAACCGCCGATGAACTCGAAGGCCTGAACGTGGGCGTTGTTCCAAGAATCCTGCTTCATATCGGCATAGGCCGAGCAGAAGATCAGCCCGGAAAACGGTAGGACCGCGACGAACAGGTAGCCCTTGCGGATCTCCCCGGTGGCCATGTCTGTCACCGGGAGAGTGTCGCCTGCCCAGTCCACGAGCAGGGCTCGACCCGGATCGTGGTGCAAGGTCGCCACGACATCATGGGTGTTGACGAACTCGGTGAACAGCTCGCAGTACCGCGAATACCCGTACTTGCGCCCAGGCTGCGCCGAGTCCAAACCGACATACATTCGCCACCCCTGCTGCAGGGTGAAGTGTTTGTTGTTCTTCATCGACTTCAACGTCCCCGCGAAGTCAGGCTGGATGAACGCTTCCGATACGCTGCGGCGCTTGTCGGGGAACAGTTCCGCCCACTGCGCGTCGCTCATCGCCGCGGTCGTCGCGGCGGTCAGGCTCTTCGCGGCGATGGTCTTCTTCACCATTGAGATGTCCCGGCGTGAACACCCCACCAGACCTGCGATCTCGTCGTAGCTGCGGCCCTCGAATACCAACGCTGTTATGGCTTTGTAGCTCGCCATCAATGCCCCCTCCGTCAGGAATCGGCAACACCCGTCGTGCTGCCGTCCTTTCAACGGGACCAGATGCAGATGACCGCAGTACCAACAGCGTGGAACGGCAGTACCAACAACGTGGACTAACCGTACCGAGTCGGACTACTCGCCACATTGGTCGGGTTTAACGTGGTCATACAAACTCCCAAGAGTCTGGGTGTTGCAACGACCAGTAGAACCCAAGGCGATACTGGCCCTATTTTCGGTCGGCGTTAACAGATGTGGTTGCGAGCCGCCTGCAAGGTCTTGCCTTCACGCAGGGCCATGTGTGTCAATGGCCATAAAGAACGGCCCGCTGGCGGCCACGAGGAGCAGCCTTCAGTTCAACGTATGAACAATTAAGTGGCTCTTCGCAGAGAGAGAAGTGTAAGTGGGGCGGAATCCGCCAGTTTCAAGGAGCGATTGGGCTATGTAGTGCGTCAGATTTCGAA
>NZ_FOCN01000026.1 GCF_900110125.1 Cryobacterium luteum
TTTACGGATCCCTTTGTCCCAGTCGACGGCAGTCCTGATATCGACATCGGCCAAAGCGGCCGCCTCACGGCGGGGAGTGCCAGCCGCGCGGAGCTCACGGAACATCTCACGCCCAGGGTGCGGTTTCGGCCCTCGAATCCCAACGCTGCGCGCCCAACGGTAGCCAGTGCCGCGGTTGATGCCCAGCTCAGCCGAGGCAGAAGTCACGTCACCAAGTCGCTCCAGCAGAGCCAGAAAAGACGCCTTGTCCGCGCACGGATTCTGTTCGTCGGTCGAGGGCTCATTGGTCGGGTTTAACGTGGTCATACAAACTCCCAAGAGTCTGGGTGTTGCAACGACCAGTAGAACCCAAGTAGAACATGGGCCCCGTTCCCGAAGGTGGGCCCGGGGGCAGATTGCCGGCTGAGCGGGCAGGGTCCCACCGGCGCCGACCAGGCGCTATCCGCCGCGACCTACCCCCGTCTCGTAGTATTGCCACGTGACCCCCGCCCGCGCAGAGACCCGAACGGATGCGCCGGGCGCGCCCGCGGCATCCGCTGTGCCGGTCTGGGTGGCACTGGTCTTCTCGGTTCTGATCGGTGCCTTGTACGCCGTGCAATCCCGGGTGAACGGTGAGCTGGGGCACCAGATCGGCGATGGATTCACCGCCGCCGTCATCTCGTTCGGCTCCGGCCTGGTCATTCTCACCCTCGGACTCATCGTCTTCCAACGCGGGCGCCGCGGCCTGCAACTCGTCGCCCGCGCCGTGAAATCAAAGCATCTGTCCTGGTGGCACCTGCTCGGCGGCCTGGCCGGTGCCCTGTTCGTACTCTCGCAGGGACTCGTCGCGGCGCCCCTCGGCATCGCCCTGTTCACCGTCGCCGTCGTGGCCGGCCAGACCGTGAGCGGCGTACTCATGGACCGGTTCGGCATCGGCCCGGGCGGCCGCCGACCGCTGCACGCCTCTAAAATCGTCGGCGCCGTGCTGGCCCTCGGCGCGGTCGCCTTCACGGTGAGCGGCGAACTGCGCGGCAGCGGTGCGCTCTGGCTGCTCGCGCTGCCGCTGATTGCCGGCATCGGCCAAGGCTGGCAGCAAGCCGTCAACGGTCAGGTGCGGGTCACCGCGCAGAGCGCGCTCACGGCCACATTTTTGAACTTTCTCACCGGCAGCATCGCCCTCGTGCTCGCCGCCCTCGTGCACGGACTGCTGGTCGGCTTCGCGCTGGAAGGTCTGCCCGGCAACCCGTGGCTCTACACCGGCGGACTAATCGGCTGCATTTTCATTGCCGGCGCCGCGCTCGTCGTGCGCACCACCGGGGTGCTCATGCTCGGCCTGTGCATCGTGGCCGGCCAGCTGGTTTGCGCCCTCGCGCTCGACCTGCTCGCACCAACTCAGGGGCATCCGCTCGGCGTCACGACCATCATCGGCACCGCCCTCGCCCTCGTGGCCGTCGTGATCGCCGCCGTGCGCTGGCGCCGACCCGGCCACGCCCGCGCCTGACCCCGCGCGGGTGCCGACCGGGCCCGGGCCCGGAAAGCGGGCCCACGATAGATCCTGGGCCCGGTGTCCGAAGGTGGGCCCGGAGCGAAACCCGGAGCGAAACCCGGAGCGAAACCCGGAGCGAAACCCGGAGCGAAACCCGGAGCGAAACCACACAGCCAGCCCCCGCAGAGCCCCGGCTACACAACCCCCAGAAACTCCTCGGGATCGATCGACAGCCGCACACCCGGCTTGCAGTCGGCCGGAATCCCGCCGACATACAGCCACCCGAGCAGCTCCTCCGCATCAGCGAGGCCGTGAACCTCCCGCACGGGCGCCGCGCGCACGAGCGCTCCGGTGCGCCACATCGCACCCCACCCGGCGTCGCCGAGCAGCAGGGTGAGCATGTGCGCGACACCGGCCGCGACCGCATCCTGCTCCCAAGCGGTCACCTTGAAGCTCACCCGCCGCGACGCGATGACCGCCAGCAGCAGCGGTGCCCGCAACGGCCTGCCGGCCAGCTTCACCGCCTCAACACCCTCACAAGCGGATGCCGCCACAAACGCCGCTCCCAGCCGCTCGCGCGCCGCGCCGCGCAGCTCCAGCAGTCGCCACGGCCGCAGAGCGCCATGATCGGCGACGCGAGCCGCCGCCGCCACGAGGGGCAGCAGCTCAGCCCGGGTAGGCGCGAGCGACGTCACCCGAGAATAGCTGCGCCGGCCGTTGACGGCCTGGAAGACCGCCGAGGAGCCCACCGCGCTACTTCGCGGGCGTGAAGTTGAGCGAGATCGAGTTCATGCAGTACCGATCGCCAGTGGGGGTGCCGAATCCATCGGGAAAAACGTGCCCCAGGTGCGAGCCGCAGTTCGCGCAGCGCACCTCGGTGCGCACGCTGCCGAGCGAGCGGTCTTCGAGCAATTCGACCGCTTCGGGCCGCACCGATTCGTAGAAGCTCGGCCAGCCGCAGCCGGAATCGAACTTAGTGCCGCTCTGGAACAGTTCGGCGTTGCACGCGCCGCAGGTGTAGGTACCGGCACGCTCTTCGTCGAGCAATTCTCCGGTTCCGGGGCGTTCGGTGCCGGCTTCCCGCAGCACCGCGAACTTCTCCGGGCCGAGTTCGGAGCGCCACTCGTCGCTTGACTTCTTGATTGCGTAGTCCATGAAAGAATATCCCTTCGTTCCGGCCGCCCGTTGGCACGAACAGCGTCTACCCAGCCTAAACTCGCGCGGCTGCACGCGCATTCCGGGCCCGGCCGTTTCGCAGTATTTGCACGGCCACCAGCGCGCCCGAGTGCGCCGTTCCGGGCGTGCCGGAGGCAACGTCCAGCCGCCCGCAAATAGGATGAGGCCGGCGGATAACCCGTCGAAAACTTTTCTTGGGGGAGAGATATCAATGAGCGAGAGACCACCGACAATAGAGCCACCCGCCACGACCGCGCCCGCTGCGCCAGCCGAGCTGAGCGACCGCGACCAGGCCGTGCTCGCCTTCGAACGGCAGTGGTGGCGGCACGTCGGCGCCAAGGAGGAGGCCATCCGCGCCACCTTCAGTCTCTCGGCCGCCCGGTACTATCAACTATTGGGGGCTCTGGTCGATTCACCGCTCGCACTGGCCTTTGACCCGATGCTCGTAAAACGGCTGCAGCGGATGCGTTCCGCGCGATCCGAGGCACGCGCCAGTCGTTCGCTTCCCGCCCACGACTAGCACCTGACCGCTTTCCGCCTGCCCGGGATCGTCCGATTCCGAACCCGGCTGGCCAACCAAGGATCCAACCAATATGGCGCGAAAATTTGCGAAAGACCGTTTCGACACCCACACGCATGCCCTCGACCGGGTGGGCGCCCACCGCGCCCCCGGCAAGAGGGGCCGCGCCTGGATCGGGTTCTGGTGGGCGCTCGGCGCGACCGTGCTGCTGATCGTCGTGGGTGTCTTCGGCATCTTCGCGATCAATAATCGCCTCGACTTCACCAATATTCCGGGGCTGTCCTCGGCCAGTTCCACTCAGGTCCCGACCGAAACCGTCATCCCGACCGCCGAACCGACCGTCGACCCGGCGCTGACGGTGAACGTGCTGAATGGTTCCGCGAATGACGGGGTTGCGGCTTCCGTCAGTGACACGCTCGTCGCCGCCGGCTGGGTGGTCAGCGGCACCGGTAACGCCAGTACCGACACCGAACCGGCCACGGTGATCTACTACGCCGATGCGAGCCAGGAAGGGGCAGCTCGCGGCCTCGCCGCCTCGCTGCCCGGCTCGAAGCTCGTGGTCTCGACCGTCTTCGTCGAGTCGGGCGCTGCCCTGACCGTCGTCGTCGGCAACGACTACGTTCTCCCCGAGGGGTGATACACGGTCGAATCTTCTTTCCTAGTGGGCATTTTATAGTTCGTCAAGCCCCTTTCCTTCTGCGGTGACTTCAGTAATATCTGGTTTTGGTCACACATTTTGTTCGGGCAATACCCGCCCGGATCAAGAACGCTCGCCCAAGGTAACTTGCACCCGTAGGTAACTTGCAACAGAAGACTTGCTCTCGGGGATTTGCTGCTCGCATGAAATGACGCAGTCTCTGCGGCAGGGCCCGGAACAGCCAATGGGCCGTGCCGTCGAAATTAAGCAAGGAGTAACACATGGCGAACGGAACCGTTAAATGGTTCAACGCTGAAAAGGGTTTCGGCTTCATCACCGTTGATGGGGGAGGGCAGGACGTCTTCGTTCATTACTCCGCGATTGACATGAGCGGGTACAAGGTGCTCGAAGAAGGCCAGCAGGTCATCTTCGAGGTCGGTGCCGGAGCGAAAGGCCCCCAGGCTGAATCGGTGCGACCGGCCTGACTCACCCCATAATGGGGTCTGTCCCCCACCTCACGCCGCCCGCTGCAACGGGCGGCGTTAGTGTTTAACGGTGACCAAGACAAAGACAGCCCGCCGCAACGCGCCGCGCAGAGCCGCGGGACTGCTCGCCCTGATCGTGCCGGCACTGCTGTTAAGCGGATGCACCGGCGCCATTCCTTCCCCTGCCGCTTCGACGAACGCCCCCGGCTGGACCTCGGGCTACGTCGCCGCTGCGGCCACCGAGACCGCCCCATTGACGGGACTCACCGTGGCGGCCGGATCGTCGGCGCACCCCTCGCTGGCAGCCAAGGTCGACAACCACAGTGCCGCCCGCCCGCAGGTCGCCATCGACCGCACCGACCTTGTATTCGAAGAGCTGGTCGAGGGCGGAATCACCCGGTACGTCGCGGTGTGGCAGTCCAGCATTCCCGACCAGGTCGGCCCGGTGCGGTCGATCCGGCCGATGGACCCCGACATCATTGCCCCGTTCGGTGGCCTCGTGGCCTTCTCGGGCGGTCAGCAACGGTTCGTCGACGCCATGAACGCGACCGGTCAGGTCAGCGCCATCTTCGACTACGACACGACCGGGCTGTTTTCCCGCTCCAAGGCCACGGCCGCCCCGCACAACGTCATCCTCGCCGCTTCCGAATTCGTCAACCGCAATGCCTCCGTCGCACCGCCCGCCCAGCAGTACGCCTATGCGGCCACGCTCGCCGGGGCATCCGCTGTGGTGGACGGCGCGCCGATTTCGGCCATCAACACCCGGTTCTCGAACTCCAGCGCCCGCAGCTGGACCTGGAATGCCGAAGCGGCCGCCTACCTGCGCGCACAGGACGGCGCACCGGACCTCACGGCGGACGGCGCACAGCTCAAAGCCACGAATGTCGTCGTGCTGCGAGTGAACGTCAGCGTTGACCAGAGCATCCCCAAGACCGAGCTCATCGCCTCGGGTGAAGCGTCGATCTCCTCCGGCGGCAAGACCCTGGCCGCCACCTGGAGCAAGACCTCCCAGGGCATGCCGATCCGCCTGGTCGACGCCAACGGAGTGACCATTCGGCTGGCACCGGGCAATACCTGGTTTCAGCTCGTGCCCAACGGTACCGGCTCGGCCGACCTCATTCCCTGACCGTCTGCAGATAGCCCGGCATCACCCCCCGATGCTCGCTTGCACTCTCGACCCCAGAGTGCCAGAATCGTTCTAGCACTCTCGTCATCTGAGTGCTAACCCCATCATCGTTTGGAACGTCCGGGAGGGACGAGTTACACATATGGCAAAAATCATTGCATTCAATGAAGAGGCCCGTCGTGGGCTTGAGCGCGGCCTGAACATTCTCGCCGACACCGTCAAGGTCACCCTCGGCCCGCGCGGCCGCAACGTCGTTCTGGAGAAGAAGTGGGGCGCCCCCACGATCACCAACGACGGTGTGTCCATCGCCAAGGAGATCGAGCTCGACGACCCGTACGAGAAGATCGGTGCGGAACTCGTCAAAGAGGTCGCCAAGAAGACGGATGACGTTGCCGGCGACGGTACGACCACCGCAACCGTCCTCGCCCAGGCTCTGGTTCGCGAAGGCCTGCGTAACGTCGCAGCCGGCGCCGACCCGATCAGCCTGAAGCGCGGCATCGAGAAGGCCACGGCAGCTGTCATCGCCGAGCTCATCGCCAGCGCCAAGGAGATCGAAACGAAGGAAGAGATCGCGGCAACCGCGTCCATCTCCGCCGGCGACACCGAAATCGGCGCGATCATCGCCGAGGCCATCGACAAGGTCGGCAAGGAAGGTGTTGTCACCGTTGAGGAGTCGAACACCTTCGGCACCGAGCTCGAGCTCACCGAGGGCATGCGCTTCGACAAGGGCTTCCTGTCGGCATACTTCGTCACCGACCCCGACCGTCAGGAAGCGGTCTTCGAAGACCCCTACATCCTGATCGTCAACTCCAAGGTCTCCAACATCAAGGACCTGCTCCCCATCGTGGACAAGGTCATCCAGACCGGCAAGCAACTCCTCATCATTGCGGAAGACGTCGACGGTGAGGCCCTGGCCACGCTCGTTGTGAACAAGATCCGTGGCATCTTCAAGTCCGTCGCCGTCAAGGCACCGGGCTTCGGAGACCGTCGCAAGGCTCAGCTGCAGGACATCGCCATCCTCACCGGTGGACAGGTCATCTCGGAAGAGGTCGGCCTCAAGCTCGAGAACGTCACGCTCGACCTGCTTGGTAACGCCCGCAAGGTCGTCATCACCAAGGACGAGACCACGATCGTTGAGGGTGCCGGCGACGTCGAAGCCATCGCCGGTCGCGTCTCGCAGATCCGTGCCGAGATCGAGAACACCGACAGCGACTACGACCGCGAGAAGCTTCAGGAGCGCCTCGCCAAGCTTGCTGGCGGCGTTGCTGTCATCAAGGCCGGAGCCGCAACGGAGGTTGAGCTCAAGGAGCGCAAGCACCGCATCGAAGATGCAGTGCGTAACGCCAAGGCTGCTGTCGAAGAGGGCATCGTCGCCGGTGGTGGCGTTGCACTCATCCAGGCCGGCAAGACCGCATTCGAGAGTAAGGCTGTCCTTGACCTCGTCGGCGACGAGGCAACCGGCGCGAACATCGTGCGTGTTGCCATCGACGCTCCGCTCAAGCAGATCGCGCTCAACGCCGGCATGGAGCCGGGCGTTGTCGCCGACAAGGTGCGCAACCTGCCCGTCGGATGGGGCCTCAACGCCGCCACAGGCGAGTACGTCGACATGATCGCTGCCGGCATCAATGACCCGGTGAAGGTCACCCGCTCCGCGCTGCTTAACGCCGCGTCGATTGCCGGACTGTTCCTCACCACCGAGGCCGTTGTTGCCGACAAGCCCGAGAAGAACTCGGCTCCGGCCGGCGACCCCTCGGGTGGCATGGACTTCTAAGTCCCGCCAGCAACACAATGAAAGTGGGCGTCTCCTTCGGGAGACGCCCACTTTTTTCACCCGCCGTCGAGCCGTGAGTCTCTGTCACTGAGCCGTGAGTTTCGGTCCATTTTCGCCGCCGAATTTCGGCTGGAAACTCACGGCTCGACGGTCTCAAGCGTGCAGATCTCACGGCTCGGCGAGAGGGCGCCGTTGGCGAGCACAAGCGGATGCCGCCCCCTCGGCAGGTCAGCGCATGCTGCGGCTCGCTTTCATGCGTTCGACCATGGACGTGAAGCCGTCCGCCGGGCAGCGTCATCCTTGCGACGTAGCGCAGAGCGACTCCGGACTGACGACCGCGCGGCAGTGATCCGGCAGGCTGACATTATGAAGAAGATCCAACTCCTCCCCGTTCTTACCACCGCAGCGTTGACCACCCTCGCACTCACCGGGTGTTCCAACATCGCCGACCAAGTGCAGCGCGAGAAATCGCTCGAATTCGCGTCCGTACCGATCCTCACCGAGGAGTGGGACCAGTCGGCGGACTGGCTGCCCGCCGATGCGACCCAGATTTCCGTCCGGGAAGCGGCATCAGGCACAGGCCCGGCGATCCTGGCGGCGACGACCGATGCCGAGCTCGATCCGGCGCAGTGCGCGGAGACCGACCGGCAGTCGGCGCCGACCTATTCCGCGGACTGGGCACCGGATGATGTCTACGTCGACCGCATCTTCGCCTGCGGTGACTGGGCCGTGATCGAAACGGACAGCGGCTGGTACGGGTGGACACCGAACGATCCCGACGAGAAGGCAGAGTCGCCGACACCATGACCACACCCAGTCCTGCGGCTACGGTTGAGTCATGATCCGCAGCCTCTCCCGCCCGCAACTCGTGGTGGATGCCGCGGTCGCCGTGATCGCGGTCCTTTCACGCAGCGTGCTGGGCTATGACTCTGCGGTGGTGTTCTGGGTGACCGTCGGCATGGCCGGTGCCGTGTTCCTCCGGAGGCTCAGCCCCGGCCTCGCCCTCGCACTGGCCTGGTGCACGGTGGCCGTGCAGCTCTGGGCGTCGTTGCCGCCGGACATCGCCAACGCCGCCGTACTTCCGGTGCTGTATGCCACGGCGGCCTACGGCTCGCGACCCGTCAGATGGCTCGGGCTAGCCTCGGTTCCGGTTGGCGCGCTGACCGCAACCGTGTACGTGCTGTACCTGCAGTCCAGCGGCCTCACCGGGTTCGTGGACCTCGTGCTGCAGGTGCGCACCGGCGAAGCCTTCCAGCGTGGTGCCCCTGGGGTGATCGGTTTCGTCTCTGCCGTGGCCCTGTTCGGGCTGAGCTGGGTTCTCGGACTGCTCGTGGCCACCTGGCGCACCGCGCGGGAGGGCCGGTCGGCTCTCCGTTCAGCGGCGGCCGAGCAGGCGGAGGCGCGGCGCGAAGTGGCCGTGGAGCAGGAGCGCACCCGCATCGCTCGCGATATGCACGACGTGGTGGCGCATTCCCTCGCCGTCGTCATCGCCCAGGCCGACGGCGGCCGGTACGCGCGTGCCGCCAATCCCGAGGCAGCGGATGACGCCTTCCGCACCATCGCAAACACGGCCCGGTCAGCCCTCGCCGACGTCCGCGTGTTGCTGGGGCAGCTGAGGTCCAACCCGGATTCTGCGTCCGGCGGCGACGGAACCAGTGCGCCAGTGATGGCGGCACCACAGCCGACCCTGGCCGACCTCGACCGGCTCGTCGACCAGTTCCGTGCCTCCGGACTCACGGTGGAGCGTAGCGAATCCGGGCCAGCTGCGCAGCTCGGCGCGGGCCACCAGCTCGTGATCTACCGCATCGTGCAGGAATCGCTCACCAACGTGCTCCGTCACGGCGACGCCGCGCGCACCGTGGCCGTCGGCTTCAGCTGGCAGGACGACGCACTCACCGTCACGATCGATAGTGGGCTGCTCGTGCCCCGCGACACCGGCGCGGCACCGAACGGGCACGGCATCGACGGTATGCGCGAGCGGGCGGTGTTGGCCGGCGGGTCTTTCGCGGCGAGCGAGATCGGTGATCGATTCGTCGTGTGCCTGACTCTTCCGCCGCTAACTGCAGCGCCTCCGCTCTGTCGAGAGGCGGTGTCCGAATGACCGCTCCCATCCGTGTCGCCCTGGTCGACGACCAGGCGCTGTTCCGCGCCGGACTCCGACTGCTCATCTCGTCGCAGGCCGATCTCGAGTGTGTGGGCGAAGCCGGGAACGGGGCCGACGGCATCCGCTTGGTGGAAACTGCCCGGCCTGATGTGGTGCTCATGGATATTCGGATGCCGGTCATGGACGGCATCGAAGCCACCACACGCATCGTCGACGCGTCGGTCGCGGCAGGCGGGGGCGGCCCCCGCATCATCGTGCTCACCACGTTCGACCTCGACGAAGCGGCCGCTCGGGCCATTCGCGGGGGAGCCAGCGGATTCGTGCTCAAAGACGCCGACCCGGAGTTTCTGCTCGCGGCGATCCGCACCGTGCACGCGGGCTCGTCCGTCATCGCCGCCGCTCAGATCATCGAGCTCTTCGAACATTTCGACGCGAAGCGGATGCCCCCGGTCCCGCCGGCCGCTTACACCCGGCTCACCCCGCGCGAACAGGAGATCTTTGCGCTCGCCGCGCGGGGACTGAGCAATGCCGAGATAGCGGCGGCCGAGTTTCTCAGCGAGGCGACCGTGAAGACCCACATCAGCCGCACCCTAGCCAAACTCGAGCTGCGCGATCGCGTGCAGCTGGTCGTCTACGCCTACGAGAACTCGCTCATCGCCTGACCGGCCGGTCATCCCTGCGATGTAGCAAGACCATCCTTCGGCCGGACTCGCTGACGAGGTCGGTTCTCCAGACTGGAAGACATGAAACCTTTAACCACCGACCTCGGCCTCGTCGCCCGGGTGGCCTCCCTGCACAAGTCCTACGGGGCCACCAACACCCGCGTGAACGCGCTCACCGACGTGAGTGTCGGAATTCGGCGCGGCGACTTCACCGCCATCATGGGACCGAGCGGGTCGGGCAAGTCGACGCTGATGCACATCATGGCCGGCCTCGACACGGCGAGCAGCGGATCGGTGTGGCTCGGCGATACCGATATCTCCCATCTAGACGATTCCAGCCTCACCGTGTTGCGCCGCCGACGGGTCGGATTCATCTTCCAGTCATTCAACCTGGTGCCCACCCTCGACATCAGCGGGAACATTCTCTTGCCTTTCGAACTGGACGGCCGCGCGCCGTCAGTCGACGAGCGAGCCTGGATCGACCGGCTGATCGCGGTGCTCGGACTCACCGATCGTCAGCGGCACCGCCCCCATGAGCTCTCCGGCGGGCAGCAGCAGCGCGTGGCGATCGCCCGGGCCCTCGCGACCCGCCCCGACCTGGTGTTCGCCGACGAGCCCACCGGCAACCTTGACTCCCGCACCTCATGCGAAGTACTCACGTTGCTCCAGACGGCGAGCCGGGAGTACGGGCAGAGCATCGCCATGGTCACCCACGACCCGGTCGCGGCCAGCTACGCCGATCG
Source organism: Cryobacterium luteum (assembly GCF_900110125.1). Lineage (GTDB taxonomy): Bacteria > Actinomycetota > Actinomycetes > Actinomycetales > Microbacteriaceae > Cryobacterium > Cryobacterium luteum. The sequence continues at coordinate 10,690 of NZ_FOCN01000026.1, forward strand.
CATCATCCTGCTGAATGACGGCCGAATCGTGGACGACCGCGGCCGATCGACCGCCGAACAGATCAGCACGATCATGCTCGGCATGGAAGCCCGGTCGTGAACCGCACACGGCACACCCTGCGCGAGCATGCGCCGAGCATCCTGGTGGCGGGCCTGTCGACGGCGTTCGGTGTCAGCCTGATCTCCATCACCGGTGTTCTCGCCGAGGTGATCGGCAATTCCGGGCTCAACAGCGCCACGCTCACGTTCATCCTGTCGTTTATCGCGGCCGTCTTCATCGTCATCGCGCTCTATGTCGGGGCACTGGTCACCGCGAACACCTTTGCCACCATCATCGCCGGCCGGGTGCGCACGATTGCCCTGCTGCGGCTGATCGGTGCCAGCGCGGCCATGCAGCGCCGCGCTGTGACCCGCGAAGGTTTCACGGTGGGTGTGGCCGGAGCCTTCGTGGGCGGCATCGTCGGCGTGCTGTTTCCTATTCTCGTGGTCTCGGTCGGGGTGCAGTCCGGTGCGATCCCACCCGGAACCTACAGCTACCTCAGTGCCCAGATGCTGCTGCCGGTCGTGGCCGTGGCGCTCACCACGACCGCGGCCTCCTGGGCCGGGTCGCGGCGCGTACTGTCGGTGTCGCCGATGGACGCCCTCGGGGCGGCTGGCGAGTCATCGCTCGGCGAGCAGAGTGAGCGCCGAACCCGTAACCGGGTTGCGCTCACACTTTTCCTGTTCGGTGATGTGATCCTCGTGCTGGGCATGCTGGTGGGCCTCGTGAATCCGCTCGGCGTGCTCATCGGCCTTATCGGGGGGATTCTGTCGTTTAGCGGTGTCGTGCTGGGAGCTGCCGTCGTCATGCCCCGGGCCCTGCGCGTGATCGGCCGCGTGTTCGGAACGAGCGCCACCGCCCGGCTGGCACGCGAGAATGCCGTGCGATACCCCGAGCGGAGCGCTCGCACCACGATCGGTCTCGTCATCGGCGTCACCCTGATCACCACGTTCGCCGTGACCGTTGCAAGCTACCAAAGCATCATCGAGGCGGCACAGGAGGTCCACCCGGAGGCGTACGAGGGTGTCGACCCGGTCCTGGCGATAACCGTGGCCGTGTTCTCGGTGCTCATGGGATTCAGCGCCCTGATCGCGGCCGTGGGAATGGTGAACAACCTCTCCCTCACCGTGCTGCATCGCACCCGGGAGCTTGGCCTACTGCGCGCTCTCGGGTTCACGGCCCGGCAGATCCGCCGCATGATTCTGATCGAGAGCGCGCAGCTCAGCGCTGCGGCGGTGGTCGTCGGGCTTGTGCTGGGTACCCTGTACGGCTGGGCCGGGGCGCAGTCGCTTATCGGGGGTATTCAGGGGTCGCCCGGAATCGTGCTGCCGACGGTGCCGCTAGCGCTGGTCGCCACTATCGTCGTGGCGGCAGCAGCCCTCACGGCCGTGGCGTCGCTCGCTCCCTCCCGACGGGCGACCCGCATCACCCCGGTCGCGGCCCTCGCTGCCGAGTAGGCGCACCCGACCGAGTAGGAGCGGACACGTGCCTCATCGAGCAAACAGCCGGGTGTTGGCCTGCTCGGTTTCGGCGTACTGCTGGCCGGCCACGCTCAACGCCTGGTTGAGCAGGGTCAGGCTCTCTTCCAGCTGCTGGTGCATGCCCCGCCATTCGGCGAACGCGCCCTGAAAAGCCGAGGAGGCCTGGCCGGTCCAGAACCCTTCCAGACTGGTCAGCTGAGCGTTGAGATCGCCGACATCAGCCTGCACGCGCGCGATGGTGCCGCGGGCGGTGCTCGCGGTGTTCTGCACCGCCTCGCTGTCAACCTGGAAGCTCGTCATGGTGTGCCCTTCTTCTACATAACAGTGGGTGGTGACTGCGAGCGTAGAAGGCGAGCGGGGGCATCCGTTTTATGAGCCCACTTCTGTGAGCGGATGCCTCCCTCCGCACCCTGGGGAGGAGTTCTACGGGATGACGGGCTGAGCGTGCTGCGGCGCGGTCGGCGTGCCGGCCAGCGGCAGCGATACGCGGAAGGTTGCGCCGCCGCCGGGCGTCTCGACGACGTCGACAGTGCCGTGGTGGCTCGCGACGATCGCAGCGACGATGGCAAGTCCAAGGCCGCTCCCGCCGGTCTCGCGGGCGCGAGAGGAATCGGCCCGCCAGAAGCGCTGGAAGATCTTTTCCCGAATCTGCGGCGGGATACCCTCGCCATGATCGATCACGGCGATGGAGGCGCGCTGCGTGCGCGGGTCCACCATAACCTCGAGCTCGATCGGGCTGTCGGAGGCGGTGAAACGCATCGCATTGCCCATGAGATTGGTGATGACCTGGCGAATCTTGTTCTCTTCGGCCATGACGATCGGCGGCAGCTGCGGCTCGACCGGCAACACGGTCAGTTCGGCGTCGGGCTGTACGGCGCTGCCCCGACGCGGCTTGCGGGTGCGCAGCCGGGCCAGCGTGGCGCCGGCGAAGGCGATTGCCCCGGTCGGTGGACCGTTTCCGGACGGCCGGGTGATCGCGCCGGTGGTGACGCTCTCCGCCGCGTCGTGGTCGAATGCCGCGATCTCGCCGGAGTCATCGTGATCGGCGTCGAGATCAGCACCGTGCGGTCCGATCACCGGCGGGGGAGTGAGAACGGTGACCTGTCGGCCCGGGGAACTCGCCATGGCGTCGAGGGCGGCGTCGCGGGCCAGCGGCACGAGGTCGACCGGTGTGAGGGCGAGCGGCTTGGTCTCATCGAGCCGGGCCAGTTCGAGCAGGTCCTCCACCAGTCCGCCCATGCGAATGGCTTCTTTTTCGATGCGTTCCATGGCCTGCGCGACGTCTTCGGGGGTTTGCAGTGCGCCCATGCGGTACAGCTCGGCGTAGCCGCGCACCGAGACCAGGGGCGTGCGCAGTTCGTGGCTCGCGTCGCCGACGAAGCGGCGCATTTGGTCGATGGTGCGGGCGCGGTCTTTGAACGCTCGGTCGATGCGGCTGAGCATGATGTTGAGCGACCGGTTGAGCCGGCCGACCTCGGTGTTCGGGGTGGCGCCGCCGAGTCTCTGGCTGAAGTCACCGTCGGCGATGGCGGCGGCAGTCTGCTCCGCCTCACGCAGCGGCACGAAGGTGGTCGTGACGAGCACCCGGGTGAGCATGGCCCCGATCAGCACGACGCCGGCGCCGAACCCCAGAAAGATCGTGAGGTAGGTGGCCATGGTGTTCTCGGTCGGCCGCAGCGACACGGCCATGACGAGGGTGCCGTACGTGCCGGTGGGGCTGATCACGACGGGCACCATGATCGCGTGGAACTCGGTGTCGTGGGCGGCATCCCAGAGGGTCTGAATCTGACCGTCGAGCTGGGAGACCCGTTTGAGGTCGAGCGGCATGCCGACAACCGGCAGTTCGGCGTGGTCGCGTTCCTGCCAGGTGCGGGTGATCAGGGCGCCGTCCTGGTCGTACAGCGCCACGAAGTAGTCCGAGGCGACGCCCTCGGTGTCACCTTGCGAGAACACGCTCGAGGAGTAGCCGCTGAGCGCGGTCTGCGTGTCAACCTGCAGCTGGGTGTCGACCTGGGTCACCACGTACTGCTTGAGCATGGCCATGGTGCCGATGCCTGAAACGAGCAGGCCGAGCGTGAGCATCAGCACCGTGACACCGGTGATCTTGGAACGGAGGGAGATGCTGCTCCACCGTCTCGACAGGGTTTCGTGCATTTGCCTTGAGTCTACGAAAGCTCGCTGTGTGTCTAACGAACGCCGTGACTACGCCTTGGCGGCCTTGAGCATGTAACCGAAGCCACGCTTGGTCTGGATGAGGGGTTCGCTCGAGTGCACATCCACCTTGCGGCGCAGGTAGGAGATGTAGCTCTCCACGATTCCGGCGTCTCCGTTGAAGTCGTATTCCCAGACGTGGTCGAGGATCTGCGCCTTCGACAGCACTCGGTTGGGGTTGAGCATGAGGTAGCGCAGCAGCTTGAATTCGGTCGGGCTCAGTTCGATGGCCTCGGTACCCACGAGAACCTCGTGGGTGTCCTGATCCATGGTGAGTTCGCCGGCGCGGATCACGGCGTCTTCGTCGGCGTGCATGGTGCGACGCAGGATGGCCTTGATGCGGGCGACGATCTCGTCGAGGCTGAACGGCTTGGTCACGTAGTCATCGCCGCCGACGGTGAGGCCGGTGATCTTGTCTTCGGTGTCGTCTTTGGCGGTGAGAAAAAGGATGGGCGCGGTGTAACCGGCCGAACGCAGGCGTTTGGTGACGCCGAAGCCGTTCATGTCCGGCAGCATCACGTCGAGGATGATGAGGTCGGGTTCCTCCTCGAGTACGGCGGAGATGGCCTGTGCACCGTTGCCGACGGCGCGCACGGCGAAGCCGGCGAAACGGAGGCTGGTGGTGAGGAGGTCGCGGATATTGGGTTCGTCGTCAACGATAAGGATGCGGGGGCCGTCAGTCATGACCCCAGTATCTGCGCGTTAGCTGGAGCTTTGCTGACAGTGAACGGTGTGTGCTGCGATCAGCGGTCGATGACCGTGACGCGACCAGGATTACCGACATGATTGAACGAGCAAGATCGATCTTTTTTAGGTGAGGACCGCAATGACCCGCACGAGAACCGACAGGGCTCTGACGCTGCCCCACCTGGATGCCCCGCTCCGGTTGATCGGCGGCCGCACCTTTGACTTCGATCGTGAGGTGGCCGTGATGGCCATCATCAACCGCACGCCGGACTCGTTCTATGACCAGGGCGCAACGTTCGCCCTCGACGCATCCGTTCTGGCCGCCCGTCAGGCCATTGCCGACGGGGCCGACTGGATCGATATCGGCGGGGCCAAGTTCGCGCCTGGGCCGGCCGTGCCGATCGCTCAGGAGATCGACCGGGTGGTACCGGTGGTTGAGGCGCTGCGGGGTTCTGGCGTGGTCATCTCGGTTGACACCTTCCACCCGGCGGTGGCCGCGGCGAGTATCGCCGCCGGCGCCCATGTGATCAACGACACCACGGGCGTGCACGACCCCGCGATGGCCGACGTCGTCGCCGACAGCACCGCCACCCTGGTGATCACGCACAGTCTGGCCGTGCCGCGGAGGCCCTACCCGGCCCCGCACTACGACGATGTCGTCGCCGAGGTCGGCGCGTTTCTGCTCGCTCGGGTGGAGCGGGCCGTCGGGCGTGGGGTGCCCCGGGAGCGCATCATCATCGACCCCGGCCACGACCTGAACAAAACCACGAGGCACTCCCTCGAACTGACCCGGCGGCTCGACGAGATCACCGGGCTCGGCCTGCCGACGCTGGTGGCCGTCTCCAATAAGGATTTCGTGGGGGAGAGCCTCGATCGGCCGCGCGGCGAGCGGGTTGAGGGATCCCTGGCAGCCATGACGGTCTGCATCCTGCAGGGCGCCCGCGTCGTGCGGATGCACAATGTGCGTGCCGCCGTCGATGCTGTGCGCATGACCGAGGCCATCCTGGGGTTTCGCGAGCCCGCCTACGAGCGTCACAACCTCACCTGATGCGCGCCCAGCTGCCCCCACGGGCCCAATTGATCGAGCACTACCGGGTGCCCGATCGCCTCACACCGCGGGTGCGGGTCAACTTCATCGCGAGCCTCGACGGCGCGGCCACGCACGAGGGGCTCAGCGCTGGTCTGAACAACGCCGACGACAAGATCGTCTTCGACGTTCTTCGACTGCTCACCGACGTGATCCTGGTCGGTGCCGGAACGGTGCGCGCCGAAGGCTACGGCGGCATTCTTCTGCCAGCGGATGACGCGGCTTGGCGCGTGCAGGCGGGCCTGGCCGCGCAGCCGCCCGTGGCGATCGTGTCGGGGCGCCTGGACCTCGACCCGGGGCATCCGGTGTTTTCTCAGGCGGCGACGAGGCCAATAGTGCTGACCCACGCTGCGGCGCCAGCCGATCGGCGGGCGGCGCTTGCCGAGGTGGCCGAGGTGATCGTCTGCGGCGAGCACGCCATCGACCCGCATCTGCTCGTGGCGGCGCTCACCGCCCGGGGCCTGCCCCAGATTCTGTGCGAGGGCGGGCCGCACCTGTTCGGCGACTTCGTCGCGGCCGACCGGGTCGATGAGCTTTGCCTGAGCCTCGCCCCCGTGCTCGAGGGCGGCTCCGCCGGGCGCATCGCCGTCGGGGCGGATGCTGCCGCCCGCGCCATGGAGCTCAAGCACGTGTTGCGCGCCGGCGACATGCTGTTTCTGCGGTACGCCCGCCAAGAATCCTGACGCGGGCTGGCGGCATCCGCTGGGCCCACCTTTCGAAAGTGGGCCCATGATCTAGCGTGGTCCCGCTTTCCGGGCCCGGGCCCGGAAAACACTCGGGCGGCATTCGCTGGGCCGGGTACGGGGCCCGGGCCCCGCACCCGGCGAAGGGGTTAGACGGGCAGGGACTGGGCTTCGAGGCTTTGGGAATCGAGGATCGTGTAGCTGTAGCCCTGTTCGGCGAGAAAGCGCTGGCGGTTCTGGGCGAAGTCCTGGTCGACGGTGTCGCGGGCGACGAGGGTGTAGAAGTTCGCCGACAGGCCGGACTCCTTGGGGCGCAGCAGACGGCCGAGACGCTGGGCCTCTTCCTGGCGGGAGCCGAACGAGCCCGACACTTGGATGGCCACGGTGGCCTCGGGCAGGTCGACGGAGAAGTTCGCGACCTTCGACACGACGAGCACCTTCACCTCGCCCACCCGGAACGCCTGGTACAGCCGTTCGCGTTCATCGATCGGCGTGGCACCGGTGAGCTGCGGCGCGTTCAACACGTCGGCGAGTTCGTCGATCTGGTCGAGGTACTGCCCGATCACGAGGATGCGTTCGCCCTCATGCTTCTTGATCAGCGCCTGCACCACGCCGAGTTTGGCCGGAGCGGTCGCAGCCAGGCGATACCGCTCATCGTCAGCCGCTGCGGCATAGCTGAGCCGCTCGGACTGCGGCAGGTCGATGCGCACCTCGTAGCAGTTGGCGGGGGAGATGAAGCCCTGGGCCTCGATCTCCTTCCACGGGGCGTCGAAGCGCTTCGGACCGATCAGGCTGAACACGTCGCCCTCGCGGCCGTCCTCGCGCACGAGGGTGGCGGTGAGACCGAGGCGGCGGCGGGCCTGCAGCTCGGCAGTGAGCTTGAAAACGGGAGCGGGCAGCAGATGCACCTCGTCGTAGATCACCAGGCCCCAGTCCATAGCGTCGAGCAGTTCGAGGTGAGCGTACTCGCCCTTGCGCTTCGCCGTGAGAATTTGGTAGGTCGCGATGGTGACCGGCTTGACCTCTTTCACCTGACCGGAGTACTCGCCGATCTCCTCCGGCGTCAGTGTCGTGCGCTTGAGCAGCTCGTCGCGCCATTGCCGGGCCGAGACGGTGTTGGTCACCAGAATGAGCGTGTTGGTCTTGGCGGTGGCCATGGCGCCGGCACCGACGAGAGTCTTGCCGGCGCCGCAGGGCAGCACGACCACGCCGCTGCCGCCGTCGAAAAAGCTCGCGACGGCCTTGTTCTGGTAGTCGCGCAGCGCCCAGCCGTCTTCCTTCAGGGCGATCTCGTGCGGAGTGCCGGGTGTGTATCCGGCGAGGTCTTCGGCCGGCCAGCCGAGCTTCACGAGCTCCTGCTTGAGCTGGCCGCGGGCCCACGGCCCGACCAGGTAGGACTCCGGCGATGGATGCCCGATCAGCAGCGGCGCGATGCGCTTGGCTCCCGCTATTTCGGTGAGTACGGCCTGGTCGCTGCTGTGCAGCACGAGGGCGCCCTCGGCATCGCGTTCGATGACGAGTCGGCCGTAGCGACCGACGGTTTCGGTGATGTCGACGCTGACCGTCTGCGGTATGGCGAACTTGGAATACTTCTCGAGCGTCGCGAGCATGTCGGACGCGTCGTGGCCGGCCGCCCGGGCATTCCACAGGCCCAGCCGCGTGATGCGGTAGGTGTGGATATGCTCGGGCGCGCGTTCCAACTCGGCGAAGACAGCGAGATCGTGGCGAGCATCCTCGGCGAGAGGATGGGCGACTTCGAGCAACACCGTGCGGTCACTTTGCACAATCAGGGGGCCATCAGACATAGCGCCCAATCCTACTCTCGTCAATCACCGGTCCCGTTCAGCCGGTGGCCATCGCGCGCGCATTGATGACTCTCGTCAGCCAGCGGTCCCGTTCAGCCGGTGGCCCCCTCGGGCGCATTCACGGCTCCCGCCCGCACTCTCCGCCCGCACCGGGCAGCGGGTCAGGGTGCCGGGGTGATGCTGAGGATGCTCTTCAATGGCAGGGTGCGCTCGATATCCGCACGCCGGTCCCGAGCCCGAAACCGTCCGTTGCTGACGCTGGCCGGCTCGAGCAGGTAATCCACCACCGCGCCACCGGGCATGGCGATGCTGACCAGAATGGCCTGCTTGGCCTTGATGGCGGTGTCCAGCTGGCGCGCGAGCCAGGCATCCGCTACCGACACGCCACTTTCGGCGCCAAGCCGCAGCTTCTCGACCAGGTTGCGCGCGGTGTCGACTGTTGGAGTGACGACGACCCGGGCGATCTGGTGACGGCGCAGGTGAACGATTTCACCGAGGTCGTCCTCGGCGGCGACCGGATAGCGCGCGTCACTAAGCGCCCAGAACACGGCGTCCCCGGCGAAACGGCTGAGCAGATGCTCGCCATCGCCGGCCCGCACCAGCCCGATGGGCGCGAGCGTCTGGTCGACGGCGATGGTGCCGAGGAGCGCGGCATCGGCCGAGGAGACGTAGCTCAAAAAGACCGTATCGCCGTCGGGAGGGCGGACCGACACATTGGCCCCGCTCGCAAGGCTGCCGACCCGCACCCGACCGTACCGCGAGGCCGACTCGTTGATGAGGTAGTCGACCGGCTGCGGAATTCCGGTGAGCGAGATCGACGCGAGAAAAGCGAGCAGTGTCGCGGCGTTCTCGCCCGCGGCAAGGGCACGATTGACGGATGCCGCGGTGATGCGATAAGTCGTCGCCAGTTCCCGACTTTCCACGTCGGCGAGACCGCGCAGCCGGGCGTCGATCGACGGCGCGAGCGGACCGGGCGCGACGATCGACAGGTCGTGCTGCAGGTAGACGGCACCGACTTCGGCCGGCAGGGCGGTCGCTATGGTGGCGACGGCCGCCTCGAGGTCGCCGCGCAGCACGCTGGCGCCGGCCGTGCTCGTGGTGTCGTGGGCCGTGATGCCGAGCAATTCGGCGTCGCGGGCAAACTCGGTCAGCTGGGACAGCATCCACTCACCGCCGGCGGGGTAGAGCCAAGCGATGAACGCGGCGAGATCGTCGCCCCAGTGCAGCCCGGCCTGCTGCGGCAGAGTGTCGGCCACAATGGGCGGCAGGGCCGTCTGCCACGCGGCGGCCAGCGCAGCCCAGCGCATGGTCGTGCGCTCGAGTAGCCAGGTTTCGCCGGTTTCCGTTTCCATCCAGTACCCGTCGGAGCGGGCCAGCAGATCGGCGCGGGCCGCGAGGTCGACGATGGGGGCGACGAGGTCCAGTTCGACCGACATGACGGCGGCGAGGCGTTTGGTGTCGGGCAGGCCCAGCCCGCCGCGGCTGAGCTGTCTGGCGGGTTCCCGGCTCAGTTCGTTGACCAGTTCGGCGATCGACGACACGACCGCGAAGGCGCGCTCGGCGGCCAACTGGTCGATGAAGGTGATCTCCGTGTCGGGCACGGCGGCCAGGCTCGCCGGGGGGAGCGCGGTCGCGAGGTCGGCGGCACCCGGCAGGCCCTGGGCCGGCCAGGTCGCGAGGTGGGCCGAGACGGCGTCGTACGGGATGCAGCATCCGTCGGTGTGGTCGGCGAGCAGTAGCGCGTGCAGGGCGTCGACCCGCCGGGCCACCTCGGTGGGGGAGATCTCGGCCGACCCCAACTGGGAGAGTCGGCTGGTCACAGCGTTCAGGGACGGAACGGAATTGGTGCTCGTGAGCTGCCCGGCCACGGCCAGGACGGCGAGCGTGGAGCGGTCCAGATGGCTCAGGGCGACCTGCACACTGCTCGGGTCAAGCAACGCCTCGGCGAGGTCGAAGAAGTCGTGGATGCCGCTCGCCGTCACGCCGCGCACCTCGATGACACGCCGCAGCTCGGCGTCGGGCAAGGCCCGAAGTCTTGATGCGAGGCCGAGCATTACTCGCGGTTTCGTCGAGCTTCGCGACTGCGGCGAGCTCCCACAGAAACCATCAGCGCGATGATAAGAACGAACCCGACGGGCAGGCCGTAGAGCGGAAGGATGAAGATCGGCGGCCAGATACCGCGGCTGAACCCGTCGTTGTCGCCCACGCCCATGGCCGTCGCGATGATCACCGCGAGGAAAGCGAGAATCGACAATCCCACCACGCTCGCCACCATGTAAGCGAGAACACGTTCCGTTCGACTAACAGCGAGGCGGCTGACGGGTTCTGGAGTTTGATTGGTCACCCGCTAAGGATACGGGCACGTCGGCGCTGCAACCGAATATGCTGGGTTCACACCATGCGCACTTCTGTGCGCCCAAAACTCAGTGAGGTTCAGATGCCCACCGGCAAGGTCAAGTTCTACGACGAGGAGAAAGGCTTTGGCTTCATCACATCCGATGATGGTCAAGAGGTCTTCCTCCACGCTTCCGCCCTGCCCTCCGGCGTAACCGTCAAGGCCGGCGCGAAGCTCGAATTCGGTATCGCCGACGGCAAACGCGGTGCGCAGGCGCTCTCGGTGCGCGTGATCGAAGCACCGCCGAGCCTGAGCAAGTTCAACCGCAAGCCGGCCGACGACATGGCCATCATCGTGGAAGATCTGGTGAAGCTGCTCGACGGGATCGGCACCAACCTCAAACGCGGTCGCTACCCCGAGTCGAGCCACAGCAAGAAGATCGCGGCGATGCTGCGCAAGGTCGCCGAGGAACTGGATGCCTGACCTGACCGACGCTCAGCCGACGAATGGCCTGACGACCGACGCTCCGGCCGCCAAACCAACCGACGCCACCCTGCTCGCAGCCGTCGACCTGGCCCGCGCAGCGCTGCTGGAGATCACGACCGACGACACGATCGGTGACGTCATCGGCCACATCGACGAGGGCGACCTCGTCGTGTCCTTCCTCTTCGACTGCCTGCTGACCGGCTACCCGGGCTGGCGCTGGACGGTCAGTCTCGCGCGGGTCGATGAGAACTCCGAGCCGAAGGTTCTCGAAACCGAGCTCACGCCCGGCGACGACTCGCTGCTCGCGCCCGAGTGGGTGCCGTGGTCGGATCGACTGCTCGAGGACGACACTGCAACGGATGCCGACGATACCGACTACGACGACGACGCGGATGACGATGAGTCAGACGACGACGCGGATGACGACTCGGACGACGACTCGGACGACGACTCGGATGATGACTCGGGCGATTCCGACGACGACGCTGATGAGGACGACGACGCTGATGACGACGCTGAGTCGGTCGAGGACGACGCGGATGACTCGCTCGACGCTCTCGACGGCATCGACTTTGATGAAGCGCTAGCGGCGGCGGAACTGAACCCAGGCGAGCCCAACGAGGCCGAGTCCGACACCGATGACGGTGCACCACAGCCACCAACCCGCTCCCGGCGCGCTCGCCGCCCCTGACCCGGCCGACCCCGTCCCCTGGGTGAAGAGGGCGGCGCCCAGAGCGACCAGCCAGAGCAGGGTGCCCACGAGCAGCGCCTTGCGGGCATCCGTTCTCGCGGGCAGCGGATCGGGCCTACGTTCGCTGTCTTTCAACCAGAGACGCATGACCCAATCCTGTTCCTGCTAGTTGCCGAGGTGTGCGACGACGTGCTCAATCGAGGCCACGAGCTTCTTGACGTCCTCGGGGTCGATCGCGGTGAAGGTCGCGATGCGAAGCTGGTTGCGACCGAGCTTGCGGTACGGCTCGGTGTCGACGATGCCGTTGGCGCGCAGGGTCTTGCTGATCGCGGAGGCATCGATGGCGTCGTTGAAGTCGATCGTCACGACGACCTGCGAGCGGTGGGTCGGGTCGGCCACAAACGGAGTTGCATAGTCGACGCCGGCCGCCCAATCGTAGAGAACGGATGACGATGCCTGCGTTCGCGCAGACGCCCACTCCAGTCCGCCGCTCTGGTTGATCCAGTCGATCTGGTTCTCCATCAACAGCAGGGTGCTGAGGGCCGGCGTGTTCAGCGTCTGGTTCAGGCGCGAATTGTCGACGGCGTTCTTGAGGCTGAGGAATTCCGGAATGTACCGGCCGCTCGCCGCGATTCGTTCGACCCGCTCGATGGCGGCCGGGGAGAACAGCGCTATCCACAGGCCGCCGTCGGAGGCGAGGTTTTTCTGCGGGGCGAAGTAGTAGACATCTGCTTGGCTCGCGTCGAAATCAATGCCGGCGGCGGCGCTCGTCGCGTCGATGACGGTGAGGGCGCCCGCATCGCCGGCGACCCGGGTGACCGGAGCCATGACGCCGGTCGAGGTCTCATTTTGGGGCCAGGCGTAGACGTCGATGCCGTCCCGCACGACGAAGTCGCTGCGTGATCCGGTGTCGGCCTTGATCACGTCGGGGGCTTCGAGCCACGGGGCGGCGGCGGCCTTGGCGAACTTGCCGCCAAACTCGCCGAAGACCAGGTTCTGGGCGCGCTTTTCGATGAGAGAGAAGGCTGCGGCGTCCCAGAAGGCGGTCGAGCCGCCGTTGCCGAGCACAACTTCGTAGCCGTCCGGGATGCGGAAAAGCTCGCCCAGGCCGGCGCGCACGCGACCGACGAGGTCTTTCACGGGTGCCTGGCGGTGCGAGGTGCCGAGCACTCCGGTGCCGAATCCGAGCAGGTGGTCGAGCTGTTCGCGCCGGATTTTTGATGGGCCGCAGCCGAATCGTCCGTCAAGGGGGAGCAGATCGGTGGGTATTAGTAGGTCGGCCATAGGGCGATTCTAGTTGCCCAGCCGGGGGCGGGTAGGCTTGAGACGCTGTGCGGGCCCGGCCGGGGCCGCCAACAAAGCACCGTTCAGTCATTACCGAACGGTGCGCGCACGAGCCGAATGAAGGGCTGCGGATGAGCGATCTGATCGACACCACCGAAATGTATCTCCGCACGATCCTCGACCTGGAGGAAGAACAGATCGTGCCGCTGCGGGCGCGGATCTCCGAACGCCTGGGGCACTCCGGCCCGACGGTTTCGCAGACCGTTGCACGCATGGAGCGTGACGGCCTCGTCGTCGTTTCCGGAGATCGACACCTGGAACTAACCCCGGCCGGGCGCAGCAAGGCTGTGCATGTGATGCGCAAGCATCGCCTGGCCGAACGACTGCTCAGCGACGTGATCGGCCTCGAGTGGGAGTTCGTGCACGACGAAGCCTGCCGTTGGGAACACGTGATGAGCGAGCAGGTCGAACGTAAAATTTTGGAGATACTCGGACACCCGACGGAATCTCCGTACGGCAACCCGATCCCCGGCCTCGACGAGCTCGGCGATTCGCCGGCGGTCGCGTTCATGGCCGGAGTGATCAACGTGCTCTCGGTGGTGGCGAGTTCGACCGTGCCGGTGACCGCGGTCATCCGTCGTCTCGGTGAACCGGTGCAGTTCGACCCCGAGCTGCTGCTGCAACTCAAGCAGAGCGGGGTCATGCCGGGCGCGACCGGCGTGTTCTCGGCTGCGGGATCCTACGTTCTAGTACAGGTCGAGGGTTTCGGTGCTGGTCTGGAATTGCCGAACGAGGTCGCGAGCCACATTTTTGTCACTACGCCGACCGGCTACATCCCGGTCGCTCGCTGACATCGAGCCCGGTTCGGCGTTCGCTGAATCGCACTAGTCGGCTCGGCCGTTCACCCGGGCCGTTACCAATCCGTTAGAAAAGTGCCCTTTCAGGGTGACAAATGGGCGGGCTTCTTGTAACCTCGGGGATGTCCCACAGACCAGAAACGGTCGAAGGACTCTAGTCAAGACGCCTTCTTGCCCCGTCTCTTGATTTACGATCACACCCGCGATTAGCGAAGTGACGGGACAACGACCTAGTGTTGTCGAGGCGCCGGAGGTTAAAACTTTGGCTGCATTAGGAACGAGAACGTCCAGGCGTCGGCTGAGCCGAACTTCTGATTCCCTCGAAAAAGTGGAATCGTCGGCACACGCCCACCGAGCCCTGCCGCGGGCGGCTCCGAAGAAACGCCGTGGCGGAATCGCCAACATCGTCGTCATGACCCTCGCCACCGGACTGGTGGCCACCATGGCTCTCCCCGCCTATGCGTTCGCTCCTGGTTCGAAGGAAGCAGCATTCAAGGCCAGCGAGTCCACGGAGATGGCCAAGGCCCAGGCGCAGGCCGTTGAAGTTGATGCGCAGGCAGCGACCGTCAGCGTCGCTCGCGAAGGTTTCACCGCCACCACACCCGAAGAGCTTGCCGCCGCCGTTGCCGCAGCCGCTGCGGAAACCCGCCGCGTCGAGGTTGCCGCGCAGATGACCTCCTACGCCGCAAGCTACTCAGGACCGAGCGTGGCCGACTACCTGGCCAACCCGGCCTACCCGAATTTTGATCTCGCATCCGTTTTCAATGTGGCCTCGCAGTATCAGGGCACACCGTATGTCTTTGGCGGTGCCACTCCGGCCGGCTTCGACTGCTCCGGCTTCATCATGTACGTGTACGCGCAGTTCGGTATCAGCCTGCCGCACTCCTCGGTCGGTCAGGGGGCAGCCGGAACCAAGATCGCGATCGAGGACGCCGTGCCCGGCGACCTCGTGATCATGGACGGCCACGACGGCTTCTATGCCGGCAACGGAAACATCCTGCACGCGCCATATACCGGCCAGTCCGTTCGGATCCAACCGATCTGGACCAGCGACTACTACATCGTGCGAATCGGCATCTAATTCATCGCCTCCGGTGAACACTCGGTAACAGCTCGCACAAATGGCGCATACAGGTTTCCCTGATGCGCCATTTGTGGGTTAACCTAGTGCCCTGATGTAGTTGTAGGCCCGTGAGGAGAGCCCATGCATGAGCGACGCACAATCCACACCACGGATGTGCGCGGTCGCGAGTGCTTTCGGCATAGTTGTCGGAGCGAAAAGTGCTGTGTGAGCAGCCAGAAGGCGTTGTCATTGTGACGGCGCCTTTTTTTGTACTCTTTTTCGTTTCGCCATGCTTCTGTTCTGTACGCATCGGATGTAGTTCGAATGGCTGGAAGCCGTCCAGCCTCCTTCGAAAGGGAGAGCATGCGCACACTGGTACTCAACGCGGGGTATGAGCCCCTCGCGGTCGTTTCGTTCAAACGGGCGCTCATTCTGGTGATGAACCAGAAGGCGACGATCGTGCAGTCCGATCAGAACCACCCCGTATTCGCGGCATCGGGCTCGTGGGATCGCCCGAGCGTCATTCTGCTCACCCGGTATGTGCGCATCCCCATGTCGCGCCTCGTACCGGTGAGCCGCCGGGGGGTGCTGCGCCGCGATGAGCATCGCTGCTGCTATTGCGGTAAGTCGGCCGCCACGATCGACCACGTGCTGCCCCGTTCGCGCGGTGGTCGCGACACCTGGGACAATCTCGCTGCCTGCTGCCTGCGCTGCAACAACCTCAAAAGCGACCACACACCGGCCGAGATGGGCTGGGAATTGCGCTTCACCCCGAGGATGCCGCAGGGCACGACCTGGATCGTGCGCGGAGTTGAGCGGCCAGAGCAGGAGTGGGACGCCTATCTGGCTCCGGCCGCCTAGCTGGGCGCAGGTTCGGTGGCGGGTCGACGGGCTGGGCGCAGGTTCAGCGACCGGGCAGTTGATTGATGCTGCGCCCAGCGAGCAAACCTGCGCCCAACCGCCGGTGGGTAAGCCCACAGAAGGAGGAACAAGATGCGAATCAACATCACAAGCGTGTTCGTCGATGACCAGGAGAGGGCCCTGCGGTTCTACACCGAGGTGCTTGGTTTCGTGAAAAAGCAGGACGTTCCCCTGAGCGGTGAGGACCGCTGGCTGACCGTGGTCTCCCCGGAGAACCCGAACGGCACCGAGTTGCTGCTCGAGCCCAGCGGCCACCGCGCCGTGAAGCCGTTTAAGGAGGCCCTGGTTGCCGACGGGATCCCGTTCACCCAGTTCACGGTCGACGACGTGGCAGCGGAATATGAGCGGCTTCGCGGCCTCGGCGTGAGGTTCACTCGGGAGCCTGCGGCGATGGGGCCGGTGACCACCGCGGTCCTCGACGACACCTGCGGCAACCTGATCCAGATTCTGCAGTTGGGCAGCTAGCCACGCCAGGGGGCAGTTCGATAGAGCGGGTTGACCGGCGCGACCGACTAAACTTGCCGGACCAGCCTCTGTAGCTCAGTGGAAGAGCAATTCCGTCCTAAGGAAATGGCCGGGGGTTCGAATCCCTCCAGGGGCACCACGCATTGAGGCCCTGCATCCCTTATAAACACTGGGCTGTAGGGTTTTCGTCATTCTCAGGAATGGCCGTTTGCCCACATTTTGCCCACACTTCAAAAAATTTCGATGTGATTTGGAGCAGCTGAAACGGCCCAATTCTGGCCTTTCCGCTTGCCACGGGGACGCCGGGTCAGTGGTTTTTTCGGCCGCGTCGCGAGGTGGAAAATCCACCCAGCGGGCGGTGAATCGTCACGGCAGCGCGTCCGACCTGGTCTTTGCAATATCCAGCGCGACCGCTACGGCGTCAAGATCATCGTCGAACAGGTCCGCATAGGTATCCAGGGTCATCGCCGCTGAGGCGTGCCCCAGCATGCGCTGCACCGCCTTCACGTTCGCGCCGGCCGAGATCGCCAGGGATGCTGCGGTGTGCCGCAAATCATGCAGTGTCAGCCCGACTGGAATGGACGAATCGGTGAGTCGTGCGCGTTTTCGGGCTCCCGCGAACCAGCCATCGCCGTGGGTCGGCGTGGCCAGGTAGATGTTGCCATCGCCAAACACGAGCTGGTTGCGTTGTTTGCCCGCGATCTGTTCGGTCAGCAGCGCTTCGAGAAAGGCCGGGAAGGGCACGCTGCGCATTTCGTAGCCCTTGGGAGAGCCGATAACGATGTGTCCGCCCACGCGCACGGCGTTCGATTGCACGAGCACGCGCCGCCGCGCCAGATCGAGGTTGTTCACACGGAGGCCGACGGCTTCGCCCCAGCGCAGGCCGGTGTAAGCGAGCAGCAGTACCAGCGTTGCGTTGTGGCGGGATTCGTCGGCCAGAATCTGAACCTGCCCGTGAGTGAGGTAGTGCCGCTGTTTGCCGACCTTGCGGGGGAGGTTCACGCCCCGGGCCGGGTTGGAAGGTAGCCGGCGGTCGCGCACGGCGACATCGATCATGGCAGCGAGAATGCCGTAGGCGCGCAGCACGACCGTGGGGCTCTTCTTGGCCGACAACTCGCTCACCCATGCTTGCACATCGGTGTGCCGAATCTCACCCAGCTGTCGCGGCCCCCACACGGGCTGAACGTGCACTCGCCAGGCGGTCTCCACGACGTTGTACGAGCTGGCCTTCAAATGGGTTTGGGTGCGCAGCCATTCGGCGCCGAAGGTGCTGATCGTGACTTTGGCGGCCTGAGCGTCGATGTACTCGCCAGTGGCCTTGCGCACTTCCGTGGACGCGAGGAACAGCTCGGCGGAGCGCTTGGTCTTGAACCCGCGCTTGTCGGTCTGGCTGTGATCCGGCTTGCGGTAGCGAACCCGGTACCGTTTGCCAGCGGCGGTCTCATACGCTGAAATCGTTCCCATGACCTCACCTCGTAGGTCTCGCCGTCATCGGTAGCGAGGAGCCGATATTGCTGTCGCCTGACATCACCTTGCACCCTGCCACCGACAGTGAGACTTGACCAGCGCGATGACCGACGGCTCTCCTGGCGAACCGAATTGCACTGTCTCGCGCTGTGGCGTCACAGGCCCAGTGCGTCGGACCGCCATGCGTTCGCGAGTGGCTCAGAATGCCAATCTCGTTCCGTTAGGTCGCGCTTGTACAGCCCCGTGGACGCCGCGACATCTGCCGGCGACGCGTTCTCGCAGAGAACCTAGAAGGGCGGCGCGAGCCTGTGGAATACGACGTAGACGCAAGGAAGAATCTTGATAGTCAGGGGGCCGCTTACCGGCCCCCGTAGGGGGCCGATTTCTTACCCCATAGGGGGCCAGATCTGGCCGTATAGGGGGCCGGTGAACGGCCCCCCTAACAGTACTAACAGGACAAACAAAACATTAACAGTACGCGCGCGCGAGAAAAGCCTGTGGATAACCTCGCTCTGGCGGGCTGTTCTGTGCGGCGGTTAGGGGTCGCTGAAACGGCCTTAGCGTTGACGCTTTTCTCGATTTCGGCGTCACCGAAAGCGGACTTCGGATGCTGCAATCAAGCGACTGGTTGGAGGTCGATGTAGCGGGCTGGGCGAGTGCCGCCGGCCACGATTTGGCGCTGTCCCGGACTCGGCCCAGGGGCAGTGCGGCGCCGTCCGCGATGCCCACGGGCACGTGGTCGCGGCTGCCCGCCTATTCGTTTGCCTAGTCACCGACGGCGAATAGGTTAACGACGGGGTGCGGGGCCTCTTTCCCTGTCCCACCGCCACCCCCTCGCTGCGCTCGCTTCCCAACCTCCCACACCCATCGTTCCTCAGTGTGTCGGAGGTTGGGAAGTAAAGGGGTGGCGGTGGGACAGGGAAAGAGAAAGGAAAGTTGAAGAAGAAGAGAAGACAAGAGCAAGAACAAAAACAAGAACTGAGCAGAAAAATGGAGCAAGAAATGAGAGGCAAGGAGGCGCGATAGCTAGCGATGTAGAGCAAGAACCAGGAGAAGTAGACGTCGGCCAAAGCGGATGTCAGTGGTCGCCTGCAGAATCATGCTCATAAAGCTGCGTCAGAGTGAAAGGCAGAATTATGGTGCAGATCACCGAGCGTGATGAAAGCGATGGTGCAATGGCTCGATGTTGTCCGGTTGGCCGATGTGGAGGCGGTGCGCTGGGCGCTGGGCGCGTTTGCGGGAGCCAGCGAGCCGTTGAGCTTGCGGCGGGCGCAGCTGTGGGTGGCGCGCATGACCGCCGTCGGCTGGCTGGATCGGTCCCGGCCAACGTATCGGGACGGATCCATTGTGTGGGCGACCCGCTTGGCGATCGGCAAGCCGCCGCCGAGCCTGTTTCGGCAGACCACCCGGCATGAGGTTGCCGTTGCAACGGTCTCAGCACGGTACTTGGCGCAGGGCTTCACCTGGCGGCGGGATCGCCAACCGGCAGGACACCGTGAGCATCAAGCTGACGGTGTCGCCACTCGGGACGGCATCGTGGAACTCGTCGAGGTGGAGCTGACGCCGAAGTCGTGGCAGCGGTACCAGAAAATCGTGACGAACCACGGCTACCGTCTTGTGCACGAGAACGTGGACCGGGTCGCGTACTTCTGCACGGCCGACGCCCATCGCGCCATCACCCGCGAAGCGGACCGACGGCTCGTGCGCACCGAACGCCCACGGTTAGTCTCGTACCCGTGTCTCGACGCCCCCGGTATCTGGATCGGCCCCAACTTCGACCCCGGCGACCACGCCGTCCAGCTCGCGGTCGCGCCGCACCTCGACGGACGCGCTGACTGGAACAGATCTGATGGGACCCGCGTCTGACTTATCGGGGAAGTATCGATCAAAATTCCTCGAGGTACGCGTGGCCGCTCCCGATGGCCGTCATCCAAGCGGCACAGATCGAAGCCCCAGGCAACGAATTAGGAGCGATACTTTCTACCCCGGTTGGCCCCCCTGCACCGGGCATTTTCTCGGGCGGGTCTTACGGGAATGAAGGTCCTAGCCTGCACATGGCCCTCCGCGGAACACGACCGCGGGTTGTATCGTCCCGGTCGAGGTCCCTCCTGCGGGCGCATGGAGATGGTGATCCGTTGCGTCAGACGAGTGATCAAGTCGTGCGCTGGAGGGTCTCTCCAACAAACCGTTCGCGAGATACATTTGCGTTGAGCTAGTGGCCTCCTGTCTCTCCGAGTCGCAGCGCGGCTGCGCTGGGTGCGCATTTGCGTTACTTGGAAGGGATGGGGCGTTCGAGGATGAGTTCGTAGATAAGGTCGGTGGTCACGGTGCCGAGTTTTGCGAGTTGGACTGTGATCCGTTCCAGTTCGGACATGTCTGGTGCAACAATCTCGAGCATGAAGCAGATTTCGCCAGTGACTCGAAGGCACCGGACGATTTGATTCTCACGCTCGAGTATCTCGAACACCTTTGAGTCTTGGACTCCGTCTACGCTGAGTCTGACGACCGCGCGAAGCGCATACCCAAGGCTGGCAGCGTTGACTCTCGCCGTGTACAACGTAATCACCCCACGCTGCTCCAATGCCTGCAGCCGTATCCGAGTCGCTGAAATGCCGAGGTGCACGGTTT
>NZ_FOCN01000023.1 GCF_900110125.1 Cryobacterium luteum
AATGACCGCCTACCGTGAACTGGCCAGCCGAGGAATCTCCACTCACGTCGCGGCCGACTTGGTCGGGATACCTCGAGCGACCGCCACCCGGAAACCACGCATCCCGGTGGCCGGGCCGGCTTCGATTCCGGCGAACAAGATCGATGATGCCGACCGCCGGCAGATTCTCGCCGTCGTCAATTCGAAGTCGTTCGTGGATCTGCCGCCGATTCAGATTTACGCACAGCTGCTCGACGCGGGCACGTACTTGTGCTCAATATCAACGATGTATCGGGTGTTGAACGAGAACCAGCAAGTCAAAAACCGCCGCCGCTTGGCACGCCACCCGGCCCGGGCGATCCCAGAACTGACGGCAACGGGACCGGGCCAGGTGCTCAGCTGGGATATTACGAAACTCGCTGGCCCGGTCAAGGGGAAGTACTTCGATGCCTACGTGATGATCGATATTTACTCCCGCTACATCGTCGGCGCGTATGTCCACGCGTGGGAATCGGGCGAGCTGGCGGTGGAGATGATGAAGGAAATCTTCGGTATTCACGGCGTCCCGCAGGTCGTGCATGCCGACCGCGGCACGTCGATGACGTCCAAGACCGTCGCGGCGTTGTTGTCGGACCTGGAGGTCACCAAGTCGCATTCGAGGCCGCGGGTGAGCAACGATAATCCCTATAGCGAGGCGTGGTTCAAGACCCTCAAATTCGCTCCGACGTTCCCCGAACGCTTCGGCTCCCTCGCCGACGCGAAGACGTTCATGGCCTCGTTTGTCGACGGTTACAACCACGAACATCGCCACTCAGGGATCGGCCTCAACACGCCCGCCGACGTGCACTACGGCCTCGCCGAGGCGAAGGCCATCGAACGAGCAGCAACGCTGGACGCGGCCAGAGCACGCTTCCCCGAGCGATTCAGCACCAGCCACCCACCAAAGATCCTGTCCATTCCCACGACAGCCTGGATCAACAAACCAGCCGACAAACCCACCGAGAATGACCGACTCGAACTAGCCGCCTAACTCCCACTGGCCTCATTCACCTTGACGGTGATGATGGACCTAGGCCGTGGAATGGTGTGACTCCAACCTTGACTGACGCTTCTTGAAGCTGTCCTTAATTTGATTCGTCCACCGTTCCGCGGCTTGTATCAAACGCATTCGCCAGGCGGACATGACCTAATAGGAGCTTGACCAAGAAGTCCCATCACCGTCTTGTCTGCCCACCTGGCGAACGCGAGTCCACCCTGTTACTCGAGCGTCAGAGGAGCTATTCCCATCATGACAACCGACGACATCAGCGTCATCGCCGGCATCGACACCCACGCCGACACCCATCACGTCGCCATCATCACCAATTACGGCAAACACCTTGCCGATATGAAGTTTCTGGCCGTGGGATCCGGCTACCGCGAAATCGCCGAATACATCACCCGGTACGGACCGGTGATCGCTGTCGGCGTCGAAGGAACAGGGTCCTACGGTGCTGAATTAACCCGGGTCCTGATCCACGAGGGCTTCGAGGTGAAAGAGGTCAACCGACCCAATCGCCAAGCCCGACGCATCCACGGCAAGTCCGATCCGCTAGACGCCTATCAGGCCGCCGAATCTGTCCTCGCCCAGCGCGGCACCTCCACACCAAAAACCCGCGACGGTAACGTCGAAGCCCTCCGGGTGCTGCGCACCGCGCGCACCAGCGCGATGAAGGCACGCACCGCGGTACTAACGCAGATCAGCGCCATACTGACATCGGCCCCAGAGAGTATCCGGGCCAAATATCGGGGCAAGACCAGCGAATCCCGTGCCAAAAGCATGGCCACCTCGCGCCCGACCGGAGACATCACAGACCCCCTCGTCGCGACCGCCGTCACGCTCAAACGCATGGCCGCCCGCCATGCCTACCTCACCACCGAGATCGATAACTGCGACGCCGAGCTCGCCCGCATTATCGCCGAGCACGCCCCCGCCTTGACCCTGATCAAAGGTGTCGGCACCGCCGTAGCCTCCCAACTGCTGGTCACTATCGGCGACAACCCCGAGCGCCTGACCACAGAAGCCCAATTCGCCGCATTGGCCGGCGTCGCACCGATCCCTGCGTCATCGGGCAAAACGACACGGCACCGGCTCTCCCGCGGTGGCGACCGCGCCGCGAACTCCGCGATTCACCGCATCGTTCTAGTGCGCATGGCGAAGGACCAACGCACCCAGGATTACGTCGTCAAACGCACCAGCGAGGGCAAAGGCAAGAAGGAGATCATGCGCTGCCTCAAGCGCTACGTCGCCCGCGAAATATACCGCGTCCTGCAAAACCCACGGCCCGGCCTGCTCACCAACGACCTCCGTCCACGGCGCCTCGCATTGCACCTCACCCAGACCGCAGTAGCACTCGAACTGAGCGCCTGGCCCAAAGCCATCTCGCGAATTGAACGCGGCGCCACCCAAGATCGAGTCCTATCTGAGCGCTACCGCGCATGGCTCAGTGAACAACCGAAAGTCAGCGCTTGACAACAATAGGAGCATCAACTTCCGGCGGACCATGCCTGAAACGATCAATACCCTCACCACGACAGGCCTTGGCCTTGCCATCGGAACCCCATCACGTGCTTGGTGCTTATCGTGGTGATCTACGTCAGGTACACCTTCGGACCGAGATACACTGTCGGACCTGACATCACTGTGGGCAACACGAGCAACTTCACCACGACGCGACGTACGTATCGACGACACACTCACAGCATCACGATCGCGTTGGTCCTGCTCTTTTTCACAGGTCTCGCGCTCTTCCTGACAATAGGTAGCGGGGACTTCGTGCCCGTCTACTCGCTCGAAAGCTCAGAGACGATCCTGCCGACGCAGGCTGGCGAGTCGCTCGGCAGCCCGTACCTCACTGTCGATGAGCGAAAAGAATATGCCGGCTTTACGACCCGTGGTGCCGATAAAACTCTGGCAAACCAGACAGTGGCGCTCACGGCAGATGCTGCGCAGCACAGCGGTTCTGTCATACCCGATCCAATTGCGGCAATCATCGACGACGCCGACGCTGAAACAGCTCGCTACGAGATTGAGACCTGCACACTGACCAGCGGTGACGTTGGGCCTGGCGCCAGGCCTAGCAGTTCGACCTGCACTGACCGACAAACGCTGCACATTCCGACAATCGCGGTAGCTCTCAAGGAGAGATCCGTGGCTACGAACTAAACGCTGACGGCCGCCTTTTCCTAACTATTGGCACTTTATTGATTTCTCATAAAGCGCCAATAACTCTCTAAACCTTCAGCACAAATCAGTGCCGGAACCTCCCACCACAGAAAGGCGAGTAACCCGATCATGACTACCTCCACACCCACACAGATACCTACTCTGGTGCAGACGCGCCTGGTGCAAACGACCGTCGTCAAACCGTCGACACACTTCGAGACCGTCGCTGTCACAGCGATCGCCTCGGGGTTGCTCCTGGCGCGTGCTGACGTAGAAGAAGACCCGTGGCGTACCTGGCTGGACTCCAGCTACACCAAGACCGTCCGCCGGGTGAAACGTCCCATCGACCTCGAGCGTGTACGTGCTCTCGGACTACCCAACGCTGAGATTACCCTCGGAGATGCGGTCGCAATTGCATTCGTGCCGAGTGATCCTGCTCAGAACCCACGCGAGATCAGCCGGCTTCAGGTCTCCGGACTCGATCTTGCCGGCGACGATACGCAGCTTCTTCAGGCCGGTCTCTTCCGGCCGCGCGCTGCGACTGCACGTATCGAGATCAACAGCGACGTGACGATGAGCACGGGCAAGACCGCGGCTCAGGCCGCGCACGCTGTCTGCTCGTGGCTGCTGACTCAGGACGATCAGACCCGTCTCGACTGGGCTCGTGAGCCGGGTATCAGCCTCAGCGCGGTCAGCTTCTCACGGCATCCCGCTGAAGCGGGTGAGCTCGAGGTCCCCGTCACCACCATCGTCGACAACGGCTTGACCGAGATCCCGGCCGGAACAGCGACCGCCCGCGTCTATCTCGCTCGCCACGCGTAGCTCACGGATGATGGTGGCACCGATTGGCTGACGCTCGTCGACGACACTAAAATGCCTGGTCAGCCGTATATCCGTGTTTCTCGAGTCGGCTGATGAGTGCCTTGAGCCGGTCAATCCACCGGAAATGTACCGGCGATCCGATTCCATCGCCCGTGCACGAGGTCTCATGGTCAACAACACTAAAACCCCTGGTCAGCGGTGTTATACGTGCTCAGACGGTAAGTGAGTATACGACAGGTACCTTCGATGAAAACAGCGAAATGCCACGCTTTCCTACCCTCTCATCAGGCTAAAAAGCTCAATGTACCGGATGTACCGGATGTACCGCCAGATTGAAGAAACCCCTGTGTGTGCGTGTGCGCAGGCGCGCATGTGTAGGGTTTCCCTGATTACGTGGTGCATCCGGTACATGCCTCTGTGTCTTTCTTCTCTCTATTAGATAAATAAAGGGTAAGAGAGCCAAAAGATACCTAAATCATGTACCGGCGATGAAAAAAAGACCTCAATCGCCGGTACATGACATTTTCTTGCTTTCTCAAAAAGCATCGATCATCAGGTAATTTGAACAACGAGCCTGTGGCTTTCTTTTTTTCAATCGGTGCCACAAAGGCCATTAACGGCTGAAAACCGACGGTACAGTACACGCGAAATACCAACGAACACCCACCTCTGAAGGAGGCAACCGCATGCACAACACTGAGCAAACCCTCGGCACCGCGATCGCGGAGCTGAACTGCGTGCGACCAAGCACGAACGCCTCCCTCGACGAACTAACCGCCTTGAACGTCGCACGGGACTGCGTCGACCAGCTTCTTCGAAACTGTGTTACCGAGCTCCGCGCTGATCCTCAGACGACCCACACCTGGGGAGCTATCGGCTATGTGCTTGATTCGTCTGCCCACGCCGTGCAGCAGAAATACAGCCCCACACCCACTGTGCCTGCGCTCACCGAGCCAGCACCTGCACCATTGCTGGAAACGCAGCCTAACCATGAACCCTCAGACGCTGAAGTGTTCTGGGAGGCGTACGCCGGCTGCTTCTCGTGGAACTTTCTCCCGTCCGATTTCCTTCATGCTCTCTACCTGCGCTGGATGGACACCGAACGACCCGGGATAACCCCCCTGCAAAAGTGTGCGCTCACCCGACGATTGAAGAAGGTCATCGCGAGCGAAAGCAGCCCTGGCGAATGGTTTTATACACGGGCCCGAGCGCACGCGCCGATGAGTGCGGCCGAGCCAATCACCGCGCTTGTTCCGGCCTGGACACCCGACACCTCGGACAAGCCTCTGTACGGAGTCCGTCGACGCACGTTTATACAAAAGCCACTCGACGCCGGCACTGGTACCCACCACCGTTGACAGCATCCAACCCCGCACAGAACACCTATAGACCGGCTTCGCCCCGTTCGTTTAATCTGGAACCAACAACGGGGAAAATGGCCAGGACCAGCGCAGCCAGCAGCAGCGGTCGCAATGCGATCTGGGTTGATCCCTCGAGCACGCTGTTTTTCCACTATTTCGGCGGCCACGTGCCCACGATCAACCGGGAATGGATCGAAGCCTTGATGCTCTCGGCCAACAGCGCCAGCGGACTGGTCTGCGTGCCTGAGCCTGTGTCCGACATACCCACAGCCAATCGATTAAGAGACGCTAGTTACGCGCACAAGAAACTGTTACATTATTACGACTTAGTAAAAAAAGAGGTGATTTCCATGACTGCACTAATCCTCGCCTGTTCCGCGCGAGCCGCCAGCGGTCTGAGCCAAAGCGAGCTCGCGCTGCGTTCTGGAATCGCCGGATCCTCGCTCTCGCTCATCGAGCACGGCAAGCGCGAACCCACGGTTGCGACTCTAGAAGCACTTGTGCGCTCTACAGGGCACACCCTAGTGACGATCCCCACGCTGCGCGCCGACGCGGCTGGCATCGCCGCTCAGATCAGTGCTGTGCTGCTTTATGATCAGAGCGAAATAGCGACTCCCGCTACCAACATCAAAAAGACGGCTCGAGCCTTCCGCCGATTCATTCAGCTCGCCGACAATCTTGCCGCTGAAGTTGGTGCAACCCGCGTCGGCCTCGCCCTCACTGAGCCGGCACCTATAACATGCGGACACGATTCAGCACAGTGGGACGCGGCCATCGCGGCGCTCTGCGAATACCGCCTGAACGCCGACTCTTTACCCGTGCCCCAATGGATCACCAACCGAGCTGGGAATCCAGGCAACCCCTGGAAGCCCGAGACCACGGTCTACGACATTCCTGCGGATCTGACTCAGGTGCCCGCAGAGTTCCTGAGCCGTGGCATCTTGATCGAGGCAGCAACACTGGTGAGTGTCTAGTGCCCGGCGAAGCGCTTGACCGCGACGATCTGATATCGGGACTCAACGCGGTCATCGCTAAGCTCCGTGCGGCAGGACAGCCCGCAGGAATCCGCATCATCGGTGGCGCAGCACTCGCGTTACGGTACTTCGATCGGGACACTACTACCGACATTGACGCGCGGCTACAACCCGAAGGACCCATCCGGGCAATCGCCACAGATGTTGCCAGAGAAAACCAGTGGCCGTCAGATTGGCTCAATAGTGCTGCCGCGCAGTTCATTCCGACCTACGGGGCAGACCCTGAGTGGGAAGTGCTCTATTCCAGCGACGGCATCACCGTCGAGGTCGCCTCGCCGCGCGCTTTGCTCGCGATGAAACTCAACGCTTCTCGTGCTGGTCGAGATGATCAGGACATCGCCAACCTTCTTGCCATCTGCAAAATCCCTGACATCGACGCGGCAGAGGATCTGCTCAATGAGTATTTCCCCGGCGATGCGCTACCCGACAAAGCTCTCAGGATCTTGGTGCCCGTGTTCGCTCACGGGCTCCCCGACATCCCTGCTGTGCCGCCTACGCCGGTGCTTGGCTTAGACCCCGAACTGCCAAGTGTTGAACGCCCCATTCGGGCAGATCTCACAGCACGGAAGCAACGATTCCCCGAGCTGCGGAACATGACGCTCGATCCATATGGACTCGGCGCGGCAGAAGATCACAACCCCACCACCAAAAGCGACTTTCTGCCATAACTCGACGTGTCCCGATCCGCAACCGGGTGCTAAATCAGACGCAACACACCAAAAGATAAAGTTATCACTGACCTGAATCACTGATAAACTTATCATCATGCGCACACCTCTCAACAGCCCGTTTAGCCCCGGTTCCGACAGCGTCCCTGAAGTCTGGGCCGGCCGCACTGAACAGCTGAGCGACTGGCGCGACGTGGTACGTCCCAGACGTGTAGCTGGACTCCCCGAACGAGGCAGGACCATTCTCGGAGAAGCCGGTCTGGGTAAATCAGCCCTGGTCAGACGCATCGCTCGCGACGCCGCTGCCGCTGGCGACTGGGTGACGCCCCAGCTGCGCATCCCCTCGGGTGCTGATCCTCTCAAGATCGTCGCGGCTGCGATTCTGACTCTCGCAGACCAGGCTGGGCTGGCCTCGTCCAGAGAAGCCAAGATCAAGAAATCCCTCAGCCGCGTACAAGCTGTTGCCGCCAGCGGGATCTCGCTCTCCCTGCGACCCATCGACAGCAAGCACGAGGGCCCTGAGCCATACACCGTGCTCACGGAGCTGCTCATCGAGGTCGGCCGCGCTGCCCTGGCCAAGGGAAACGTTATGGTGCTCATCCACGTCGACGAGATCCAGAACATCACCGATGAGAACGCGCTCTCGCAGCTCCTGATCGCGCTCGGTGACGCGCTCGTCTACGAACAGCCGATCACCGCGCCCGGCGGCGTCAGGGTCTCGCGCTCGTTACCGATTGCTGTGTATCTCACGGGACTGCCCGACTTCGCCGACATGACCGATGCGCGAAAGGGCGCCACGTTCACACGCCGCTTCAAGACCACCGTGCTGTCGGCGATCGACGACGATGATCTCGCGTCTGCGCTGCAACCCTTCATCATCACTGGTTGGCCCGTTGCTGATGAGCTAGGCGGCATCACGAGGATAACTCTCGAGCCCGGCGCCGCCGAAGCGATCATCAAACTCTGCTGCGGAGAACCGTTCCTGTTCCAACTGGCCGGTGAGCAAGCCTGGTACGCCGCCACAGGGAACATCATCACGCGCCCGCAGGTGCTGGCCGGCTGGAAACGCGCCCGTCCTGAAGCGATCACCCACGTGGAAAGAATTCTTGCTCGCCTCCCGAAGCGTGAGCTGGACTTCGTTCACGCCATGGCCGAGCTGCCTGCCCGGGAGCGCACGCTCACCCGCGTGGCTACGGAGATGGGCTATGAGAAAACAACAGACGCCGGCCCGACGTCGCAGCGACTGGACTCAGTGCGTGGCATCATCGAACGCGGTAAGCCGTACACGTTCCGGCACCGAGCCGTCGAGGCGTACCTGACCAGTGATTGGCCGGACGTGGGCTGATAAACCTGAGAACACCTGACGGACGAAGAACACCTGAAGAACCAGAAAGGAGGGCCCCCACTATGAGCACCGACAAGAAACCCGCACTACCCACCGAAGACGTCGTCGACGCACGTATCGCGCGCATCGACGGCGCGATGGGCGCAGCCGGTCACATCATCACTGACCCGACAATCCGAGAGATCCTCCGTGACCAAGCAGCTAACAGGATAACGGGCGACGAGGCACGCGTGCTGATGGCCGCCCACCGGAATGCTCAGCGGAACGACCGCTAATGCCACACCAATACGCCTGGGAAGACTACTTCATCCCTGGAACACAAACACTGAAAAACCTTTTCGGACTTGTCGATCCAGAAGAGCTTCGCACCAACGAGGAGGATACCGTTGCATCACGCATGCTCGAACTGCAAACTGCACCGGTACCAGGCACGTTCGACCTCACGCACATACGGGCTCTTCACCAACACCTTTTTCAAGACATCTACGGATGGGCCGGAGAGGTTCGCACTGCACCATCGGCGGACCAGTCCCCAATGAGCAAGGACGGCGTTGCGTACGCACCCGTCGATCGCATTGCACCAATCTGGACGACTGAGCGCGCCCGTATCGCCAAGAAGCCCACCCTGCTACGCGGCTCGAGCAGTGCCGCCGACTTCAGCACCCGACTCGCGCGATTTTGGGGAGAAATAAACCATGCGCACGCGTTCCGTGAAGGCAACACGCGCACGCAAGTGATGTTTTTCGAGCAGCTCTGCGAACATGCCGGCTACTCGCTCGACATCGCCAGGCTCGCACCGCAGCACCCTGAAACGCTTCGCGAAGCCTTCGTCGACGCCCGGTACTATTTCCAACTCCGCGGTGATGCTATGCCACTGGCTGAGACGATCACACAAGTGCTCACACCGCTGACTAAGCAGACAGCTGTTGACCCGCCGCAAACGGCAGTGCTGAAAGCATCGCTCGATTCACAAGAACAGAATCGCAGATTTCCAGAATTACGGTATGTACAGCTCGATCCATACGGGCTCTCAGAAGAATCACCGGCACAGAACGACGACTCTCAGCTGAGTTGATGACATACCCGAAAGGCCCCAACAAACGCCTCACCGCATTCAGAAAGGTAACGACAATGACGACACAAAATAGCTCGGCGACTCCTGCTGGCCAGCCGTACGCTGACATCGAACGTGCAATGGCTGTCATCGAAAAGGGCCAGCAACTCGCCGGCCACTTCCCCAGCGCCGAAGCCCTCGACTCCGCGCGACGAGTTCTAACCGGCGAGCTAAGCCCCGAAGGTGCGGAAATCGAACTTAACGAGGCACTCGCTCGCATCGTCGACGAGGAACGTGATGCCATAAATGGCAGCTGATGACCGATACACAATCCCCGGCAGTGGTGGTGTCCTTAAAAACAAGCTGGGTCTAACCAGTCAGGACCGACTCGATCGAGCAATGAACGAGAGTGCAACCCGTCGCTGGTCGATCATGGTCCGAGAATCAATCCCTGACCAGCTCGATCTGGACTACCTCACCACCATCCACCGTCGCCTACTCTCGCCGGTGCTCACATGGGCCGGCGAGATGCGTCGGTTCGGAGACGAAGTAATCGCAGGCGGAACGGGGATCGTCTACGCCCGATCCGAGTTCTTCCGCAATGGCCTCAAGGACGTCTTCGGACAGCTGGCTTCAGAGGATTACCTGCGCGATCTCAATCCTCGTGAATTCACAAATCTGCTCGCCGACCGCTGGGGCTATCTCACAACGATTCACCCGTTTAGAGACGGCAACACCCGATCTCAAAGTGCCTACGTCGACCGTCTCGCTGTGCGCGCCGGGCATCCGATCGATTGGCCACAAGTAGATGTACCGACGCTGAGGTCGCTGAGATTGTCAGCGATGACTGGAAGTGAAAGGCCCTTGGCCAACTACCTCTACGACCGGCTTGCACCACAAAATAGCGCAGACTTTACAGACGCTCATTCAGCCAACGTGTTTGCCAAGAGTGATGCCGCAATACAGCCTGATACCCCATCTCAACAAACTGGGTTATCAGCCTCACAATCTGATCTTGACGAGCGCCGTCGGCGGTTCCCTGAATTAGACATCAACGATCACAATTCGCCAGAAGCCGATGCATCTGAGGGACTTGGCTTGTAGCTCACACGCCCACCAACGACACGGAGAGGAATCACCCATGGCCGACCTACGCCACCTATCGATCACCGGTCGTGAATTCACCGTCCAGATCGAAACAACCTGGATGTACAGCACGACGTGTTTCCTGCTTCCAGCAGACCCCCCTGCTCCAGAAGTCACAGCTCCAGCGCCCAGCGAGAACCCCCTGGACTGCGACACGATGATCCGCTTCAAGTTAGTCGCTTTCCCCGGGATGCCCTTGAAGGGCCTCATCACCCATATCTCTGTCGAGCCTGCCCAGCAGCGCTCGGGCCTGGGCACAGCGATGTGCCTCGCGCTGGCGGAAACATATCCTGGCCGCATCTGGGACGTCGAGTGTCCCAACGACGCCTCGAGCGCACTCTTCACAAAGCTGCACCTCGCGCAGCCTGATCGGTTCGTTGAGCAGGGGCTTGTGCATCCGTTCTAACGGCAGTGGTTTTACCCGCAATACCCCAACCATCCAGGCCTGAACCCAACTTCAGACACGACCCCATGTGACGCATATATGTCGCTTCAGAGAGGTGTCACACATGTCACATACCTCCCAGGTCCAATCTCTAATCACAACCTCAGATCAGCCCACTATGGCGTTGCTTTCGGCGCAGGATATTGGCGCCTACGCATACGAGCGACGAATCCGCCTCGGTATGTCACAGAATGAACTGGCGCAAAAAATCGGCGTCAACAGCCGAACCATCCTCCGTTTCGAGAACGGAAACGGTGCGAACCTCACGTCGGTACTGCATATCCTCAACGAACTCGGCATCGAACTGCTCGGCAGAGTTGCTGCGCCATAGATCAAACAGACCAGCGAAGAAAATGGACGACGGATTTATCCTGATCAAGAAGCCCACATCGCATGTGATTGTCAGACTGACATCCCGTCAGCACCCGACGCTAAACTAATTCGCTTCCAGTGCCTCGACCGCCTCGGCCCACGGGTACTCCTGAATCGCTGCCTCGAACGTTGTGCCCGTGCGTTGCCCCGGTAAGACTTCCACTTCTTTGCTCGCAAGCAGCACACCGCACATCTCTGTCGCTGGCTCGGTCAGAAAATGTAGCTGCACGTGATGACCGTCGATGATCCCGAACACGACCGAGCTGAACGGGCCCGTTGGTTTAGCCATAGCCTGCGCGAGCTCGGAGCCGAGAAGAGCCAACTCGTCGTTGACGAGCTGCACCAGTGTCTCCGTGCCGAGAACTGTCACCGCAGTCGCCTCAGGGTGTGTCGGAGCAGCCGTTGTTGTCGACGCATCCACCTCAGACGCACGTTCGGCAACATCTCGCTCAACAGCAGACGCCCACACCCACGCCCGATGAGTACCGCGATCGTTCCACTCGATATACACAGCACGAGGTGTCCAGGCCCGAGCCAGGCCGCGCACGCGCACAGCCACAGCTGGGTACCTCACCCAGGCCAGCACCGGAGTGGGTGCTTTTGCCATGGTCACCGGAAGCTCGCTCAGCTCACCCGGTGTGAGGCTGAACGGCCGAGGCACGAACTCGCGGTCGTCGTCCGGTTCAACCTGGTCTAGCTTCTCGGAAGACACTGGACTTTTCGGCTGGCTAGCTGGCTAGCTGGTTCGCAGGACGTACGGCACCAGGTGATCGTCGGGAATCTCGCTTCGCAGTTTCTCGACTGCGGACGCACTGTCGGGTGCTTCGACGCTGGCCGATGTTGATTCGGCCGCGTCGCGGGTGCGGTGTGCGAGTCCCCAAAGCATTTGTCTATTATCCGTTACCTGATGTTCGCGGCACTCAGCACACACAAGCCACAAGCCACTGAATACCAAACACACCATCCCGCCAGCAACTAGGTTGATCGGGTACAAACTTCTCTGGGGGCCACAATGAATGAAAGAATTAAGCGCACGATCTTGGGCGCGGTCGTCGCGTTCGCTCTTACCGTAGGGCTTAACGGGTGTAGCGCAACTGGCGAAGTCTCGACCGACGGCGATAGCGCAGGCAGTGGGCTCAACGTATTCATTCCTACCATCACCCACGAACCTTCGGGCGGAGCAACACAACAGCCGAAACCTCCCGTCCTCGCCGTCGGCGACACCATCGACACAGGGATCGTACTCCCAGCCCATCAAAGCGCGTACACCCTGGCCGACGGACGAGACGTTGTTATCGACCGGGCGATGCCGGTATCCGAAGAAGTCTTGGTCGACGCACGGGCGCTGGGGCTTGCAATCGACGATCTCGAAGCGGACTCCTATATCCCGCTACAGGCAATCGCGGGGAAGCTCGAGAAGTCCATGGTCATCACCCAGTTTCGGACCGTCGCTAAACTCCGAGATGAGATAAACAACACTGAGCCGGCGAGGCTCATCTATGTCTTGATGGCTAGAGGAACGTACCTTGACGGGAGCACGTCGCACTCTGAAGCTGAGACGGATGCGTTTGCCGCGGCTTATGTCGCTGAGCAGGGCGGTGCTGAGGCAGGTTGGCAGATTCTGAAGCTCTACTAAGGAACGGCCGGAGCACGAACTCGTTCCCGTAGTCCGGTTCGACCTGCTCTAGCTTGTCGGTAGACACTGCACTTATTGGCCAGCTGGCTGGCTAGTTCGGCGCACGTACAGCACCAGGTGATCAGCCGGGATCTTGCTGCGAAGCTTCACGACTGCGGACGAACTGTCAGGCGCTTCGACGCGGGCGGGCGTTGATTCAGCCGCGACGCGCGTGCGGTGTGCGAGGTCCCAGAGCATGATTCCATTATCTGCCATCTGCCATCTGCCATCTGCCATCTGCCATCTGCCATCTGCCATCTGCCATCTGCCATCGGCTATTGGTGGTGGAATACTGACAGACACAGTCCCCAAAACTGGCTATTCTTGACACGTATAACTGTCAAATGCGAGAGGCGCAGCCATGGTCACCAGACGATCGC
This sequence comes from Cryobacterium luteum, assembly GCF_900110125.1. Lineage (GTDB taxonomy): Bacteria > Actinomycetota > Actinomycetes > Actinomycetales > Microbacteriaceae > Cryobacterium > Cryobacterium luteum. The sequence continues at coordinate 13,487 of NZ_FOCN01000023.1, forward strand.
CGGCACGAACGAGGATGCTCAAAGAGCTCGGCTCGAACATCACCCGGTGGCGCAAGCTCCAAGGCCTCAGCGCCACAGTGTTGGCCGATCGTGCTCACGTCACCCGTGACACTCTTCGGGGCATCGAGACCGGCACCGGCGCTGCCCGCATCGACTCGCTGCTCGCTGTGCTGACTTCTCTCGGCATGGCCAACACGGTCATCGCCAGCACTGACCCCTGGAACTCGATTGCTGGTCGGGCACTTATGGACGACCACATCGGCATGCCCAACGAACAGCGGTAGGTTCGCTGGCCGGGCATACTTTCCGCCGTCGAGCACATCCGATCTGAGTAGCATAATGACGACCGCATTCCCCTCTAACAGCTATAGTGGATATATCGATCGTCATTAACTCCGGAGGTGTGCTGTGGTAACAGAACTGTCTAGTGCCATTATCAGGGCCGCGCGTGAGATGGGCCGGGACTTCACTGGCTGGCGGAAGGTTCTCGGCCTCACGGCCGCCCAGGTCGCCGACCGTGCTGACATCACGAGAGACACGCTCCGAAAGCTCGAGCACGGCGATCCAACCGTGAGCTTCCACGTCGTGTTGCGCGTAGCCCGCGCCCTCGGCATCCTTGAGACGATCACTCAAGCACTGGATCCGCTGGATACCGATCTAGGCCGAGCCCGCGCCAGCCAGCTTGAGCGGAAGCGTATTCGATGACGCTCTACGACGCACTCGAGGTACACGTCGAAATCGCTGGAGAAACCGTGCTCGCGGGACGAGCGCAATTCCACCGCAACCGCGGCAACCTCACCTCAACGACGTTTCAATACGACCAGGGCTACCTGGCTCACACCTCCGCGTATTCACTCGACCCGGCGCTTCAGCTCGTCTCCGGCACGCAACAGACACAGGGTCTGCCCGGAGCGTTCTCCGACTCAGCGCCAGACCGGTGGGGACGCAACCTCATCAAGAAACGCGAGCGACTCCTCGCGCGCGCAGAGTCACGCCGACCACGAGACTTCGATGACGCGGACTTCCTAGCCGGGGTCAGCGACGTCACCCGCCAAGGCGCTCTGCGTTACCGTACTAAACCAGGTTCTGCGTTCCTCGATCCGGAACACACCGTGCCACGGCTGCTCCGTCTTCCCGAACTTCTCCATGCGGCCGACACCGCTTCACGCGACACAAGCGACGACGGATACGAGGCCCTCAAGCTGCTTCTGGCGGCGGGAACGGGGTCCCTCGGCGGCGCTCGACCAAAAGCTGCCGTGCTGGACACCGACGGGCGCCAGCTCATCGCGAAGTTCCCACACCCGGAAGACGAATGGGACGTCATGGCTTGGGAGGCGACCGCACTGAATCTCGCCGCTGCGGCCGGAGTAACCGTGCCCCGTCGACAGCTCGTGCGCGTCGATGGGCGGCACGTGCTCCTGCTCAACCGTTTCGAACGCGCTGAGAACGGTAACAGAATCGGCTACACGAGCGTGATGACCATGCTCGGGCACCGCGATGGCGAGAGCGCCGACTATGTCGACATCGCCGAGATTCTCTCCGAGGTCAGTTCCCAGGCGACAGAGGACTCGTCCCAGCTGTTCCGACGCGTCGCAGTCAGCGTCGGATTGAACAACACGGACGACCACCTTCGCAACCACGGGTTCCTCCGCGTCCGAGGAGGGTGGACGCTCAGCCCAGCGTTCGACGTGAACCCGAATCCAGATCCGGAGCTGCGGCAGACCACGATCGCTGGTGCCGACTCACCCGCCGAGGAAGCCGCGGGGCTCATGGAGCTGGCCCGGTCCTGTCGGCTGTCCGCAGTCGACGCACGGGGTGTGCTTGCGGGCATCGCCGACGAGATAGGCCGGTGGCAGGAAGTTGCCATGAGTAACGGCGTGCCACAGTCGCAGCTTGCCAGGTTCGAGGCGTCGTTCGCGACCGGTCTCAAAACTCTGCGCGCGGCGTGACTGAACCCAGCGTGGGAACCCAACTCGTTGGCTTGAGCGCGTAGCAAGGCGATCTGTGGCCAGGTCGAAAAAAGCTGTCCGAACAGAGTGCCGCGACTGATGACCGACCAGGCTGGCCAGGCCGCGCGCATAAACCGACTCGATGGTCCAATCCCTCTTTTTCAACTCAGCCTCATCTCACTTCAAGGGGGTGGTTTTTTACCCCCGATAATCGCACTTATCCCTACTATTGGCGGGGTTGTGCCAGTCACATTCGCGCGACCTGGAGCAGGATCTACGGACTCGGAAACCACCAAGCGCACAGAAAACTATCTGCCGGCCGGCGTCCTTCCATCACAGTGGATGGCGACGCGGGACGGTTCAGACCGAAGCCGACAACGGCGTTCAGTGCGAGCGCGGGGAGAGCGCTAGCAAAGTATTTGGGTGAGTTCGCCGCGATGTCACACGTAGCGACCTGGCCGGCGTCGGGAATTGGCGAGAGCCCACTGCATTAGCGGTGGGCCCTCCTTAGTCACGATAACCGACCTCACTAATAACGCCATCCAAAAGCAATTCACACGAGTTCCGAATGGAGACTGAGCCCAGGGTTGACTGGGCCGATTGCGGGCCATCGGCGGGCTCAGTGCGCACAGCCCTGGGTGGCTGGGAGTTTCCGACGAGTTCGGTGATAGTGACGAAAATTCCTCTCTTTTTCCAAACTTAAAGTCATTAACGTCATGATTAGATACGACTCAAACCACTGAAACCCCCATAATTCAACGGCTTCTGGATTTGATCGCTTAACGAAATTTCGGGTGAATTGTTTCTGGCCTAATAGTGACTCATGCCTGAATAACGCGCATGCATACTCGCTTTCACTACCTCGAAGCCTCCAAAGTCATCGGCGCGTCTGCGAAGCATTCCGTCACATAATGCCCGTTATTGCGGCGTTTCTTCTAAAGTCAATCATTTTTGTGGCGCAAGACTAGCGATCCTGAGATTTTTCGCAGATAAATTCATGTGGACCGTAATTTGCGGAACTGAATAGACACAGTTTCTCCGAGCTCCACCGCGTGCTACGTTCCTGTATTGAACTGATCGCTTCAAAACGCAGGTCAGACTTCACTGCAGGTGGCCATGCCCGCTGAGGGTAGATGGAGGGGAATAAGAAATGAAGCGCACGATATGCGGTTACGGGCGCGGGTATACGCTGTCTGGTCCCGGTGAATCCTATATGGAGAGTGCTGGACGGATCGCTAAGAACGCATTTGCCCGGAACTCGATTTGTTTGCAGGTCGCAGGTCGCAGGATGGTGCAAGCGTGAGCAGCCAGCTACGTGCGATCCGTGGCGGCATCGGTCTCATGAACGACAGTCGCGAAGTGATCAGTCGTGCATCGAAGGAGCTTATTCAGGCAATCGTTGATGAAAACGACTTGGAGTATGCCGATCTCGAGTGCCTATGGTTTACAGTCACACCGGATTTGAAATCTGACATTCCGCCTCTCGCTCTTCTGGAACAGATGGGCATCAATATCCCGGCTCTTTGCGCCGTCGAAGCTGACTGGGAAGGGCAGCCAGAGAAGACCATCCGAGTGCTCGCATTAGCTCGCTTCGACGGGGAAGCAGCCGTCCAACACGTCTTCCGCGGTGGCGCAGGCCCTGAACGCCCAAATGTCGCTGGTCAGACCCCCAATATTGAACAAAGCCCGTTGGATGAGAGTCTCAATACAGCTTCAATCGGGTATGTTGGCTCGAACTTAAATATCGCAAAGGCGCATCGAAGCACCGCACTGTCACCCAAATTAGAGCAGCAACTCACGCGTATCCTCGGTGAGTCTTCTGAATCTCTCATCTTCCCGGAATTGATCGAGCCGAATGTATCCGGATTTGCGCCGCGGCGCATTCTTGCGATTCTGCGCCCGCACAGCGTAGAACAGGTCGCCGAAATTATCCGTGCCTTTCAGTCAGGCGCTGAGCCACCGCTCTATGCCGTTTCAACCGGTCGCAATTGGGGTCTAGGCTCGCGCGGCGCTGTTGAGGACGACTCTGTGCGCCTCGAACTCGACGGTCTTAACCAGATCCGAGACATTTCCGTTGCCAACGGATGGGCCGTCATCGAACCAGGCGTTACACAACACGATCTGACTACCCGACTCCTAGGAAGTCGCAGGATTCTTAACGTCACCGCCTCGTCGGCACATACGAGTATTTTGGGCAACGCCCTCGATCGCGGTGTGGGCTTACGGAGACAACGCCTGCATGACCTGGTCGGAGTCGAAGTGATAATGCCTGACGGTGAGTTGGTGCGGCTTGGCTGGTGGCCTCACGAAAGTGGGTCTGCACCGAACGCCGCGGGCCTGGGACCATCCTTGCTTTCGCTTTTTAGCCAATCTGATCTGGGTATCGTGACTGCTGGAGTGATCCGGCTCATCGCCCGGCCAGAAGTCCAGCATGTACTTCGGCTATCGTTCGGCGCCGACCGGTTAGTTTTGGTGGTTGACGCTATTCGACGCTGGCAGGCACAAGGACTATTCCAAGGGGTCCTGAAGATCTACGACGCGACGTCTTCGACCTCGTACGGCAGCAAGGATGAGGATGGATACAGGGCTCATCTCAGCGTCGGCGGAACAGCGGCCTCGGTCTCGGCGCTACTCGGAATTCTGACCGACGAAGCCAGCGAAACTGGCCTGTTTTCTTCGATCGACCGTTCCGATCAAAAGCCGCCGACGGAGGATGACACTGTTGCACGGGTTGTCGAAGCTGGCTTCGCTGGTGACACGAGCCTTCATGAGCAAATGCTTCGCGCAGCCACGGGAAGTGAGGCCACTATGGTCGACACTCATGGTGGGGGGTGGATCTTCTTCCTTCCGCTGATCCCGTACACAGGTGCGGATGTTCAGTCAGCGCTCTGCCTGCTCGATGAGGTTCACGAACAAACTGGCGTTCGGGCAGGAGCAACGATTAATGCTCTTGACTCCGATGTCATCGACCTTGTGGTTTCCTTGCGCTTTGACCGGAGTAATGAGGAAGAAGCGGCCAAGGCCCACCGTGCACTTGATCGTCTATACGAGAGTTTTACCGAATCCGGCTATTGGCCGTACCGACTCGATACTGAGCACAGCGCTTGGGCAGATCGGCTCGGCAATCCTGCAGCGCGAGCACTCGGACGTCGTCTCAAGGCGATGCTCGATCCTGACCAAGTCATCGCGCATGGTCGGTACTCCTAAATCGTCGTTGCCTCTAGAAGAAAAGGGACGTTTTCCATGACCACAACCTTTCACACGAAAGATGCCGAGTCCGTCGGCATCCCCTCGAACAGCGAAGAGATCCTCGACGCGGCTAGAGCGCTTCAGTCGTGGCTGAGCGAGCAGTCTTTCCGTATTGAGCAAAACAGGAAGTTGCCCAACGATGTGGTGGACCGCCTGCGCGCTGCAGGCATCTTCAGGGCAGCAGCTCCTGCCACATGGGGGGGGCCAGAAATGAACTCGATCGAACAGACCCTCCTCGTAGAAGTCATCGCAGCCGGAGACGTTTCTGCCGCTTGGTGCGCGATGATCGGCATGGACTCGGGCATCTACTCTGGCTTCCTCGATGACGGTGTAGCACGTCAAATTTACGAATCCATTGACTCAGCTCAATCAGGATGGATCTATCCGCATGGAAAAGCGATTCGGGTCGAGGGTGGGTATCGAATTTCCGGACGTTGGCGTTTCGGTTCTGGAATCACCCATGCAAATGTGATTTCTGCGGGTTGTACGGTGTACAACGAAGACGGCACTCCATTCACTGATGAACTCTCAGGGGGACCTGAATGGCGAGTCATGCTCGCCCCAGCGGAGGCCTACGACCTCATTGACACCTGGCACACCACGGGCCTCGCAGGTTCTGGTTCCTTTGACTATTCCGTCGATGAGCTTTTCATTCCCAAGGAGCGTAGCTTTACTTTCAACCGTCCTGTCCGTACCGGGCCGTTGTATGATGCCCCCGACGCGATTCTTCGGAAGATGGCCGGTGTTCCTCTCGGTATGGCAAGGGCTGCGCTTGACCACGTTCGAGGCCTTGCACTCGATCGAGTTGATCGTGAAACCGGTATCGCATGGGCGGAAGATCCGCGCGTGCAGCAGACGATCGCTCAACTGGAGATGGAACTGTCTGCGGCCCGGGCGAGCGTGTACTCGACTCTTGAGCGTCAATGGGCAGCTCTTGAGGTGGACGCCCCACGCGATGCCGATGCTCGCGTCGAAACTGCTCTCGCGCGCTACAACGCATTCCGCACCGCGAGGTCGATTGTGCAGCGTCTTTATGACCTTGTCGGGGGAGCAGCGGTTTACCGCGATCGTTCCCCACTCGATCGCTGGTTGCGCGATGCGAACACCATGTGCCAGCACGCAGTCGCACAAGACTCCATTTTGCGGCTATCCGGCAAGGTCCTGCTCGGTGGCGACTCGGCGTCGCCATTCTTCTAAAACACCAGAAGTTCATCCGCAGCGCCACGAATTAAGAATGGTGCTGCTAAGTAAGAAAGGAGGCACGTCGTGGCTTGGACCGCACGGGTCGTTTTATTTTCTGAAGTTAACTCCAAACTCGGCTCGCCGTTTCTGGACATGCTTCATCATCATCCATTGATTGACCTAGCAGCAGTTGTTACAAGTCCACCAGCGACCCTTTGCGACTATTTCATTGGGGACACGCAAACAGTGGACCTAGAAGATCAGGCAAAGAAATACGGCGTGGAGGTTCTTCGACCTGCCAGCGTGAACGACCCGGAAGCCGTATCGGCAGTCAAGTGGCTGGAACCTGATTACCTGATCGTCGCAAATTTCCAGCAGGTCATCAAAAAAGGCCTAATTGAAGTCCCAAAAGTCACATCGATCAATTTCCATCCGAGCCAACTCCCACTCTATGCAGGTCTTGCACCCTTTTATTGGATGGTACGCAACGGCGAGACTGAAGGGGCGGTCTCCGCAATCGAGTTGGCAGCAGGGCTCGACACCGGCGCGATTATTTCCCAGCACAAGACTCCACTGACCGGTCGAGAGACAGCAATCGAACTGCGCACTCTCCAAGAGCGCGCGAATGTGCTCATGCTTCTCGACTTGATTCCGAACCTAGCAAAGCGTTCTTTGACACGTCGGGAGCAAAACCTCGGCGAGCGCACCTACTTTGGCCGCCCGGGGTCCAAAGAGTACCGGCTCGACTTTGCCTACCCGGCCAAAGTTGTTGCTCGCCACGTGCGAGCAGGTTACCGGCACCCAGGTGCATTTGCAGAGGCTTTGGACGGAAGCCGGATAACGATCCTGTCGGTCGCCCCGTCAGGAACGAGTAGTCCCCAAAGTGAGCTTGTTCCTGGTCTGATTCGGGACACAGCGGATGGAGTGTATGTCGGTTGTGCAGATGAATGGCTACGCATCACGACCATAGGCATAGGGGAAGTAGAAGTTCCCGCCCAAAGTGCACTGCTTGTCGACGGGCAGCGCCTTTTCGTCGACGAATCCGTTGCAAGCGGATCGAAGAGTCTGGCATGAGCGTGCCACCGAATCAGCGACCTACCGAAACCAAGCCTGAAGAGTTTTATCTGCCGCGTGGTGAAGGAAGACGCGTCTGGCTCAACGGGGACGTCTATACGTTGAAGGTAGGCGGGGAACAATCGCGGGGAGCATTGACGCTAATTGAAGCATCCGTGCCCCCAGGCGGGGGTCCGCCACCACACACTCATGATGTCGAAGACGAAGCCTTTTATGTCATTGATGGAGTGCTCGAAATTATGGCAGAAGATAATCGCTACGAGGCTGGGCCTGGAGACTTCGTATTCATACCGAGAGGTACGGTACATGCTTTCCGCAACAATGGCGCCCTGCCTGCTAAGCAACTCCTGATCTTCACGCCAGGCTACTACGAGGGATTCTTTTTTGAAGCAGGATCCCCTGTCATCGAAGGTCGTCAGGCGCCACCAAGAGACCCGGCCGATGACGGGCGAATCAACGACGTCGGTGAAAAATACGGCTCGGTGCAGGTGCAATTCCGACCTGAACTGTTCGAAGCGCCGACCACAGAGTGACCTTCAGGATGAATAGGCAACGCGAGAGCGAACCACCAAAGACGACTTTGAAAGAGGTAACAATGAGCAATCACGGCGAACTGAATGGACGAGCTGCGCTAGTAACGGGCGGAGGCCGAGGAATCGGTGCTGCTATCGCCCTCAGACTCGCTGAGGAAGGCGCCGACGTAGCCCTTGGCTACCATTCCAATTCTGTATCGGCCGAGGAAACCGCGCGCAGCATTGGAACGGCGACAGGGCGTCGAGTCGTAGCGATCCAAGGAGACGCGGGTGATCCAGCAGCGGTAGCCGCCGTGGTCGATCGTTCCGCCGAACTTCTGGGACGCCTGGACATCTTGGTCAACAACGCGGGAATTCTTGACCCGGAATTGGCCATGATCGATGAGCTTGATCCGGAACTCGCAAACCGCATCATTGACGTAAATGTGCGTGGTCCCTTGTTTGCTGCAGCAGCTGCCGCACGCCATCTGGGCAGGGGAGGTCGGATCATCAACATTGGCTCCTGCGTCGGCGATCGGGTACCGGGTGCTGGCTATACGATCTATGCGACGTCCAAGGCCGCCATCACCGGAATGACTAAAGCCCTCGCCCGGGACCTCGGGCCACGCGGGATCACTGTAAATGAAGTCGCTCCAGGCGCTACAAACACTTCCATGAATCCTGAGGACGGGCCAAACTCCGCGGAGCAGAAAGCAACGTCGCCATTTGGGCGATTTGCGAGCCCAGAAGAGATCGCCGATGCGGTGTTGTACTTCGCTTCGCCGAGAGCAGCGTTCACGACAGGGGCTCGGCTTGGAGTCGACGGTGGCCGCAACGCATAAAATGCCCATCTACGTTAGGGTTTTGGATAGATTCGTTCAGAATGCTAGTGTGGGCCAATGGGAAGACCGCGTCAGTTCGATGAACGCCAAGCGGTGGCTGATGCATGTCAAGTGTTTTGGGCCAAAGGCTTCGACGGTACTTCCACGGCGGATCTCTGCGAGGCTATGGGGCTAAACAGAAGTAGTCTTTACAATACTTTTCTGTCCAAGGAACAACTTTTCCGGCTGTCATTGGTGCATTACATTGCAGCAACGACAGCTAGGCAAGACAAGTTTCTTGAGGTTCCCGGGAAGAGTGGCCTGGAGCGTCTCCGAATACTCTTGACGGCCATTGCGGAGGATGAAATTGCCAGCCGTGCCACTGGCAATGGCTTCGGTTGCTTTATTGTCAACACCATCACATCCATTGCTGCTCGCAATGCCGAGATTGCCCACCTCATCGATGCCGACCTGCAGAAGCGCATCGCAGCGTTAAGTGCCGCGGTGCAGATTGGGCAAACCGATGGGTCGATCAACAAAGAGCGGGATCCTCGCGAAACCGCTTGGTATATAACGACTGTCATTTCGGGAATGCGAGTCTCGGCACAATCAGGCGCAAACAAGAGAATTCTGGACGCTCTTGCCGAGATCGCGCTCCACGCTCTCGCCAACTAGTTTGCACTTCACTGCAGCACTTGTTACCTGACGCGGAAGAGTTCATCTCAAGCTTCAACCCGGTCACCTAGCAAGCGGAAGTATTGCGATGCTCGTCAATCACTGCCGACTCGCTCATCGTCATTCTGAACTGAACTATTCAATACCCCAAGTCGCCTAGGAGGAACAACCAATGCCAAAACCCGTTTACCTTATGTCGCTCGGAATCTTCGTGATGGTTTGCAGCGAGCTACTTGTCAGCGGACTAATGCCGCAGATGTCGAGGGATCTTGGCGCGAGCATCCCAGAGATCGGCTATCTCGTCACTGCGTTCGCCCTGGCGATGGCACTCGGCGGTCCGCCCCTCACCCTTGCCGTGATGCGTATGAGCACGAAAAGGGCACTGGTCACGCTATTTATAGTCTTCTTGATTGGAAATGGACTAGCCGCGTTGTCGACGTCCTACGGCACGATTCTGGCCGGTCGCCTCATCACCGGAGCGGCTTCGGGAGCCTTCTTTGGCGTCGCACTGTCCGCCGTCGCCCAGATTACCGCTCCCGAGGTGCGCGGACGTGCAACGAGCCTCGCGCTGCAGGGGCTTATGCTCGGCACCGCACTTGGACTGCCGCTGTCAACGCTTATTGGCGGCCAGTTAGGTTGGCGAGCGGCATTCCTTGCGATCGCCGTCCTGACCGTGATCATCGCTGTCGCGACAATGCTGGCGCTGCCCAATCTGGCGCCAAAGAACGCAGGCGGTCTGCGCGCAGAAATCCAGGTATTCCGCAGTCCTCGTTTGTGGTTCATCATGGCAACGTCGACGCTCATCATTGGGGCAACCTTCGCCGCTTTTTCGTACTTTGCGCCAATTCTTACGGAAGTCACCGGTTTTTCCGAGTCAGTCGTCCCGCTTTTACTGCTTGGATACGGCGCAGCGACCGTGGTCGGCAATATTATTGTTGGTCGACTCGCGCAGTCGCACACGATCACAGTGATAGTCATCGGCCTGCTGCTCAACATCGTGTTCCTGATCGGCTTTGCGCTCTTCGCCCAGGTTCCGCTACCGGCGATTATCGGGATGATTGGTATTGGGCTGGTGGGCATTACCTTGAACCCGGCCATGATCACGCGTGTCCAGCTGGCCGGCAATACGGGCGCCCTCGTCAACACCGCGCATTCTTCGTTCATCACCTTGGGTGTTGTTGTCGGTTCTTGGCTTGGTGGCTTGGGGATCAGTGCTTCTGGGCTCAGGGCCCCGCTCTGGGTTGGCGCTGGCCTCGCGGTTCTTGCAATCATTGCGATGGTCCCGGCAGTCCTAGGCAGATCTCGCACCTGTCGGGAGACGGCGGCCGAATCCGGAACTCCTGAACTAGCTGCCGCCGAAAACTAGCTAGTAACAATCCGCATTCTCTCTGGGCACGTATCCAGCGTGCCTGACTCCTGTCAGGACAAGGCGCGATCGCTCGGCATGAATTAGGGATTCTCGATCCTTCACAGTTCGGGATTATCAGCCAGCAAACTGCGGCTAGGCACCTGCACCAATGACCTTGAACGTGGGAGAACTACCGTGCAAAACAGTCAGGAAAACCGGGCACACCTAGTTCAGCGCACTAGGCTCGGCCCGACATGCTTTCTTCTCCGCCTCCGTACAACCAGGGGAAATGAAATCCGTGCCGGTGAAACCATGAGAATACGCATTTCCGAGCATGGACACGAGGAGCGCTCGTCCTATTTCACTGTTCTCAGCTCACGTCCTGGCGGTGAAATCAGTATTCTGACGCGTGTCAACCGGCGCGGAGGGGTTGCGGATGCTTTGGCTCTTCGATCGGAAGTCGGTGACGCTGCATGGATATCCCAACCATTCCCATCAATTATCGATCGTTTTAGAAACCTGAGTGGTTCGGTTCTGTGTCTCGTTGCTGGTTTAGGAATATCGATGATTGGTGGAGTCGCGGAGCATAGTCTGACGGTTGACGCAGATATTGTTTTCTTCGGAAAGCAGGAGGACTGCGCTGCAATTCCTACGACGGCGATTCACCACGCCTATCAGCGGTCGGCTGCCCGGGGGCCCCGAAGTTTCTATTTATGGAACTCCACGGTGCAGGGGCGCCCGATTGCCGTTGATATCGAACAGATGATCCGTAGACATCGGTATTCAGCGGTGATTGTTTGTGGCCCAGATGGATTCTGCGACTTTATTTGGTCAGCATGCGGTGAGTTGGGAATTAGCCGCCAACACGAAGAACAAAAATGGGGGATTGCGGCGGTTCTTGACGAGAACTTGTTGGAGTAACCAGTAGAGCCGAGTATTCGCTGATACCTATTCGACTCGATTCATTTGGATTCCGCCGCGGAATATGAACCGGGGCCGCTGCCGCGATCCAAGCCTGATTGTCGGCGGCCAGGACAAGCGGGGCGCTTTCCGGCCGATGCTATATGCGGTGGCGACGTCTGAGTTACCCAGACTGTCCCGGACAGTGTGCCCTCTTCGTAGGGGGTCTACTAAAAATGAGAGATCAACAGCGCCACCGACTAATTGAATATTGGCTTCTGTGGGCTCCACCTGTGGTGCGGGTGAGCGCCATCGCCGGGTCGGGCGATTGGGGTGGGTGGGCACCGATCGGTTCCCGAAAAAGGTTCACCAGCAGGAATTCGCTCTCCTGCGCCCGAGGGACATCCAAACGCTCGAAAACGTAAGCATCGACCGCCTTCACCACTAAAGAATCCAACGCCACTGACCGGCTTCGCTTCGATTTCGCCCACGCACCATTGATGTTATCCCGGCGCACGACATAAATATCTACTGAGCCGAGCAGAGCCTACCGACATGTGCTCGGGCAATGTATGCAGTGTCCCGAGCTGCATTAGCTGAATCAGTGCAGCAATGGTGGATGACGTCGATGCGTCCGCCATCGCGCGCAGGAAGCGTGTGATCTTTGGTTGATGCAGCGGATGTGGACGTTGAAGAGCTCGGCTGGAGAGGTCGGTGGCTGGATGAAGAAATAGCGCTGCGGCGGGCAGCCAGCGATTCTGGTCTTGATTGTAGTCAGTGTCGAGATATAGGGTGACGGTCTCCATCGTGCGGTGTGGTGTTCCGATGTACCAATCGTCCGCCGGCAGGAGCGCTAGCGAACCGGGCAACATCTCGAACTGGCCAGCCTTATGGGCGATCGTAGAAGAACCGCGCACGAGGTGTACGAGTTTGAGTCCTTCGTATGCCAGTGGATCGGTGACGTTCATGAAAGTCGCCCGGCGCACGACGAGGGGCTGCGACATGAATAGGGTGCTGCCCGTGACTCGTGTCACCACACGCGGAGCGCCGGGTGCTCGCGACTGCCCAGGAGAGACGCTTGAGGCAGGTTGATTCATGATGAGCCGCGTTTTGGCGGGGACCGGCTAATTCGCGGCGTCAGATTCGTGGCGTCGCGCGAGACGAGACGGCGAGGAGGGCTCCGCCGTCTGAAGTTCGCAGCACGGACGAGTGCCTTCTGGTATCGAATAACGGTAGTCAGTGTCCCAGCACCCCAATTGCGGAATACCCCATCGGGGTATAGTGTTGGGTCACACATACCCGGTACGGGTACCAGCAAACGGGAAGAGGATACGCGATGGCCACGAACGAATACCAGGTGACGGGCATGACCTGCGGGCACTGCGAGATGTCGATTCGTGAAGAGGTCGCCGAGATCGCCGGAGTCGAGGACATCCAAGTGAGTGCGCAGACGGGCAAGCTCGTTGTCACGAGCTCCGACTCGGTCGAGGATGGGCAGATTCTGGCGGCCGTGGCGGAGGCAGGCTACTCGGCGGTGCGGACGGTATGAACGCGGGCGCACGGCTTGCTCTGTATGGGCTCGGGTTGGTGGTGGCGTTCGGCGGTGCATTCAGCCTCGCTGACGCCGTTATCCCCACGAGCGTTGTAAGCAATTGGACGAAAGGCACTGAAATGAACAATCACGATAACGGCCACGATTCCGGCGCAACCAGCGTCAATGGTTCGACGAGCGCTACTGCGGACAATTTGAAGGGCCTCGCGCTTGGCCTCAACGGATATGTGCTGTCGCCCGTTGAGGCTCCTGCGGGGATCAGCGAACCCGGCGAGTTAAGCTTCCAGATCCAGGATGCGTCGGGCACACCGGTTACGGAATATACGACCGCACACGATAAGGACCTGCATCTGATCGTGGCGCGGTCCGATGGCAGTCAGTTCCGTCACGTTCACCCGGTGCTGGATGTATCCACGGGCACATGGTCGTTGCCGTGGGAATGGGCTGCAGCCGGGAGCTATCGAGTGTTTGCAGACTTCACGCCGGCAGGTGCAGATGCATCCGGTCTGACGCTCACACGCACTGTTCAGGTGGCAGGGGAGTTCGCTCCCGTGGCACCCCAACCGACACAGGTTGATCAGGTCGGCGGCTTCACGGTTTCCCTCGATGGCGACCTCGTAGCGGGTTCAGCGAGCGAACTCATGCTCACCATCACGCGTGATGGTGAGCCGGTTACCGCCCTGGAACCGTATCTGGGTGCGTTCGGTCACCTCGTTGCGTTGCGTGACGGCGACCTCGCGTATCTGCACGTGCACGCCGAGGGCGAAGAACCCAGAGCCGGTGAGATATCCGGTCCGGAGATCGCGTTCGCAGCCGAGGCCCCGACCGCGGGCCGCTACATGCTGTACCTGGATTTCCAGGTCAACGGCCAGGTGCATACCGCCGAGTTCGTGCTCGATGCCACCCACGGCGATGGCGCGCCAGACTCCGAGGGCGAATCACACGAGAACGGGCACTGATCGTCGAGTCTCGCTTCTGCTGCAGCTGATGGCTGCAGCACTCAGCCACAGCTAAGAGAAGGAATAGTACATGAGTACATCAGCGCTCCCGAGTATGGGGACAGGCGTCGAGCTGGAGATCGGCGGGATGACCTGCGCCTCCTGTGCGATGCGGATCGAGAAGAAGTTGAACAAACTCGACGGTGTCATTGCGACCGTGAACTACGCGACTGAGAAGGCGAAGGTCACTGTCCCGGACGGGTATGACCCGGCGCTGTTGATCGCCGAGGTCGAGAAGACGGGGTACTCGGCCGTGATGCCCGCTCCCAAGGGCCAGAAGAAGGACGGTGCAGCCGCCGGTGACGCTGACGACGCGGACCCGGAACTGCTGTCGCTGCGCAATCGGCTGATCGGCGCGATCGTACTGACCGTGCCCGTGATCGCGATGGCGATGATCCCCGCGTTGCAGTTCACCTACTGGCAGTGGGCCTCGCTCGCGCTGGCTGCTCCCGTGATCCTCTGGGCGGCGTGGCCATTCCACAAGGCCGCGTGGACAAACCTCAAGCACGGCGCCGCGACGATGGACACTCTCATCTCCATTGGCACTTCCGCCGCGTTCCTCTGGTCGCTGTATGCGCTGTTCTTCGGCACCGCCGGCACCCCGGGCATGACACACCCGTTCGAGTTCGCGTTGGCACCCTCCGATGGTGCGGCGAACATCTACCTCGAGGTGGGCGCTGGTGTGACGATGTTCATCCTCGCCGGTCGGTACTTCGAGAAGCGGTCGAAGAAGCAGGCCGGTGCTGCCTTGCGTGCACTGCTCGAGCTTGGCGCGAAAGAAGTTGCGGTACTACGCGGTGGGGTCGAGACGAAAATCACTGTTGAGGATCTGCAAGTTGGTGACGAGTTCCTCGTGCGTCCGGGGGAGAAAATCGCCACCGACGGTGTCGTGGTCTCCGGCACGTCAGCAGTGGACGCATCCATGCTTACCGGTGAAGCGGTCCCGGTCGAGGTCTCCGAGGGCGACACCGTCACCGGCGCCACGACGAACGTCGGCGGTCGACTCGTGGTCCGTGCGACCCGGATCGGCTCGGACACGCAGCTGGCGCAGATGGCCCAGCTCGTCGAGGACGCTCAGACCGGAAAGGCCGAGGTGCAGCGCCTCGCCGACAGGATCTCGGGCGTGTTCGTGCCGATCGTGATCGTAATCGCGTTCGTCGCACTCGGCGGCTGGCTCGGCGCGGGATTCCCCGTGACCGCGGCGTTCACCGCCGCAGTTGCCGTACTCGTGATCGCGTGCCCCTGCGCGTTGGGCCTGGCAACGCCGACGGCACTGCTGGTCGGCACTGGCCGTGGCGCGCAGATGGGTGTACTCATCAAAGGTCCGGAAGTACTGGAATCCACCCGCAAGATCGACACCGTCGTGCTCGACAAGACCGGTACGGTCACCACCGGCAAGATGACCCTGGTCGACGTGGTTGTCGAAGCCGGCACCGATCGTACCAAACTGCTGCGGCTGGCCGGTGCGTTAGAGGATGCCTCGGAGCACCCGATCGCGCAGGCGATTGCCAAGGGTGCAACGCAGGAAGTCGGCGCGCTGCTGACCCCTGAAAGCTTCGCAAACATCGAAGGCAAGGGCGTGCAGGGCATTATCGATGGCCACGCCGTACTGGTTGGCCGTGATTCGCTGCTCGCCGAGTGGTCTCAGAAACTGAGCCGTGAACTGACTTCCGCCAAGGCGCGCGCTGAGGGTGAAGGTAAAACCGTGGTCGCGGTGGGCTGGGACGGGCAGGCGCGCGGCCTTCTCGTCGTGGCCGACACGGTCAAGGCGACCAGCGCCGAGGCGATCGCACAGTTTAAGGCGATCGGGTTGACTCCGATCCTCCTCACAGGAGATAACGAAGCCGTCGCCCGGCAGATCGCCGCAGAGGTGGGCATCGAGGAGGTCATCGCCGAAGTGCTCCCGAAAGACAAGGTCGACGTGGTCATCCGACTTCAGAAGGAAGGGAGGATCGTCGCGATGATCGGCGACGGCGTCAACGATGCCCCCGCCCTGGCCCAGGCCGACCTCGGACTTGCCATGGGCACCGGCGCCGACGTCGCGATCGAAGCATCCGACATCACCTTGGTGCGCGGCGACCTGCGCAGCGCGGTCGACGCGATCCGCCTGTCCCGCAAGACGCTCGGAACGATCAAGACCAACCTGTTCTGGGCGTTCGCCTACAACGTCGCGGCGATCCCCGTCGCGGCGCTCGGAATGCTCAACCCCATGCTTGCCGGGGCGGCAATGGCGCTATCCAGCGTCTTCGTCGTCGGCAACAGCCTGCGCCTGCGCGGGTTCAAAAGCGTCGCTAAGCACTAACGCAACCAACCCCACACCACCAACAGAAAATGCGAAAGGAATCACCCAGCATGACGAACGACCTCGAGGTAACCTCCAGCTGTTGCAGCACCACCGCACCCAACCCCGCCGCGGCAGGAAACGGCCGCGAGAACCTAATGGGCGGCAGCACGAGCGACGATATGACCACCTGCCCGGTCATGGTCGGCAACCCCGTCAGCAAGAAGGCCGCAGAAGCAGTCGGTCTCTACCGCGACCACGAAAGCGAGCGGTACTACTTCTGCTGCGGCGGATGCGGGCCAGCCTTCGACTCAGACCCCACCAAATACGCCGCCAACATGGCATAACACACGGACGCGGGGTTCACGGCCCACTCTCGCGCGCCGTGAACCTCGCTGACCGGAACGGAACCGAGGACACTGCCCAACCGCCGAGGCACAAGTGTCTCCATGCCCAACCAGTCGGCATGACGCGGCGAACCACGGCTACATCGCCGATAAGAATTTGAACCGCAACCGGCTCAGGCGCTTCGAAGGTCAGGTCCGTGGCTTCGACGGGATGATCGACGAAGAGCGTTACTGCATTAATATCCTCACGCAGATCTCTGCCATCACCAAGGCCGTCGACAGCGTTGCGCTCGGCCGGTTGGACGACCGTCTTCGCCATTGCGTCCTCGACGCCGCTGCCGCTGGGCAACAGGTCAGTGAGCTCACGATGGCCGAAGGGTCCGACGCAATCGCCCGACTGGTGCGCTCCTAACCCAGGAGCAGCAATCAGCACGCCGCAACCGTACTCACCCGAAACCGGAGGACGCAACACATGACCGCACACCATGCTGTGATACTCGGCGCCGGAGCGGCAGGCACGGCCGCCGCTCGCGCCCTCGCCAAACAGGACAATATTACGATCACTCTCGTCGGTCAGACCGACGAGACCCCATACACGCGCATGCTCATCAAAGACGTGGCCTTCGGCAGGATCACGCCTGATTTCGTCGGGCTGCCCATGCCGCGGGCCGATTTCATTGCGGACACGGCCGAACAAGTCGACGCCGAAACGCGAGAGGTGCGCCTGGCCTCGGGTAGGGCGATCATGTACGACTCGCTCATCGTCGCGACCGGAAGTCGAGCGCGCCGCCTCGACGCCAACCTTCCGGGCGCGGAACAAGCCGCGCAAGAGGGAACCCTCATCGCCCTGCACTCGCTCGATGATGCCGTGCGAATCAGGGACGCGGTCCTCGCGTGCGGCAAGCCCGCGCGCATTGCGATCTATGGCGCTGGACTGATCGCGTCCGAGACGGCGTCGGCGCTGCAGGAACAAGGTCACCAGGTCAGCCTCATCGCCCGCAGCACGCTGCCTGGTATTGCTACATTCGGGAGGTCCGTTGCCGCGCGCGTTGCCGCCGATCACCAGTCCCGAGTGACCACATACTTCGGCCGCACCATCAGCCGGATCCATCCTGAAATTGATGCGACAACCGTCACCCTCGATGACGGAACCGACCTCTCAGCCGACCTCGTCATCATCGCCCTCGGCACGACGCCCATCGCCCCCGCACCGTGGCACGACAGCGTCGACGTCGATGATCGACTCCGCGCGCACGACTTCGAAAGCGTATACGCGGCGGGAGGCGTGACAGTGCATCACGACAACCACCTCGGAACCTGGCGCATCGACCACTGGGACGACGGGGCCGCACAGGGAACACACGCCGCTCAGATGCTGCTGTACGTCCTCGGCCGAGGCGAGGACCCCGGCCCGTACCGGCCCCGCAGCGCCCACATGGCCATGATCTACGGCCGGATGATTGCCGGAGTTGGCTACACCGGACACCCGGAGGACACACCCATCGAGAGCGCCGAGGAATTCATCGTTCTGCACGAGCACGGAGGCGCCGTAGTCGGTGCAAGCGGCATCGACGCCGTGGGCGCGGTCTACCAATGGGGCCAGCGGCTCCATGAGGTCTATCCCTAAATGTCAGAGATACCCATCCCGGACCGCCGCCGAAGCTTCAGCTTCGCCATCATAGCGACGATGCTGCTGATGGTTGCCGCCAGCGCACCCTCTCCGTTCTACCCGCAGTTCGCCGAACAACTGGCATTGCTGCCGGTCGCGACCACGCTAATCTTCGCCGTCTACGCATTCACAATGCTCGCGGCCCTGCTGCTCACAGGAGCACTATCCGACGTCGTCGGCCGACGCCCCATTATCACGGTCGGGTCCGTGCTGCTGGCCGTGAGCCTCGTGATGTTTTGGCAATCCGGCGGCCTGACCATGTTGCTCGTGGCCAGGGCGCTCCAGGGGATCGCTGCCGGCCTACTACTCCCCGCCTTGTCAGCAATGGTGGTCGACTTCGCGCCTCCCAAGCACGCGGAGGCAGCCTCGCTGTGGAACACCATCGCGGCCATGACCGGGCTCGGAATCGGCGCGATCACGGCAGCGATCGTTCTCGATCTCACAGTCAACCCCGCCGGCGCCGTGTTCGGCTCGCTCGCTATCGTGTTTCTTCTGATCGCCGCACTGGTATGGGCGACTCCAGAAACGGCGCGCTCGGCTCGCCTGCGCGTCACGGGCACCACGTTGAGGCTGGCGGTTCCCGCGTACCTGCGTCGTGCGCTCATGGTGGCCGTCCCGGCCATCATCGCCGGATGGGCAACCAACGGTTTGTTCCTCGCCCTCGGATCTTCCGTTGTCAAGAGCCAGTTCGGTGCGACGACCCACGCGGGGCAGAGCATCGCCATTCCGATCTTCGCGGTTTCGGGCATTATCGCATCAGTCCTCCTTCACCGCCGTTCGGCCCGCGTCGTCAGCGTGTACGGAACGACCGCTCTCGGCATCGGCACCGCCCTCAGCCTGGGAGCCCTGGCGCTGCACTCACTCCGCGCTTACCTGATCACCGTGGCGGTCGTCGGAACCGGCTTCGGGACAGCGTTTATGGGGGTTCTGAAGACACTGATGCCGCGTGTCGATCCGTCCGAGCGCGCGGCAGTCATGGCGGTCATCTACACGGTCTCGTATCTCGCCTTCGGTGTGCCCACCATCGTCGCAGGTCTGCTCGTTCCCATTATCACCCTCCAGGGAGCGATGATCGCCTTCGGCGTCGTGATCGTGGTGCTCTGCCTTGTCGCGACCGTGAAGCGCGTCCGCATCCGAGGCCGTTCGCGCACGGATCCCCACGACCCAGTACCGCACGAGAACCTCCGGGCGGTACCCGCGAGAACCAACGGAGTTATTCGATGACGTATGTGATTGCCCTTCCCCGCGTGGACGTCAAGGATCGCGCCTGTATCGACGAGTGCCCGTAAGTCGGTCGATCACAGGGGCATATGACTTGGCGCGATAGCGCCTTCGACTTCGGGGCGCTCCATGAGTGGCATTCCTTCGAATCATTCGGACGAATTCTCCAGTGAGCTGCTGGCGCAGGTTGCTAGCGCTGCGCCCAGCGACTTGGTAGGACCCGGCAGAAGAAGATCGCGTCGCATCGGGAATACCCCAGGGGGGTACTTGGTTGCAGCGTGCATGGCGTGACGAGCCGATACAGGTCGACCCGAGCACCACGAACCGCAACGGGACGGAGTTGCAGAAATGAAAAAGTTGCCATTAGCGATTTGGGCAATGGTCATTGGTGCATTCGCGATGGGAGCCGATGAGTTCATCGTCGCCGGAGTCGTTAGAGAGATTTCCGAAGACCTCAATGTCACGTACGGGCAGGTCGGCGCGCTGGAGAGCGTTTACGCGCTCGGCGTGGCGATTGGTGCACCCGTGTTTACAGCGATCGGTACCAGGTTCGGACGGCGGTCCATGTTGCTGCTGACGACCGCAGTGTTCCTCCTCGGCAACACTCTGTCGGCGCTGGGCCCCAGCTACGAGATGATCATGGCCGGACGGGTGGTCTCTGCCACAGCCCATGGTGCGTTCCTCGGAATTGCGGCCGTCTTCGCAGCGGAACTTGTCGACGCGAAGCGGAAGGGGCGGGCGGTAGCGATCGTCTTCTCCGGGCTTACGGCATCGACGGTGCTCGGCGCTCCGCTCGGCGCCGCAGTCGGTCAGGCGTTCGGATGGCGGTTCACCTTCTGGACCCTGGTCGTCTTCGGAGGGATCGCACTGATCGGACTGCTCACCTCGCTGCCGCGAACCACGAAGCATGAGGTGCTCTCGTCCGGCGGGCAGCACCACTCTTATGAAGAGGTCGATGCGCACGCCCACGAATCCGCAGGAGGAAATGGGCGCGTCGAGCACGTCGACATTCCGGCTGCTGCGGAGGACCACGACCACGCCGTGCCAGCACCCGGAAGCGAGTTCGAGGGACTTGACGCCCACGCCCTCGCGCACCTCGGTGGTGGCGGCCATGGACCCACCCTGCGAGAGCAGCTCACCGCCCTCACCCGGCCTGCTGTGTGGGGAGCGCTGCTGACCACACTGCTCGGTTACGGCGGTGTGTTCACTAGCTTCGTCTACCTCGCACCTCAGTACACTGAGGTCACCGGATTCGACGCCGCATGGATCACCCCGCTCCTGCTGCTGTTCGGAGTGGGCCTGTTCGTCGGAAACGCTCTTGGCGGTAAGCTCGCCGACAAGGCAATCATGCCGACAGTGCTCGGCACGCTCGCAGCCCTGGCGGTCGTGCTCTTCGCGATGACCTTCGCTATCCAGAACCCGATCAGCGCAGTGATCATGACCTTCGTCTTCGGGGTGACCGCGTTCTCCGTCGTCGCACCCCTGCAACTGCGGGTCATGAACGCCGCCGGTCACGCACCGGACGTGGCGTCCGCCGCGAACATCTCGGCATTCACCCTCGGCAGCGCCATCGGAATCACTCTCGGTGGCGCAGCCATCGACGGTGGACTGGGCCTGGCATCGGTGAACTGGATCGGCGGGCTGATCACCACGACCGGGCTGATCATCGCGGTGGTCACCTGGGCGCTTCTCGACCGTCGCACGAGTGCCGCGTCGCACGTTCTCGGCCACGCCCATGACCACGAGGCTGGGTCAGCAGGCGTAGCGCACGACCACGGCGACACGGCGGCGCATCATGGCCCCGTCCCGACCGGACACGAAGCCCATCACCACCACTGAGCAGCGTTCACTGCAACTCACAGGGCCGTCCCGTCACAGTCAGGCGGGACGGCCCTGTTCGATATCGACAGAAAGACTCGTAGTCCAGGCGCACTGCTCCGAAATACTAGACAGTGTCAGACCAATGGTCACGATCAGACCCGGCAGGCCGACGGGGCCGGTAGCCTATCAACGGTTGGGGCGCGCTCCACTGCCGACCGGGGGTAATCTCAACTTCGCCACACGCACCCTGCCCCATCCTGAACCGCGAGAACCTAAGGAACGTACGATGTCACCCTCATCCGAGCCATCCACACAACCACACGGCTACATTAGTGACAAGGACCAATATCTCAAGCGAATGGGGCGTATCGAGGGGCAAGCCCGCGGCATCTCCAAGATGATCAACGAGGAGAAATACTGCATAGACATCCTCACCCAGATCAGCGCCCTCACCAGTGCGCTGCAGGTCGTCGCACTCGGCCTGCTCGATGACCACCTCTCGCACTGCGTCCTCGACGCGGCGAAGCTCGGTGAGGACGAAGCTGCGACAAAGATCAAGGAAGCCAGCGACGCGATCCGTCGACTCGTCCGCTCCTAATCAACACCTGTCCTCACTTCGGTACGAGAGACGCCAAGCACACCCGCTGATAGCCCAGGCGCAGCTCCTCTCGCCTCCTCTATATGCATACGCTCACGTATATGCATATGCTCACGGCATCGCCGTTAGTCACCCGGTACCGGCAAGGGGTTTGGCGCAGGGATGCACGCAGATACTCATAGTGCCGTGAGGCACGATATTCTCTACCTTTTGCCCGCCGTCGACGTCGACGCTGAGTTTGCCAATCCGGTCCGGATGAAAATCATTCTCGCGTTGCGGGAGACGAAAATGTCAGCGAATCATCTCGCCGACATCGTCGACGGATCCCCTCGCATCGTGGCTCGCCAGCTTGCGCGGCAGGCATAGTCGCCGATCGTGACCACGGGTTGAGGGTCGTCTATTGCCTAGCCAACGAGCATGTAGCGGACCTCGCGATCAACGGCGTCCTCCAGGCCCAGCACGCCGTTCCGACCGAACCCGATACCCGCCCCTCGCCCTAGACCGTTTGAAATATATAAGAGTCACCAGGCTCCGCCTTCCCCGCCTCACGCCTGCGACCGCTGTGGAAGCCTCGCGCGATCTGCTCGGTGAGCTAGGAGCGTGGGTCAGTAACGGCAAAGTTTAAAACGCCGTCGGATTTCCCGTCCTTGGCCGTGGGGTCTGGGAAAATTGCTTATGAGCGATTCTGATGGCCTGTTCCCCGCGACGGAACTTGAGCACGTTGACTTGGTCGTGGATGACGGGGTCGAAGCTGGCGCGGGCGTGAACAAGCGATTCCGGGCGTTCGAGCCGGCGGCGGTGATGTTGGTACCGCCGTCGTTGGATGAGTGGCTGCCGCAGAATCACCTCTCCCGTTTCATCGCGGACATCGTCGAAACCCAGCTGGATCTGAAGAAGTTCTACGCGTCCTACGCGAAGACGAAGGGCCAGCCGCCTTACGACCCTCGGCTGATGGTCCGTGTCCTGCTTTACGGGTATTGCGTGGGTGTTCGGTCGTCACGGGAGTTGGAACGTGTCTGCGTGGATGTGGTCGCGTTCCGTTGGCTGGCCGCGCAGCAGGCGCCAGATTTTCGCTCCATCGCCCGGTTCCGCAAACGGCACCTTTCCAGCTTGGGGAACGTGTTCTTGCAGGCGTTGGAGCTCTGCCGCGCTGCCGGAATGATGTCATTAGGGCAGGTCGCGTTGGACGGCACCAAAGTGCGCGCGAACGCGTCCCGGCGCAAGGCCATGAGTTACGCCCGCCTGACGGAGAAACAGAAGGTCCTCGCTGACGAGGTCTCCGCTCTGCTGGCTGACGCCGACGCGATTGA
>NZ_FOCN01000028.1 GCF_900110125.1 Cryobacterium luteum
CAGACTCTGCCAGAACGCTTGGCTAAGACGTTGACGTGGGATCAGGGAACCGAGCTGGCCCAGCACCGGCAGATCACGCTGGCCACAAAGATGGCTATCTACTTCTGTGATCCGCATTCGCCGTGGCAGCGAGGCACCAACGAGAACACCAACGGGCTGCTGCGCCAATATTTCCCCAAAGGCACCGACTTATCCGTTCATTCGCCCGAGCGGCTACTCGAAGTCGCTACCGAACTCAACAATCGACCCCGCAAAACACTCGGCGGCATCACACCCACTCAAGCCATGCAACGACTACTGTCAGAGCCAGAAATACCCATCGTTGCGACGACCGGTTGAATCCGCCTTTCCTTTTGCGGACGGATCCATGAATTCCCTGCGCGTGTCAGCGGCCCGCGGATGGTATTCCGGGAACCGCTGACTCTGCCGTCAACTCGTTGCTGGCAGTTCCTGCAGGACGTACGTGATGTCGATCCAATACGTGGCAGCGGGCTCGGCTGCTGGCCATTCATCGAGATCCATGTTGTCCTTCACCTATCCTGGCGGCGACTGTTCGCGGAAAGGCCCGGGAGGAGCGTCGCCGACGACGAGGGTTTTCACGGACGTGAGTTGTGTGACGGTACCGGCCGGAAAGTAGCCGTCGGCTTCTATGGTGAGTGTTCGCATTCCAATGACGAGTCCGGTTAAGGGGTCGATGATGATCTGTTCGATGTATGAATCGGAGGACTTCCGGCTAATGCCGACACCGGTTCGCCCGTCGAGGTTGGCTTGACCGTCCGATAAGTAGACACCCGGCACCCGGGCCAGGACGTCGTACAGCGATGCGCGCACCGCAGCCGGCACCAACCCGGTTCGTAGAAGGTCCGAGATGTCCATGAAGACGTGTTCATCAGTGGACCGGGACGATCCCTCGGCTTGGACCTGGTCATACAGGTAGGTGAGGAGTTCGTTGGAGTCGGTGGGAAGCAGGGCGATCTGTGATCCTGATCTGTCACCGTATTCGATGAATTGGCCGGCTTGGCCGTCGCGGAGGACGATATCGCCGTTGCCTGGATTGCTCGAGAGCCGGTCGATTTCGACCTGGGCCTTCTCAACGTTGCCGTAGGTCTCCCCGGCGGGCAGAGTTTGTCGGGACTCAACCCAGACGTCGTCCCGGTCAAATGGCACGTACAGCACGGCACGTTGACCGACTTGAATGGCGAAATCCACATACGACCCGGTAGCAGCTTCCGTCGTGTCCACGGCGAGGTATTCGCCGGGGCCGACGACGGGGTCGGAGGTCGTGATCGTCGTCGTTGCGGCACTGCGGAGTGCTTCCGCTGCCTCCGCCGTTGCAGCGTTCGGGCCTACCAGGTTGGACGTCAGCATCGTGACGATGGTCACAGCTGCGGCCGCGGCCATGACACCCACCCACCGGCGTCGCGTCATCCGTTTGGCCGGCTTCGACGTGCTCGGTCGAACTGGGACGGGCCGAACCATCGGCGCCGCTTCGTCTGCGGCAATCCGCTGAAAGAGGTCGTGCTCCATCCGAGTGAAGGCGGCATCGTCGGGGATGAGGGTGCTGGGTGGGTCAGTGCGTCTGTTCATAGGAATCCTCCTGTAGTTGGAGTTCGTGTCGTAATTGAGAGCGCGCTCTCGACAGCCGATTTCGCACGGTTGCGTGACTGACGCCGAGTTTGGTGGCGGCCTGCTCGTAGCTGAGATTGTTGACGAGGCACAATTGCACGATTCGTTGTTCCAACGGCCTAAGCCCGGCGATGATGTCGTCGAGCCGCCTTGTCAGTTGCTGTTCCGCGGCGATCACGTCCGCGCCGGCTGATGAGTGCGTGTCGATCTCATCGTTGAGGGAGATCGAGGCCTCCCGGGACGCAGTTCGCCGCCGATTCATCGCTTGGTATCTGGCGGTGGCGATCAGCCACGGAAGCGCAGAATCTTCAATGAAGTTGACCGTGGCTCTTTTGCGCCACAGAGTGAGAAAAGTATCAGACAGCACGTCCTCGGCGTCGGTGGGATTCCGCAGGACGGTAATCGCTACCGCGTAGACGATTCGGCTGTGCCGCCTGAAAATCGTCGCGAATTCCCTGCGGTCGCCATCAATGCACTGGTCGATGAGTTCCTGGTCTGTTTGTGAGTTGGGCCGAATCTTTACCACTGTCGCAACTTGCATATGACCGTCACTACGTCCCCCTTCATTTGCGTTCTTTCCTAATGATGTCGGGGATGACGAATTCGTCTCAGAACCGGCGATCGCGACGACTCAGGCGCGCAACGACTCCAACGGCGCTGGAGACCAGCCGCACGCGGTCAAAGGTCACCGGCAATGAGCTCGCGCGCGTGCTGCTGATCGAAAGGGACGCGTGAGTGGCCTACGACCGGACCCTGATCACGGCCGAAATTCGGCCACCGCAACAGTGGACGAAACTTTCCGCACTACCGGAGCGGTAGGCGTAACTGCACCCCCGGGATTCGGCGCAGCCCTCGTGAGTGGGGCGCGGCCGGCGCTGCGCCTTGGTCACAGGGCTCTTGTTCGCGCAGTCTCAAGAGAGAGCGCGCCAACATCCGACTTTTGATCGTCCCGTAGAGGATTCAGCTTGCTGGACAACTCAGGTGAAGGACAAGATATTGTGCGTGGCGGGCCGGAAACACCTACGCCTATTTCGTGCGCTTTATAGCGCGGTGTGATCGCTGTCACCCGGTGGCGGCTTGGGCGCACGAGTCATCCTGCGCTGTTTGACCGGTGAGTCCGTCCAACGCTTGAACGGTCGGCTGTGGAGTGGGGACGATGCTTTCGGTCGTCGCAGGCGTTGACGTTTCGACCGGCACCGGTGCATCCGGTGTTGGTGCCGGTGTTGGCGTTGTTCCAGGGAGGGTGAAGGGTTCATCGCTGGCGAGTTTGGTGAACATGTCGGCGGCCACCGCTTCAGTGGGAACGACCTTGCCGGGGAAGCGGGAGTCTCCGGTCGTGCCGGGATACTGCACGAACAGCAACCGATCCAGGTCGATGTCTTGGAGGGCCAGGGCCATGGATACCATGGTGTCGATATCGGCGAGGGACGTTGACAGCTTAATTTTAGATGCCGCAGTGTTGGCGAGGTTGATCAGGGTCGGGATGTTCGTGAGTGTTCCGTGGCCCTGTACGGTGCGCATGAGTGAGGCCATGTAGATCTGTTGTGAGGAAATCCGTGCCAGGTCGCTTTGGTCGCCGACGCCGTGGCGGCTGCGCAGAAATGCCAGTGCGGTGTCTCCGGCGACGACGCTCGTGCCCGCGGGCAGATATAGGCCTGCAGAGTCGTCGTTGATGGGTGCATCCAGACAGATGGGCACTCCGCCGACAGCGTCGCTCATTTGCACGACCCCGTTGAAAGAGATAAGTCCGGCGTACGGAATGGTGAGTCCCGTCAGCTCGGACACAGTTTTGACCACACACGGTAGCCCGCCCCGTGACATGGCCTCATTGATGGGGCGGGCGGCCATCGCTGAAAACTCGGCACCGCTCTCGTCATCCGTGCATGTGGGGTGCGGCACGATGAGGTCGCGGGGGATGCTCACGACGACAGCGTTGCTGTGGTCGGCGGACACGTGCACGAGAATATTCACATCGTTGCGGGTGCCGCCGCGTTCACCATACGCCGCGCTTTGAGTCGCATCATTGTCGATACCGACCATGAGAATGTTGAAGCCGTTTTCGTAGCTTTCGAGCTGTGGCACGGGCGCTGCCGTGTCGCCAGCGGTGATGTCGATGGCGTTGTCGTCGACCGTCTTGCTGAAGCTCCACACCGCAACAGCAGCCACGGCTGAGGTGCTCACCACGGCCACGGTCAGCACGGCCGCCACCAGTTTGAGGGCGGTGGCGTACGGATTCGAGCGTTTCAATCGCCCATGACGTGCGATCCCGATCATCCGTTTGCTTCGCCTGCTCGCGTCAACCACAAAGCCTCGTCCCCTTGCGCCCGGTCTGTGACCGAACCATCTCTTTGCGTTACGACCGATCATGCCCCTCGACGTCGCGCTGGCCCTCCCGAGGCTACCGCTTTCCACGCGACGGCTGGGGCGCACGGAAGGGGCCCTCGTTACTGAGACTGGAGTTGCTGGGCGCCTTGCTGGCCAGGGGAATTTTCCTCAGGCTGGCCTGGAACTCAATCCGTCAGTGGGTCCTTCTTGAGGTCGCAGAGGCTGAGACTCGCTTCCTAATACCCTTTGGACGCTGTGCGTGGTTCCGAATCAACCGGTTCAACCTGAATGTCACCGGAGGGGGAACCGAGACAGATTGTGAAGGTTCTGTCCACGGACAGTGATTTGGTTGCTTTCGGCAGCGCCAGAAGTTCGGTGCAGTCGCCCCGAAGTCGATGTTGCTTTCGCTGTAGCGATACGGTGCAAGCATGGGGAAAATTTGGGGGCGCACTGTTCCGTGCCAGAAACTTGGCCGTACTTGCAACGGTCTCGTGCTGACTGGGTGCACAGCCTCGGCTCCAGACACCCGTGATTGGGCCGTGGGAACTTCGTTCCCTCCCGCAGCTGCGTCTCACGTAAAAAGCGACTCTGACATGCTCCTCTTCCCTGCCGCGTATGACGACTTTGGGACGGTGGGAATGCAGCCCGTAGCAGTCAAGATTTGGAACGACAACAAGCCATTCGCGGTGGATAGGGAGAGCCTTGTCGTCGAACGAGGTAAGGTGGCCCTCCTCGCCCGTCATGTAGAACTGCAGAACACGTCACTGCGGGCGAAACGTTGAGCAGCGCGAGGAGTCCGATCCGGCACCCGAACTTCGGATCCCGAACGTTCATGACCCGGCGGGCCTGGTGGCTCGTCGTCCTCAATATTCTCATCCCCGGCTCCGCTCAAGTGCTTGCCGGTAGTCGGGCCCTTGGCCGGTTTGGCCTACGCGCCACCCTATGTTTCCTCGCCCTTGTTGTAGTGACCGGCGCCGCATATGCGATGAATCCGGAGATCCTGCTCACCGTTGCCACCAACTCGATTGGTTTGTGGATCATCGCCACCGCGATGGTGTTCTATGCCGTGCTGTGGGTTGTCTTAACTGTCGACACGATCCGGCTAGTGCGTTTGGTGAAGGTCCGATCCCAGGCGCGCCCGTTTATCGCGGGGCTAGCGACCGTCGTGCTAGCGGCCGTGGTCGGCATCGCCGGGTATGGTGCCTCTGTGGCAACCACGGCCAGCGATTTCCTATCCTCGGTTTTCGCGGCTGGACCGTCGGAGCCGCCCGTTGACGGCCGCTATAACATCCTGCTCCTCGGTGGCGACGCTGGCGCCGACCGGATAGGCATGCGGCCCGACAGCATGTCGGTCGTCAGCATCGATGCTGAGACGGGCAAGGCCGACATCATTGGCCTACCGCGCGACCTCGAAGACGTACCGTTCCCGGCAGACTCGCCATTGAATGCGGTCTACCCGGACGGCTACGGCTACGGCAATCGCTGCGCCGTGGATGTCTGCATGCTCAACTCGATCTATACCGAGGTCGCCCTGAAGAGCCCGGAGATGTACCCGAACGCCTTGGCCGACAACAGCGATCCAGGCATTGAAGGCATGCGCGACGCCGCCAGTGGAATCACCGGCCTCACCCTCCAGTACTACGTGCTGATTGACATGCAAGGCTTCTCCGACCTGATCGACGCCCTCGGCGGCGTAGACATCACTGTCACCGAACGTGTTCCGCTCGGCGGCGATGAGGCACTGAGCGGTGTCGCGGAGTGGTTCGAGCCGGGCAAGCAGCATATGGACGGCTACCACGCCACCTGGTACGCCCGCTCCAGGCACGGAACGAGCGACTACGACCGCATGGCCCGCCAGCGCATCCTGCAGGAGGCGATCCTCAAACAGTTCAACCCGGCGAACGTGCTCACAAAATTCCAAGGTGTGGCCCAGGCCGGCCAGCAGGTCGTCAAGACCGACGTACCTCAGGGAATGCTCGACTCCTTCGCCAACCTGGCAGGCAAGACTAGAGACCTACCGGTGGGTTCCGTTGAGTTAGTTCCGGATAATGGCGTCGACCCGCAGAACCCGGACTACGACTCTATCCGCAGCCTGATCGACACCGCCCTTAGATAAATTCAAATTGTGTTGCCAGAGCTGGGACACCGCGACCGGGTGCCGCTTCTCGCGATGCGGTGGAGACCTTCATCAGATTTCCGCAAGAGGGTTTTCCCCTTGCGGGCCTCTCTGTTCGTCCAGCATCGAAGGTCACGGCGCAAGTTGAAGAGCCTGCATCAGGGCCACAGCCCCACGCCTAGACCTCGCACACACGACCACAACTGTCGAATTGTCTAACGAACTTAGGCAGTGCGGAACTCAATCTGAAACAGTGGGTAGCCAAGGCGCAGCCCAACGACGTTATCTCAAGGCGGAGAAGACGATAAATACCAAGGGGATTCTATGATACGTGTGACATTCGTATTGGCCGCAGCGACCGTAGCGGCTGTTATCTTGTCAGGGTGTCAAGCAGAGCAACCCGTCGCACCTGATTCATCATCGTCAGCCTCATCGACTCCCGCCCAGACGGATGAACCTACTGCGCAGGATTCTGCTCAGGCGTGGGCGGACGAGACCTTCGGGACGTTCGAGGCTTTCACGGTCACCGGTAACGGTGCGGATGAAATTGTCTTTCCCGATGACGCTAAGTCTGGCTTCTACACGATCACGTGGGCACCCGGCCACTGGGCCAATGAGCAGTCCGGCGCGCAGGTTTATGGTGAAGACGGCACGTATCACGAGGCTGGCATGGCAGATTATCAAGGCGATTCCGCCAGCGTCGCCTATGGCCTTGACTCCTCCCTTGGCCCGGCAGGCTGGATCACCGTCGGGCCTGGCGCGGGTGACTGGTCCATTACCGTGTCGCCCATTTCGGCGCTTCCCGCACTGCCGGAGACCGGCGGCTACGACGCCTATCTGTACGCGGGCGCAGAGCAACCGGCCATCTTCTCGTCCTTAAACTCGGGGCGGGTCAACGTTCGACAGTTCAACGGCATCGACCCGACCGACAGCATCCTCCCTCAGGAAGACTTCCCCGCTGTTGGCACTCTCCTTGCTGGTCCCAGCGTCGTCAATGTCCAGCTGGAGAGCGTGAGCCCCTGGACGCGATCCACGAACTAGCCAAGTCGACACGACCGGATTAGCGGCCGGTTCGGTCCATGGGACCGCGAATCACGCGCAACAGAGTGTGTTCACTTATCCAGTGAATGGCGTCCCGTAGAGGGCTACTCAAGGGGACGCCGTGCGAGGCAACCGCCAGGGTCAGAAGTTCGTGCAGCTACATCGATGTCACTATGACGATACGGTGGAGAGATGGGGAAACTTGGGGACGTGCTGTCCGGTGCCAGAAACTTGACCGTACTTGTAGCCATTTTCGCATTGACTGGATGCGCAGCCTCGGCTCCAAACACTGGTGATTCGGCATCAGGGACCTCGACGCCGCAAGCGACTGACGCTCCCGTCGAAATCGACTGCGACACGCTCCTTCTCCCTGCCGCGTATGAGGACTTTACGGCCCGGGGAATGCAGCCGATCGTATTCAGCACCTGGAACGACAACATGCAATTCCTGGCCGACAACGACGGCCTCGTTTGCGAACAGGGTGTGCCCAACAGCGGCGAGGTCGCCGTTTTCGCCGCACTTGAGATGACAGCTGAACAATGGGAAGCCAAGAAGTCCGACCTAATCAATCTCGGAGCATCCGAAGCCAACGCCTCCACCAGCGGATATCTCCAGGAACCCGAAGTAGACATCAACGTTTCGCGCGGTGGCTACGTTTTCAGGGACGGACTGCTGTACTACGTAAGCAGTGACCACCTCGCGCAGTGGATTCCGCAGAAGACGGATTGAGCCAGGCCGCTCCCCGGTCGGGGTTTCTGACCCCGAGCTTTCGCAACCCGGTCACCCTTCTTTCATGTTGACTCAGCTCGCGCGCGAACAGACGGGTTCGGAGCTCGTGGCGTCCCGTTGAGGGTTCCCGAGTGACACAGCAGCGGGAAGTTCAGCACGTAGTCGGGGCGGCCTCAGATCCGGCGCGCTGCTGAGCGTCCCTCTTGCGGGTCGATGGGACTGCCTACCCAAGCTGCGATTGAGCGTTGGATGCGCTGCCTAACGGCGTATCGCTGTGCCGTCGGGCCTCTGGCCAGATATGTTGCACTGCCCCTACAGTGAAGTCATGTTGCACTCAACCCGGCAAGGCTCCGGTAAGCCACTCCTGCTGATCCATGGGCTCGGTTCCACTATTGGCAACTGGAACCCGGTAATCCCGGCGCTGGCCGCTGAACGCGATGTCATCGCCGTCGACCTCCCCGGCTGCGGCGAATCCGCGCCGCTGACCGGCGAAACCACCATTGCCACGCTGACCGATTCCGTCGAAGCCTTTATCCGCGACGCGGAACTGGGTGACCTTGATCTGGTAGGCAGCTCCATGGGCGCCCGGATGGTAATGGAAATGGCACGCCGCGGGCACGCTGGGACCACGGTCGCACTGGACCCTGGTGGATTCTGGAATGACCGCCAGGCAGCGATCTTTGGTACAAGCATCAAGGCATCCGTCGCACTGGTGCGCCGCATCCAACCGGCGCTCCCCTTCCTCACGGGCAACCCTGTGGGTCGCACGGCCCTGTTTGCACAGTTCTCCGCCCACCCCTGGAAGCTGCCACAGGATCTGGTCCTGCACGAGCTTCGCGGGTTCAAGACATCGACCAGCCTGGACCCGTCCCTCAACGCGCTGATTCATGGACCCCGCCAGGAAGGCGCACCGGCCGGTTCACTCAAGGGCAAAATGGTCATTGGATGGGGGCGGAAGGACAAGGTCACCGTTCCCAGTGAGGCGGCGCGGGCCACGGAGCTGTTCCCGGATGCAACGCTGCACTGGTTCGAAAACTGCGGTCATTTCCCGCACTGGGACCAACCAACGGAAGCGGCGCGCCTGATTCTCGATAGCACCGGCTGAGCTGCGGCTGAGCGCCCGGGCGGAGCCACCTACGGCTGAGTTGGCTTCAGAAAGGTGGAACCGGCGACGGCTGGGGATGATGCCCCAGTCTCGGGGGGTATCGACGTCGCCGGTTCCGAACTGAGGAACCGGCTTCACTGCGACCGTGGCCGCTAGGGCGTGTCTCCCAATGATGGGCTGTTCATCGGCAGGATGGAGGAGTGAGCCCTCGTTACGCCGTGTTGTCGGATGCCCAGTGGAAGCAGATTGCCCCGTTGATGCCTGAATCGGCGGGGAAGTTGGGCCGTCCGTTCAAGGATCACCGTCTTATGACGGAGGGGTCATCTACCGGAATCGGGCCGGCATCCCGTGGCGGGACCTGCCGCCGCAGTTCGGGCCGTGGCAGACGGTCTGGGAACGCCACCGCCGCTACAGTGCCGACGGGACCTGGGGTGCTGACGCGGGCGGACGTCGCCGGGCTGATCAATTGGGAGGTGTCGATGGATTCCACGGTCAACCGCCACCAGCATGGCACCAACCTTCCCCGCGGGCGAGGCTCTTCTTGAAGGCCTCGAACCGCACCTGCTCTAGGTTGCTCACTTGGCCCCGCAACCGTTCCGCGACGACCTCCCTGTCGGTGACGAACGCCTCGACGCTCATATCTCCTCCGGTCCCATACCGAAGCCTGCGAAGCTTTCCGATCGTGGCTGTCAGGGCCCGCCTCATCATCGCCTGGAAATCCAACAGCGTCGGGTCACCGTCAAAGAAGAAGATTGCCATAAGGCCATCAAAACGGACCCGTGCCTCCGGCAGGAACTATGTCGCCGAGTGTCCCGATGAAGGTTCGGCTTGCGAACGGCTCATCAACTCGCAATACGAACCTGGAGTCCCTTCGCACCCGCTGCTCCCATCTACAACGGCTGGAATGCGAACCTGTCCTCCGGTGAAAATATGTACTCATGGTCGCAGCGGAACCCACGCAGCCACTGCTGGCCGTCGACGACGCGTAGATAGAAACCTTTCGGAAACGCCACGTCGTCACTTAATGGTGCCGAGGCGACCTTGAGCGCGCCCGCAGGTGACCTGCCGGCGGACAGAACCGAATCAGGCGCGTTTGCCTGCGACGCCATTGCGAGCCGGAGATACGGGCCGGTGTCCGGAGGGCAGAGCGCAAATCCTCGTTCACGGGCCACCGCGAAGACCTCCAGTAGCGTCGCCCCGGTGCGCAGACCGAGTTCACCTACATTGCGCTCGATGATGTTGATCTCCTACTGGGCTCGCGGATCGAAGACCGTATGATCGAGCAGCCTGTCGGCGTACGCGTTGAGCAAGATGCCTCGTGAGCCCAGTTCAGTCCGCAGTTCGGTGCGGGTCGAACCTCCGATGTTAAGACGCAAGACTCTCGTCTCATCTCCCTCACGTCGGCGCACGAAGCAAGGGTACTCCTTCACCAGTCGGAGTCGAAGGTAACCAATTCCCTATCGGAATGGTGAGGCGTCCCGCTGACCGTTCGTCATACGGAGTGAGGTTCTTGCGAAATCGAGCGGCCGAGCCGGCGATGTGACGCAATTACTGGAGGGACAATTTCCTCATGGCCAAAGAATGCCGAAGTCCCACGCGCACGGCTGGCCATTCATTAGCAGTAATCGAGAACACGACAGTGTCGCGGAGAGCACCGTCCGGTCCAACCGAGTGGCTGCGCAGTACTCCATCTTCCTTGGCGCCTAAAGCGGCTATTGCCTTTCGTGATTGGCGGTTGTGCCAGTGAGTGCGAAACTCTACGGCAATGCACTCCAAATCGTCGAAGGCGTAAGTCAGTTGGAGAAGCTTGGCCTCTCGGTTCGCACCCGTACCTTGAGCGCTTCCGGCCAGCCAAGTAGAGCCGATTTCCAATCGTGGGGCATCGGCGCTCGGATTCATAAAGGTCGTCATGCCAACGATTCGCCCCGTTGACGCAAGCCGAGTGGCCCAAGGGAGCATCTTCCCCCGCTCGTGCAGGCTGAGTCGGCGTTCAACCTCCGCAGCCATCGCCTCCGGGCGCGGTATGGATGTGTACCACGTACGCCAGAGTTCGCCCTCGTTCGCAGCTTCACACAGCTCGGCTAGGTGATCGAATGAAAGGGGCTCAAGAGTGACGAGCAGTCCTGAGAGCGTGGGCGATTCCAAGAGATCCATGGTCCGACACTATGGCACCGGGAAAGCCTATTGCGTTCCGGTTGGCGTGCGCATCAATACTGAACCCGCAGAGGGTTCGGCTTACGGGCACGGGCATGTGCTACGAGACTGGAAGTGTGGCCTTGCCTCGCCGAAGGAAATAGGCGACGGCGACCACGGCGAGAAGCGGCCCCCAGGCGAGAATCGGGGCGTAGGACGGCCCCATCCAAGGAAGGCTGGTGCTGTCGACTTTATCCCACATTGAGAGCTGGCTGAAGGTGATCAAAGTGATCAGAGCAGCGCCGATTCCGGCCGGAATGACCGCCGCCATTCGTGGGACGGACTTTCCACCGATGAAGGGAATCCAACGAGGCACGACCTCCCCCCAGTGGTAGACGAGGCCCAGAGTGAGGAGAGCAAGACACTCGAGGGCCACGGCGAGACCAATCGTGTAAACGGCACCCCAGCCAGGCAAATCGTAGTCCTCGCGCAGCTCGGCGTCACTGAAGCCAACGGGGATGCCAATACTCATTGCGAGACGCCAAAGTCCAGACGGCAGCACGCAGAGGGGAACGGCGTGAGCAACCCACAACGCCCAGCGCGGCACCTTTGAGACGGTGTCGACTCGTTGCTTTCGATCCGCAGTCGTCGTCATGCGTCCAGTCTGCCGGTTCTGCTCCGTAGGCGTAATTCCTACTGAAGCTGTTCTTGCCACGTTTACCTGGAGCGGCCGACAGATCTTTCAAGATCACTGGCGGGGATCTTGAGTGCGGTTGAGTCCACAGGCGACGTGCTGGGCAGCATCACCGCATAGGGTTCCCTTCTGAAACTTCTACGGTGGAGGCGCCAGCCGCTGCATCACTTCCGCCGGCTCTGACTTCACCGTGCGGTCTGGCTCGGCGTAGTGCGCCTTGGTCGTCGACGTCGAGGTGTGCCCGAGCATGTCGGCCGCCGCCTGCATGCCGAGCTCATTGGCGAGGAGCGTCGCACCGGTGCGGCGAAAGGAGTGCGGAGTGATGTTCAGGCCCTCGAGGCCGGTATTCCGCAGGATCTCCCGAAACGTGCGCCTGACGTTGTATGGCGCGAGTGGAGTGCCCACTCTCGAGTAGAACAGCAGGTGCTCCGCATCCTCCGGATCGAGCAGTGCCAAACGCTGGCGGATCACCTCGACCGCGAAGGGCGGCATGCCGATGACCCGGTTCGACTCGTGGGTCTTGGGATGCTCCTGACGGTGCACGCCGGCCTTATTGTGCACGACGAGCGTGCCGCTGATGTTCAGCCGCGGCGGGTCGGCGTCCAGGTCGACGTCGCACTGCCGAATGGCGAGCACTTCTCCGATGCGCGTAGCGGTGCCGAGCATCACCTCAATGATGTCCCGCACCTGCCCGTCGGATCGAGGGCCCATCCGGCCCTGCTCTGTGCGCCATTCGCGAGCCGCCAGGCGGATCGCAGCGATCTGGTCCGGCGTGAGGGCCTTCGGGGTGTGCGGAGGCTTCTTCATCCGCGAGGTCTCCTTCATCGGATTGCGCGGAATGATCTCCCGCCGCACTGCAAATGCCAGGATCATGCCGAGGAGCGTGCGGGAGTGTTTCGCTCGCGGATACGACTGCGCTCGCTGCTGCCTCAGGAAAAGCTCGATGCGGCCAACGGTCACTTCGCGAATAGTGAAGTTCTCGAAGAAGGGCACGACGAGCACGCGCAGTTCGCGTTGGTAGGTGTCTTTCGTGCCTTGGGACCGGTCAACATCGAGCATCACGTCTTCCATCCATGCCGCGGCGAGCACCGGAAAAGGCGAGCTGGCATCGAGAGAGTCGCCGACGCCACCAGAACGCATGCGCGCGGCCAGATCGACCTTGAGCGCTGCCTGCGCCGCGTTTCGACTCTCACGCGTCGCGCCAACCTGTCGACACTGTCCGTCCCAGTCACGGAAGACGGTCGTGGCTCTGAACCGTCCTGGGCCGAGCTTGACGGTTGTGATCGAGCCGAACGTGCTGATCGGCAGACGTGGACGACCCGCCACTAGTGATCGCCCCCAAGATCGCCCAGAGCCGGTTCAGGCTCGTGCAGACTGTCGAGCCATCGCCGAACATCGGAGATACGGTAGCGGATCTCCCGGCCGACTCGAATGCCGGAGGGCCCACGACCGTCGGTGCGCAGGTCATAGATGGCTTGCACCTGCACGCCGACATATTCGGCGAGCTCACTTGTCGTCAAAACGGGCTCGAGACCGAGCCCCAAGAGTTTTTCAGTGTCCATAACCCGTAGGTGTTCGAGGTCATCCCAGATGACTCGAACAGGGTCGTGCACCTTCTCTACGAGGACCTGAGAAAGCCGTATATCTTTGAATAAACAATGGATAAACAATGGGTGAGTCAAGTCTTGCCCTTTCGGTACAGACAAGAAGCCCTGATCAGATCTAAATTACAGTAGGGCGGCCGGGACTTGAACCCGGGACCGACGGATTATGAGTCCGCTGCTCTAACCAGCTGAGCTACCGCCCCAAAGGGCACGACCGAACGGTCGAACCCGCAGATACGTGACTACTCCGGCGTCTGCGACGCGGCGCCGTTGGTGACCAGATCGCTCACCGGCTCCCCACGATACAGGCATTCGAACGTGTTCAACGTGCGCTTGATGTCGTGCGCGGCGATGAGCTTGAGCGACTCGCGCTTGAGCGCCTTTAGCTGTTCCGGCGGGGCGGTGAGCACCACGGCCAGCTTGTCAGCGAGGTCCTGTGCATCACTGGGTTTGAACAGGTAGCCGTTCGCCTGGTCGTGCACGAGGTGTGGCAGCGCCATGGCGTCGGCCGCGACGATGGGCAGTCCCGAGGCCATGGCTTCCATCGTTGCGATACTCTGCAACTCGGCAATAGACGGCATGGCGAACACCGTGGCCCGCGAATAAGCCGCGCGAAGCTCGTCATCCGTCACATACCCGGTGAAGGTGACTCGTGAGCGGATGCCGAGGGTGTCAGCCAGGTGCTCCAGGTTACGTTTCTGATCGCCACCGCCCACGATCTCGACCTGCACGTCGAGGTCAGGCGACAGCAGCGCGACTGCCTGCAGCAAGACGTCAATCTGCTTTTCACCGGTGACTCGACCGACGAACAGAATACGGTTCTCGGTGCGCGACTCAAAGTTCGGCGCGTAATTATCGGCATCGATGCCGCAGGAGATGGCGTGCACCCCGGTTAGGCCCGTATACTTTTCCAGAAACTGGGCGGCACGCCGTGTGGGGGTGGTGACAGCGGCAGCACGGCCGAAGGTACGCCGCGCGGCCCGCCAGGCAGCCTTTATCACCCGGTCCTGCATGCCCACCGGAACGAGGGAGAACTTCACCATGTTCTCTGGCATGAAGTGATTCGTGCCGACCAGACGAATGTTGCGCTTGGCCGCCTCGATGGACACGCCCCGCCCGACATTGATGTGCGACTGAAAATGCACGACGTCAGGGTGGAAAGAATCGAGAATACGCCGACTTTCACCACGAATCAGCCACGGCAGGGCAAAACGCAGCCAGTCGTGCGGATACCAGCGCCAGCTGTGCAGACGGTGCACCACCATCGGCTGGCCCTCGTGCATCTCGGTCCAGCTGCCGTGTTTGCGCGAAGCGGCCGGTGCCATGATCTGAACCTCATGGCCTCTGTCCACCAGGCCGGCGGCAAGCCGCTCGGCAAAGCGAGCAGCGCCGTTTACATCAGGGGCAAACGTGTCGGCGGCGATGAGCACGCGAATGCGCGGCTTCTCGGTCGGCGCGTCTGCAGCGCTCTCGCGGGCTTCGCCCGGGGTCGGGCTGCTCAGCAAGTCGGTCGAATCTGACAAGTGGAGTGGTCCCTACGTTGTTGGGCCGGGGATCATCGTCCGGCAGGAAATCTCGGGTGCGGTTGGCAATACTGACGCTGCGCACTCGAACACTATTCTAAACCGTGCCCACCCCGCGGTGTCCCGCACCGTGGAAGGCGAAAATTCTTTACCCGTCAGCGATCGAGTTGCGGATGGTACCGCGCGAGCAGGAACACGCCCCAAATCGCGATCGCCCCGGCGACGACGAACGCCACCGCCGCTGCGGGCGGCGCCTGGCTGGCCTCTCCGAGTACGACGATTCCGATTCCGACAGCGACCAGCGGGTCAACGACGGTGAGCCCTGCAATGACGAGATCGGGTGGCCCCGCCGCGTAGGCGTTCTGAACAAAGTACGCCCCCAGCGCGGCCGCGAGCAACAGGCCGAGCACACAGGTGAGGGTGAGCCACTCAAAGTTGCCGTTCTGGGTGCGATTGATGACGACCTTGGCCAGGGTCGCCACGAACCCGTACAGCACTCCGGCGCCGAGAATGTAGAAGATCGCCTGCGATCGACGCCGCAGAAACCCGAAGGCGAGTGCGAAGGCCAACAGCACAACCGCAAGAACGACGAGGATGGTCACCAGATTTTGGTCAGTGACCGGCTTGTCGACGGCGGTAAACGCGGCAACCGTCACGAACAGGCCGACTCCGCCCACGCACATCGAAATGGCGATGATGCTCGCCCGGTTGAGTTTGACCTTGCTGACGCGGGCGTTCAAAACGGCGGTTATGACGAGGGCGACCGCCCCGAGCGGCTGCACGACGATGATGGGCGCGAAGGCGAGGCTCGTGAGTTGGAACACGATGGCGAGGCCGAGCATGAGCGAACCGAATACCCAACTGGGTCGGGCAAGCAGCAAGCTGAGCTGGCGCACGTTGAGTCCACCGGTGACCGCTTCGGTGCGCGCCTCAACCTTGTTGACGCCACGGTGCTGAAATTGGGCGCCGAGAGACAGAAAGACGGCACCGACCAGGGCCAGCGGAATTCCGATGGCCTGACGAGGATCAATGGCGATTTCTGTCGCCAGATCGGTTAGGTCAGAGGTCACTTCATGACCTTATCGACAAGCTTGCCGATATTCTGGAGAAATGGCCGTACGCGCGATAGTTATTTCAGGTGACCCCGTTCTCCACTCCCCCGCCGCAATCGTCGTCGACTTCGACGACGATTTGCGCGAATTGGTGCAAGACATGTTCGAGACGATGGATGCTGCGCCGGGCGTCGGTCTCGCCGCCACGCAGGTGGGAGTGGGCCTGCGCCTCTTCACGTACAGCTATCAGGACGATGACGACGTGACCTGGCGCGGAGTCGCGATCAACCCGGAACTGTGGATCACGCCGATCTCTGCCGAGCCCGTCGACGACGACGATGTCGACGAAGACGAAGGGTGTCTGTCCTTTCCGGGCGAGCGTTTTCCGCTGAAACGAGCCCAGTCAGCCATTCTGCGTGCCGTCGACGCCGAGCAGCATCCGTTTGAGATTCGAGCGGATGGCTGGCTCGCCCGCATCTTTCAGCACGAATACGATCACCTCGACGGCACGCTGTACGTTGATCGCCTCGAGCACGTCTACTCGAAGATGGCCGCCAAGATCGAGCGCAAGAAGAGTTGGGGCGTTCCCGGCCTGAGCTGGACGCCGGGCGTCGATAATCTTGAGGGCTGATTTGCGTCAGGTGAGGGCGCGCAGACCGGCGGCGACGAGCGCCGCAACGATCACCACGACGATGAACGGCGTTTTGATCGCAAACAGGCCGGCCGCCACGATGACGGCCGGAATGCGGGCATCCAGGGCGAGCGCTTGCCCGCTGCCGAGCGTCTGCACCGCAATGAGCGCCGCCAGCAGGGCCACGGTCAGAAGGTCGGCGATACGAGACGGTGTAGGTTTCGCCAGCACCGCGGGCGGCACGAGGTAGCCGGCCAGTTTGAGCGCGAGCACCGCGATCGACGCCGCAATGATGATCTGCCACAGAGTCACGAGCGCAGGCCCTTTCGAGCGGATGCCGCACCCGGCAGCGCCGGCCCGCCCAGCCAGTTGAATACGCCGACCACGACCGCCACGAGCGCTGCGACCAGCACGGGCAGCCCCGGCATGAGCACCGGGGTGAGCGTGGCGGCGACGACGGCGGCCGCAACGGCGACCGCGACGGCCTGCATCCGCTTGAGGCGAGGCCAGAGCAGGCCAACGAAGGCCGCTGCCGCTGCTGCGTCGAGTCCGTAGGCCCTGGTATCGCCGAGTGCGTCACCGATCAGCGCGCCGAGCAGGGTGGTCGCGTTCCAGCCGATGAAGACGGCCAGGCCGGTGACCCAGAATCCGACGCGCCGGCTGCTGGCCGTCGGCTGGGCGAGGGCGACCGCTGTCGATTCATCGATGGTGATCCACCCGGCGGCGAGCCGCTTCCAGAGCCCGCTGCCGACGATTGGGGCGGTGCGCATGCCGTAGATGCCATTCCGCACCCCGAGCAGGGCCGCGCTCGCAATCGCCGCCGGGCCGGCCCCGACCCCGCCGGCAGCGAGCACGCCGATGAGGGCGAATTGGGAACCGCCGGAGAACATGACGATGCTGATGAAGCTGGTCTGCCAGATGTCGAGTCCGGCCGCAACCGACAGCGCACCGAACGACACCCCGTATGCAGCGGTGGCCAGTCCAACGGCCAGACCCTCCCGAAGGGCCAGGCGTTGCTGGTGCGTCTCGTCGAGCGGGTGGGAGGCGGGCTCGGTGACGGGCGCCGAGGTCACCGGGACAGGTCGACGCCGTGCACGCCGTTGTGAAAGCGCAGCGACGGAAATACGGCTGACACCGAGAAGCCCAGTCCGGGAACCGTTCCGGCGTTGAACACGCCGCCGAACAGCTGGGCGCGCTCACGCATCTGCGTGATGCCGGGGCCGGCGATACTCTCGCTCAGGGCCTTGAGGTCGTCCTCGATCGTGTACGGAGTGCGGGCGACCTGTTCGCCGGTCTCCTTCCCATCCCGACGCGCGGCGGCACGGATGCCGTCATCGTCGACGAGCAGCTGCAGGCCGTCTCTGGTCCAGGTGAACGACACCCGCGCTTCCGTGCCGACGCCGCCGTGCTTGAGGGCATTGGAGAGCGCACTCTGCAGGATGCGGAAGATGGCGAGCTCGGCACCAGCCTTGAGCGCGAATCGTTCCCCCGACTCGATGAAGCTCACCACCAGACCGGCGTCGCGCATCACGCGGAATAGATCGCGGGTCGATCGCGGGCCGGGCTGCAGCGCTCCGACGGTTTCACCCTCGCGCACGATGGTCAGCACGCGGCGCATATCGGCGAGTGCCGCCCGGCCGTCGTCAGCGAGGGCGGTGGCGGCGCGCACGGCCGTCGAGGGGTCGCTCTCGGCGGTGTAGCGGGCGCCCTCGGCCCGGGTGATGAGGCGGGCGATGGTGAGCACGGCACCGTCCTGCAGTTCGCGGATGATGGCGAGGCGCCCCTGCTGCTCGGCGAGGGAAAGTTCGAGTTCGATGCGCACGCGTTCGGCGGCATTGCGGTCGAAGATGACCCGCCGCGACCTCAGCAGCGAGATGGTCCAGAGCACGAGGAGCGCCCCGGAGAGCACGCCCAGTGCCGGTACCAGAAGTTGCGAGAAATCCACGCTGTCCACCGTTTCTTGAGCCGAAGCCATACGAATTGGGAAGGAACTTTTTCGTCGGAGCGAAACGAACCGACAAAAAAGGCCACCCGGGGTGGAGCCCTGAGTGGCCTTTCGCTCCCCGACTTGGACTCGAACCAAGAACCTGCGCATTAACAGTGCGCTGCTCTGCCAATTGAGCTATCGAGGAATGCTGTGAACAGCGTTGCTACTTTACCAAGGTTTCCCGCCTGTCCAAAACCATGACGGGTTCTGATCGGCTCCAACGGCCCGGTTTAATCGCTTCACCGGCGGCGCAGCCCCGCAAAGTGGGCCGGGAGCAACACATGAGCAGTCTCGGGTGCACTCGGCCGGTCGGGCGTGTCGGCCGGTCGCCTTTCACGGCGGATGCTGCGGTCGCGACCCGCCTAGCTGCCGGCCGCGACATCCGTTTCATCGCCCAGTTCACCAACGGCACCGCCCCGGGCGTCATCGACGTTCGGCACATCGCTGTCGGGCTGCAGGGCGGCGGCGAGACCCCGCACGTAGGGATGCCAGGGGTCCCGAAACACCTCGTCGATGCGACCGAGGCCGACCAGCACGCCCTGGTGCATGACGCCGATGCGGTTGGCGACCCGCTGCAGGACGGCCAGATCACTGCTGATCACGAGGGCCGAGAACGATCTGTGCTGCTGAAGCTCGCTGATCAGGTCGATCACGGCGTCACGCACCAGCACGTCAACGCCCGCTGTGGGCTCGTCTGCGATCAGCAGGGTCGGCCCCAGCACGAGCGCCTGGGCCAGCGCGACACGCTGCCGCTGGCCGCTGGAGAGCTCGTAGGGGTACTGACCGAGAACGGCCAACGGGAGGCGCACCGCATCGATCATGGTGGCCACTCGGGCACCGAGCGCGCGCCGGTTGTAGCGCCGATCCCGTTCGAGCACCGGCTCGGCCACGATTTCGGCCACTGTCAGGGTCGACGGCAGGGTGTCTGCGGCATCCTGGGCCAGCAGCCCGACGCCGAAGGTGAGACCTCGCAGCGTGCGCTTGCTGATGCGGCGCAGCCCGTACCCAAGCACGGTCGCCTCTCCCCCAGTGATCTGGGGACGGATGCCGGTGGCGTCGCTCACAAAGGCGTCACCGGAGAGCACCCGGGCCAGAGTGCTCTTGCCCGAGCCGCTCTCGCCGAGTAGCCCCACCACTTCTCCGGGAGCGATGCGCAGGGTGAACCCGTGCACCGCGACAAAGGCCGGGCTCGCCCCGTGTGGCGGGTATTCGATTGTCAGATCGCTCGTGGTGATCGGGGGAACGGATGCCGCGCCATGCCTCATGGGGCTATCCTGCCGCACGAAGGAGCCGGAGTTCACCCCTCCGCAGTGCCTGCACAGCCGGGTCAGGAACCGGCAGTGATGCGAGCAGCCGCTGGGTGTAGGCATCCTTCGGGGCACCGAGAACCTCGGCACCGGTGCCTTCCTCGACCAGTTGTCCCTTGTACAGCACGGCAATGCGGTCGGCGAGAATATCGACGACGGCGAGGTCGTGGCTGATGAACAGCGCCGCGAACCCAAACTCCTTCTGCAGCTCAGCGAACAGCTCGAGCACCTTGGCCTGCACCGACACGTCGAGCGCACTGGTCGGCTCGTCCGCTATCAGCAAACTCGGCTCCAGGGCCAGACCACGTGCGAGACTTGCACGCTGGCGTTGGCCACCACTGAGCTCGTGCGGGTAACGATCGCCGTAGGCCCGCGGCAACTGCACCGCCTCGAGCAGTTCGTTCACCCGCTTGCGCGCGGAACGGGTATTCGCTGCCCGCCCGTGCACGACGAGGGGCTCCGCGACGCATTCGGCGATGGTGAGCAGGGGGTTGAAACTCGACGCGGGGTCCTGAAAAAC
Organism: Cryobacterium luteum; assembly: GCF_900110125.1. Lineage (GTDB taxonomy): Bacteria > Actinomycetota > Actinomycetes > Actinomycetales > Microbacteriaceae > Cryobacterium > Cryobacterium luteum. The sequence goes on from NZ_FOCN01000028.1 coordinate 20,394, forward strand.
GAAGCCGATGTCGCTGCGCACCTTCTTGAAGGCGCGTTCCTTGAAACCGTTCATCTCATGGCCGAGCACGGTCAGGGACCCCCCGGTGACTCGGGTGAGCCCGCCCATCGCCCGACCGATGGTGGTCTTGCCTGATCCGCTCTCGCCGACGAGGCCGAGCACCTCTCCGGGCCGGATGCGGAAACTCACTCCGTCGACGGCGGTGAACCCGGGTTTGCCCAGCCGGCCGGGATATTGGATTTTCAGGCTGTCGGCGACGACGACCGGCGCCTGATCGGCCCAGTCGGGCTCCCGAGCCTCCAACCGAGCGGTGGCCCGCGCCGTGCCGTGGCCGACGCGCGGTACCGAACCGAGCAGTCGCTTGGTGTAGTCGTGCGTGGGGTTCGAGAACAGTTGTTGGGCCGGAGCTTCTTCAACGACCTTGCCCTCGTACATCACTACGACGCGGTCGGCCAGGTCGGCGACGACACCCATATTGTGGGTGATCAGCACGATCGCGGTACCGAATTCGTCGCGGCAGCGCCGCAGCAGGTCAAGAATCTCGGCCTGCACGGTCACATCCAGGGCAGTGGTTGGTTCGTCGGCAACAATCAACCCAGGATCGAGAACGAGGGCCATGGCGATGACGACGCGCTGCTTCTGACCGCCGGAGAACTGATGCGGGTAGTAGTCGACGCGGCTCTCCGGGTCGGGAATACCCACCCGACCGAGGATGTCGATGGCCTTCGCGCGGGCTTCCTTCCTGGAGAATTCGCCGTGCGCACGGATGCCCTCGGCGATCTGCCAGCCGACGGTGAAGACCGGGTTCAGGGCTGTGGACGGCTCCTGGAACACCATCGACACGTCCGTTCCCCGCAGCTGGCGCAGCTTCTGCTTGCTGACGGTGAGCACGTCGTTCGAGCTGGAACCGTCCTTGCTGCTCAGGATGACGGCACCGTGGGCGGTGGCCGTCTCCGGCAGCAGGCCGAGGATGGTCTTCGCGGTGACGGTCTTGCCGCTGCCGCTCTCCCCCACGATCGCGAGCACCTCCCCCGGAGCCACGCGCAGGCTCACACCGTCGACGGCCTTGACCGCGCCGCCGTCGGTGGCGAAGGTGACATTGAGGTTGTCGATACGTACGACGTCGGGCAGGGAATAGGCGCTCATTATTTGGCCTCGAATGGGTCGTCGTTCGGGTGCGGGTTGAATGCGGGAACGTCGGCCTCGAGGCCGTCAATGCCGCCAGGGCCGGCGGCGAGGGTTCCGCCGGGAACGACGCTCGTCGCGGCGACGACGCCGGCGGTCTCGCCGGGGGCGCGCCGACTCCGCAGGCGCGGGTCGGCGAGGTCATTGAGGCTTTCACCGACAAGCGTGATGCCGAGAACGACGAGGACGATGGCGAGGCCAGGGAACAGGCTGGTCCACCAGATGCCGCTCGAGACGTCGGAGAGCGACTTGTTCAAGTCGTAACCCCACTCAGCGGCGGAAGACGGTTCAATACCGAAGCCGATGAAGCCGAGGCCAGCCAGCGTGAGGAGCGCCTCCGACGCGTTGAGCGTGAAGATCAGCGGCAGCGTGCGAGTCGCGTTGCGCAGCACGTGACGGAACATGATGCGACCGTTGCTGGCACCGAGCACTCGCGCCGACTCCACGTAGGCCTCGGCCTTGATCCGCACGGTTTCGGCGCGGATCACTCGGAAGTACTGCGGAATGAACACCACGGTGATCGAGATCGCCGCGGCGAGGATGCCGCCGAAGAGGTCGGAGCGACCGCCGGAGATGACGATACCCATGACGATGGCGAGCAGCAGCGCCGGAAAAGCGTAGACGGCGTCGCACACGACGACGAGAACGCGGTCGAGCCATCCGCCGAAGTAGCCGGAGACCAGTCCGAGAGCCACGCCGGCGAAGATTGACAGCAGCACAGCGACGACCATGACGGTGATCGCGGTCTGCGATCCCCAGATCACGCGCGAGAGCACGTCGTAGCCGCCGACGGTGGTGCCGAGCAGGTGCTCGCCGCCCGGCGCCTGTTGCGCGCCAAAAGGGCCGCTGTCATCGCGCAGCTGGCTGTAGCCATACGGCGCGAGGAGCGGAGCGAAGATGGCGGTCAGGATGAATATGCCGGTGATGACGAGACCGACCACGAGCATGCCCCGCTGCAGGCCGATGCTCTGGCGGAGCTGGTGCACGACGGGTAGCCGGGTCCACAATGGGGCCTTGGTGGCGTGCGTGGCTTCAGGATTGAGTGTTGTCATGGCTAGTACCTCACTCGCGGGTCGATAAGCGCGGCAATGATGTCTACGATGAAGTTGGACAGCGCAACGATAACCGCGAGCAGGGCGACGATGCCCTGCACCGCAACGAAGTCACGGGCTTTGATGAATTCGATGAGGATAAAGCCCAGCCCCTTCCACTCGAACGTAGTTTCGGTCAACACCGCACCGCCGAGTAGGAGGGCAATCTGCAGGCCGATGACGGTGATGATCGGGATGAGGGCCGGTCGGTAGGCGTGCTTGCTCACCAATCGGAACTCGTTGACACCACGCGAGCGTGCGGCATCAACGTAGTCGGTGCCTAGGGTACCGATGACGTTGGTGCGCACCAGCCGGAGGAAGACCCCTGCGGTCAGTAAGCCCAGGGCCAAAGCCGGGAGCACGGCATGGGAGAGCACATCCCTAAAGACCGCGGGATCGCCAGTCTGTAAGGCGTCAATCGTATAAATACCCGTCTTATTGGGTAAGAATCCCATTTCGAGCTCAGAGCTGGTGGTGGCGCGACCGGACACCGGAAGAACTTTGAGCCAGACAGCGAAGATCAGCTTGAGCAGGAGTCCGGCGAAGAATACCGGGGTCGCGTAGCAGAGGATCGCGAAGACGCGGAGAAAAGCATCCGGTGCCTTGTCACGCCAGTATGCCGCGACCATCCCAAGGGGAATTCCGACGATAAATGCCACTAGTAAGGCATAGAACACAAGTTCCGCGGTAGCCGTTCCATAGGTCACAAGAATTTCGGAGACCGGTCGGTTCGTGCTAATCGTTGTGCCGAAGTTGCCGGTGAAGACCTGTCCGAGGTACTCGATGTATTGCACGAATATTGGTCGATCGTATCCAGCCGCGTGGATACGTTCGGCGAGCTGATCAGCTCCCAGACGTCCACCAGCGGCCGCAGTGATCGGGTCACCGGTCGTGCGCATCAGCCAGAAGACCATCGAGACCAAGATGAAGATGGTTGGAAAAATGAGCAGGAATCGGACGAGCAGATATCGTCCGATTCCGCCCGGCGACGTCTTCTTCTTCGAAACACGTCCACCTACGGGAACGGATGGCTTCACGGCCATGGTGGTCATAACTACCTCACGATTTGCAAAAAAGAATCGGGGGCATCCAGCGCTTTCCGCTGAACACCCCCGGTGATGTGACTACCGAAACTCTAGTCGACTCGACGTTTATCCCTTGGAGAGCGCTCCGTAGCGGAACTTGAACGAATCGTCGAGAGTATCCTTCGTGCCGGTGATGCCGGTACCGGTCACTGCAACCTGCGACCCCTGCAAGAGTGGAAGGGTCGACAACTGGGCCGCGACCTTATCCTGAATCTCCTCGATGAGTGCGGTACGCGCGTCGGGATCCACAGTGACAGCCTGCTCAAGGATGAGCGCATTGACGGCGTCGTCCTTATAGTGGTTTGCAATAAAGCTCTTGAGGCCGTTGTCGGGATCTTCCAGAAAGAACGGGGTCAAGTAGTTGTCGGCGTCGGTGTAGTCCGGGAACCATCCGAGCTGGTACGCGGGATAGACGTCATTAGTGCGGTCCTTGACGTACTGCACGTACTCGGTGGACTGCAGGGCGACATTAAACAGGCCAGACGAGTCCAGTTGGTCCTTGATCAGTGCATACTCGTCACTTGAGCCGGGGCCGTAGTGGTCGGTGTTGTACTGCAGGCTTAGGTCGACCGGGATGGTGACTCCGGCAGCTTCAAGCGTAGCTCTGGCTTTGTCAAGGTCGGGCGCTCCCGCCCCATCGCCATAGAGGCCCTTGAGAGACTCGTTGGCACCTGTCAGACCGGCGGGAACATAAGAATACAGCGGTGTAACTGTGCCCTTGTAGACCTGATCGGCCAGCTCGTCGCGGTCGACAATATTTGCGACTGCCTGGCGCACGGCCAGTGCTTTGGCCGGGTCGGCCTCTGCGGTCGTAGCTCCGTACGGTTGCGTGTTGAAGTTGAAAGTGATGTAGCGAATCTCGCCACCGGGGCCGTCTAAGACAGATACGTTGTCGTTACCCCGAAGGTCGTCGATATCAGTGGCGGACAGGCTGCGCAAAGCAACGTCGATACTGCCCTCTTGGATCTCGAGCTTGAGGTTGGAGGCGTCGGTGAAATACTTCACGTTGACCCCGTCGTTCTTAGCGGGTCCCCACAGCCCGGCGTAGCTCTCGAACTTCTTATACGAGATGATGTTATTGAAATCGTAGCTGGCGATCTCGTACTGTCCGGCGAAAGCCTTGGCCGCGACGATGTCGTCGTCAGCGGTTAGTTCTGTGGCCGAGAATGACTCCTCGTCGATGATGGGGCCGGCCGGGCTCGACAGAATCTGCGGGAATATCTGATCGTTTGAGGCCTTCAGAGTGAAGACGATAGTGGTCTCGTCCACCGCCTCGGTGCTCTCGAGGTTGTAGAGCAGCGATGACGGACCATTCTCATCAGCGATGGCCAACTGACGATCGAAGCTGAACTTGACGTCCGACGAGGTAAGGGCATTGCCGTTGGCCCAGGTGAGGTCGGGCTTGAGAGTGACGGTATATTCCGTGGGCGAGGTGAACTCCGCCTTGGTCGCGATGTCGGGCTCGACTTCGGAACTGCCGTACGGCGTGTTCATAAGGAACGGAAACACCTGCAACTGAACATTGAACGAGCCGGCGTCATACGAACCAGCAGGATCGAGGGTGGTGACTTTGTCGGTCGTACCGAGTGTGATGGTCCCTCCGGCATTGGTGGAGGAGTCGCCCGCCGAGCAGCCGGCCAAAACGAGCGCCGCAGCGGCCAGTCCGGCTGTGGCAGCGAGAGCGCGCTTGCCGTTAGTGAATGCGGATGTCATATCCGTCGTCCTCTTCCTGTAGAAGTCTCATGACCAGGAGAACCCGAGAATGGGCGCAGCTGTTCATTGCTGTTAGCCAAGAATTAGCACAGAATTCGCAGATAGCCACGGTCAGCCGCAGCTTCTTTACATATCTGCAACATTCACAAGCTCATGTGTTGCAGTTTGAGATTATGCGCTCAGAAGTTGGTGGAGCACAGACCCGGCCGGTGGCCGGATTATTCGTCGCGGAGGGCGCGCCGCTCGGCCTCGACCCGCACCAGTTCGCGCTGGAGCGTGCGGTACATTTCGGTTTCGGCGGCATCCGCTCGCTGGAGGCGGCCGAGCAACTCAGCCTTGAGCCGAAGCAGATCTTTGTCAATGAGCACAATCGTGATGTCGCGTACGTAGCGGGCGACGTCTTTCTCGGTGCGCTCCGGCAGGTTCGCCATGGCCAGTTCCTGCACGAGGTTCTTGAAGGTGTCCGGCACCTCGGAGACCACGCGATCAAGCCAGTCGGGTGCTTCGAAGTGCGCCAGACTCGCGGCGATCGCGTCGCGCACGACGGCGAGCGAGGTGTTGGCAAAGGATGTCTGCACCGCGCTGTCGAGAATATCCCGGCCGATCAGCACTGGCCGCTGCAGCATGGCCATGAGACCGTCCCGCTCGAGCCTGGTGACCGGGTCGGTCGGCAGCTCGACCAGGGAGAACGGGCGCTCGGGCAACACTTCGACCGCACCGCCGTGGCGGGGTGCGTTTGGCCCGCCGCTCGCTGCGGCTCGCGCTCCGGAGTGGGCGTTGGTGACCGCCTTCGCGACTTCTCCCATGTCGACGCCGAGCATGCGGGCCAGTTCGCGCGTGTAGCCAGGCCGCAGCACGGGATCGCGAATTTCACCGACGACGGGGGCGGCGGCACGCAGCGCGGCCGTGCGACCCTCGACCGTGTCGAGGTTGTACTGAGAGAGAATCTGCCGAATCATGAACTCGAACATGGGCTTCTTCGAATCGACCAGCCGACGCACGGCGTCATCGCCGCGCTGCAGGCGCAGGTCGCAGGGGTCGAGTCCCTCCGGTCCGACGGCCACGTAGGTTTGGGCGGAGAACCGTTGCTCCTCGCTGAAGGCGCGCATGGCGGCCTTCTGGCCGGCGGCATCCGGGTCGAAGGTGAAGACGACTTCGCCCACGCCCGAATCGTCACCGAGCACCCGGCGCAGCACCTTGATGTGGTCGACGCCGAAAGAGGTTCCGCAGGTGGCGACGGCCGTCGTAATACCGGCCAGGTGACAGGCCATCACGTCGGTATACCCCTCGACCACGACCACCTGATGGCTGCGCGAGATGTCGCGTTTGGCGAGGTCGAGCCCGTAGAGCACCTGGGCCTTGTGGTAAACCGGCGATTCAGGGGTGTTCAGATATTTGGGCCCTTTGTCGTCGTCGAGCAGCTTGCGCGCGCCGAAACCGATGGTCTGGCCGGTGATGTCACGAATGGGCCAGACCAGACGGCCGCGGAACCGGTCGTAGATTCCCCGGTCGCCGCTGGAGACCAGACCGGACAGGGTCAGCTCTTCGGTGGTGAATCCTTTAGCGCGCAGGTGGTTGGTGAGTTCGTCCCAACTCTTGGGTGCGAAGCCGACCCCGAAGCGTGTCGCGGCCGCGGCATCGAAGCCACGCTGGCCGAGGAATGCCCGGCCGACTTCGGCGCCGGCGCTGCCGAGCTGGTCGATGAAGAAGTCGGAGGCTGCCTGATTGGCGGCGAGTAGACGGGCGCGGTTGCCGTGGTCGGGGGCGGCGCCCGAGCCATCTTCGTAGTGCAGGTCGACGCCGACCCGGCCGGCGAGGCGTTCCACGGCTTCGCTGAAACTGACGTGGTCCATCTTTTGTAGAAAGGAGTAGACGTCGCCGCTTTCGCCGCAGCCGAAGCAGTGGTAGAAACCCACCTGCGGGCGCACGTGAAAGCTGGGGCTGCGTTCGTCGTGAAAGGGGCAGAGGCCCTTCATCGAACCGACGCCGGCGGACTTCAGGGTGACGTAGTCACCGATGATGTCGGCGATGTTGGTGCGGGCCTTGACCTCTTCGATGTCACTTTGTCGAATCAGTCCAGCCATAGTCGAATTCTATCTTCTCGGTCTGACAGGTTCTGGTCAGGTGGTGCCGGGCCCATGTTCGGAAACTGGGCCCATGATCAACTTGGGTTCTACTGGTCGTTGCAACACCCAGACTCTTGGGAGTTTGTATGACCACGTTAAACCCGACCAATGAGCCCTCGACCGACGAACAGAATCCGTGCGCGGACAAGGCGTCTTTTCTGGCTCTGCTGGAGCGACTTGGTGACGTGACTTCTGCCTCGGCTGAGCTGGGCATCAACCGCGGCACTGGCTACCGTTGGGCGCGCAGCGTTGGGATTCGAGGGCCGAAACCGCACCCTGGGCGTGAGATGTTCCGTGAGCTCCGCGCGGCTGGCACTCCCCGCCGTGAGGCGGCCGCTTTGGCCGATGTCGATATCAGGACTGCCGTC
>NZ_FOCN01000029.1 GCF_900110125.1 Cryobacterium luteum
TCAATCTGCCGCGACGACGAGATCCCGCGGGCCGACGCGTAAATCCACACCGCCAACAACAGGTCGGGGTTATACCCCCCACGGCCCGTGCCGCCGAGTTTGGTCTTGTCGTGCAAAGCGCTCGTGTCGAGCTGCTTCACGACATCGATCAGGAACCACGCGAGGTGATTCGTCGGCAACCAATCACGCATATCCGGCGGTATCAGAAACGATTGATCACGATCCACCGGACGATAATTCAGGGCCATATACCATTTTCCCAGACCCCCCAAACACACCCCGCAACGACACGCACCCGAGCAAAATTCAATTCAGGAGCGATCCCATTAAGCAACAGGCTCTTGATCATGGGCCCGCTTTCCGGGCCCGAGCCCGGTCTGCACGACCTGGCCCAGTCTGCCTGACGGGCCCACCTTATGACCGTGGGCCCAGTTTATAAGCTGGGCCCACGGACGGGGCCTGGGCCCCGTCCGTGTTCGGGCGGCGGGCGGGGCTAATCCCGGCGGGTTACCCGGATGGCACCGGTGTCGGTGTGGTCGGCGGGCAGCGGGCGGGCGTTCGGAATCTTGCTGCCGAGCACCATAGCAACGACATCGCGGGCGATGCGTTGCGGAGTCAGGCCGACCCGCTCGAGAATCTGGGCGCGAGTGCCGTGATCGAGGAACTGGTCAGGCAGACCGAGTTCGGTCACGGCCGTGTCAACGCCGGCCTCACGCAGGTCCTGACGGATGCGGGTGCCGATACCGCCGACCCGGATGCCGTCTTCGATCGTGACGACGATGCGGTGCGCGGCCGCGAGGGTGACGATGCTGCGCGGCACGGGAACGACCCAGCGCGGGTCGACGACCGTGGCGCCGATTCCCTGCGCGGCCAGTCGGTCGGCAACGTCGAGGCCCATCGCGGCCATCGGGCCGACGGTGACGATGAGGACGTCGGCCTGGGTGGCTTCCTGAAGCACGTCGACGCCGTCGGCGAGGCGACGAATCGCCTCGAACTCCAGCCCGACGCTGCCCTTGGGGAAACGCAGCACGGTCGGCCCGTCATCGACGACGACCGCCTCGGCCAGTTCCTCGCGCAGGCGCACGGAGTCGCGCGGCGCGGCCAGCCGAATGTTCGGTACGACCTGCAAAATGGCGAGGTCCCACATGCCGTGGTGGCTCGGTCCGTCGGGCCCGGTGACTCCGGCACGGTCGAGCACGAAGGTGACGCCGGCCTTGTGCAGGGCAACGTCCATGAGCACCTGATCGAACGCCCGGTTGATGAAGGTCGCATAGAGCGCCACGACCGGGTGCAGGCCACCGAAGGCGAGGCCGGCCGCGCTGGTTACCGCGTGTTGTTCGGCGATTCCCACGTCGTGCACGCGGGACGGGAAACGCTCGGCCATCTTGTGCAGCCCGGTCGGCCGCAGCATAGCGGCGGTGATGGCCACAATGCGTTCGTTTTTAATCGCCTGTTGCAGCAGTTCGTCGGCGAAGACCGACGTCCAGGATGCCGCGCCCGGCTGTTCGACGGATTCGCCCGTTTCGGGGTCGATCTGACCAACCGCATGGAACTGGTCGGCCGTGTCCTGCACGGCTGGGTCGTAGCCCTTGCCCTTCTGGGTGATGGCATGCACGATGACGGGCGCGCCGTAGCCCTTGGCCTGGGCGAGGGCCTCCTCCATCGCGTGCACATCGTGACCGTCGATGGGGCCGATGTATTTAATGTCGAGGTTGGAGTACAGGGCCTCGTTGTTGGTGACCCGGGCGAGGAAGCCGTGCATCCCGCCGCGCACGCCACGCCAGACCGCCCGGCCCGGGGCGCCAAGCCGGTCGAAGACGTCCTTGCTGGTGAGGTAGGCGTCGCGGTAGCTGGCCCGAGTACGGATGGTGTTGAGAAAACGGGCCATGCCGCCGATGGTGGGAGCGTAAGATCGCCCGTTGTCGTTGACCACGATGATGAGCTTGCGCGTATTGTCATCGCTGATGTTGTTGAGCGCTTCCCAGGTCATTCCCCCGGTCAGCGCTCCGTCGCCGACGACGGCGACAACGTGCCGGTCGTCCTGGCCGGTCATCTCGAAGGCACGGGAAATGCCGTCCGCCCAGGACAACGAACTCGAGGCGTGCGAACTTTCGACGATGTCATGCTCGGACTCCGAGCGTTGCGGGTAACCGGCGAGCCCGTCGAACTGGCGGAGTTTACTGAATTCCTGGCGCCCGGTAAGCAGCTTGTGCACGTAGGACTGGTGACCGGTGTCAAAGACGATCGCATCGGTTGGAGAGTGGAAAACCCGGTGGATTGCGATGGTCAGCTCGACAACGCCGAGATTGGGCCCCAGGTGCCCGCCGGTCTTGGAGATCTCTCGCACCAGAAAGGAGCGAATCTCGGCGGCCAACTGCGGCAGCTGCTCTTTCGAGAGACCATCGAGGTCCCGTGGACCGTGAATCGTCTCCAGAAGGATCATCCGTCAATACCTTTCACGTTGTGCAAAGCGAGGCTGTACCCATCAAACCAGACCGGCGCGTAGACCCGAATGAATCGAGTCTACGCGCCGGCGTCGTACTGGCAGAGCGCTTAGTGCGCTCTAGTCGACTGCGCTCTAGTCAACTCAGACGAGCGAGCGCAGAACGTACTGCAGGATGCCGCCGTTGCGGTAGTACTCAGCCTCGCCCGGGGTGTCGATGCGCACAATGGCGTCGAACTCGACCGGTGCCTTGCCGGCGACCGAGAATTCACTCGGAACGCAGGTCACGTGCACGGTCTTCGGGGTCGTGCCGTTGTTCAGCTCGGTGATGCCGGAGATCGATACGATCTCGGTGCCATCAAGGCCGAGCGAGTCGGCGCTCTGACCCACCGGGAACTGCAGGGGCACGACGCCCATGCCGATGAGGTTCGAGCGGTGAATACGCTCGAAGCTCTCCACGATGACGGCCTTGACGCCGAGAAGACTCGTACCCTTGGCTGCCCAGTCCCGACTGGAACCCGAACCGTACTCCTTGCCGCCGAAGATGACGAGCGGAGTTCCGGCGGCCTGGTAGTTCTGGCTGGCATCGTAGATGTCAGCCTGCGGCCCTCCGGCGACGCTGAAGTCGCGGGTGAATCCACCCTCGACATTGTCGAGGAGCTGGTTGCGCAGGCGGATGTTCGCGAACGTTCCGCGAATCATGACCTCGTGGTTGCCACGACGCGAGCCGTAGGAGTTGTAGTCGCCACGTGCGATACCGTGCTCGGCCAGGTAGCGGCCGGCGGGACCGTCAGCCTTGATCGAACCGGCCGGGCTGATGTGGTCGGTGGTGACGGAGTCGCCGAGCTTGGCGAGCACGCGGGCACCATCGATGTCGACAACCGGGCTGGTTTCCAAGCTCATGCCGTCGAAGTACGGGGGCTTGCGCACATAGGTGGACTCGGCGTCCCAGGCGAAGGTGTCGCCGACGGGCGTTTCGAGTGACTGCCAGCGCTCGTCACCATCGAAGACGCCGGCGTACTGGGTTTCGAACATGTTCGAGTCGATCGACTCATCGATGGTCTTCTGAACCTCGGCGGCGTCGGGCCAGATGTCCTTGAGAAACACGTCGTTGCCTTCGGAGTCTTTGCCGAGCGAGTCGGTGTCGAAGTCGAAGTTCATCGTGCCGGCAAGGGCGTAGGCGATGACGAGCGGCGGGCTGGCCAAGTAGTTCATTTTCACATCGGGGTTGATACGTCCCTCGAAGTTGCGGTTACCGGAGAGCACGGCGGTGACTGCGAGGTCGTTCTCCTGCACGGCAGAAGAGATTTCGTCTTCGAGCGGACCCGAGTTGCCGATGCAGGTGGTGCAGCCGTAGCCGACGAGGTAGAAGCCGAGGTCTTCGAGGTAGCCGTTCAGGCCGGCCTTCGCGTAGTACTCGGTAACCACCTTGGAACCGGGAGCGAGCGTGGTCTTGACCCACGGCTTGCTCTTGAGGCCCTTGAGGCTTGCGTTACGGGCCAGCAGGCCGGCCGCGAGCATGACCGACGGGTTCGACGTGTTGGTGCAGGAGGTGATGGCCGCGATCGCAACGGAACCGTTGTCGATCGTGAATTCACGGCCGTCGGCGAGGATGACGTCGGTCGGCTGCGGGTGCGACACCGTGGGGTGGCTGGTGTGCCGGGCCAGTCCGGCTTCGTACGCGCGGTTGTGGGCGGTCTCTTCGTCCTGCGGGGTGAGGCCGATCGGATCGGAGGCGGGGAAGGTGCCCTCTATTGCGGCGTCGACGAGCGACACGGGCGCGTTGGCGTAGTTGTCCAGGTCGCGTTCGAACTGGGTCTTGGCCTCGGAGAGGATGATGCGGTCCTGCGGGCGCTTCGGTCCGGCGATCGAGGGAACAACCGTGGACAGGTCGAGCTCGAGGTACTCGCTGAAGATCGGCTCCTGGTCGGGGTTGTGCCAGAGGCCCTGCAGCTTTGAGTAGGCCTCGACGAGCGCGATCTGCTCATCGCTGCGGCCGGTGAGGCGCAGGTAGCCGAGGGTGACCTCGTCGATCGGGAACATGGCGGCCGTCGAGCCGAACTCGGGGCTCATGTTGCCGATGGTGGCGCGGTTGGCGAGCGGCACGGAGGCGACGCCCGAACCGTAGAACTCGACGAACTTACCAACGACACCGTGCTTACGGAGCATCTGCGTGATGGTGAGCACGACATCCGTTGCGGTGACGCCGGCCGGGATGATGCCGGAAAGCTTGAAGCCGACAACCTTGGGGATGAGCATGGACACCGACTGGCCGAGCATCGCAGCTTCGGCTTCGATTCCGCCGACGCCCCAGCCGAGTACGCCGAGGCCGTTGACCATCGTGGTGTGCGAGTCGGTGCCGACGCAGGTGTCGGGGTAGGCCTGCAGAACGCCGCCTACTTCGCGGGTCATGGTGACGCGGGCGAGGTACTCGATGTTGACCTGGTGAACGATTCCGGTTCCCGGGGGCACGACCTTGAAGTCGTCGAACGCGGTCTGGCCCCAGCGGAGGAACTGGTACCGCTCACCGTTGCGCTCGTACTCGATCTCCACGTTGCGCTCGAACGAGTCGGTCGTGCCGAACAGGTCGGCGACGACGGAGTGGTCGATGACCATTTCGGTCGGAGCGAGCGGGTTGATCTTCTTGGCGTCGCCGCCGAGTTCGACGAGGGCTTCGCGCATGGTGGCGAGGTCGACGATGCAGGGAACACCGGTGAAATCCTGCATGACGACGCGAGCCGGCGTGTACTGGATCTCGGTGTCGGGCTCCGCGGTGGGGACCCACGCGCCGAGGGCACGAATGTGCTCGGCGGTGATGTTGGCGCCGTCCTCGGTGCGGAGGAGGTTCTCCAGCAGCACCTTCAGGCTGTACGGCAGCTTCTCGTAGCCGTCGACCGCGTCCAGACGAAAGACCTCATAGTCCGTCGAACCGACGCGCAGGGTGTCCTTGGCTCCGAAGCTATTTACCGCGGTATTTGTTGATTCCGACACAATGCCCTCTCCGTTGTGGGAGCCGACGGGAGACCGGCGGCAATCCTCAATTCTTGTGGCAGGCACAGCCTCGTGCCAGCAAGGTAAGCCTAACCAGCGGATGCCGGGGGCTGCCTTTTTCCATCGAGTTGCGTCGGTGAATTCTCACCGAACAACTATCTTGACGTCGAGATAACTCTAGCAGGCGACCGCGCACCGGCGGGCCGCGATTCAGACCGCGTCGGATGTCTCCGCTGTGCGATAGACGGACCGCACCATGAGCCAGGAGACCACGAGCAGCGGCGCGTAAAGCGGGATGCCCATGAGCAGCTTCATCGACGCGAGAAGTTCGACGTTGTCGGCGAGGTAGAGCGGCAGCTGCACGGCGAGGCGGCCAAGAAATAGGCCGGTCCAGCACAGCGTCAGGATGGTGAGCACGCGGCGCTTGCTGGCATCGAGGCGCCAGGCCACGCCGTCACCCATGAGAAAGCCGACGGCCACGCCGATGAGGGGCCAACGCACGAGCACGGAGATCAACAGGGCGGCGCCGTAACCGGCGTTGGTCCACAGTCCCACCAGAAAGAAATCAGAGGGCTTTCCGGAGAACAGGGCGAGGGCAACGCTGATCGCGGTGCCGACGAGCCCGCCGAGGGCCGGGGTCGTGGTCTGCCGGGTGACGGCGCGCAGCACCACGAAGATGACGCCGATCACGAGCGGGGCGACGAGCGACGGCAGCAGTGTGCCGATCGGGTCACTCGTCACGTCGGTGGACGGGTCGATCGTGAGCGAGTAGGTGACCAGAAAGACCAGGCCGGGCAGCACAGCCTCGACCAGACCGCGGATGCCGCCCATCGCCTTCAGCAGCGCGTGGCCGCTGATCGGCTCCCCCTCGGTTGCGGTACCGAACCCGGCGCGGCGGGCCGCTCCGGCCATCGAGTCGGCGAAGAGTGCAGACGGTGTCGGCGGCACCGGGGGTGCGGGCGGCATCGCTGTGGGTTCGTCGGACTCGTGCGGCTGCTCTGGCCGATCCTGGTCGCTCATCGCCTTGTCAGACTGCCTGGTTAAACCGATGTGGTCTCGGTGGCGCCGGCCGGAGTGGCCGGCATACGCAGCGGAATCAGGTCGCGCGGCGGCATCGGGGTGGATCCGCGCACGACGACGATGCTGCGGAACAGATCTTCGATCTGCGCTGCGGCGTCCGGGTCGATCGCGCCCTCGCCGGCAATGACGCCGCGCAGGAACCAGCGCGGACCGTCGACCCCGATGAAGCGGGCGAGTCGGGTGACGCCGCCGGCTTCCTGACCGGCCGCGACGGGAATCTCAGCGACGAGTTCGGGGCCGAACGGTCCTTCGCGGGGAGTCGTCGTGCCGCCCTGCTTGCCGATCTGGTCGGCGATCTGGTCGCGGATCTCGTGCCACAGGCCGCTCGAACGCGGCGCCGCGAACGGCTGCACCTGCAGGGTCGAACCGGCGAAGTCGAGACCGATCGCCACGACCCGCTTGCTGCCCTCTTCAATTTCGAGGCGAAGGTGCAGACCTTCACGCGGGAGGATCTTGATTCCGCCGAGGTCGACATAGGGGCGTACCGGGTTGGCCTCCGACTCGTCGAACGGGCCGTCGGTCTCGCGGTCGTCGGGAGCCGACTTCGGCATGCTGGCGGGGATCTCCCCCGGGTTCGTGAGGTCGCTCACTGGCTGTCTCCTGTCTGCGGGGCCGTTCGGCCGGGCGCTGGTGCACTGTCTAGTTCAGTGGCGTCTACTTCAGCGGCGTCTACTTCAGCGGCGCGAACGCCGGTCGAGCCGAAACCGCCCTCGCCGCGTTGGCTGCCCGGCAGCTTCTCCACGGCGATGAACGTTGCCCGGGCGACGGGCATGACGAGCAGTTGGGCGATGCGATCGCCGACATTGATCGTGAACGGTTCGGTCAAATCGGTGTTGAGCAGGGCCACCTTGATTTCACCGCGGTAGCCGGCATCCACTGTTCCGGGGGCATTCACAATGGTGATGCCGTGCTTGACGGCGAGCCCGCTGCGGGGAACGACGAACGCCGCAAAACCGTCGGGCAGGGCGATCGACACGCCGGTTCCGACAAGTGCACGGGTTCCCGGGGCGAGCACAACGCCCTCGGCCGCGTGCAGATCGGCCCCGGCATCACCGGGGTGTGCGTAGTTCGGGAGGATGGATGCCTGGATCAGGACTTCGACGCTTTCTGCCACGTGTCGAGGGTAGTGCAGATATCTGATCGAATAGAGCCATGCCTGATTACCGCGAAAAACTGTGGCCCAACGCCTGGGCCTTCATCGTCACCGCTCTGGTGATTCCAGCGAGCATTCTTGTGCTCGTCCCCATCTCCCTGTTTGCCGGCATTGTCACGGCCGTTGTTTTATACGGCGGCTGCGTGCTGCTTCTCGTGCTGGCGGCGCCGGTCGTGCGCGTGCAGAACGGCGAATTGATCGCCGGGCCCGCCACGATCTCCACCAGACTGCTCGGCGAAGCGACGGCCTTCGAGAAGTCCGAAGCCACCCAGGAGCGTGGGCCCCGGCTGGATGCCCGAGCCTGGCTGCTGATCCGTGGCTGGGTCGACCCTGTCGTGCGCGTGCCCATCGTGGACGCGACCGACCCGGCACCGTACTGGATCATTTCCAGCCGGCACCCAACAGAGTTGGCCGCCGCGATCAATGAATCGCGAACGGCCAACGTGGGGTAGTTCGGGTGGTGCTGTCGAGCTGATCGAACTGATCTAGGAGTCGCACTCCAGGCAGACGGTTCCGAGCTTGGTTTCGTGGCCCATCTGCGAGCGGTGCTTCACCAGGAAGCAATTCACGCAGGTGAACTCGTCGGCCTGCGCGGGCAGAACGACGACATCGAGGTCCAGGTCGGACAGGTCGGCGCCCGGAAGATCGAATCCACCGGGGTTGTCGGAGTCGTCGACATCAACGCTGCCGGACATCTTGTCTGGCACGCGTTCCTTGAGGGCCTCGATCGACTCGGAGTCGTCTTCAGTCTTTCGGGGTGCGTCGTAATCGGTTGCCATGCCCATCCATTTCAGTTACGCCGATAAACGAAATCGGCGGGCACAGTTTCCAACAATCCGGACGGAATAGCAAACCGTCCGCCAACTTTTTATTCGGACACGAAGAAACAACTTGCGGCACGCCCGGCGTATTCCCGCGAATAGGCACCAACCCGTGGCAGTCTTGCAGCCAACGGTAATCGCGAGAGGGCTTGTCTTCATGCAGGAATTGAAGGTTATTGGGGTTGAGAACGGAGCGCTGCTCGCAGCGTCCGAAGATGGCGACCGGTATCGCATCGCCATCGACGAGGTTCTGCAGTCCCGGCTTCGCCAAACCCAGACGGAACGCACGAACGCACCCAAGTTGTCTCCCCGGGAGGTGCAGGCGCATATTCGCTCCGGAATGTCCGCCGAGGACGTCGCCGCCGTCACCGGCGCATCCCTCGAGTACGTGCGCCGCTTCGAAGGCCCGGTCGTGGCCGAGCGGGAGTACATCGTCTCCTCGGCCCTGAGCGTTCCGGTGCACACCGCCATCGACCCCGACCCGGTCGACGAGAACGTCAACTTCGGCAGCGTCATTCGGGAACGCCTCGCCTCACTCGGTGCCACCGGTGAGCGGTGGGCGAGCTGGAAAGAGCCCGGCGGCGGCTGGATCGTGAAGCTGTCGTTCACCGCCGACGAGATCGACCATGATGCCCGTTGGGGTTTCGAGCCGAAGAAGAACTCGCTGTCCCCGATCGGCAGCGAGGCAATCGCGCTGTCGCAGCAGGGAGAACTCAAAGGCTCACTGATTCCGCGCCTGCGCGCGGTCGGCTCGGAGACGAGCGCCGCCGATGTGTCGCGTTTCGACAGCAACGCCTTCAATTTCAAGGAATCGCTCGCCGACGAAATTCTGGGCGACACGAGCCCGAACCTCGAAGCCGTTCCCTACTCCCGCGGCGCTATCCGCGACGATGCCGTGTCGAAAGCGGCGATCAAACGCGCCGCCGAGCCGGCCGCTAACATGAGCGAAACCGCTGACCTCCTGGAATCCCTGCGTCGTCGTCGCGGGGAACGCGAGGCAGCGTCGAACGGGGCGGCAGCCAAGCCGACGGCATCCGCTTCGGTACAGCACCCCGCACAGAACACCGTGCCGCCGGCTGCCCAGCCGTCAGCCTCGCTCCGACCGCGCCGCGCGGCGCCGACCGATTCTGCGGTCACCGACGAGTCCAGTGCGGCGCCGGCCACCACGCCGGAACCCACCGGAAATGCCTGGGCAAATCAGGCTGCCCGGGCGCAGGAACGCACCAACCACGGACGCACGACGCCCAAACGCGGGCGCGCCTCGATGCCCAGCTGGGACGAGATCGTGTTCGGCGCTCGCACCGACGACGACCTCGGCTAGTGCGCGCACCGGTCAGCCGGCCAGCCAGGCGTAGCGACGCTGCGGACGGCCGGTCTGGCCGTAGCGCAGGGTGACCGCGGCCTGACCGGTCGAGACGAAATATTCCAGGTATTTGCGGGCCACCACCCGGGACAGGCCGAGCAGTTCGGCGCACTCCGAGGCGGCCAGGTCGGGTTCGCTGCCGGCGAGGGCGGCGGCGGCCAGTGACGCCGTCTCCTTGCTCAGACCCTTCGGTAAAGACCCGTCCGGTTCCGCGCTCGGCAGAGCGGATGCCCGCCCCAACGCCTGGTCCAGGTCGCTCTGGCTCAGGTCACCGCCGGCGCCGAGCAGACGACGTCGTTCGGCGTAGGCGGCCAGCCGGGACTGCAGTTCGGTGATCTTGAACGGCTTGAGCAGGTAGCTCACGATGCCGCCCTGCAGCGCAGCAGTGACCATCTCGGATTCACGGGCGGCGCTGAGCACGAGAAAGTCCACGTCGCGACCGGCTTTTCGGGCCCGACGGATCACGTCGAGTCCGGTCATGTCGGGCAGGTACATGTCGAGCAGAACGAGGTGCGGCGACTTGTGGTCAATCTGGGCGAGAGCGTCTGAGCCGGTGGCCGCGACGCCGACCACGGTGAAACCGGGCTGCTGCGCCACGATGCGTTCGTGGGCGCGCGCCACCATGAAATCGTCGTCGACGACGAGCACGTCACACACGGGTCTGCTCCTGGTCAGAGATTGACCGTGCGCCAGCGACCGGAAGCACGGCTTCGAACACGGCACCGTGATCGGCCCGGTAACCCACCGATCCCCCGCGACGCGTTGCGACCAGGCGCACGATCGCGAGCCCGTATCCGTGGGAGTCTCCCCCGGCCAGCAGGGATTTGCTACTAACCCCCACCTCGAACACCCGGTCGATGAGCGCGGCGTCGATACCGGGCCCTGAGTCGCTCACCGTCACTCGCACCGAACCCGACACGGTCTGCACGTCGAGGCGCACATTCCGTTCCAGGGCCCCGGTGACGGCGTCGAGGGCGTTATCGACGAGGTTGCCGATCACCGTCACGAGGTCCGTTGACAGGTCGCCATCAACGCGGGCCAGGGCCGATTCGGGCGAGAGTACGAGCGTCGCGCCGCGTTCACGGGCGAGCGAGGTCTTCGCGATGACGAGTGCGGCGACCGCCGGCTCCTGCAGGCGGGTCAGCACCGAATTGTCGAGTTCGGTGCGGTCACGCGTCACGGCATCAACGTATTCAACCGCCGCCTCGGTATCGCCCAACTGCATCAGCATCGAGATGGTGTGCAGGCGGTTTGCGAACTCATGGGTTTGGGCGCGCAGGGTGTCGGTCGCCTGCCGGCTGCTGCCGAGGTCGTGCTGCAGGGTGACCAGTTCGGTGCGGTCGCGCAGGGTCGTGACGACCTCGGGCCGGGACCGCGGCGGGTGGATGAGCGTTTGATTGAGCACGAGCAACACCCCGCGGTTCACGAAGACCGTGTCGATCGCGCCTACCTCCCGCCGGCGCAGTGCCCGCACGGCCTCCTCGTCGAGGCCGACCGTGTCGATCGCGCGACCCTCGGCATCAGCGGGCAGACCGAGCAGGGTGCGGGCGCTGTCGTTGGCGAGCGTGATGAGCCCGTCGGTGTCGACGGCGATCACGCCCTCCCTGATGCCGTGAATCATGGCATCACGATGTTCGACCAGTCGGCCGATCTGTTCCGGTTCGAGGCCGAGGGTCTGCCGTTTCACCCGGGCGGCGAGCAGCAGCGATCCGGCGACGCCGAGCACCCCGGCCACCCCAACGTAGACGAGCAGGTTCGGGGCCGCGCTCGCGAGCAGCTCGGTCACGGCCGGAAACCGGCGGGCGGCAACCACGGTGCCCACGACCTCCCCGGAGTTGGACAGCACCGGCACCTGCGCCACCACGTTGTCGTTGGCGCCGATGGGCGCTACGCCAGCCCACGCCGCGTCGGACGTGTCGGGGGTCGGGTCGATGGCGAGAACGGACCCGACCAGCCGCGGGTCGGCCGGGGAAGCGATCACGCGACCGGCGGCATCCGTCACGAGAAGTTGGTCCACTCCCGTCGTGGTGCGCAGTGCTTCGACCGGCACCGAGAACTGCTGGGGCACCGCGTCGTTGTCGAGCAGGCTGCGCACGAGTGGGTTGGCTGCGGTGTATTCGGCGACCGTCAGCATGCGTCGCTGGGAGCCGCTCTCAAAGCTGCTGCGGGACTGTTCGAGCGAAATGGCCGTAACGGCGATGAGGACGAGGGCGATCAGGCTCAACTGGAACAGCAGCAACTGGCGGGTCAAACTGAGCCGACCTGAACGGATGCCCGACCCGCGCGGGCGCGCTGTCGGGTGCTCGGGATCGTCTCTGGCCATAAGAGATAGTCCCTCATCGCGGGGTCAAACTGAAATTGTCGACGCCGGGACGCGCAACCGCAAGCTACACAACGTTCACTAACGTCACAAGTTGTGCCCGGCCCGGCCCACCAAGCAGGCTGAACCCGGCCAGCAAAGAGGCTCGCCAGAAATCGAAGAGGATTCAAGCATGCCAATCACAGCACGCACCACGCGCACCCGCCGCACGGCGGGAACCGTCTTTCTCGCCGGCGCCGTCGCACTCGCCCTCAGCGCCTGCGGAGTCACGAGCGCGAAGAACACCGAGGCCACCGACGAGGGCCCGATCCAAAACCTGCAGGTGATGATTCCCAATGCTGCCGGCAGTGGCTACGACGTCACCGGGCGCGCCGCGGTCAAGGTGATGGACGATCTCGGGCTGGCCTCCGGCACCGAGGTCACCAACCTGGCCGGTGCCGGCGGCACCGTGGGCCTCGCCCGCACCCTGACCGAAACCGGAAACGCCAACTTTCTGCTCATGATGGGGCTCGGCGTCGTCGGTGCCGCATACACCAACGAGGGCGACGCGAAGGTCGCCGACGCGACGCCGATCGCCGGACTCATCGAAGAAGCCGGAGCCATCTTCGTGGCGGCCGACTCCCCCTACCAAACCATCGACGACCTCGTCACCGCGTGGAAGGCCGACCCGGCCACCTTCGCCGTCGGCGGCGGCTCCTCCCCGGGTGGCCCTGACCACCTGCTGCCGATGCAGCTTGCGGATGCCGTCGGTATCGACCCGACGGCCGTCAACTACGTCGCCTACGACGGCGGCGGCGAACTGCTGCCGGCCATCCTCGGCGGCAAGCTGCAGTTCGGTGCTTCCGGCTATGGCGAGTTCCTGGAACAGGTGAAGTCAGGCGACCTGCGCGTGCTCGCCGTCACGAGCGAAGAGCGCGTTCCCGTCATCGAGGCCCCCACCCTCACCGAAGAGGGCATCGATTTGGTCTTCACCAACTGGCGCGGTCTCCTGGCCGCACCCGGTCTGACCGATGCTGAGATCGCACGCCTCGTCGACGCCGTCACCGAGATGCACGACAGCCCCGAGTGGAAGCAGGTTCTGGAAGATAACAGCTGGACGGACGCCTTCATCACCGGCGACGACTTCAGCACCTTCCTCACCGAGCAGGACACCCGCGTCGCCGACGTGCTGAAGACCCTGGGCCTGGTCTAAGCATGACCGCCCCCAGCACAGTTCCCCGCTCCGGGCTCCGAGCCCGGCTGCAGGGCCGTTCCGAGCTCGGCGTCGCCGCCCTGCTCGCGGTCATCGCGATCGTGATCGCGGTCGATACCGCGAACATCCGCCACACCGCGATCAACGCCGGCGTGATGGGACCGCAGGTCGTTCCCACGATCATCGCGATCGGCCTGGGCCTGTGTGCGATCGCCCTGGCGATCTCCGTGCTGCGGGGCGGCCACGCCGACGCCGAAGACGGTGAGGACATCGACCTCTCCCAGAAGGCCCACTGGCCCACCGTCTTCGGCCTCGGCGGCCTCATCCTCGTCTTCGCCCTCTCGATGGACTTTCTCGGTTTCGTGATCGGCAGTGCGCTGCTGTTCTACGGTTCCGCCCTGCTGCTCGGCTCCCGGCGCTTCGCTTGGGCGCTTGTGATCGGCATTCTTTTGGCCCTGGGCACGTTCTACGGCTTCGTACTGGGCCTCGGTATCAACCTGCCGGCCGGCCTGCTGACGGGAATTCTCTGATGGAAAACCTCACCCTGCTGATGGAGGGGTTCAGCAACGCGCTGACCCTGCAGAACCTGCTGTTCGCCCTCATCGGCGTGCTGCTCGGCACCGCCGTCGGCGTGCTGCCCGGCATCGGCCCGGCCATGACCGTTGCTTTGCTGCTGCCGCTGACCTACGCGCTCGACGTGACCGGATCGCTCATCATGTTCGCCGGCATCTACTACGGCGGCATGTACGGGGGGTCGACGACCTCGATTCTGCTGAACACCCCCGGCGAATCGTCCTCGGTGGTCACGGCGCTCGAGGGCAACAAGATGGCTAAGGCCGGTCGCGGAGCCCAGGCCCTCGCGACGGCCGCGATCGGCTCGTTCGTGGCCGGTACACTCGCCACCGGAGCCCTCGTCTTCGTCGCCCCGTTCGTGGTGGCGATCGCGATCGGCCTCGGCGCTCCCTCCTACTTCGCCATGATGGTCTTCGCCTTCGTCGCGGTGAGCACCGTGCTCGGCTCCAGCCGTATTCGCGGGCTCGCCTCGCTGTTCATCGGCCTCACCATCGGATTGGTCGGCCTCGACGGCACCACCGGCCAGGCGCGCATGACGTTCGGCCAACCGCTGCTCTCCGGCGGCATCGACGTCGTCGTCATCGCCGTGGCCCTGTTCGCGGTCGGTGAAGCACTCTGGATCGCCGCGCACCTGCGGCACGGCACCCCGGCGACGATCCCGGTCGGCGTGCCGTGGATGGGCAAGGACGATTGGAAGCGGTCCTGGAAGCCGTGGCTGCGCGGCACCGTCATCGGCTTTCCGTTTGGCGCCATCCCGGCCGGCGGCGCCGAGATCCCCACCTTCCTCTCCTACGTGGCGGAGAAGAAGCTGTCCAAGCATCCTGAACAGTTCGGTCACGGCGCCATCGAGGGCGTCGCCGGGCCGGAAGCGGCCAACAACGCCTCCGCGGCAGGCACTCTGGTTCCGCTGCTGACCCTCGGTCTGCCGACCACGGCGACCGCCGCGGTGATGATCGCCGCGTTCAACCAGTACGGCATCCACCCCGGGCCGCTGCTGTTCCAGACCGAGCCGGTGCTGGTCTGGACGCTGATCGCAAGCCTGTTCATCGGCAACACGCTGCTGCTGGCCCTCAATTTGCCGCTCGCGCCGCTCTGGGCGAAGCTGCTGCGCATCCCTCGGCCGTATCTCTACGCGGGTATTCTGTTCTTCGCGACGCTCGGCGCGTACGCGGCGGGCATGCAGACCTTCAACATCGTGATTCTGCTGCTGCTCGGCGCCCTCGGTTACATGGCCCGCCGGTTCGGGTTTCCGGTGCTGCCGATCATCGTCGGGGCCATTCTCGGCCCGGAGATGGAACGTCAGCTGCGGCGTTCGCTGCAGATCAGCGCGGGCGACCCGGCCGCACTGCTGAGCGAACCGCTCGCGGTCGTTGTGTACACCGTGATCGTGCTGTTTCTCGTGGTACCGCCGCTGGTCAAGGCGCTGCTGCGCCGGTTCGGTCGTAATGGACCTACCGCCGGCCCCGGAGCAGACGGCGGTAACACCGACGACACCGACGGAGCTACCGAGTCCACCGTGCAATTCGACGCCTTCGGAACCCAGACGTCGGACGGAAGCGCCCGCGTGATTCAAGTGGTGCGTCCCCGAGCCGGGCGGCGCGGCAAGTAACCCGCCCCGGTTTCGTTTACGCAGGTGCGGGAGTCGGCATACTGGTGTCATGCCAGCTGCCGTCTCCCGCGCCGACGTCGTTCGCCTGCGCCTGCACGCCCAGGGGCTGGCCGGGGTTCCCCTCGACGGGCCGGTCGCCGTCGTCGAGCGGATGCTCGCGGTGCAGGCCCAGGACTACCCGGCCGCACAGTGGGCCCTCGGGGTGCGCTCCCCCGGCACGACCATCGCCGAGGTGCAGGCATCCGTTTCGGCGGGTGAGATCGTGCGGTCGTGGCCGATGCGGGGCACGCTGCACTTCGTTCCGGCCAGGGAACTGGGCTGGATGCAGGCGCTCACGACCCCGCGCCTGCTCGCCAAGACCCGCACCATCAACGCACGACTCGGCCTCGACCTGCCCGTGCTGGAGCGGGCTCGAGCGGCCGCGATCGCGGCACTGACCGGCCACAAGCAGCTCAGCCGGGCTGAATTTCTGACCATGCTGCAGGCGGCCGGCCTGCCAACAGAGGGCCAGCGCGGGTACCACACCATCGCCCACCTGGCCCTGACCGGAACTGTGTGCTGGGGACGCCAGGTGGGTACCCAGCAGGGGCTGGTGCTGCTGGACGAATGGGTGCCGACCCCGCGCCGGCTCGAGCGCGATGAAGCGCTCGGTGAATTCGTCTACCGCTATTTTCTCGGCCACGGCCCGGCGACGCTGGTCGACTTCGCCTGGTGGTCGCAACTCACGGTCGCCGACGCGAAAACCGGCCTGGCCGTGGCTCGAGGCCGGCTCACCGAGGTGCGGGTCGACGGCGCAGCGTATTTTCTGGCCGCCGAGTCAGCGGATGCCGCAGTGCTGCCGACGGACCTGCGCCAGCACACGCCGGTGCTTGCGTTGCCCGGTTTCGACGAGTACCTGCTCGGGTACCGGGATCGCAGCCATGCGATCGCCGTTGACGAACTCGTTCGGGTGGTGCCCGGACTGAACGGAATCTTTTTGCCGCTCGTGGTGGCCAGCGGGCGCATCGTCGGCACCTGGCGCAAGAAGATCGCCACGTCGGGACTCACCGCCGAGGTTGCGCTGTTCGCGGCACCGACGACCGCGGCCGCCCGGGCGCGGGCCGCCAAGACTCAGCGCGGCTTCGCCCGGGCGGCGTCGGACTACGCTCGCTTTCTGGGCGTGCCGCTTCGGCCGATCCTCAAACCGGCGGTGACGGCATCCGCTTGACCTCACCGGCGGGTTAGCCTTGACCAGTGAAACTTACCTCCGCCCTGCGCATCTCCAAACGACTCCCGGTGCTGCAGGTCGTCAAGATGGCCGTGGCCGTGGCCCTGGCCTGGCTTGCCTCCCAGCTGCTGCTGCCGAGCGACCTGCCGATCTTTGCCGCCATCGCGGCCCTGCTCGTGGTGCAGCCGAGCGTCAACCAGACCTTCGGCCGCGCGATTGAACGCACCGCGGGCGTGATCGGCGGTGTCATCATCGCCTCGTCGATCGGGTTCTTCCTCGGCCAGTCGAGCTGGGTGGTACTCGGCACGATCGTGGTGAGCATTCTCGTGGCCTGGGCGCTGCGCCTGTCGCCGGTGTCGGCGAGCCAGATTCCGATCAGTGCCATGCTCGTGCTCGCTCTGGGTGCCACGACGCCGGGGTACGCCCTCGATCGCATCTTCGAAACCTTCATCGGTGCGGGAATCGCCCTGGTCATCAACGCGCTCATCGTACCCCCGGTGCTGATAGCGCCGGCCCGCGACGCCGTCGGTCTGCTGGCGCGCGAGCTGGCCGACACCTTCGACCGCATCGCGCAGGCGCTGCGCACCCCCCAGACTCCGATCGACCTGATGGAACTGATGATCAAGGCCCGGCTGCTGCGCCCCATGCTCGCGTCAGCGGAGAAGGCCATCGCCCAGGCGGAGGAGAGCCTCATGCTCAACCCGCGAAAGGCCAAACTGCGCGTGGCGCTCGACGCCGACCATGCCATGATCGAGCGGCTGCCGACGCTCGTCACCCGCGCCATCGGCATGACCCGTGCCCTGCACGACCACTACGACGCGTCCCTGCAGTTCGAACCGAGCGTGCAGGCCTTTTCCCGGGAACTCGCCCGGGCCGCCCACGATTTGGCGCTGCTCGCGCGGGAGGAAGGCGACCTGACGGTCGTGCCGGAGCCGCCGGACCCCGATGTGCTCGCCCTGACCGCACCACTGCGTATCGTGACGCCGCACCCGGACCACTGGATTTTGATCGGCTCGCTCATGGAAGACCTGCGCCGGGTGCGCGAGGAGATCGTCGGCGACCGGGCCTGAGCCGGGCTTCAGCGAAACGGATGCTGCGCGCGGGTCGCGCGCACAGCATCCGTTTCGCAGGGTGCCCGGGCCGATCATGGTCGCGCCCGAAACGGGTGGCCGCTACGCCCGTTACCGTAGCGGCTGCCGAAATGGGGGGCGGTCGCGAACCGGCGGCGTCGACCGGGCCGGTCAGAACCCGGCTAGAGCACCTTGGAAAGGAAGTCCTGGGTGCGTGCTTGTTGCGGGTTGCCGAACAGTTCGGCCGGGGTGCCCTCTTCGACGATGAGCCCGTCGGCCATGAAGATGACCCGGTCGGCGACCTCGCGGGCGAACCCCATCTCGTGGGTGACGACGACCATGGTCATTCCCTCGGCGGCGAGATCCCGGATGACCTGCAGCACTTCGCCGACCATCTCGGGGTCGAGGGCGCTGGTGGCCTCGTCGAAGAGCATGATGTCGGGGTTCACCGCGAGCGACCGGGCGATGGCCACGCGCTGCTTCTGACCGCCGGAGAGCTGCGCGGGACGGGCGGTGGCCTTGTCGGCGAGGCCTACCCGGTCGAGCAGCTTGAGGGCGGTGGCGCGGGCATCCGCTGGGGATTGCTTCTTCAATTCGACCGGAGCCAGCATGATGTTCTGCAGCACCGTCATGTGCGGAAACAGGTTGAAGTGCTGGAACACCATGCCGATGTGCTGGCGCACCTCGTTGAGGTTGACGGTCTTGTCGCTGACGTTGAATCCGTCGACGATGACCGTGCCGCCGCTCAGCTCGTCGAGCTTATTGAGGCAGCGGAGAAACGTGGACTTACCCGAACCCGAGGGGCCGATGACGCAGACGACCTCGCCCTCAGCGATCTCGACGTCGAGGCCCTTGAGCACCTCGTTGGATCCGAACGACTTGCGCAACCCGGTGACGCTGATCTTGCTGGCGCTCATTTGTTGAACCTCTTGTCGAGCTTGTTGGAGAGCATGGTGAGCAGGTTGATGACGATGAAGTACAGCGCTGCAACGATCAGCAGGGTCTCACCGGTGCGAAAGTTGGCGGCATAGATCTGCTGGCCCTGATAGGTGAGTTCGGCGAAGCCGATCACGGCCAGGAGCGAGGTGTCCTTGAGGGTCATCACGAACTGGTTGATGAACGACGGCGTCATGATCTTCACGGCCTGCGGCAGCACGACACGGCGCATCGTCGTGACGTAGCCAAGGCCGAGGCTGCGGCCGGCTTCGGTCTGGCCGGGATCGATCGACTGGATGCCGCCGCGCACGATCTCGGTCATGTAGGCACCCGCGTTGAGGCTCAGGGTGAGCACACCGGCGGTCAGCACGTCGATCGACTGCCCGGTCAGTTGCGGCAGGCCGAAGTAGAAGAAGAAGGCCTGCACGAGCAGCGGCGTGCCGCGAAAAATGCTGACATAGACACCGGCGATGCCGCGCAGAATGCGGCTCTCGGAGACCTTGAAGAAGCCGAACAGCACACCGAGCACGAGGGCGATCAGAATGGACAGGCCGGTCGCGAGCAGCGTGAGCCCGAGCCCCTTCATGAGGGCCGGCAGGCTGTCGCCGAGCAGCCCGAAGAAACCGGATGCTGCGGCGGGCGCCGGCTGCTCGAGATACGTATCGAGAATGGCCTGGTACTCGCCGCTGTCTTTTAGCTCGGCCAGGCCCGTGTTGAACGCGGCGAGCAGTTCGGGGTTCTGGCCCTTGTTGACGGCGAACCCGTAGGAACTGCCCTGTTCCTTCTCGGTGACCGACTTGAGCCCGTTGTTCTGGTTGATGCCGTAGGCGAGCACCGGGTAGTCGTCGAAGACCGCGACGGAGTTGCCGGCTTTGACGTCGTCGTACATTGTGGCGGAGTCAGCGAGGGCTTTGACGGTGAAGTCGTACTCGTCCTTGATCGAGTTGGCGAAGGTCTCCCCCTCGCTTCCCCGCTTGGCGACGACGGTTTCGCCGGCCAGGTCGGCGTACCCGGTGATCTCGGTGTTGTCCTCGGCGACGGCCATCTGCACGCCGGAGTCGAAGTACGGGTCGGAGAAGTCGAAGATGAGTTCACGCTCGTCAGTAATCGACATTCCGGCGATGACGCCATCGACCTGGTTGGACTGCAGAGCCTGCAGGGCTGCGTCGAAGCCGAGCGACTTGATCTCCACGGTAAAGCCCTGGTTCGCGGCGATATCGCGAATCAGGTCCATGTCGATGCCGGTCAATTCACCGTTTTCGCGGTACTCGAACGGCGCAAAGGTGGTGTCGGTGCCGATGACGTAGGTTTCGCCGGTGACCGTGGTCTGCGGCGGAGCCGGCTGGCTGGCGGCTGCGGCGCTGACGCCGACGAATCCGCCGGCGAGGCCCAGCAGCGCCGTGGCGGCGACCGCGAGCTTTCCCGCCCGAAAAATATTCATTGTGCGCAAAGTGGAACCATTTCTTGTCGTGCGATTCGCGCCGATCGACGCCGATGACCCGGGAGCGGATATGCGCCTACCCCGTCGAATGAGCCTACCTTGGGGTGTCCGCCCGGGTCGGCCCTCCGATCACTCACCGGCCGCTACGCGACGACGGCGAACTGCGTGTCATTCCACAGGGCGCCGAGCACGGCGGCTGCCGGGCCGGTGCGCGCGTCACGAAAACCGGTGCCGGCCCAAAGGGCGAGGCCGTCTGCATCATTGCGGCGGGCGGCATCCGCTCGGATGACCTTCGTGAGGTGGTGCACCTGCGGATACTCGGGGGGAGCTTTCGCATCGTGGGCGACGATGAAGTCGTTCAGCAGACCGCGCGCCGGACGCCCGGAGAAGACCCGGGTCACGACGGTTTCGGTGAAGCTTGGATCGACGAGGGCGTTCTGGTGGGCTCGTGTCGCGCCGGACTCGTCGGTGCGCAGAAAGCCGGTGCCGAGTTGCACGGCCGCAGCGCCGGCGGCGAGCAGCGACGCGATCTGACCGCCCGAGTGGATGCCGCCCGCCGCGATCAGCGGCAGGGTCACCACCGCGCGAATCGCGATCAACAGCTCCCCCAAAGCCAGGGTGCCGGGTTCTTCCCGGGTGGCGAACGTCGCCCGGTGGCCGCCGGCCTCCGGACCCTGCACGCACAGGGCGTCGACGCCGAGGCCTTGGGCCTGACGGGCCTCGGACACCGAGGTGACGGTGGCGATCAGGAACGAGCCGGCGGCGTGCATCCGCTCGACGACGTCGACCGGAGGCAAGCCGAAGGTAAAAGAGACCACCGGAACGTGATGCTCGATGACGACGGCCACTTTCTCGTCGAACCAGTCCGGGTCGGTATCGGCGATCGCACCGAAGTCGGCAGCGGGATACTCGAGCGCTAACACACTGCGGTACAGCTCGACGGCAGCGCGGTCTGTGAGGGGCGCCTGCGGTATGAACAGGTTGACGCCGAAGGCGCGCTCGGTGCGCTCGCGCACCTCAACGATCTGCTCCGCCAGGGCCTGCGGTGTCTTGTACCCGGCGGCAAGAAACCCGAGGCCGCCCGCTTCGTTCACGGCGACGACGAGGTTTGGCGTTGACGCACCACCGGCCATGGGGGCGGCAACGATGGGAATATCCAGGTCAGATGGTGAAAACACGAGCACTCCTTGGTTGGGTAGAACGATCTTATAGCCGATGGAATTGCACTCTACCCGGGCCCTGTTGCGAGGTCGCGCCGCAGAGTCAGAACGCGCAGCACGTTCTCATCAACGTCGTTCGCATCAATGCGGCCGTCGGCCACAGCCGCGCAGACCCGAATGATGAGCTCGGACACGTTGACTCCCACGG
Organism: Cryobacterium luteum; assembly: GCF_900110125.1. Lineage (GTDB taxonomy): Bacteria > Actinomycetota > Actinomycetes > Actinomycetales > Microbacteriaceae > Cryobacterium > Cryobacterium luteum. The sequence goes on from NZ_FOCN01000029.1 coordinate 21,568, forward strand.
TATCCGGTTGGGCCGGGAGCACGAACAGCAGCATGGTTGCGCCCGCAGAGAGCGCCGCGATGCCGTTCTCAATCGGGTCATAATATTGCTCGAGTCCCGAGTGACCGAGCATGAGCAGGTCGTCGGTGATCGACACCCCGTCGAAGCCGAGGTCGGTGCGCAGAATGTCGTACCACCGTGCGGAAAGCGTGGCCGGCTGCGAATCGACTGCCGGGTAGGCCAGGTGTCCCACCATGATCAGTTCTGCGCCGGCGTCGATTCCGGCAGTGAACGGCGGCGCGACGCTCTTCGTCCACGCTTTCAGGCTCAGGTCCGACGACGGAAGCGACACGTGCGAATCTCCCGCAGCGGCCCCGTGTCCGGGAAAATGTTTGATCGTGCTCGCCACGCTCCCCTGCGCCGCTTCCGATTGCGCCGCGACGGCAGCCGTGACGCGATCGGCCGCAGCAGTTGGGTCGCTGCCGAGAGCCCGGTCAAACAGGAACGCGTCCGGCTCGGCGACAATGTCTGCCACGATGCCGAAGTTGACGTTGATGCCGGCCTGGTCCAGGAGTAACGCGCGTTGGTGGAACGCAGAGGACGTCGCCGCCAGTGGCATTCGGCGCAGCCGTTCACCGCCAGGCCAGATGTCTCCGGGGAGTCGAGATACCGCTCCGCCTTCCTGATCGATGCCGATCAGAAGCGGAAGCCCCGGTTCCGCGCTCAGGGCCGCGGTCATCGTCGCCAGCTCGGTCACGGATCCGGGGATGTTGTCGCCCATCAGAATGAGCCCGCCGAGGTGATAGTCGTCGACAAAGGTGCGCAGTTGTGCGGCATCCGTTCCCGGGCTGTGGAGCATGAGCAGGCTCGCCACCTTGTCGGGCAGCGACATCGTCTCCAGCCTGGCTTGCGCGTAAACCTCTGACGCCGAAGGTTGCGGAACACATCCGGTCAGCAGAGCCGCTATCAGCGTTGCACCGATAATCGTTCGTTGCCGCCGCGCACTAACCCCCATGCTCGAATGATATCGCCCCGCGCCGAAGACCCTACGAGCCGGCCTCGCGGGCCGCCGCCTCCAGGCGGTCCCGGTAAGACTGCCACCAGGCCGCGTCGCCGGACGGCAGGTTGCTGCTATCGGCGCGCAGGCCAACCCGGTCCGCAGTTCTGGGACGGTGCCCAGTTTAGAAACTGGGCCCATGGCCACAACATGGGCCGGGCACCGCGGATCGCCGAGGTGGCTGGCAGGCAGGATACGAATCTTTACACGAGTTCCAGGATAAGTGACATAAATTCGCTCAGGGTTTCGAGTGCAGCAGATTGAGGCACTGGATAGCCCTGACAAGAGCGCGCCCCGTAGACGGACTCGTGGGAACCAGAGTTTGAGCAGTATGCGCTGAAACCAAACCCACCGACGCCGAGCACGCCGAGGCCAACGAGGGCAGCGAGGAATCGGCAGCTAGCGAGAACGCGATCGAGGCCGAGGTCGACCACGCCGCGGAGTCGGATTCGGAGTCGGATGCTGATGCTGATGCTGATGCTGATGCTGATGCTGATGGTGATGCTGATGGTAAAGCCAAAGCGGAAGCCAGACCCGGAGCCAGAGCCCGCGTCGGAGCTGGAGCTGGAGCTGGAGCTGGAGCTGGAGCTGGAGCTGGAGCTGACGAGAGTATCCCACCCGACCCGGGCGGTCCCTGTCCGCGGCACCCCGATGACTCCCGCTCGATCAGCGAGAAACGAGCCGGCATCCTCCGCGCGGCGTTCGAAGCCGCCGCACGGCAGCCCAGCACCCCGACCATGGGCGGCGCCGCCCCCACGGTGCTCGTGCACATCAATATCAACGATCTCCTCGCCGGGCGCGGAGCCGGCTGGATCGACGGTATCGACGGACCCCTCACCCCCCAGCAGGTCGACGAGTTGATCTGCGCCGGCGGCTACCAACCCGTGTTGTTCGGCCACACCGGCACGATTCTCAACCTCGGCACCAGCAACCGGTTCTTCACCACCCAACAACGAAGAGCCCTCGCCGCCCGCGACGGCGGCTGCGTCATCCCCGGCTGCACCGTGCCACCCCAACACACCCA
>NZ_FOCN01000030.1 GCF_900110125.1 Cryobacterium luteum
CAACGCTTCCAACGCTTCCAACGCAAGGAGATCTTATGAGCACGTCCACCCTCACCGTTCCGGCTGCATCGTCTCGGCGCCGTTGTACCGCCGCCGCGGCCGTTGCCGTTGCCCTGGTCGCCGGGCTGTCCGTTGGCGCGGCACCCAGCGCCTTCGCGAGCGAATCCGACGACGTGATCAACGCCGCGCATCGCGGCGCGAGCGAATCGACGCCCGAGAACACCCTCGCCGCCTTCCGCGCCGGAACGGACCAGGGCGCCGATTTGATCGAGATGGACGTTCAACGCTCCGCTGACGGGGAACTCGTGGTCATTCACGACACGAACCTGGCCCGAACCACAAACGTGGAAGACCTCTTCCCCGACCGGGCACCGTGGAATGTGGGAGACTTCACCGCCGCAGAGATGCAAACCCTCGACGCCGGCTCGTGGAAGGGCGCCCAGTTCACCGGCGAAAAGCTACCGACCTTCGCCGAGGCGATCGAGGTCATTCGGAAGAGCGGCTCCGGCATGCTGCTCGAAATCAAGGCACCGCAGCTGTACACGGGGATCGAAGCCGAGGTATCCGCTGCACTGCGCGAGTCCCGCGGCTACGTGCAGTCCGCGGTGGGCCAGGACAAGCTCGTGGTGCAGTCGTTCAACTTCGACTCCATGAAAACCTTCACCGAGCTCGAACCGACCGTTCCGGTGGGCCTCCTCGGCACACCGACCATTGATCAGCTCCCGGAACTCGCCACCTGGGCCGACCAAATCAACCCGTTCCACGCGTCGATTGACGCGGCCTACGTAACCGAAGTTCACCGCCTCGGCATGGACGTGCTCGTGTGGACGGTCAACACCGAAGCAGACATGGTCCGAGCCATCAACCTGGGCGTCGACGGCGTGATCACCAACCGCCCCGACGTGCTCAACGCCCTGCTCGAAGACTCACCCGAGCGCTAGCAGGCCAGCTGTACCCGGCTATTGCGGCCGTGATGCGGTGCGCATGGAACGGTGGTGGACATAAATTATGCACCATCCGCGGGCAGCTCAAGGTTGCCCGGGCATGAATCTTTCGTACACCTCCCAAATGGGGGCCATACCACCCAGACAGACGCCGCTGCCGTGCATCGAGATGCACGGCAGCGGCGTCTGTCTTTTGACGTGGAAACGTCCGAGAAGGCGGGGGAGGTGCCACCGTCATCGTCGCCCACGTCGATTCTCTCAAATACGGTCGCGGGTTCAGCATGTCTCGTACTGCCGTGTTGACTGACGACAATGGGTGGGCTCAGACTTGCGAATCCCTACCCGCAACCACCGTCATGGGCAGAATCACACCACATCGAAAATTGGACTGATCAGGAACTTTCCAATATTGGTCAAGCGATTCTGCTGCGCCCTGCATCATCTGTTGTTCCAGGGGTCAGCTCACGAAACGGAATAAATACCACGGTAAGAGGTGAATCCGTGAATGACGCGGCCAGCTCAGGCACCCACGTCATGACCTCCAGAATGACTTCCGGCAGATCCACGCGCGGAAGCATCGCCGTGCTCCGAGTACGCAGGTCGGCCAGCGATGGTGGTTCCTCGAGCGCCTTCAAGCCGGTCAGGTGGATCTTCCTGTCGTCGTCGATGCGGACATCGTCGTTGACGATGAGGCGGCCACCGACCTCCCTGTAGGCGCCATCCAGCGTCCGGGCGTGACCGGCTAACAGCACGTCCGGGTCCTCGGACAGACTCAAGGTGGTCAGCACGTCAGTACGGGTCGCCTCCCACCTTGCACCCTCGAGTAGCTGCGCTTGAGGGGGTCAGCTCACGAAACGGAATAAATGACACGCTAAGAGTTTCCGGGCCTGTGCGAGGGGCGGAGTTTTCCGGCTTTGGGTTGGCGGGGGTGTTCCAGGTGTAGTCGCCGGTGAGGTTGATGTGTTCCCAGCCGAGTGGTGAGAGGTGATCGAGCAGCGGGTCGTCGGCGGGATGTTTTGTCGTGGTGATGGTGTGCTCGAGGTAGACGGTGTTCCAGAGGGTGATCGCTGCGGTGAGTAGGTTCAGCCCGGACGCGCGGTGGCGTTGGTTGTCGTAGGAGCGGTCGCGGAGTTCACCGAGCCGGTTGAAGAACACCGCACGGGCGAGCGCATTTCTTGCTTCCCCTTTGTTCAAGCCGGTTTGCACGCGTCGGCGAAGCTCGGGGTTCTGCATCCAGTCGAGAGCGAAGAGGGTGCGTTCGAGTCGGCCGAGTTCCCGAAGGGCTGTTGCTAGACCGTTCTGCCGTGGGTAGCTGCCCAGGCACGGAAGCGAACTACGATGACCGGCCAGACAGATAAAAAATGGAATGAGATGGCCCCGCGGAGCGGTCCACCCGGGGGTTGCACCTGGCCTCACTATCGGTTCTTATTAGGTGACTTACTGCCTACCGCGCTAATGTCTTTTTGGGTGTCTGCTTGATACACTTATTCCATGACAAATCTGGCAATGCGCCCCCTGGGGCGATCGGTGCACAAGGCATCGGTGGAGCTGGCGCCGACGGCGATCGTGGCGCGCCTGCAGGAAGTTCTCGGGCGCGATGTAGTGGCAATCATCACGGGCAAGACTCCCAGGCAGGTCTCCAGGTGGGTCGCAGGTGAGGCCAAGCCTCCTCTGCAGGAGCAACGGCTATTGCGCGACACATTCCAAGTTGTCGAACTCCTCGCGGAGGTCGACCCGGATGAGGTCGTGCGGGCCTGGTTCATCGGAATGAACCCTCAACTGGAGGACGCGGCGCCGGCAGAGTTGATCGCCGAGGGCCGAGTCCGTGATGTGATGGCTGCCGCGCGCGCGTTCGTCAATGCCGGTTGAACTTGCCCTGGTCTTCGCCCCATCCCCGCTGTGGCGGGTTGAACGCACGAACCCGGCTCTTCACTTCTCCCTGCTCAACCCCGTCGATGTGATGAATGACCGTGCCGGGAACCGGTTCGATATCCCCGGCGCTGGCGTTCTCTACGGTGCGACAAAAGCCGACGGCGGCTTCGCCGAGACATTGGCCGGTTTCCGCCCACGCGCGTCAATGGTCCAAGCATTCTCCCATCTCACGCCGGAACCGGGCCGGATACTCCCCGGACACGTCCCGACAGCCTGGCTCACCACACGACGGCTACGGACCTTCAACGTGACGGGATCGCTCCCTTTCGTCGACCTCGAATCGCCAGCCACCCACGCCTACCTCACCAAGCAGGCCGCACCGGTTCTCCTGCACCAGGGGTTGGAAAACCTTGATGTCGCTGCCGTACGCGGTCCGAACCGGCTCCTGACACGCGCAATCGCGAGCTGGCTCTATTCACGTACCGACGAACACGGACGCCCGCTCTACGCTGGGATCCGCTACGTGTCCCGGCTCGGTGACTTCGAATGCTGGGCAATCTTTGACGGCACACCCGTTGAGCTTCGCTCCTCAGCCCCGCTGGACCCGACGGATCCAGCACTCAAGAATGTGATCGACCTCTTCGGCATAGCGATCCCATAGGTCTCGACCATTTTGCGATGTAACCGCACGCCATCAGGTCGAAGATCACCTCGACGTGACCGCTGCCCGGTAGCGATCGTCACGCGCTGCGTCGCGTGGGCAAACTGCTCCGAGCGTCTTGTGCGACCTCAATCAAGTCGGTGATCGCCTCGGCGTCGCCTCCGAACTCGATTAGCGCCAACCACCGTTCCAACACTGGTCAGACCCCGAACTGGCCAGACCCCGAGTTTTATGCGACCGAGAGCTGCCAGCGATTCTCCGGGTTGAGCACCCCTTCATCAACAAACTCGCGCGCTTGGTGATGGTCAGCCCGACCATCCGGTGAGCGCGGGTAACGGGGCCAGATGCGTTCACCGGACGTGCCCGCCTCAAACAGTGGCCGACTCGACACGTGGGGCCGGCGCGAACGCTGCCTAGGGGTACTGGTCATCGTGGCATATTCGGCTTGCCACCACGCCCACACCACACGCTCCGCCCCATACCTCTCACGCCGAGCCTCCAACATCCCCTCAACACCCAGAACCCTAGCCGCCATAGTACGCAAGTCCCGGCACGATCGAGCCCAGCCCTCCGAATCTTTGATGATGAGTCGGTGTCGGCGAAGTCGACTCAGAATCGTGGCCGTGTAGCGGGAGGACACCCCCAGGAGCCGGGCAGCAGAATCGATCGTCAGGGACGCGTGCTCACGGAGAAGAGTGTAGATCCGGCCAGCGAGGTGACCCAACCCCTGACGGGTAAAGAGATCGTGAAGCTGATCGGTCAGTTGGTTCTCGATCGTGCGCACCAGTGCAGCCCGAAGCGTAAAGAGTTCGGGAGGGGGGCGGGGGTTATTGAATGGTTGTGACCGGACTGTGTCAGGGGCTGTGGAAAACTTTCCGATGAGCTCCCATTCGGCGGCATTTCCGCCGTCAGCACTGCGGACCTGCTGGATGAATCCGGCCTTGGTGAGGGCGTGGAGGGCGCTAGCGGCGGTCGTCCGGCCCAGGCCCGCCATCAGGGCCAGGTCGCGGATGGAGGCCGCTACAGTGTGCTTCCCGGTCTGCAAGGTGAGGTAGGCCAACGCGATCAGGATGGTGCGCTGGGAAATGGCCGCCTCGGTGCGTCCCCACCGGCCGGCATTGACGCGGAGGCGCATCAGGAGGTCGTCGACGTCGGTGACGATCGCGTAAAGCTCGGTGAGGTCGCGGGGTTCCTGTGCGGCGGGAAGCGGGCGTTGGAGCGCCGCGTACTGCTGCGCCTTCGCCCACTGACGAGACAACCGATCGTGGGCCTCACCCGCGCTGCGGGGCCGGCGGGTTCCGCGCCCCGTGTTCTTCGTGCGGAAGTGTTCCATCCCCGGGGCCGTCTTCGCCGCGTGCAGGGCGTCACCGAGCGTCCATCCGGCGCTGGCCGCCGTCAAGAGGCACATGAAGCCCGTCCAGGACGGGTTGCTGCCACCGTCGATGGTAGCCATGTGGCCTTCCCCCGTCTTGCTGAGGGCCCGGTGAGTGTGGTGTAAGCCATCGACCGGGCCCGAGGGCCGCGTGTCAACATGTCGGAGAGCAGGTTTACGCTCTCCGAGCACCACGGCAAGCCGTTCCAGTTCTCCAGGCGTCGTTGTCAGCGCCGCGAGTGCGTCCACGTGACCACGGAGCACGGTTGAGGTGCTGCCGTCCCGGTGCGGGGCTCCGGGTGGACGAGCGGCGCCCTCGGCCGGGTTCAGCAGCATGCCGTGGTCGAGGGTGTCGTACGTCGCGTGCGCCTCCCTCGCGACCGCGGCGACAATCGCCGGGGAAGCCCCACCCGCAATGCCAATCCACACATGTCGCCCGCCACCCGCCGACGACTGACAGACCACGTGGACGATCGAGAGCTCATCCAGAACGGCGGAGAGGGCGTCACAGTCGTCGACGGCGTTCTCCACGGCGTCGGGAGTCTTTGCGTCAAAGTCGAAGCAGAGCAACCGGAATTGATGCGCGGCATCGGCCAGACGGATACACCACGGCGTCGTGGGTGCGTCCGGCCCGACACGGAACAAACGAGGGTATTGGTTGATGTGCAACTGACCATCAGCCTCGCGCACCATGACACGAACCTGATCGCGCGGACTAATGCGGCGCGTCAAATCCCAGGCCGTCCACCGGTCGGAAGACACGCCCAACGAAGTTCCCATCACGAAAACATCGTCAAAACGGTATACATCGGTTACTATGGGGTCATCTCCTTCGATTTATCTCTTGGGGGCGCAAAAGAACCTCCCGTGAGGGCTGGTGATTTTGATTAGCTCGAACCTCGTTGCCTGGAAGCTTGAGAGGGTTTGAGCTACGAAACTTGGATAAGCCCGTCGCGGAAGCGGCGGGCTCTTTCGTTTAAGCGACCTTGTTGATGGGCAGCTCCTCGTTGATGGGCTGTGGGGGCATCGGCGCGTGCTCGGGCATGCCGAGCTCGCGGGCGAGAATTGCGGCGATGTAGTCGCCGTAAGTCATGCCGAGCTCTTCGGCGTTGTGTCGAATAGCGTCACCAACTGGACGTGCAGGCTTGGTCATGAACGCGTCGCGATCACCCTTGCTAGGTCGTCCTCGGTTTATCCGTGCCATGTGTCCAGTAAAGCGCATGGTTTCGTTAAAGGAAACGACATCTGTTTCGGCGTGTCGGACGTTATTCATCATGGCCTCGCTGATTGCTGGTTTCGCGGAGTCGTTGGCGCAGCTGGGTCTTGTGAATGATCCAGCGGATTCCGACGTGGTAGGCGGGTATCTCGCCCGTTTGTAGCCACCGGTAGATAGTGGGCTTCGTCTTGTCGAAGAGGACCATGAGGTCGCGGAAGCTCAGTTCGTCGCCATACGTGGCGAGCACGTCGACGGGGGCCGGAGGGCCGTCAGGTGCCTGGTTGCTGGTGGAGGCGAGCCACGCACGAACTTCAGCTTTGAAGATGATCCAGGAGCCGACGACCTGATGGGCCGGAATGATCCCGCTTTGAAGTCGGGCAAACACGGCGGGTTTTCCGACTCGGAGGATCTTTGCCACGTCGGCGGTGGTTAAAGTTTCTGGGTAGGTGTCCCAGTATTCATCGTCCATCATGGGCGGTGTCTTTTCGTAGAAAATCCGGTTCGGATATGCGGTAAACGGTCAACGGGTCGGGTCGCGCTGGTGTCGGGGATATCAGCGTCGATATCTGAACCGCTTATGGCATTATTCCAGTAGGTCACCCCCGCTTCTATGCTCGAGAGCCTGCGCGCCTGTTTCGGGGTCATGAATCCTGCCTCTGACACGAACCTGCCGGACACAATTCCACGCCGAACAGCGTGAAGTATTCCTCCGGATTCACAAACCCCGCCGACGCCGGCGGGCCGCCGAGATCCTCACCAGCTGGGAGGGTGTTCACGGCGTCATTCGTACTGCCCACCGTGTTGATCCGAAGGTCCAGATGGCATCCGGTGGAGGGTCCCTCGTTGCCGACGAGCGCGATCGGTTGGCCCGGCATGACCGCGTCACCGACCTGCACCGACACATCGGAAAGCTTCATGTGGAGGTAGGAGACGGTGTAACCGTCGGGTGATTTGATCGAGACCTGGTATCCCTCAATGAGAGTGACGGTTCCGCTGGTTATGGCGTAGATCGGGTCGCCGCACGGGTTGGGGTAGTTCTGCAGGTCGGAAGCGGGATGCCAGCTGCTGGCCCCTGGAACGGGGCTGCGACGGGGGCCGTAGTCATCGGTCATGTTGAAACCGGGACTGAGCGGCATCGCGATAGTGCCGCTGGTGCACCCACCGCCAGTGGCTCCGTCGCCAGCCAGTGCGGTGACAATTTGGTCGGCAGCGTCGAAAAAAATTTCGTAATGGTACGGGTCGGCATTGCCTTGCACCTTGTGAATGGCGAGGGTGGGCGCAAGGCTTTGCCAGTCGGCAACGCCGACGAGACGGTCGAAAAACGCCGTCGCTGCGTGAGCGGGGTCCAAAACTTCATCGCGAGTTCCCCATGAGCCTAGGCACCACTGCTGCTGGAACAAGCCCAGTGAGCACGTGGGCGTGCCGTCAGGGTTGGTGACACCCTTCAGGTCATCGCCAAAACCGACATTCAGGAGTGAGCTTTCCCCCATTGCAGTCATCACCCCGACGACTTGGGCGGTGCGATCCAGGGCCAGAGTGCTTGCCGCGTTCATGATGTATGCGGCGTTTTTCAGCTGCTCGCCGGAGTAACCGGCGATCGGGTCGGTGGGCACAGTGTCAGGGTTCACCGTCCCTGCCGCATTGGTACAGGCAGCGGTCGCGGCCGTGCCGGAGAACACAAGGATGATCAGGAGGAAGAACGTTCCGATGAGAGCGACGGGCGCGCCAATGAGAATCAGCGCGCTTTTCCCCTTTTCGGCAGCCATCGTTATCCCTGCGCTGGTCGGATTCGATCCGCGAGCCAGGGCATGGACGGCCCGGTGCGGCTCAAGCTGACGTTGTACAGGCCCACGTCGGTGGGGACTTGGACGATCAGGGCGACGTCGGTGGAGCCTTCCACGATGGTGCCGGCCCCGGTCACCTGCTGAACGGGCACCTGCGCGGGGTCAGTGCCCTCATACGCGGCGGCGCCAGTCTGGGTGAGCAGGGGATACAGGTTGTTCATCCACGTGCTGGCGTCAAGTGTGGGCTGCCCGAATGTGGTCATGACTGTCTCAGCTGCGGCGATCGCATCAGACTGGCTACTCGTTTCCGCTTCGGGAATAGGCAGCACGCTCGCCTCATCAGTAGGTTCGTCGGGCGCAGCTGTCCCCGCCGCCGTCGTCGGCAGCGGACTGCTGGCGCTTGTTGTCGGAGCCGGCGTACCTAGTACCGTCGGGCCGTCCACGCACCCCGTGAGGACGAGCGCCGCAGCGAAGGGCACGACGGCAAGGCGGGAGCATCTCACAGTCCATCCGCCACGGCTGCGGTCACCTGGAGCCAGGCTTCACGGGTCGCCGGCGCGAGAGCGTCGTAGCTGAGCGTCCCCCCGTCGACCAAGGCAGGGTCGTGGGGCACGTCGAGGACAGTCCGGGTGAGGGAGGCGAAATGGCCGTGCAACCGCCGGTTCAGCTGGGGGTCGGCCACCTTCGAGGGCGATGCCAGGACTGTGACGGCGTTGCGTACCTTCTGCTCGTGGCCCTTCTCGTAGAGTCCGTCGACAAGCCATGCGGCGCTGGCTGCGGTGTCCTCCCGGATGGTGGAGACGATGACGAGCTGGTCGGCCGCGTCGAGCGCGGCTTCCCAGTTGGATGCGCGCATGTTGTTGCCCGTGTCAATGACAATGACCCGGTAGAACCGGCTGAGGGTGGTGTGCAGCTCGTTGAACGCCTGACCATCGATGGTTGATGATGCCGCGGCGTCCTCGTCGGAGGCGAGCACGTCGAACTGGGTTGAGCCTTGTGCGCGGACGTAGTTGTCGAGGTCGCCCACCCTGGCGCTTCGGAGGTCGTTGAAACGCTCGAGGTCGCGCAGCAGATCGACCGCCGTATTGCTGTGACGGGCGGGTTGTGCCCGCCATCCGAGCGTTCCACGCGTTTCGTTGTTGTCCCAGGCAAGCGTGTATCCACCGCGGTAGGTGCCGAACGTCGCCGCGAGCAGGAGCGTCGCAGTGGTTTTGTGGGCGCCACCCTTAGGGTTAATAACGACGACTGTTCGGGGCCCACGAAGGCTTTGCTGGACGCGATCAATGGCGCTACGGTGCGTGAGCTCCGGCTCACCAGGAGCGACCGAGACAAGACCGCCAGTGAGCCTGCGCACTGTGCCCTGCCAGCCCATCGTTGCCGGCCCGACCAGCGCGGCTGGCCTGGATTGCAGAAAATCGTTCAGTGTCAAGCGGGCCGCTGGGTCCTCTGAACGCTGAGCAACGTTCTCTGATCGCTGAGCCGGGTTGAGGCCAGGCTTGCGGACCGAGGCCGGTTGGTCGGCGGTGGGGGTCGCTGTGACTAGCGCTGCCGAAGAATCGAGGTCAGATAGTGCTTCCACGTGGCCGTCGGGGTAGACAGCGAGCTGTTGTTCCCCGAGTTGGTCACGGGTGTTCAGACGAACGGGGCGGCCCATGTCGTTGGCTGTTGCCGTGACCAGTGTCAGGATTTCCGCTCGCACGCTCTGTTCATCCGCACCGGACAGAGACTGCATCACACCGTTGATCGCGACCGTACCCGTCGCGTCTGCAGCGACTGTGGCCTCAATTCTGGGGAAGGTGGGGACGGTCTCGATCATGACGTGGGGCCTCTCTCGTCGTTCGGGGAGCTGAGTGCGGAGTCTTCGTTGTGATGAAAGATCAGGTAGATGCGCAGCTGATCGCGGGCAATTCGCCAGCTCTTGCCGATCTTCACGCCCGGCAGCCTGGTAGCCGAATCGGTGCTGGTGAGCAAACAGCGAACGTTGCGGGGCTCCAAATTCAGGACCCGAGAGACGTCGGCCACGCTCAGCATGTCGCCGTATCGGCCCAGCATCGAGTCGGGCCACGCCACCAGCGCTGTTGTCTCGTCCACTCTCCGAGCGTAACCGACCAAGAGATAAATAAGTGCGTAAAGGTATATTTACGTATCATTTAGGTAATATGAATACAGGACGTCGGCAACCCTGAACACGGGGTAGAACTGGAGTCTATGTGAATGACAAAGAATGGGTTGAACCAAGACCAAAGAATGGGTATGAACCAAGACTGGGTATGAACCAAGACAGAGGGGGACTCCGTATGAGCACGAGCGCGAACCGGTGGCTCGTCGGCTCTGACCAGTCAGAAAACCCTGAATTCTCCACGCCCCTCGCCAGGCAACGGGAACCACGCCACGGCGCAACCATGCCCCAAGCTGGCGTGCCGGTCCCCGGCGCAGCTGACCGGCTACCCCGGCGCGAAGCCGTATGGCCGGCAACGATCTGGTGGCTCGGCGTCCATGGCGGCGCGGGAGAATCCACCCTCGCCGCTTTCACCCCCGGCACCCGACCTTGTGACCATGCATGGCCAATTCCGACGACACCTGGAACAACGCATCGCGTCGTATTGGTGGCACGGACCAACTACGCCGGCCTGATCGCGGCGCAGCGCGCCGCGACGGAATGGGCATCAAACGTGTTGGGCGAGGGCGTCCAGCTCGCCGGCCTGGTCCTTATCGCCGACGCTCCTGGCCGCCGACCCAAAGAGTTGCGCCACCTTGAACAAGTCATCGTCGGTGGCGTCCCCCGTGTGTGGAATCTGCCTTGGGTCGATGCATGGCGACTCGGCCCCCCGGACGCGACAGCTCCACTACCCAAAGAATTTCGTTCCCTCTTCACCGATCTCGCCCTCGCACCTTCGAGCGTTCCCGCTCACAACTGAAAGGCCCGACAATGACCGTCTCCCTCGCCGCCGCACACGTGCTCACCACCGCCGGTCAACTGCTCACCGCGCTTCCTGACCCAGAACCACTCGCCCCACCCGGATTTGAAGCCGTCAGCACGATCCTTGCGTGGGCAAAGTGGGTCGGTTTGATCGCGGCGATTCTGTCCCTGATCGCCGTCGCCGTGATGTTCATGTTCAATTCCCGACGCGGCGAAGGCGGCGAGCACGTAAAGACGTTCGTCAGCATCTTGGTTGGCGTCATGATCATCGGCGCAGCAACGGCATTGGTCGGATTCATCTCCGGCTCTTAGCTATCCCATCTATCGCGCGAAGGAGCCAACGCATGACCAACACCGAACAGAGAAGCCCGTTCTCACGACCGGGCTTTATCGCCGCCGCCATCGTTGTTGGGATCATCGTCCTCGCCGCGATCATCGTCCTCGTGACGTCTCTCACCCGCGGCTCGGACGATAACGACGCGCAGCCGACAGAAGACCCATCAACGTCGTCGACGCCCGGTGCGGAGGCTTCCGACGAAAGCGTGTGCGGCCTATCGGGGTTGGAGACAGAGAGTGCACTGACGGCGGCACCAACCAACGAATGGGAACTCGTTGGCTCCGTCGCCGCACCGACCGATCCGGAGGGTTCAGGACCGGGGGCCACCTCGGATCAATTTCGAACGTGCTTTGCGCATACAGCGGAGGGTGCCCTCTTCGCAGCAGTGAATTCGGTAGCCGCTAGTACCGACTCACGAAACTCATCTCGCATGTGGGAATTGTTGGCTGATGGACCGGCCAAAGACACGGTCAAAGCCGCGGGTGAACAACCAACATCGACAGGCAACACGCGCCTTCAAGTTGCTGGCTTCAAAGTAAACAACTACTCAGCCGACGAGGCGACCATCGACGTTGCCTACACGATTACCTCAGAGGGCGGAGCCCTCGTGAGCTATCCAGCAGTCCTCCGTTGGGAAGCTGGCGATTGGAAGGTCGTCGTCACGGAAACCGGGGCACCCATCGCGCCCGGCCCTCTGTCCAACCTTGGCGGCTATATTCCTTGGTCCGGTGTCTAACGTGGCTGCAACAGAAACTGATTGCTCAAACCCGGCCTTCGCCATTCTCAATGCCGCTGAATGCGCGCGGCAGGGCATTGGTGATGTCGTCGCGAATGCGTCGAACGATGCAGTTCAGGAGTTAGCCAACAGCGTTCTAGAAGGTTTCGGGAAGGCTCTGGCGAGCATTGGGACGATGTGGGTCGCCGTGCCGACCCCGGTCCTCACCGCCGGAGACGGTACGACTCGACTTCCTACGAATAACCCCGGCTCGGATGAGTTCGCGACAATCCTCGGATACGTGACCTTCATCGGTCTCACCCTCGCAGTTCTGTCGATTATCGCCCTGGGCGCGATGATCGCTCTTCGGAGCCGACGCGGTGAGGGGTTTCGTCATGTGGGCACCCTCGGAGTGATCTTCATAGCGATCTTGCTCATCTCCGGTGCGTCCGCGCTCGTGGGTGGGCTCTTGGGTGCGGTCGCTCCCGAGGGGTCGTCATCGACAGTCGGGTTCTTGCAGAACTCGCTCTGGTACTACGTCGGCGGCCTCGCGGTCCTCTCCGTGATCATCGGCGGGATTCGAATGGCGTGGGAACAGCGTGCACAGCCGGGAAAGGAACTGCTTCAGTCGCTCATTACGCTCGTCGTGGTGTCGGGAGCTGGGCTTGCAATCATCACTCTCGCCGTCACTGCCGCGGATGCGTTCTCTATTTGGATTCTCAACGGAGCTACGGACTGTGATGTGTCCGCTGCCGGGGAGTCCAATTGCTTTGGGACCAATGTTGCGGCGATGGTCGCGATTACAGCCAGCTCTCCGATCGGGCTGATCGGGGTCCTCATCCTGGGCTCGATAGCTCTCCTGATGACCTATGTCCAGGTTGCACTCATGGTCGTGCGCGGCGGGCTGCTGGTCATCCTGGCCGGGGTATTGCCGCTGACGGCGAGCTTTACGAACACTCAAATGGGAAAGCAATGGTTCGGGAAGGTGATCGGGTGGACGATTGCCTTCATTCTGTACAAGCCCGCTGCGGCACTCATCTATGCCGCTGCGTTCAGCCTCACCGGCACGGACGCGTTCAAGGACGATGGCGGAGGTATCTGGACGATTCTCACCGGACTTGCCCTGATGCTCATGGCCTTGATCGCACTGCCAGCTCTACTCAAGTTTGTGGCTCCGATGACGGGCGCTGTCGCGGGAGGTGGAGCCGCGGGCATGGCGATGGCCGGTGCCGCTGGCGCAATCGGCGGGGACCTGGCTAGCGGTGCGATTAAACGAATGGGCAGTTCCTCCTCGACGCCGACAGGCGGTGGAGGCAGCGGAAGTGGCGGAGGTGAGGCGCCGACCGGTTCAAGCGCCCCCGGTGGCGGCAAGCCATCGCCGTCAACCCCGACGCCCTCTGGCGCAGGGGGAAGCTCTGCAGCTGGTGCTGGTGCTGGAGCAGGAGCAGCGGGCGGTGCCGCTGCAGCTGGTGGTGGGGCTGCAGCTGGTGGCGCGGCCGCCGCCGGGCCCGCCGCACCCATTGTGATGGGCGCAAAGATGGCGGGCGACGCGGCCAAGGGCGCTGCAGTCGCTGCCAAGAGTGCCGTGCAGTCTGCGGCCGATGACTCAACCGGACCTAGCGGTTCCTAAGCAGGAGGTTCTCGATGACAATGCAAAGCGCACCGCGCAGCTACGGCAACTGGACGAAACCAAAGACCGCTGGCCTTCTGGGCTTGGGCTCAATCGGCACGGCGGTTCTATTCGTTGGTGCCGGTTTCAGCGTCATCGTGACGATGGCCTCGAACATTCTGAACGGCGTCGTCACAGCGCTCGTTTTCGGAGTTTTTCTGCTGACGGTCGCGCTCAAAGACAAGCACGGTCAAAGCCTGCTGATGCGGGCCACAACGAGGGTCGGGTGGATGGTAACCAAGAGCACGGGGACGCACATTTACCGGTCGGGGCCGCTGGGCCGGGCAGAGTGGGGCACAGCGCAACTGCCGGGCCTGGCCGCAGGCTCAAAACTGACAGAGTGGCACGATAGCTACAATCGTCCGTTTGCCTTGTTGCAGATCCCGACTACGTCGGACTACACCGTCGTCATCGAGACGGAGCCCGACGGCGCAGCACTCGTCGACCGCGAACAGGTCGACGTGTGGGTTGCCGAGTGGGGCATGTGGCTCGCCAGCCTCGGCGACGAACCCGGCATCGAAGCCGTATCCGTGACGATTGAAACGGCTCCCGACACGGGCACGCGGCTCCGCCGCGAAGTGAACAGCCGGATTGATCCAGACGCCCCAGAATTTGCCACGAGCATCCTGCACGACCTGGTGCGGCAGTACCCGGCCGGTTCCGCGACCATCAAGGCCTATGTCGCCATCACCTTCAACGCCGCGGCCCGCGTTGGGGGGAAGAAGCGCACCCCCGATGAAATGGGCCGCGAGCTGGCCTCGCGCCTGCCCGGCCTCACGCAAAGCCTGTCCTCGACGGGCGCGGGGGCAACGCGCCCGCTGAGCGCCCAAGAGCTCTGTGAAGTGGTCCGCGTCGCTTACGACCCGGCTGCAGCTCGCCTCATCGACGACGCGAACGCAGCCGGTGAGCCGCCGGAACTCTACTGGCCAGAGGTCGGGCCCACAGCCCACCAGTCAAACTGGGACACCTACCGGCACGATTCGGCCCTGTCGGTGACGTGGATGATGAGCGGCGCCCCGCGCGGCAACGTCCCCTCGAGCATTCTGGCGCGACTGTTGGCGCCGCACCGCGACGTCGCACGGAAGCGTGTCACGCTGCTCTACCGGCCGATCGATGCGGCCAAGGCCGCGGCAATCGTCGAGGCAGACGTGCGCGCCTCGACGTTCAATGTGCAGTCCTCGAACAAGCCCACGGCGCGGAGCATGATCGCGACACGAGCGGCTCTGGCCACGGCGCAAGAGGAAGCCTCTGGCGCTGGCCTGGTCAATTTCGGGATGCTCGTCACCGCTACGGTGATCGACGCCGCCCACGAGGCCGACGCGAAGGCCGCGATCGACAACCTCTCCGCGACGGCCCGGCTGCGGCTCCGCATCGTGCACGGTTCTCAGGATTCCGCGTTCGCGGCCGCACTTCCGCTCGGCCTGGTCCTGCCCAAGCATTTGCGCATTCCATCTGAGATTAGGGAGCAGCTGTAATGCCCGCCATTGATTCCAACCGTCGCAAGGTATCGAAGCCGCGCGAGCTGGCCAGACCGAAGCAGACGAAAGCCGACAAGGAGAAGAAGCCCGCTATCCGTCGCCCCGGCCCTCGGGGCTGGCTGGGGCGCGGGCGCGGTGAGGCCAGCGTCATCCAGCCGGCAGATGAGTGGCGCGGAACGACCGTGCAAGTGTGCGGCATGCACCCCTTCTCGGTCGGAACAGGAACCCCGATGGTCGGCGTACCGATCGGCCTCCAACTCTTCACCGGCGCGACCGTGTGCGCCGACCCAATTTCCTGGTTTCAGGACGCCGGCCTCATCTCGAACCCCTCGGTATTCGTGCTCGGCTTGCCGGGCCTCGGCAAATCAACACTCATCCGGCGAATGGCGGCCGGCGGCGCAGGATTCGGAAACCTGCCGCTGGTGCTGGGCGATCTGAAGCCCGACTACGTTGACATGATCCGCGCTCTCGGCGGGCAAGTCATCACCCTCGGCCGCGGCCGCGGGCACCTAAACATCCTCGATCCCGGCGAAGCAACCGCGGCCGCCGAACGGCTACGCCTCGCCGGCAAAGAGAAGGAGCGCCAGATGGTGCTCGCGGACGCTCACGGCCGCCGGCAAACAATGGTGTCGGCCCTGCTCACGATCCTCCGCAAAGACCCACCCTCCGCTCGCGAGGAATCCATCATCGACCGGGCCCTCACCGTGCTCGACGAGCGCAATGAGGGCGTTCCGGTGCTCGGCGACTTACTGCGCGTGATTCAGGAAGCACCCGCGGAAGTGCGCGCGGTAGCCCTGGACCGTGGCGACCTTGAGCGGTACAAAAAGATCACGGAAGAACTGGAAGCCTCACTCATCAGTCTCACCTCCGGTGGACGTTTGGGCGAGACATTCGCCCACCCGACCGACGTTCCCATGATGAGGGACCGCCCTGTTGTCTACGACGTGTCCTCGATCGATGACTCCGACACCGACATGCAGGCCGCAATTCTGCTCGCCTGCTGGTCGGCGGGCTTTGGCACCGTGAACATCGCCAACGCCCTCGCTGACGCCGGTCTCGAACCACGCCGCCACTACCTGGTCGTGCTCGACGAGCTCTGGCGGGCCCTTCGCGCTGGAGCGGGCATGGTCGACCGTGTCGACGCCCTCACCCGGTTGAACCGTCAACGCGGCGTGGGCCTCGCCATGATTTCGCACACGATGAGCGACCTCCTCTCCCTGCCCAATGAGTCCGACCGGATGAAAGCACGCGGATTCGTGGAACGGTCCGGCATGGTGATCGCCGGTGGTCTACCGGGCGCGGAAATGCCCATGCTCACCAGCGCCGTTCCGCTCTCGCGCGCCGAACAGGAACTACTCACGTCCTGGCAAGATCCAGGCACGTGGGATACCGGGTTGGGGCGCGAATCCGACCCTCCCGGCCGGGGCAAGTTCCTCATCAAGGTCGGCGGCCACCCGGGCATCCCCGTCAAGGTCGAACTGATCGAATCAGAACGCGCGATCAACGACACCAACAAACTCTGGCATCCCGCTGCCTCGTTCCCGGAACCCGACGAGTCGAACCCGATCATTGGACGGGACAACGCCGAGGACGCCGGGCACGAGTTCGACGGCGAAGCCGAAGGTACTGCGACCGAAGAGGAAAGTGCAGCGTGAGCGCATCGAACAGGCGAAACCAAAACGGCCTCGACGGTCAGACGATCATGCTGATCGTCTGCCTCACGCTCGTGGCCGTGGCCCTCGGCACCGTGTGGGTAGCCGTCACGTGGGGCTCACACATGGACGGGATAAACCCCGACCTGACCGGTGACCCGTTCGGACTGTTTTTCGGCGTACTGCAAGGCTCCGTAATCTGGCCAGCATCCGGGACGTGGATTCTCGCAGCCACTCTCGTCATGGTCCTCGCCCTGGGCGTCCTCATCGCCGTCTCGATCTCGCGTGCCCGGCGGCGCCGAAGCAACGTCGACGGAGCTGCAACCTACATGGGCAAGGGGCGCGATCTTCGCGCTCTCTCGGCCACGGGCGCGAAGGCAACCGCACACCGACTCGGCGTCACCGACTGGCTCGGCGTCCCCATCGGCATCACCGTTGCCGGCCGGCAGAAACTCTACGGATCCCCCGAAGATATGCACGTAGACATCTGGGGCCCCCGCACCGGAAAATCCACCAGCCGCGCAATCCCAGCGATCCTGTCTGCTCCTGGCGCAGTCCTCACGACGTCGAACAAACGTGACGTGCTCGACGCTACGCGAGACGTGCGCGAAGCCGCGGGCGGCAGCACGTGGGCGTTCGACCCGCAGCGCATCGCTCTCGAGGAACCAACCTGGTGGTGGAACCCACTCAGTTATGTCACCGACGACGTTAAGGCCGCGAAACTGGCCGAACACTTCGCTTCCGGCTCCCGGGCCGGCGACGCACGCGCCGACCCATATTTCGACAACGCCGGCCAAGATCTCCTGGCCGGTTTCCTCCTGGCCGCAGCCCTCGCCGAACTGCCCATCACGAAGGTATTCACCTGGACGACCATGCCCGGCGAAGAAACTCCCGTGGACATTCTTCGCGCACACGGCTACGACCAAATGGCCGACGCCGTCGCTGGGCAAGTCAACGGTGAAAGCCGACGCCGCGACAGCGTCTATGGGACAGCTGCACAGATGGCTTCGTGCCTGAAGGTGCGCTCGATCGCCCAATGGGTCACACCCCTGGGCGACAACCTGGCCGGGGATTCCCGGCCGCAATTCGACCCAAACGCGTTCGTGCGCAGCCACGACACGCTCTACAGCCTGTCCAAGGAAGGCAAGGGCACCGCGGGCCCGTTAGTCACCGCTCTCACCGCCGCGACCGTCGAAGCCGCCGAAGAGCTAGCCACGACACAAACCGGCGGACGCCTGGCCACTCCGCTGCTCGGCGTACTCGACGAAGCCGCGAACGTGTGCCGCTGGCACGGACTTCCCGACCTGTATTCGCACTACGGATCGCGCGGAATCGTCTTGATGACCATTCTGCAGTCGTGGTCACAGGGCGTCGAAGTGTGGGGCCGCGACGGGATGCGTAAGCTCTGGTCAGCCTCCAACATCGCCGTCTACGGCGGCGGCGTCAAAGAACCAGAATTCCTGGGCGAGCTCTCACAGATGGTCGGCGACTACGACAAACACACGACCTCGACGAGCGTCGGCCGCGGTAACCGATCGACGTCTCACCAAGTGCAGCGGGAACGCACCCTGGACGTGGCGGATCTCGGGGCTCTGCCCCGAGGCCGCGCCGTGGTGTTCGCCTCCGGTGCCCCCGCGACGCTGATTGAAACGGTGCCCTGGATGCGTGGACCGCACGCAGATGCCGTGAAGGCATCGATCGCGGCGCACGACCCCGCCAACCGTTCAGCGTCAACGACCACCCCGGCTGCGTCGAGCACGACGGTGCCGGTGCCGGCGCTGAGCACGGGCACGCGGTTGGATGCCGCGCCGGACCGGAAGGATGAACTGTGAGCGACCTCGATGAGTACCGCGACGATGAAGAAACAACGGAAGCAGAAGAAGTCCAGCCCGAGCTCTTCCATGCCTCAGTTGATGAATTCGTGCGCGACCGGCTCGTCCACCTGTACAAACGGAAAGTCGGACCTCAGAACGACGGCCGATACCGGTGGGCCGCCGACTGGTGGGCCTACCCAGAGGCCGTCAGCCGGCTCGAGTCGCTATGGCGCGCCTGGGAACACCTACGCCAAGACGGCGCAACAGGCATGAGCACCTGGTGGCGCGACCACGCCGACCACCACATGCCAATCCTGCTCGACCCAGAAGGCCCCTTCAACAAATCAACGGACCGCAACAACCACGGCGACCCGTTGCCCTACGTTGCTCCGCCAGAAGGGTTTTTCCCCGACATGAGAAAAGCGTGACCACCGGGGTTAATCGTCCCTGATGCAAAAGTGAACAGTAAACGCCCCGGTAGGGGACGCTATCGCCGCGGTTCTTGAGCAATTCGGGCGCAGGGATCAATCTGCCGTTCATGAATGAATTATTGATTGGCTACGCACGCGTATCCACAAACGAACAAGACCTGACCGCTCAACAGAACGCCCTTGAACGGCTCGGAGTCAGGCCAGCCCTGATCTACACAGATCACGGCCTGACCGGCACCAACCGTGCACGCCCCGGCCTTCGAGAGGCTCTCGCCGCGTGCCGCAGCGGTGACACGTTGGTCGTTGCCAAGCTCGACCGGCTGGCGCGTTCCCTCCGAGACGCCAAAGACATCATCGACGAGCTCACCGCCAAGGATGTGAAACTCAGCATCGGAGGATCTGTTCACGATCCCAACGATCCTGTCGGGCGGCTCCTCTTCAATGTGCTCGCAATGGTTGCCGAGTTCGAGTCAGATCTGATCAGAGCCCGAACCCGTGAAGGCATGCAGGTAGCGAAAGCGAAAGGGCGACTGCGCGGAAAACAACCCAAGCTCTCGAACGCACAGCAACGGCACCTGATGGAAATTCACGACGCGGGAACGCACTCAACCGCCGAAATCGCCGAACTCTTCAACGTCGCCCGCTCGACGGTCTACCGAACCGTCCAACGACAACTGACACCAAAACGCTGAACGCAACCATCGACGTACCCGTTACACCGAGATCAGAACCTGCCACGGGGACCTCCACCGCGGCATCCTGCTGTGTCTTTTGGGGAACGGCTAACGGGACGTCCACACCGGAAGTGGACCTCCCCGTAATTCGACTGTCGGCGGTACCCGGTACGGTAACGGCAACTAGCTATATTGGAGGACATTGTGGACCACTCTCATCCGAACGACATTTTCATCAAAGCCGGTGGAGTCGAGGTCGAAAAGCCGCCTCTCGTCATCGACGGAGACAACACTCTGAGCGGAACACATAATGGATCCGTGTGCGTGCACGACGGGACGCTCATTATCTTGCGAGGCGCCACCCACAACGGATCGCTGACTGTGCAACCATCCGCGCACGTGACCATCCACGGCGTGCACAACGGGTCGTTGACAATCGGTTCCTCCGCGACGAGCGAAGTCCTCGGGGCACAGAACGGGAGCGTGCACGTCGACGTCAATGGCGCTCTTCGAGTGGCGATCGGCGGCCGCCTCGCCGGATCCTTGACAGTCGCCGGTCGAATCGAGAACGCCGGCGTACGAGGCGGCACTGTCACCAAGATTGGTGGAGAAGTCATCGACCTCCCTGGGTCGACGATTAAGGAAGCGCGGCGCAGCGCAGAGGGAGCGAACGTCATTAGTTGGTAGGTCAGCGCCGCAACGTGTTCTCGAATCGTCACTGACGGCGAAACACCGCTTGTAGCGGCGAGTGGGGCGTCCAGTTAGCCGAACCCCCTACGGGACAGGGACGCGACCCCGTCTCTTAGCGATGCTGTTCTGCGGCCCCACGGTTAGTGGTCCGCGACGA
>NZ_FOCN01000031.1 GCF_900110125.1 Cryobacterium luteum
AACCGCGCCTGTTTCTTAACGAACTCATTCTTCAACCACACGTACAACACCTCACAAAAATCGAGTGTTGCGACGACCGGTTGAATCCGCCGTTCGGCTTGCGGGCACCTGCGCATGTTCCGCGGCGGAAGGCCGAAACCTGAGCTGCGGCGCAAAAAACGGTTCCATAAGTCTCTGCCGATTGGGACTGTTAGAAACCCCCGTCGATTCCGAGTTGATCGATGATCAGTGCTTTTGGGCAGGTCTTTAGCTATCCGCGGTAGAGCGAACTCAGTCCAACAACGATCGTCGAGAACGGCCGTTACGTTCAACTTCTGCGAGAGCGTGGACACCCTATATTGCTCAAAATTCAATTGCGGCGGCGGCGAGGTTGGGGCGGGCGAGCACCGCGAGTTTGAGCGCATGCTGAGCGAGGGGGGATAGGGATCCGCGCCATTGAACCCAGATCTCTCGGTACGGCAGCGGCGGGTGAATTCGATGGATGCTGATCGCGGCGGATGGCGAGATCGACAGGGCTGGGAGGATCGCGCATCCGGCCCCTGCCTCAACCATCGCGGTGATCGCGTGGTTGTCGGTGGTCCTGAACACAATGTCGAGGGTGACGCCGGCGTCTGTCAAAGCCAGTTCTACTCGGCCCTGGTCGCATATGGCGGGCAGAGCAACCATAGGTCGGTCTCTGAGGTTGTGCAGCTCGACGGCGCCAGGGGGAACCACTCCTCGAGGGGCAAGCAGCAGGTGCTCGTCCGCAACAATGAGTTCCCCATGGTCTGGCGGTTGCGGTGGTGAATCGAAGAAACACAGGTCGTTGGTGTCTAGGTCAGGGAGAGGCGTTTCTGTTTCGACCATGGTGATGGCTGCATGCGGGTTCTTTTCTGCGAGAGCGCGAATAAGTGCCGGCAGGAGCTTGGTCGTCACCGCTTGGAACGTCCCGATTGTCAGGCGTCCGCGGCCGTCGCGGTGATCCATCGCGGCCCGCTCTGCCGCGTCGAGTTCGTGCACGACAAGTCGAGCGTGGTGTTCCATCAATCGTCCGAGGGAGGTTAGTTGCGATCTCGAGGGTCCGCTGCTGCGGTCGAAAATAGGTCCCCCCGCGTCGCGCTCGAGGATGCGGACCTGTTGACTAATCGTCGACTGGGCATAGCCCAGGGCAGCCGCCGCGCCGCCGAACGTGCCCAGATCAACGATCGCCAAGAGGGCTCGGAGTCCTGACGTAGTGAGCATGGGCTACCTTCTCGTAATCGTTTTTCACGATCATTATCTTCGCTAATTATTGCTTTCGCGAAATGCTGCAAGTTCGTAATGTTGCCTCATGGCAGCCTTCAGTGATTCCATCATGATCTCCAACGACGTCAAGCTCTGCGTTGAGACGTACGGGGATCGAAGTGACCCATCCGTGCTTCTGATCGCCGGGATGTCAGCCTCCATGCTGTGGTGGCCGGGCGAGGTCTGCGAGGCGATCGCATCCTCGGGGTTCTTCGTGATCCGCTACGACCAGCGGGACACCGGCCGTTCGACGAATTTTCCGCGCGGGCGCCCTGGCTACTCGACCCACGATTTAGCGACCGATGCATTGGGTATCTGCGATTCGCTCGGCATACGATCCACTCACGTGGTCGGCCACTCGATGGGATCGATGATCGCAACCATCTTGGCTGTCGACCACTCCGACCGGTTGCGCTCTGTCACCTTGATGGGTGCAACGACCGGAGCGCCGGACCTTCCTTCCGGAACCGGTGGGTCCCCCGATCTTCCTGATGACCTCGAATCGCGGTTGGCCGTCATCGATTACCTCCTTGAGGACACTCGCGCCTGCGATGGCCTATCACCCCGATTCGACGAGGATCGAATCCGTCGGTTCATTGCCCGAGACGTAGATCGAGCTGACGATATCGCCGCAACAATTTCCAACCATCCTGCGATGGAGTTCACACGCCCAAGACGTGGCGACGTCGGCGCCATCTCGATCCCGGCACTCGTGGTGCACGGCGAAATCGATTCAATCTTTCCATTGGCGCACGGTGAGGCCGTCGCTCGCGCTATACCCGGCGCCGCATTCGTGATGGTGCCAGGCGCCGGGCACACATTGCTCACCGCCGATCAAGCAGATTTCACCACCCCGCTAATCAGTCACCTCCAGGCGACCGACCACCGATGAAAGAGGCAGTCTGGTTGCCGCTATTTGACGACCTCGCCGACCCCGGCGTCGTCGCCGATCTCGCCGCCCGAGCAGAAGCCGCGAAGTGGGACGGATTCTTCGTCTGGGACCACATCCGATGGGGAGAAGCCGATCGAAGAATAGGTGACGCCTGGGTAACCCTCGCCGCGGTCGCCCGCTCGACGAGCTCAATCCGCCTCGGACCGATGGTTATACCGCTTCCCAGATACCGACCAGCCTCCCTCGCACGCCAAACGGTCAGCCTCGACCTTCTGAGTAAAGGAAGACTGATCCTCGGCGCCGGGCTCGGCAATGACCGTTTTGGCGGCGAGTACAGCAGATTCGGCGAGAGCCCGGATTCACGTCGGCATGCAGCTATCGCTGACGAAATCCTCTCGATACTGCCCGCCGCCTGGACCGGCAACGCCGTTCACCACGCTGGGGAGCACCACACCATCGACGACGTCCGTTTCCTCCCTACCCCCTACCAGCACCCCGCGATCCCGATCTGGATCGCGGGAACTGCAACTGCGGCCGCCCCTCGACGGCGCGCAGCCCTCCACGACGGCTTCTTCCCGGTGAACGTGCGCAATGCAAGCGACTTCGCCGACATCATCCTCGCGCAAAATAACTCACCATCATTCGACTTCGCCGCCACTGTCCGGATACAGGACGACGCCAACGACTACCGGGATGCCGGCGCGACGTGGATCCTTCGCGAGATCCAGCCGGAGATCGGTCTCCCCGCGATCTCGACACTCATCGACGAAGGACCCCGCACCAAAGGGTTCCCCGAACCGAACGGGCCACCATCGAGCCAGCTGATATAAGGTGAGGACTAGAAGCCTCCATTGACGGGGTGACTCATTCTTCTTTTTGCACCCCGGATCCCGCCTGTGTGTTCATGATGGTAGGCGCGTGCTCAAGGGTGCGTCACGCAACTTTCACGGGGTACACGAACCGTGTCATCAAACGGCGACCTCCAGCCGCGCGGATGTCGCGTTTCATTGGGAAACTCGTTCGGCTCGCCTGAATCATGCGAGTGTGTCTCATAACACATCGCGTCTCGTTCTGGCCTCTCCCCTGCTCGGTGGATGTCGAGCATTGATACCAGTCCGTTGATCTAGAAGGATTGTTGTTGGCCATAACTCGATTCTGGGTGCCGATGTTCTCGTAATAGCTCCATGCCGGCCATCGCGCATGCCGCCGTTGAGGAGCATTCTGGCGAATCGTTGCCGGTCAGCCGCAGCACATATGGGGCGCCTGATACGAGGCCGTCTTCGTGCTCCCACCACTAGGACTGCAATGTCGGTATTTAGCTGCGGGCGGAACGAAGCTGATCATTTCACCCGGCTCGTTCGTCACCGGGCTAGCTATCGGAAGCCTGACCGCATGGTTGGCGCTTGCCGCACTGACTGTCGTCGCCTGGGTCCGAACGCCCCAATCACGGCGCCGTGAGTTGGACCATCATGGTCGACAGGAATCGTCCCGTAGAGGGTTCATGAAGGCACACTGTCCGAGATATCCGCAGCAGCTCAGTGCCCACCACTAACTCCTCAGTACTGAATCCTCGATCAGGATCAGAGCTGTAAGGTCCCGGCCCAGGCCCCGGTACGTCGATCCCTCAGATAGCGATCCGGGCACGATCGACGGATGAGTCCATGACGCGATAAATCTCTCCTGAAGAGGTGAAGCGTGCACGCAGGTCGGGGCTCGGTTCATTGAACTCGCGCAAATCAGCCATCGTCGAAACCTCCAGAAACTCAGCAATATCCGGAATGGACTCGCTCAACTCGGCGGAAATCTCGGCCCGCCCATCACCTCCGCTCAACAGTGAGACCAGGATGATCCCGCCCAGCGCGACACCGACAGTGCCGACCCACATCATCGGGCCGGCATACGGCTCGCCGCGACTCAAAACGTAATCCAATAGACACCGAGCGAACCCACCGCGAAGCGGGCGACTAGGAGCAAAACGATGACCGCTAGTGCGATGGTCAGCCAGAGCCACCATCGGCGGCCGGTATTCGCGATGGCCAACGCGATGAGGATGGGGACGAAGAGATACATCGCGGACACGACCAGTAGGACAGCGGCGAATCCAAGGGAAGATACGCCATTTACTGAGGCGATGACGGCCACCGCAGGGATCAAGGAAATGGCTGTGGTGATGGTTCCAATGACTCCGACCATCCAAGCGAGCACGAATCGGAGTGTGCGTGCGAGTCGCGGTTTCTCGGCGGTCATACGAGTTCGGATGCAAGCAGTCGCGTGGTCTCGGCTATCACTTCGTTGTTACCTTTTGCGTTGAGGTCGTGATCGTCGGGAAACGAGTGCAGGCCGAACATGGTCGCGCCCATGATCTCGGCGCCGACGCCCTCGAAGAACGCGGCGGCGTAGAAGTCGTCGATGCCGGTCGTCCCGGTGCCGCTGGTGTCACCGAAGACGCGCTCGTGGAACGGGCGGGTCGCGGCGTGGGCAGCCGTGAGGCGCCCCCAGTCCTCACCCATCGGATTTTCGGGGGCGTGGTCGGTCCTCGAGGTGTAGCCGTCCAGCGAGATGAACAGGTCGATTCGAACGCGGGTCATGTCAGGTTTCCTCCGGGGTGATGCGGGTCAGGTGGATGCCGAGCCAGTCGGCTCGGTGTTCTGCGGGGGTTCGTTGCTCGCCGAGCCACAGGTCCTAATTAGTATTGAAGGGCCGGGACTCGTCAACCGGCCCACGTCAGGAACGCGTCTCGCGTTTGAAGAGTGTCCGGAATTGATCTTGTAGCACCAGTGTCGTTTTCCGACGTCGTCTGCACAACGGCCCTTGTATTTTCGAGGTTGTGCAGGCAAGTGTGTGTCAAGGGCCATGAGGAACTGGGCGTTCTTCATGGCCCTGACAGATAACATCCGCAATAGCTTCAGTCGCGCCCGAGAGCTATGGCTGGTGTCTACGGCGCATCTCCTCGGAGCAGTTGTCGTAGATAGCCGACGCCGGCAAAGATGTGCAACAACGCGCCGACCACCAAACCGACCTGTCCGATCAGAAAGACCAATCCCATCCCTGGAATGAGGCCGCCCGTGACGGCGGACGCGCTGATCATAATGAGCGCAGTGCGAATCTTTCCGATCCAGGTGACCGAGAGCTGATGATTCCGGTGCCGTGTCAGGGAGACGCTTCCAACGATCAGATCGACGAAAAGGATGACGATAATTACCGACCAGGGAATTGCACCGATGATCGTTAGTGCGATGCCAAGGCAGCCGATTCCCAATCGGTCGGCGATCGGGTCGAGGATCTCCCCGAGCCGGGTCTCTTGGCCGAGCCGCCGAGCGAGGAACCCGTCTACCCAATCCGTCGCGCCGAAGAGCACCGTGAGAGTGGCAGCTGTGATCGGCTGAGCACCCGACAACAAAAGGGCCACGATCGGGACGATCAGGACGAATCGAATAACGGTGACGAGATTTGGGATGGTCCACCACTCGGGTCGCGGCCGGAGAGTCCGATCTTTCGTATTCATGCGGTTACCCGCACCCGCCGCATAACGAAGAACCCAACAGCGGCAGCCACCGCCACCGCGATCGCAGGGATGGTCGTGTGATTGGCAAATTCGACAAACGCGAAACCAAGCGCGGCGCCGCCCAGCACCCAGAGAAGCGACCAGACGACGGCTGCGGTGCCGGAGGCGAGAGCGAACCGCCGGTAGCTCATGGGTGACGCTCCGGCTGCTGCTGCGACCAAGGTTCGAACGCCGGGCAGGAGCCGAGCGACGATGATGAGCCAAAAACCGCGTCGTTCGACGAAACCGCTAGCCGCGTCCCAACGATCGACCCCGATTTTCCGCACCACCCGTGTGTTCACCATCTTCACGCCGAGTTTCCTTCCGATGAAGTACCCGATGTGGTCGCCAATGAATGCCCCGACGGCAGCGACGAGTACGGCAAAGATCAGAAGAGGACTATCACGGAGGGCGACCGCGGCGAACACCAGAACGGTTTCCCCCGGCAGAATGGCACCGAGGCCGAAGGCCGCGTCCACGATCGAGGCAATGAAGACGACCGCGAGGATGATTCCGATGTACTCGCTGACGGAGTCAAGGAACAAAGTGATGTTGTCAAGCATGCAAGAAACGCTAGAAGAGCGCCGCCACCGTCGATAGTGACAAAGGTGAAGCCGCGAGCTAACGA
Source organism: Cryobacterium luteum (assembly GCF_900110125.1). Taxonomy (GTDB): domain Bacteria; phylum Actinomycetota; class Actinomycetes; order Actinomycetales; family Microbacteriaceae; genus Cryobacterium; species Cryobacterium luteum. The sequence goes on from NZ_FOCN01000031.1 coordinate 6,328, forward strand.
AGGCGAGTTCTTTCGCCTGCCAGGTCTCCCTAGGGTGGGAGGATGCTCGACAACAATCCGACTCCGCACACACGGCGTGCACGCAATACCAACACGACAGTCGCTGCTGTTGTGGGAGCCCTACTCGGAGTCGCCTCTCCGTGGACGGACGGCTCGGGTCCGATGCTGATAGGTACCACCGCAATCATCGTCGGCTTCTGCGCCTCTCTGTGGAAGCCGTCTTTCGGCGTCGTGATGGTCGCGGTGGCGGCCTCGCTCATCGCTGCGACACTGTGCGGACTGATCTCGAGTCCATCGTGGGCCGGCGCCATCCTCGGACTCGTCCGCGGCACGATTTACACCCTGTGCCTCGTCGTCCCCGTTCTGACGGTCGCCGCGCTTCGCGGACGGCGGGCCTATCTCCAGCGCGGCTGGAATCTGGCCCTCGCCGAGGCACGGGAACACGATGCTCGCGTCGAGCAGGCCGTGATGCGGGAACGAGATGCGATGGCTAGTGAAATCCACGACGGGTTAGGGCACCGGTTGACGCTGATCGCCGTCCAAGCCGGCCGCCTCTCCCTGGACGACACGTTACCAGCAACGGCGAGAACGGAGCTGCAAAGCATCCGGGCCAATGCCGCCGCCGCGTCCGACGAACTCGGCGAGACCATTCGACTAATTACCGAAAGAGACTCCGGCATCACCGCCTCGCTGAGCAACCTCAGCATCGAAGACGTACTCGAGCGCGCGCAATCCTCAGGTATCGAGGTAAACAGCACCCTCGCGACAGACATCGAACGATTCACCAACAATTACTCTCGCGCCGCTCTCCTCCGGGCACTGCAGGAAGGACTCACGAACGCCGCAAAACACGCACCAGGCACGAAGGTGAACATCGACATCGACATCGACGGAGACGAAGTCGAGTTACGCATTCGCAACCCCGATCACGGTACGACACCGTCCCTACCCGCGACGGGCCACGGCATCGTCGCCTTGCGACACCGAGTCGGGATCCTTGGCGGAACCCTGGACGTGAATCGTGGCGAAGACTTCACCCTCACCGTCCGACTCCCAAGGTCGGCAACTCCATCCTCAGCCGCCGCCAGTACACACCAATCTCGGACCGAGCTCGTCACCGCCGCGGACAGCAGCTCCGACCGAAACCGCCGTCGCACCGCACGGACCGCCTGGCTAGTTCCCATTGTTCTCCTCGCCACCGCAGCGCTAAGCGCGATCGGTTACTTCGCTTATGCCACCGTCGCGTCAGTCCTGCCTCCCGAACGGTTCGCCGCCATCAACACCGGTGACACCCGCACCAAAACCGAGCTCCTTCTTCCGGCAGTGGAAATGCTCGACGCCCCGCGAACGTCTCTGGCTCAGCCTCCGAGATCGACGTGCGAGTTTTATGAGGCCTCGATAAGTTTCTTCGACCGCGACGATGTCTTCCGAATCTGCTTCGTTGACAACCGCGTTCTCTCCACCGACACGATCCTCGCCCCATGACTGGAAATCTCACCGGAAACACTCTGCCCGACAAGCCCCACCAACAGAGAGACAGCCCAATACGAGTCCTTCTTGCCGATGACGATCAGCTTGTGCGCGCTGGCATCGCCGGCATCCTCTCCACCGCCCCGGATATTGTAATCACTGCCGAAGCCTCAGACGGAACCGAAGCGCTTGAACTGGCTCGACGGCACTCGCTGGACGTCGTCGTTCTCGATATTCAGATGCCCAGGCTCGACGGTATCCGCACCCTTGAACAGCTGCGGCGCGAGCAGCCACACGTGCCGGTCGCAATGCTCACCACCTTCTCCGACGAGGCCTACATTGCAGAGGCCATCACCCTCGGTGCGCTCGGCTTTTTCCTGAAATCGGATGACCCGCGTCACTTGATCACAGGCGTTCGCGCTCTCGCAGGCGGCGGTGCCGCATTCTCACCGCGGGTCGGCCGGTGGCTGGTCCGCCAGGAAACCGGCGCTCGTTTTGGCCGCTCAACACGAGCCCAATCAACTGTGCGCGAACTGACCCACCGACAACGCGAACTGCTCGCCGGAATCGGGCGAGGCCAGTCGAATGCCCAGATCGCAAAATCCCTGCACCTTTCGGAAGGCACGGTGAAGCAGTACCTCAGTGTGCTCTTCACAGCGCTAGGCGTCGAGAATCGTGTGCAGGCGGCGATCATCGCATACGAAGCCGACCTCCTCAAAGAACTCCCATAAGACTTCCTTTGCGGACGCTTAGCCTCAAGACCGTTCAGTTAAGCGCTTGAATGGTCATTTCTGGCTCGTGAGCCGGTTGTGTCCAGTGGGCGTGGCGGAAGCGTCCTGCGGGCCATTCCGAGACTTTGCGTTTGATGACGCGAGGGTTTGATCGTCGTCGGCGTGGGGGTTCAGCCGTGGGATGAGGGCGCGGACAACTTGACTATGAAACGCTCCACTCATCGAAGCATTGCTCCGAGCACATGACTTAGCCGACCCTCCCGAGATCTGCTGTGACAGATGCGCAGACCAGGGTGAGTTCTATCATGGTGGGAACGAACCCACCGAACGAGAAACCCGCTGGGGCACGTCCAAGCACCCCGCGGTGAAGGAGATTCAATGTCGAATTATCAACATGAACCATGCGCGGCAGCAGACCTCGAATTGTGTGTTCTTTCAGACCATGAATGGCGGGTAGCTGACCGGCGACAAGATGAGCAATCACCCGAAAAAGTCCTCGGCTATATCAACCAGAGCGGATCGATATCCGAAGTCCTCAATTTAGAAGCGCCCCGCCGACACATCTGACCTTCAAACAGTTTCACAGGGCCGTCGAATCGTTCACTGAAGGATCCAACCGCTGAGGATTACGTGGGAGAGATGGCCGGCAGCTCAGAACAACCCCTCCTGTTGCGCAGGACTACTACAGGAATCCGCGGGCACTGCGCTAAATCAAACGAACTGAAGCACCCGACGTACGCTGAGAATATCCTCCTCGCATAAATGCACTGCTGTGCAACCATGCGATTGCGGGGATCGAAGAATGACGACGACTTCGGAGTTTGAGAGCAAGGCATAGCTATGAAGCGTCCAAAGTTGTGCAGAACCCGTCCGCTGAGCCTCCTGGCCCATTAGGCGATGAAATCTCATAGCAATCCCCGCTTGTTCCACGCTGTCGAATGTCGCTGATAGCTTGCCAAACGCTTCGAGCGTCGCGTCACCCCAAGTGGCCGGACTCCGGTGTGCGCTGTCCGCACCATCACGAGTCGTAAGTTGGTCTTCCAGCAACGTCAGGCCTGCACATCTCCGCGCCATCCGACATCGTCGGTTCCCTTCGCCTCGATGAACTCCTTGAAGTTCGCGAGGTCTTTCTTGATGGCGTGATTGTCTATACCGAGAGCGGCTCCGGCCTTCTCAAGCAGTCCTTTCGCCTCCCAATCGAGCTGAACCGTCACACGCGTCTCGTCCTCAGCCAACTTGTGGAACGTGACAACTCCCGCGTGGTCGACCTGACCGCCGGTACTGTTCCAGGCAACACGCTCGTCAGGGTGCTGCTCGGATATCCGAGCCTCGAACTCGCGCTCCACGCCGCCAATTTTGACCTTCCACTCGGTGAGAGTGTCGGATACTTGCGTGACGGATTCAACAAAACTGAGAAACTTTGGAAACTCCTCGAATTTTGTCCACTGGTTGTAAGAGACGGTAACGGGAACGTTGACGTCGACAGTCTCGATGGCGTTGGGCATGATGACCTCCTAATGCGAATTCAACGGATGAAATAGTTTCTGCTACCCCATTTACCGTACCGAAGGCTAATCCAAGGTCAACCCGGGTAAGGAAAAACTCGCGGGAACGAGAAGGTACTTGTGCGCGGAACCGCAGCAGCGTGAACAAGCGATGGGACGGGCTAAACGACGGGCGAGGGAGACTCTTCAGAATCTCTCTCGGTCTTAGGGCGAAGCGCGACCAAAATGCGCTTCAGATCGATGACGATCGCGGCCGTCGGGCTGAGCGATGTCGCCCCGGCACCCAACTCTTGCATGACGCGCAGAATCGCCTCGACTGCCGCTACGGCGGCATCAAAGGGTGCGCTATCACGCGGGCCGTCGTCCGTGGCACGCAAGGTGTCCGCAAACCGCGTGCAGGGCATCGCTGAGAACCGGCCGCAGCTCGGGCGGCAGCTCAAGGGGAATCGGTTTGCCCCAGATCATGCCCGCAAAAACCTCAGTCAGGTTGCGCACGTGAAAGGTGACGTTCTCCAAGGCCGCGAGGTCCTCATAGTCAACAACAAGATTTCTGCGGTTGAAACGAGCGCGAGGGTTACCCTTACGACTCTCGTCGGCGTATTGCACAGCCGACCTCACGTCTCGGGCCGCGTCGGTGAGTGCGCTGCCCCTGGTCGCCCAGAGTTCACGCTCGGGAGGCCAACTCTCGACCTAGGCCACGCCGATATCGCTGAGGTGCGTGGCGAGGGTGCCTCGAAAACTGGTCAACCGATCGACAGCCGTGCCGATGGCAAGCGGCGGCAAAATTAGCAGGTTGACCAAGAGCCCCACCACCATCCCCAGACAGACTTGGGCAAGGTAGCCGACCGAGTAATCATCGGCTTCCGGGCCGCCGATGATGAGAACGAAGAGAGCAGTCAGGGGTACTTGTTCTCCGCCCACACCAAGTCATCGCATTCCTCCGATAAGAGAGCCGAGGCCGATGACCAGCGAGATCGTCCAAACGCTAGGCTCGCTTAGGAGAAGCACGGCACCAGCGAGGGCGACTCCCACGGCCAGCCCAGCGAGGGTTTGTAAAGCGCTGCGGAGCGAACGCATAAGCGTTGGGTGCATGCTCAGAAGAGCGCCCAGCGGCGCGTAGTACCGCAATTCCTGACCGTCTCCAGGGAGGAAAGGGGACAGCGTCCAGGCAATCGCCACAGCAACAGCAATCTTGGTGACCTGGAGGAATCGCGGAGGTTGAAGACGACGACGAACCGACGCCAGCCGTGATGCGTTCCACGGGAAAATCGTTTTCGGCATCGTTTAGTTCTTTTCTGCGGCAACGAAGAGTTGGGATCCGCTCGCCCCGCAGGTTAAGCGCGGATGCTGGCGAGGCGCTGGGAAACATCCGACAAGAAAAACACTCCCGCAGCAGGCCGGTAAGGAGTTGCGGGATGTTCGCATGAGATGTCCACTTTCGTTCACGCCGTGTCCGACGGTTCAGATGCTGCCGCCGTCGCGCGTCTCCTTCCCTGGTGTCTTTTATTGGCCACAACAGGGCTGAGATCCCACTTGGTTCATGCACGGCATTCGTGCAGCGCCGGTCAGCCTCCTGACTCTGACGAAGGAGCTGTCTGTGATCTGGCTCGCGGTGTTCTTGACATCTGTCAGCTCATGCAGGTATTCGCGGAGCCTGCCGACGCTGACCGGTGAGCCGCGACCACCATCAAACACCCAAGCCATTTTTCACCGCTGGGCTTGTCATCGTCCGGGTCAGATAATGCTTCGTTGTAGGTGGAGGCGATGACAAGCAGGTTTTCTCCGCATTCGATGGCGTTAATGCTGAGCATGAGGTTGCCGGCATCGGTGAAGATGCGCGCGGAGCGCATATCGCCGTCACCAGCAAGCGTCGACAGCATCCCTGCCTGACTTTCATCGGCAGGGAAGCTGTCGAATGTCCTGCCAAATACCAGTGTGAAGATCTCGGAAGAAAGCAGCGGGATCGGGAATGTGCGCTGTCATGCCAGTTTCATGCGCGGCAGACGGCAGGCGGTCGGCGGCGGCTCAGGCTGTGCGCCCGTTAACTTCATCTTTGAGCTCAACAGCTTCGAACGTCGTAGAGCTGACGTTGGCGCCTCTGCCTGTGGCTCTGGGCCTTACCGCCGATCCCCTACTGGTCAGCGCCTCCACCTCACCCTTTTCACTCTGCAGTACGTCGTGCCATCAGGCCCGTCGTCGACGCTGTCGCCCAGCCACAGACCGTGAATGACCCGCCCTGTGCAATCCACCGGATCCACGAGGACAGCGGGTAGCTGACCGCGCCGATTCACGCCGACCAGAACGAAACCCGGCCATCGCGCAAATCGGCGTCGTAATGTCACGATCACCTTATTCATTCCGCTCCTTGAACCGCCCAGGCTCTCTCCCAAGGCTATGCAGCTTCCAAGGAACGGTAATATCCCCACTTCGGCCACTCGTGCCTGTGGTCAACAAAAGGCACCAGCGAACGGGATCGTCCCCTCAACGCCGCCATGTATATCCCAACTGTCGGCTCTGGCTGCTTGACTATCACCATGAACACCGCATTACTTTATCCAGCTGGATACAACGCCGATTTCCTTGAAATTCCTCTGCCGCTCCCGGCCCCTCCCGCGGGAACCCTGATTCGCGAACTGCCCTACACACATTTCACCGTGCTCCTTGACCCTGCGCGGCGCCTCGCGATCGCGACCGGCGTCAACATCGACGGAGACCAGCTCGTTACCGTTGACCGAGGCGACGACTGGCACCTCGACTCCCGTATCCCGCTCTACGAACAGACCGGGGAGTCCGTCTACGCCAGAAACGACCTCGACCGCGGACACCTCGTCCGGCGCCAAGACCCGGTCTGGGACGACACAACGACAGCCCGACGAGCGAATTACGACACCTTCGCCTACACCAACGCCGCACCCCAAGCCGGAGCCGGAGCCTTTAACCAATCGAAACAACTCTGGCTCGGCCTCGAGGACCACGTCCTCACCTACGCACGCACCAACGGTAACCGCATCAGCGTCTTCACCGCCCCCGTACTCTCAGCCCAGGATCCGATATACCGCGGCGTGAAGATCCCGCAAGCGTTCTGGAAGATGGCAGCATGGACCACGACCACGGAAGACTCCACCGTTCTTCACGCCGCCGGATTCGTCCGACCAAAGCCCACAGCTAGAAGACATCGACCTCGACACGGTCCGCGCCCCAGCCCCCATGTATGGTAATCCCCCGCCGCTTGGACCGTACCGCACCTACCAAGTACCCATCAAGGACATCACCGACCTCACCGGGCTCAACCTGACCGCCCTATCCGACGCAGACGTCTACGCCCGGGCCCCAGCGATCAGGGAAGACACCGACCGTCGAAGGCGCTGGACCGAACTGATCGACACAGTAGGAATCCACCTCTAGACCGCACCAAATCGTCTACGGCCAGCTCAGTCCCCGGCGCGGAGATAGACATAGACGGTTTCGCGGCTGACCCCAAACTCTCGAGCAAGTACAGACTTCGGCACGCCAGCGGCAGCCTTCTCGCGCAGCTCGGCCGCGCGGGCCATGTCCAGTGACGGGGTGCGACCAGGGTAGACGCCACGCTTCTTCGCCAGGGCAAGGGACTGCCCCGAGTTCAGTTGGCTCAAAGGGTTAGTGATTTCAGGCGGCCGTGGGGCCACATTTATTGTCTCAAACTCGATCGGGGTGAGTTTGCCGGGGCGGCGTTGCCGGCGCTTGCGGTGGTAGGTCCGCTCGATCCAAACCACCATCGCCAAGCGCAGCTCCTCTCGGTTTGACCACCGCTGCCGATCGAGGACATTCTTCTGCAGCAGCGCGAAGAACGACTCCATCGCGGCGTTGTCGCCGGCATGCGCCGATGCGACCCATCGAGCCGGTGATGCCGTTGTTCTTCAGCACCCGCAGGAACGCGTTGAAGCGGAACTGGGAGCCTTGGTCTGAGTGCAAGATCGTGCCATCGATGGTGCGCTGGCCGACCGCGTTCCGGCCGGCTGCGACGGCCAGGGACGCCTTCATCTTGGAATCGATGGAGTAACCGACGATCTTGTTCGATTAGACGTCTTTGATCGCGCAAAGGTAGATCGTGCCCTCGTCGGTGGTGTTCGGTGATGTCGGTGAGCCAGATCTGGTTTGGGCGTGTCGCGGTGAATTTCCGTTTGATGCGGTCGTCGTGGACGGGCGGGCTGGCTTTGCGCGTGAGGCCGCGTTTCTTCGCGAACACGGACCAGAGCCGTTGCTGCGAGCCAGCCGCCAGACCCGGTTCTCACCCGCGGTGAGGCCGGCTTGGCCGAGCTCGTCGGAAATGAACCGGTAGTCAAACGCGGGGTCGTCTCGGTGGATATCCCAGGCGGCGTTGGTGAGGTGGGCGTCGTTCCAGTCGCGCTGGGAGATGGGGTTGCGCTTCCGTTGGTGGAACGCTTGTGTGGAGAAGCGCAATACCCGGCAGGTTTGGGTTGACCTCCCGGGAAAGATAGGCGACGGCACGGCGCATGACCTCGGCTTCCTGTTCGAGCAGTCGGATACGTTTCTTCGCATCCCGCAGTTCTGCGGACTCCTTCTCGGTCACGCCCGGCTTGACGCCCTCCTCGACGTCGACTTTCTTCAGCCAGTTCGCCAGGCTGGACTTCGAAATTCCGAAGTCTTTCACAATCTGGTTCAGCGGGGCTTCGTGCTTCCGGGCGACCGCGACAATATCACAGCGAAACTCGGGTGGGTAGGGTTTGGGCATGGTGACATCTTTCCAGTGAAGACGAATCTCCACTGGTCAGGAGTCAACCAAACCGGGGGGCAGTCCCGCCTTATCCAATGCGCTTCGGACGGTCACCGACTTGACGACGCCCGACTGTCGCGGACTGGAGAGCGGCGAGCATCAACGACGACGCTTGGCTACGCTACTGGCGATGCGCCTGCCCAACGGCGGGCACTAGCGACCAAGCGTGCCACGTTCCGATCCGCCGTTTCCGCGCTTCGCCGATCGGCGCGGCGAAGCCAGGCCAGCTGTCGATCGTGCGAGCATTTGAGCAACGTCGTAATCGACCAACTCACTACCACGGGAGATACTCACCTTATCGACTTCGGTGACGCGCTGCGCGCCCTCATGAGGGGTGCGGAATCGTCGGTAGCGCAAGACATCAGGCGACACTGGGCAAGGCGCTCGGCGACGACGTCAGGTCGTGAACGGCCATCCGGACCGTCAAAGACGTCGCGGGCATACTCACTCGATACCCAACGTCCCCCAAGACCATCACCTGTCGCTAGCGCAACCTCATAGGACCGGTGCGCATACCCCTTGAGGCAGGACGAGTCGGAATGAGCCCTCGCAGCCCTCGGAGAGCTGGCCCGAGTAGGGTGGCGAGCGAATGGCTCAGGCAAGCAACAAGGGAGATAATTCGATGACTGATTTTCAGGGAAAAGTGGCACTCGTCACGGGCGGCGGTTCCGGCATCGGGGCGGCCATTTCACGAAAGCTAGCCGCGGCGGGCGCATCCGTCGTAGTCAGTGACCTCAGGCTCGACGCCGCCCTGAAGGTAGCCGAGGACATCACGGCGGCCGGGCACTCCGCCGCAGCAGTGGCACAGGACACGTCCGTTCCGGCACAAGCGGATGCTGCCGTACAGTTCGCAATCGACACCTACGGCGGACTTCACCTCGCGATAAACAACGCGGGAATCGCCCCGGCCCCGGCCCCCGTCGGCGAACTCGACCTTTCCGATTGGGACAAGGTCATAAACGTCAACCTGAACGGCGTCCTCTACAGCCTTCGCTACGAGATCCCCGCCATCGAAAAATCGGGCGGTGGATCCATCGTGAACGTATCGTCCATTCTCGGCACCAACGGCGAACTCAACGCCTCATCGTACGTCGCAGCAAAACATGCCGTGGTCGGACTGACAAAGGCGGCCGCCCTCGAGTACGCAACCAAAGGCATCCGTATCAACGCCGTTGGCCCCGGTTACATCGACACTCCACTGCTCAGCACCCTGCCAAAGGAAACGTATGACGGGCTCGTTGGCCTGCACCCAATCGGCCGGCTAGGAACGGCAGATGAGGTCGCCGACCTAGTCATATTCCTGCTGTCAGAAAACGCTAGCTTCATCACCGGCAGCTACCACCTCGTCGATGGCGGGTACTCCGCGCGCTGACCACCCGGCCCCACCAGGGAGCGGGACGCACCAACGCACCCGTCCTCACTCCTTTGACGAGCCGCAGCGAGGAACCAGATGGAAGCAAAGCTCTCCGCCCCCACCGCTGGACACCAGTACGCGCGCTGACGGCCATCAGGTCTGCGATAAGCCAGCCATGAAGTTGGTCACGCTCATAGCGCGACTGAGGACCAATCGACCCCTGACGAAACCAACGCGGATTCCGCCTGGTGGCAAACTGCCGCGAACAACGCCGACCATCCGGTTTTCCAGGACCAATACTTAGGCAGGTGCAGCACGATCCGTCCGGCCAGGGTGGAGATCTGGATGACCTTGCGGCGGATGGTGCCGCTACCCGCTTTCCCCAAGTCACCCCTAACGTCTGGTGGAACATCGACCGAGTTCGATGGATTGTTCAACACGAAGGAGATTCAATGGTGAATCACAGTCATGAACCGTGCACGGCAGAAGACCTCGAAGTGCGTCCTCTTTCGGACCACGAGTGGCGTGTAGGTGACCGGCGGCAAGACGAGCGTTCACCCGAGAAGGTACTCGGGTACATCCACCACTACGGTTCGACTTTCGAAGTCCTCAATATTGAGGTGCCGCACCAGAACCTCACGTTCGACCGTTTGGAATCAGCGGTCGCGTCCTTCGCCGCGCAGCAGGACTCCAGCAATGAGAGCTCACGCCAATTAAACTTAGGCGCCGTGATTGGGATGAGGTGACCGAAAACTTTTCCGGTGCGTCCTCGGGATGTATGGTGACCTAGTAGGAACGTAGTGGACGAGGGAGAGCAGAACGATGAACATGCTATTTGTAGTTGTGGCCATTATTGCGATTGTGCTCTTGATCACCGGTGGTTTTGTGCAGTCCCTTAACTTTCTGCTATGGGTCGGCGTGGTGTTGTTGGTTCTCGCCGTGATCGCATTCCTG
>NZ_FOCN01000035.1 GCF_900110125.1 Cryobacterium luteum
GGATGCGCATTCGGAGTTGTTGCCGCCTTGATCGGAGCCGACTGCGTACTCAGAGATCCGTCGTATGTCCCTGGGTGGGCGCTTATAGGGATGGGAACCGTCATCGCGCTCGTCATGTTCTTCGCGAGCGAAGGAATTTCATTTCGCCACAAGAAATTGGGCGAGGATAGGTGAGTGTCGCTTCCTACAGAGCGGGGACCGCAATTAGCATCCGATCGGGCGGTGCAGGCCTCTCCCCACCTGGACGCCCTGCGGGCGCCAAACGCCTGGTCCCCGGGCCGGACGTCGGCCAAGAGAGGTACTTGCAAGGGGACACCGAATCGGACGCCGAATCGGCAGTTCGAATTGGCCATTATCTAGCGGCGCGCCGATCCTGAGAAGCTCCCGCAAGGGGAACCTGCTGCGGGACGGCGACCACTGCATCCATCCCGGCGTTTCGCCGTACCGTAATGTGGAGTCATGGCAGCGTCGAACTGGGACGAACTCACGGGCGGACTCGCCGACGACGATCTCGTGAAAATCACCGTGTTCCGCGACTTCTGTCGTGGTCTGCCCGATGTAGATGAACGCATCCAGACCTCCCAAGTCGCGTATGCCCGAGTGCGGGTGTTCACGTCGGGTTACATCAAGAGTCATTATCTCGAGCTCGGCGTCGAGCTGCTGCGCGAAGTCACCGACCCGAAACCCCGCACCACGTTCGCCACCTCGAAGAGGGTGACGATGCATCGCTACAGCTTGCGGCATCTCGAACAATTCGACGACGCGATCCGAGCGCTGATCCGCGAAGCATCGGAGACGGTCGGGCCGGGCACCCGCACCGGCGGTACTGCGGACTGACGGAAGCCCTGTCACCAGCGCAGCCTGCGAGCTCTGTAGGAGGGCATCGGGTATCGATTGAGGAACCCTCTGCGGTGTGGAACCCATGAGGGCTAGCGTCCCGGGTATCGCCCGCAAGCAACGTCCTTTACCCGAGCACGAGCATTGCCTCGGCAATATCGTTGGCCGCAGAATCAGGGATGGCGGTGGCCGCGTGCTTGAGGACGAGCAGCCGAGCCCCGGGGATCTCTCGCGCGATCGCCTCGCCGTTGCCGACGGGAAAAAATAAATCTCGGCGGCCGTGGACAACGAGCGTGGGGATCTTGATTTCGGAGAGGCGCTCGCGCCAGCGCGGTGCGCAGTCGAGACGGGAGAACACCATCCCCATCTGGTTAGCCATCTGGACCTGGGGTGTCGCGTCTGGTGTGCGGTCCCAGATGCGTGCGGAGCGCGCGTGCGCGGCGACGGGATCGTCGCCGAGAATCTCGGCGCCTGCAGCGGCGAATTGCGCGACTGCCTCGCGGTCTGCCCAGACGGGTAACGGTCGCGCGAACAGTTGGCGCATTGCCGCCTGGTCATGGTCCGGGAGGTCATCATCGGCAGGTCCTGGTGCGACCGCGCGCGTACCCGCTAGGGTCAGCGCCGAGAACACGCCCGGATGGTCGATCGCGGCCACCTGCGCGACCATCCCGCCGACGCCAATCCCTGCGAGGTGCGCCGGTCTGGCGTCAAGCGCGCGTGCAAGGGCCGCGGCGTCGGAGGCCAGGTCGCGTAGGGTGTAAGCCGGTGCTTCGGGGTCCGACGTCGTCGAACCGCCGCTGTCGCGAAGGTCGAGGCGCACCACGCGACGCCCACCGGCGGCAAGGCGCTCGCAGAGCGCGTCAGGCCACGAGAGCATCGTCGTCCCGCCCACAAGGAGGATGAGTGGTGCGTCGTCGTCACCGAAGGACTCGATGCTCAGGTCGACCGCATTGGCGTTGACAGTGATCATCTGAGAACCGTACCCCGACCAAGACCCGACGCCGATGCCGTACGGCCAGGAATTGAGCCGACCGAGCCCCGATTTGGAGCCCAGTACTTGCCCGGAGGCGAACCCCTTACGGGACGGTGGAGGCAGCAGTCTTCGCTGGGCTCTAGTGCATCGCCGGGGCTTCCCAGCGAGGTGACGAGATCATCGGAGCAGATCCGGAAGGAGCTCGCATTGGGGTTCACTCTCGACTCTGGCAGGGTCGCAGGCATTTGGACCCGAGTTGATCAGGGCCTCGAGGCCTTCGCGAGTGCTCACGAGGCCTGCGATACGCGCGTCATATGCCTTGAGGTGCTCCACTAGTACGGGTGTCGCGCACGGCTCGAGGCGCCCTGGCTCGGACACGCAGTCGATGAGTTCAAGAATTGTGCGGGTTGGCAGCCCAACGTCTAGGAGGGAACGGATCGCTCGCACTCTTTCCACCACCGCGGGGTCGAAAAGTCGCTGGCCCGAAGTAGACCGTTCGGCGGCCAAGAGGCCTCTGCTTTGGTAGTACCGAAGAAGCCGCGGCCCCACTCCGGTGAGGGCCGACAACTCGCCGATGCGCAGCATTTCGTGCGGAGTGGGTTTTGCCTCTGACACTAATGTCACCTCATACCCTTCAATCATGACGCGATCACTGACATTCCTCAACGGTACAGTCGCCTCGTCTGACGACTTGGCTCCACTGGCATTTGCGGGCTTTGCTCACTTCACGGCGATGCAGATTCACGATCGATCCATACGCGGTCTGGACCTGCACCTGCAGCGGCTCCGAGATGCTAGCGACGCGATGTTTGGCAGGCACCTTCCGAATGCCCAAATTGTGGACTATCTCCGTGTGGCACTCAACGCAGCACCCGAGGACGCATCGTTGGCATTTTTCATCACGTCGTCCCCAGGAGAGTTCGTGGCTCCTCGCGCTGAAGTGCAGTTGGATGTTGTGACGAGAATCACAGACGCTGCCACGGTTCCCCTGGGGCCGCTGGCCTTGGACGTTGTTGCCCACCAGCGCGACCTGCCTCATGTGAAGCACGTCGGCGAAGTGGCCAAAACGCTGCTTCTTCGTCAGGCCGTCACGCGGGGATTTGACGATGCTGCCTTTGAAGATTCTGAAGGACGACTGAGCGAAGCGACCATCTGGAACCTGGCCTTTTGGGATGGACGCTCAGTGATTTGGCCCGAAGCCAACATCCTTACCGGCGTAACTATGCAAATTCTCCAGCGACAACTCAGCGCACTCGGCGTCGACCAGAAAACCCAACCCATTCGTCGAAACGAATCACTTGACCAGCTGGCAGGCGTCGTGATGAATTCGTGGACTCCTGGCATCGCCATCGCCCGAATTGGTGATCATCCCCTGATAGCCGATGCCGACTTCACAGGACTTCTCCACTCTGCTTACCAGCACGAGCATCTCGTAAGCGTCTGAGTAGTAACCGTTTTCGTAACCAGGGTCACTTTCAGACTTCCCCTTCAACGGGGGCTTAAACCACCAACGACTCCTAGGCCGTGCCGGTAGCGGAACCCGCTATGGATGACCTCACATACTGCGTGATCACGACACGCCCGTCACACCGGACTTCGAGGCAGACTCCTAGGAACCTGAGGTCGAGGTGTGACCGATGAGCATCAGAGTGGATCTAGGCGGGTCTTGAGCAGGCAGAACTCATTGCCTTCGGGGTCGGCCAGGACCTGCCACTGCTCCTCCCCGGTCTGGCCGATCTCGGCCGGGCGCGCACCGAGCTTCAGAAGGCGTTCGAGCTCGGCGGCCTGATCGCGGTCGGTGGCGTTGACGTCGATGTGCAGCCGAGACTTGCCCTTTTCCGGCTCATCCCTGCGACTGAGGATGATCGTCGGCTGCGGACCGCCGAACCCTTCGCGCGGCCCGATCTCCACCGTGCCGTCATCCTCGCGATCGAGCACGACAAAGTCCAGGACCTCGCACCAGAACCGCGCCAGCAACTCAGGGTTGCGGCAACCGAGCACGACCTCACTGATACGAGATGCCATTTACAAAACCTGCTTTCAACCTAGGAACTGCCGGGGAGGTCACACGCGAACCTCGTGGGCTCCTAGCAGTCAAAACAATTCTTAATTTTACCGGACGATCCGGTGTACGGGCGAAATGATTTCAGCGCCGCCCCTGTCCGAGTAGCCGGGTAAAGCCGTTGGCTATGCAGTAGGGAAGCTGACAATGCTGTTGTCGAAAGTTTATTCTCACTGATCAAGACGGAAAGGTACTTCCAGCACCACTTCAAAAACCATTTCGTTGCGCGTACCGCGGTGACGAAACATATCGAATCCTGGTAGAACCGGCGCCGACCCCTTCCCACAACGGAGGACGAAAACCAGCTGCCGCGCTGGCCGCTCACCACGCCCGCAGCCTAACGGTCGGCTGGACGCCTCGCCATTATGAAACCGGATCGTGCAGCAGGTCAGACGTGAGTCTCATCGATGATTTCTCCCGTCATGGGACCGGTGATCGCGCCCATCTCAGTTGTGTCAACCACGGCCATCTTCACTCGGACCAGATCGGACCCTCGCGCACCATTTTTAGGCAGTCCCGATGAAGGGTCGGTCCCGCCGGTGACGTGACCAGCTCTACGTGCTGGAAGTGGCGGCGCTACTGAGGTTCCAAGGTAAGCAGTTTCCCGATCGTGCACTCCAGTTCTTTGCAGATGATGTCGAGAGTGCTGAACCGGATGGCTTTGGCATGGTTGTTCTTCAAGATGGAGAGGTTCACTGTGCTGATGCCCACGCGTTCCGACAGCTGGACGAGAGTCATGCCACGTTCGGCGAGGAGAGCGTCGAGCCGACAGCGGACCTGCGGCATCAGACCAACCCGCTGCTGTCCTGCTGGTAGAGGGCGCCCGCACGGAACACAGCGGCGAGAGCAACGAGAGCTGCCGAAATGTAAACCGGCCAAAACGTGAAGATAGCAGTAGTTGTGCCCGGAGGATTGTAAGTCCCGTCGGGTTGTTGGGGGGCGGCGAACATGACTGTGGGCACGCTCATCGCACTTACTCCATGCAGAACGGTGGCACCTTCAAAGCCGACGAACACCACGATCGCAAGCACGGTCAGGGCGCGAGCGCTGGCGCGGGCAAATGGTGCGCCCCCTGCGATCATGCGAGCCAACACCAGAACACAGATAGCTATCCCTGCGGTCGTTAGTACCGAGACCAGATCTCCAAGACTCTGGAAAACGATCACTTCGACGGGTACATCCTTGACCGTTCCCGTCATGGCAGTGAAGTACGGCGTACTTCCGGGAACGATGAATGGTCCGCCGCCATAGAAAGCTTGCGTGGGTTGGGGCGCGGCGAGACCCGGGTCCCAAGTGAGGGCGATTCCCGTCCCGCGATGCGCAAGACGACTGATCATCTCGGCCACAACGGAAACGACCCCGTACGTGGCATACACAAGCGCGGCGATCGAGACGATGGAAACGAACCTAAGGGACGATCGCGGGCTGAGCGAGCGGGCAATGTCGACTGTTTCGGCCATACAAGAAACGTAACGATAATCGTGACGGTCGACAAGGCTGGCCATCCACCAAACCCACCGAGATCCCGGCTGTGGAGCAAAGGCACTCCGGCGGCGATGCCCGGACAATGGCGGTCCGGACATTCATCGGGGCGATCCACATTCCCAAAGCGGATCCGCCTTTGCCATAAAACGGGACCATCAGCGGGCCCCATTTGACAGTGCTCCCAGAGGCCGATTTGACGCGACGCATTTGGACTTCGCAGGGTGCCCGCAGGCGGGACGACCAACGGGACACCCGAACACTCACGGAGCATCGAAGACGTTCCGCATAGTTCTGGGGGGGCGCCCTATTCCCGTATGCCCCGACCGAGAAAATGCCCGGTGAAGGGCGGATAAACGGTACACTCCAGCATGACCGGAATGCTTATCGGCTACGCGCGCGTATCCACCAACGACCAAGACCTCACCGCCCAAAAGAACGCCCTGCCGCCCTCGGAGTCTCACTCCAAAAGACGTTCACCGATCAAGGCCTCACCGGAACAAATCGGGCCCGGCCAGGCCTTCGCGAAGCGTTAGCCGCATGCCGAGCCGGCGACACCCTCGTCGTGACCAAGCTCGACCGGCTGGCACGATCCCTGCGCGACGCAAAAGACATCGTCGACGACCTCACCCTTCGTGAAGTGAAGCTCAGCATCGGCGGCTCCGTTCACGACCCCACCGACCCAGTTGGCAGACTCCTCTTCAATGTGCTCGCGATGGTCGCTGAATTCGAGGCCGACCTGATCCGAGCACGCACCCGCGAAGGGATGCAAGTCGCCAAAGCGGCCGGCCGGCTCCGCGGCAAGCAGCCCAAACTGTCCCCGGCGCAGGAGAAGCACCTGGTCGAGGTCCACCAACGGGGCGAACACACCACCGTGCAGATCGCAGAACTCTTCAGCGTCGCCAGGTCCACGGTCTACCGGGCAATCCAACGAGCCGGGGACACCGCCGCCTGAACGTGCGTCGTGCAAAGGAGTAGGGGTAAACGGGCGTTTTATGCAGAGGAGTACGGAAAAGCCAGTTTTCTCACTCACCTGCACAACCCCGAAAGCACGATGGCCGTTGTGCAGACGACTTCGAAAAATGACAGATCGCCCTCGAC
Organism: Cryobacterium luteum; assembly: GCF_900110125.1. Taxonomy (GTDB): domain Bacteria; phylum Actinomycetota; class Actinomycetes; order Actinomycetales; family Microbacteriaceae; genus Cryobacterium; species Cryobacterium luteum. Next base: position 6,456 of record NZ_FOCN01000035.1, read on the forward strand.
ACTCTTCTATTCAGCCGAGCGTCAGGCTTCGACGAACGACAGAGAGTCTGTCGAGGTGTCACGGAGCTGGCGCAAGGCGCTGCTCCAGCTCAGTAGTTGATCAAGCATTTGATTCGCGGTAGCTACGTGGTGGTCGCCGGGATTGAGAAGTTCCATGTCCACAAAGTCGGTGAAAAGGGACAGTGCGACCTGCGCGCGGACGTCCGCGAGCATAAGTTCCGCAGAAATGGTTCGCAGGTGTTCCACTGCTCGGCTTCCGCCGAGTAGCCCATATCCAACGAATCCGATGGCCTTGTTGTGCCACTCGCTAAAGAGGTAATCGAGGGCATCCTTTAGTACCCCGGGAATCGAGTGGTTGTATTCCGGAGTGACGATGATGAAACCGTCGCAGGATGCGACCGACTCGGACCACGCACGGGTGTGACCGTGCCCATACGGGTGACCCATGGCGGCGGGAATCTCTTCGTTTAGATGGGGGAGGTCGTAGTCCAGCAGGTCCAGCAGGATGAAGTCGTGTTCCTGACGGCTGTCGGCAATTGCTTTGACCCATTCGGCGACCAAAATGGATCGACGTCCCGGGCGAGTGCTTCCTACGATGATTCCGATTTTCATTGAGTCCGTTTTCTGTGATGTTGAGGTGGAAGGTCAGGGAATGAGGTTTGCCAGTGTGCTTGCTATGCACGCCTCTCAGCGGCGCTCCGGATTCCCAATGAAGGATGGGCACGCCGGTAATCTTCTTACGACGGGCAAAGTCGTCCGACTCGTGCACGAACCGTGTGCTCTCGTCCCGAGTCAGGGTGACGCCGAGTCGGATTGCGCGATTTTCGCAACGGATAAAGCGAGGACGGTGATAGCTGCCACGAGCGAGAGCACACCCGCCGCGAGGAAGGCCGGTGCTGTGTCGCCTCCTTGAATGACGGGTTCCGCGATCACGGGTGAAACAAATTGCCCCAGGAACATTGCCGAGATCAGCGCGCCGATAGCGCGCGCCCGGGTCGCAGACGAGGTGTTGTCCGATATCCACGAATTGAGATTTGGCATCACGAGTCCCACTCCGAGGGCCGAGATCGATAGGCCAACCAGAACCTGCGCGATGGCACCGGAGGTGCCGACGATCGTCATCCCCGCCGACATCAGAGTCAGGCTGAGCAACGCGACGTTGCTGAATCCCAGGCGGGACACCCAGCGGTAGCTCAGGCTGGAAAGGGCCTGGACCAAGACCATCCACCCGATCACGAGGCCAGTGATCGAGGAATCGCCGCCCATCTCGCCGAGGAGGAAAGGCAATTGAGTCGGCACCACATAGAAAACAATCTGGATCACAAATGCCAGCACCACGATTCCTGAAATGAGGGCCGTGGCATTGCTTTTCAGCACGGGTTTCAACTCGGCTGCGACTTTCGGCACCGGGGGCGGGTCGGTGACTTTCCACGCGACAAGGATGGCGACCGGCAGCGACAAGAAGTAGATGGCGAAAGGCGCATTCCAGCTGACGACCGCCAGCGCCCCACCCAACGACAAGAACACCGCACCGCCGAGCCCACTCGCAGCGGCCTGAAAACCAAACATTTTGGACCGTCGCTCGCCCGTGAACCATTCGGAGATCAGCGCCGTTGACGACGTCATAACACCAGCCACTGCGATACCGAGGATCACCCGGGAAACCATCAGTGCTGACAGATCATCAATCCACAATCCGGCCGAGCCCGCAATTGCGTAAACGACAACAGAAACCTTGAGCACGCTGGACCGCTCGATCCGATCGCTGAGCCATCCAAGTACCGGGGCGGAGAGGGCGATCGACAGCGCAGTGATGGTGACAACGAGTTTCACTAGGAAGCCGGAACTATCAACCTCGGAGAAGTAGTCGGCCATCTTCGGCAGCGCTGGGGAAATCGTTGCTCCCGCCATGACAGTGAGCATGCTCGCCGCAATTAGTGCCACCGAACCCTTGGTACGGAGTCTTTGCGGCACGGGGACGGTGTCAATCTGGTTGCGTTCGGGCATGTAGAAATGCTAAAACTTGAACAAAGGTTGAAGTCAAGTGGAGAGGTACATTGAATCAATTGCTGACGAAATCCATGACAGTTTCGGACCTGGCCAGCGCCAGCCGGGTGAATGCATCGGCCGTGCGGTTTTACGACAAACATGGTCTGATCGCTGGCGAGCGAACGTCCGGGAATCAACGTCGCTTCAGCGAAGAAGATGCCTGCCGGATCAAGGTGATTCGAGTGGCTCAACGAGTGGGATTGTCCGTTAGCGAAATTTCGGAACTTCTCATCGATCTCCCTTCCAAGCCCTCCTCGGCGGAGTGGGCCGTCGTAGGGGCCAAGCTCCGAGCCGCCGCGCAGGAACGGATTGATCAGCTCAACCATGCGCTGGATGACCTGACCGGGCCGGTGCAACTGTGCGACGTCAGCAACTCAGTGGACTCGCCCGAAGCGTAGCCTGGTGTCCGCATCAGCGGGCTTGTGGGCCTAGGGCGCAACCGCTACGCGCTGCCGAAAATCCGGAGCTCGGCAGGCACGGTTCGGAACTTCCTATCCGGATGAAATACGGCTCACGTTACCTCTCATGCTCTGACGTCCCTCGGGCTTCGGCACCAGTTGTGGCGCCCGTAGAGGGTTGGTCTACCGACACCGTGAACAGGGTTCCCCGCCAGGGGACTAAATAGAGCTATCGAGCGCAGTTCTGCTCGCGTGTAATCCTCCAATAACTCACGTCTTCGGTATCGAATGGCAGTTCAATCATCCCCAACTTTGCTGCGACGCGTTTGGAGACCTCGTTCTCCGGCTCGATCGTCGCCGAGATGGAGCCCAGTGACGAGATGCGAAACACGTGGTCGAGCATGCCGATCCCGACTTCCGTTGCATAACCGTTGCCCCAAGCCTTCTGATGAAAGACATACGTGAGTTCATCGAAGTCTCGATCAGGCGCTCGAATCACGCCACAGTAGCCTACGAACTCGCCAGATCGCGCGTCGAAGACGGCCGAGGTGCCGTAACCGCGATCGACGTACTTTCGCTCGCAGATTTCGATCCACTGCGATACTTCGGGGCGGCTGAGGACGGTCCCGTCCCCGACAAATCGCATCACGTTCGGGTCGGCGCAGAGGGCTGAGAAGTCGTTGAGGTCGTCGCGGCGAAACTGACGCACCGATAAGTGTTCGGTCTGGAAGAGCATCGGACCAGCCTATCCACGCCCGCAGGTCGTTCCGCTGTGGCACCCGGCTGCGGCGGTCTGGCTCGGCACAGGTAGCCTCTCCCTATGGAAGATGAGTTGACCATTTCGATCGCCACCCACGCCGACAACGCTGTCGCGGAAGAGATTCGCCGATTGCTTCCGCAGCTGTCACAGACAGCTATGTTCGACAGGGAAATTCTCAATCGGATGGTGGAGAACGAGTCAGTCGATCTCTTCCTTGCGCGGCTCTCTGGTCGGGTTGTAGGAATGGCCACCCTCGTGACGTTTCCCATACCGACCGGGGTCCGGGGTCACATCGATGACGTTGTGGTGGACGAACTCACCCGTGGCCGAGGAATCGCTCGTGAATTATTGACCGCGATGATTGCCAGAGCGCAGGCGTTGGGAGTGCGGAGCCTGGACCTGACGTCGCGCCCATCCAGAGAATCCGCGATCCGGCTTTACGAGGCCTCCGGATTCGTGCGCCGTGATTCCGTTTTGTTTCGATACCAGCCCGTCGATTCTCGATGAGAGATTCCCTTCCGGGTGCACGGAAACAAAGCCCTGAGACGGCACATTCGCGGAACCGTCCCGCGCAGGGTTCCTCTCCGGGCACGGCGCTCGGTGCCGGCGGACAGGCCGTTTCGATCCAAACGTGAGTCCGATCATCGTCAGGTTTTAGGGCACTTCAGCTCGGACGGTGCCGTGAGCTGCGTCGGCATGTGCTCCGGACAGGTGACCGCAAAAGAACGATTTGGAGGTTGGGTGTGGTTTGGCATATCGTTTGGGCATGCCGGATCTTGATGGCCTCCGGGCCGTAGCTCACCCGTTACGCCTGCGTTTGCTTTCGCTTCTGACTGCCGAGGCTCTCAGCGCTACGGAGGCGGCGCGTATCTTGGGCGAGAGCCAAGCGAACGTGAGTTACCACCTGCGTCGTTTGGCTCAGGCGGGACTCGTGCAGCTTGTCGAGGAAACGAATATTCGTGGCGGGACCGCCAAGCGCTACCGACACGATCCCGCGAGAGGCGAAGCGCTCGGTTCGGGCCGCGTCGACGAGCACCAGGCTCTGATGAGTTCCCTCGCCGCAGAACTGATCGCCCGCAGCGCGCGTTACCTGTCAGAATCCGAATTCGTATTCACCGAGGCGGAGGTCACCGTCTCCCGCGAGGCATGGGAGCGTATCCGCGACATGTCACGCGAGATCGGGAAACTCATCCACGATGAGGCGGTGCCCTCCGCCACACCAGAAGGCATCCGGATGAGTGCCACCCTCGCATTGTTCGAAGTCGTGAACCACGACACCGCCCCGCGAACATGAGTAGCGGCTACCTCGAGGTACTGCGCACGACCGGCGCACTCAGGGTCTTTGTCCCCGCGCTCGTCGGGCGACTCTCGTTCGCCATAGTGACCTTAGTGCTGCTCTTCGCGGTGCAGCGAAGCACTGATTCTTTCGCTGCCGCCGGCGCGGCTACTGGAGCTTTCGGGCTCGCGAACGTGATCGCTTCCCCGTACCGCGCACGATTCGTCGACCGGCGCGGACAGCGGTTTGCACTCAACTCGCTAGCCATCGCCTTCGCTGCCGGTCTCGGCGGCATTGCTGCGCTGACAGCCCAGCCCGACCCTTCGTCAGGGGCGCTCATTGGGCTGGCGGCCATTGTCGGGTTATTCCCGCCACCGCTCGGCGCCTCGATGCGTGTGCTCTGGGGTTCACTGACAGCGCCGGGAGCGCTGCGGACGAAGGCATACAGCATCGATGCGGTCTGTGAGGAATTACTGTTCACGACGGGGCCATTGATCGCAGCGGCCACTCTCAGTGCGGCATCGCCGACGGTCGGACTGGTCGCTACTGCCACGGTGGCGCTTGCCGGAACCCTCGGCATGACAAGCAGCTCGCTATCGCGACAGCACGTTGCCGTCACCGCTTCCCCCCGGAAGAGTTCACGGCCGTTACGACAGAGCGGGTTCGTCGCAGTGTTGATCGCGCTACTCGGCGTGGGAGTCATACTCGGGACCGTGGAAGTGGTCGCACCCGCAATCGCCGACAGTCAGGGATCGGTCGGCCTGGCTGGCATCCTTCTCGCCTCTTTTGCAGCCGGAAGCGCAGTCGGAGGCCTGCTCTACGGACAGCGAACTTGGAGGAGCTCGCTCGTAAAGCGACTACTCATCTCGGTCACAGTCATGACCGCGCTGTGCGCACTTCTCACGACAATTGAGTTTGTCGTGGTCCTCGGCTTCGGACTCGCTGCGGTGGGCTTTTTCCTGGCCCCGTCGCTCGTGACCGGCTACCTACTCGCGGACGACCTCACCGCTGCAGAGGTGCGCACCGAGGCATCGAGCTGGATCAACACGGCAGTCAACGCTGGCGCCGCCTTTGCCGCCGTAATGGTGGGGTTCGCCGTGGACGCCATGGAGCCCCGTCTTGGATTCATCATCGGCGCAGCAGTGGCCCTCATCCTCCTGATAGCCGCAACCGTGCTGATACTCAGAAATATCAAAGCCGCGCCCGTCGTAAATCAATTGCAATCGGCGTAGATGAAACGAGACGCCCAGCACCGCGATGGTAAGTGCCCGCAGGACGTTCCCGATTCGGGACATACCTCCGGAACAGGCAGCGTCTGTCACCCAGCATGCCAATCGTTGGGGTCGTGACACTTTACGCGTGAAACCGGCCCGGTCTTCGAACCTTACAAGAGCAGAATTGCGCAATCGAGTCTGCCCTTGTACTCCGTTTCAGTCGATCGGAGAGACACGAATGAGGTTGCCATCAGGGTCGGCGACCACGAATGTGCGCCCGAAGACGTCTTCGTGCGGCTCTTCGATAACAGTGGCCCCCTTGGACGTCCACGCGGTGAAGCAGTCATCGACTCCGGATGCTGACCCGGGCAGCATGAGTCCCAACTCGCTGGTTCGCGGCGTCGCCGTCGTGACAG
>NZ_FOCN01000041.1 GCF_900110125.1 Cryobacterium luteum
TTCCCGAGCAACCTCACGATCAACCCTCTGACTTTGGCCATGAGCGCTATCGTCGGTGCACTCGCGGTCGCCATCGGATGGCACCGGCCGCTTGTTGGACTGACTGCCGGCATCGTCATTATCGCGGTCGTGGCGTGGGCTGTAACGTGGGCGGCAACCGGACGAATCGTATATTCTCCGGCCAATGCCACTGGAATGAGTCCTTTCAACGCAGTGGCATTCGGTGCGGTCAGCGTGGTTCCGATCTTTGTCGGCGCCACAATGGCCACCGTTTCCGCCCTCAGGCTGCACTCTCCCCGGACCGGTAGCTAGAGAAGTATCTGCGCAGCACGCCGAGCTGTCGCGCCCGGACGCCGGACGGTGACCGGGACACCTTCGAATCATCGTCGTCTACTCGGTTCCTTGCGGTGCCGAGAGGGCGATCGTCCCGTAAGACCCGTCCGAGAAAATGCCCGGTGAAGGGAGGCTATACGGGGCACGTTTGGACGCCTCAGATGACTCTTCGGCGAGGTCCAATGCCCGCGCTCGGCGATAGAACGTTGCTCGAGACATTCCAAGATCACGGGCAACCGTCGTCACTGGCTCTCCACCGTCGATGAGTCGACGGGCATTGCGGATTTGGCTGTCGGTGATGAGCCGCGGCCTCCCACCGAGATCCTTGCCGGCGTTGCGGCGCTTGTTAATGGAGTCGATCACACGTTCTCGTTTGATTTCGTGTTCCATTTGTCCGAGTGCAGCCATGATCGTGAACAGCATGGACCCCATCGGTGTCGCGGTGTCGACGTCGCCGCCGCCCAGGTTGAGTACGCGAAGGCCGGCTCCGCGGCCGCGGAGCTCCTCGGCGAACGCGAGCATGTTCTGCGTCGATCGGCCCAGCCGATCCAGGGTCGTGATGACGAGGGTGTCGCCGTCCTCGAGAGCGTCGAGTGCACGGTCGACCTGGGGCCGCGATGCTCGAGCACCGGAAATGCCATGGTCGACGTAGAGGTCGTCACGCCGGACGCCAGCGGCGAGGATGTCGATCTGTTGCCGATCGGTGGACTGCTGTCGCGTGGATACGCGTGCGTAACCGATCAGTTTCGTCATTTCTGCTCCTGGGGTGTCTCATAACCAATGGCGAGTACCATAGTTCAAGCATGCGGTTATGCGACGTAGTTATGAGAATCGGCGCGCCGCAAGATTCCGGTGATTCTGTGAAGGCGCAGGTCGCGGCGGTGAGACGTCTTATATCGCTAGGGATGTGAGACGCTGAAATCGCAAAGCATCATCCACGGACTCGTCCGTAAGACACCCGGTCATCGGGTTTAATGTCGGGACACCTAAACGGAGGTCAGTCACGGTCGGAGGAGGCTGAATCCCCAGACCATAGCGAACACCACGACAGCGATGAGTGGGAAGAGCCAGTTCACGGCAATGAGCAGCAGGTGCCGACCGCGTGGTCGCTTCGCCCCAACCTGAGCCTGCAGTGGTTCGACGATTTCGTCATCGTCGCGGCTTCGAAGGGTCGCGACGGTTCCGATCACCGATAGGACCACCAAGACGGTCGCGGTGCCGACGAGCATCGGCAGCGCGGAGAATACCAGCCATGCGTCGGATGCTGACGCCGGAGCGACAAGCGTCGCCAGTGCGCTCGATGCCCCCGCCACGAGGACGAGCACCGCTGGAAGCCAGCGTTGTCGGATAACTGCTCGTGGGTAGAACGGGAATGCGAACATCAGCGTTAGAACCACCGGGATCGCAAGCAGCAGCATCTGAGGTCCCGAGATCAGGATAAGGTCCCGATCGAACCACGCCGTGCTCGCCAGGGAGAAGACTAGGAATGTGAAGAGCCCCAGGACCGGAAGGAGCACCGTCCTGAGTGCTTGCTCTCGCGGATTTATGATGGGAAGGTCCAGCGAAGCCGAGTACTCGAGTGCGGGGCCGAAGGCTTCTTCCGCGCTTTGGCCGGAGTCGGCCAGCAGCTCACGGACGCTGGCGACTGCGTCGCCGATCGCGGTGCCAGACACTCGTCGCAGGCGCAGTGCGACGGTGAAGTACTCGATCCAGGTGTCGTCGGTCATTGGCGTCTTCATTAGGTATCCGTTCTTCCTGTCCGTGCGGTGTCCAAATAGTCATTGCCATTTGCGGTGAAGCGCAGCCACTCGCTTCGCGTTCGTTCCAGTTCGCTGCGTCCTCGGTCAGTGAGTGAGAAGTATTTGCGGCCAGGACCGGCGTCACCTGGTCGCCATTCGACGGAGACGAACCCGGCCGACTCGTAGCGGCTGAGAAGGGGATACAGCGTGCCGCCCTTGACTGTGCCCAGCCCGTTGGCTTCGAAGTCGGCGATGATCGCGTATCCGTAGGAGGCGCCCTGCTCCAGGGCGCGCAGGGCGAACATTCCAAGCACCGCGCGCATCCAGTCGCTCGGCCACTCGCTGGTCAGCTGCACTTCCTCCGGATGTTCCGATTTCATGACTAGATTGTCTCTCTAACTAGTTAGTCATGTCAAATACACTCAAGCCCGCACCTTCGATTCGACCCGTCGACGACAGCATTTTCTTCTGAAGAGACGCAGGCCACGCGCGCGAAGATGAGGCCGCGTCACAGCCCGCGAGTTGGCCCGTCGCGTTGCGGGTTGATGCGGTGGGGCTCGTTCTCGAACGGATGGTGGAACTGACATTACCGCCGCGTTACTTGGTGCCGCGTGCGAGCGTCGTGGACATTTCGGCGTGGGTTGACCGTGCGCTGCCGCTGGTGTCGCTGCCGAGTCGCGTTTTGTTGGGCGTGTGCTGCGTCGACGGCGCAGACGGCGCCGCTGACACGGGGGTCGGCCTCGCTCATCCTGCCGAGGTCAGGGCCGCCCATGTGTGGAGCGCCTTGGGGGTGCGGGTGGCTCACTAATTCGAGTTGAGGCTATCCGCTGTCTCGTAACCTGAGTGTCTCAAAACCCATGGGGAGTTTCGAGACACTAGGTAAGCGCGCGAACCGCGTCCGACGGCCCGGAGGCTGATCGATATGGGAGTGTGGGGTATGAACTTCATTGAATATGCTGGAGCCTTTCTTCCGGGTCACGTCCTGACGGAGTCCGATATGCCGGGGCCGTTCTATCGATCGATGGACGCCGGGAAAGGTCGGCCATGACGTCGCCGGTCGCGAATAGCCTGCAGTGGATCTACGAGCGGAGTGAGGACGTTATCGCGCGCTTCGCTTTGGGTACGGTGGGTCTGAAGACCCTCATTTGTTTCGGCGTGAACCCGAGCACTGCGGTGCCGGGAGATCCCGACCCGACCGTCAGGCGCGTGACAAGCTTCGCAGCGCGCGATGGATTCGACAGTTGGATCATGCTGAACCTGTACCCGCAGATCTCGACGGACCCCAAGGGACTTGACCGCGTGTGCAACCCGCTGCTCAAGATGGAGAACGAGCGCCACATCGCCAGATTGATCGACGGCCGGCCGTTGACGCTTCTCGCCGCATGGGGAGGGCTCATCGATACGAGGGGATATCTGCCGTCGCTGCTCGAGGACATCGTGCGGGTGACGGACACCGCGGGGTGTGACTGGGTGTCACTGGGGGAGCCTCTCGGGGGAGGGCACCCTCGTCATCCGTCGCGCGCTCGGGGCGATGCCGCGCTTGAGCCGTTCGACATGAGCAGCTATCTGAGCTGATCCTGCCTGTATCACGCTCGCACGACTTCATCCGCGCCGTCGGCTTCGCCGACGAGGAAAGCGCGAGGGCGGTCGGGCTGCACGTCGGCGGATGCAGATTGCGTTGTCTGAAGCGGCCTCCACGCTCCTAGCGGGCCTCAGCGATGATCGCTTCGGCGATCGCGACTGTGTCCCTGTTCGACTCGACCTGGTAGGCCGACTGTCCGAGTGAGAAGAGCATGATGCAGAACGTTGTGTGGTCGGCGCAGATCTGCACGGCGTGTTCACCCTCGACCGCTCCCTTCAGCGCAACCGTCGGCAGAGCCTGGCTGTCCGGCGTGGAGACCATCGTGTCGACGAGCCCGGCCAGGTCGTAGCCGACCGTGACCGACGTGCCCAGAAGGCCGGCGGCGTGCAAGTCGACCGGGACGCCGTCGACCTGCACGGAGCAGGTGAATACCCCGGACCGTTGCGACACGTAGTTGTCGAAATACGTCTTGCCGACGGTCGATTGGGACCGGACTTCGTATTCGAGCGAGTCGACGCCGAGTGCCATGGCGATGCCCTGCGACCCCAGCGCGCCGGTGCAGTCCCGTTCGCGTTCGACCAGGTCGACCGCTGGCCAGACCAACTGGCCGGGTTGAGCATCCGTCAGAGCGGTGAAAACGGATGCCGCGAGCGGCTGCATCTGCGCCAGGATCGCGTCGGGCGTCAGCCCGGAATAATATCCACCGTCGAGGGTATTCCAGCGCGTGCTCAGCACGATTTCGACCCAGGCATCGCCGACCGGCGCGCTGATGAAGCAGCCGGAGTCGCGGCCGCACCCGGCCGCCGCTTCAATGCCTCCGATGGTCATCGCGGTGTCGGATGGGCCGTCGCCGAGCGAGAAGGTGTCGCCCACCGCGTAGGGCGCCCAGGAGTCGGCGCCGCCGGGAACGACCTTGACACTGACGTAAGCCCAGTCGGTCGCAACGGAGTCCTGCATCGGATTGCCGACCGCGGGGCCGACCCGCCAGGAGCAGGACAGACCCCCCAGGGCTGGCACGGCGTACTCGGTGAGGGCATAAGCCGGCTGGATTGCGGCAACCGGGGGCGGCGTGGTTCCGTCCGCGGTGACGAAAGCGGGCGCCACGTCATCAAGGGCGGCAATGTCGTCGCAGGTGTAAACGCTCGCTGCCGCTGGTGTTGGTGCGACTGACGGCGACGGTTCTACCGGGGTGCCCACGGTGCATCCGCTGAGGACCGCGATGGCGAGTAAAACGGTCGGCGTGATTAGGCTGCGGCGTAACATGCGGTCAGCCTAGCAGTGGGCATTTTGCCACGTGACCGGTGATTTCCTCGACAAACAGTCCACGCGAGTACGACACACCTGAATGACTTCCAGAGTGGAATGTTGGCGGCGTGAGGCGTCAGATTGCGGTGCGCCTTCCCGACGATCTTGTGGATTATCTCGACCGGGCGGTGGATGAGGGCCGCGAATCAGCCGTGCCGCCCTGATTGTCCGCGCAGTGGAATTAGAACGTCGTCGGGAGGTTGCTCTGTGGGACATACGCATTCTGTCCGAGCAGTCTGTAGCAACTTGCTCGCTACGCGGCGATCATTCCGTCAAACCTCGCCTGATTCTGCGCGCGATTCACGTGGGGCACCTCGACTAAAGAAGCAGCCCGATGCATTGCCGCTTTGGATGCGGACAAATTCCGCGCCGAGCGGGAGGTCGCAGCGACTTACATTCCCTACGAACCGAGGCGCAATGTCTCATAACCCTCAAGTCTCATAATCCATGGGCGCTAGCACTTTTGTTGGGTCAGCTGCTGGCACGCGAAACGTATTGCGATACGTGCTTGGCGATACTCGAAGGGCCGCGTAGAGGTGTTGACGCAGGGACGTTGCGGTTCCAAATCCTGCTTCGACAGCTATCTGGTCGATGGACAGATCCGTTTCCTCGAGCAATTGGCGGGCAAGATCAATCCGTTGCTGATTCAGCCATTGGAGTGGTGAGACTCCGACTTCTTGACGAAAATGGCGAGTGTAGGTTCGAACGCTCACGGACTCGTGCTTGGCTAGATCGTTGAGGGACACGGGCTCGTCGAGGTGCTTGAGAGCCCACATTCTCGAAGCTCTTGTGTTACCAAGCTCGGTCTCTGGGACCGGGTGTTGGATGAATTGCGCTTGTCCGCCATCGCGGTGAGGGGAGACGATTGTTCCTCGGGCGACGTCGTTGGCGACGGATGAACCGTAGTCGCTGCGGATCATGTGCAGACAAAGGTCGATGCCTGACGCTACGCCCGCCGACGTTAATATTCGACCTTCGTCTGTGTAAAGGACGTCCGGGTCCAGGTCCACGGCGGGATATAGCATACGGAATTGGTCCGCGACTCTCCAGTGTGTGGTCGCTCGCAAGCCGTTGAGGAGGCCCGCTGCCGCCAGCACAAATGACCCCGTGCATATCGATGCAATCCTGGTCGCCGGCCGAATTAAACCGAGCGCATCGACGAGCGGCGAGCTGAGTCCAGCGTGGCTGTGGGGTTCGTAGTCTTCATCAGATGCTGGAACGATGACCGTATCGGCTTCGCTTAGGCCCGCGGGCCCGTGTGTGACATTCACCGTGATGTCGGTGTCGGTGCGAACTTGACCTGGGACGAGCGTGCATGTGCGCACTTCGTAAAGGAATTCGCCCTCGGCGGATTTGGCTTGTCCAAACAGGCGGTGCGCTATGCCCAATTCGATCGGAAGGACCCCGTCGCGCACTAAGACAGCCACGCGGTGTCGATTTGGATGTATGAAAATGCTCATGGCTTGAATCTTACACATGTTGGCTTTTCAGCCACTCGTGAAGATTGCTACTGGTCCCCAAGATGGGATTTGTGACACGAAACGTGAAGACTACAACCGGCCCCCGGAAACCGCGCTTGCATCGCGCTTGGGTGGTCGCGGGCATTTCCTGCTTGGCCATCATTGCCGCTGGCACGTTCACAACTATGTCGGGCTTGCTGGTGGACCCTCTGCACAATGAATTCGATTGGTCTCGAGGCACGATTGGGATAGCGGTGTCCGTCAACATGGTGCTTTATGGGCTCGCTGCCCCCTTCGCCGCCGCGCTGATGGACAAGGTGGGTATCCGCCGCGTCATAGCCGGCGCCCTGCTCATCATCACCGCGGGCTCCGCGCTGACCACGGTCATGACGGCGTCTTGGCAATTTGTGCTCTTCTGGGGCTTCCTCGTCGGCTTGGGCTGCGGTTCCGTCACCATGGTGTTCGCCGCAACAGTAGCCAATCGGTGGTTCGTCAAGCGACGGGGGCTCGTCACCGGTCTCCTCACAGCGGCGAGTGTCTTTGGTCAGTTCGTCTTTCTCCCTGTGCTGTCCTCGATCGTGGACCAGCACCAGTGGAGGGCCGCAATCATGACTATTGCGCTGACTGCACTCATCGTCGTGCCATTCGTGTGGCTACTCATACGCGACCATCCTGCCGATCTCGGACTGAAGGCTTTCGGCGCGCGGGACTTTGCTCCGAAACCCGGGCCGGTCCCCGGGGTAGCCCGGCGCACTTTGCGCGTCCTCGGCACCTCCGCCCGAACGGTGCCGTTCTGGCTACTCGCTTTCACTTTCGCGATCTGTGGGGCGACAACAAACGGAATCATGTGGAGTCACTTCGCCCCTGCTGCTCACGACCATGGAATGCCCATAACGGTGGCCGCGTCGTTGCTGGCGATGATCGGGATCTTTAACGTTGTGGGAACCATTACCTCAGGCTGGCTCACCGACCGAATGGACCCTCGCCGGCTGCTGAGCGTCTATTTTGCACTCCGTGGGGCATCGCTCCTGCTCTTGCCAACGCTGATGTCGTCCACAGTCCAGCCCGAGATGATCGCGTTCGTCATCTTCTTCGGCATTCTCGATGTCGCCACCGTGCCCCCGACGATAGCGCTCTGCCGCGAATTCTACGGCGACGACAGCGCCATCGTCTTCGGCTGGATCAACGCCTCACACCAGATCGGAGCCGGCCTAATGGCATTCCTCGGGGGCGTCGCACGAGACATAACCGGGTCTTACACCATCGTGTGGATCACGGCGGGGGTCCTGTGTTTTGTCGCTGCCCTCATCGCCGTGACAATCGTTCGGCACACGTCCTCTGAAAAACCAATACTCCCTCCGGTACTGAGCTGCCGCGGGCATTTCGGACAGCGGAATTAGTGGATTCTTCTACGCTGCCAATGCTGGCTGCTGATAACCATAGTGGACGTCATTAGGCCTGCGGTAGCCGAGCGCGGAGTGCCGGCGTCGACTGTTGTAAAACCCTTCGATATAGCGGATGACATCGCTGCGGGCTTGTGCTTTCGTGGCATACGCGGTGCGGTAAACACGTTCGTTCTTGAGCATCGAGAAAAAACTTTCCGCCATACTGTTGTCCCAACACACGCCCGTGCGGGCCATCGAAGACCGCATCCCCAGGCCGGTCACCAGAGCGCGAAATTCGGTCGAGGTGTAGACGCTGCCGCGGTCGGAGTGCCAGATCGCGTCTGGCTCGATCAGGGTCGTTGCGGCGGCGTTGCGGAGGGCGTCGGCGACGAGTTCGGTGCGCATGTGATCGGCGATGGACCAGCCGACGACCTTCTTCGAATAGCAGTCGATGACGGTGGCCAGATAGATGAATCCTTGCCAGGTGTGGATGTAGGTAATATCGCCGACGAACTTCACTCCGGGACGGTCAGCGGTGAAGTCGCGCTTAACGAGGTCGGGCATGTTCGCGGCCGCCTTCGCATCGGCTTCGGTCGTGATGCGGAAGGGTCGTGGTTGGCAGGCGACGAGGCCGATTTGGCGCATGAGTTGCCGCACCAGCTCGGGCGAGCATTCGGTCTGCTCAGCGGCGAGGTCGGCGTGGATTCGGCGATATCCGTAGATCCCGTCGGACTCCTCGAAGAAGTGTTGTATCCGGGCGATCAGGGCTTCTCGGCGGGCAGAGGTCGCGGACTGCGGACGGATCGCCCAGTGGTAGAAACCGGACGTGGAGACGGCCAGCCAGAGGCACATTTTCACCACCGAATTCCGGTTGGTGAGCTCAGATTTTTGGGAGTCGATGTATTCGTACTTGCTCACTACCGCTGCTCCCGCGCGAAGTATGCGCTGGCTTTTTTCAAGAATGCGGTCTCCGCTCGCAGCTCGTGAACTTCCCGCTCGAGTTCCTTCAAACGGGCCCGTTCCGACACGGTTAAGTCGGCTTCGGTGCCGCCGTTGGCCTCACGGTATTTGTTGAGCCAGTTCCGGAGCGTCTCCGGGCCGACGCCATATGCGGTGGCGACGTCCTTGATCGGCTTCGAGGTATTGATCACCTCGCGACACAGCTCATCTTTGAGGTCTTGGGTGAAACGCCTACGCGCTGCGGTCATGATGTTCTCTACTTTCAGTGAACCCTCATTTTAAGAGGGCCCACTGTCCGAGATATCCGCGCCAGCTCATAGACGTCGGCTTTGGATAGAACGGTCAGGTTGAGCTCGGTGCGGTCGATGATGTCGACGATGGAGACTTGGTAGGTGCGGTACGGGCCGAGCGCCGGGGGATTACCGTACATGGGGGCTGGAGCATGGCCTGTGTCGAGGTCGATGTCTTCTAGCTGTGGGCTTTGGTCGAGGACGAATCCGGCGGCGTGAAGAGCGGTGGAGTCTTCCGTGGTTGTTGTCCATGCTGCGATCTTCCAGAACGCTTGTGGGATCTTCACGCCCCGGCCTGTGTCTCTGCCCCGAGTTTAAGGGGCGATGCCTTGATATGGCGAGAGCGTCTTCCAGACGTCTGCCTCGGAACTGGAGGGCACCTT
>NZ_FOCN01000052.1 GCF_900110125.1 Cryobacterium luteum
GGTTCGGCGGATTCAACCGGTCGTCGCAACGATGGGTATTTCTGGCTCTGACAGTAGTCGTTGCATGGCTTGAGTGGGTGTGATGCCGCCGAGTGGCTATGTCAACCCAAGTCGAACCCACCAGGGCAATCTAAGCCGGACCCACTTCGGGCGAAGCGGGGTGTCGCGGGCAACCTAACCGGGACCCACCTCCACCGTTGTTGCGGTCATCCTCTGGGAGAATGGTGTCATGAGGACTTCCACCAATCCGAACGCCGGCGCAGTCCCTGAGGATTCGTAGTCGTGTCGGAGTGGTGGCAGGTTGTGGTCGGCGTCGTCGGCGGGCTGGTCCTGTTCTGGCTGGTGCTTGTCCTTGTGCTGTGGTTCGAGCAACGCAAACACTCGGGTCGTGCGTCGCTGGTGGATCTTCTTCGTCTCGCCCCGGACGTCGTGCGCCTGCTGAAGCGTCTCGCCTCAGACAGCTCCGTGCCGATCGGGGTCCGGATCTGGTTGGGCGTGCTGTTGGTGTATCTGATCTCGCCTATCGACCTCATCCCGGATTTCATCCCGGTGTTGGGATATGCCGACGACGCGTTGGTCGTAGCGATCGCTCTCCGATTCGCGACCAGGCGCGCGGGCAGTGATTCCATCACGAAGCACTGGCCGGGGACCCCGGCTGGTCTGGCTGCTGTTCTGCGTCTGGCAGGGTTGCCCTCGTCCTGATTCAGGTGGAACACCGCCCGGTCGGGCTCGTTCTGTCAGCCCTCACGGGCGAGCAGCCGTCGAACACGACGACTGCTTCTGTTGACCAAGGCCTTCAGACGGGCGTCTGCTCTTGCTGTCTTTGCATGTGGGCAAGGCGATAGGAGTCGGTGCCAGTTTCGATGATCGTCCCGCCGAAGGTGAGTCGGTCCACGATCGCCGCGCAAAGGCGGGGGTCGGTGAAGGTCTTCGTCCAGCCGGAGAATGACTCGTTCGACGCAATCGCGATCGAGTTGTTCTCTTCCCGTTCGGTGAGGACTTGGAAGAGCAGCTCGGCGCCTCGCCGGTCGAGTTCCATGTAGCCGAGTTCGTCGATCATGAGGAGGTCGACGCGGCCATAGCGGGCGATGGTGCGGGCGAGGTTCTTCTCGTCTGCGGCCTCGACCAGTTCGTTCACGAGCCGGGTCGCGAGGGTGTATTTCACTCGGAACCCTTTCTCTGCCGCCGCGGTTCCGAGGCCGATCAGCAGGTGTGATTTTCCGGTCCCGGAGTCCCCGATTAGGCACAGAGGTTGGCCTTTCCGCACCCACTCTCCGGTGGCGAGGGTGTTGATCGTCGCGGGGTTGATGTTCGGGTTGACGTCGAAATCGAAGTCGCCCAACCACTTGTCTCTGGGGAACCCGGCGGCCTTCACGCGGCGGACAGAGGAGCGTCGGTCGCGGTCATCACATTCGGCCAGCAGCAGCTCCGCGAGGAACCCTTGATAGGAGAGCTGTTCTTTCTCGGCTGCGGTCGTGGCCTCGTCGACGACGGCGCGAATCGTGGGCAGTCGAAGCTTTCGGCAGGCGCCGTCGATGGCAGCGTTCGCGGCTTCTTCGGTCAACCCTCGGCGGCGTCGGAGGGTGGTGGTGATGCTGGTGGTAGCCGAGGTCATGAGCCTGTTCCTTTCTGTCCAGCCGGGACGGCTGTGGGTGAGGTCGTGCGATCAGGTAAGCGCAGCAACTGGTCGTAGGCGAAAACGCTCGGCAACGGCCTTGTGTCAGCGGGAAGGCCAGCGATCACCGCGGCCGGGTCTGCGAGGCGGCGCTGGGTCAGACTGACGACCCGCCGCTCAGGGCCTCGAACTTCCTCGACCGGAGGACGGCCTGAACCAGCCAAGGCTTCGTGGCGACGGGCCTCGACCGCGACAACGTCCGCAGTGACAGCCCCGACCGTAAGCGCGGCCATGATCCCGCCGACGACGTCGTTCGCTGCCATTGTCCGGTGCAGCAGGAGAACATCGATCAGGGCCTTAGTGCCTCCCGCGTCACCATCCGTTTTCCGGGCGGCAGCCCAGAATGCTTCATGCGCCGAGGTGAACGCGCCCGCCGCCCGCGCGTGAGCCAGCGCTGTCGACCCTGGAAGGGCGCCGGGCTTGCGCTGGAGAACTTCGAGATAGTGGTCAAGGTTCACGCTCTGACCATGCAGAGCCACCACCCGCGGGTGCCGTGCGATCTCCGTGCGGCCGTCGAAGACGATCACCTCCGATGCCCGCAGCGCGACACGGACGGGCCGGCCGATGAACCGGGCCGGCACCGAGTAACTCGCCATCCGCACCCGGATCAGGCTCGACCGGTTCACCCGCGGAGTCAACGACAAACCAGGCTCGAACCGATCCGCGGTCACCGGAGCGAGCAGCGGTCGTTCGAGAGCGAAGTCCTGAGCGACGGTGCGGATTCGGTCGCTGATGCGCCGGTTCTCGTCGTCGAGATCCCAGCCACGGATCTGCTCATTCAACTGTTCAAGATAATCCACGACCGGCATCGGGGACAGGTGCGTGCGCCGGAACCGGCCGACTTCACCCTCGACGCCTCCCTTCTCATGGGCGCCTTCGATTCCGGGGTGGCAATAGAACGCGTCGAAACCGTAGTGCGACCGAAACAGCACCCAGCGGTCGTTCTCGGTGCGCTGCCGGCCCGTGCCGTAGATAACTTTCACGACCGCGTCGGTCAAGTTGTCGTAACGAATGTGCCGGGTCGGGATCCCGCCGATGTCCTCGAACGCATCAATATGCCCCTCAAGGAACGCCTCCTGCGCCTGCGTTGGATAGACCCGGTGAATCGCCTTCCCCGAGTAGGACAGGCGAAAGGTGAACATGTGGCACTTCGTCTTCACCCCGGCCAAGACCACCCAGACTTCCCCGAAGTCAACCTCCGCCTCAGCCCCTGGCGCGTGCTCCTGTGGGACGAACACCTCCGACAGCCTGCCCACGGCCGCATCGATCTCAGGGCGACGCCGGCGGACGTAGTTCCGGACCGTCGAATACGACAGATCCGTCGCACCGTGCTCGTCCGCGAGGCGGGCGAAGATACGCCGTGCCGTGTGCTTCTGCTTCCTCGGTGCCTCCGTGTCCAGGCGGAGCATCTCGTCGATCACTCTCTTGAACGCGTCCAGCCGCGGTGCGGACCGGACCCGCGGTTTCCGTGGCGGCGGCTCCGCCTGTAGCAGGGCCTGCCGCACCGTTGGCCGCCCGACGCCATGACGTCGGGCCAACTCCCGGATCGAGAGGCCCTCCACCCGTGCGTCACGCCGGATCTGCGCGAAAATTTTCACCCGAGACTCCATCCGAACCTCCACCCTGAGCAACCAGAAAACACGTTGCAACAACGGTGGAGGTGGGTCCCGGTTAGGTTGCCCGCGACACCCCGCTTCGCCCGAAGTGGGTCCGGCTTAGATTGCCCTGGTGGGTCCCAGTAACGCTGCCATAGTCAGCCGAGTGTTTTGCGGGGTCGATTGTTGAGTTCGGTAGCGACTTCGAGTAGCCGCTCGGGCGAATGAACGGATAAGTCGGTGCCTTTGGGGAAAT
>NZ_FOCN01000036.1 GCF_900110125.1 Cryobacterium luteum
CCCCACCCTCACCGCGTTCCGTGCGGTTGATCGACTGCTCGAAACCGAGCAGGCGGCAATCCGCAAGGCCGACAGCTCCAAGCACCGCTTCTGGAAGGTCGCCAACCGCGACAGCAAGAACCTGGTCAACGAGCCGGTGGCCTACCGCCTCATCCCCACGAATGCGATCACCCTGGCCGCCGACGAGCGTTCCCACGTGAGTCAGCGCGCTCAGTTTGCTCGCAACAACCTGTGGGTGACCGCGTACGACCGGGCCGAGCGTTTTCCGGCTGGCGAGTTCCCGAACCAGAGCACCGGCGGCGATGGCCTGCCCACGTGGACCCTCGCCGACCGGAACATCGTCGACCAGGATCTCGTCGTCTGGTACACCTTCGGAATGCACCACGTCGTGCGCCTCGAAGACTGGCCCGTCATGCCCCGCCAAAACATCGGCTTCATGATCGAACCCCACGGCTTCTTCGACGAAAACCCCACCCTCAACCTCCCCGAGTCCGAGATAGCCATCACCACCAACGACACCGGAGCATGCTGCAGCCAGGACGAGCGATGAGCCGGCTCGGCACCACGCGAAAGGCAAAAGGTTCCAGCCCCTCCCAGCCGGGAAAGCTGAAAGCCAACAGCCTGGGCCTGTGGGATGTCGTTTTCATGGCCGTCGCGACGTCCGCACCGATTACGGTGATGAGCGGAAACGTGCCGTTTGCGGTCGGCTATGGTGTGGGAACCGGAGTCCCGGCAACCTATATCTGGGCAACGGTGATCCTCTCGGTCTTTGCCGTCGCCTATGTCACGATGGCGCGCTATGTGACGTCAACGGCCGCCTTCTATGGATTCATTTCCCGAGGTTTGGGACGCGTGGTCGGCCTCGGCACTGGCTATATGGTCACCTTCGGCTACATGGTCTTCGAGGCCAGCATCATCGGAATTTTCGCGTACTTCGGTCATTTGGCCTTCCTGGACCAGCTCGGGATAGATATCTCTTGGGTGGTTTTTGCTGTCGGTGGACTCCTGCTTATCGCCGCACTGACCTACTTTGAGATCAGCCTCGCCGCAAAAATCCTGGCCGTACTGCTCGCCACTGAGATCGCGATCCTGGCCGTCATGGCCTTCGGGGTGCTGTTCAATGGCGGGGGGCCCGACGGGCTCATGCCGGAGACGCTGAACCCGATTAACGCCTTCCAACCCAACGGTCTGGCACTTGCAGCGCCGGGACTGGCCATGTTCATCGCATTCTGGTCCTGGACCGGATTCGAATCGACCGTGATGTACGGGGAAGAGTCAAAGAACCCAAGGAAGATCATCCCGATCGCCACGCTGATCGCGGTCACGGGCGTCGGCATCTTCTACATCTTCGTCTCCTGGATGACCGTCGCCGGGAATGGTGCGGAAGGTTCTATTGCCCTGGCTCAAAGCGCCAACCCCCTGGACATGTTCTTCCACCCCACCGATGTGTTCGTCGGCCACGGCTGGGTCCTGGTCATGCAGTGGCTGATGATGACCGGATCCTTCGCTTGCGCCATGGCCTTCCACAACGCCGCTTCCCGGTACCTGTATTCGCTGGGACGGGAAGGAGTGTTGCCCGTCGTACTCGGCAAGACCCACAGGAAGCACGGGTCCCCGTACATCGCCTCGTACATTCAGACCGGCGCTGCAATTGTGTGGATCCTCGGGTTCTGGTTCTTCCAGAAGGACCCATACCTGGATGTCTTCGTTCTTCTGGCTGTGCTCGGAACGTTCTCGCTGCTGATCGTGCAGACCATCACGATGGCCGCTGTGTTCAACTACTTCCGTAAGAACCACCCGGAAGAAAAGGTATGGCGCACCAAAATTGCTCCCATAATAGGAGGCGTGGGCATGCTGGGTGTCGTCCTCATGATGGCCATGAACCTCGACACAGCTGCTGGACCAGCAGCGTCGTCCCTGCTGTTCAAACTCATCCCGTACATCTCCGCTGTGCTCTTCCTCGCGGGAGCAGGTCAGGCACTGTACCTGCGCAAGACCAATCCAGTGAGATACGCAGCCATCGGCCACGCCGCGCTTGCCCTGGATGATCGCATCGACCTCGACCTCGAGCGCGAAGTCGCACTCGAACTCGCACTCGAACATGAACTCGAGCACGATTTAGAGGACCTTGAGGATCAACAAGAACTTCAGGACCTTCAGGACCTGCAAGACCTGAAGGATTTGAAAGACATGGAAGAGCTCGAGAAGTAGCAACCAGCCTTCGCTTCGCCCGGCGCACCGTTTGACGATGCCCGGGAGCGAAAAGCCCCGCCGGTGCATGCCGGCGGGGCTTTGAGCGTGCCGGCCTTCTTCAGGAGGCCGCGGGCCGGGCGGTGTAGATGAGCGAGAGCCCGAGGTAGGGCACATCCAGTGCCAGTCGAGGTTGGTGGGGCGTTTCCGACTTCACCCGCTCACCGACCAGGTATCGGCCGGAGTTACCGAGAATGACGCGGTTGCTGGCGTTAATGAGGGCGGCGTCACCGTGAATGAGCCGCAGATGGGGCATGATGAGCGGTTCCAAGTCCCGGAGACGGATGTCGCAGCCCACCACCCCCATAAAGTGTGCGCGCACCCAGAACGGGGCTGAGACGGTGAGAATATATTCCTCGAAGCCGAGGTAGTCGATGTATGGTCCCCAGAGCGTCTGCTTACCCGTGGAGACGGCGGTGGAGAAGAACGGTAGTTTTTCATAGTCGTAGTAGCGATGACTGCCGGGGGTCAGATCGAACTTGAGCCGACCGATGGCGCCGGATGGCTTGCGGATCCACCACTCCACGGGCCGACTGCGCTCATTCACCGATCCCGTGGCGAAGAAAGTTCCGGCGCCGACAGCAAAGGAGTTTCGGGTCAGAAACTCCGCCGCGAGGTCATCGACTCCGACCAGGGCGGCCTTGTCGACTTTGGCCTTGCCGCCAAGATTGTGTTCGAGCAGCGCGGTGACGCCGCCTGAGAGGTCGCTGACCTCGACCGAGACGGCGCTGAACCAGCCGGTCAGCGCGTCGACAGCCTGCACGAGTCGCGGGTCAGTGGTCATGGGGTGTCCTGGTTCGATCGGGCGTAACCGAGGGTGAGCTTCGTGTCTATCAGGTGAAAGATGTTTCGCCTGATGTGGTCGAGCACCAGGTTTCCGGCCTTAACGGGTTGGTCCTGGGCCACGGCCCGAACGAGTTCCAGGTGTTCAGCCGTGGCCGGCTCGGGGTCGAATGTCACGGCGAGGGGTGTCCACAGCTGCTGCACTGTTTCCTCCTGCAGCCGCATCTCGGCGTTCGCCAGCCGCGGTGATTGTGCAGAGACCGCTAACTCAATGTGAAAACGGCTGTCAGCCACCGCCCGCCCTTCCGGGCTGGTGGCCAACACCAACGCGCGGGCCAGTTCCTGAAGACGGGCCACGTCGTGTGCTTCCGCCCGCTCACAGGCCAAACGGATGATCGCGGCGGCCACTGCAGCATGCTCATCGCCGATGTCGCGAATTTCCGAAATGGATGTCGCGAGAAACCAGTCCCGAATGGTGTCGGTCTGGGTGCGTGGCTGAGTGACCACGAAGGTTCCGCCGCTGCGGCCGCGGCGGGTCTCGACGACACCTTGCTCGCGCAGCTCCGCCAAAGCCTCCCGGAGGGTTGCGCCGCCCACCCCGAACATTTCGGAGAGCGCAGCCTCGGGCGGAAGGCGTTCGCCGACCTTGAGCAGCCCGAGGGTGATCGCCTTGGTGATCCGGTCGACAATCGCATCGGCCCGCTCGATTTCCGGCAGGGATCGATAGATCTGCGACTGAAAGGGGGTCGGCACGGCCAAAGGTCTGCGCTCCGAGACTGGGCTCCGGGTGGGGTCATACTCAGCAGCCCCACCAATGCAGCGGGGCCGTGATCCTCTCCAGAGTCTATTCAATAAAACCTTCAGCGCCGTGGTATTTCGGCCTAGGTGCCCTCGCGGCGAAATGGGCCCATCCCAAGGTGTAGGCAGAACCGTCAGAAAACAGTGTTACCCCCGCCCGCTTGCTTCGCGAATATGAGTAACACCAGAAAGGCAGTGCGGCCACTCCCGGCCGAGTGACCGAATAGAAGGGGACATATCGTGAATCCGACAGCAAATGCAACACGGACCGGCTACAGCACCGCAGATGACATTGCGCGCAACCTGTCTCTCGTCAGGGACGAGATCGCGAACACAGCGGCGAAAATCGACGCACGGCAGGTTGCCGACCTGGCCGGCCTGCTCAGCCAGCCCGGCTCGGTGTTCATCGCCGGTGCCGGTCGAAGCGGTCTGGTTTTGCGCATGGCCGGCATGCGGCTGATGCACCTGGGTCTCACCGTGCACATCGCCGGGGACACCACCACTCCAGCCATCCGGGCCGGCGACCTGCTCTTGGTGGCCTCCGGATCGGGAACGACCTCGGGCGTGGTCAAGTCGGCCGAAACAGCGGCGAAGGCCGGAGCGCGAATTGCCGCGTTCACGACCAACGCAAACTCACCGCTCGCAGCACTCGCTGACGCCCTGGTGATCATTCCCGCCGCTCAGAAGACCGACCACGGCTCCAGTGTGTCCCGCCAGTACTCCGGATCCCTGTTCGAACAGGTACTTTTCCTCGCCACCGAGGCCGTCTTCCAGTCCCTCTGGGACAACGTCGATGAACCGGCCGAGCAGCTCTGGCTGAGGCACGCCAACCTCGAATAGTCGAGGCCCCAAATTTCCCACCCCACCGCAAATCCCAATAGAAAGTAGACATCATCATGAAGCTCCAAGTTGCAATGGACCTGCTCACCATCGAAGACGCTCTCACCCTGGCCGGCCAAGTTGCCGAGTACGTCGACATCATTGAGCTCGGCACCCCGCTGATCAAGGCCGCCGGCCTTGCCGTCGTCACGGCCGTCAAGAACGCTCACCCGGACAAGCTCGTCTTTGCTGACATGAAGACCATGGACGCCGGCGAGCTCGAAGCCGATATCGCTTTCAAGGCCGGCGCTGACCTGGTTTCCGTGCTCGGCACTGCCGATGACTCCACCATTGCCGGCGCCGTCAAGGCCGCCAAAGCTCACAACAAGGGCATCGTCGTCGACCTCATCGGCGTCGAAGACAAGGTCACCCGCGCCAAGGAAGCCCGTACCCTCGGCGCTAAGTTCGTCGAGATGCACGCTGGCCTCGACGAGCAGGCCAAGCCTGGCTACGACCTGACCGGTCTGCTCCGCGCCGGCGAGGAAGCCCGCGTGCCATTCTCGGTTGCTGGCGGAGTGAACCTTCGCACCATCGAAGCGGTCCAGCGTGCTGGCGCCGAGGTCGCCGTCGTCGGTGGCTCCATCTACAGCGCGGCTGACCCGGCACAGGCAGCCAAGGACCTCCGCGACGCCATCATCGGCGCCCTCGAACTCCAGCGCAACTGATCCGGCCCCGATAACGCTCGTACTGCCCGCGGAGAAACTTCACCGCGGGCAGTACGAGAATCACCACCCACGCCCAACAATCCAGCACACAGCACGCCCTCAAGGATGAGGGGTTGACATCGTCGAGTCCCTCACTGCGGGGCAGGAAGCTGTTCATCATGCACACCCAGACCACCGAGAATCTGGAAGTCTTCGTTGCCACCCCCGGCCGACTCGACGAGATGCTCGACCAGGCCGAAGCCATGCTCCGCCAAATACCGCAACACTGTGCCGGCATCCTGGTCACCCGCCACGACTTCTTTCGCTACACGCTCACGCTCAGCGATACCGTCCCCTTCGGGGAGACCCGCGAGCAAATACTTTCGTGACCGTCGGTCGCGGACCATATTGCCATGTCGACAGTTAGAAGCAACCATGTCTGCAACCCGCGTTGAAACGAATGTGCGGACCGGATCGAATCCACTCCGGGACCCCCGCGACCGTCGTCTGTCCCGGGTGGCCGGTCCATCGTCCCTGGTTCTCTTCGGCGTCACCGGGGACCTCGCCCGCAAGAAGCTGATGCCCGCCATGTACGACCTCGCGAACCGGGGACTCCTGCCGCCGAGTTTCGCGCTGGTGGGGTTCGGCCGCCGCGACTGGAGTCACAGTGAGTTCGCCGCCGAGGTCAAGCACACCGTCAAAGCGTATGCCCGCACCCCGTTCGACGAGACGGTGTGGAACCAATTCGCTGAAGGCATCCGCTTTGTGCAGGGCGAGTTCGACGACGATGAGGCGTTCAAACGGCTGGGTACGACCATCGGTGAACTCGATGAACAGCGTGGAACGCAGGGCAATCATGCGTTCTACCTGTCCATCCCTCCGAAGGCATTCGAGCAGGTCTGCCGTCAGCTGTCCAAGCATGGCCTGGCACAGGCCAAAAAGAACCAGTGGCGGCGCGTGGTCATCGAGAAGCCGTTCGGGCACAACCTGGAGTCGGCCCGTCGGCTCAATGACATTGTGGAGTCCGTCTTCCCGCCGAACGCGGTGTTTCGCATCGACCACTACCTGGGAAAAGAAACGGTACAGAACATCCTGGCGCTGCGTTTCGCGAACCAGCTGTTCGAACCGCTGTGGAACGCCAACTATGTGGACCACGTGCAGATCACCATGGCCGAGGACATCGGCACCGGCGGCCGGGCCGGGTATTACGACGGTGTCGGAGCGGCACGCGATGTCATCCAGAATCACCTGCTGCAGCTGCTGGCCCTGACCGCAATGGAGGAACCCATCTCCTTCAACGCCGATGACCTGCGCGCGGAGAAAGAAAAGGTGCTGGCCGCGGTGAAACTTCCGGCCGACCTGTCCACCCACTCGGCGCGTGGGCAGTTCGCCGGTGGCTGGCAGGGCGGTGAAAAGGTGGTCGGCTACCTCGAAGAAGACGGCATCCCGGCCGGGTCGACGACGGAAACCTACGCCGCCGTGCGGGTTGATATTCATACCCGCCGGTGGGCCGGCGTGCCGTTCTACCTGCGTGCCGGAAAGCGGCTGGGACGCCGCGTCACGGAAATCGCCGTCGTCTTCAAACGCGCCCCCAACCTGCTGTTTGGCGATCACGGTGAAGATGACTTCTGCCAGAACGCCGTGGTGATCCGAGTCCAGCCCGATGAGGGTGCCACCATCCGGTTCGGTTCGAAGGTTCCGGGAACGCAGATGGAAGTGCGCGACGTGACCATGGACTTCGGCTATGGGCACTCGTTCACCGAGTCCAGCCCCGAAGCCTACGAGCGACTCATCCTGGATGTGCTGCTGGGCGAACCACCGCTGTTCCCGCGGCACCAGGAAGTTGAACACTCCTGGAACATTCTGGATCCTTTTGAAAAGTACTGGGCCAGCCTGGGCGAACAGCCAGAGGCCTATGCCCCCGGAAGCTGGGGGCCCGCCTCAGCCGATGCAATGCTTGCCCGCGACGGACGAACCTGGAGAAGGCCATGATCGTAGATCTTCCTGACACCACATCCTCCAAGATTTCCAAGAGGCTCATGTCCCTGCGCGAGCAAGGCGGGGTGATCGCACTGGGACGAGTGCTCACCCTGGTCGTCGTGACCAGGTCCGGCTTTGAAGAAGAGGCGATCGAAGCGGCCAACGACGCCAGCCGGGAACACCCCTGCCGGATCATCGTTTTAGCGGATGCCGGCGCCTCGGCACCCACCCGTCTCGACGCCCAGATCCGCGTGGGCGGCGACGCCGGCGCGTCCGAAGTGATCGTGCTCCGTGGCTCGGGTGAACTCTCCGGAGAAAACGAATCCTTGGTGTCTGCTCTCCTCCTTCCGGACGCACCCATTGTGGCCTGGTGGCCATACGGCGCGCCCCGGAATGCAGGGGCGACGTCCATCGGACGGATGGCGCACCGCCGGATCACCGACTCAGCCAACGAAAAAGATCCACAGCAGGCGCTGGAAAACATCCGGATGACCTACCGGGCCGGGGACACCGACCTGGCCTGGACCCGCCTCACCACCTGGCGGATCCAGCTGGCCGCCGTGCTGGACCAGGTCGATTCCTCTCCCGTCACGGCCGTCACCGTGGCAGGCGCTCCCGATTCCCCCAGTACCCTGCTGCTCGCGGCCTGGCTCGAGCGGGCCCTGAAGGTTCCGGTCACGCTGGTGGCCGCGCGGCCCGGAATGGGCATGCGCAGCGTGCGGCTCAGCCGGGCTACCGGAGATGTTCTACTGACTCGGCCCGGGCAGACGGTGGCTGAACTCACCCAACCCGGACAGCCCGCGCAGCGGATCTCGCTGCCGCGCCGCACCCTGCGGCTGTGCCTGGCCGAGGAACTGCGGCGCCTGGATCCCGACGAAGTCTTCGGCGAAACGGTTCGCAGCCTGGGCACCTCCACGGTGTATCAGGCAAGCCAAATCAGGTCGACCGACAGACAAAAGGAACACGACCGTTCCGCACTGATCGCCGTATAGCGGAACCGCCAGGGCCGATGACGGGGGAACACCAACGCGTCAGCTAGATTGGCGCTGGTGCCCCCACTCACCGGATTCTAGGAAGGAACCCCAAAACATGGTCCATAGAGTACGAGCAGTCATCGCCAGGGAAAAGAACGCCCCGGTGTCCCTGGTGACCATCCTGGTGCCGGACCCCGGCCCCGGTGAGGCGCTGGTGGACATCATCACCTGCGGTGTCTGCCACACCGACCTGCACTACAAACAGGGCGGCATTGGTGATGACTTCCCGTACCTGCTCGGCCATGAGGCCACCGGTGTGGTCTATGCCGTGGGCCCCGACGTCACCCAGGTGGCACCGGGCGACCGGGTCATTCTCAACTGGCGCGCCGTCTGCGGGCAGTGCCGCGCCTGCGCCAAGGGCCAGCCGCAGTACTGCTTCAACACTCACACCGCAACGCAGAAAATGACGCTCGAGGACGGAACCGAGCTATCGCCCGCGCTCGGGATCGGTGCCTTTGCCGAGAAGACCCTGGTAGCGGCCGGTCAGTGCACCAAAGTCGATCCCGAAGCGGATGCCGCCGCTGTCGGATTGCTCGGCTGCGGCGTGATGGCCGGCATCGGCGCCGCGATCAACACCGGTGAGGTGAAGCCGGGCGAGTCCGTTGCCGTGATCGGCTGCGGCGGCGTGGGAATCGCCGCGATTGCCGGCGCGAAGCTCGCCGGCGCCACGACCATCATCGCGGTCGACATCGACGACAACAAGATCGCGATGGCAAAGTCACTCGGCGCCACCCACGGGGTCAACTCGACGGAGCACGACGCCGTCGACGCGATTCGCGCCCTGACCAACGGCAACGGAGCGGATGTCGTGATCGACGCTGTCGGTCGCCCCGAAACGTATCGGCAGGCGTTTTACGCCCGTGACCTGGCCGGCCGGGTGGTTCTGGTGGGTGTTCCCGCACCGGACATGAAGATCGAATTGCCGCTGCTGGACGTCTTCGGCCGCGGTGGTTCCCTGAAATCCTCGTGGTACGGCGACTGCCTGCCCTCCCGTGACTTTCCCATGCTCGTTGCACACTACAAGCAGGGCAATCTCAACCTCGACGCCTTCGTCTCCGAGCGCATCACGATCGACCAGGTGGAAGACGCCTTCGTGAAGATGCACGAGGGCACGGTCCTCCGTTCGGTCGTGGAACTCTAATGGCCGTCACGATTGAAAACCTGGTCACCTCGGGAACTTTTTCGCTCGACGGCGGCACGTGGGAGGTCGACAACAACGTCTGGATCGTCGGCAACGACGAGGAATGCGTGATCATCGACTCCCCGCACGATGCTGCGGCGATCATTCACCAGGTGCGGGGCCGCAAAGTGCTCGCCATTTTGCTCACCCACGCACACAACGACCACATCGGCGCGGCGCGGCAAGTCGCGCAGGCGGTGGGCGCCGCCATCTACCTGAACTCAGAGGACCTGATTCTCTGGGATCAGGTGTACCCCGACATACAGCCTGACCGGCAGCACGTCGACGGCGACCTGTTCGAGGTCGGTGGGGCCACGCTGCGTGCTATCCACACGCCGGGACACTCGCCGGGCTCAACCTGCTTCTATCTCGAGAGTGAAAAGACGGTCTTCACCGGGGACACGCTGTTCCACGGCGGCCCGGGTGCAACGGGGCGGTCCTACAGCGATTACCCCACCATCCTGGCCTCGATTCGCGAACGCCTGTTGACCCTGCCAGCCGACACGGTGGTGCGCACCGGCCACGGCGACAACACCACCATCGCGGCGGAACGAGAAACGCTCGCGAAGATTTCTCAGTAGCACCTGCACCTGCACCTGCACCTGCACCTGCACCTGCACCTGCACCTGCACCGCGGCCGGGCCGGGCAGAACGCGCGCTCGCGGCATCCGCTGCCCGCACCGACCAATGGCCGTACTCATCGTGTGAGTACGGCCATTGGTCGGTGGGGGAGTGTTGAAAGCTATCTAACGGCCAGGATGTCGTCGACAACGTCAGCCGTACTCGTGTCCACTTCCTGGGACGGGCCGTTCAAATACCGGGCCATGGAGTCATCCATGGCGTTAAGCCAGCGGGTGTGGTGCTTGACGGCCATGGTGCCGGTGACAACGGATCGATGCAGCATGTCCCGGTAGCCCAGGATGTCTGTTTCCTTGTGGTGCATCCAGTCCTTGAACAACTGGGACACAGCGTCAAGGTCGAAGGGCGGGTAGTCCGTGGCGGCAATGAGCTCCCGCAGGTAGTCCGTCTGAAAGTCGGCCTCAGCGTTGTGGTCGGGTAGCGCGGCCAGGCGTTCAATCCAGAGCTGGATGTTCGCCTCGCGCTCCGCGATTGACGGCAGGGCGATCACTCCGGTCATGACGTCGCGGGCGTACCACGCCTGCGCGTCGAACATGTTGAACGTGTAGTACTGGTCCTGCGCGCCCAGGTAGAACAGGTTGGTGTTCTGCTGCCACACCACTCCTTTATATAGGTTGGCCGGATACAGCACGTTCGCCGACTTCAGCGACAGCTCGCTCGGCAGAAAAGGGTACTTGTGCTGGTACCCGGTGCAGAGGACGACGGCGTCGAAGTCATCGTGGGTGCCGTCACTGAAATACGCGGTGCGGCCGTCAAAGTGAGTGGCGAGCGGGCGCTCCACACAGTTTTCCGGCCACTCGTAGCCCATCGGCGTCGAACGGTAGCTGAACGTGATCGATGCGGCACCCATCTTGTGGGCCTGCATGCCGATGTCCTCAGCGGAATAGCTGCTGCCGATCATGAGCAGTTTCTTGCCGTAGAAGCGCTCGGCCCCGCGAAAGTCGTGGGCGTGCAGCACTTCGCCGGGGAAGGACTTGATGCCCGTGAACTCGGGAACCGACGGTACCGAGAAGTGGCCGGTCGACACGACGAGCTTGTCGAACACGTGGGTCTCGGTGAGGTTGGTCTTGAGGTCCTCAACCGTGAGGGTGAACTCCTGCGTCTCCTCGTTGTAGGTGGTGTGGCGGGCGACGGTGTTGAAGCGAACGTACTTGCGCACGTCGGACTTCTCGACGCGGCCCTTGATGTAGTCGAACAGAACCTCGCGAGAGGGAAAGGACGAGATGGCGCGGCCGAAGTGCTCGTCAAAGGAGTAATCCGAGAACTCCAGGCACTCCTTGGGCCCGTTGGACCACAGGTGGCGGTACATGCTCGTGTGCACCGGCTCGCCATGGGCGTCCAGGCCGATGCGCCAACTGCTGTTCCACTGTCCGCCCCAGTCGTCCTGCTTCTCGAAGCAGGTGATCTCGGGAATTTCGGCGCCCTTCTGGCGGGCCGATTCGAATGCTCGCAGTTGTGCCATCCCGCTGGGGCCCGCACCAATGATTCCAACTCGCAGTGTCATGCTGTTCTCCTAATCCAATGGATAGCTGGGTCGCTGGTGCGACGCCTGAGTGGCGCTACGTATGACGCAAGCGACCTCGTGATGCCGCACTGCGGTAGCGGGTGGTGCTGTGTTCTGTGTCTGTGTCTGAGCCAGGGCGCGGGTTCGACCAGCGGATGGCCGAGGCGTCAGTCCCAGCACTGCCGACCGCAGAATGGGTCAGCGGTGCTGGGCACGGGCGCCAAGGGGTGAATCAAGCACGTGAATCGCATCCGTGGCTGTGACAGGGCGGATGCTCCGCGCGGCGGGTTTAGGGTGCGAAGGTGCGGTCGCCGGCGAAGAATCCGAGGGCGTAGTCGGGGGTTTCGAACTTGACGGTGGTGCCCTTGGGGAAGAAGAGTACGTCGCGTTCGGTGGCGTGGGTGACTTCGCCGGTGGTCTGGTCGGTGAGGATGAATTCGCCCGTGATGACGACCTTCATCTCGTCGTAGGTGTAGGTGTAGACGAGGGGTGCGGAGGCCTTGAGTTCGAAGAATCCGGCGCTCATGACCGAGCCTTCGGGGTTGGAGAGGGAGTCGCCGATGGCGGCGTCGCAGCCGGGTTCGTTCATCGGCGGAAGGTCGAGGTAGCCGCCTTCGACTTTGTAGATGGCGCCGGCCTTGGTGAGGGTGCCCAATACGGTTTCCATG
>NZ_FOCN01000069.1 GCF_900110125.1 Cryobacterium luteum
AAGGAGTGACACTAATGGTCATGACAGAACGAAATGAGAAGCTGAAAGCACCGAAGTCCCCGGCCCAGCGTGCGGCCGCCGATGCGATCAAGGAGCTGCGCGATAGCGGCGCTCTCGATGGTCTCTTCGCGAAGATCGATGCCGGCACCATGCAACTCACCGGCGAGGGCGGGTTCGTGCCGGGCCTGATCAAGGCGGCCCTCGAGCGCGGGTTGCAGGCCGAACTGACCGAGCACCTCGGCTATGACAAGGGCGATCCCGAAGCTAGGTTCTATGCGAATTCGCGAAATGGAACGTCGGCGAAGACGGTCGCGGCAGAGGTCGGCGATCTAGAGCTGGACATCCCGCGGGACCGCGACGGGAGCTTCACGCCCCGCTTGGTACCCAAGGGCGAGCGGCGCCTCGGCGGCCTGGACGACATGATCATCTCGCTCTATGCCGGCGGGATGACGGTGCGCGATATCCAGCACCACCTGGTCTCAACGATCGGCACCGAGCTGTCCCACGAGACGATCTCGAAGATCACCGACGCGGTCCTCGATGCCGTCCTGGAATGGCAGCGCCGCCCGCTGGACGCGCTCTACCCGGTGATCTACCTTGACGCGCTGATCGTCAAAGTCAGGGACAGCGGCCATGTCCGCAACAAGGCCGCGCACATCGCCGTTGGCGTCGACATGGACGGCATCAAACACGTGTTGGGCATCTGGGTGCAAGACACCGAGGGCGCCAAATTCTGGGCCAGCGTCTGCGCGCAGCTAGCCAACCGCGGTGTCAAAGACGTCCTCATCGTCTGCTGCGACGGCCTGACCGGGTTCCCCGAAGCGATCGAAACAACCTGGCCGCAAGCGACCGTTCAGACGTGTGTCGTGCACCTGCTGCGGGCGGCGTTACGCTTCGTCGGCTACAAGGACCGCAAGAGTGTTGCCGCGGCGCTGAAGCCGATCTACACCGCCGTCGATGCCGACGCGGCCTGGGACGCGCTGACCGAGTTCTCCGCCTCCCCGATGGGCGTGAAATACCCCACGGCCGTTAAAACGTTCGAAGATGCATGGGAACGATTCACCCCGTTCCTGACGTTCCCGCCCGAGCTGAGACGGGTCATTTACACCACTAACAGCATCGAATCGTTGAACTATCAGCTGCGGAAAGTCACCAAGAACCGCGGCCACTTCCCCAACGACGACGCCGTGATCAAGATGCTCTGGTTGGCCATCTGCAACATCGAAGACAAACGAGCCCGCGACCGAGCCAAGGAACGCGGACGAGCCCGAGGCGTCAAACGCACCGCCGAAGGCCACCTCGTCGAAGGCCAAATCACCACGAATTGGAAGCAAGCCCTCAGCCAGCTCGTGATGATTCACCCCGACCGAATCAACCCCCACCTCTAACCAATTCCCAACACTTACACAAAACACTTGACAGGCTC
>NZ_FOCN01000038.1 GCF_900110125.1 Cryobacterium luteum
GAACCCTAAGTAAGTTCTATTTTTCCTGATCCGATAGGCATTCTCGATTTAACGCGCCGTCACAACCTCAACTCGACCGGTGGATCGAGGCTTAGCCTCACCGGAGCAGTACCCGTGCCCATTCTCGGTATGTCTCCGGCAGCATCCTGTCCATCGCCGGCGGCGTATTCCAGCCGACGTCGCAACACTCGATTCGATCAGGTAAGAGCCGAAGCGTGCACACACTGGGCTGACCGCGTTCCTCATCGCCGGCGTCTTGCCCGGCGGCACGCCCTTGCTGCCGCCGAGGAGGCGCGAAACCCTCACTAGCACAGTGCTATTTCTCAGACGATACCGGTCAGGCCGTGTTTGAGCGCAACGCTTCAGGGACTTTTTCTCTCTGGCCTGTAGAACTGGAATGTCACTATTTGGATGGATGCAGTACGGAGTTGATCGTGTCCCCGGCTAGTTCTTCTCCGGGCTTAGCCTCGGAAGCGTGACCCAGTGGTGGCGCTTGGCGTGCTGACTGTTATCGCTTTGGTTCGATCACCCGATCACGCAGCCGGGAGGTCGACCTTCCTGGTCAACACGAAACGTCCCGCTGGGCGTTGCCAGATTTAAGCGACTACAACGGCTCGCTATCGGTAATGAATACAGGCGGCCAATAGGTCACTATTCAAAGTTCTTAATTGGGGCAGCAAATTGGGTTACGGGGCCGTCAGCGGGACAAGACCTGAGTTCCACGGAAAACGTTCGCTCGTTGTCCTCAGGGGTAACAGGAACCGAATTGACCTTGATCACCAACTCCTCTACGCCATCACGCTGCCAACGATGTGAGGGATTTGCAACTTCGAGAACAGCTACCGGATCACCGACTTGAATGCCGTCAACGGTCTCGATCCCTATTCCATGGACCTCTGCCGCCGTGACGCGCATGATGAGCTCCGGATTGGTGGGACGTTGCGCAGGGCCGTCCGTGCCGATCGACACTCCGCTCCAGTCGTAGTCCACCGAAGGGATGCCTTCATAGTTGGTCATGACGGGTTCTCCCCCAAACACATCCGTGAGCGCAGCGACCACCAGTTCAATGGGTTCGAAATAACCGAACTCATCACCCATCGTTCCATCGTCCAGAACGACCTGAATACTACTCGCAGACACAACCAAATGGTCCGGCGGGGCACGAGACTCGGGGCTCGTCCCTTTCTCTTCTGTGATCGTTGGGGTACCCGCTGGAGCCGGAATATTCGCCTGAGGCCCAATCGAGGAACAACCGGTTAAGATCACAGCCAGAGCTGCGACGGCTGCGAAGAGCGTTCCCCTACTCATAAGTTCCCCGTTCGATTAAGTTTTGTTCACCGTATCAGGAGCCTGGAAGACGTCTGGCTTGCGCACACCGGCGAACCACACCCGTTCGTACAGTGACGCCGCCACTCCCTGCGGTTGAATCCGCCGTCCGGCTTAGGGCGCAATTGCGGCACGATGCGACTGAACAGGTCGGCAGACGCGTGTGAGGTCATCGTCCCCTTCGGTGTTTGCACCGAACCGTCCACCGTTCAAGCCGACGGCCATGCGTGTCCCTAGAAATTTCGCTGCGTGGGCTGCGACCATTTTCGCACCGATGTGTCATACCTGCCGGACTTGAACGCCCACCTCGCTGACCTGCTTCGCAACCGCGAGACATTACTCGCCACCCAGGACTTGGAGGACTGGGCCCGCGACGAAGCGCTCCCGTCCCAGACCGAAATCACCCGCATCCGCCAACTGATCAGCAAGGTCGAAGCCCGACTTGACCCGCTCACCCCGGCGCACCGCACCGAAGTTGAGGTCACCGTGACCCTTCCACGCCGCCACCGAACCGTGTCACTTGGGATGCCCCAGGTCCGCCAGCCCCATCCCGATATTTGGTTGGAACGCCAATGAACCTCGCCGGACTGCCACCAAGCGTGCGGACCGCCGCAGCCATCATGGGCCGCCGCTCAGACAGCCAGCGTCGACGCGTGCGTGTTGGTGGCCGCGTTGTCCGAAACGCTGGGCACTGGCACCAGCGTCAGCGCTGCGGACATTGCACGCAGAGCAGGCGTCGACCGTTCATTCCTCTATCGTCACCGCGACCTCATCGAACAACTGCACACCATCCAATCGCAACCGTCCGATGACCCTACCCGCGGCCCCACCTCCAGCAGGGTTTCATTGATCGCCGATCTGGCCGCTGCTCACCACCGAGCGAAGCGCCTCACAGACACAGTTCAGCAGTGCGAAATACAACTATCCCAAGAGCTCGGCCATAGAGCCTGGCGCGATGCCGGACTGGGCGGACCCGCCGACTACGACCGGCTCACCTCGCGAATCACCGAACTCGAACCGGTGATAATCGATTTCCGCGAGGCACTCGAACAACGCAATCAGGACCTTGCTGCCGCCCGCGGAGCCAACCGCGAACTCATGACACAAATCAACACCGGCAGAGGCTAAACCGAACCTTTACAAAGCCCACGTGCACTACACCAGTCGCGCACGTCACGACCGCATATTAGCTTCTAACCAGGAAAAACAAAGCGCGCAGTATCTCTCGAAAACCAATAACCCCCGGAGAAACGCCGGCACTCCGCGACCGCCTCCAGACCGCCCTTCAACCGACTGCGGAAGGCCTCACCGAAGACGGACTGCGCCGCCTCACCCGCTTCGCCGACTGAGCGCCTAGAGCAAGACGCGGCCCAGTCGGTGTTGCCTTGCCCCGTGATACGGCGGCTCGACTGCTCCGGTCATTATCTTGCAGGCGAATCTGGAGATGCTTTGCGGTCACCGCGCGCACACGCGGTGCGGGATGCTTCCCGCCTCTCGAAGCGATGCTTCGTCCTGATGTGATCTGGTTTGCTGCCCTTTTCCCAGCGGTACGGCGGTCTCGCGCTATGGGCGGGCTCGGAAACCCAGGACTCGTTATCCTCACTTACACGCGTGGATAGAGCAACGAGGACGAGGCCAACCAACAGAAGGTAAACGTAGGCCCAAGAAGTCGTCAGGACAAAGTGGACAAGGTCAGTCATGACGACGAAAATACAGGGGGCAAAAAGCGCGCGACCTTCCAGCTGGACAGGTCGAAAACGAGCCAGATCAGAGGGCCATAACCTTCGAGACGTGGAATGGACGGACACCCTCAGCGCTCAGCGCCCGTGGCCGTGTTTTTGGCTGTGCCCGTTGTCGTTTTCGAGCAGCAGTCCGTCTACCATCAGCAAACGCCGCGCGGCCGGCAAAGACCTCGGCGGGCGCCAAGCACGCTTCACTGATAGCCAGATCCAAAACGCTCGCCGACTCATCAATGCTGACGAATCAGCAGCCCAAGTCGCAAAGGACCTCAGTATGTCCCGGGCCACGCTCTACCGAAGAATGTCTGAGCTCGACGCGTAAATGCCCAAGAGCTGCATCGGGGTCACAAACCACGTCGGTGTTAACGCCGACCGAAAATAGGGCTCTCCTGACGCAACCGTGGGTGGTTTCAGAGCCTGCTTACTTCATTTTTTCAACTGCGCGTGCTTCGCGCAGCCGGAGCCTGCGAACATTTGAACGCCAGACGGTGTCGCAAGACGCGCCCCCGACGAACCATAGTCTGCCTAAGTTCAAGCCTTCTGCCTACTAGTGATTGTGCGTGATTGCAAGCGCCGAACGATTTCACCCCAATGGGATTAACTACAGTTATGAGATTTTCTCGTAAAAACGGCCTTGCTGCGTTCGGCAGTACCACGACGCGCTCGGAGGTCCTGCGGGTAATGCTCGACGAAACAGCCCATGGAAATATGTTCGCATTCAGTTGTCTCTACGACGAACTCGGAACGGAAACATTCATAGTTTGTAGAGACATATTGGGAAGCCGCGGGCAGGCCGACAAAGCCTTGCTGGAAACCTGGCTGTGCGTGTGGCAACATGCGGCGTCGTTGACACGGGCACCGTCGCCCGTACGCGAGACAATTCTGAACGTTGCCTTCAACGTCAGTCGGCGGGTCCAGTAGACAGAATAGATTCCTGGTGGTTGGTTCAGTTTCATCGCGGTGCGAACTCGCTGCCGCTGCACCCCGGAGTCTGGCTCTGCTCACCACGCACGCGGCTTCACACCCGCTCAAGCCATGCAACGACTACTGTCAGACCCAGAAATCCTCACCGTTGCGAGCCGAACAACGCCTCCTTCGTCAAATGCAATCCCTCGGCTACGAACCAACACTCATCCCACTGAACGCAGCCTGACTCACCACGGTTTTCTCAAAGACACACCTTAGGCCACGTTCAGCTTCGGCTGATTCGAAACAGCAGCGGACGCGGCTTCACGCCGTTCTCCTGAAACACACGCAACACGAACTCTCCGAAGCTGCGCTTGCACGCCAGAGCGGGCATGACGTCGACCAGGTGATCCCAGCGGCAGTGGTTGACGAGCGAGAACGGCCCATCGTCGACGGGCTGCAGCACCGTCGAGTTGTCGAGACCGGTCTGGTCCTGGAACCAACCGGCCGTGTACTGCCACGCGTACAAATTGGCCTCGACCGTGGGGGCGCTGAAATAGTTGAACAGGAACACGCCGCCCCGCGAATGGTCGACGGGCGCGATTCGCCGAGTGTTAGCGGCGACGAACTGCAGGTGCGCCGCGCCCGCCGCGATCACTGGCACGGCATGCGTGCGCCAAGAGTCTGATGCCACGAGCTCGCGCGCGGCGTCGAGATCATGAGTCTCGACGAGCAGCACCAGGTCGTACGCGACTTCGGCGGCAGCCGCGCGACCACCCGGTGCGCGGATAAGTGCTGTGAACACTGTCGCCTCGACCACGTCGCCGCGGATCGAGTCCACCAGCTCATGCATGAGCCTCCTTGCTGCCCGTCTCTTTGCGCTCGGCATCGCCGGCGGAATCGGCCAGCCACCCGTGGAAACCGCCAGGTGCACAAAGCCGCTCGTTGACGGCTCAACGAGAACGGCTTTGGTCCAAATGTCAGGATCGCTAGTCATGGTCACTAACGCTAAAACGTTCCGCATTTTAAGTCAACGATCGTTGGCATAAGCTGTCCGCATGACAGGAATGACGAACAAATCGCAACATACCCGGCGCGCTATCCTCGCCGCCGCTCGCGCCCACTTCGCCGAGCGCGGCTATGAGCGCAGCACGGTGCGCGCCATCGGAGCGGCGGCGGGGATCGACGCTGCCATGGTCATCCGGTACTTCGGCAGCAAAGAGAACTTGTTTGCGCACGCGAGCGAGTTCGCACTCGAGTTACCCGATCTCGCAGCACTGCCGCATGATTACGTCGGGGAAGCTCTGGCGGCGCACTTCCTCGAATTATGGGAGGCCAACGAGAGCCTGCGGGTGCTGCTACGTTCCGGAGTGACGAACGCCGAGGCATCCGCAGCCATGCGGGGTATCTTCGGGGCTCAGCTCGTGCCCATCGTCGCTGCGCTTGGGACCGATCGCGTCGAGGAGCGGGCGGCACTTGCCGCAAGTCAGATGCTCGGGCTCGCGCTCGCCCGGTACATCCTGGCGTTTCCACCAATGGTTTCGATGGGTCGGGACGAGCTCGTCGCATTCATCGGGCCGACATTGCAGCGGTATCTGGTCGGTGAACTTCCATAGTCGGTGGCGGGCACCACCGAACGTATCGGCTAGGAGCGGTCGGTACTCCAGGATGCCTGTTCTGTCTCCCATGCGTTCTGAGGCACATCGGCGGCGTCAGCGGTCGGGCATCGCGAAGGATGCCACAAACGTGGCCCGTATTGAAACGTGGTTTCGGCAGGATCGCTTTCGGGTCCTAGTTTCGGTCCCTGATCGCAGCATCAAGTGCGCTCATGAGTTGTGACAGTCGCGAGCTTCCCCGCGGTGCGACCGGATACCGGCGAAGCACATCGGGAATGGGAAGGGTGGCTTGCGCTGCGAGTGCACTGATGGCTCCCCCGCCCACGCTCTCATCGCCACCCGCTTTCAGCTCGTCGACCCGCGCAGCACAGGAAGCGGCCCGGAGTATGTGACCGACCTGCGTCGCCCTCGCGATCGGGTGAAGGTACGCGGCGGCCGCGGCATCGCCGCAAGCGAGCGCCGCCAACTGTGCAGTCTAGGTCGGCGCTCTCTTTGCTGCGCGATGAGCAGCAAAGGCGGTTGTTCGTAGGAGGTTCGTTCGCGGTGCTCCCCCAGCAAATGCCAGTGCTGCGGTGAGTGCTTCGCGCGGACGTATGTCGTCTGGGGCGTCGGCCTCGAACTCCGCGAGCACGGTCTGTGCACTCTCGGCGGCGAATCGGACCACAGCTCGCAACTCATTCATCGTCAGGTTGAAGTCGTCGCTCGCTGATGCCATGACCCTATTGTCCCGTCCGCTTGCATGAATCCTCAGCCACCCGAAACTGAACGTTGGCGAGCAGCCAGTTCCGCGGCAACGACGCCCGCGAGCTTCAGCAGTTGGGACGTGTGTGATTTTTTGCGCTCTCTGGTGGCATTCGGTGATCGCTATTTGGCGCATCGAATTGACTGCCTACACCGGTCCCCAGCGGGGTCAGCGTCTTGTATCCCATGGGTTACGAGGCGTCTCACAGACAGCGCCAGGAGTGGCGTCGAGTGCGCGTTTCTTGCGGCGAAATCATGAGTGTTGCATCGAGCGGAGTGCACCCCCCTCGCCAGTTTCCTGTTTGCAGAAGGATGGAGGTATCTCGCATAGCCGCAGGAGCGGCGGTTGCAGGGAGCGGCCTGACTTTGTCAGGCGGGCGGAGAGGCTCCGGTCGCCTGGACGGTCCAGGCGACGTACTCACGCGCGTCGACCGTGAGCTGTTCGTCGGTGATGTGACCGACCCCAGTGAGGAAGTGACCGCCGAGGTAGGTCATGCCGACACGGATTGCGGTGACCTCAAAGGCTGAGGTGAGCTCGTCGAGAGTGCGGTGGTACCGGCCGAGCTTGGAGTAGTCCTCAGCGCTGGACCAAGTGGAAACGGCGATGCCGAGTTCCTTGCCTTCCAATGCGCGTCCCCCGGGCCCGTAGGCCCAACCGCGCTCAAGCACTGCGTCGAGCCACGCGTGGAGCAGTGCCGGTGCGCTGTACCAGTGCATGGGAAACTGCAGGATGATCCGGTCGTGCGCGGACAACCTCTCGTGCTCAGTGGTTACGCACATCGGTGAATTTGAGATGGCGTCGCCAAGGATGTGAACGTCGGTATCGTCGCTGCTCCTCAGGGCTTTGAGCCACGCTTGGTTGATGCGAGAGGACGGTAGGTCAGGATGGGCGACGATAACGAGGGGGCGGGTCATGCTGATTCTCCTTCGGTGACGGACTCGGCAGTGTGTCGCTTTACGCTGACGCCGGTTGCGATGAGTGCGACTATCGCAGCGGCTGTCAGGGTTGAGGCAAAGAGGGTGACTGAGATGGAGAGACCGAACGCGTCAGCTGCGTATCCCACCAGGACTGAGGCGATGCTTGCAGGGATGTAGCCCCCGATGTTCAAGGCCGCGTTGGACTCTGCACGTTTTCCTGGGGTGATGTGCGTGGCAATCAGCGACAGGCCTGCGAGTTGCCCGAGACCTTGCGCGGCACCAGCGAGGAGCGCTGCGATGATCGCGGCGGCAGCAAACGGTACGACTGTGACGGCCAGGACCATGAAGATCATCGCAGCTATTGCGGTGGTCGAGCTCAGTGCGAGGTGAGCGCGAGTGGTCAGGCGGGCGAGCGCGAACTGAATACCGGTGGCCACCAGGAACATGGCGCAGGCGACCACTCCGGTCACGAAGGCACCTGGCGCGCCAACGTGGCCGAGCACGGTCGGGCCGAGGGAGAGCACGAAGGATGTGGCGGTGATGCCCGGCGCAAACGCGCCGATGCCCCATCGGAGTTCGCGGCGGTTTTCCCGCGGAGCCGATGGCCAAGCCAGCAGACGAACTTTGTTCTGTGTGACGGGTCGTTTCAGCGGAAGCACGATCGCCACGAGGAGCGCGGCGACTTCGACACACAATACGACGGTGAACACGAGTTGTTGGGTAGAGGGTGATCCTGCCACGGCGAGGCCGCCGGCCAGGAGTGGTCCGAGACCGGCGCCGAAAACCATCGAGACAGAAGCGATGAGCGAACTAGTGCGTTTGCGGTGTTCGGGTGCGAGGTCGACCACCGCGGCCATACCTGCGGTTACGGCCGTGCCGACGGCGACGCCGGCGAGTAGCCGGGCGACCAGCAGCCACATCACATCTTGTGCAGCAAGAAACAATACCGACGCAATCACCGCCGCTGCCAAGCCCGGAACAAGAACCACCTTGCGACCGAACCGGTCTGCCAGGCGTCCGGCGATGATCAATGCTGCGACCAGGCCGACGATGTACGTCGCGAAGATGATTGTCAGCAGGCCTGACTCGAACCCCCATTCGGCCTGCCAATGTCCGTACAGGGGGGTTGCCGAGTTAGAAAGCAGGAACACCGCCGTCACCGTTGCAGCTGCGGCGATGGACCAGCCTAAACCGCGACTGGGCCTGCCGAATGGTCTCGGTGCGGTGCTGGTGCGTTCGCCATCCAAGGCTTGTCCGACTAAACTCGTACTAGTTCGCATAAAGACGAACTTATCGCCTAGTACGAGAAAAGTCGAACAACAATGTCTCCTCATGCACTGGATCTTCTTGCCCCGACGTACGTCACCCCGCCCACTGAACGGGAACGACCGCCGGGTCTTCCTGAGCCGGCCTCCGATGAAATCCGGCTCGACAGGGTCTTCGCTGTCCTGTCCGAGCCGTTGCGGATCACGATCGTCCAGCGGTTGTTGACCTCTTCCGATGAGTTCGACCACACCTGTGGCTGGTTCGGGTTCGATCGTCCTAAATCGACACTGACGCATCACTTCAAAGCACTGCGCGAGGCGGGGGTTCTCACTCAACGGCAATACGGGTTGGAGCGGCGCAGCCGGGTTCGACTGGGTGACCTCAATGAGCGATTCCCCGGGCTCGTTGATCTAGTCCTGGCCTGGGAGCCCACACCGTCGGCGTAGAGGCCTGCCGAGGAGCCTCTGGCGAACAGCGGTTTTTAGCCAACGTCGCAACACCTGACGTTCAGGAGAAGCGATGCTAGATAGTCCAAGAAAGCGGCAAAAGGGCACCGGCGCACTGCCGATGGTCGAGACACGCAACAAATATGCTCAGCTGATGAGGCAAGGAATCAGCAACGTCGAGGCGCGCCGAACACTTAACATCAACCGGCGTACAGGCATGCGATGGTGGCACGGCGGACAGTGACGAACGCGCAAGGACGCGCGAAGACCTACGCGCCGATCTCGCTAAAGACGCCACCGACGATTTCGTCGCGATACCTATCCGAACCAGAGCGGATCCATATCGCTGATGCACTGCAAGCCGGCGAGAGCCTGCGTCAGATCGCGGCCGGATTGGGGAGAAGTCCGTCGACGGTCAGCCGTGAGGTGATCCGAAATCGGTCCCCACGCCTGAAACGTTATGCACCGCACGCTGCCCAAGCCTTGGCCGATGCTGCACGGAAACGGCCGCGCCTGGGGAAGATAGCGGGGAGCCCTCTGTTGCGGGACGCGATTCAGAAACTCCTGCTGGAGCAGTGGAGCCCGCGTCAGATCAGCCACCAATTGCGCCTCGATTATCCCGGGCAGCCCTAGATGCACGTCCTGCACGTCCTGCACGTCCTGCACGAAAGCATCTACCAGTCCCTGTATTCGCCTCAGATCAATGGGGCGGTTTCACGCGGTCATTGCAACAGTAGCTTTCCAATCGCTTCGATCGGATGGGTCCGTCGAGATCAGACGCTGTGAAGAGCAGGCTTCATGCTACGGACACAACCGGGATCGATTCCCCCCGTTGGCTCCGAGCTGATGGTTTCCGAGCACGGGTTTTGGTGGCCTGATTCAGTTTCAAGCAAGTGCCCGTCGGCCAGCGGGCGCGTCCGCAGCGACCCGGATCCCGCAGCACGTTGTATTTGGGATGTCCGTTTACTCCGCCCGGCAGAAATGCCAGCAATGGTGCCTATCGGCACCTGGGTAGTTCGTCGAGCGTCTCGTTGTGGCCAGCCGACGGCTGCCGACGATCGACCAGGCTTGGCTGTGTCGCATCCCATGGCTTGTGAGGCGTCTCGTGTGCTCGAGTTAAGATTCCGTAAATAGCGATCTCGAGCGCGCTACGGCGAACAGTTGCACCAGAGCCTCCGGCACGCGATTTCTTCAGCTGGGGCGGAATTGGGGCAAAACCACCGCGATGTCATAGACCTCAACCTCAAGCAGACGCACTAACTCATCTCCCGTCGTCAACCATCGAGTCTGATTCCTGGATTCGTCCCAGCCGTCAAACGGGTCAAAGTGACGTTGCCAGAAAAGCGACCAGTCGTTAAGGCGTCGGCCCAGTTCAGAGGAGATGCCATAATCGTCCGGCTCCATTGCGTACTTGTCAGTGAAGCTCTCCCATAACGGATAGTCATGGCCCCAGTCCAGGAAGAACCGGATCCGGTGCAGCTCGCCTGCTTGCTCCCGCCGGGCATGGTCGACGGCGCGATCGTCTGGGATTTCCGCGGGCACGAGCATCTCAAGCTGCGTCCTCGGGTCGACCACGCGGCGGTACTGGCCGTCACTCCCACTTACAGGCTGCTCCTCAATC
Source organism: Cryobacterium luteum (assembly GCF_900110125.1). GTDB lineage: Bacteria > Actinomycetota > Actinomycetes > Actinomycetales > Microbacteriaceae > Cryobacterium > Cryobacterium luteum. Next base: position 10,580 of record NZ_FOCN01000038.1, read on the forward strand.
ACGTTTCGAGGCTACGGTACTGGTGTGAACTGGGGCACAGTCGCGCAGAGCCAGTTCGCTGCGGCCGAATGTGGACCACCGACCTTGCCCATTGGGCGGTCGGCAATCGGTCGGGATTCGTTTCGTCGGGATTCCCCGGCCAAGGCGCACCGGAGTGCTCATTTGTCCCTTCCGACGAGAACAGCCGCAAGGGTGCATTATCTGCGACATGATTTCATGTCTTGTAACCCTAGGAGCGTGGGTCAGTAGTACCAAAGTTTAAAACGCCGGTCGATTTCCCGGGGTTGGGGTGTTGGTCTGGGAAAATTGATTATGAGCGATTCTGATGGCCTGTTCCCCGCGGCGGAGCTTGAGCACGTGGACGTGGACGTGGACGTGGTCGTGGATGACGGGGTCGAGGCTGGCGCGGGTGTGAACAAGCGGTTTAGGACGTTTGAGCCGGCGGCGGTGATGTTGGTGCCGCCGTCGTTGGATGAGTGGCTGCCGCAGAATCACCTGTCCCGTTTCATCGCGGACATCGTTGAAACTCAGCTGGATCTGAAGAAGTTCTACGCCTCTTACGCCAAGTCGAAGGGCCAGCCGCCCTACGACCCTCGACTGATGGTCCGGGTGCTGCTTTACGGGTATTGCGTCGGTGTTCGCTCGTCACGCGAGTTGGAACGGGTCTGCGTGGACGTGGTCGCGTTTCGCTGGTTGGCCGC
>NZ_FOCN01000039.1 GCF_900110125.1 Cryobacterium luteum
GGACTCGCCGCTGAGCGCACCCGCGCGGTGAACGCACTCACCGCATTACTTCGGATTATCGACCTCGGCATCGACGCCCGACGTCCCCTCGGAGCACGCAAGATCGCCGAGGTCGCGCGCTGGCGCACACGAGAAGAAGCCCTTGCCGCGACCACCGCGCGCACAGAAGCAATACGTCTAGCCAAACGCATCCTCGAGCTAGACACCGAGCTCGGCCAAAACATGACGCGTATTAGTGACCTCGTCGCAGCGAGCCCTGCAGCCGAGCTGCTGGAAAAAACCGGTATCGGCCCCGTCACCGCAGCCAGAACACTCGTCGCGTGGTCCCACCCGGGCCGGGTCAAGAGCGAAGCCGCTTTCGCCGCGATCGCCGGCGTGAATCCAATTCCCGCATCATCAGGCAACACCACACGGCATCGACTAAACCGTGGCGGAGACCGCCAACTCAACCGTGCCTTGAACATCATCGCGATGGTCCGAATGGTCCACGACCCGGGAACACACGACTACGTCGAACGCCGACGCGCTGAGGGAAAGACTGACCGAGAGATCCGCCGCATCCTCAAGCGCTACCTGGCCAGAAGCATCTACCGGCACCTCAACACCGCGTCAGCCACAAAATTGGGGGTTGACGAGATATAGAAGCTTCATAGGGGCCCCCTCATCCGCTAGGCCGCGCCAAGTACCGACTTGGCCCTCGCGCGGGAAGTTTGCACAAACCTGGGAAACTTACAGGTGGTGCCCTAGAGGAGCCCGGGGACAACGCTCCGCTACCGACTAACCCGGAATCCTTGCTCATACGCTGGATCGATACCGACCAAGCGTGAAGCGACCGCCGTGACTAAACTGTGCAGCAGCCTCCACGATAGTGAAACGCGCTATCGGGACACCGATCGGATCGTGCGATTTGCGTTCAGAGCCCGGCCGTGACATGTGCCCCAGAATTTCGAAACAGGCGGCCCGTATCAGGAACCCCCGAAGACAGTTAGGCTTCCTTACGAAATTTTCGGTCGGCGCGGGAATGAGACAACGCCGCAAAGTCGCCACGGCCACGGCTAGGTCCCAGCCCGTCCTGGCAGCAACGGGCCGCTCGTATCTGCTTCACCGCCAGTGACGCGACTAATTCCGATCCTGCGAACGGCTTGCGAATTTTATCGACTCTGAGGCAAGTGCTGCATAAAACTCCCGAGAGTAGCGAGATATGTCCCAGCGAGTTGGGCCGGACGCTCGAGTTAAGAACTCCTCCGCAAATAGCGGAAGATCGTCTAGAACCTCCCTAATTGCCCGTTCCAAATCCGCACTACTTTCAGGAGCGGTGAGTCTACTAGCGGATGCGCCATCGAATAGTTGAGCGATGCCACCAACGTCACTTGCCACCGTCGGTATTCCTAGGACGCGCGCCTCCATGAGCGCAACAGGCAACCCTTCGTACAGGCTGGGGTGGGCAATTATATCCGCCACCGCAGCCCACTGCCAAGCGTCAGCTTGCCTTCCCAATAGGTGTACACGACCAACGAGACCCAAGCGAGATATCTGCTGCTCTAGAGAAGCTCTCTCATCGCCCTCTCCGACTATGGCTGCGTGGATATTGCTGTCGCGGAGTTCCGCCACGGCATCGAGAAGAAACCGGTGTCCTTTCAAAGCGACAAGGCTGCCCACCGCTACTATAAGGCGTTGGGATGACTTGACACCCAGCGACTCTCGCATGCCCAAGGCTACATCGAGTGACCCTTCCACCCACAGGCGCATTTCGGCTTGATCTACGCCGGCCAAAATAACCAGCTTGCGACGAAAGCCTCTTGTCGTCACAGCCCTGGAAACATCATCACTAACAGCGATACATAAGTCGGCGTATCGATTCCAGACTAGGCCAAGGCTCAAAGTGAGCCACGAGTATTGTGTGGAATGGGCTACTTCAATGATTGGAAATCGAGCTCCTCGACAAGCTGATTGCGCTTTCACGATTGATGCAGGAAATGGTGAGTGCGCGACGAGCACTGCCTCCTTTCCTTGACTACCTAGATAACGAACTAACTCAATGCTGCTCAGAATTCGAGAATTACTCTTAGTGTTCAGAACTGAAACGCCGAGCGCCCTGAACTGTTTCTCGTAATAGTCTTGGCGAGGATAAGTGTTGATAACTGTAATGTCTGCGGGAGCAAGAATCCCAGCTTCGATTGAGTGCTTAAGACGACGAAATAGGAGCGTCTCCGCGCCTCCAAGACCCAAGCCCCTGACAACCTCAATAATTTTCAACACGTTCCCCAATTCGTCTTTCGTAGACCAAACGGCCAGTCGCGCGCCGGCACTCTTGTGACCACGCCGAGACGACCTACATTTGGTACTGCCACTGCAACCCCGAGTCGCTTCTTGGCCATGGGGACTACCACGTGCACCAAAAAATTTCTCAGTCTCTCAGTGGTGCCCTGTCTCGCCGCATAGATACGTGATGTGCCACGTTACCTCACTCTGCGCCATCTCCTGCAATGGCCCTTCGAAGAAGCCCCAAGAGCAACATTTCAGCCGCGATCCCTGCGCTGCTCATATATTTACGGTGGACGTCGCAACGGACACTAACTAGTTGCCATTGAGGAAACCCGCTATGGCATAACCGCAGCCAGCTACTTTTCCGGTGCGAAGCTGACCATTAGATTCTCCCTACTCTGGATTCGCAGCGATCAGTAAAAACTGTCTGGAGTAATCCGAGACTCGGATGCGCTCGTCGTCTGGGAAACTCCGAGGTCCAACGTTAGAAATATCGTGTGGAGACCCGCAGACTTTAAGCGTGGATTCACCTACTGCGGCGAGACATGCAGCTGCAGCCGCGAGTTAGTCGCTAAACCACTATCGCGCAGTATGTCTTGCGAAATGGTGAAGAGGAGCCGGTCCAGCCCGGCGGCGATCGCCGTTAGCGACTGATGTACGGGAAGTCCGCGCGAGAATTTTTTTGCTCATGGATCGACAGCCGGGACGCCGATCGAGGCTTCGTGTCCGTGTCCGAATTCCGCTCAACTGCCTGAGCCACCGGCAGGTAGTAGACCCGGTATCTCAGTTAGTGCATTGAAATTTCTCAGCAACTTGCCCTGCGCGCATGCCGTAAAAAAAACATCTATTGCTTCGGTAGCCTTGGCCACCGGTTTACTTTTTCTCCTCGCTCCGCGGCCACACCGCTGTGTCCGGCTGTCGGTGCTACGGGTCTACTTTTCAAAGAGACTTAGAGTCTTACACACATGACTGAAACAGTACGGCGCTCCTCTGAGCAGTATGCCCGAGTAGGAGAATATGAAACGGCCAGCTGCAGTCTGTCGCAGATTCGTTTTGGAAGCGAAGGGTTGAACGGCATATCTTGATAGTGTCCACGGCTGCCGAGCGGCTCTCAGTTTCTTACGCTGAGCCGCCCTGCTCAATTTTACGCACTCAAAGACTGGCGGAAAAGCCGGGGATTGCACGGTAAGTTTAATCCGCAAGTGTCGGTTGTTGATGCGAAAGTGCGACTGAGCGAGGTACGCCGGTGAGGACCGCCGCATCCGTGCGTTTTAAACAAGGGGGGCATCAGATGCCAGATTCAAGAGCGCTCTGCGTGAGTATAATTGCCCCGATCTATAACGTGTCAGTATATTTGGCTCCATGCGTGAAGAGCATTCTTTCTCAGTCACATTCGGACCTTGAAGTTATTCTCGTCGATGACGGCTCCACCGACGGTAGCGGAGACATGTGCGATCAGTTCGCTCTCGAGGACGATCGAGTGCGAGTGATTCATCGTACCAACGGTGGCCTGTCTGCGGCGAGGAACACCGGTATCAACGCTGCGACCGGCAATTTTATACTCTGTGTAGATGGAGATGACGTCATCTCCGTCAACCATGTTGCGAGACTGCTCGCGGTTTTCGCAGCCCAACCGAAAGTCGACATTGCTGTTGCGGACTTCCTCGCCGTTGAGCCAGCCAACACCTATCCGGCCGCGGGGACTCTTTCTCGCTCAGCGCCCGAGTATCTGGAGCGCGAAGATGCCCTTGTGCGCCTTTTTCATCAGCGCGGAGTTACAAACAGCGCTTGGGGCAAGCTGTATCGGTCCGAACTCTTTGATGGGATCCGTTATCCGGTCGGCGCTCTCTACGAAGATCTTCCCGTCACCTATCGACTGTTCGCTCGTGCGCGCCTAGTTGCACTCACTCACGACTGCACTTATTACTACGTACAGCGTTCAACGAGCATCACAGCGCAAAAGCAGCTCAACAAGCGGATGGATGCGATTCGATTCGCTTCCGAAGCAGTGGACAATGTTGCTCCATTCGGCGATCGAGTGATGCGTGCCGCCCGATCACGAGCTTTTATGGAGAGTGTTTTCTATTTATCAGATCTGCCGTCGTCGTCGGAGACGAAGTTGCTTGACCCCGCGATCACAACACCCGTACGCAACTTTCGTCATGAAGTCCTGCATGATCCCGAAGCTCGGGCAGATACCAGAATATTCGCCTTCGCTGCTTTTTTCGGCCTCCGGGTAATTTGGGCGCTTGCCTTTTCACGAATTTTGATTAGCAACTACGCGAGACGGCACCGGAAGTTTTAGGGATATGTTGAGACTGAAAGTCTTCATGGCACGCGTCTACCAACAGTTCATGACCGCTGTCGGGCGTGAACGCATTGAGCTCGATCGATCGGTGACTAACGCCGTTATCATGTTAGCGCCGGACTATGGAAACATCGGCGATCTTGCCATCGGATATGCACAAGAACGTTTTCTTGAGCGCTTCGATCAGCCCTTCCATGTCCAAAGTGTGCCCATACGAAAAACGTATCGGGTGCTGCGTAGCTTACGTCGACAGCTGAAGACAGATGATATTGTCTTTTTAGTCGGCGGGGGAAACATGGGGGACCTCTATCCGCGATTGCAGCTCGGGCGGGAGTTCATCGCACAATATCTCCGAGGACACCGGATTATCTCGTTTCCTCAGTCGATTATTTATATGGACCGCCCCGAACGCAAAGCCTCGGCAGCGCGAGAAGCCCGCGCGCTTTCAAAATGCGGTGGTTGGCTCACACTCTTCGCTCGTGAACGCGAAAGCTTATCAGTGATGCAAACGACCTTCTCGGGATACGTTGGGTATGCGCCAGACATCGTTTTATCCCTTACTCCAGATTTTCAATCGATGCCCAGGGAATCACGTGAAGGTGTCCTTCTCGCTCTTCGCCACGATGCAGAGCGCGCACTCAGCCCTTCAGATCATCAGGTCATCAGAGACGTGGCCGCGATTTTCGGCGCAACCATTGACCGGGATCACGGTGTGCCGGACGCAGAGGTGAATAGGAACGACACTCATCGTCTTCCGCTCAGCACATTAGAGCTATATCGTCACTCTTCTCTTGTGATAACGGACCGCCTGCACGGCATGATCTTTGCGGCTATAACTGGAACCCCCTGCGTTGCCCTTCCAAACACAAACCATAAGGTCACAGGCACTTACACGGATTGGATTGCAAAGCAGTGCGCATACATAACCATGCTTGACCGCGTAGATGCGAAGTCACTAGAGATCGCAGCGCGCGAGGTAACGAGCGCGCTCGCCGTACAAAGTTACAACGAAGTGAGATTTGACTACAGTGCCCTGACGCGAGTGATTCTCGCTCAAGCCCGCCTTCGATGATGCCCAGTCGGACGACACGCAATCCTTCTGCTGAGGGCCGCAGGCGCCAATCACCGCTGGTTGGCTTCAGTCAGATTCTGGCCGGGACAGCTGTAGGACAAATAGTTACGTTTCTAGCGATGCCTGTTCTCTCACGGCTCTATGCTCCCGAATTGTTCGGCGTTCTTACCTTCGCGCTTTCTATCGTCGCGGTCCTCGTGCCGGTTGCCCTTCTCGGCTTCGATCAAGCGGTCCTCCTTCCCCGCGCCGATTCTTCCGTCACGCCAATCGCGACCGCAGGAGTTTCGTCCTTGGCCGTTGTCTGCTGTATCCTCGCGTGCCTCGTGCTTTGGAGTCCGTTGACGTCGACAATCGATTCTGCAACTCGTCCATTCCTGGCCTGGTCCCTGCCAATTTTACTTTTTGTGACAGGCGTCGTCTCGCTGCTTGCTCAGTTGGCCATTCGAGCGGGTCGATATGGCAGTATCGGGCACCGAAATACGGCTCAGTCAATCGCTATAACAGCATCCCAATTCGCGTTCATCAACACCACTCGGTTTTCTGGCTTCAACGGTTTGGTGACGGGAACCTTGATTGGGACCTCACTTGGAGCTGTTCTTCTATCGCCATATGTAAAGCGATATGCGCATTCTTTTACCTTAAGACAGTGGTTTCAATCCGTGCGTCGATATTGGCGATTTCCACTAATCTTCGCTCCGATGACAAGCCTGACGCTCTTAGCCCAGCAGGCTCCAGTCCTTTTCGTTATCTACTGGTTTGGCGTGTCGGACGGTGGCCAAATAGGGATGGCGGAACGCATTGTTGCAGTTCCGCTGGCGCTCGTGGGTATGGCCGTCAGCTCGGTCTTCACCGGAGAAATTTCTCAGGCAATTCGGACTGATGAGCGCCACATGGTACGAATTTACCTGAAAACGTCAATGTGGCTCGGCGTTGCAAGTGGTTTGGTCGGTCTTGGCTTGTTTTTCCTAGCGCCCATCGTGCTCCCTTTGTTTTTGGGCACTGGTTGGCAAGGAGCAGCTCAAATCGCGCAGGCTATGGCAATCGTCGCGACTACTCGAATGCTTGCCAGTCCAGTCCGCAGCGTGTTCCGGGTGCTCGAGCGTGCGCGGATTCTCGTCACGATTGAACTCTCGCGCGCCGCATTTCTCGTTATCACAATTGCCTTTGCGACCACCAGCGACTTGGACCTGCTCGCTAGTCTCACACTGATATTTATAGCTCTTGCCGTCGGGGATTTGATCTCTTGGTTTTGTGGGCTCGTCGTTGTCTGGCAAGCGAATAGCGGAGTCGCAACTATCCGCCGTTAACCGACTTGTGAACCTCGAACGGGGAATCGTATCGAGATTACGCCGTTGGGTAGCATTCGCAAATAGTAGTTGGCGATGTTACGGAAAGAGCGGGCGCTGTTTTGGCGAAGTTTGACGAGGCTGCGAACGAATAACGATAACGCGGAATTGTGCATTGACGACGTTTTTGCAAGGTTGCTCTTTTCGACCTCGGCCGGCAATTTGGCGACGTGCATGTGATCGTAGTCGACAAACAGTTCTCAGCTAGCGTGGATGAATAGGCGTTAGACCGTGTTGGGGTATGCGTTGAATGACGTGCTCCGGCATCACGGCAGTTATCAGATGGTTGCCGATCGAGTGTCGCTGCTGGCGGATGGTAGCGTTAACCTTAACCTTGCACCTGATTTCGACGCGCTGCTGCCGGATAGTGTACGGCGTCGTTGCGTGAGAACTTCGGAGAAAACTTTCAATCCGTTGGTAACTGTAAATCCTGCTCAAAGAACGTTGACTAGTACCCCAGCTCGGAGAGAAAGGCTGAACCGGCATGGCGGTTGCGAGATTAAAACAGGCGTCAGCGCGCGCTAGCCTGGTGGCCAGATTTCCCCTGTACCTGTACATGTTTTACGTGATCTACACGCCCCCTTTCGGTGTTGAGTCGCCGATATTCAAGTTAGTGTTGTTGGGAACAGCTCCTCTTGTGTTGGGTGCTTTCTACTCGTTAAGTGGGGACCCGTCGGTTCGGCGGATGTTATTCGCTAGGCCAGTTATGGCTCTGATCCTGAGTTTTCTCGCTGGTAGCTTCTACGTCGCAATTGTTATACTTGCTTCTAGACAAAATGTAGTGAGTTTCGACGAGCTACGCATCGTCCAAAATAGCGTTATCGTATTAGTTGTAATAAATGTCTTATTTATAATTGACCTTTTAGCAAAAACGGGTCACGACTGGATCAAGTCTTTCGAAGTAGTGTTGTTGCTCGGAAGTGCACAGGGAATGTTTGCAATCCTGGGAGCAATAATCCCTGCTGTGCACGATATCTCACGAAAATTCTACATCGCAGCTGGCGGATCGAACTCGTGGGTAATTCAGGACCGGATCTACGGGATTTCTTCCGATTTCACCTACGCCACACAGATTTATCACGCTATCTTGGCTGGCTGTGCGCTTTACTTCATGATCCGAGACAAGCGCCCTTATCTGACGCAGATTATTCTCGTGATGGCCACGAGCCTGCTCAATGGCCGGACGGGCCTGTTGGTCTTTGCAGCAATGTCGAGCATCATTATTGTCACCGTATATCTTTCGCGCTTCAATCTCCCCGGCATGCTTCTAAGCGTTGCCGTCGTGGTTATTGGTGGAACGCTTGCATTTGGCGCGATGGGCGAGTACGCCCCTGCAGCGTATCGACAGTTGATGGCATTCTTCTCTGATACTGAAACTCTTTTTACCAGCAATGAATACACGGGGAACTACAGTGTGCTAGTTCCTGAACTGATGAGGGTGCCTGAGGGTAATGACTTGTTATTTGGGGAAGGCGTCCGGCTCTACACGCAAGCACGCGGTGAGCGAACAGACATTGGGTTCACTAACGATTTATTCGTTGGCGGCCTGATATATGTATTTCTGGTGTACATCGCCTTTATCGTATTCTTGCGGCGCACCCTCAAAGGACACCCTGTACTTCTGTTGGCGCTCCTCGTGGCTGCGGCGATTGCGAATTTGAAGGGCGAGATGTTCCGCAGCACCACACTGCTGTTTGTATTTGTTTTTGTCCCTATTCTTATTTCTTATAAACCGTTGCGCAGAGAATTCTCGAAGGGGAATGCGCGAGACGCCAAAGGTGTTGCAAACGGCGCGGCAGAATGAAATATGCTCCAGTAATCTAGGTCGATTTCTGTTAACATATGGAGGCATTTCACAGGAATATCTCGGTGCCCAGATATTTCCACATGGACGGTGGGTCCAGATTTCGCTCCCCAAATTTATGCACTCTGTTGGTTTGTGCCCGTATGGTGAATTGAGACAGAGGTAAGGAGAATCGGTTTTATGGCTAATCGTCGAAAATTTGAGTATTTGATCCCTTGAGCCACCCGATCGTGCGGTTCAGAGCCACCGTTCCTGCCGAAGAAAGCCAGTGGTGGTGCGGTTGGGGACCACGGTCAAGGGTTCGACAGCACAATCTTGGCCATCGCGGGCGCGTGGGATACCCGCTCTTTAGCGCCCGGCGGATCCTCGAAGGGTCCGACCGAAGCCATCAACGGACGGCTGGAACACCTTCGCGGCACGGCCTTGGGCTTTCGAAATCTGACGCACTACATAGCCCAATCGCTCCTTGAAACTGGCGGATTCCGCCCCACTTACACTTCTCTCTCTGCGAAGAGCCACTTAATTGTTCATACGTTGAACTGAAGGCTGCTCCTCGTGGCCGCCAGCGGGCCGTTCTTTATGGCCATTGACACACATGGCCCTGCGTGAAGGCAAGACCTTGCAGGCGGCTCGCAACCACATCTGTTAACGCCGACCGAAAATAGGGCCAGTATCGCCTTGGGTTCTACTGGTCGTTGCAACACCCAGACTCTTGGGAGTTTGTATGACCACGTTAAACCCGACCAATGTGGCGAGTAGTCCGACTCGGTACGGTTAGTCCACGTTGTTGGTACTGCCGTTCCACGCTGTTGGTACTGCGGTCATCTGCATCTGGTCCCGTTGAAAGGACGGCAGCACGACGGGTGTTGCCGATTCCTGACGGAGGGGGCATTGATGGCGAGCTACAAAGCCATAACAGCGTTGGTATTCGAGGGCCGCAGCTACGACGAGATCGCAGGTCTGGTGGGGTGTTCACGCCGGGACATCTCAATGGTGAAGAAGACCAT
>NZ_FOCN01000053.1 GCF_900110125.1 Cryobacterium luteum
GTGCTTTCAGCTTCTCATTTCGTTCTGTCATGACCATTAGTGTCACTCCTTCAAATGGATCCGCAACCCCTTACACAAACCATCTGACACCCTCGCGCATCCGAGCGCATCGACGGGCCGGAGTCCGCGTGGACGAACTTCGGGGTGCCGTGCTCGCGGAAAGCTGTCTCGAACATGTCCACCGCGAGATGGTCGCTCTCGCGTTCTTCGACCCGGAAGCCGACAATTTTGCGTGACCAGATGTCGATGATCGAGTACGCCTTGAACGCTTTCCCCCGCCACGGAGAGTGCAAGTCGGTAATGTCCCAAGACCACACGTGCATGGGTCCCGTTGCGATCAGTACCGGCTTGTCACGGGGTTTTCTAGATCCCCGCCGGGTGGGCACGAGGGGGCGGGTGCTCTGGTCCTCGATATCGGCCGCGATCCGCCACCAGGACCGGCGCCCGGCGAGCATGACGCCCTCATCCCAGGTCGACGCGAACGTGTGATCAACCGCGTTTCCCTTCTTCCAGCCGGCCGTGATTTTCGTCTCGATCACGGCCCGATCGGCCGAGTCGATGCGCGAAAGATACGCGCGTTCCTTCTGCGGTATCGGCTTGAGCACCCGCGCGCGCGGCGTCTGCCGGTACTGCCAGGTGGACCGGGCCACGCCCGTGATCGTCAACGCTTGACGTTGCGACCCCGTCGCGCGCGTCAGCTCCGCGACGAGTTCGTTCTCCAGCGTCAGGAACTGGATGGATCGGGTGTCGTCGGGGTGGCTGCGGGCTCTTCCTCGCTCATCGCGTGCAAGAGCCCGATAGCTGTTCCCAACGCGGTATTGGCCTCCTCCAACTCGCGCACACGCCCACTCAAACGTGCGACCTCAGCAGCCTGCGCTTCGCGCTCCGCAGCACGCAACTTCGCCAGTGCCGTGCGTTTCTCCGATGGAATAGTCATCTGACTAGCCTCTCGCGGAATGAGCCCGCGGTCGAGATCGCCAGCGAACACCGCGTCGCTCCACCGTCTCAGCGTGTGCGACGAGACCCCACGCTCCACGCGCCAGGCAGTCTTTCCTCCGTGCACAATCGCGTGGTACTCATAAACAAACTCGCGAATCTCTGCCGTCGTGAACCCTGGGCTGATTGACATTTCTCTGCTTCCTGCTGATTGTGAACTGACTCACAACCAGCTTGACGCAGAGGGGACGGTAGACATCTCTGGATGATGCATCGCTAAGACTGACAATCGTTACATTGGTGCGTACACGGCAAGTGTTAGGCGCCCTCCGCGTGAATTGGCGGTCAGAAGCACTGCTCTGGGAATATGTTGAGAAAAATTGATACTGCACGCTACACACCACAAAACCTTAGCGTCGGATATTCGACGAATTCACAAGCCACCCCCATACGTCCACACCGAGTCACGCTCCAGCGGCCGCACCGAACTGCTCATCATCGATGAGGCCGACCGTCTCAAGACCACCGGCCTCGAGCAAGTCCGAGACTACTTCGACCGCCACCACGTGGGCGTCATCCTCATCGGCATGCCCGGCATCGAGAAACGCCTCGCCCGCTACCCCCGGCTCTACAGCCGAATCGGATTCGCCCACGAGTACCGACCATTGACCCCCGACGAACTCACCGCAGTACTCATGCGTCGGCTCCCCGCTGCAGCCGAGGCGGCCGACGGCGGAATCGCGCACGCGACCGCAGCCGCAACCATCGTCCGCATCACCGGAGGCAACTTCCGCCTCGTCGATCGACTCCTCACCCAGATCGAGCGCATTCAGACCGTCAACGGCCTCGACGCACTCACACCAGAGATCGTCGACGCCGCGCGCGAAGCACTCCTCATCGGCCACTGATCGCTGCCAAAACAACGCCACTTACCGTTGCGACTCACAGATATTGAAAGGGTTAGGGGAGGGGGCGTGAGACGGCTCATATCCCTAGGGCGGCTTCAAGGGGTCGTAGCAACACCGTATAGGTGAGGTGTTGTTGATGGCGTCAAGAGTGGTGTTGAAGGATCGCGAGAACTTGTTCTGGGATCGGGTCCGTGAGGGAATGTCGGCGGCGGCCGCGTGCGAATCTATAGGAGTGAATCGCAGACAGGGATATCGGTGGATCAAGGCCGCTGGCGGGCGAATACCCGTTCCGGCCGTTGCGTCTTCGGGACGTTACTTGGGCCAAGAGGAACGTCTGCGCATCGCAGATCTGCGGCTTGGCGGTGCCGGCGTTCGCGCGATCGCACGGGACCTGGGGCGCTCCGCATCGACGATTAGCCGTGAGTTGCGCCGGAACGCACACCCGGCAAGCTCGATGACCGGCAGCTTGCCGCTGTCGTTGAGGAACGATTGCGGAAGAACTGGAGTCCGCAGCAGATCAGTGACGATCTCGCGGTCGTGTTCGCCGGCCAAGACGAACTGCAGGTCTCCCACGAGTCGATCTATCAAAGCCTCTACGTTCAAAGCGGTGGTTACGTCGGAGTTCACCTGCACCGGCACCTGCGGCGGGGCCGATCAGCGCGAAAACCGCGGGCCACGCAGCTGAACGCGGTGGGTAAAATTCGCGACAAAGTGATGCTGAGCGAACGGCCCAAAGAGGCCAACGACAGGCTGGTCGCCGGTCATTGGGAGGGCGATTTGATCGTCGGTTCGGCATCGGGATCGGCGATCGCGACTTTGGTTGAACGCACGACCCGGTTCGTCATCTTGGTGCACCTGCCCAACGGTCACAGCTCCGCTGACCTCCACGATGGACTCATCCGTGTGCTGGAAGGTCTGCCAGCCTTTCTGCGGCGGTCATTGACGTGGGATCAGGGAACCGAGCTTGCTCGGCACGTGGAGATCACCAAAGCAACCGGGGTTCCGATCTTCTTCTGTGATCCAGGTTCACCCTGGCAGCGCGGCTCGAACGAGAACACCAACGGCCTACTGCGCCAGTACTTCCCGAAAGGCACCGATCTGAACGCCCACAGCGCTCAACGCCTCCTCGAAGTCGCCACTGAACTCAACGAGCGGCCACGCAAAACCCTCAACCGGAGCACCCCAGCCGACCTGCTCAGCGAGCTAGTCTCGAAGAAAGAAATAACCCCTGTTGCTTCCACCGCTTGAAATCGCCGAACGTATAGATGACACGTGTAGAGCATGGGTTGAGCGCCCGTTAGCCGAACCCTGAATGGGAAAGGTTCGGGCGGTGTGCCTCAGCGGTTAGCCGTAGTAACCGATCAGTGGGACGATCGCGGCGGTGTATTGCCTCGGACCGTTGTATTCGACGATTGCGGAGTCGGGGTCGATATGCCCGTGCGGTTTGAGCTCTTGGAGTTGTTG
>NZ_FOCN01000040.1 GCF_900110125.1 Cryobacterium luteum
GCTTCCGGCAACCGGTCGCCGTGTGCCCGCAACCACTGGGCGGCCGGCATCGACTAGCCGTTCGACAATGGCGTGGCCGAGCTGTCCGGATGCTCCGGTAACCAAAATCATATGTGCGTCCCCTCGGTGGTTCTAATCAGTAACTAGACTCATTTTCGGTAACTTCCCCGCCCTGCACAAGGAGGCACTTTCGTGTCAGACAGTCACATTCAGGTAATCGCCTCCCTTGATCCCTGTGGCCTCGATGAGCATCCGGACTGCGGAATCCGTGACGTACTGACCCGGGTAGGTGACAAATGGTCCGTGCTCGTCATCGTTGAACTCGCCTCGGGCGTTCGCCGGTTCCGCGAACTGCAACGCGGCATTGACGGAATATCCCAGCGAATGCTGACCCTCACCGTACGCAGACTGGAACGCGACGGCCTCGTCACCCGAACCGTGTACCCCACAGTCCCCGCCCAAGTCACGTACGAGCTGACGGCCCTGGGCAGCAGCCTGACCCACCTCGTCAAACAACTCGCCGACTGGTCACTCGACCACCGCGAAACCATTGGACGTTCCCGAGCCCACTACGACGCCCAACACCCCGACAACGAGATTCACTAAATACGGGCCGCCCGCAAGGGAACGGCGGTACCGTCGATGACATGATTACCACCGCTTGACTTCGCCTTCGGCGTTGACGCCGTGCTGATGTGGGCCATCCCCCACGCAACAACATCCGGCCGACTTGTGGTTTGATCAACAACGTGCGCCATTCCGTTTCGAACCGACACCGTCCGAGCCCCGTCGCATGGTTGTCCCTCGCGGTGTGCGGCACGCTCACTGGTTGCGCGGGAGCAGTCCCGGTGTCGGACGCGGTGTCACAAGTGTCGGCGCGCAAGGCAGTCGCTGACGTCTCTCGGGGTCTCTACCGTGAGGGGACGGACGTGATCGATGACTATGCCCGCTGGGCTGACACCGACACCGAGAAATCGACCGTAGTCGAGTTGATCGGCTACGAACCATATCCCGGCGCGATCCACGGCGAACCAGTTGGAGCGCTGCAGTTTCGTGCGACGATGCAGCCCACCCCGAACGAAGAGCCGTACGTCGCTTGCTTTGAGTCGCAGTTTGATTTCTGGGGCGTCGCGACCGAGGAGCCCGGCGAATGGAGCGACGACACAGCGGTCGCGCACGACATCGCTTGCCCGCCGGACGCAAAGCGCATCCCCGCTCCGGTCGACACCCGCTTGGTTGACGTTGTTCCCGACGGAGCGGAGGCTCTCGTCGTCGAGGTGCTGACAAACGCGCCGTCCGCGGCATCCGCTGACGACATAGTCGCCGAGATCGTCAAGCGGATGCCGCAGCCCACCGGTGAGCGTGAGGTCGCGTTCGATCCCGAGGCGACGGTAGTCGACGGCGACGGCGACATCGGCTTCGCGATGGGCGATGGGGACGACTGCCTGCTCGTGAAACGAGACGTCGACGGCGTGCAGGTGTTGCAGGTGCCCAAGATTCTGCTTCAGCCCGGAGAGCTCGGGTGCGCAGCCGGCACGGCGCTCCAGCCGGGCGACCAGCTACGGTCCCCCCACTGACCCAGAATCTGGGCGCTCGGCAATCGGCCCGATTGGCCGCGGATCCGTCGCGCAGGGGGTTCGTCTTACGGGACCCGGCGTTATTGGTCTAATTTCAGCCGGTGGTGTGCCGCAACGTTTTAGAGGCTGTTGTGTGCAGCAGTATGTGGCGATGGTGTGTCGACTGATCTGTTGGATCGTCGTGTCCCAGTTTGGTAGGCCAGCCATCCGGCTGCGATGAGCGCCAGTACCGCGGACGCCAGGAACGCAATGTTGTGGCTTGGAGATGCAGTACCGAGGTCGATGGTGACTATAGCCGCGAGTCCGACGGTGTTCCCAATCTGCTGCGCAGTCGTGAGGATTCCGGAGGCGATGCCCCCGAGGCTGCTGGGAAAGGATGCCGTGATGAGGTTTGCAAGGGTACTGATCGCCACCCCCATGCCGGCGCCGAAGCCAGCACTGATGAAGATGATCGCACCCGTCCAACCGTCTTGGGCTACAGCGGCGATGGCGAACAGACAAACACTCATGAGTAAGACTGCGAGGACAGCCGCATTCATGGATCCGAGCTTTCTTACGATGGCCGGAGAGGCGGCGGCTGCGATGAAGGCGGCCACGGACAAAGGCAGAAATGACAACCCTGTCTGGAGCGCATTCAGATCTCTGTGCACTTGGAAATTCAGGGTCAGAAAATAGAAAGTACTGGTCATTGCCCCACCGACGAGAAGCATTGCCGTGGGGAGCTGCCACACCCGTTCCCCGGCCAAGCGTCGAAGGGGTAACAAGGGATTCGACGATGACCGGATTTCGATGAAGACGAACAGGAGGAGGCTCCCCGCTGCTGTGACGAACCAGACAGCCGCGGGGACGTCGAGCAACTTTGATTGAAGAGACGCGAACCCCAGCGTCAGGGTCGTGACGCAGACTGTCCCCGCCGCCGCTCCGGGCAGATCGAGGCTGCCCCTCTGTACTGGCTGAATACGACCGATAGCGATGGTCAAAAGACCAAGGAGAACCACGCACAGCGGGACGTTTACGAGAAGAGTCCACCGCCAACTCGACCACTCGACCAACAGACCGCCGGTGAGAACGCCAATCGCACCGCCGCTACCTGCCGCGGCACCCCACAGTCCAAAAGCACGAGCGCGCCCCGGGCCTGCAGGGAAGGAAAGCGACAGCAGTGACAGCGTCGCTGGCGAGATGAGCGCAGCAGCGATCCCCTGGGCCATGCGCGCCGCGATCAGGACGCCGGCCGTTGGAGCCGTTCCCCCGACCAGACTGGCCACTGCAAAAAGGGCAACCCCTATAAGCAGGATCCGACGCGCCCCAAACGTATCGGCTAAACGTCCCGATACGAGGAGCAGCCCGGCAATCGGGATAGCGAAAGCGTTCACGACCCAGGGCAGGTTTTCTCGTGAGATGCCGAGGTCTGCTGCCAGCTGCGGCAGTGCGACAGTCAAGATTGAACTATCGAGAACGACCAGGAACTGCGCAATACTGCAGACGGCGAGGACAGCGCGTTGTTGTTTCACTCGCGGTCGAGGCGAACGATGACGTTGCCGCGAAATTTCCCCAGGAGGAGTCCGTCAAGGACCGCCGGCGCCGCCTCAAGGCCGCCGTTGACGATGGTGTGCGGAAAGACGATTTTGCCTTCGCTGAGCCAGAGCCCGTAGTGCTGGTTCCAAGCTTGGATCTGGTGGGGGGTGTGGAAGGTAGTGAAGGGGCGAATCTCAATTTGTTTGACGATGGCCGTCATGATATCGAGACGCGGACTGCCTGCGTCGCCGCCGTCGATTTGACCGGCCAGCGCCCCGCAGAGCGCGAAGCGCGCGCCGGGAGCTGCGGCCTGAACTGCCGCCTCAAATTGGTCACCGCCGACCGTGTCGAAGAAGACGTCGATACCCTCTGACGCCAGTGCTTGCAAGCGAGAGGCGATCGACTCCGTGCGGTAGTTGATTGCGGCGTCGAAGCCGAGCTCGTCGACGAGATAGGCGACCTTGGCATCACTGCCGGCGCTCCCAATGACGGTCTTCGCGCCCAAGGCTTTGGCGATTTGTCCGGCGAGTGAGCCCGCGCCGCCCGCAGCTCCGCTGACGAAAACCACGTCGCCCTCCCGGACCTGGGCGATGTCGACGATCCCGTGATAGGCAGTGACACCTTGATTCAGCACGTATTCCGCTCCCGGCAGGACTTCGATCGGTACCGGCCAAAACGTTTCTGCAGCCGCGACGGTCTCCTCCCGCCATCCGCTCATGTGCGTCACGACGGATCCGACCGGCAGGTCGGCTGCTGACTCTGTGACTGTTCCAACGGCCCCGCCCCAGAGCGGCGTCCCCAGCGCATAGGGCGGCATTGGAAGGCCGGGATGTTCCGTCATGAGATCGGCCATGACGGCGGTGATCTGAATGAAATCGTTTCGCACGCGAACCTGACCGGGCTCCAGACGTGCGGCTTCAATTGTCTGCATCGTGAGGCAGTGCGAAGGAGAGATGGTGTGATCGGTGCGGTACTGGTTCAGGACGATCTCCTCGGTGGTAGTGGCAAGCGCGGTGATGTTGGGCATGTGAAGTACTCCAGTTCGGTTCGGCCCGGTGGTTGCCGGGCAGGTGCCACCGTAGAAGCAGTACCGGACAGGTATTGTCCGCTACAGGGTGGAAGATGAAGGTTATGTGGGATACCTCCGGACGACTGCTGAGATTGTTAGCGCTACTACAACGCACCCGGGAGTGGAATGCGGCCGAGTTAGCAGTCGAACTGGAGGTCACGGCCCGCACTGTTCGACGCGACGTCGCCCGGCTTCGTGATCTGGGCTACCCGGTGGCCAGCGTTCACGGCACTGGTGGTGGCTACCAGCTCGAAGCCGGTACAACATTGCCTCCGCTGATGTTCGACGCCGAAGAAGCAATTGCCACCCTCCTCGCGCTACAGGACGCATCCGCGACAGGCAATCGTGGTGCAGCCCCTGGGGCGCTCAGCGCCCTCGACAAGCTCAATCGCGTCATGCCACCCCGACTTCGTTCCACGATCGATGCCCTGGCACAGAACTCCAGCCGCATCGACCTGGGCAGCCAGATCGGCTCGGACCCGGCGCCCGTGAACGCGAACACTCTCGTGCTGCTTGCTCGAGCGTGCCGGGACCGTCGACAAGTCGAGGTCATTTACCAGGGTCGCTCGGGAATGAGTATGCGCCGACACCTTGAGCCCCTACACCTCGTTCGCACGATGAACCGGTGGCACCTCGTCGCGTTCTCCCTCGAGGCGAACGACTGGCGCATCTTTCGCGTCGACCGCCTAGCAGATGCCACCATCACGACAGCCTCAAGTCACCCTCGAAAACCGTCAGCGGAAGACCTCGATGTCTATGTTGCGGGCCGAGTCGGCGCGACGGTCCGGCAGGTGACCGCGACCGTGCGCGTGCACGCTCCCCGCGCTGAGGTCGCCCACTGGATCTCAGCCGCCTGGGGAATTATTACCGAGGAAACAGCCGAAACGTCAATCGTGCAGGCCGGCGCAGACAGCTATAACGCGATCGCACGCTGGCTGCTTCTGATGGATAGACCCCTAACCGTCGTAGACCCACCCGCGCTGCGAGCGGCATTTGCGACCATCGCCACCGAGGCAAAACGCACCGCTTCGAAAGAGGCTACAGGGAGGTCTGCGGCGAAATAGCAAAAGTGTTAGCTCCCAACTGTGGCGTGCACGTGATTTAGGCGCAGGCCCACGATCCGCTTTCAGGGACGCGCCACTTCTACCCAGCGCGGTTTTCGACACTGAATGGCCGGGGGTGTGGCGTGTGCAAAGTCAGCGACAGAATCAAAATTTGACAGTCCCGTTGAGGGTTCGGCTTACGGGCACGGACCGATGAGCATGGAGCACAGGCGGTGGCCCAAGTGTCAGATACTCTGATGCAAGTGATATTTCATTCGTCTCTGTGACGCAGAGCCCCTGTAGGGATTCCAGTTCACTCCTCATCCGAGGAGCGGTGATTCAGTGTGCCCGCGAGGGGAGCTCCAGTCGGAGTTCCCCTGCATCCCGGCCACCTATCAAATTCATCACTGGAAGATCCCATTCACATGACATCAACGAACGCTCTCGAACCTGCTATGCCCGCCCTCGACCGGGCATCCCTGCGACCTGACTGCGGCAATTGCTTTGCCCTCTGCTGCACTGCCTTCGGTTTCTCACGTTCCGCAGACTTTCCTGTCGACAAACCCGCAGGCTCTCCCTGCCACAACCTGGCACCTGACTTCTCCTGCACGATCCATGACACACTGCGCCCGAGAGGCTTCCGTGGCTGCACCGTCTTTGACTGCTTCGGTGCAGGCCAAAACGTGTCGCAAGGGCTCTTCCTCGGAAAGAGCTGGACCGAAAGTCCTGACACCAAGAGCGAGATGTTTGCCGCGTTCGCCGCCGCACGTCAGCTCCATGAGATGCTGTGGTATCTGGCCGAGGCACAGACGCGAACGTTCGATCCCGACGCCTCACACCGTGCGGCACAGCTCAGGAACACAATCGAGCATGCCGTCGGGGGTGAACTATCGGACGTGCTTTCACTGGACCTTCAGGATCTTCACTCCCAAGTGAGGTCAACGCTCATCGAGGTCAGCGAAGAAGTACGGGCGGCCTACCGTGCCGTCGGCGATGACCACCTGGAATCCGCGCTGAAACCGGGAGCAGACCTGATGGGTAAAAATCTCAGGTCCCGCCGACTGTGCGGGGCAGATCTCCGTGGGGCCTATCTCATCGCCGCAGACCTGCGGGACAGCGACTTGTCAGGTGTAGATCTGCTCGGTGTCGACTTCAGAGATGCACGCCTTGACGGCGCTGACCTCTCGAAGGCCCTGTACGTGACGCAGCCGCAACTCAACGCCGCGCACGGCAACCATGTAACTCGTCTACCCGCGGATCTGGAAATGCCGCCCCATTGGCAAGACGCGTGACACCGTACAACTCGACGGGGAGCCTTGGCAGGTACTGAACGCTGCCAAGGGCAAACGACTCGCGGTATCGCTCAACAATCCGGACGCAGCCGCCGCACTTCTGGTGAGTTCGAGCGCTACCGAGGGGTGGCGTAGTCCCGTATGAGGTTCCCGATCGGGGCGACATTCGAGGCAAGACCTCGTGAAATTCGTCGGCCAGAGGAGCTGGCAGCACCCTTCCGCATGGTCGAGGCCACGCCTCAAATCAAGCGTTGGTGCCGAGAATCTCATCGCCGCCGCGCATCTCTCACCTATATACCGGGCGCACTCACTGCGGAACAGTGATCCGGCTGTCTTTAGGCTGGGCCCCGATCGGGCATGCATCGAATCAAGAACCATCACAAAAATCTAGGGTGATTCTGCGTCGTTTAAAAAGGGGGATACCGCGGACAGGTCCTCGGGGAGAGCGACTTTTCGCTAGCGAGCGTGCTGCAGGCTCATCATCCGGGCACGGAGACGCCGGCGGCGATGACTTCTTCGATGGCATCGCGGGATTGTTCGAGGGCGTCGATGGAGGCGTCAATGCGAATTTGTTCGCGTTTGAGGTCTTCGATGAGGTCGGTGCAGATTGGAGCTAGGCGTCCTGCTTGTTGTGTCAGGCAGGGCAGCACCGTTCGGATCGTCGCTGTGCTGAGCCCGGCATTAAGTAAGTGGCGGATACGGCGAACGAGTTCGATATCTTGATCGGTGTAGTCGCGGTATCCCGATGGATTGCGCAGCGGGTTGAGAAGGCCCTGTTCTTCGTAGTAACGAAGCAGCCTGGCCGGCACCCCAGAGCGTCCAACAACTTCAGAAATTCGCACGTGACCAACGACTCCTATCATCGAGCTTGCCTTCTCATTGATGTGAGAGTTGATGCTATCAGAGTGAACAATGAAAAATTCGTCCTTCGAAGTCTTCCACGTGATCGTGCTGCACGTCCGGCAGTGGTGCTGGCTGGATTCGTGCTGTTGGTGTTTTGCACTGGTACAGCAGAGTATCTCGTCGCAGGCATGCTCCCTCTTTTTGCCGTCGACTTGTCTGTCGATATCGCTACCGCGGGCCAGACGGTCACCGCCTACGCGCTCGGGGTAGCTATCGGCGGACCCATCATTACCGCGCTCACTGCTCGGCTGCCGCGGAAAGGGCTGGCTCTCGGTCTGGCCGTGGTTTTCATCGCCGGCACCATGCTGACTGTAATCGCCCCCGCGTTTGGTTGGGTCATTATCGGACGCGTCGTTTCCGCCTGCAGCCAGGCGACGTTGTTTGCAATCGGCCTGATCACTGCGACTAAGGCGATGGGGCCGGCTAAGTCGGGGCAGGCCGTCGCGATTGTGACCTCCGGATTGACTCTGGCCACTGTACTGGGGGTGCCGTTGGGAGTGCTGCTGGGCGGAGGCACGAATTGGCGGCTTCCGTTTGTTGTGATCGCTGCCGTTGCACTCATTGGCTTGTTGCTGCTGGCGTGGGCTATGCCCCGCACTCCAGCGCCCGCGACGGGAATTGTCGATGAGATCCGAGCGCTGCTGCGAAGGCCGGTGTTATTGGCCGTTTCGACGACCGTGGTCGGGTTCGCAGGAGTCGGCATCGTGTTTACCTACCTCGTGCCGCTCCTGACTGACGTGACAGGCATCGTCGCAGGTGCCATACCGGTACTGCTGATGGCCTATGGCATCGGCGGGGTCGTCGGCAACCTCGTAGCAGGACGCCTGGCTGATCGGGCCCTCGGTCGCACTTTAGCTGGAGTCTTCATCGCCCTCATCATTACCCTGTCTGTGTTTCCTCTGGCCGCTGAAATACCGACCGGTATGGTCGCCCTGGTCGTGATGCTGGGGTTGTTGTCGACCGCTACGATCGCACCCTTGCAATCCCTCGTGATGCGCCATGCCGCCGCAGCACCGTCATTGGCGCTTGCGGTGAACGTCGGAGCGTTCAATCTAGCCAACGCCATAGGTGCCGCCCTCGGAGGGGTCGCAGTTGCAACCGGGATGATGCGTTGGGGCGGCTTCGCTGGCGCCGGGTTCGCCGTGCTTGGCCTCATCCTGAGTGCCGTAGCTGTCCGGATTCCCACTCAAACAGCGCGTGCCAAGAACAACATCACCCGTGGAACGGCGGAAGCCCGTTCATGAAGGCAGCAATGACACCTACAAGCGGTCCGGTCACGGTTCGGCTTATGGGACGCCACAGATGGATAACTAGGCATCGTTCGTGTCGGGCTGGAGACACCCACGTCTTGTTTCATCGATTTCAAGGTTCGGTGCGATCGCCGTCACTTGGTGAAGGCTCGGGCGCACGCGTCCTCCTGCGCTGTTTGCCTTGGGAGTCCAGCTTGAGCCGTCGACTGTGAGCTACGACGACGGTTTTGTTCGGCGGCGGTGCAGCCGATGAGTGCGGACACTTATCGGTCCTTCGTGCGATTCAGTAGGTCAGCGCCAGAAATTCGGTGCTAAGACGTTTTGTCGCCTGAATCTCTACCTGGCAGACGTTAAGGCGTCTCCCGGACATGTCTATGGTGTACCCCTAAAACTGAGGAGCACCATGAACCACTTGCCCGACGAAGATCAACTCGACGGCCGTCTTGATCGGTCGAGCCCGAGAACGACGCTCATGACAGACGACGTGATCGATGAACTCAACCGTTTACGCGTCGCATCCATGCCATCACCCGGCAGCGGCGGGCACAGAAAACGGTGGACCCGACCCGCCCTCACAGCGCTGATCACGTTCTCATTGGTGGGTGGCGCCGCTGCCGCAACGGCCGCGACAATTCAACTGTGGTCGCCCTGGGCAGAATCCCCGGACGCCGTCGCTACCTACACGTTGCCGAGCGGAGCGGAGTGTGAACTCCGTATCGGCAACGTTAACGGAAGCGATCCTGAAGCAGTCCGTGCAGTCCAGGACTTTTACCGGGCCGCGCGCATTGATGCCCTTCTCACCCAGGAAACGATCGATGAAACCATCGCTCAACTCCGGACGGAAGAATCCACCTGGATGAACGACGATGGGTCCACGGAGGCCGCAGGGTACGGAACCGTCCACTACAGCGCCGACTCCGAGTACGATTCCGCCGTCAATCGCATCTTGACCAACACACTTAGCAGCGAGCTCGCCCGGCAAGGCATTGATGGATCCGAGTCCAATCTCCGCTACGACGG
>NZ_FOCN01000042.1 GCF_900110125.1 Cryobacterium luteum
ACAGGCTTGACCTCGCTCGACGGATTCTAGGCGTTCGACTCGCCAGCAGTAAGCCCGCTGATGCCGAACAAGTCGAGATCACCGTGATCTACGACCAGGTGGAGTCCGTGCGTCAGCTGTTGCAATTCGGAGCCCACCTCCGTGTCACGAGTCCGCCGGAGGCGCGGGCTGTTATGCGGGACGTTGCCACTGCCATGGCGGCCCTGTACTGAGGCTGACCCGGCAGCAGAGCCCAAAGCACCTCTCCACTGCGGCATCGTTTCTGGGTTTGCACCAAAAGGGAGTCCGAAACGTAGAGCCGTACGCGTCCCGCAAAGGGTTCCCCTTGTGGCCGGCCGGTGCTGCTGGGTGCGGACTCTGTGGAAAGCTGGAGGTGTGGAGTACGACAACGCAATCGACACGCTGACCGCCTGGGCGCAGATAAGCGAGAACGTGCGCGCGATGGTGATGACTGGATCCGCAGCCGCGCACGAGACGCACCCCCTGTCGGATCGCGATATCGAGATCTACGCCACGGACCCGGCACCGCTCCTTGCAGACGATTCCTGGTGGGATCAACTTGGGGAGGTGCTCGTTGTCGAACGCTTGGCAACCCCCGGTTGGCACCCGGCCCGCTTGGTTTACTATGTCGGGGGCAAGCTGGACTTGACTGTCATCAGGGCTGCCGTGCTGCCGATGATCCGCCATGAGCGGCCTTTCACCTTCCTCGTGGACAAAGACGGTCTTTCCGGCTCACTGCACGTGGCTGCGGTGAGGTCTTCATTGCCCGACGAGGCGGCATTTCAGGAGCGACTGAACTGGGGGTACGCGGCCGCGCTGATGTGCGCGAAGGCAATCGTCCGAGACGAGCTGTGGTCCTGCAAGATTCGAGACAGAGACCTGAAAGCGTCACTGCTGACCTTTATCGAGTGGGATCATTGCGTGCGCCACGGACTTGACTACGACGTGCGCTTCCTGGGGTCCCGCATGCGGCAATGGATGGACGCCGACGTGCAGCTAGCGCTTGAACAGTGCTGGGCACATTTCGACGTCGTGGACTCTGCCAAGGCCCTGCACGCTTCGATCGCCTTGTTCGCCAGGCTTGGCAGAAGTATCACGGATGGCCTTGGCTTCCGGTCCTTCAACCACGACCGCGTCCACCGCGAAGTCGAAGTCATCCTCGCCATGCAGCCGGATCCCCGCTAGAGGATCCACCGGAACGTTTTGCGCAAAGGGTTCCCCTTGCGGACGTCCCGTCTGTCCCGAACATTGCACTCCACTGCAGACCGGGGCGGCCGTGGGACAGAAATCGGGATGTCGATGCCCCGTGATCAGCGCAGTAGCCTGCTTTGGTAGGCGTGAGCGACGATTTGTGCCCGGGATGTGAATCCGAGTTTGGTGAGAATACTGCTGAGGTGAGTTTTGACCGTTGACTCGCCGATGTGAGCGCTGTGGGCGATGTCGCTGTTGCTCAGCCCTCGGGCAGCCAAAAGGAATATTTCCCGTTCGCGCGACGACAGGGCGGCGATTGAATCCCAACTAGCGGCATCTGGGTGCGGGCGATTGGGATCAGGGGCGTAGATCTCTGTGTCGGCCGCGGCCGCGCCCGTGGGAAGTTCGCTGGATGATTCTTGTTCGGGACGCATGGCTGGTACTCGAAGTCGCGATCCGATATGCCAGGCGCCCAGCGTCAGCAGAAGGCCCACCACCGACCAGGTGAGGAATCCTTGAACGACTTCGATGTTGGCCGCTTCCTTTCCGTTGATGGTTCCCCACACCCCGGACATTGACAGGAACGGAACGTTCAGTAATGCGCTCACGGCAACGCTGCAGACGATGGACAAGCCCAGCAGTACACGGCGCGTGTTGACCCGGCTAAAGGCGCTGATGCCAACAACAAGGAAAACAAGGGCAAGATAGGCAACCCAGCTGACCTGGCTGAAGCGCGCCGGCCAAAACAGGAGTTGCAAGACCAGCAGGCCCCCAGTCAATGACAGAGCGGTGCCGGGTCGAACCCGGCAGAGCGCGATGGCCAGTCCGAAGCCCGCCGCAATAAACACCGCGTACGGATTCGTCAGGAACGTGTCCGTTCGCGACGGGACGTAGTCGACAATGCGGTTTGACGACTGCACAAACCACGCAGTGAAGAACAACGCCCCGAGCGCTGGCTCACGGAAACGGACCAAGTGTGCACGAATCTTCGTCATGCTATGACAGTAGATGCCGCAGCAGCGCTTCGACGCACAGGGGCGAGGCTTTCCTCACTCTGGGAGATGCCTCTCCTCCTTCTGGGGGATCCCTCTCCGCCGAAGGAACGAGAGACCGAGGCCTTCCCGTCCCGCAGGGGGTCCCGATACGGATGTCCGTTCGGAGTCTGTCTTTCCTCGATCAAAACCAACGCCGTTCTGCCGTGTCAGCTGCCCTGCTCGGCCTAAGCTGCGACATGGTAGCCGTGTGAACCCTCACTGCCGCGCATGGAAAAAACCAAAGGAACTTAGCGTCCACAGCGGCCCAACGAGAGTGGCAATGACGATGGCCACCATAACGATCCGAAGAAATCTATTCCGGTGGCGTTCCCTCACGACGACACCGACCAGCAGCAGTGCCGTGAATAACCCGAAGAGAATGACGCTCATCACGAGGGTGAAGTTCATTCCTACCCCGTCTGTGCAGCCCTCCGGCGGGGGAAAGACCGCTGGACACTGGAGCGTCGCCGGCTGAAGTGCCGAGGTTATCCAGAGGGAAGCAGCGACGACTATTGCGGCCGGAACCGTCCAATGCCATAAGGGGCGCGCAATACCTGGTGCCTTCGGTGAACGCGTCATCCACTCAAGATAGCGGGCGACGATGGCTTTGGTCGCTGACTCCATTTTCGGCCGGAGTTAGCAATCGGTCCGTTCGCAGAACGACGATTGCTATGGATAGCGAGACGGCGACGCGCTATTTCGCGGATTCGTCGCGCGACCAATCTTTCTGCAGATGACGGGCGCGCAGACGCACTCCATAGAGGTCTACAAGATCGAGCGTCCCGTTAAGGGTTCCCGTTGCCGGACCAGCTGGTCCGGCAACGGGATCCAAATTAATGGTCCCTCAGCGGTTCGAATCGAATTGACGTTGGATAGTTCGGTAGACGGTCGACCGCGCGACGTTGAAAAGCTCCGCCAGTTCCGCGCTGGAATGAAGGCCGGCGTTGTGGACTTCGACCAAGTGCTTCTGCTGCGGCACCGACAGCTTGGGCTGCTTACCGCGAAGATGCCCCTTCGCTTTAGCCGCCTGCATTCCTTCCCGCGTTCTCGCGCGAATCAGATCCGATTCAAACTCGGCGACCATCGCCAGAATATTGAAGAGGAGACGCCCGACCGGGGCGTTCGGATCGTGTACCGCTCCGCCGATACTGAGCTTGACGTCTTTGGCCGTGAGCTCGTCGATGATGTCTTTCGCGTCCCGGAGCGACCGTGCGAGTCTGTCGAGTTTCGCCACGACCAGGGTGTCGCCAGCACGGCAGGCGGCCAGCGCTTCGCGAAGTCCCGGTCGGGCCCGGTTCGTTCCGGTCAGACCATGATCGGTGTAGATCAGTGATGATCTAACGCCCAGACGTTCCAGGGCATTGTGTGGGGCGGTGAGATCTTGTTCTTCGGTGGACACGCGTGCGTATCCAATCGGTAATCCATCCATGGCGAAACCATCCCGCTCGGCTCAAAGTGAGTCAACAATCGTCGCAGTCGGGATCCCCCCTTGCGGTCCTGTTCGGCCACCCAACAAAGCCAGTGGGATGGTTTTGTTGTTTCGTTTGAAGTCATTCTGAGACAGGAGAGAAACAACTGCATTGACACTTGCGTTGCCCTCGAGTGGTAGCGCTGACCCCGTTTCGCCGTGTGAGCTAATCTTTTACCCATGGATAGGGTGCCGGCTACTTCGCAACTTCGAACGGAGGTCAGCAGCGTCCTCTTTGAGCTCGTCGGAGCGACCGCCGCTATTTCACTCTTCGTTGCGACAAACGCGCCAGCCGAGAAGAGCACAGGTGCAGCGCTTGGCGCCTTGCGCGAATGGGGCACAGCTGGCGCGGCGGAGATGTCCCTAAGGGGCTCATCTTTTTCCTAGATTGCGGGTTGCGATCACCTCGAGGCATTCGCAGTGGTGTTGCGAAACCCTCGATCGCCAACAATGTCCCTGGCGACGCTGGCGCGGGGTGCCGTGGAGTCCTGGGCCCGGGCGTGGTGCTGCGTCCTGCCGTGAGCGTGATCGCTCGGGCGCCCAATAGGACAGCTCGCTGATCCAGCGGTGCACCTGGTCGCGGTCGATCTCAGCAAGGTCAGATGAGAACCGATAATTTGCATTCATCGTTCCATCTAATCGTGTTGATACAAGCCGTGCTGAGTTCGGTCAACTGGACCGACCGCCGAATCCATTTGCGCTTGGCGAGGATCAAGACGAACGAGCGCCCCGTAGGGGTTCGGCATTGGAACCGTCGTGTGGCCGATATGGTTGCGGAATGGACACTACTCAGCGGCTGCAATATCGCTGGGCGGCCGGGCTGCTCCTAGTTCAAGGCGTCCTTATGGAGGGGCTCGTCTTCATTGGCGTCCTTGTCCTCTTGGCTCTCAGAATTCCGCAAACGACCATCGTCGAAAATGCCGATGTTTTCGCCCTTCTCTATCTGCAAGAAAACCTCTATCTCATGATGGCTATGAGCGGGATTTTCGCGGCTCTGCGCGTGCTGGGCGCGGTCGGGCTTCTGAGGAACAGATTGTGGGGCCTTGCGCTTTCCTTGATCAATTGCGTTGTGACGCTGGCGCTGATGGTTTTCCTGCTTCCCGCTGGCCTGTTAGACGGGGTGTTGTCGGGCACAGCCTTGGTGCTCATACTCTTTGCTCGCTTCGGCCAGACGCCAGATGGACGACCGAAGCTGATTCTCTGAATGGCGGCCTACGCCGTCTAAGTGGAAGTCTGACGGACCGTCTCGCAAGACGTTCCCCGTACGGGCAACTCGCACAGCGAATCGACTTGAGGGATCACGCTTCAACGCGGCCGGTGGGCGTCCCCCTTTCGAGACGCGAAGTTGTATTCGCCGATTTCATGGGTGAGTGTCACACTTTGACCTCGGCCGGTCATGTCCTAGGTATAAGGCTGATGAGAGGACGAGGTTCATGGCAATCACCGAGAACGAACTTGACGGGCGACTGCGAAACGGTCGAATAGTAGTGCTACGGGACGAGATTCTTCCACCTGGAGTGGTATCTGCGCTCATTTCCGATACGCGTGCCACCGCTCGGAGTCGAGCACTTCGTACGCGGGTCACGGCAGTAACGGCAGCGGGTGCGATAGTGCTCAGCGGTTTTGTGGCTGGACCAGCCACCGCCGACATTGTGCAGAAGTTTCTAGCGCAAACCGTCTTGAATCCGGATCTCGATAGTGTCGCCAGTCCGAGCGAGAAAATGATCGATACCGGCGCATCCGATTTCCCCGAGTACGCGGCCTCGATCTATCCCCAGTGGCTGCCGCTCGCGCCCGGTCAGACACAGCAAGGGGTTATCGCCCAAGTCGTAGCGCAACAGGCGGCCAATCCTGCGCTGACCCCGGAGCTAAACGTGCAGCGCAGTTTTGAAACCATCGTATACACCACGTGGATGGGGGAATGGATCGCCGCCCACGACGCCGGCGATCAAACCAGGATGACTGCCGCCATTGCCGTATTGGAGGACACCCCAACCTGGCCGGCACTGGTGGCCACGGACGGCGGTGGTGTTACTAAGCTGATGGCCGGATTCGTAGCTGAAATGGCCGACGGCGACGCTGAGGTCGCGCAGGCCGCAGCTCAATATGACGGCAACCCGGCCTGGGACGGAATCGACCGTGATGCCCTCATTGTGGAGCTCTTCACCAAATACATCCCTGAGGCGCTGTGAGCACCGTTGAGGGAATCGATGGGCTCGTATTCGTAGACAAGGTCGTGCTGGTCGGGCCCCTTCAGGACGTAATGCGGGAACTGATACCGGACCTTCTCGGCTATTTCTTGAATCGGTTAGATGATCGTGAGGATGCCGCAGACGCGGTAGCAGACACGCTGCTTGTTCTGTGGCGGAAGGAGCGCGCGGTGCCCGCCGGCACCGAAGATGCACGACGATACGCGTTCGGCGTGGCACGCAAGATTCTCGTCACCGCGCGACGTGGTCGCCGGCGCCACACGGCTTTGGCCGACCGGCTACGTGTCCTAGTTCGCGAGGAGATTATCCCCGGTCCTGAAGTTGACATCGACCTTCGAACAGCGCTCGGCAGCCTGACCGATCGTGACCGCGAGCTGGTTTTGCTGGTCGCGTGGGAAGGTTTCTCGGTCGCCGACGCCAGCCAGATTCTTGGCATCCGACCGGATGCCGCGCGAGCACGCTACTCGCGGGCACGTGCCCAACTCCGTGAAACACTTGGCGCGACACCATGACGTCCCCGCGAGAGCAGCCTCGGCTGCCGAGCCGCACGACGTTTTCAAACCCGACTGGGGCAGCTGGGGACAGCCCAATTCGGCCGGATGACATCGACCTGCCAGCCGCCGTCTCCATTGTTATCGCGACATGGTGAGACGCCTCGTACGATTCGCCGGTCTGCCCAGACTAGGCACTCCGGAGTCAGACCGAACTCGGCCGCGTCCCGTAGCAGGTTCGGCTTGCGGGCACCGAGCGTCGGCGTTGAGCGGTGCTATCAGATCGCATCGCCGAAGGAAAAGAACTGTCTTGGAACCTGAGTTTCTCAAAACCCGTGGGACACTCTGGAAGATCCGCAGGCACGTCCAATCGGCCGGCGTACCATTGTCCCCGCTTTGCGGATGCAATTGGGCTTGCGGTTGTGCGCGCCCATGAGCCCAGGGGTGCAGCACCTCCAAGGGGCAGTATCGAGTTCATCGATGCTTGGACGAGCCCGCGGGAGAACGCCTCCGCGCGTGGACGCTCGCGCGCAGCAAGATTGGTGTGAACCCAATCGATTGAATCGAGCAATACGAATATGAGCCCTGATAACGACGTAATAGAGCGGTCGGCGCGTGAGCCGGCCGTGTTCGCGACGTTGTACGACCGTCACGCGTCATCAGTTTTCCGGTATGCCGCACAGCGGCTGGGCGACCACGCTGCGGACGATGTGATGTCGGAGACGTTCCTGGTGGCATTCGAACGGAGGTCGGCCTACGACTTGACGGTGGTCGATGCGCGCCCGTGGTTGCTGGGTATTGCCACGCGACTGATGCGGAAGCATGTCCGCTTGGAGGCGACGGCGTGGAAAGGGATGATAGCGGACCTCACGGCGCAGATCGTCCCCGACCTCATCGACCTGGCCGGCGCACGTATTGACGCTCACCGCCTCACCCAGCGGTTGGCGAAGGCGCTGCGGCGACTGCCGGAGATCGATCGCGACACCCTGCTGCTATACGCCTGGGGCAACCTCGACTACGCCTCGATCGCCACAGCGATGGAAGTACCGGTCGGAACAGTGCGCTCACGACTGAATCGGGCACGGCGCCAACTGCGCCGTGCCGCAGGCATCGAAACCCTCGAACAGGAGACGGACTATGGACGAACTGACACTGCTCCGCAACATGCGTGACGACTCGCGCGAACCGAGCCCGACGGCGTTGGCTGCGGGGCGGGCAGCGCTTCTCGGCCGCATCGCGGACGACGCGACTTACGCGACGGCGCAGCATCGAAAGCAGCGGCGCTGGATGCCGCGGCTGACCTGGGCTGCTGCCGGAGTGGCCGCCGCGATGACGGGCGTCCTTGTGGTGGGCAACGTCACCTTGAGCGCGCAGTCGGCCTACGCGAGTGACGTGCTGCGTACCGCGGCCACCCAGACCATCCAATATGCAGATCTTGTGGCTGGCTCCGATCAGTACCTTCGTTCGCACACGCACGCTCGCTGGGGGGTCTGCGATGCGACCGGATGCGAGCCGAACGATCAGATCATGGACGTCTACATGCCCGCCGATCCCGAGGCGGAATGGACGCTCTACCGCGATTGGGGCAACATGCCTGGCGTGCTCACCGGCGAGTCGATCGAGACAACCCGAGCGGTCGACGGCCGATTCTATGACCCAGGGCATTCGTGGGTGAACGTCGACTATGCGGACATTCCCCTCGACGGCGCAGCAGCGTATGAGTGGATCGACGCTCAGTACAACGGTGGGTCGGCCTCCCGGGACGAGGACAACTTCGTGCGCATCACAGACATCCTCCGGTCCGGCCTAGTTCCGGCGCCACAACGCGCAGCTCTCCTCGACGCGCTATCTCGTATTTCCGGAGTTACGGCCACCGACAACGTCGCGAATCTCGACGGCGTGACAGGAATCGCGATCGGCCGGAACGAGATGCTCAGAGCCGGGGAACGCCAAGAAATCATCATCGATCCCGACACCGGACTCGTCATTGGTGAACGGGCCATGAGCGGCACAACTCTCTTCGGATGGGGAGTCAACGAAGAGATGTCGCTGACCGCGATCGAGACGACCGTTGTGGACACGGCGCCATGAACACTCCGAGCCACGAGGTAAACCCGGCCGCAGTTGATCTTCCGCCGACGTACTCTATCTTGGTCCCTCTTCCGTCGGCTCCGGTGACGACAACTACCCGGCGGCGTTGACCGCCGACGTGGCCTAGCATTTGGAATGGCTTTAACTCGCACAGCTTCCGCTCTGCGGGTTACCCAGGTTCTTGTCAACGGGCAGGAAGAGGTCCTACTCGCCATTTTTGCAGACGCTGCAAGCAGGCGGCTCTCAGCTTCGCTCCTTTACTCAGCGATGGGCGCATGCGCAGACAGCCGCCTGACTCACCTAAAGTCCACGACTGCAGTCACCGTCCCGCAGAGGGTTTCCCTTGCGGGAGCTTCTCAGGATCGGCGCGCCGCTAGATAATGGCCAATTCGAACTGCCGATTCACCGTCCGATTCGGCGTCCCCTTGCAAGTACCTCGCTTGGCCGACGTCCGGCCCGGGGACCAGGCGTTTGGCGCCCGCAGGGCGTCCAGGTGGGGAGACGCCTGCACCGCCCGATCGGATGCTAATTGCGGTCCCCGCTCTGTAGGAAGCGACACTCACCTATCCTCGCCCAATTTCTTGTGGCGAAATGAAATTCCTTCGCTCGCGAAGAACATGACGAGCGCGATGACGGTTCCCATCCCTATAAGCGCCCACCCAGGGACACACGACGGATCTCTGAGTACGCAGTCGGCTCCGATCAAGGCGGCAACAACTCCGAATGCGCATCCAACCACCACAGCAACACGGTGCTCGCC
Source organism: Cryobacterium luteum (assembly GCF_900110125.1). Lineage (GTDB taxonomy): Bacteria > Actinomycetota > Actinomycetes > Actinomycetales > Microbacteriaceae > Cryobacterium > Cryobacterium luteum. The sequence continues at coordinate 9,246 of NZ_FOCN01000042.1, forward strand.
AGTCGCCCTCTTTTCATTGGGTCGAACGTTAGGCGGTGGAAAAACGAGAAAGCCCAGACACGACGCCAAGCCGCCGACTACCCACAT
>NZ_FOCN01000072.1 GCF_900110125.1 Cryobacterium luteum
CCACGCCCTCGTTGGGGACGAGGGAAGCCACACCCTCGTAGCTCCAGCTGTGTGTCGAAACCCACATATCTCAAAACCTTTGGGGTGGATGACGGCCAGAGCCGCGAATTCTTGTCCCGTGAGACGCAGGCCGGATGTTCCCTCGGGCGAAGTACACGCGACAAGTTTGCTCAGACGGGCGGCGAACCAAGTTTCCGCGGGCCCGTTCCCGCAGGAGGTCCTTTCAGCGGCCGGGTGTGTGTGCGCGAGCGCGACTATAGAACTCCGATCGCACCGGCGATGACCGTTCCCACCTCGGAAGGCGTCAATGCGGTGGTATCGATCACGCCGGCTTCGGCGCCTAGCCACCCACGGAACGCCTTGTCGTACCGGACGAGGTAGGCCAAACGGAACCCGGACGGACCCATCACCGTGTCTCCCATGATGCGCTCACGAAGTGTCTTCGTGTCGGTGTGGAGCAGGAAGTGTCGAACTGGAATGTCGTAGGCGGCGAATCCGTCGCTGATCTCGCGCCAGTACGCCTCAACCAAGACCGTCATCGGCATTATCAGAGTGCCGCCCGTGTAATCGAGAATGTGGCGGGCCGTCTCGACCACAAGAGGGCGCCACGGAGGCCAGTGCTGAAAGTTGTCTGTCTCGGGCAGCCCAGGGTGGACGTCCATCAACATCTCACCGACTTTCTCGGCATCGAACACGCGCGATCCTGGGATGAGCTCCTGCACGAGCTTGGCGGTGGTCGTTTTTCCAACGCCGTGAGTGCCATTCAGCCATATGATCACACGCCCATGCTAACGAAATGCCCGAGCGACGACCATGAAAGGCCTCTACGCCCAGCCGTCCCGCACGAGGTTCCTCCTGCGGGCATCTGGAGACGGTGATTCGTTGCGTCGAACTAGTGATCAAGTCGTGCGCTGTAGAGTTCTCCAACGAATCGTTCGCGAGGAACATTTGCGCTGAGTTTGTGGCCCTCCTGTCACTCAGAGTCCCAGCGCGGCTGCGCTGGGTGCGCACTTGTGTTACTCGGAAGGGATGGGGCGTTCGAGGATGAGTTCGTAGATAAGGTCGGTGGTCACGGTGCCGAGTTTTGCGAGTTGGACTGTGAT
>NZ_FOCN01000043.1 GCF_900110125.1 Cryobacterium luteum
GTGCTTTCAGCTTCTCATTTCGTTCTGTCATGACCATTAGTGTCACTCCTTCAAATGGATCCGCAACCCCTTACACAAACCATCTGACACCCTCGATGGCGGGAAGCAAACACTCATCGCCGGGGCACATCATGCCGCGATCCAGGATGTCTTCGCACTGCTCGAACGCGATGTCGCGATGACACGAGTAGGCGCTGCGGGAACACGAGGGGCGATCGTGCAGGGGGAGATCCGTGGGGTGATTGCCGCCGGAGCTTGTCAAGTGCCGACAGCTGAGCGAGCTCAACCGAAATTCGACGATTCAGAGTGTTGGATCGTGGCCGAGGACACAGCCACGGGAATCGTCGGATTCGGGCTCGCCACAAAGCCCGGCAGTGGTCTGGTGCGTGATCCGCCGGCCGCGCCGGTGATCGGCCTCCTCGCCGTCGCTCCAGACGCACAAGGTCGCGGGCTCGGTGCCAATTTGCTCATGGTTCTCACCACCGAGCTAGCCCTACGTGGCTACGACCAATCCGTACAGCGCGTACTCGCCGATCACCGGACGGCGGTGCACCTCTACGAGAAAATGGGATGGAGACAGCTGGGTGAACCATTCCAGCATTCTCTGTTGAGACGCCCGACCCAGGCATACGTCCTCGATCTGCATGGACTGAGCGCCCGTTAGCCGAACGGTCAACGGGACGACTGCTCAACTCATTTGATCACCAGATGCACCTCGACGCATATCCGTTCCACTTTCGCGGAATGGGTCAGGCTGGCGTTGTCAGTAGGAGACGACCGTTTGCTGGTAGAGCGCTAGGCGCAGCCGTCCTTTGATTACACAGTAAACGCTGGTCATTGTCGCGACGAAAGGTGCTTCATTGCAACGAACCGATTGGGCGGTATAGATCAAGGCGGCGGTGTCAGTGCCCAGCGGGACATGTCGGGTCTCTGATATCTCGTACTGATCCCACGTGGGTGCGCCATTAAGACTCGCCTTGACCGCCGCGCGGTCGAGCACCATCCCATTGGAGATGATCATCAGCCCGCCGGGGGTCATTAGGTCTCCGTAGAAGGATCCGCCGCTTCCCTCGCAGAGCGAATCCCAGCCTGCGCGTTCCGTGGCCAGAAGAGAATCGAGTTCCAGGAGGGTCATGTGAACCACCATACCTACACCGCTTTCAGCGAGTCGAGGGTATATTCCGCTTGAATCCGAGCCGTTCCGTAAGCCGGACGGACAGCGCGACAAATCCGCGAGCATGGTCTCAGGAGGATCGAACCGCGGGGGCCTTATGATCCGATCCGGGCAAAGCTACGATGAAAACATGACCATCGAAGACACCGGACCCCGTCCTCAAGCATTCGATCTGGAGACCGAGACCCTCAAGAACCCGAACTACCGCACCGTGGCTTGGAGTGGCACCTACCTGCAGGTCACCCTCATGTCGATCCCTGTCAACGGGGTCATCGGACTGGAAAAGCACCCTGACACCGACCAGTTCATTCGACTCGACCGCGGCCGTGGCCGCGCCCAGATGGGACCAAGCAAGAACGAACTGACCTTCGACCAAGAAGTATCCGATGGGTGGTGCGTCATCGTTCCGGCTGGCAGCTGGCACAACGTCACCAACATCGGTGACGAGCCCATGCAGGTCTATACCGTCTACGCGCCGCAACACCACAAGCCGGGCAAAGTTCACCAGACCAAGGCGATCGCCGACGCCGACACCGACGATGCACCCGCCGACTGGTCCGTTCAACCAGAACCCGTCGCTGACCAACACGCCTGAACGGAGCCGCCCGACCAGGACATCCGCCATCGTCGCGTTGACGGCAGCTACGCCCGCCAGCATCTGCCCCGAGCAGCGTAAGTGCGATTGCTGCCGGCGGCGTGCGCGTTGGGGGCAATGAGCGCGCACGGCCGCGCCGGCGAACTCGCTATCATCACGGGCGCCGAACTCGCGATGATGACCGATGCCGCAGCCCTCGGACACGCCCCGCTCGGCCTCGCGGTATTCAACCGGGTGGCCCGGACGACAACGCCCGAATCTGTAACCTGGGTGAAGGGCAGCGGCCGCGCCGATGCTGTTCGGTAGGGGAAGGACAACCGGACCAAATTCGCTGCATGGAGCCATCGGTCGCCGTTGAGCCGCAGGGATCGCCCGTCGGGACGAACTCACGGACTCGTGACGGCTGTTGAGCGATCTTCTCACCGGCGAGAAGATCCAATCGTCCACGGAGGCAGCGTTCGCTCGGAAGGGTCTGTGCGGGCACGATCCTCGCTTATCGCAGCTTGATTGCTCGGAGAGCGCCCACCGTGAGGATCGTGATCAAGGCTGTGAGTCCGATGGTGGTGAGGATGATCGGGAGCGTGTCGCTGAGGGTGAGTCCACCTGAGCCGGAGATGGCGGTGGGGCCGAGGTTCATGGTGCGGGTGATGATGGCTTGGGGTAGAACGTAGCCGACTGGCTGGAGGGCTGTTGAGGTGACGGTGGCGACTCCGATTACGCATCCAATGAGGCAGATGGCGACGGGAGCGGCGAAAGACTTCAACAGCATTGACAACAGTGACTGGGTGGCCACAAGAGGCAATGAGGCGATGATCGTGAGGAGGCCGATCACCGCGAATTGCCAGGGGAATGGTCCGTCGAGGTTGAGCAGGAATGTGCCGGAGACGAATGTTCCTATCACCAGGATGAGTTGCATGAAGATGATGGGCAGCGTGATGGCAGCGACTTTCACGGCGACGAGCAAGAGTGGATGCCGGGTGGTGGTGAGCAGAAGGTTCCAGTTGGTTCCGCGGTGTTCGACTCGCCACACTGTTGCGGCGAGGAGCCCGATGCCGATGGAGAAGAACAGAAGCCCGTAGAACAGCACCACTTGGGAGGTGAACGACGCCCATCCCCCGTCGAGGGCTCCGGTGTTGTTCTGGTAGTTGATTGTTCCGGTTGTGATGGCGAGGACGGGCAATATGAGGGCGATGATCCAGAGTGAGGATCGCTTGAGTTTGGTCAGTTCTGCGGTGAACATGGGTCACCTTTCGATGCGGTCGAGGCGGCGCGTGGCGAGGGTGAACGCGACGCCGACGATGATGATGAATCCGGCGATCCAGCCGTATGCAGGTGTGGCGTAGACGACGTCGCGGCCGCTGGCGGCGACTTGGGAAATCATGGCGAAGTATCCCCAGGGGATGAGGCGGGTAAGCCAGTCGGGCATGAGGAGTGCGAACACGCCGATGAAAGCTCCGAGCATCCCAATTCCGACGCTGATGAGTTGGTTCTCGACTTTCGCTGCCAGCCAGACGTGAAGTGCGCAGAAGGCGATGTCAACGAGGAGGAGGCCCATGGTGTACCCGATCCAGGGGACAACGTCGACAGGGACGCGAATACCGGCTAGGAGTCCTGCGCCGATAACGAGCAGTGTCTGCAGCGCGACGGCGGGAAGCAGGATGGCGGCGAGAGCTGCGAGTTTGGCTCGGCAAAGCGTCCCGGGGGTGTATCCGGCCGTGCTGGCGAGTGTCCAGCCGGAGCCGGTGTTCTCAATGTCTGTTTGCCTGCTCGCCAGGACAGCAGCGAGAATCGGCGAGGTCATCGCGGCCATGAACGTGTATGTCAGGAGCAGTGCCGCCCACGGCGCTGCGGTGGGGTCGTCGAAACTCTCGCGGGTGCTGCCGGAGAACAGCGAGGCGCTGCTGAGCGCTGCGACAGCGACGATGAGCACAAGGACGATCGGGACGACGCGGAGGCGACGCATCTTACGGAACTCCAGTGCGACGGCCCGTTTCACAGCAGTCCTCCGCGTCCAGTGAGGTCCATGAAGACGTCTTCGAGTCGCTGCTGCACGCGCCGGACTTCGTAGATCGGGACTCCGGCGATCGCGAGTGAGTGAATGATGTCGGCCGCTTTGTCCTTATCAACTCCGCTGATCCGGATGCCTTCCGGGACGGGTACCCCGGTGACACCCTGGCGCAGCGCGGCGTTCGCATCCGGCGTGGTGATGATCAGGTCGGGAACGCTGTGTTGGAACAGTGCATCACGCGTGCCTTGAAAGAGCATCTTTCCCGAGGAGAGGATTCCGAGAACATTGGCCATCTTGTCGATCTCGTCCAGCAGGTGGCTGGAGACCATGACGGTGATCCCGCGCCGCGCCAACTGAACGAGCAGTTCGCGGATCTCCTCGATGCCTGCCGGGTCCAGCCCGTTGGTCGGCTCGTCGAGCACCAGCAGAGCGGGGTCACGGGCCAAGGCCATGGCGATGCCGAGGCGCTGCTTCATGCCCAGGGAGTAGTTGCGCACGAGCTTGTCGCGGTGTTCGGTGAGCCGCACGGTCGACAATGCCTGGTTGATTTGCGCGTCGGACAGGTCAAGCATGTGCTGCACGATGCGCATGTTCTCCGCGCCCGTCAGGTGCCCGTATCCGGGAGGTGCCTCGATCATCGATCCGATCGAGGGCAGGAGCGTGCTCCTGGAAGCGCGGGTTAACGGTTCTCCGAACACAGTGATTTCACCGGTGGTGGGTTGAGTCAACCCCAGAATCATTTTCATCGTGGTCGACTTGCCAGAGCCGTTCGGCCCGAGGAATCCGTAAACGACTCCTTGGGGAACGTGCAGGTCGAGCGAGTCGACCGCCGTGTGGCCTTTGAAAACCTTCGTCAGCTTGGTGGTTGTGATGACGGCACTCATGGGTGCCTCGTTTCAGAGATCATGCCATCCACGATCCCCGGTGGTGGCGTCGCGCGGATCATGCCGCGGCCTGAACTAGGAGATCGTCCTGCGGTATGAGGATGCGGACAGAGCCCGAAAGTACGATGGCAGGTGTGGAGTCCGAAATCGCTGAGCCAGTCGTGGACCGACCTCTGACTACTACCAGGTACCAATTCGCCGTTGAGGTTGCGTGCTCAATGGTCTTAGCGGTCGTCGGGTTTCTCAGCTACCCGATCGTGTCATGGGAGACCCCGCCACAGGTTGTGTACGGCGTGGTCGTACTCGGCTGCTGCCTCGCCTTGATCTGGCGACGACGCAACCCACGGATCGTCCTCGTCACTGTTGCAGTGCTCCTGGTGGTTCACGTTCTCGTCGTCGACCAGCTCAGTGTCTTCGCTGGCCTCGTGTGCCTCGCAGCCGCATACACCACCCAGACGCAAGTCATTCCGCCGTGGCGGTGGATCTCTGCCACCGCCATTTTCGCGGGATCTGCCTGGGCCGTGCTGTTCGTCTCCAATGACGTGCTGCTCTCTGCTTTGAGTACCAAGCTCATCGTTGTTCTTGTGGCTTGGGCACTGATCGCGGTAGCGGCACTGCTCGGATCAATCCGCCGCCGCAATCGTGCCCGTGTCGAGGGTGCCTTCGAACGTGTCTCGCTCCTGGAAGCCCAACAAGACACCGAACACCGATTGGCGGCGTTGCAGGAACGCCACCGTATCGCCAGGGAGATGCATGACATCCTCGGCCACTCCTTGAACATCATCGCCGTCCAAGCCGAAGGTGCCCGCTACGCACTCAGATCCGCTCCCCACCAGACCGACCAAGCGCTGGCAGCGATCGGGCGCCTCAGCCGGGAGGCAGTCGATGAGGTCAGGGATCTCCTCGATGTTCTCTATACCGATGAACCCTCAGCCGAGCTAACCCCAACACCTCACCTACGCGACATCCCCGGGCTGATCGGCTCCTACCGGCACACAGGTGCAAACATCCGACTCCACCACGAGGGCGATCCCGACAACGTGCCCTCCCAGGTCGGCCTCGCCGCCTACCGGATTGTGCAAGAAGCCCTCACCAACGCAATCAAGCACGCCGGAGGCGTCCCCATCATGGTCCGGATCGACATTCGCACCAACGCCGTCGATCTTCTCATCGTCAACAGCGTCAGAGCGGCACGCGCTGTCGCTGTGCCACGGCGCGGGCGCGGACACGGACTGATCGGTATGGAAGAACGTGTCCGTGCACTCGGTGGCAGCATCGACACCGGACCCAACACAACCATCGGCGGTTGGCGTGTTGCCGCGACTCTGCCGTGGACGCGATGACGATCCGCGTCGGCCTCGCAGACGATCAGCCACTCTTCACTGCAGGCCTCGCCATGATGATCGACGGGCAACCCGACATGTGTGTGGACTGGCAAGCCATCGACGGAGCCGACGCCATCCGCCAGCACCGCCACGATCCCGTTGACGTCCTCCTGCTTGATATCCAGATGCCAGGCATGGACGGGCTCACCGCCACCAGACAGCTCATGGCAGATCGGGCCCCGGGCAAGATCATCATGCTCACCACCTTCGACACCGACCAGTACGTCCTCGCCGCAGTCGAGGCAGGAGCATCAGGATTCCTACTGAAAAACACCCCACCCGATCAACTCCTCAGCGCGATCAGAACCGTCCACCAAGGAGACGCCGTCATCTCTCCCAGCCCAACCAGGCGACTCCTCGCAAACTTCCAGGCACCACCGGATCATGCCGGAACTCTCGTAGACGTCAACCAGCCCGATCTGCTATCCATTCACACCCTCACCCGCCGTGAGAACGAGATACTGACCCTGATCGCGACAGGCCTGACAAACCAAGAAATCTGTGACCGACTCTGGCTATCGATGCCCACCATCAAGACGCATATCAGCAATCTCCTGGCCAAAACCCACTCCCGCGACCGCGTCCACCTCGTCCTCTTCGCCCTCCGAACCGGAGCGATAGGCCTCGAGGACACACTCAAACCGTAGCCACAAGGTCGACCAAACGCCGCACTCTTGGAGCACGTCACCAAACCTTTGGGCCCGTCCCGCAAGCCCGACCTCGAACGAGACAGATTTAGGGCCACAGCACCCGTCGGCCGAGTCCGCCGACGCGGTGTCACAGGGGAACCGCTTGCGGGACGGTTCATAGCGATCGGTGCGTCGAGCCACTTCGTTGGTCGAGGCCGCGGCTGGACCGGCGATGGGGCCGACTGCCATACTGAGTTCGGCGGGAAGGGGACCTGATGCCACGACTGACGGCATCCGTTCTGGGGAGCATCGCTTTGGTGCTCGGACTGGTGGCCTGCTCGCCCCCGACGACCGAGACTCCACCTGTTGACACCGCTGTTCATAGTGTTGCGCCGGCCTCGTCCGGCGACGCAGCCGATGTAGTCATCCCCGACGGTGTCATCGGAACGGCCGAGCTCACGTCGGCCTCGGGGGACAACGCCATCTCCGGAACCGTCGTGGTCAGTGCGGGGGGTGGCGGGTTCGACGTCGCGCTGGAGGGCTTCACCTCGGACGTTCCCGGAGGCGTGCAACTGTTCTTCAGTCCGTGGTCGGAGACCACGACCTGCCTGGCCGACATGTACAACTTCTCGTTCGGTAACCTCTCCACGGACGCCGATCAGCTTGGGCTAAGCCTGGGCGACAGGGACTCCTCCCGGGGCGACCCCAGTTACTATCTGACCGCCGTCATCACCGCGAGCACCCCGGACACGGCCGACCCTGACGGCTGCGTGCTCACTCCCCGGGCGGTCGGCACGATCACCTGGGCGGTGCCGGACACCCTCCCCGGGCTACTCGCCGTCGATACAGGCGCTCGGTTCGGCGCTGGCGGCGCCACCGCAACAGCCGGTGGTTCTCCCATCTCCTACCGCGCGGTCGCCGGCGACACGCTCAACGACATCGCCGACCGCTTCGGCATCACGCTCGACGACCTCGGCTTCCTCAACCCGCTCACCACCCAGCAGCTCCAGGCCAGCGACGATCTGAACCTTCGGGTGGCGCTGCGCGGCGGCGCCTCCGTCCCACCACCCTCGACCTGAACGCCGATCCAAGGCATACACCGCGTTCGTCCCTTATGGAGAACCCCATATGCGACTTGCGAGCTAATTGATATTGCGAACTTGTGAACCGTGATGCTCGACGTCTTTCGTTTTCTCGCGGGTAGTGTCACGCGTGTTGCGCGCACATCTTTCTTCCACCTGATGAAACTAGCCCATCAGTAACGGTGGAATCAGTACGGCAACGATTGTTGTATCGGCAACGATGTGGGCGAGGTAGGTCGCGAACATTCCGCCAGTTCGGGTCCGGAGGTAGCCGAGCATAACTGCCCACGACCCGGCCAGGATTACTCCCACTACCCCGCTCGGCACGCCGTGGAAATGTGCAAGCCCGAACGCAAGCGCGGTAAGGACCACTGCCCACCGCGGAGGGAAGTACTGCAGCATCGGAGTCAGCAGAATGCCGAAAAAAATACTGTCTTCGATCGCGCCGTTCACTATCGCGAACCCGAGCGCACCCGTTACTGCAACGGGAGCTGAGATCGATTCGATGAGCTGTCCATACGTGACGGGAAGCTGACCGTCGAACACGGATTGCCAAAGTAAGAGACCAACGACGCTGACTCCTGCCACGGCGGCTACCGTGACCCACGTGATTCCATCAAGTCGGCCGATGCGCAACCAGTCTCGCCACCGCCTCAGTCGCCCTGCACGCCACGATATGACAGCGGTGATCGCGATCGCAATTGCGGGACCGATCGGCCAGAGTCCCACCACGGGGATGAGGCCGACGACATACAGAGAGAACACCAGAACTACAGCGTCTTTTGCCTCAGGCGCATCCGCATGGCGCAGCCACAGACCCAGTAACAGCGCAACGACCGCAGCCAACACTACGAACGGCAGCGAGCTACCGAAAACCGGCTGACACGCGCCTAGCGCAAGCAACGCAACCCTCACGATGCGACCGTGCACGGCAGTATCCAGACCAGACAGTTCGTACTTGGGCATAGACCCATGATCCCGCACAGATCCATATCAACCGATCAAACCGGAGCGCCACAAGCCGAACCCTTTGCGGGATCGCACAAAGTCGGGACGCTCAGAGAATTCAGGATGCAATAGTGAGGGTGATGGGGTCGGTCTCGGCAGGTCCGCCACATTGTTCAGTGCCGCCCACGCGGACCCAGTTGAGTGTCACGTCCCTCTCGGCGAGGACTTCTTTGCTTGGTGAGAGTGCGCGAATAGTGACATTTTCTGGAGTCGCCATTACTGTCGAGATTTCCCACGAGTGTTCATCGATCCCGACGGACGCGTCTGGTGATAGCTGAGTTGGGGCAGGGCCTGAACATTCGCCGTCGACGCACAACTCAACGACGCTGACGTT
>NZ_FOCN01000008.1 GCF_900110125.1 Cryobacterium luteum
ATCGGCCAAAGCGGCCGCCTCACGGCGGGGAGTGCCAGCCGCGCGGAGCTCACGGAACATCTCACGCCCAGGGTGCGGTTTCGGCCCTCGAATCCCAACGCTGCGCGCCCAACGGTAGCCAGTGCCGCGGTTGATGCCCAGCTCAGCCGAGGCAGAAGTCACGTCACCAAGTCGCTCCAGCAGAGCCAGAAAAGACGCCTTGTCCGCGCACGGATTCTGTTCGTCGGTCGAGGGCTCATTGGTCGGGTTTAACGTGGTCATACAAACTCCCAAGAGTCTGGGTGTTGCAACGACCAGTAGAACCCAAGGCGATACTGGCCCTATTTTCGGTCGGCGTTAACACCGTTCTGCTCCTACCCGGAATCGCTTACAGCGATCCTGCACAGCAAGAAAGTCCAGGATCATCTAGCCAGAAAGACCGCGAAAACCGACAGGCCGCGCCTCGCCCCCTCGATGGGCCATCACGTACGACGTGTATTTCTCGTTTCTACGCCCGTGGATGACTACAGAAAAAGTCCCAGAAGAGCTGGAACGACTAGAAACAGGTGCGTTGGCACCCCAGCTCACCGGCAGCAGCCGAACAGCTATACATCTCCCCGGGGCTGCGCCCCCGGAGGCATAGAAGCGCGCAACCAGGTTCGGCGCAGGCGCCAAACCTGTAGTCCCAAAAGACCCCCATCAGACAGCAAGGATCACGCTAAATTCCGAACTGCGCCAAGTCATAAAGCGCGACTTGGCTTAGTTCCCAATTTCATTTGACAGAGAACCGAACTAAACGAACGATCACAGCAAATTGCGAAAGCGACGACGCCACCGGGGACGGATCCTGGGGGCATGTTTTGTTGCGAGCTATGTTGCGAGCGTTATTACTCAGCGCACAGACGGAGAAGCTTCGCTCGCGCTGACAACTGTTGCCTGGTCTGTCACTGAGTTGTTACTGGAGCGGATGCTGGGCTGTTGCCCGAAGACTCCATCGTGAAACCACAACTGTGACGAAATAACGGTGTCGACTGTGTCTATGGAATCGAAACCGAGACACCGACCATGATGGCCGCTGCGCTGCCACTCGTGCTGCTACACGTGCGCAGCTGAAGCTGCAATGAAGCAACTGATGCGACATCAAGACGTGCCCTCAAGCTGCCACAGCTGCGCTGCGTCAGACGCTGCTGTGGAACAACAAAAGGCGCGTCCCCGCGCCTACGGCAGGGTGAAACGAGATCTGACTCAGAGCGGCCAAGCCGCCTCGACGCTGCTGCGCAGCACGCTGTTACCCTGGTGCCAAGGCCCCAGAAATGATAGCAACAGCAGAACCCTGCCTTCCCAACGGAAATGGATGCCAACGTTAACAACCCCTAGTGCTGTTGACTGCGTCAACGGGGTTGTTAACAATCTGACTGAATCATCCATTTCCGCTGATACATCAGCACAAACGCATACGATCCTCCGCTGAAGCTCCGGATGCGTGAGATAGAGAGAAAGGGCATAAGGGGGGATGGCACCAAGCGTCGTTTTTCAATCCGCTGCGCTACTTGAAAATCTAGCTTTGTGGTCGGCATAGCCGACATCGACTGCGTCCTCCGCTGCGCTCTGTCCTTGCCCTTCGTCGCTGCGCTCCTCGGGTCCTTACTGCGCCATTACCCCTCTGTTCGCTGACGCTCACCTGGGTAATGTCTTGCCCTCTCAACACCCCTGCTGGGGTGTTGTCGGGTGCCCAACTGCTGACGCCGTTCCTCCGCTTCGCTCCCCCACGGACGCAACCTGACACCACCAGTGAAACCACCGTCTTCCAGACGGTGACCCTGAAGAAGTGAAGGTACTTTTCAAGCTCAAAGTAGAAGCTAGCGGTGCGGACATGTCAACCCGCTGCCCGGCGATCTAGGGGCAGCCGAAGTACGAGACTTGGCCTCGAAAAACTCCGAAGGCCGAGCAGGCAACCATATTGCTCTGTCTCAGAGGCAAAGCACGAGCTAGCATCGTCGTTCGTCGTAAACCGCCGAAGGACCGCGTAAGGAACGGCTGAAATCTCATCAGGAAGACGGGCGAATCATTCTCTGAATGATTTGCGCAGGGTTTTGCCGCGATTGCCAGTCGGGATCATCGATGAGGACTTGTCTCAGGTCATTGGTGGAAATGTCCTGGAGCGTCACCACACCAGCGGCGCGTGCCACCCAAGCACTTCGAAAACTTAGATGAGTTTCAACGTGTCAGGCATGGTGTCCAGCCTCTAGGGTTTGAGTCAAATTCTGCTCACAAGACCGACGCGTGCCAGAACGCCTTAGCGATTCCGGAACACCGATTCGCAGGCCACGTCGAAAGAGAGGGTCCTCTGCGTAACACCCGTGAACACCTGCGCCACTGCCCTAGGCAGCCTCAGTCCCGCGGCTGGCTGGCTTTTCTCGAGAGCGGGACAACTCCTAATGCGTGTGGTTGCGGATCGGGTCGACCGTCGCGTCGCGTGACTGAGTCTCAAGTGCGGGGACGATGGTCGAAGGTCAATAAGCTGGAGCCATCCCATATCGACGGTACCTGCGCAATGCCGCTCCAAGAAAGTAGGAATCGCCTAGTGAAGCTGAACCTCAAGGCGGTCGAAGAACGCGTCGCCCCGATAGGCGGTCGAGAGTCCTACGACCGTGAGTTCATTTTCGAGTTGCTCCTCGCCTACGGCCGTTCGCAGGGCAATATCACCCGACTCCGAAACGGCTCCATAAACGTCGCCGAGGACAAGGCGCACGACGTGGCTCAGAAGAACGTGGTCTACTTCCGTGAGACCACCGGTGACCCGCTCGCTGTCATCGACAGCCTGCGGACCTCACCGACCGTGGTCCGGCACAACACTCGGTTCGTGATCGTCACCGACTACAGCGAGCTGCTTGCCGTCGACACCAAGACAGGTGAGAACCTGATGATCCCAATCCGGGACATCGGCAAGCACTTCACGTTTTTCCTCCCCTGGGCTGGCATGGAAAAGGCCCAGTACGTCGCAGAAGCTCACGCCGACGTCAAGGCTGCCGAGCGAATGGGCAAACTTTTTGACGAGCTACTCGCGGCTAACCCGGAGTTGCTGGATCTGCCGCACGGCCGGCATGCCCTGAACGTCTTCTTCATTCGGCTCCTGTTCTGCTTCTTTGCAGAGGACACCCGCATCTTCGCAGAGAACCAATTCACGAACGCCATTGCATCACACACCCAGCCCGACGGCACCGACGTCGCCGAGTTCATGACAAAGCTCTTCACTGCGCTGGACACAGAGCGGGCGAGCGACAAGCCCACCTATCTTGCCGCGTTTCCTTACGTCAACGGGCGGCTGTTCACCGTGAAGCCCACGGATGTGGTGCCTCTTTTCACCAAGAAAGCTCGAGACCTCTTGATCGAGTCCGGCACGCTCATTTGGCGGGAGATCAACCCCGATATCTTCGGCTCGATGTTCCAAGCAATCGTCACCCCGGGCAAGCGCTCCGATCTTGGGCAGCACTACACCTCGGTGCCGAACATCCTCAAAACCATCGAACCTCTTTTTCTCGACTCGTTGAAAGAGGAGTTTGACACCGCTTTCAACTCGCCGCGGAGGCTTGAAGAGCTCCTTGAGCGCATGGGGCAGATCAAAGTCTTCGATCCGGCTTGTGGATCAGGGAACTTCCTAGTTATCGCGTACAAGGAACTGCGGCGTCTCGAGCACGCAATTCTGGAACGCCTCACCGACATCGATCCCAAGCATCAGGTGCTGTTTGCCGACTCCAAGATCAACGTCGAGAACTTCTTCGGAATCGAGATCGACGACTTCGCCGTCGAGGTTGCGATCCTCTCTCTGTGGATCGCCAAGCACCAGATGAACCGTGAGTTCTTCGAAAAGTTCAAAGTCGACCTGCCCCTCATCCCACTCAGGGAGACCGGCCAGATCCACCAGGGCAACGCCATCACCGCGGACTGGTCCAATGTTTGCTCGAACGACGGCTCCGAGGAAATATACCTTCTCGGAAATCCGCCCTATTTGGGTAGTCGAAATCAATCCGCTGGGCACAAGAAGGACCTCTCGACTATCACAACGAAGTATAAGAGCCTTGACTACGTTTCCGCTTGGGTAATTAAGGGAGCGGACTATATCCGAGGCACGGCCTCTGAGATGGCTTTGGTGACCACAAATTCGATTACGCAGGGTGAACAGGTAGGTCTACTTTGGCCGAGTGTGCTAGGTCACGACTTGGAAATCGGATACGCCTACACTTCATTTACCTGGTCGAATCGGGCCCGTGGTTCGGCTGGTGTGACGTGTGTCGTTTTTTCGATCCGGGCGCGCAGCACACGTGACAAGTACATCTACACCGACGAACTTCGGCATGAGGCCGGTCGCATCAACCCGTACTTGGCAGATGCTCCGGACATCTGGCTCGGCCGCCGGAGCTCCCCCCTGAGTAAGCACCTTCCTCACCTCGGTTATGGATCGATGCCCAATGACGGCGGGAACCTAATCCTGAGTGACTCCGAAAAGCAGGTGCTCCTCGAACGCCACCCACAGGCTTCCGATTACGTGAAGGGATATTGCGGAGCAGATGAGTTGATCAAAGGGAAGACGCGATGGTGTCTGAGTATTTCGGAGGAAAGTCTTTCTGATGCACGCAAGATACCCGAAATCGAAGCTCGCCTTCAAGGTGTTCGCAATCATCGCTTGAAGAGCACCGAGAAATCCACGAAGGCCCTGGCTGAGTTTCCAAACAGATTCTACTTCTTTGCTCACAAGGACTCTGACTCGATCCTTCTTCCCAGCATTTCATCTGAGCGCAGGGAGTACCTCCCTATCGGTTATGTCGGTCCCGAAATTATCGGCTCCAATAAGGTCTTGGTAATGCACCAGACTCAGCTCTGGGCATTCGCCCTAGTCACCTCGCTAATGCATATGGCTTGGGTCAATGCCGTATCAGGACGGATGCGTTCAGACTTCCAGTACTCGAACACAATCGTCTACAACAACTTCCCGGTTCCTTCCATGGGCGATGCGACAAGGGAACGTCTCACGACTGCTGCGCTGCGAGTATTAGACGTGCGGGAATACCACTGCGAAAAAACTCTGGCTGAGCTGTACGACCCGGACCTGATGCCCTCGGATTTGCGCGCTGCTCACGCCGACGTGGACACACTGGTCGACTCCATTTATTCCAAGCGCGCGTACGAGACAGACGAGCAGCGGTTGTCTGACCTCTTCAGCCTGTACGAAAAGATGACGGCAGATGAAGCATTAAACGGGGGAAAGAAAAAGTGAGCAATTCACTCAATGTTGTGGACGTGACCTATGCCCGCACCGGCGCGTCAGTGAACACCGACGCGATGGGGATGCGGGAGATGCAGCAGCGCGTCTTCGCCAAGCGCGACGCTCAGCACCTCCTAATCAAGGCCCCGCCTGCGTCGGGCAAGTCGCGCGCGCTAATGTTCGTTGCGCTCGACAAGCTCTACAACCAAGGCCGCAAGAAGGTGATCGTGGCCGTCCCCGAACGCTCGATCGGTCCATCGTTCGCAGCGACGAATCTGACCGATCGCGGGTTCTTCGCTGATTGGGAGATCAAGCCCGAGCACAATCTCTGCACACCGGGCTCCTCCGCGGGCAAGGTCAATGCGTTCATCAAGTTCCTTGAGAGCCCGGACGCGACGCTGGTTTGCACACACGCCACGTTGCGGTTTGCCTTCGAGAGACTCGCCCCCGATGCGTTCAACGGCACCGTGCTCGCGATCGACGAATTCCACCACGTCTCTGCCGACATAGAGGCCAACCGGCTGGGAGCCCTCCTGCACGACGTCATGAGCGGCTCCGACGTGCACATCGTCGCAATGACCGGCTCCTACTTCCGCGGTGACTCGGTGCCCGTTCTGACCGCGGACGACGAGGCTCAGTTCACTCCGGTTACGTTCAACTATTACGACCAGCTCAACGGGTATGAACACCTCAAATCTTTGGGAATAGGTCACCATTTCTATCAAGGTCGCTACACCGATGCCATCGGCGAAGTCCTCGATCTCGACAAGAAGACCATCTTGCACATCCCGAACGTGAACTCGGGTGAGTCCACTAAAGACAAAATCGAAGAAGTCGGATTCATTATCGATTCGATCGGTGACGTGATCGAGACCGAAGACACGGGCATTATTCGCATCCGCCGCAAGGACACCGGTGAGGTCCTGCGGGTCGCGGACCTAGTTGACGACGCGGACCAGAAGAAGCGCGCGGAGACCCAGCATTACCTCTCAACCGTCGCTTCCAAGGAACGTGACGGAGTTGACATCATCATCGCGCTCGGCATGGCGAAGGAAGGTTTTGACTGGCCCTTCGCCGAGCACGCGCTAACCGTCGGCTACCGCGCCTCTCTGACGGAGGTAATCCAGATCATCGGCCGTGTCACCCGGGACAGCCCGGGCAAGGAGCACGCTCAGTTCACTAACCTCATCGCCCAACCCGACGCGGCAACGGATGACGTGAAGTACTCGGTCAACAACATCCTTAAAGCGATCACGGCCTCGCTTCTGATGGAACAAGTTCTGGCCCCAAACTTTACGTTCAAGACCAAGACCGGCAACGACGACGCTCCCAAACCCGGTGAGCTGCGGATCAAGGGTTTCAAGGAACCCTCGACCGACCGGGTGAAGCAGATCGTGAAGACCGACCTCAACGACCTCAAGGCCACCATCCTCCAGGACGACACCTTCGCGAAGGCCGCTGCAGGCAGCCTCGACCCCGAGGTTACCAACAAGGTCCTGATTCCGAAGATCATCCGCGACCGGTACCCGGATCTCAACGAAGCGCAGGTTGAGGAAGTGCGGCAGCAGGTCGTCGTGGACTCTGTGATTAAGAACGGCGAAATTCGCGAGGTCGGCGACAAGCGTTTCATCAAGATGGCCGAGAAGTTCGTCAACATCGACGAAATCGACATCAATCTTATTGACTCGGTAAACCCGTTCCAACGGGCCTTCGAGGTCATGAGCAAATCAGTGACCCCGAGTGTGCTGCGCATCATCTCCGACGCCATCACGGCTACTCGCATCGAGATCAGCGAAGACGAGGCGCGCGTATTGTGGCCGAAGATTCAGATCTGGGTGAAGGTGAATAGCCGCAAGCCTGACGTGCGCAGTGATAACCCGACGGAGAAACGCTACGCCGAAGCGATCCTTTTCCTTCAGAGGCTGAAGCAGCGCCATCTGGCTGCGCAACGAGCGATGTTGGTGGGTAACGAGGCATGACCGCAGCCGAGAACGGAAACAACAACAGTCAGCCACCAGTGACGGACACCAATGGGACCGATATGCAGTGGCTTATTGACTCTGACGTCGACGGACTCTTGGATGTAGAGGAGAAGCCGAAAAAGATCACGCCCAATGACCGCCTAGAGAAAGCATTCCTCGAGATAATCGAGTTCCGTCGCACCCACGACCGAGTGCCCAGGTCGACGACACGAGAGATCGCTGAACGCAAGTTAGGCGCTCGGCTGGATGGCATTCTTGCTGACGAAGCCAAATCCACCGCGCTGAAGCGCTTGGACGAGTTCGGACTCTTGGAAGTTGCTGAGACACCCGCTTCGATCGACGACCTGCTCAACAGCGACGACTTCGACTTGCTCGGGGACGATGGGTCTGGGCTTTTAGACACTTCCGGATTACCGGCACGGGCCCGCCGCGTTGCACCCGATGATGTGGCGACGAGAGTCAAGTCCGAAGATTTTAAGCAGTATGAACACCTCTTCGTTCAGAAGCACGCGGAACTTAGGGACGGCGGATCTAGGCTCGTGAGATTTGCTGTGGCCGGTGGCCAACAGGCGATCCAGCAGGGAAAGTTTTTCGTGCTTTCCGGGATCATGCTCTTCGTAGCGGAGATAACGGATCCTGAGGCAGCCCCAGGGGTGCGGACCCGATACAAGCCACGCACAAAGACGATTTTCGAGAACGGCACGGAATCGCGTCTCTTTCGGCGTTCCTTAGCCGGACAACTCCTTGAGCAGGACGGGTACGCAGTCGTGAGCGCGGGCCCAGTAGAGATCTTCCCCGATGACGAAGCCACTGGATACATCTATGTTTTGAAATCGATGAGCACCGATCCTCAGATTTCACACCGAGAGAATCTTTACAAGATCGGCTTTACCCGCGGTTCGGTCACGAAACGAATTGCAAATGCTGAAAAGGAGCCTACCTATTTGATGGCTCCGGTTGAGGTTGTCTCCACGTACCAAACGTACAATCTCAAGGTGTCTGCGCTTGAAGACCTTCTGCATCGGGTCTTTGCGAAAGTGCGGCTCGATATCAAGCAGATTGACGGAGGAGGACGCCGTATCGACCCTTCGGAATGGTTCGTCGCGCCGGTGAACGTCATTGACCAGGCAATCAACTTGATAATGTCCGGCGACATTATCGACTACGTGTACGACGCTGAGACCCAACGGCTTCTGGAGCGTGACTGATGGGTGTCGAGATGGGGCTGTGGCGCGCGGACGGCGACATGCTGACCCGCATCACTGCAACAGTCATCGGCCTCGAAGCCCAACTGGAGTCATACATTGAGTCAGACCCGTCGATGCTGGGCGAGATGCTTCTGATCGTTGGTCGACAGGTCACGACAGCACACGGCGGTTACATTGACCTGCTCGCCATCGACGAAACCGCAGCAGTACATGTAATCGAACTCAAGCGGGACAAGACACCCCGCGACGTCACCGCACAGACTCTCGACTACGGCTCGTGGGTCGCGACGCTGGGCCGCGCCGAGATCATAGGAATCTTCGCCAGCTACCGCCCCGGTGTCGCGCTGGAAGAAGCCTTCGAAGAACAGTTCGGTGGAACGCTGCCGGACATGATCAACGCGAACCAAGTCTTCACCATCGTTGCTGCTTCCGTCGATACCGCTACCGAACGCATCGTGCGGTTCCTCAACGAGGACTTCGGGATCCCGATCAACGTCGTCTTCTTCCGCCACTTCCACGACAACGGGGCTGCTTACCTCGCACGAACATGGCTCGTCGAGCATGATGCGCAGTCGGTCGCGACTCCTTCGACCACAGGCAAGACGAAGACTCGCGAGCCCTGGAACGGGCAAGACTGGTACGTCTCCTTTGGCGAGTCGCCCGCTGGCAGACACTGGGCTGATGGCATGAAGTACGGTTTCGTCTCCGGCGGTGGCGACAAGTGGTTTTCTCGGACGCTAAAGAACCTCACCGCAGGATCACGCGTCTTTGTCTGCATCCCGAAGACTGGATATGTCGGCGTCGGCACTGTCCTCGACGAGGCTAAGCGGTTTGACGAGAGTACGGTCCTGCACAACGGCAGTGCGACGGCGTTGAACGCGCTCCCTTTGGAGGGAACATATCGCCACGAGGGTGACGAGGATGATGACAACGCCGAATGGGCCGTGCCGGTCGAGTGGACCCACGCCATCCCCCGTGAGCAGGGCTTCTGGAAGCCAGGCATGTTCGCTAACCAGAACATCGCGGCGAAGCTGCGCAATCAGTTCACTATTGACCAGGTCTCCGAGGCATTCGGTCTCGATGACTGAATCACCCGTCGCGGGCGTTCTGATTCCTTGCTTACAGACGGCATATGGACTTCACCCTTAACTCAAACGGAGCTCGACGCAATGCCATCTTCGAATCGCCCGGTTCCGGCTGATATTTCTTCCATCAGTTCGTCCATTCAGGCACGCCACCTTCAGTTTCCGATGGCTCATGCGATCACAGCTGCACCGGGCGATTCTGCTAATGACGTAGGTGCATTGCTTGCAGCATGGCAGTTCGACGCGTGCCCTGTCCTGGAGGATGGCCATGTTGTCGGCATCTTCCAGCGGGAGGAGGGACCTCTCAGCACGACAGTTCAGGATTCCATGTGTAATATCACGGCCCGAAACCTTACCGCCGCGGACACGCCACTCGAATCGCTCGTGGAAGACCTCGGCACGCACGCGCTGATTTTTGTCCTTGAAGGGCGCAAGATTACGGGATTCGTCACGCCCGCTGACCTCGGCTCTGCTGCAGCGCGTACCTACTTCTACCTGAAACTCTCAGCGCTCGAAGTAGCCGCAGCCGATTACCTTCGCCAACGCTACCCTCACCAGGAGGATGCACTCTCAGCGTTGTCGAATGGGCGCAGATCAAAGGCGCAGGAACTAGTCGCCTCGTTACTGGCCGACGATGCCTTCATTGACATCGTCGCGTCGCTCAGTCTTCAAGACCTCGTTAGCGTACTCGGCAAAGACGAACCATTTCGCGCTCGCATAAGGGAATCTGGCATCGGATGGGATTCACTCAGCCATGGTCTTACTGGTTTCCGCAATGACATCATGCATCCTTCCCGGCCGTTTGGCGGCGCCACCCGAAAGGGTGCGCAAGGTCTCAGCAAGAAATTGCGCGGTCTGACTACTCTCACAGAGGCGCTCATTTCGCTGAGACAACTAAACGTGCTTCTGCCGTGACGAGCTGGCAACATTCAGCAACAGCTACGATTTCATCGCGGTTCCCTGATTAAAGCGGTTCGGTGGAGCGATGACCGCTTGGAGCGACGTAATCGGCTCTGCTCATCGAATACGGCACGAAACCTGCCGTGTAGCACGAGCCGCAATGTGTCCGTGAGCAAGAGACCGCGCGCCGGCATCGTGTCTTCGAAATCTCCGTTCACCAAACGGTCGGATGATGAACACACGCGAGGTAGTCCTGAACCCGCCTGAAAACCGCGCAATTCGTTCAGAAACCCGTTCAGCAACCGGTATGTGTAAGCCACATAAGTGAACACGATCAATGAACAGGGAGATCCAGATGGCGCTAGTGGGTCTCGCGAGAGTGAGCACGACGAATCAGTAAAATGCCCGCCAAAACGACGCACTGTATCCGATCTGCGTGAAAGTCTTCGAAGAGAAGGTCAGCGGCAAACTTGCTGTGGCCGACCGACCGGGACTGCGCGAAGCGCTCTACTACTTGCGAGTCGGAGACTTACTCACTGTGCAAGAGGTCGATCGGCTCGGACGCAATCTTCTGGAGGGCTTGGTCGTTCTCACCGAGCTTTTCAGGCGAGGCATCGCCGTCAAGGTGCTTGAAGGCATCGCTGCAGATGAGCACACCGCGCGTAGCCTCATCCGGGACTTGTCACCCGCACTGGCCGGAGATCGCCGACGCGACATTGTCCGCAAAACCAAGAATGGCTTCGTTCGTGGTCAATAGCCAAGGAATCAGGGTGTCGATGATTTGCCCGGTCCACGGTGTGCATGCTGTCATCGACCATTTCGAGGGCAACCGCTGACATCGGGCGAGATCAGGTGGTGGGTGTTTGAGCCGAAGAGGGCCATCGAATGAGACGACCCCCAAAGGCTGCGACGGAGCTCACTCTCGAACTTTGATGCGGCGACGGGGGAACGGCACGCAGCCCCCCGACCCGAGCTCGCCCGGTCTCCCGCAGAGTCCTTCGAATCAGGCCACGTAGTGAAGCGCGGTATCGTTTGACGCATGAGCACTCACAACGAAGCCACCGAGTCCAACCAGGCGACTGATTACTATGAATTTGGAGGCGGATGGGTACACGAGTCGAAGCATGGCGACGACGTGGTGAAGAAGCAGTACACCGCCGATCCCCGCATCAGCAGTAGTCACGCACGGCTCGACCACTCGACTCGCATCTTCCCAAATGGGTCATGGCAAACAACGTGGTACGACGCCGATGGCGTGGCAACAGTTGACACGATCGAATCCTAGTTTCGCAGCCTTCACGTCGTCCGCGTGCACGCTGCCGCCGTTTAGGCTGCGAGGAACGGCTGTCCAGAGGAGCGATTGAGCCGCCGCGATCATCCGTAAGTGGGAACAACGCCGCGAGAAATGCACGGCTTCGATGAGAATGGACCGAGGCTCGCCGCAGGTTACCGAACTCGAAGGAATGTCAATCGTCATCACTCGAGAATCTCGCCTTTCCAATTGTCAGATTGGTCGCGCTTGCCGTGCGGTCTTGCTCCGTCGTGCCATTTGGCCCTGTAGCGGCTAGTGACCATGGCTGATTTGTTCATTGGACTCCTGATGCCCGATGAGTGGGCGGCGCTCAGGAATTGGCTAGCAACCATCGTCGGGCGTGTCGCACTACTAATCGCGCCTAATACCTCCCGTTGCAACGTGCGAATCAAACGCGAGGAGAAAGCGAGGCCACTTTACTCGCGGATCGATGAGGGGAACCTTCACGAGGCTGGCGAGGACTTCCACATGGGCAGCGCTGGCAGCCTCCATTGCGTTGCAATATCGACGACGCGCACGCCTGGACACGGCCGGTGGTTTGCACTCTCGCCCTACATCCAAGTAGTCGGTGCTATCCACAATGGGAGCAGAGAGCTCATCGGCCCCGTCAAAGCCCAGATAGTAAACGGCAGCGATAACTCGATTCGAGATAAATATTCAATTCAGCTTGATGCGGTTGAGCCCGAGTCCAACAAATACTTCGAATTCACGTGGCGCAACGAGTTCCACCCGGGTGCCTCTGGTCTAGGGACTACGGGAGTATCCACAATGCCCGCGGGCAGTGGTAGCGCCGGCACCTAACTGAGCTGATAGAGCCGGTGCACGACGCCCCTGAGAATGCCGCGCACAGATCAGCAGAGCGGGCAAGATGGGCGCGCAATGCACGCGCGATGGGATTGGAGCCGAGCCCTGAGCCCGAGATACCTCTGCGAGTTAGGTCGCACCGATTCTGGTGAGAACGGCGGGGGAAGTATCCTCTCCCCTGTTTTCTGCCGGCTATGCCATGGCTACACCCAGGGTCACGGAGACATACAACGAGATAGTGTCGGGACCATCCCGAGGAATCTACTTCCTCGATCCGCTCCGAGATAACGGCCGCTCAGGCCAGCGAGGACTGTGCCCCCATGGGTTTTGCGAGACGGCTCATCGGCGGCCGCTACGATTCCGTCGCGGCGGCAAGTAAGCAACCTCGCGACAACCGCTCCGACAGAAAAGAACAAGCTCAAGTTCACATTTCAATGTCGATATCGACCCCCAATGATCAGCTCTTGGTCCAGCTCACAGGTACGACTACCTTTGCTAAAGGAGCAGTAGCCGCCCTGGCTCGTCGGCACGGGATAGTGGACAGCGGGTACCTCGAAACTGTTGGCAGCCTTCAGCGCGAGCCGGAGAACGTCGCAGACCCCGAAGCGGTTGTGATTCTCGTCGGCGGGGAAAGAATTGGCTACTTGCCCGGCTACATCGCTCGCACGCAGGACGCGACAGCGAAGGGCGCACGAGCCATTCGTGTCCAGGTCTTCTACGAAATGCTCCCCCGGGGCCTGCGCGCAGAGGCTTGGGCCTGGCTGGGCGAAGGTCCCCCCAGTGTCACTGGTCTGAGACCAATCGACCGCCGATGTCTTCCAAAGCCAAGGCTGCAGCACAACACGACAGTACCAGCGAGATGGTGCAGGATGCCCTCGCTGGAGGAGGGCCCCGTGCGATTTCTTTCGAGGCCGGAATGGTCAATGGCATCCACTACCTCGAACTCGTTGAGCCCATCAAACAACTCAAGCGTGACGGTCGGCTGGTCGAAGCGCTTGCCCTCTGCACCGCCGCGATCGAAGGCGCCGAGAACGGACGTGAAGGCCGTGAGCCCGCCCCTTGGTACACCGAACAGGCCGCAATCATTCACCGCAAGCTCGGGCACCGCGACGAGGAGGCTGCCGTCCTGCGCCGCTGGCTCAAGGTTTGCCCGCCGGAGCGCAGAGAAGGCAGCCAAATCAAGGCGCGACTTGACAAAATGGTTGACTGAGCGTCGGTGACCCTCGAATCATGCGCCGTTGTAGAAATCTTAAATGCTTTACACACATGACTTGATGCACCGTGGTGATCGCAAGATGTCGCCGAGGTGCCCCAATGCGTCAAGCCGATAGGTCCAGCTGGGCACACCTGCATGGGTGCTGGTCCGACTCGTGCCGGAGCTCTTCGAGACGACCTTAGTGACCAGGATTCCAATCTCGTGCCCGAGTCGCGTCCGCACACCGTCGTAAACCCGAATCCAGATACTGGCGACTATCTCACGGGGAGCGTCCAGCGGCAGTCCGGAAGGTCTCCTCCCTACTGGCCGGCCACAGAGGCTGGTGTCTCAAGGCGGTATCCGCCTCCGGAGAGTCGGTTCACGAGAACCACAAGGTCGTAGGCGAGGTCAAGAACCGGCGGATGGGCATGATCAGGCGTGTTGTCATTTTCGAGTTTGGCGAGCAGGACAGGCAGCAGCGCCTCGGCGAGTTCGACTTTGCTGACGCGCTGCTGGATGCGATCGAAGACCACTTTGATGTCGAGTTTACGATCGCGTACGTACTCAATATCCGAGGGCAATCGAATCGACCAGCTTCCCTCGTCGCGAGCGGTATCCGGGCTTGCGCGCAGCACGGAGGTGATTGCAATCTCCAGCTCGTGGTTCGTAAAATTCGCGAGTTCGTACTTGTGGTCGCCCCAGGTGTGCAGCTGCACGAGTATCTCGAGCTCGTGATCGGTGAGTGTGCCACCCTGCTCAGCGACTTCTTGACGCACGATCTCGCGGAGCTCGCGTAAACGACGATCGCGCGCGTTTTTTGTGCCCCAGATCGGCCCCTCTCCATCCATGGCGACCACCAGCGCTGTAGGTCCGGCTTCAATAAGGTGGCTGTCGCCACGGACTCGTCCTAAGCGCGGCGCGACATAGCGAGCAAGTTGTTTAGGCGTATCGCTCGACGTGCGCTGATTCACGACTCGTACCTGTCGCGGCTTACTCATACCGAGTGCATCCAGTAGAGCCGGTACGTGAACCATCTCAGTCTCACCTTCGAGCACGAGCACTACACATGGCTCCGGCGATAGCCCGACCCGCGCCAAGCTTCGGTGAATACCGTCGCTATCCCGCTGCAGACCGATGCGTTCCTGTAGCGGATGCCAGATGTGCGGATCACGCGTGTTTGGGAGGGGATCGAGCGCGCCGATGGCCGCGAGTTCTTCGTGCGCGCGCAGAAGCACCTCAGCTGCGATACGCTGCCAGATCGCCTCGAGGGCACCGCCGCGCAGACGGAACCAGCCGTTCGCATCCGAATGCCTCAGGAGATCCCACCACTGGCGCATGGGGTCGTACGTGTGCGCACGCGAAAGCAAGAACTCGGCCGCTGGACGCAGACGTTCGATTGGAAAGTCCGCCGCGACGAGCCTCGTCGCGGCGTCGAGTTCATGGCCAGCAGCAGCGAGCGTCTCTCGTTCGGCGCCGTCTCGGTAAGTGACCCGGCCGACAACATTCGGGAAGAACCGCGTCGATAGCGCGGCCAAGGCCACGTGTTCGTGCCGCTGTTGCGCTGCGAAAGCGCGGCACCACGCCTCGTCGTCCGGAACGATGCGCAGGTTCTCGCGCTGTCCGAGTGCGTCGCGTAGCCCCAACAGTTGCCATTCACTGTAGAAGAACCCATCCCACCAACCTTCCCCAGCATCATCCGGACGACGATGCGGCCAAAGCGCGGGATCCTCACTGGAGGGATCCCGAATCATACCCTCACGTGCATATCTCGCGATTCTGCTGTTATCACTGGCCTGGGGTGCCGCGAGATCTTCAACGTTCACGTCATCGTCCGCCCGATATAGGGGGACGAGTAGCCCCAGCCGGTGGAGTTCTTCAAGGTCTTCTATGGAGACGTGCTGATCCCACTTCGATCTGGCTTCGTCCCGAAACTGCCTGGACGACAGAAGTGGTACCTGCGAATATGCGAACGGTAAATCGAGCAGCGGCAACGTCGAAGGAATCACCTTAGCGTCGGTATCGCCGGTCACTTTGTGTCGACCGTTGGGATCGGTTCTATGCGCCACTGCCGTACGGGCATCCCGCTAACGAAGCGCCACTCCGGGCGGCACTTGTCGCAGCTTATCCATAAGTCGTGCTCTTGGAACCCTGGCGCGTCTTCGTGCTCTTCGACAATTCGTCCGTCGCCGCAGGGGCAGATGTACTCATAGTGTTCTGCGTCCCCGGAGCGACCGCTGAACCCCGCGACGTGGGGTTGTCCGCCATCGATCTTCTCAGTTCGAATACCAGCGGAGGTCGGCGGACCCAGCGTGACATTTGCCGCTGCGTCCGTCTCATCATCGAACGCGAGTCGATCATCACCTTTGATCTTTGAAGCCGAAAGAGGTCGTCGCGCGTCCAACGTCGTATACCGGATCCGCTTCCCGACCTTCGCCGCGACGAGCGCAACCTCCGCGGGGAGCGTCTTGAGCCGAGCGACCGCACTGGGACCATTCCGGTATTGCACGGCCAAGAACCAGCCATCGGTCGCACCATCCGACTTCAGATAGCTGGGAAGTTGGTCCTGCAGCCCGTTCCAAAATTTGCCGTTGTGGAGCTTCTTTACCTCGATCAGCAGTCTGGCGGAGGTGCCAGATGACGCCTTGAAATCAACAGGCCCTCGTCCGAGCTCGACCTCTCGGTCGAGCTCGACATCGAACTGGCGCAGATACTGCTGGGCGACACCGAGGAACAGGAGTTGAACTGCTGCTTCGGGCTTCTCCGACCCATCGTCATTCCAAAGGAGGCTCCAACCACGCTGCTCTTCGATAAAGATTCGGAAGCAGTCGATCACTTCTGCAACCAGTTCCAGTAGATCATCGTGAGTAGTCACGGAGCGCGGGGGCAGGGGGTGCTCGGCTGCGAACTGGACGGGTTCGCGATCCCACTGGACCACGCCCAGAGGATCGGCGCCGAAGTTGTAGCCAGCGAGATCCTTGCGGCTTGTTTGCGCCCGGGCCCACTCACGGACGCGCTCAGGGTAACGGCGTGCCCATGAAACGATGCTCGCCTTAGTGACAGCCTGACCAACTTTCAGGTTCAGCGAAAGACGAATGTCGTCGTTAACGTGAGCGTCGAACCAATCGTCCGCGTTAAGCGTCGGCAGGCCGTTGAGGATCATCTCGGGTACCAGGATGATCGCACGGCCGGTTAGCGGATTCGTCGGCAGTTGGACTTCCTCGTCGTGCCATCGGGCAACGTCCAGTGTGACCCGTGCGTGACGCACCTTGTGCGCTGAGAGCGGCACACCATGCCGCCTGGCAACAGCTTGTGTGTACGCAATCAGGCGCGCCTTTATGACGTTGGCCGTGGCATCCGAAATTCTGTCTGCACCGATTCCTTCGTTCAGGATTCCGATCTCTTCGATGTGCTCGGGATGGTCCAGTCCGTGAGCGAGGGCGACGGCGATACCGTCGGCCATCCGTTCGGCAAAACGATCACCAGACCCGGACCCACGCGTGCCCGAAGCGGTATAGCCGAGGCCTAGTTCGTAGGGTTCAGGAAATGTGAGCAGGCGACGTGCGGCCTTTCCCGAGACTGAGGCAGGTCCGGTCGCCTTCGCGACCAGTCCGTAGCAATGAACGAAATGTGCAACGAGTTCGTTATGGGCCTCCGCCCACTCGCCACCTGCCTCGAGTAGCAGAACTGGATCGATGAAGAGCTTCGTGTCGATCGTCAGGTGCGAATCGAACCAATCATCAGCGTCGCTTCGCACGACACCGAATGCCTCTGAGAACCTCACCCGCGCGCTCCAATTGGCACGCGCGACGCGGCGATTTCATACAAGCCAACCGGCAGCCCCGAGCCTGAAAGGAACGTCTCGTTGTCTACGCCGGCCTCGCTGAGTACTTCCTTGGCGCGAGGCAGCATTGAAGGCATCTCCAGAGATGACATGCGTCCCGGCTCGGCCCGACGCCACCCGTTCTGCGACATCCTAACCATCGCGTTCCGGTAGGACACATCGCCCATGATGCCGAGCGAGCGGGCACGATAGAGCAGCGCCGCGAGGCTGACACCCCAGTGTTCTTTGAGCTCGGCGAGCTGCGCCCACGCCTTTCCAGCGGTGGAGTTCGGCAGGAACGGCGCGATCTCGTCAGCAGGCATCAAGAATTCAGCGGCGAAACGGTTAGCTTGTTCTTCCGCGACTTTTCCACCGGGTTCGGCGTCGTGGTGCATGATCAGGTGGCCGAGCTCATGGGCCACGTCGAAGCGTTGGCGGTAGTAGTCGTCCTTCACCGGGTTCAGGATGATGATCGGCCTGGTAGACGTGTGGAGTGAGAACGCATCGATTGCTGCAACCCCAGGTTCGCTGAAGACCACAACCACACCGCGGCGTTCAACGAGGCGCACGACATGCTGGATTGGTCCCGGTGGGACTGCAAAGAAGCCACGAGCCCCCCGCGCTGCGTCCTCGGGCGTCATGCTGCGCTCGTCGGTATCTACAGGGAGATCTGGGAGTAGAACTTGCGGGAACTCCACCACGTTCTCGAGCATCCCCGCGATCTCAGCGACAAACCGTCCGTAGGCCTCAGCTTCGTCTTGCGCGATCTGCGGTGTCGATCGCAGTGACCTGAAATGCGGCTTGTTGACCTTGGGTGGCGCCCCTCCCCCGAAGAACTGCGGCTCGACCCGGAGCGCGAGCGCAAGCTTCGCGACAGTCGCACGGTTCGGCTGCTTGACGCCACTTTCCCATGCGGTTACAGAAGCGGGAGACATTTCAATAAGCCCGGCAAGGTGCGATTTCTTTAGACCAGCGAGCTGCCTCGCCATGGTGAGCCGCTCACCGTTGAAGAACGAAGCTGCGGCGGCGAGCGTCTGGGACGGGCGACGCTGATCAACCATTCGCGCTGCCAGCCCCTTCTTCCCTGCGGCGCGTCTTGATTCGCACCGGCACATCTTCGACATTGGTCGACGCTCCGTCACCCGGGAGCGCAGGCGGAACAGCCGTGCCAGTAGCGCTGATGCGAGTGCCGCCAGACAGGAGCAGATGCTTCCAATGCCAGCATGAGCCCTGCGGATACTCGGCGTTCTTGCTCTGCCCGATGTAGAGCTCGTACTGCTTGGTCATCGGATTGAACGCGTGTGCAGCGATAAGAGTCACACCGTCGAAGTCATGGTCTTCCGGGATACCCAGAATCGACTCCAGCCCGAACTCCGCGTCCACGAAAAGCGCCCCTTCGCTGGCGAAGTTCTGTGAGGCGACCCGACGTTTAACGTCGCTGCGACGCACCCACTTGATTTCATCGATCTGGCCAAATGTGTACGACTGCAACAGAACTCGGTAGCCCTTGATCGCCCAACCCGGCGACTGCTGGTAGTCGCGGCGGACGATCGCGTCGCTCTCGAGTGAGGGCATCGACCGAAACACGTCGGGCGTGATGCCGCGCTT
This sequence comes from Cryobacterium luteum, assembly GCF_900110125.1. GTDB lineage: Bacteria > Actinomycetota > Actinomycetes > Actinomycetales > Microbacteriaceae > Cryobacterium > Cryobacterium luteum. The sequence goes on from NZ_FOCN01000008.1 coordinate 19,157, forward strand.
CATGACGTCGGAACCCATGCCGTCGACCCCATCTCCCAGCACGAAACGCCCGTTCGCGGTCGCACGATCCATGAGATCCCGGAAGTGCTTGAAATTGAGATAGCCGACAACGCCCTGGTCGTGCCCAGCGTCCTCGTCGTAAATTTGGTCAGTCGCCGCAAATGCGGCCGGCGCCGCCCAGGTTAAGCCATCGAGCAGGCCGGAGTCGCGGAGGCTAGCAATGGCGTCGTCTTCTGCAGTCATACCTTCACTATACATTATGACCAGTGCATTGTGTCGTAAATTTCACTCTCAATATGTCTTGTGCGCATTATCGACACTCAGCTAAATAGCGCGCAGACTCGCGCAGAGCGGATTCAAAGACGGTTCACGCAGTGCAGGCCCGTCCGTATATATCGCTTTCGCTCCTGACTGAGATGCGGGCCACCTCGATGACCGTCGCCTCGCCCGCTCGGACGGCAGGAGCGTGCTGAAAAGTTTCCTGAACGTCTAACGTCGTATAGCGCCATACTGCATTCGCGGAATCTTGCATTATTGTCATGATCCGAAGCGCATGACCTAGGGACTGCAGTCGATGCTCGTGACTCCTAGTCACATACCCGAGACCGGTTGGACCCCGACAGACGAACAACTTGCTCGAGTTTGCTCACTCCTAATGCAACCCATCCCTGTTTGACGCAGTATCTCCGGAAACCGCCGTGAGGTGGCTGAGGGAGCTGGTCTTCATCGCGGAGTCGAGGGTGGGGCTGACCGAGCTTGTGTCGCCGATGGCCAACCCGGGAAGCAGGTCTCCCCCGTCACCGCTGAGGTTCGTCGCCGCCGTTGTAAAGCGGGCGCGAAGGTCATTGGCCCAGTGCAGCCACCATGGCGGTGGAGTGACACTGTTTGCTTCGGTGTTGGGGGCTGGGCCGGTGGCGAACAGGAGGGCCACCGTGGCATCACCGGGTTCGGTCATTCGCAGGGTACCGCGCACGGCCAGGGTGGTGCCGATCTCCGGTTCGGTGCCGTCTCCGGCTGCTTCCGCGAAGACCACGATCGGGCTCGAGACGCGGGTCGTCTCCCCGCGGCTGTCGATCTCGGTCAGCGTGGCCCGATAGCGCACCCGCCCCGAGGTGCCGCTGCCGATGAACGCTTTCGCGGCGACCGGAACCGACCATACGGTGACGGTGGCCGTGACCGTTGCGTGGGCTGCGGCGGCAGTTCGCACCTCGGGCGGCAGCCGTACCGGCGCCCAGACACCGACGGCGGTGGCTGCGAGTGCTGCGCCGGCGCAGCAGAGCACGATACTGCCGCCCAGTTTCTGCCAGCGCGCGGCGGGCGGCGCCGTCGGCCACTGCCGGCGCCGCGGCATCCGGCGTACGACCAGCAGCGCGGTACACGCTCCGGCGACCAGCCACAGGGTCACGGCAACCATACCGGCGCCCGCGGGCACTGCGATGAGCACGCCGGCGGTCAGCCAGACGGCCAGTGCCGGGAGCATTAACCGCAGGTCGAGGTTCATATGGTGATGAGGTCTTTGAGCGCCTCGAAGGTTTTGTCGCCGATGCCGGCGACGTCACGCAGTCCGTCGACGCTGGTGAACCGGCCGTTGGTCGTGCGAAAGTCGACGATGCGCTGCGCCATGGTCGGGCCGATGCGGGGCAGGGAATCCAGATCGGCCACCGTGGCGGAGTTGAGGTTGACCTTGGCAGCTGGGGCGTTCGCGCCCCCGGAACCGGAACCGGCAGCCGGGATTGCCGGTGGCACTTCACCCTGACGGGGAACATAGAATTGCTCGCCGTCACTGAGGATGCGGGCCAGGTTCACCCCCGCGGGATCGGCCTCAACGGTCAATCCTCCGGCGGCCGCAATAGCATCCATCACCCGGGCGCCGTCGCGCAACTCGAACAGTCCGGGCCGGGTGACCGCTCCCAGCACGTGCACGAAGATAATCACGCCCACGTCAGCGTCTGGCGCTGCGCCAGCCCCCGCGTCGAACGAGTCGGCCGTCGAACTGCCGGAGGGAATGGAGACGGTTGCTGAACCCACCGTGCGTTGCCCGGCCTGCTGGCCGATGGCGGATACGATGACGGCCACGACGAGGGCCAGCAGCAGCAACACGACGGCCGCGCCGACGCCGACCCGGAGGCGCGGGCGACCCCGGGCGGCGGGCGCGAGACGCTCCAAATCGAGCGGGGATCGGTCGGGCTGCATGTTCGCAGGCTAGAGCGTGCGGGGCATCCACTGGCCGGCGGCCGAACTATTTGTGCACAGCCCGGTCGGGGAAACCTTTGTGGAGGAGGTCCCCGACCCTTCCGCGCTGGGCGTTAGCCTCGGGTGACGAACGAGACGAGCTTGGGTACGCGCACGATCACCTTGATGATTTCGCGCTCACCGATCGAGCGGATGACCGCGGACGAGTCCCGCGCCAGCTTTTCGAGGTCTTCGCTGGAGATCTTGGGCGAGACGTCGAGCAGGGTGCGCATCTTGCCGTCGACCTGCACGACCGCGGTGACTGACTCCTGCACGAGCAGGGTCTGCTCGGCCTTGCGCCACGGCACGAGGGCGATGCACGGCTCGTAGCCGAGATGCTCCCACATGTCTTCGGCCGCATAGGGGGCGAAAAGGTTCAGCGCCATGGCGGTGGCCTCGGCGGCTTCGCGCACGGCGGCATCCGCTGGCCCGGCACCGGTGTCGATCACCTTGCGGGTGGCGTTGACCAGTTCCATCAGACGTGCGACGACGACGTTGAACTTGAACGATTCCACCAGGCCGGGCGCGTCAGCCAGGAAGCGGTGAGTGACGCGGCGCAGGGTGACGTCGCCGGTCTTCCACTCAACGTCGGGCGCGCTCGTGACGTCACGGGCGACCCGCCAGGCGCGGGCCAGGAATTTGGCCGAGCCAACGGGCGAGACGTCGGCCCAGTCGATGTCGTCCTCCGGAGGGCCGGCGAACGCCATCGTGAGGCGCACCGCGTCGACACCGTACTGTGCGATCTCCTCGGTGAAGTAGACCAGGTTTCCCTTGCTCTTGCTCATCTTGGCGCCGTCGAGAATGACCATGCCCTGGTTCAGCAGCGCGGTGAAGGGCTCGGTGAAGCTCACGTAGCCCTCGTCGAACAGGAACTTCGTGATGAAGCGCGCGTAAAGCAGGTGCAGGATGGCATGCTCGACACCGCCGACGTACTGGTCGACCGGCGCCCACTTCTCGGCTTCCTTCGGGTCGAAGGCCTTGGTGTCATCGTTCGGGTTGAGGAACCGCAGAAAGTACCAGGAGCTGTCGACGAAGGTGTCCAGGGTGTCAGCGTCGCGGGTCGCCGGAGTGCCGTCGATCGGGTTCGGCACGTTCACCCAGTCGGCGGCGCCGCCCAGTGGCGACGTGCCCCGGGGTTTCAGATCGAGGCCCTCGGCCGGCGGCAACAGCACCGGCAGCTGGTCTTCCGGCACCGGGATCTCGGCACCGTCGGCGCCGTGGATGATCGGGATCGGAGCACCCCAGTAGCGCTGACGGGAGACGAGCCAGTCGCGCAGGCGGTAGTTTTTCGCGGCCCGGCCGAGCCCGTCGGCGGCCAACTTCTCGATGATGCGCTTGATGGCGGTGATCTTACTCAGCCCGTTCAGCGCACCGGAGTTGATCAGGCGGCCTTCGCCAGCCAGGGCGATGCCGGTGCTCAGCGGGTCGAGCTCGGGCAGTTCTTCGGTGCCGTCGAGCATGCCCGGCGTGATCACCGGGATCATGCCGGTGGCCGGGGAGTTCGTGTCGACGACAACGCGCACGGGCAGGTCGAAGGCGCGGGCGAAGTCGAGGTCGCGCTGGTCGTGGGCCGGAACGGCCATGATCGCGCCGGTGCCGTAGTCGGCGAGCACGTAGTCGGCCGCCCAGATGGGCAGGCGTTCGCCGTTGACCGGGTTGATCGCGTAGCGCCCGAGGAACACGCCGGTCTTGGGCCGATCGGTGGCCTGACGCTCGATCTCGGTGCTGCGTTGCACCTGCACGAGGTAGTCCCCGAACGCGGCCTGAACGTCGGCGCTGGAGCCGGCGACCAGTTCGGCGGCGAGGTCGGAGTCCGGCGCGACGACCATGAACGTGGCACCGAACAGGGTGTCCGGCCGGGTCGTGAACACGGTGACGCGTTCCGTGCGACCTTCGATTTGAAAGTCGACGTCCGCTCCGATGGAGCGCCCGATCCAGTTGCGCTGCATGTTGAGCACCTTGGCCGGCCAGGTACCTTCGAGCTGGTTGAGGTCGTCGAGCAGGCGGTCGGCGTAGTCGGTGATCTTGAAATACCACTGGGTGAGTTTCTTCTTCACCACGACGGCGCCACTGCGATCGCTCGTGCCGTCGGCCAGCACCTGCTCGTTGGCGAGCACGGTCTGGTCGATCGGGTCCCAGTTCACCCAGCTGTCCTTGCGGTAGGCGAGGCCCTTCTTGTGCAACTGCAGGAACAGCCACTGGGTCCACTTGTAATATTCGGGGTCGCTCGTGTGCAGTTCGCGGTCCCAGTCGAAGCTGGTCGCGTAGAGCTTCATACTCTTCTTCTGCTGCGCAATGTTGTCGTAGGTCCAGCCGCGCGGGTCGATGCCCCGCTTGATGGCGGCGTTCTCGGCTGGCAGCCCGAAGGAGTCCCAGCCGATGGGGTGCAGCACATTGAACCCCTGGTGGCGCCAGTAGCGTGCCACGACATCGCCGAGGGCGTACACCTCGGCGTGCCCCATGTGCAGGTCGCCGGACGGGTAGGGGAACATGTCGAGCACATACTTGCGGGGGCGGGTGTCACCCTCGGCGCTGGTCTTGAACGGAGCGAGCTCGTCCCAGATGGGTTGCCACTTCGCCTGGATCGCCGAGAAGTCGTACACTTCTTCGTCGCTCTCGTCGCGCGCGTCAATGCGTACGCTTTCGTGCTCGTGTGCCACGTGACTCTCATTCATTGCGGGGATGGTTCGAGTGCACGGCGGTGCATGCGCTCGGGCGCACGCACGACAAAGCGCACGGGCACACCCCTTAGATTACTCGGACGCGGCGACACCGAGGGCCGCCAGCAGTGCGGCCGCCTTGATTCGGGTCTCTTCGATCTCTTCGGCGGCGGTGGAGAGGGCGGTGATTCCGCCGCCGGTGCCGATGCTCGCGCCGGCGGGATCGAGCACGATGCTGCGAATGACAATGGCCAGATCAATGCTGCCACCAAGCCCGATATACCCGAAGGAACCGGCATAGATGCCCCGCGGGCCCCCCTCGAGCGCGTCGAGAATAGTCATCGCGCTTCGTTTCGGAGCGCCCGTCATGGAGCCGGCCGGAAAACACGCCTCGATGGCGTCCAGCCCGGTGACCCCCGGTGACAGTTGAGCCTCGATGGTGCTGACCAGCTGGTGCACGTGCGGGTAGCTCTCCACCGCGAGCAGCGTTGACACCGCGACCGTGCCAAGCTCGGCGATGCGTCCGAGGTCGTTGCGCATAAGGTCGACGATCATCAGGTTTTCGGCGCGTTCCTTGTCGCTCGCGGCAAGTTCACGTTTAAGCCGGTCGTCTTCGCTCGGCTCGGTCGAGCGCGGGCGGGTGCCCTTGATCGGCTTGGTGCGGATGCGCCGGTCCCGCCCGACGTGAAGAAACTGTTCGGGGCTCGCGCTGAGCAGCGCCAGATCGCCGAATCGCAGCAGACCGCCGTGGTGGCTCGGACTGCCGGAGCGCAAGACGCCGTAGGTGTCGACCGGATGCCACCGCCCAGGTACCCGAATCTCGTTGGTCAGGCACAGCTGGTAGGCATCGCCGTCGCGGATGGCGGCCAGACAGGTCTCGATCAGGGCGGTATAGTCGCTGGGCTGGTGACGCCAGCGCGGAACAGCGGATGCCGCCGGCGCGGTTGCACGGGTCGGCGCGGTCGCCGCCGGAATCGTCGCCAGGGCAGCAAGCGTCTGGCCGAACCAGTCGGCGACCGCGGTTGCGCACCCGGCGTTCGGGCGGGCCACGAGGGTCACCGTGCGTTCATGATGGTCGAACCGGATGAGGCGGTCGATTTCGAGCAATGCCGCATCGGGGTAGCGCGACGGGTGCGCTGGCGTGCCGACGGTGGCTGAGCCGAGTTCGTAGCCGAGCCAGCCGACCCAGCCGAGCTCGAACCCGTCGCTCGCGCTCGGCGCGTCGTCACACCCGGCCAGATCGCGACGCAGGAACTCGAAAATTGTCTCGTGCGTGACGTCCGGCGGCGCAGCATCCGCTGGGTGGAGGTACCGGCTGGTGACCGTTCCGGCTCCGACCGACGCCGTGACGAAACGGGAACGGGGCGAGGCGGCCCCGAGGTAGCTGACGCCGGTGCGTGTTCCCGGGCCGGCATCGAGCCAGAAGGCATACCCCTCGTCGGCGTAGAGCGCCGCGAATACGGCCGCGGGGTCCCACCAGCCGGCCAGGAGCTTGCTCTGCACGGTCACCTGACCAGCCTAGCTTTGCCGCGCGGGCACGACGGCGACGGCGGTGGTCGGGCGACCTTGTCGAATCACGCCGTGCACGTAGGCTGGGAGAAATGAATGACATCCTCACTTGGATTCTGGACACCGTCTCCGGCGTCGACCCGGTCCTTCGAACGCTGCTTGCCTTTCTGGGCATGCTGCTGGAGACCTCGGTGCTCGTCGGTCTGGTCGTCCCCGGCGACACCATCGTGATCGTGGCCAGCACGGCGGTCACCGGCCCGGTCGAATTCGTCACCCTCGTCGTGGCCGTCATCGTCGGCGCCCTGGCTGGGGAGAGCATCGGTTTCGCCCTCGGGCACCACTTCGGCCCGTTCATTCGGGGCAGCAGACTCGGTCGACGCATCGGCGAACGCAACTGGATTCGGGCCGAGAACTACCTGGATCGGCGCGGCGGTGTGGCCGTCTTCATCTCCCGGTTTCTTCCTGTTTTGCACTCGCTCATTCCGGTGACCGTCGGCGCGAGTCGCATGCGGTACCGCACCTTCATGGCCTGGACGGTCCCCGCCTGCGTCCTTTGGTCGCTCACCTACGTGAGCGTCGGATCGGCGGCGGCCGGCGGCTACCGCGAGTTGAGCGGGCAGCTGCACTTCGCCGGCTACCTGTTCGTCGGCGTCATCGCCCTGTTCGTGCTGCTCGTCTATCTGATCAAGAAGTGGCTGCACCGCCTTGAATCGCGCCACATGGACTGAGCGCTGCGGCTGCTCACCCGCGGAACGGCATGGTCACGCGGCTGGTGATGAGGTCGTCGGGCACGGGGGTATGCGAGATGAGCAGCACCGCGCGGTGGGCGTCGGCCGCCGCGGTGAGGATGTCGCGCACGAGGGCATCCGCCCCTGCAGTGTCGACGTTGGCGGTGGGTTCGTCGACGATGAGCACCGGAAAGTCGGCGAGCAGCGCCCGCGCGAGCGCGATGCGCTGGGCCTGCCCCCCGGAGACGAGCGCCCCACGCTCGCCGACACGGGCGTTGAGGCCGCCGCGCTGCGCGGCCCAGTCGGCCAGTCCGACTCGGGCCAGCACCGCCAGAAGCTCGGCGTCGGTGGCGGTATCGCGGGCGAACAGCAGATTCTGACGGATGCTGTCGTCAAACAACCACGGTCGCTGCTCGCACAGTCCGACCATGCGCCGCACCTCGGTTTGGGCGAGCAGCCGTGCCTCGACCCCGCCGAGCCGATACGACCCGGTGTAGTCGAGAAACCGAACGAGGGCCTGGGCGAGAGTGGTCTTTCCGGCGCCGCTCGGCCCGGCGAGGTGCACGCGGTCACCCGGAGCCAGGCGCAGGCTCACGCCGGCCACGCCGGGTTCCGTCTGGCCTGGCCAGTGCGCGCCGACGTCGGTCAGTTCCAGCACGAACTCATCCCGGTCGTACTCAGGCAGCGCCAACGAATTTTCGATGTCGACCGGAATCTCAGCGGGCGGGGAAGCCGGCACGACATCAGCCACGCGTCGCGCGCTCACCCGCACCTGACGCCAGGCCGACGCGGCGAGGGGAATCATGCCGAAGACCTCGAACACGGCCATGGGTACCAGTACGGCCACGACCAGGGTCGGGGCGAGCAGGTTGGGGCTGAGCAGCCCGCCGCCGGTACCGAGCGCCGGGATGCCGAAGTAGAGCGCGCCGAGTGTCGCAAGACCGGCGAACAGCGAGACGACGGCGGACTGTACGCCCACCCCGACCGACCGGCGCAGAGTGGCGCGGCGCAGGCGCGCATCGGTGCGAGCGAGCTGAGCCAGGCGCGGGCTCAGGGCGTCGAAGGCGGTGAGCACGTCCAGGTTCTCGATGACCTCGAGCACTTCATCGGCGAGGGCTCCGCGCAGCGGTGCGAGCTCGCGGTCGGCCGTGGCCGCCAGTCTGCCGGAGAGGATCGTTCCGAGAACTGCGGCGAGCAGCAGGCAGACGAGCAGGGTGAGGCCGGCGGCCGGAACGATCAGCCAGATGCCGATAACGCTCAGCAGGGCGGTCAGAGCGGCCACGAGAAGCGGCTGCACGACGCGCAGCGGCAGGTCCTGCAGGTCGTCGACGTCACGCACCAGGCGGGTGAGCAGGTCGCCGCGTCCGGTGCTCGCGAGCCCGGCCGGGGCGACCGGAACGATGCGTCGAAAGATACCCAGCCGCAGTTCGGCCAGCTGCCGGAACGCCGCATCGTGGCTGGTCAACCGTTCCAGATAGCGCAACACCGACCGAAAGATGGCGAAGGCGCGCACCCCGACGACGGCCAGCCCGAGAAAGGCCAGCGACGGCATTTCGGCCGCGCGGGTGATCAGCCAGGCCGAGCAGGCCAGCAGTGCCACGGCCATGACGGCGCTCCCGATGCCCGCGATCAGTCCCGGGGTAAACCAGCGCGGGCGCGGCTGGGCGAGGCGCAACACGTCGCGGGCCGCCGCGCCCGGCATCGAGTCAGACATGAATCAGCTCCTGCAATTCGATCTCGTGGTCGGCCTCGGCCGCAACGGCCGAACGGTGACTGACGACGATCACGACGCGCCCCTGGTCGGCCAGGCGGCGGAGCCCGGCCAGCAGACCGGCTTCCGCGGCGGCGTCGAGCGCCGAGCTCGGTTCGTCCAGAATCAGCACGTGACAATCGTTCGCGAGCGCACGGTAGATTGCCCGGGCTGCTGCGACGCGTTGCGCCTGACCGCCCGACAGGCCGTCACCGTTCACCCCCAGCACCGTAGCGGGCGAAACGTCAGCGGCACCAGCCCAGAGCAGCGCCTGTGCGATCAGGACCGGGTCGGGTACCGTCCGCGATGGTGCCATCTGATCGGGCACCGTCGGGTCAGCGGATGCCGCGCGGAGCGCCACATTCTCGGCCACCGTTCCCCGAAAGAGGCCGGGCTTCTGGCCGGCCCAGGCGAGCCACGGCCGCCCGGGCCCGGCCGGTACGGCCACGCCGCCGAGACTGAGCTCGCCGGTCACCGGCACAAAACCGAGGAGGGCCGCAACCAGGGTGGATTTGCCGACGCCGCTCACGCCGCGCACGACGCTCAGCTCGCCGGGGGCAAATTCTGCGTGCAGCCGGTCGATCACGATGGTGTCGCCACGCAGTACCGAGACGCCCGCCAGGCGGAGCGCCCCCGACCCGGAACCGGGACGGGGGCCGAGCTGCTCGACCGGAGCAGCGGTGCGAGCGCCCGCGGCATCCGCTGTCGGAGGCACCGTCGAAAGCGCTGACGAAAGTGCAGTCGCTGCCGGCACGGCCTCGTCGTCGAGAATCGCGAACAGTTCTTCGGCGGCGGCGAGGCCGTCGGCCGCGGCGTGGAATTGTGCGCCCACCTGGCGCAACGGCAGAAACGCCTCCGGGGCGAGCAGCAGAACGAACAGGCCGACGCCGAGCAGCAGCGCGCCGTCGATGAGTCGCAGACCGATCGACACGGCGATGATGGCGACCGAGAGGCTCGCGGCGAGTTCAAGCACGAAGCCGCTCAGGAAGGATACCCGCAGCACCTTCATGGTGCGGGTGCGATATTCCTCGGTGATGGAACGGATGCGATCGAACTGGCGCCGTTCCCGGCCGTAGATCTTGAGGGTTCCAAGCCCGCCGACCACGTCGAGGAATCCGGTGGAGAGGCGTTGCAGCGCCTGCCATTGTTCCTGCTGCACCGACTGGGTGGCCCGGCCGATCAGAATCATGAAAACGGGAATGACCGGCAGCACGATGAGCACGGTGAGACCGCTGCCGAGGTCCTGCCAGAGCATGACCGCGATCAGGATCGGGGTCGCGATCACGGTCAGCAGCAGTTGTGGCAGATACCGGGCGAAGTAGTTGTCAAGCGCGTCGAGACCGGTCGTCACGACGGTGGAGAGGCGTGCGCTCTGCCGGGACGCGACCCAGTCGGGGCCTCGGTCTGCCAGCTTGGCCAGGACGAGGGCCCGCAACTGGCTCTTCACCTGGGCGGCGCCGCGATTGGCTGCGAGTTCGAGCAGCCAGATGAGCACCGATCGCAGCACAACGACCCCGGCCAAAGCGGCCAGGGTCGGAATGATCTCGCCGACGAACTGTCCAGCGATCGCGAGGGTGATCGCCCGGGTCAGCAGCCAGGCGAACGCGATCACGACAAGGGTTTGTGCGAAACCCAGCAGCGCACCGATCAGAAGAAACCGGCGCGCTGCCGAGGCGTAACGAAGAAGGCGAGGATCCAGGGGGCGCACTGCTTTAGTGTACGGCGACCTCGATGTGGGCCCGGCCGATGCGCTTGCGGAACACCCAGTAGGTCCAGCCCTGGTAGAGCAGGATGACGGGCATCCCGATCAGTGCGGTCCAGCTCATTACGCCGAGCGTGTACGACGACGAGGAGGCGTTGGCAATGGTGAGACTGTTCGCCGGGTCGTTGCTGGCCGGCATGACGTCGGGGAAGAGCGACGCGAACAGGGTGAGGACGGCGAAAGCGATCGTGCCGGCCATCAAGCCGAAAGCGAGCCGTTCGGCGCCGCGCAGGTTGGCCAGGAACGATGCGATCAGTGCGACAGCGGCAAGGGCGGCGAAAAGAGTGGATGCCAGGGTGCCGTAGGCGAGGGTCGTCCAGGCCAGAAAGCTGGCCGCGACGACGATCGTGACGATTCCGGCTTTGGTGGCCAGTTTGCGTGCTCGAACGCGAATGTCGCCCTCGGTCTTGAGCGAGATGAACACCACCCCGTGCACGAAGAACAGCAGCAACGTGGTGACGCCACCGAGCAGAGCGTAGGGGTTGAGCAGGTCGAAGAACGTGCCGATGTAGTCGTGGTCCGCATCGAGCTTCACGCCGCGAACGACGTTGGCGAAGGCCACACCCCAAAGCAGGGCCGGTACGGCCGAGCCGACGATGATCATGCCGTCGAACCACTTCTTCCAGGTGGATTCGGGGCGCTGGTGCCGGTATTCGAACGAGACACCGCGCAAAATCAGTGCGACCAGGATGAGCAGCAGGGCCAGGTAGAACCCGCTGAACATTGTGGCGTACCACTCCGGGAAGGCCGCGAACAGGGCCGCGCCGGCCACGATGACCCAGGTTTCGTTGAGGTCCCAGACCGGACCGATGGTGTTGATGAGAACGCGGCGATCGGTGTCATCCTTGCCGAGGAACGGCAGGGACATGCCAACCCCGAAGTCGAAGCCGTCGAGTACGAAGTACCCGATGAACAACGCGGCGATGATCCAAAACCAGAGAATTGTGAGATCCATCTTGTATTCCTGCTAACCGTTCTAGTAGACCGTGACAGCTTGCTTGGCGACGCCGGATTCAGCATCGTGAACCGGAGCATCGTCCGGGCCTTTCTGAACGGCCTTGAGGATGAGCTTGAACTCGACCACCGCGAGAATTCCGTAGAGCAGGGTGAAGACGATCAGCGAGATCAGAATTTCCAGACCGGTCACGCCGGGCGAGATGCCGTCTTCGGTGCGCATGAGTCCGAACACAATCCAGGGCTGGCGGCCCATTTCGGTGAAGGTCCAGCCGACGCTCATGGCGAGCAGCGACATCGGGAAGCTCCAGATGGCGACCTTCCACATCCACGGGCGGGCCGGCTTGGCGGCATTCTTGCGGGTGAAGAACAGGCCGGCGATAGCCACCAGCATGTGGGCGAGGCCGAGGCCGATCATCCAGCGGAAGGACCAGTAGGTGATCCAGATGGTCGGGGTGTAGTCGCCGGGGCCGTAGACGTCGACATACTGTGCCTGCAGGTTGTTGATTCCCTCGACGGTTCCGTCCATTGTGTGCGTCGACAGGAACGAGAGCAGGTATGGGATGCGCACCGAGAACAGCTCGCTCACACCGTCGGGGGTTCCGAGGGTGAAGATCGAGAACGAGGCGTTCGCACCGGTCGCGGTGACGTACATGGCCTCGGCCGAGGCCATCTTCATCGGCTGGACTTCGGTCATGATCAGGCTGAGCTGGTCGCCGGATACCGTCGTGAGAATTCCGGCGATGATCATCATCCACATGCCGAACTTAAGCGCCGGCCGCATGGTTTCGAAGTGCTGGTTGCGGGCGAGGTGCCAGGCGGCGACCGAGATAATCAGGCCGGCCGAGACCATGAAGCAGGCAAAGATCGTGTGCGGAAAGGATGCCAGCACGATCGGGTTCGTCAGGAGCTCACCGATACTGGTGAGTTCAGCGCGACCCTTTTCGGCGTTCATCTCGAACGCGACCGGGTTCTGCATGAACGCGTTCGCCGCGAGGATGAAGTAGGCCGAGGTGATCGAGCCGATCACGGTGAGCCAGATGGTCGCCAGGTGGATCTTTTTGGGCAGTTTGTCCCAGCCGAAGATCCAGAGGCCGATGAACGTGGCCTCCAGGAAGAATGCGGTGATGCCCTCGAATGCGAGCGGGGCGCCGAAGACGTCACCGACGAAGCGCGAGTAGTCCGACCAGTTCATGCCGAACTGGAACTCCTGCACGATGCCGGTCACGACGCCCATGGCGAAGTTGATCAGAAAGATTTTGCCGAAGAAGTGCGTCAGCTGCAGGTATTTGGCCTTATCGGTGCGTACCCACGCCGTTTGGAAGATGGCGACCGTGAGGGCCATTCCAATGGTGAGTGGGACGAAGAGAAAGTGGTAAATGGTCGTGAGACCGAACTGCCACCGTGAGAGGAGTAAAGGATCCAACCACTCGTTCATGTGCCCTCCAGCAAGTTTGTGTTACGCGCGCTGACTTTTCTACGCTACGTAGAACACTACTCTTCTACAACTCGTAGAAATCACAGTTTCGCAGCGTACTGTACACAACATGGGAAGTTTGGGTGTGCTCGAGAGGCTGATGATGGATGTCCTGTGGGACTCCCCGACCTCGTTGACGGCCAACGAGCTCAAAGATGCCCTGATCAACCCCCGGATCTCGGAGCGGCCGGCCAAGCCATTGGCGACGACCACCATTTTGACCGTGCTGTCCCGGCTCGAGGGCAAAGGCTTCGTAACCCGCGATCGCACTGTGCGCCCGCACGCCTACACCGCAGCCATGAGCCGGGCCGCCCACACGGCCGGCCTCATGCACGAGGTACTCGGTCAGGTGCCCGATCGCCACGCGGCCCTCGTGCGCTTCATCGGCGGTGTCACCCCGCAGGAGGCAGAAACCCTGCGCCAGTTGCTCGGCACGGCGACCGTCGACAACGACTGACCCACCCGGGCCAGCCAGCACTCCCCGTGATCACCGCCGCCGCCCTGCTCGGCGTCATCGCCCTGCTGTTGGCCTGGCCGGTCCCGCTGGCCCTGGCTCGCGCCGGCTGGCCGGCACGCTCCCCCGGCGTGGCCCTCGTGCTGTGGCAGGCCATCGCGTTGTCGGGCGGACTGTCTATGATCGGCTCGTTGCTGCTCTACGGCCTCGTTCCTTTCGGGGCCAATCTCGGCGCTGGTGTCAGCGCCCTCAGTGGCGACCTGCGGGCCGGAACCCTTCCGGTCGGCACGAGCGTCAGCCACGTGCTCGCGCTCGGAGCGGCCATTCTGCTCGGCACGCACCTGCTGCTGAACCTGTTGGCAACGTTCGTGCGGGCCGAGCGCCAGCGGCGCCGTCACCACACCCTCATCGCGCTGCTGAGCGATCCGCTGCACGGACAACCGGGCATGCGCGTCATCGACCACCCGGCCCCGGTCGCGTACTGCCTGCCCGGAGCGGGTCACTCAGCGACCGTGCTCTCCAACGGCCTGCTGCGCCTGCTCGATGCGGAACAGGTGCGCGCGGTCATCGCCCACGAGCAAGCTCACCTCGTGCAGCAGCACCATCTGGTCTTGCTCGCCTTCAAGAGCTGGCACAGCGCCCTGCCGTGGTTTCCCATCGCCAATCGCGCCGAGAATGCTGTCGCGCTGCTGGTGGAGATGCTTGCGGACGATCACGCCCGCCGCGTAGTAGACGATCACACCCTGGCCCGCGCGATCGCCCTCACCGGCTTCGCGCTGGCCGGTTTCGCCGCCCCCTCTCTCGGTGAAGCGGATGCGACGGCGCGCGCCGCCGCATCCGCTTCACTCACCGAGAAGGGCCCGGTGGCAGCGCCCGAGCATGCGGCGCAGCAGGTGATGCCGCGCGTGGCGCGGCTGGTGAACCCGGCCGTACCGCTGCGCTATTCGGCCACGGCCGGAGCACTCACCGTGTCGGTGGTGCTCTTGGCCGGGCCGGCATTCATTTTGTTCGCGGCGTAGGCCGACGTCGACTAAAGGAGCTTTTCCTGGGTCAGCCAGGTTGTTGCGATCTTGTCGGCCGACAGCTGGTCGTTCTTGCTCTGTGAGTTCAGGTCCACGAGTGTGTCGGCCGTCAGGGCCGCGCTGACCTTGTTCAAAATCGCTGCCGCACTGTCATCCACCTTCTCGGAGACGACAGGCACGACGTTGTCCGGAAAGAACAGTCCGTCGGGGTCGGCGAGGGCGACCAGATTGTTGGTCTTGATGTTCGGGTCGGCCGTGTAGATATTGGCGAGCTGGATATCACCGTCGACGAGGGCCTTAAGGGTCAGCGGTCCGCCGCTGTCTTCAACCGGAACGAAGCCGGCGATGTTGATGCCGTATTTCTCTTTCAGGGCAGTCGGCCCGTAGGGCCGGGTTTCAAGCTCAGAATTGCCACCCACGGTGATCGGTTCGGTGACCTTGGTGAGCGAGGCAATGTCGGTGAGGCCGTACTGGCTCGCAAAAGCGTCGGTGACGGTCCAGGAGTTCTGGTCGGAGGCGTCGGCTTTGTCAAGAACCCGCAGGTTGTCGGGCAGGGCGGCCTGCAGCTCGTCGTAGGTCTCGTCGCTGGTACCGCCGACTGCTTCCTTGTCGAGGGCTTGGAGGAGGCTTCCACTGTACTCGGGGAAGACGTCGATCTTGCCCGCCTCGATGTCGGGCAGGTACACCTCGCGCTGGCCGATCTGGAACTGCCGGTCGACGGTGAATCCGCCGGCTTCGAGTGCCTGGGAGTAGATCTCTGCGATGATCTCGTTGGAGTAGTACGCCTGAGATCCGACCACGATGGTGTCGGCGGCGGCGCTATTCGACGGTTCCGCCAGGGGGTCCCCCGACGCACACCCTGCAAGGGCTACGACGGCCCCAACCGCGACGGCGCCGATGAGCGTGAGCCGGCCTCTATTCATTGCGAACATGACTGTTTCCTTCCTCGATGGTGAGTTCCATCACCGGGCGGGATCGGGATGATCCGCCCGGTATGTCTGTGGGGCGCCCCGCCGTGACACCACGGGGAACGACCAATTTTTGTGCGAGGGCGAACAGGCCCTCCAAGACGATCGCGAGCAGGATCACCAAGATGGAACCGCCGAGCATTTCACCGTAATCGCGAATTCGCAGACCCTCAAAGAGGTAACGACCCAGGCCGAAATCTGCGATGTAGGCGGCGAGAGTGGCCGTGGCAACCACCTGCAGGGTCGCGGAGCGTAGGCCGCCGATCAGCAGGGGAAGCCCGAGCGGCAGCTCGACCTTGAGCACGATCTGCATCTCGGACATGCCGACCGCTCTGGCAGCATCGATAATTTTTCGATCAATGGCTTCGAAGCCGGTGTAGGCGCCGGCCAGAATGGGCGGAATAGCGAGAACGGTCAACGCCACATACGGCGCGTTCAGACCGATGCCGACCCAGAGGGCGACGAGGGTGAGCAGTCCCAGGGTGGGAATTGCGCGGAATGCGCCGGAGATGGCCACGGCCAGCCCGCGACCGCGACCGGTGTGCCCGATGAGGAAGCCGATCGGCACGGCTATCACCGCGGCCACGACAAGGGTCACCAGAGTGAACAGCAAGTGTTGAGCCAGGCGCGTGGGAATTCCACCGGCTCCGACCCAGTGCGCGGGGTCGAGCAGCCAGGCCAGCGTTTCGGTGAGAAAAGTCACGCCGCAACCTCCCTGATGACGGGGGCGGGGCGGGCAGTGACGCCGATCGCGCTGCGCCGGGTCCACGGCATCAGCAGGCGTCCGAGCAGCACAAGCGCCGCGTCCAGGGCGAGGGCGAGCAGCACGGTGGCGACGATGCCCACGATGATCTCCGCCTCAATTCCGCGCTGGAAGCCGTCGGTGAACAGGCTGCCGAGGCTCTGCGCGCCGATCACGGCACCGACGGTGGCGAGGCTCACGGTGCTGACTGCCACAACGCGCAGACCGGCCAGTAACACGGGGCCGGCCAGAGGCAACTCGACCCGCCAGAAGGAGGACCAGCCCGAGAAGCCGACGGCCGTCGCGGACTGGCGCACGTCCCGGTCGACGGAACCGAGCCCATCGGCTACCACCCGCACCATCAGGGCAACCCCATACAGGGTGAGTGCGATGATCAGGTTCAGCGGTGAGCGGATGCTGGTGCCCACGATAAAGGGCAGCACGATGAACAAGGGCAGCGACGGAATTGCATAGAGCAACCCGACCGTGGTGAGGATGACCGCGCGACTCGACCGGTAGCGATACGCCAGCCAGCCGAACGGAAGCGCGATCACGAAGCTCAGGATGATCGAGGGCACGCTGAGGATGAGGTGATCGAACGTGCGATCCCAAATGAGGTCCAGGTTCGACCAGATCCAGGTCACCGCGAATCCCCACCCTGCACCGAAGCACCCGGTCCGCGCGGACCGGCCCTTGACTCGGAACCCGATGCAGTCGCTGCCGTTGATTGTGATGCGACGAGGACCCCGGCCAGGCGCCCGGTTTCGTCGACGACAATGTTGCCATTGCCGTGGTTTTCGACGTGCAGGGAGCGTTTGCCACGCTCGGCGCCGACGAAGGTAGAGACAAAATCGTCGATCGGGTTCGCGAGAATTTGTGCCGGGGAGCCGACCTGGGCAACCTTGCCCCCGGTGCGCAGGATGACCACCTGGTCGCCGAGCAGGAAGGCTTCGTCGATGTCGTGGGTGACGAAGACCACGGTCTTGCCGAGTTCGCGTTGCAGCCGCAGCAGCTCCTGCTGAAGTTCGGCGCGCACGATCGGATCCACCGCACCGAATGGCTCGTCCATGAGCAGAATATTGGGGTTGACGGCGAGCCCGCGAGCCACGCCGACTCGTTGCTGCTGACCGCCCGATAGCTGGCTCGGATAGCGCTCAGCGAGAGATCGGTCGAGACCGACCGTGTCGAGCAGCGCGAGCGCTTGCTCGCGGGCCTTCTTCCTGGGCATTCCCCGCAGCATGGGGACGGTAGCGACGTTGTCGACGACCTTGCGGTGGGGAAGCAGCCCCGAGTTCTGCATGACGTAGCCGATGCTTCGCCGCAGCTTGACCGGCTCCAGGGTGCCGATGTCGGCCCCGTCGATGTCAATGGAGCCGCTCGTCGGGTCAACCATGCGGTTGATCATTCTCAGCAGCGTCGTCTTTCCCGACCCGGAGGTACCCACGAACACGGTGGTCTTGTGCGAGGGCACCACGAGGCTGAAGTCGTCCACGGCGATGGTGCCGTCGGGGAAACGTTTGGTCACCGAGTGGAATTCGATCATCCTGGTGGCGCGCTCCTCGGGTCGGGTCGGGTCAACACACAGCAGATGCTAACCCAATCACTATTCGCGGCGACAGGCAAAACAGATTGCGCAAAAAGATTTATCCAGCAGCGAACACAGCCCTCCACCGACGAGAAAGCCGGGCACCCCGGTGGGGCGCCCGGCGGTGAGCGATGATCAGGAGGCGGCGGCGAGAAGGCCCAGGGCGTGCGGGCTGTAGAACCCGTCGAGGTAGTTGCGCAGCACGAGACGGCACTCGGCGATGAACCGCTCCTCACCGACCGGGTCGGTGTGAAAGGCCCGGGCAAGCAGGGCGTCCGCCATTTCAACGGCGACTTCGAGGCGGAAGATCAGTTCGTCGCCGGCCGGCAGGTCGAACTCGTTCACGAGGACATCAGCGAGGCGACGCGCGAAGAAGTCGGCATCCGCTACAGCGTCGGCGCTGGGAGCGCCATCCCGGTCGTCGAAGTTGACGATGCGAAAGCCCGGTTCGGAGCGGTACAGGCCGACGAAAGCCGTCACGACACAGTCCACCGCGTCCCACCAGGAGGTGAGGGAGCTCGAGCCGAGTTCGTCGACGACGCGCTGGCGAAAGCGCACCACGGCACGCTCGTGCAGGGCGTGTAAAACGGCGACCCGGTCGGGGTAATAGCGGTACACCGTACCGATGGACGCACCGGCACGTTCCGCGATCATCGCGGTCGTGATGCGGTCAAAACCGACCTCGTCCACGACGGCGGCAGCCGCATCGAGCAGACCGGACAGACGTGCAGCGCTGCGCTGCTGAATCGGCTCGGTGCGCACCTGCTGCAGTGCTGCACCGGTCTCTTCACCCAATAGGCCACCAAGCGACATTTATCCCCCTTGAAGATACGTCACCATCCTACGGGGTAAAACCCCAATCCCACGGGGCTGATCGGGGGATGCACAGCAACGTGGCAGAATGAAGGAGTGCCAGAGTCTCCAGACGCCACGCCGCGTGCTCCCAGTCCCGAGCGAATCATGCACCGCGCGGCCCGCATCGAAGACTGGCTGCATGACCGCCGTGAGCATTCCGCCCGCCGCCGCGGATACCAGCCGACCGTCATTCCCTACACCGGCTACGGCTCGACCGCCTGGGTGCGCATCCTCTGTCGGGTACTCCTGGCCAAGCCCGAAAAGCCCTCGAAACGTCAGAAGCGGCCCCGAGCGGATGGCCGTGACGCCGGCATTCGTGGATGGCGCAGCTTCACCAGCGTTCCGGTCAACGACGTGACCGTCACCATCGAGATCGGCGGCCAGACCCATCGCGTGCAGGCGGATCGGGGCGGGGTCGTCGACACCGTCGTTTTGGTGTCACTGCCGGCCGGGTGGCACGCTGCCCAGCTGCACACCGAATCCTCAGCCGTCGTCGAAGCGCCCCTCTTCATCGTGGCACCCACGATCGGCTACGGTATCGTCTCCGACGTCGACGACACCGTGATGGTCACCACACTTCCCCGCCCGCTCCTCGCCGCCTGGAACACCTTCGTGCTCGACGAGCATGCCAGGGTACCGACGCCCGGCATGGCTGTCTTTCTGGAACGACTGGCGTCGAACACGCCGGGAGCCCCGGTGATCTACCTCTCCACCGGTGCCTGGAACGTGGCCCCGACACTGTCGCGCTTTCTCTCCCGCAACCTCTACCCGGCCGGGGCGCTGCTGCTGACCGACTGGGGCCCCACCCACGACCGCTGGTTCCGCAGCGGAAGCGCCCACAAACGGGATAACCTGCGCCGGCTCGCCGAACAATTTCCGAACATGCGCTGGATTCTCATCGGCGACGACGGCCAGCACGACGAAGCCATTTACAGCGACTTCCAGCGTGACTATCCGGGCAGCGTCGCGGCCGTGGCCATCCGCCAGCTGTCCCCGAGCGAAGCAGTGCTCGCCGGCGGGCGCTCACGCGACGCCGTGCTGATCGAGGGCGGCCCTGAGGCACCGTGGGTCTACGGTCCAGACGGATCGAGCCTCGCCAACCAACTCGCCGAGCACGGTCTGCTGTAAGCCCGGTCGCCTGTACACCAGAGACCAATCCCGGGGCTGCGTCAGCCCGCGGTGCTCTGCTCCATGCTCATGCGTCGAAGGACCAGGTTCTCGACCACCTGGGCCAGGCCGTAGAGGGCGAGGGAGACGATGGTGATCACCACGACGGATGCCCACACCTCGGAATTCTGCACCTTCGCGACAGCGGCGACGATGGAGTTTCCGAGTCCCTGGCCGGTCGTGAGCCACTCGGCCAGCAGCGCCCCGGTGATCGCCCCCGGCACCGAGATCTTCACCGCGGCGAAGAAGGATGGCAGCGAACTCGGCAGCGCGACCTTGCGCAGTGTCGTGAACGCGCTGCCGCCGTAGACGGTGATCACGTCGCCGATCTGCGGTGAACTCGAACGCAGCCCGAACGCGATGTTCACGAGTGCCGGGAACAACACGACGATAGCCCCCATCACCACGGCTGTCGTGAGGCCGCGTCCGGTGATGAGGCTGATGATCGGCACGAGGGCCACGAGCGGCACCGATCGCAGCAGCAGGGCGATGGGCATGAGGGCGTGCTCGATGCCCCGCGACAGCGTGAACAGCACGGCGAGGAGCAGGGCGCAGGTGAGACCGGCCACGAAACCGAGAAAAGCGTCGCCGAGGGTCACCACGAGGTTGCCCAGGATGAGGGCCCGATTGTCGGCGGCATCGGGGACCGTCACGAGCCAGGTCCACACGTCGAGGGGTCCCTTGGCCAGGAACGGCGAAATGTCGAGCAGCAGGAGCAGGCCCTGCCAGGCGACCAGAACCAGCACCAGGGTGATGAGTCCGGTTCGCAGGCCGCGCGCGACCGTTATGAGAGCTATCCGGGTAAAGCTCATCGATTGTTCCGTCCGGTCGTCCACGGTGTCGCGAACCGCAGCACGACGGCGAAGATCGCGTAGCCGAGCCCCGCGGTGACGCCGGCGACGAGCGCGAGGCTCCACACGCGGTCCACGTTGGCCGTTGACCCGGCCACGAGCATGGCGATGCCCAGCCCGCGGCTGACCCCGCCGAGGTACTCCCCCAGGATGGCCCCGATGAAGGCGGCCGGCGCGGCGACCTGCAGGGCGGTCAGCACACTGGGCAGCCCGGCGATGAGGCGCACCTTGCGCAGTTGGGTGAATCTGCTGCCGCCGTAGACGGTGATGAGGTCGAGGCTGGCGGCATCCGCTGCCTTGAGGCCGACGAGCGACCCGATGACCGTGGTGAAGAACACCGATATGGCGGCAAGAAAGACCGCCGTTCCGGCCGGGTCGCCCGCGCTCGGCGCCCCGATCACGATGTAGGCGATCGGGCCGATTGCCACGATCGGAATGCAATAGGTGATGACGGCGACCTGCATCGCAATCTTTTCGATGCGTGGCAGCAGCAGAACGAGCGCGGCGAGGGCCAGTGCCAACCCGTTACCCCAGGCGAAGCCGATGAGCGCTTCCAGTATGGTGACGCTGACGTGGGGCAGGTAGAACGCCGGCCCGTCGCTGACGAGCTGCACGAGCACATCGAGCGGGGTCGGTACCGCGCCGCCGGGCATCGAGCCGACGTCGGCGAACACGGTGACGGCTCCGATCCACCACAGGGCCACGACGATCGCGGCCCCGATCAGGCCGGTCGCCCAGGCGGGCAGGGCGCGCAGCTGATTGCGGATCACCGGTCGTCGCCCGAGGCGGCGGCATCGCTGAACAGCAGGTCGGAGGCGCGGTCGTGCAGGGCGTGGAATTCGGGTGACCGCATCATCTCGGGCAGCCGGGGCCGCGGGAGGTCGACGTCGATGACTTCCTTGACCCGGCCGGGGCGGGCGCTCATGACCGCGACGTGGTCGGAGAGGAAGATGGCCTCGGCGATGCCGTGGGTGACCATGAGGGTCGTGGCGGGCTTCTGCGTCCAGATACGCAGCAGCTCGAGGTTGAGCCGCTGCCTGGTCATATCGTCGAGGGCGCCGAAGGGTTCGTCGAGCAGCAGCACCGAGGGCTTGAGTACGAGTGACCTGGCAATCGACACCCGTTGCTTCATGCCGCCGGACAGCTGGGCGGGCTTGGCCTTCTCGAATCCCTGCAGGCCGACGAGGGCGATCAGTTCATCGATGTACGCCTCGTCGACGGGAACGCGGGCGACCTCGAACGGGAGGCGGATGTTGGCGCGCACACTGCGCCAGGGCAGCAGGGCGGAGTCTTGAAAGGCGATGCCGAGCTGATGTCCCTGCCGCAGTTGCTGCGGGCTCTTGCCATCGACCCGGGTGGTGCCGCTCGTAGGCGCTTCCAGGCCGGCCAGAATGCGCAGGATGGTGGATTTGCCGCAGCCGGACGGCCCGAGGAGCGACAGGAAGCTGCCCTTGTCGGTGTGCAGGTTGGCGTTGTCGAGGGCGACGACCTCTTTGCGCCCCACCGGGAACACCTTGTGCAACCCGGAGATGTGCAGACCCGTGCCACCGGTCTGGCCAGCGGTGTCCTGGTCGACCACCGCGTCGCGAACGCCGGCATCAGTACTACTCACGTGGTTCGCTCCTCAGCGCTGGCGGGTCTGCGGGAATATTTTTGGGCAGGTGACCAGTTTAGGTTCCGGCCGGGCATCCGCTGGAACGCTCGAGGCGTTCCAGCGGATGCCCGGCCAGGGTTCTGCTGCTACTTGCTGTAGGCGAGCAGGTCGGGGTTTTCGGCATAGACCTCGTCGAGCAGGGTCATGTCGAACAGCTGGCTGGCCGTGATCGTGAGGCCGGTCGCTGCGAGCGTGTCGATGCTCTGCTGCTGCAGCTCGGAGCTGATCGAGAACAGTCCGTTGGCGAGCGTGTCTGCGCTCACGACGAGATCGACGGACTGGATCTCGGCCTGGCGGGTCTCCTTCTCGATCGTGAGGTCGAAGGTGGGCCCGTAGGTGTCAACCGTGAGTTTGGCGGCGGCTTCGGGGTCGTTGATCGCGTCGGTCCACCCGCGAATCTCGGCCACCAGCAGGGCCTTGAGCTTATCCCGGTCGTTTTCGATCGCGTCGTCGGTGACCGTGAGGGTCTCGGCCACGAAGGGCAGGCCGAAGTCGGCCAGCGGCAGGTTGACCGGGTCGAGTCCGAGCAGTTCCGCGTCGATGGATTCATTGGTGAGGTAGGAGAACCAGCCGTCGACCTCCCCGTTGAACAGTGGGGTCGGGTCGTACTGCACCGGAAGGGTGGTCAGTGAGTCCTCATCGATGTCGTTGATCTCGAGGAAGGCCTCCCAGAGGCTGAGGTTGCTGGCCTGCACGCCGATGGTCTTGCCCTTCAGATCGTCGAGGGCCGCGATGTTGCCCTTATCGGCCAGCGAAAGAATGGTGAAAGGGTTCTTCTGGTAGGTCGCACCGATGATCTTCAACGGGGCACCCTCATTGGCGATGATGGTGCCGGTCGAGATTGCGTTGCCGATACCCATGTCGACGTTGCCCGAGATGACCGCAGCTTCGATCGAGGCGGGCCCTTCGATCATGTCGACGGAGTCGAAGCCGGCCTCGGTGAAGTATCCGTTCTCGTCGGCGAGGTATTCGCCCATGAACTCGGCGTTTTTGATCCAGCTGAACTGAACGCTCGCATCCCCGAATGATGCGGCTTCGTTTGCCCCGGCCTCTTCCGTGTCGCTGCCCGCGCACGCGGCCAGGGAGAGCGTCAGGACGGCTGCGATAGCGACGCCGCGCACCACCCGGGTCGCCGATCGACGACTGAACAAGCCTCTGGATGGTGTCATTGCGGGATTCCTCTCGTGCGTGCACGGCGCTGCGGGGATGCAGCTGCTGTGGGGGGTGAACCGCCGGTCTGCGGATGCTGTCGAGCCGTACGACGGGCCCGGAAGTGGCAGTTTAGGCGTGGCATGTATCGGTTCCAGTTCGACTTTGTTTCGAACGGATGTCCAGAATGGGAGGGAACCCTCCGCTGACGGCATGCGCAGCTCGGCCGGCCTGCAGCCCGGTGGCTCGTGGCCGGATTCGTCAGCGGGCGGAGCGCAGACGGTCGAGCCCGCGATTGATTTGGCGAGCCCAGAGCGGACCACGGTAGAGGAATGCCGTATAGCCCTGCACGAGGGTGGCTCCCGCCGCGAGACGTTCGGCCACCTGCTCGGCCGTGTCCACACCGCCGACAGAGATGACGCAGAATTCAGCGGGCACGACGGCGCGAATCTGCTGCAGAACGGCGAGCGACCGGGCGTGCAGCGGGGCGCCGGACAAGCCGCCGGCTCCGGCGGCGGCGATGGTGGCGGCATCCGTTTTCAGGCCGCTGCGCGAAAGAGTGGTGTTGGTGGCGATGATGCCGTCGAGGCCGAGCTCAACGGCGAGAGCCGCGATGCGTGTAACTTCCACATCCTCGAGGTCGGGGGCGATCTTCACGAGCAACGGGGTGGCGCCGGCGGCGCCCTTGACCGCGGTCAGCAGCGGTGCGAGCTGGTCGAGTTCCTGTAGTCCACGCAGGCCTGGGGTGTTGGGTGAACTCACGTTGACCACGAGGTAGTCGGCCACGGGGGCAAGGATCTGCGCGCTGCGCAGGTAGTCGGCCGTGGCGTTCTCGACGGCGGTGACGCGGCTCTTGCCGATATTGATGCCGAGCACCGGGCGTCCGGCCACGGTGCGCACCCGGGTCAGCCGGGCGACAGCGGCGTCGGCCCCGTGGTTGTTGAAGCCCATGCGATTGACGACCGCGCGGTCGGCCACGAAGCGAAACAAACGCGGGGTGGGGTTACCGGGCTGGGCCAGCGCGGTGAGCGTGCCCACCTCGACATGACCGAAACCCAACTGGCCGAGGCCGAGCACGGCCTCGCCGTCCTTGTCGAAACCGGCCGCGACGCCAAACGGCGACGAGAAATGCAGGCCGAGGGTGTTCACGCTGAGGTCGGTGCGAGGGCGGGTGAACCGGTGCACGAGACGCCCGAGTCCCAGAGTCGGCAGCAGCCGAATGACGGTGAAGGCGAGGTGGTGGGCGCGCTCCGGATCGATCCGGGTGAGCACGAGCTTGAAGAACAGCGGATACATCGGGCCCTACGCCTACGCTTTCGGGGTGCTGGTGGCGGTGGGAATGGTGCCGGCCGAAGCGGCATCCGCGGTCGTGCGGGTCTTGGAACGATTGCTGTGCTCGGTGCGCAGCTGGGTGATGGCGCTCTCGAAATCGTCGAGGGAATCGAAGCCCTGGTAGACGCTCGCGAACCGCAGGTAGGCGACCTCATCGAGGTCACGCAGCGGCGGCAGGATGGCCAGGCCGATGTCGTTGGCGTCGACCTGGGAAGCACCGGTCTGGCGGATGGTTTCCTCGACCTTCTGGGCCAGCATGGCCAGATCGGAGTCGGTGACGGGCCGCCCCTGGCAGGCCTTGCGCACGCCGGAGACGATCTTCTCGCGGCTGAACGGTTCGACCACGCCGCTGCGCTTGATGATGTTCAGGCTCGCCGTTTCGGTAGTGCTGAACCGGCGCCCGCATTCGGGGCACTGCCGACGGCGGCGAATGGACAGTCCGTCGTCGCTCGTACGCGAGTCGACGACTCGGGAATCTGGATGGCGACAGAACGGGCAGAACATGGTGCTGCCAGCCTAGCGGTCGGCGGCGAACCGGGCCGTGACGGCGTCGCCGTGCGCCGGCAGGGCCTCGGCGTTGGAGAGGGCGGCAATGTGGCCGGCGACACCCTGCAACGCCTCGCGACTGTAGCGCACGACCTGCTGCGGTCGCAGAAAGGTGTAGGCGCCGAGGCCGGAGGAGAACCGGGCCTGTCCCCCGGTGGGAAGCACGTGGTTGGAACCGGCGACATAGTCGCCGAGGCTCACCGGAGAATACGGCCCGAGGAAGATGGCCCCGGCGTTCTCGATCGTTTCGAGCACCGCGTCGGGATCGCTCGTCTGAATCTCGAGGTGCTCCGGCCCGAAGGCATTGCTGAACGCGGCCGCGACCTGCAGGTTGTCGACGAGTACGATCGCGGACTGGCGTCCGCGCAGAGCAACGCTCACCCGTTCGCTGTGGGTAGTGGATGCCGCCAGCACGATCAGTCGCGCCGCGACGGCGTCGGCGAGTTCGGGTGAATCCGTCACCAGCACGGCGGCGGCGAGTTCGTCGTGCTCGGCCTGGCTGACCAGGTCGGCGGCGATCAGCAGCGGGTCGGCGTCAGCATCCGCTATCACGAGGATGTCGGTGGGACCGGCCTCGGAATCGATGCCGGCCTGCCCTCGAATGAGTCGTTTGGCGGCGGCGACGTAGACGTTACCGGGGCCGGTGACGATCTGCACCGGCTCGAGGCCGATATCGTCGACACCGTAGGCGAGGGCGCCGATGGCTCCGGCGCCGCCCATCGCGTAGATCTCGTCGACACCGAGCAGACCGGCGACGGCGAGGATGGTGGGGTGCACGCGACCGTCAAAGTGGCTCTGCGGCGGCGAGGCGAGCGCGATCGACCGCACCCCGGAGACCTGAGCCGGCACGACGTTCATGACGACGCTCGAGGGGTAGACGGCCTTGCCGCCGGGAACGTAGAGGCCGACCCGATTCACCGGCTGCCAGCGCTGGGTGACGGTGGCCCCGGCTTCGATCGTGGTGGTCACGTGCGCGGGCACCTGCGCCGCGCTGGCCAGGCGCACCCGGCGGATGGTCTCGGTGATCGCGGTGCGCACGGCCGGGTCGAGTGCGGCGACCGCGTCGATGATGTGGCTCGCGGGTACTCGCACCTGGCCGGGGCGCACCCGGTCGAGGCGCTCGGCCTGGTCGAGCAGGGCCACTCCGCCGCGCTCACGCACGTCGGCGATGAGCTCGGCCGCGATATCGGAGGCGACGGCGACGCTGGTCAGGGCGCGCGGAACGGAAGCCAGAAGCTCGGCCGGTGTCGGCTCGCTCCCGCGAAGGTCAATAGTCTGAATCATCGTGCCCCAGCCTATCCGTGAACCCGCGTCACAATCCGCGCGCGGGAATAGGCTGATGCTGAAAGAGATTGTTGGTTGAGTATGCAAAGAAACGTTGAACCCTCCGTAACCCCCGTGCCCGCCGTCACCGCTGTGCCCGTATTGCCTGTGCCCGCCGTCGCGACCGGGCCCGCGATCGCCCTGCCCGCAGCGCCCCGGCTCGACGCCGATCCCAACGCTCCCGACGACCTGGCCGCGTTCAAGCACGCCTTTCGCCGCCATGCCGCCGGCGTCGCGGCGATAACGACCCTCGCGCCCGATGGCACCCCGGTCGGCTTCACGGCCACCTCCCTGGCGTCACTGTCCGCGGTTCCCCCCCTCGCCACGTTCAACATGGCCAGGTCGGCGAGTTCCTGGACGGCGATCGCCGCCGCCGACCGCGTGGTCATCCACATGCTCGGTGCCCACAATCGCCGCGTCGCCGAGAAACTCGCCGGCCCGCACGCCGACCGATTCGTCGGCGAGCACTGGCAGCCGGGACCCTACGGGCTCCCGGTGTTGCACGGCGTCACCAGCTGGATGATCGGCCGCATCGTGGAACGGGTGTCGGTGCACAACAACGCCGTGGTCGTCGTGCAGATCGAGGGCGGCGGCATGGGCACCGACGATGAGGCACTGCTCTACCACGAGCGCACCTACCGGGTACCGGGCTTCGCCGTCTAACTCGTCTCGGGCGCACCGAGGTGCCAACTTCGGCCCCCTGGCGGGCCGTCAAGGGGCCAAAAGTGGCAGCTCGCTGCGGTCGGCGCCCAGGGTGCGGGCCACGTTGAGCCGCGAGGCTACTTCTCCGCAGCCGACTTCGCGGCAGCCTTGCGGCGGCGACGCTCGGCTTCGGCGATCGCAGCCTGTTCGGGGGTCGGCGCGGTGCCGCCGAGGTGCGCGGGTTGCCACCACTGGCCGGCGCCCGGCACCGGGTACTCCGTCTGCACCGCGTCGACGAGGCGCTGCAGGGTGTCGTGCAGCCTCAGCGTGGCCGCAGCGACGTCGTCCACGGCGGCAGCGGCATCCGCTCGGATGGGCTCACCAAAACGGATGCTGACCGGCACGCCCATGCGCTCCCGCAGACGCGACCGGTGGTTCTTGGTCATCAGCCGGTGCCCGCCCCACACGGCGACCGGGATGATCGGTACGTTCGCGGCCTGCGCCATGCGCACCGCGCCCGACTTGAGTTCGCGCACGGTGAACGAGGCGTTGACGCCGCCCTCGGGGAACACACCGAGCAGTTCACCGCTGACCAGGGCCGTCACGGCCTGGGCGTAGGCTTCGTGACCGCTGTCCATGTCGACCGAGATGTGTTTCATGCCGCGCAGCAGGGGTCCGACCAGTGGCTGGTCGAAGGCACCCTTCTTGGCCATGAAACGGATGTGCCGCCGGTTGTGCCGCCAGGTGACCCACTCGACCAGGGCGAAGTCGAGATAGCCGAAGTGGGTGATGGCGAGCACGGCGCCGCCTGAGACCGGCAGGCGTTCGAGACCGGTCACGGCCGGGCGCACCCGGAGCACGCCGAACAGGGCGCGACCGGCCCCGATGGCGACCTGGTAGATCGGCTCTCGCTTGTGCATGCTTCCAGCCTAGGCGGGAGTCCTGTCAGTAATCTGCGGCCAGGGCTGAAGAATTAGGTGAGGCAGTTGGGGCCGAGGATGCTTTTGAGCTCGCCGAACAGGTCGGCGCTCACCTTCACCCGGTACGGCAGCTCGAATACCCGCGCCACATCGTTCTTGACCAGTTTGAGGCGCACCTCGGCCTCGCCGGCGTGGCGCTTGAGGATCTCGCCGAGCGCACTCACCGTGTCGGTGGTCGCCCTGGCCTCCCCCACCGTGATCGAGACCATGCTCTGGTCAGAGCCCTGGCCGAGCTCGGGCTGGAACACACTGAACGCATGCAGGTTCATTCCGTCGTCGCGCAGGCTGACGCGGCCGCGCACGACCACGACCGAGTCGCTGATCAGTTCCGGCGCGAACTCGAGGTAGGCCTTGCCCATGAACATGGCGGTGATCTCCCCGCCGAAGTCCTCAACCTGGATCATGCCGTATTGGTTGCCGGACTTCTTGGCGATGCGGTGCTGCACGCTCGTGATCAGGCCGGCCACGGTGACCGTGTCGCCGTCTTCGGTCGATTCCGACGCGATCAGGTCCGCGATGGTGGTGCTGGCATGCTTGGCGAGCGGAATCTCCAGCCCGGCAAGCGGATGGTCGGACACGTACAGCCCGAGCATGTCGCGTTCGTAGGCGAGTTTCTCTTTCTTGCTCCACTCCGGTCGGTCCGGCACCTGCTCGGTGTCCTGCGGTTCGTCGAACAGGCTGTCGAAGTCGAACCCGATATTGCCGTTGCTCTCTTCCCGTTTGATCTTCACGGCCGACTCGACGGCGGATTCGTGAATCTCAACCATGCCGCGCCGGGTGGCGCCGAGCGAGTCGAAGGCCCCGGCCTTGACGAGCGATTCGATGGTGCGCTTGTTGGCGACAGGCAGGGGCACCTTGCGCAGAAAGTCGTGGAAGGACTCGAAGCGCCCCTTTTCTTCGCGGGCTCCGCGAATGGCCTCGACCACGTTGAAGCCGACGTTACGCACGGCACCGAGACCGAAACGGATGTCGGTGCCCACCGCCGCGAAGAATCCGATCGACTCGTTCACGTCGGGCGCTAACACCTGGATGCCCATGCGGCGGCACTCGTTGAGGTAGAGCGCGAGCTTGTCGCGGGAGTCACCGACGCTCGTGAGCAGCGCGGCCATATACTCGGCCGGGTACACCGCTTTCAGGTAGGCGGTCCAGTAGGAGAGAACCCCGTAGGCGGCCGAGTGCGCCTTATTGAAGGCGTAGTCGGAGAACGGCAAGAGAATGTTCCAGACCGTGGTGACGGCGTCCATGGAGTAGCCGCGGTCCTGCATGCCCTTCGAGAAACCCTCGAACTGCTTGTCCAGCTCCGACTTCTTCTTCTTACCCATGGCGCGGCGCAGCAGGTCTGCTTCACCGAGCGTGAAGCCGGCGAGCACCTGAGCAATCGACATAACCTGCTCCTGGTACACGATCAGGCCGTAGGTGGTGCCGATGACGTCTTTGAGGGGCTCTTCGAGCTCCTGGTGAATGGGAATGATCTCCTGCACACCGGTCTTGCGCAGCGCATAGTTCGTGTGCGAGTTGGCACCCATGGGCCCGGGACGGTATAGGGCGATGACGGCCGAGATGTCTTCGAAGTTGTCGGGCTTCATGAGCCGCAGCAGGGCTCGCATCGGGCCGCCGTCGAGCTGGAACACGCCGAGCGTGTCGCCGCGAGCAAGCAGTTCATAGGCGGCGGGATCTTCCAGGCCGAGGTCTTCGAGTACGGGCCGGTGACCGCGGTTCACCGCAATGTTGTCGAGGGTGTCGTCGATGATGGTGAGGTTGCGCAGCCCCAAAAAGTCCATCTTGATCAGTCCGAGGGCCTCGGAGGCCGGGTAGTCGAATTGCGTGACGACCTGGCCATCCGCTTCACGCTTCATGATGGGGATGATGTCGATCAAAGGGTCGCTCGACATGATCACACCGGCGGCGTGCACGCCCCACTGACGTTTCAGGTTTTCCAGGCCGAGGGCGGTGTCGAACACGGTTCGGGCTTCGGGGTCGCTCTCGATGACGGCGCGAAAGTCGGCCGCTTCACGGTAGCGCGGGTGGTCCTTGTCGAACATGCCGGTGAGGGGCACGTCCTTTCCCATGATGGCCGGCGGCATGGCCTTGGTGAGCTTGTCGCCCATGCCGAAGGGAAAGCCGAGCACACGCGAGGCGTCTTTCAGGGCCTGCTTGGCCTTGATCGTGCCGTAGGTGACGATCTGGGCGACGCGTTCCTCGCCGTACTTCTCGGTGACGTACTTGATAACCTCACCGCGGCGACGCTCGTCGAAGTCGACGTCGAAGTCGGGCATCGAGACGCGGTCAGGGTTGAGGAACCGTTCGAAGATGAGGCCGTGCACGAGCGGGTCGAGGTCGGTGATACCCATCGCGTAGGCGACCATGGAGCCGGCGCCCGAACCACGGCCGGGACCGACGCGGATACCCTGCTGCTTCGACCACATGATGAAGTCGGCGACGACGAGGAAGTAGCCGGGGAAACCCATCTGCACGATGATGCCGATTTCGTAGTCGGCGCGCGTGCGCACATCGGCGGGGATGCCCTTCGGGTAGCGTTTGGCCAGCCCGATCTCGTTTTCCTTGATGAACCAGCTTTCCTCGTTCTCACCCTCCGGGCAAGGAAAGCGCGGCATGTAGTTGGCTTTGGTGTTGAATTCCACCTCGCAGCGCTCGGCAATGAGCAGGGTGTTGTCGCAGGATTCGGGGTGGTCGCGGAACAGGTGCCGCATCTGCGCCGCGGTCTTCAGGTAGAACTCGTTGGAGTCGAACTTGAACCGGTTCGGGTCGTCCAGGGTCGACGCCGACTGCACGCACAGCAACGCCGCATGGGCGGTGGCGTCGTGGGCGTGGGTGTAGTGCAGGTCGTTGCTGGCCAGCAGCGGAAGGTCGAGCTCCTTGGCCAGTTTCAGCAGGTCGGTCATGGTGCGGCGTTCGATGTCGATGCCGTGGTCCATGATCTCGCAGAAAAAGTTCTCCTTGCCGAAGATGTCCTGAAAGTCCCCGGCGGCCTTCTTCGCCTCGTCGTACTGGCCGAGGCGCAGCCGGGTTTGCACTTCGCCACCGACGCAGCCGGTCGTACCGATCAGGCCCTTCGAATACTGGCTGAGCAGTTCGCGGTCCATGCGCGGTTTGAAGTAGTAGCCCTCAAGGCTCGCCTTCGACGACAGCCGGAACAGGTTGTGCATGCCCGCGGTGTTCTCGGAGAGCAGCGTCATGTGGGTGTATGAGCCGGCGCCACCGACGTCGTCCCGGTTCTGCCCGCTCGTGCCCCACCGCACCCGGGTTTTGTCGCGGCGATCGGTGCCGGGGGTGATATACGCCTCCGTACCGATGATCGGCTTGATGCCGGCGTCGGTCGCACTCTTCCAGAAGTCGAAGGCGCCGAACACGTTGCCGTGGTCGGTGATCGCCACCGCCGGCATCCCCTGCTCGACGGCGGCCTTGATCAGGGGTTTCACCCGGGCGGCTCCGTCGAGCATGGAGTATTCGCTGTGCACGTGCAGGTGCACGAAATTGTCGGTGGCGGTTACCGGGTTACTCACAATGACTCCGACGAGTTGATGAAACGGTTAGGGGCGAGCCCCGGGTCAGTCTCCGCGCAGCACCGCGAGGGCGTGGGTGAGGTCGGCCGGGTAGTCGGCGTTGTAGGTCACCCATTCGTGGCTGTCCGGATGGGTGAAGGCAAGCTGCTTGGCGTGCAGCCACTGCCGCTTCAGCCCGAGCCGGGCGGTGATCGACGGATCGGCGCCGTACATGGCGTCGCCGACGCACGGATGCCGCTGGGCGGTCATGTGCACCCGGATCTGGTGGGTGCGCCCCGTCTCCAGGTGTACCTCGAGCAGGGAACCGTAGGGGAAGGCTTCCAGGGTCTCGTAGTGGGTGATCGAAGGCTTACCGTCGGCCATGACCGCGAACTTCCAATCCGACCGCGGGTGGCGGCCGATCGGCGCATCGATGGTGCCGGTGAGCGGGTCGGGGTGGCCCTGCACGACGGTGTGATAAATCTTCTCGACCTCGCGGTCGTGGAAAGCCTTCTTGAGCGCCGTATAGGCCGTCTCCGACTTGGCGACGACCATGAGGCCGCTCGTGCCCACGTCGAGCCGGTGCACGATGCCGGCACGTTCGGCTGCGCCCGAGGTCGCGATGCGAAAGCCAGCAGCCAACAGGGCGCCGGGCACGGTCGGGCCGGTCCACCCGACGCTCGCATGGGCGGCCACTCCGGCCGGTTTGTTGATGACGATGATGCTCTCGTCGTCGTGCACGACGGTGAGATCAGGGACAGCGATCGGAATGACGCGCAGCGGCTGCTTGGGCTGCCAGGTCACTTCGATCCAGCTGCCGGCTCGCAGGCGATCGGATTTGCCGACGACGGTGCCGTCGAGCACGACGCCGCCGGCCTCGGAGACCTCGGCGGCGAAGCTGCGCGAGAAGCCGAACAGTTTGGCCAGACCGGCGTCTACCCGCACGCCTTCCAAGCCGTCCGGGAGTGGCAGTGATCGCCGTTCCGGGGGGCTGGTCAGGTCGATGGGGCCGTTCATGGCAGAGCCTCAGCGCCGGGTACCTGCCGGTCGCGGGCCGTCGAATCGGGCGTGACAATCTCGCTGGTGCGCGTTTCGGGTGTCACAGCATCCGTTATGAGAGGAGGAGTTTCGAGGGGCATGGCGGTTGCCACCGGCACGGTCGCTGTGGCGGTCTTGCTGACGGCCACGACCTTGTTGCCGTCGAGGCCGATGCCGCGGATGGTCAGGATCATGAAGATGATCATGCTGGTCACGATGGCCATGTCGGCGACGTTGTAGATCGCCGGCAGCAGCCAGGGGGTCGAGATGAAGTCGACCACGTGCCCGACGCCGAAGCCGGGTTCGCGCAGCAGTCGGTCGGTCAGGTTGCCGAGCACACCGCCGAGCAGCAGGCCGAAAACGAGGCCCCAGGCCAGTGAGCGGATGCGCCGGGCGAACCAGATAATGAACACCACGACGGCGGCAGCGATGATCGAGAAGATCCAGGTGGATCCGCTCGCGAGCGAAAACGCCGCGCCCGGGTTCCGAACGAAGTGCAGTTGCAGCACGTCGTTCAGAACCCGAATCACAGAGCCCTCGGTCATCGAGGCGACGACGAGGTACTTGCTGTACTGATCGAGGGCGTAAATGCCCAGCGCGACGAGGGCTAGAACGATAAGCGCTCGCGAACGCTTCTTCGTTCCGGCCCTAGGCTCCAAAGCCCTGGAAGCTGGGCTTCGGCGCGTTGGTGTCGGCCGTGGAGCCCACCGAGCTCGCGTCGAGGTCGTGCAGCTGACCCTCGATGTAGCTCTTGAGCTTCAGGCGGTACTCGCGCTCGAACGTGCGAAGCTCGTCGATCTTGCCTTCGAGCGTGGAGCGCTCCTGGTCGAGCTTCTGCAGCTGAATGCGCTGCTGGGTCTCGGCTTCGGCGATGACGCGTGCCGCAGTGGCGTGGCCTTCGGCGATCAGGGCGTCGCGCTTCTCGGCGCCTTCCTTGACGTGCTCTTCATGCAGGCGGCGAGCCAGCTGCAGCAGGTTGGTCGTGCCGGCCGTCTCGTCGATCGGCGTGAGCGCGGCAACGGGCGCAACCGGAGCGGCGACGGGCTCGACGACGACCGGTTCGGACGGAGCTGCGGCGACCGGGGCGGAATCGGCTGCGGGAGCAGCGCCTCCACCAACCTGGGCACGCAGTTCCTCGTTCTCCTTGGTCAGGCGACGCAGTTCGACGACGACCTCGTCGAGAAAGTCATCGACCTCGTCCTGGTCGTATCCCTCACGGAACTTGGTCGACTGGAACCTTTTGTTGACTACATCTTCCGGAGTTAGCGCCATGGCTTTTCACCCTCAAAACTTGAATTTATTGTGAACATTTGACTGACTTGAGCCGATGAGTGACTCAAGTATTGAAATTGACTACGGGCTGCCGACGAGCGATTGCGGGCTCAGGGCCAACCAGTCATCCGACAAGGATACATGCCCCGGTTGGACGATTACAGTAACCCCGCCAGAGACATTCCGACGATGGTACACAGCATGGTGAGCGTGAA
This sequence comes from Cryobacterium luteum, assembly GCF_900110125.1. Lineage (GTDB taxonomy): Bacteria > Actinomycetota > Actinomycetes > Actinomycetales > Microbacteriaceae > Cryobacterium > Cryobacterium luteum. Next base: position 53,527 of record NZ_FOCN01000008.1, read on the forward strand.
ACCGAAATCCAGCGCGATGGGCCCGATGCGAAGCGGCGGGATCAGGCGTCGGAAGAAACGAACCGGCGGATCGGTCAGGGTGTAGACGACCTCAACCGCGACGAGCAGGACGCCCTGCGGACGCCAGGCCCGGTTGACGCCACGCACGAGGTCGATGATGAATCGACCCCACAGCACGAGGAAGTACATGAAGAACAGGAAATAGAGAAGATTTCCCAGGATCGGTATGCCAGTCACACTTAAGTCTAGCCTTGCGCGAAGAAGGAGCTGTCCTCAGCGCCCTCTTCGGTGGTGCTATCGCCGGAGACGACGACGTGGGACGGCGACAGCAGGAAGACCTTGGCGGTCACGCGCTCGATCTTGCCGTACAAGCCCTGCGACAGGCCGCTCGCGAAGTCGATGAGGCGGCGAGCATCGCCGTCGCTCATCTGCGACAGGTTGATGATGACCGGGATGCCTTCGCGGAAGGATTCGGCGATGACCTGGGCGTCCTTGTAGGCGCGCGGGTGAACCGTGAGAATTTCATTCATTTCGGACGCAGCCACATCTTGGGGGGTCGAAGTCTTGCGCAGGGGGGTCACCGGCGCACGCCCGGCATGGTTCTGGGCCGCACTGGAGTGAGCGGCACTGTCGTGTCCGCGTGCCGGGACGGCACTGACGTGATTGGCACCAGCGTGATTGGCACCAGCCTGATTGGCACCGGCGTGACTCGCGGAGCCGTTGTTGTTGGACGTACCGGCGGGCGCCTGGTACTCCAGCTCTTCGTCTGCCAGACCCAGGTAGACCATGGTTTTCTTGAGCGGGTTGGACATGTCGACCTCCGTGTTGGTTTGCTACTTCGAGATTAACCGAGCACCGGACGATTGCCGGTGATTGCGGTGCCAATTCTTAGGTGTGTCGCCCCTTCGAGCACGGCCGCCGCATAGTCCTGGCTCATGCCCATGGACAGTGCGGTGGCGGCCGGCGCCTGGGTGCGAATCTGTTCGCTGAGGTCACGCACCCGGGCGAAGGCCCGGCGCGGCTCTGCACCGATGGGAGCCACGGCCATGAGGCCGAGCAGGCGCAGCCCGGGGGTGGCGAGAACGTTGTCGACGAGGGCTGAAATCTCCAGCGGATGCACGCCACCGCGCGCGGCATCATCGGTGAGATTGACCTGGATGAAACAGTCGACGTTCGACTCGTCCGACCCCAGTGCGGTGACGAGGGACGCACGATCAACCGAGTGGATGACGTCGGCATAGGCCCGCACCTGGCGCGCCTTTTTGCCCTGCACCTGCCCAACGAAGTGCCAGACGAGGTCGAGATCGACCAAGGCAGCAGCCTTGGCCTGCGCTTCCTGATGCCGGTTCTCCCCCACGTTGCGCACGCCGAGAGCGTAGAGCTGCTCGATCAGGGACACCGGATGGAACTTGGTGACGACGATCGTGGTGATGCCGGCCGGGTCGCGATCGGCCACACGGGCGGCGTCGAGAATACCGGCGCTGACCGCGCCCAGGCGGGTGGACAGATCCCCCGGCGCTGTGCTGCTCGGTGCCGGTTCTGCGGGGTCCGCGTGCGGAAGTGCCATGCTCAAGCTGCTCTGTTCGTGAGGTCGGTTTCGGTGCAGGTGACAAAAACGCTGCATCCCAGGGCCGACAGCGATGCGCCGGCCCCGGGACTGAAACACGTCGACCTATTTGAGGAAATCAGGGATGTCCAGATCGTCAGCCTCTTCTTCAAAGGCCGGGTCGGCTACGGTCACGCCGCTGGCGGAGTCCGAGCCACCCCAAACGGAAGCCGCGAGCTCGCCATCGCTATAGCTGCCCGAGTCGGTCGACGGGGCTCCGGCAGCGCTGCCAGCGGATGCTCCGGCCGCCGCCGTTCCGGCACCGGCAGCGATGCCTGCCGCGACGAGGTCGGCGCGCCGCACCTCGACCGCCTTGGCACCGGGCTCTCCGCCGTCGAAGCCGGCGGCGATGACCGTGACCCGCACCTCGTCACCGAGGGTGTCGTCGATGACGGCACCGAAGATGATGTTGGCTTCGGGGTGCACAGCCTCTTGCACGAGGCGAGCCGCGTCGTTGATTTCGAAGATACCGAGGTTGGATCCGCCCTGGATGGACAGGAGCACTCCGTGAGCGCCGTCGATCGATGCCTCGAGCAGGGGCGACGCGACGGCGAGTTCGGCCGCCTTGATCGCCCGGTCGGCCCCGCGAGCCGAGCCGATGCCCATGAGGGCCGATCCGGCGCCCTGCATGACCGATTTGACGTCGGCGAAGTCGAGGTTGATCAGGCCGGGGGTGGTGATCAGGTCGGTGATGCCCTGCACACCGGCGAGAAGCACCTGGTCGGCGGTCGCGAAGGCTTCGAGCATGCTGATGCCGCGGTCGCTGATCTCGAGCAGACGGTCGTTGGGCACGACGATGAGGGTGTCAACCTCGTTCTTGAGCGAAGCGACACCGGTTTCGGCCTGCGCCTGGCGACGCTTGCCCTCGAAGCCGAAGGGCTTGGTGACCACACCGATGGTGAGAGCACCGATCGACTTGGCGATGCGGGCGACGACGGGGGCGCCACCGGTTCCGGTTCCACCACCCTCTCCCGCGGTAACGAAGACCATGTCAGCCCCGGCAAGGGCCTCTTCGATCTCCTCGGCGTGATCCTCGGCTGCGCGGCGACCCACTTCGGGGTCTGCGCCGGCACCGAGGCCGCGGGTGAGGTCGCGACCGACGTCGAGTTTGACGTCGGCGTCGCTCATGAGCAGAGCCTGGGCATCCGTATTGATGGCGATGAACTCGACACCGCGGAGGCCAAGTTCGATCATGCGGTTGACGGCGTTGACGCCACCACCGCCGATGCCGACAACCTTGATGACGGCTAGATAATTTTGATTGTTTGACACGTCCGGCCTCCGGGTGGAACTCTAAACCTCTAGTCGAAGTTTAAAGTTATGCTGAGTATGCAATTCCTGATTACGAAAGTATGCGGACCCGGCGCGTCGCTGGGGAGGCGCGCCCGCGTGTCGCGAAGAACTCGCCGAATCTCTGCCGCACTGATCGTGACCGCACCCAGAATGGCAGCCGCTACGCGAATCCGGTAGCGGCTGCCGAAAGCGGGCGCCATCGCAGTCGCCGCGACTAACGCAGTACGGCGCTGTCGGGTGAGGAGACGTCGTACTCATTGACGGTGCCGGCCGGGTGACCGATGAGCAGGGCCGCGAGCACGACCGCTTTGTACTCAGATTTCTCCGGGCTGCCCCAGACCACCCGTTCCCCGCCAAGCAGGCTCAGGGTGACGTCGTCCGTGGTGACGGCGGTCACCGAATCCAATTGAACACGGATGCTGTCCGGCAGCACGGCGAGCACCGCAGCGGCGGCCTTGAACCCCGCGCTGTCGATGCCGTCCGGCGCGTCGACCAGCGGGTACCCCACGGTGCGTTCCGGCGTTGTCGCGATGACAACGCCGGCGGCATCGACCAGGTCGAATCCGGTCGGGCCGGCCAGCACCCCCACGGGCACCCGCTCGATGATGCGCACCACCAGTGTGCCGGGCGGGCGGCTCTCGGTGACGTAACTCTGGATGAGCGTGAACTGCGACAGCGCACCCTTGACCACGTCGGCATCGATGAGCGGCAGCGGGGTTCCGAGTTGGTCGGCGAGGGCGGCCGAGACGTCCGTCGCCGGGATGCGGCTGGTTCCGACGACCTCGATCGTGCGCAGGGCCATCAGGGGTGAGTAGGCCGCACCGATGATGAGGCCGAAGGCGAGCACGATCGAGCTGAGACCGACGATCCACGCGGTGCGCCGCCGCCGGGCGCGCCCGGTGAACCGGCGCACCTCGGCGCGTTCGAATCGCTTACGGGTACGCTGCGCCGCCCGCAGCACCGACCGGGCCGCTCGCGCGCCCGCCGTGCCGCCGGACCGCTGTGTCGTCGGCTCCGCCTTCGTGGCCGGCTCGGCTCTCGTGGCCGGCTCGGCCCTCGCTGCCGGTACCGCAGAAGCAGTCGGCCGCAGCGTCGGCGTGGGAACAACCGTGATCGGCGAAGCGGATGCGCCTCCCCCGGTGAGCAGGATCGGTTCCGTCGTCGTGTCCGAGGGGTCGAAGGCTCTCGGCGTGCGGGCAGGGTCGGTGCCGCCGCCGCGGCGCGCGCGCTTGGGCTTCGTCGCATCGGGCTTCGTCGCGCCGGGCTGCGTCGTACCGGGCTGCGTCCCGCCGGGCTGCGTGCCGCCGGGCTGCGTCGTCTTCGGCGGCCGCACCGTCGGTGCAGAAGCGTCAGGCGAGGGCCGCGGCTCGGGCGTCGGCTTGGTGCGCGGCGCCTTCGCTCCCGCTTTATCGGCCGCTGTCGCGGCCCGTTTTGCCGCCGAAATCGCCGGCCGGGCCGGCTCGGGCGGCGGCTGCGCCGGGCGGTCGAAGCCGGCCGGCCGCCTCACCGTCGCCTCATCCGCGAACCGTTTCGAGGGCGGCGAGCAGCTGCGGCACGATGCGGTTGACGTCGCCGCAGCCGAGGGTCACGACGAAATCACCGTCGCGGGCGATGCTGGCCAGGTAGTCGGCGGCATCCTGCCAGTCGGGCACGTAGGCGACGTGGGACGGGTCGCGGAACTTTTCCGAGACGAGCGCACCGGTGACGCCGGGCTCCGGGTCTTCGCGGGCGCCGTAGACGGCGAGCACGATGGTCTGGTCTGCCGAGGCCTCGAGGGTGTCGGCGAATTCCTGGGCGAACAGCCGGGTGCGGCTGTACAGGTGCGGCTGGTGCACCGCGATGATGCGGCCCTCACCCACGACGGTACGGGCCGCGGCGAGGGCTGCGGCGACCTCGGTCGGGTGGTGGGCGTAGTCGTCGTAGACGCTGACGCCGCCGACCGTGCCGTGCAGTTCGAACCGACGCTGGGTGCCGCCGAATCCGGCGATGGAGTCGAGGCTGGCCACCGGGTCGAAGCCGAGGCCGACCAGCACGGCGAAGGCTCCGGCCGCGTTGATGGCGTTGTGCTTGCCGGGGATGCGCAGGGTGGCGCTGTAATCCTGGCCCTGCCAGGCGACGCTGAAGCTCACCGGCCCGGTCGTGGTGATGGAGTGCACCCGAACGGTGGAATCCGGGTGCTCGCCGAACGTGATCACGCGGGCCGCGGCATCCGCTGCTGTGATCGCCTCGGTGACCCGCACAGCGCCGACATCGTCGGAGGAGATGACGACGAGTTCGGTCGCCTTGCGGCTGAATTCGACGAAGGCGGCCTCGAACGCTTCGAGCGAGCCGTAGTGGTCGAGGTGGTCGGGGTCGACGTTCGTGACCAGCGCAACCGCTGTGTGGTACAGCAGAAAGGAGCCGTCGGATTCGTCTGCTTCGACCACAAACAGGTCGTCGGCGCCGCCCGCGGAGCTGACCCCGAGGGATTCGATCACGCCGCCGTTGACGAAGCTCGGGTCCTGGCCGAGGCCGAGCAGCCCGGTGACGATCATGCCGGTCGACGTGGTCTTGCCGTGCGCGCCAGCCACCGCTACCAGGCGCTGGTCCCGAATGAGCCAGGCCAGGGCCTGGGCGCGGTGCAGCACCGGAAGTCCGCGTTCATTCGCGAGCACGTACTCGGGGTTGTCCTGCCAGAGGGCGCCGGTGACGACGAGAGTGTCAGCCGCGCCGACGTTGGCCGCGTCGTGCCCGATGAACACGGTGGCACCGAGGTCGCGCAGCGCCTGCACGTTGGGCGATTCCTTCGCGTCAGAGCCGGTGACGGTGTAGCCACGGTTGAGAAAGAGGCGGGCGATGCCGCTCATACCGGATCCGCCGATGCCCACGAAGTGCACACGTCCGAGCTGGTCGGGGATGGTGAGGGTGAGGTCTGGTTTGATCACGGTGGTGCGCTCTTCTCGATTGCAGCCAACAGATGTCGGCTAGTAAATGTGCAGCCAATAAAACAGGTCGTGCGGGCACTACGTTACGCGTGCGGCCGCTCGCGCGGCGACGCGAGGGCGCCGTGAACGAGGTCGAGCATGCGGGCCGTTCCGTCGCGCACACCAACGGATGCCGCTCCCCGCGCCATAGCCGCCACCTTCGCCCGGTCACCCAACAATGTCACCAGCTCACCCTGAACCCAGGCCGGCACGAAGTCGGCGTCGTCGACCAGCAGGCCCCCTCCGGCTGCCAGCACAGGCGAGGCATTGAAGCGTTGCTCCCCGTTGCCGACCGGGTAGGGCACGTACACGGCGGGGATGCCGAGCGCACACAGTTCGCTGACCGTCGCCGCACCCGCTCGGGTCACGGCAAAATCGGCCGCGGCGAGAGCGAGGTCCATCCGGTCGCAATACGCGACCAGGTGATAGTCGGGCAGACCGGGGTCGACCACCTCAGCTTTGAGGCCGGTGATGTGGAGCACCTGCCAGCCGGCGGCGGCGAGAGCGGGGGCGCACTCGACCATGGTGGCGTTGAGTCGGCGTGCGCCGAGCGAGCCGCCGGTGACGAGCAACACGGGTCGGTGCACACTGAGATTGAAGAACCCGAGCGCCGCATCGCGGGTCGACGAACGGTCGAGTTCTTCGATTTCGGGCCGCAATGGCATGCCGACGAACCGGGCGTGCCGAATGGGGGTGCCGTCGAAGGCGACACCGACATGCCGGGTCAGCCGGGCACCGAGCTTGTTGGCCAGCCCCGGCTTGGCGTTGGCCTCGTGGATGACGATCGGCACCCCGGCCCGCCGGGCGGCGAGGTAGGCGGGCGTCGAGACGTAACCGCCGAAGCCGACCACCACATCGACGTGACGCGAGCGCAGAACCTGCGCGACGGCGTTCACCGCGGCGGCGAAGCGCGGCAGAAAACGTACGGCGGCCGCGTTCGGCCGGCGCGGAAACGGAACCCGGGGTACGACGATGAGCTCATAGCCGCGGGCCGGCACCAGGCGCGCCTCGAGACCCTCACTGGTGCCGAGAACGAGGACCGTGGCATCCGCTTCACGCGCACGGATGCGGTCGGCGACCGCGAGCAGGGGGTTGACGTGGCCGGCGGTTCCGCCGCCTGCCAAAAGGTACGTGGTCATGCCCGGTCAGCCTCGATGAAGTCGTTGGGGGGTTCGCTCGAACGGTCGCCGCGGGCAAAGGACAGTACGATTCCGATCGCGACGAGGGTGGTGAGCAGAGCGGTACCACCGGCCGAGATGAGCGGCAGCGGCACCCCGAGCACGGGGAACACTCCGAGCACGACGCCGATGTTGACGAAGGCCTGGCCGATGATCCAAACCATGGCGGCGGCGGTCGAGACCTTCGCCTGCACGGTCGTTGCCGTGCGCATGATGCGGAGGAAAGCGAAGGCCAGCAGGATGAACATGCCGAGCACTACGACGCAGCCGATCAGGCCGAGTTCCTCGCCGATGATGGCGAAGATGTAGTCGTTGTCGGCAGCCGGCAGCCACGACCATTTGGCCTTGGAGTTGCCAAGGCCCACACCGAGCACTCCCCCGTTGGCCAGCGCCCAGGTGCCGTGCAGGGGCTGCCAGCAGCTCTGCGAAATCTCCCCACTCAGCTCGGTGCAGCCCTCGTTGAGAAAACTCATGATGCGGGTCAGCCGGTTGGGGCTCGCGATGGCCAGCACGACGGCACCGCCAACCCCGATCAGCAGTGGCACAGCGAGCAGGCGCAGCTTGACTCCGGCGAAGAACAGCGCCCCGAACAGGATGCCGGCCATGATCATCACCGTGCCGAGGTCACCGCCGATCATGACGAGCAGCACCGCGCTGCCGCCGACCCCGAACACCGGGATGAACACGTGCTTCCAGTCGTCGAGCTGGTGCTGTTTTTTTGAGAGGATCACGCCGAGCCAAATGACCAGGGCCACCTTGATGCCCTCAGACGGCTGGAACTGGATCCCGAAGATGTTCAGCCAGTTGGTATTGCCTCCGGTGCCGCGTCCGAGCCCGGTCGCCACGACCAGAAACTGCAGAAAACAGGTGATCACGAGCGACGGCCAGGCCACGCGCTGCCAGAAGGCGAGCGGCAGGCGGCTGACGACGAGCATGAGCGGGATGCCGATCAGGGCGAACATGCCCTGCCGCAGCAGCCCGCCGAAGAAGCCCATGTCGGCCAGAAAGGAGTCCACCGACGACGAGGACAGCACCATGACGAGACCGAAAATGACCAGGAACAGGGTGGTGCCGAGCAGCAGAAAGTAGTTGCCGCCTTCGGCTTTGAACACCCGACCCAGGTTGATGCGAACCTGCGGCCCGGCCGGGGTGTGCTCCGCCGCCGGTTTCGTGGGTGCGGCGAACGGCCGCCCGCCTGCAGCCTGGCGCGCCCCGGGGGTGGGTCGGGAAACGCGAGACGGCGTGCTGCCCGGTTGGTGAGCCACCGGCCCGAGGCGCCCGGCGGAGGGGCGCGAGACGGGGTTACGCGAAGCGGGGTTGCGCGGCACCTGTACCATCCGCGTCACCTGCCTAGAAGTTCGTGTACTGCCTGATTGAAAAGCCGGCCGCGTTCGGCGTAACTCTCGAACTGGTCCATCGACGCGGCCGCCGGTGCGAGCAGCACCGTGTCACCGGCCCTGGCGATTCGAGCTGCCAAGCGCACCGCCGCCGTCATCACCGCTTCGGTACCGTTCGATCCGCTGCTGTTCGATCCAGTGTCGTCCGGGTCGATCTCGAACACGGTCAGGTCGGGGGCGTGTCGCGCGAATGCCTCGCGCAATGCCAGGCGATCGACGCCGATGATGATCGCGCCGCGCAGGCGACCGACGTGTTTCTGCACGAGCTCGTCGATGTCGACGCCCTTGAGCAGCCCGCCGACCAGCCAGACGACCGACTCGTAGGCAGCGAGGGAGGCGTCGGCGGCGTGCGGGTTGGTGGCCTTGGAGTCGTCGACCCATTCCACGCCGTCGCCGACGGCGACGGTTTCGATGCGGTGCGCGTCGAGGTGGAAGTCTTCCAACGCCGTGTGGATGGTGGCCGGCAACACCCCGTACGACCGGGCCAGGGCGCTCGCGGCGAGCACGTCCATGATCACGTGCGGGGCACCGAGGCCGGCCTCGACGAGGTGCGGCACGGTGGTCAGCTCGAGGGCGCGTTCGAACCGGTCCTCGAGAAAGGCCCGATCACAGACGATACCGTCGACGATGCCCAGTTCGCTCGGTCCGGGCACGCCGAGGCCGAACCCAATCGCCCGCGCGCCGTCCTGAACGTCGGCCTCCTGCACCATCGTGAGGGTCGCGGCATCCGCCGTGTTGTAGACGCAGGCGACGGCGGTGTTCAGGTACACCTTGGCTTTGGCGGCGCGATAGGCGGCGGCGGAACCGTGCCAGTCGAGGTGGTCGTCGGCGACGTTGAGGCAGAGGCTGGCCCAGGGTGCCAGAGCACCCGGTCCGCTCTGCGGCAGGTGGTGCAGTTGGTAGCTCGAGAGTTCAACGACGAGCACGTCCCAGCCCTGTGGGTCACGAATGGCGTCGAGTACGGGCACACCGATGTTGCCGCAGGGGGCGACGCGGCTGCCGTGGGCGGCGAGCATGGTGGCGGTGAGCTGCACGGTGGTGGTCTTGCCGTTGGTGCCGGTCACCAGCATCCACTCGGCCGGAGCACCGACCTTGTCGCGCAGCCGCCAGGCTAGTTCGATGTCGCCCCAGACCGGCACGTCGTGTGCGGCCGCCCAGTTGAGCAGCGGGTGGTCGGGATGGAAGCCGGGCGAGACGATGATGACCTCCGGATGCTGCGCCGCGAGCTCCGCAGGCACCTCGCGCAGGTCAGCCTGCACGAACGGCACCCCCAGCACGTCGAGCAGGTCGAACCGTTCGTCGGGTCCGGGTGAGGCCAGAACGAGCACGTTGGCGCCGAGTTCGGCGAGGGTGTCGGCGGCGGCGAAACCCGTCACGCCGAGGCCAAGGACGGCCACGCGCAGACCGCTCCAGTCGGCGTGCCAGCTGGTGAGCAAATCCAGACGGTCGGGTGAGGCAGCGTCAACACTCACTAGCGCGACAGCCATTCGAGGTAGAACGAACCGACGCCGGCGGCGACGAGCAGTCCGCCGATGATCCAGAACCGCACGACGACGGTGACTTCGGCCCAGCCCTTGAGTTCGAAATGATGATGGATCGGACTCATCAGGAAGATGCGTTTACCGTGAGTGATTTTGAAGTAGATGCGCTGCACGATCACCGATCCGGCTTCCATCACGAACAGGCCGCCGATGAGCACGAGGAGCAGTTCGGTGCGGCTGAGGATCGCCAGGGCGGCCAGGGCGCCGCCGAGGGCGAGCGAACCGGTGTCGCCGAGGAAGATCTTCGCCGGTGAGGTGTTCCACCAGAGAAAGCCGATCAGGCCGCCGACGATGGTCGCGGCCACGATGGCGAGGTCGAATGAGTCGGGGCCGAGGTAGCACTTGTACTGGTCGGCGGCATCCGCTCCTCCGAAGCAGCTCTGGTTGGACTGCCAGAAGCCGATCACGACGAAGGATCCGATGGCGAAAATTGAGGCCCCGGTGGCGAGGCCGTCGAGACCGTCGGCGACGTTGACGCCGTTCGAGGTCGAGGCGACAATCAGGCAGATCCAGAGCAGGAACACAGCGACGCCGATAGTGGTGCCGAGTTTCATGAAGTCGAGCGGCAGGTCGCGAATGAACGAAATGCTGGTCGATGCCGGAGTCTGGCCGTTGCGGTCGGCGAATTGTAGGGAGAGGATGCCGAAGGCACCGGCGACGATGACCTGCCCGAGCACCTTGGACCAGCCGCCGAGGCCGAGGCTGCGCTGATTGCGGGTTTTGAGGAAGTCGTCGAGAAAGCCGACCAGTCCGAGGCCGACCATCATGAACAGTACGAGCAGCGGCGACGGCGTGAACGGTCGTTGTTCGATCAGCATGGCGGTGAAATAGCTGATCAGAACGCCCAGGATGATGATGATGCCGCCCATGGTGGCGGTGCCGCGTTTGGCGTGGTGGCTTTTGGGGCCGTCGTCGCGAATGAACTGGCCCCAGCCGAATTTCTTGAACAGTCGGATGAACAGCGGCGTCAGAAACAGCGTGAACGCGAGGGAGAACGCGCCGGACAGCAGAAGGACTCTCACGAGAACAAGTCTCCCAGTCGATCGCCGAGAAATCGCAGACCCGCGGAATTGGACGATTTCACCAGTACCGTATCTCCCGGATTCACGCTGTTGCGCACCAGTTCGAAGGCTTCGTCCGGCGTGTCGACATAGGCCGATTCGCCGTCCCAGGATCCCTCGTTGATGGTGCTGATGTGCATGCGACGCGCACCCTGACCCACCACGATCATCTGGGAGATGTTCAGACGTACGGCGAGCAGGCCGATGCGATCGTGCTCCTCACCGGCCAGTTCTCCGAGTTCGGCCATCTCACCGAGCACCGCGATGGTGCGTCGGCCGGGGGTGCCGATCTGGGCGAGCGTCTTCAGTGCGGCGCTCATCGAGTCGGGGCTCGCGTTGTAGGCGTCGTTGATAACGGTGACATCGTCTTTACCGCCGAGCACCTCCATGCGCCAGCGTTCGGCCCTGGTGGTCGCTTCGAGTGCGGCGACGATGTTCGTCAACGACACCCCGAGTACCTCGGCGGCGGCGGCGGCAGCCAGCGCGTTCATGACGTGGTGCTCGCCGAGCACCGGGAAGGCGACCGGGGCGCTCTGCCCGTCGGCGAGGTGCAGGGTGAAAGTGGTACCGGTGCGTCCGGGGTGCAGGTCGCTCGCGCGCACGTCGACCTGGCCATACTCGCCGAAGCGAACGACGCGGGCGGGGGTGAGCGCGGCCATCTGCGCGACGCGCGGGTCGTCGGCGTTCAGCACCGCGACATCCGTTTCGAGAAGGTCGGTGACCATCTCCGACTTGGCGCGCACGGTGGCGTCGAGGTCGCCGAACTCGCCGGCGTGGGCGAGCCCGATGGTGAGCACGATGCCGACGTCGGGCCGGGCCAGGCGCACGAGGTGCGCGATGGCGCCTTCGCTGCTGGCACCCATCTCGATCACGAGGAACCGGGTGTCGGCGGTCACTTCGAGCATCGTCATCGGCGCGCCGACCTGGTTGTTGAAGGATCCGCGTGGGGCGACGGTGGGACCGACCCGTTCGAGCATGCTGCGCAGCAGGTTCTTCGTCGTGGTCTTGCCGTTGGACCCGGTGACGGCCACAATTTTGAGCGCTCCGGCTGCGCGCACCCGCGCGACGACCGCGGCGGCCAGGTCGCCGAGCGCGGCGACAGCATCGGTGACGACGATCTGGGTCACCGGCAGGTCGAGCAGTCGTTCAACGATGAGCAGTGCGGCACCGCGCTCAGCGGCGATGGGCGCGAACAGGTGCCCATCGGTGACCGCTCCGGGCTTGGCGACGAAGATGGAGCCGGGTTCGATCAGCCGCGAGTCAGTCTGCACCGAACCGTCGACGAGGTCGGTGTGTGCAGCGCCGGCGGTGAGGTGCAGCGCACCGTCGACGGCCTGGCTCATCTCGGCCAGGGAGAGGGCGATCATTTACAGCCACCCTGCGTCGCGCAGTGCCTGGCGGGAATCTTCTCTGGCCGAATACGGCAATTTCACGCCTTGTACCTCGTGGTAATCCTCGTGGCCTGGGCCGGCGTACAAAATGGTGTCTCCTTCGTGTGCGAGTGACAACGCCGTGCGGAATGCCGCACGCGGGTTGGCCACTTCGTAGAACTCGCCGTCTGGCACGGCGTCGCGCGCTGCCGCCAGCAGCACGGCACGGATGCTCGCGGCATCTTCGAATCGCGGGTGAAAGTCGGTCACGACCACGATATCGCTGCCCTGGGCGGCAATGCGGCCCATATCGGCGCGTTTCGTGGTGTCGCGGTCGCCGTCGGCGCCGAACAGCATGATGAGCTTGCCCGGGGTGAATTTGCGCAGGGCCGCGAGCGTGTTGAGAAAAGCGTCGGGGCTGTGGCCGTAGTCGATGTAGACGAGCGGGCCTCGATCGCCGGAGATACGCTCCGCGCGCCCAGGGATGAAAGCCACGATGCCGCCGTCCCGACGGAGCGTGTGCGCGATCGCGTCGAGGTCGAACCCGCTCTCGACGAGCATGACGATGGCCAGGGCGGCGTTGGCGGCCATGTACCAGCCGAGCAGCGGCACCCGGGTGTGCAGGCGGCGACCGTCGGGGCCGTCGAGTATGAACTCGGTGTGGCTGGCGGATTCACCGACCACGGTCATGCGCCAGTCGGCGTCCACATCGGCCCGATTGGTGATGGTCGTCACCGGGATGCGACACTCGTCGGCGAGGCGCCGGCCCCAGTCGGTATCGACGGTGACGACGCCGCGGTGTGATCGGTCGGGCTGGAACAGCTCGAGCTTGGCCTGGAAGTAGTCGTCCATCGCCGCGTAGTCATCGAGGTGGTCGTGGCTGAGGTTGGTGAACGCGGCGACGTCGAAAACGAGGCCGTCGACCCGGTAACGGCTCAGCGCCTGCGCCGACACCTCGATGCCGACGGCGCGCACCTCAGCTTCGTTCATGCGGGCCAGCAGTGCGTGCAGCTCACTGGCCTCCGGGGTGGTCAGCGCACTCGTGACGGCGAGGTCGCCGATGCGGCGTTCCGCAGTGGAGGTCAGCCCCGAGACGACGCCGAGCTGGTTCAGGATGCCGAAGAGCAGGTAGACGACGCTGGTTTTTCCGTTCGTGCCCGTGACGGCGAACAGGGTCGCCGGGTTGTCGGCGGTGCGGTAGACCCAGGCGGCGACAGCGCCGAGCGCGGCGCGGGCATCCGGTGTCACGAGCACGGGCAGACCGCTGGCTGCAGCGAGCGAAACGCCGGCCTCATCGGTCAGGATGGCCACAGCTCCGGCCTCGGCGGCGGCCTCGGCGAAGGCCGCGCCGTGCCGGTGCTGGCCGGGGACGCCGACGTAGAGGTCGCCTGGCTGCACCGTGCGCGAGCTCAGGCTCACACCGGTGACTTCGAGACCGTCGATGTCTCCACGTAGTTCTAGATCAAATTCGGCAACCAATCCCGACAACGACCGCGGAACGGGGTGCTCGGGACGGAGAGCCGACGGCGCCAATTCAGACACGCAGGGCTCGCTTTCTTACCAGGTGGAAGGGAGGTCAGGCGCAGTCGCGCCCGAGGGAACCGCCCGGTACTTTTTCAACACCTGGCTCATGATCTCCTGGAAGACCGGAGCCGGTGCGGCAGACGTATTCAGTTTAACAGGGTCGGCGATGCTGACCGAGACGACATACTGCGGATCGTCGGCGGGAGCGAAGCCCGATACCGAGACCAGATACCCGTTGGAGTACCCGCCCTTGCCGTCGGGCATCTGCGCGGTTCCGGTTTTGGCCGCGACGCGATACCCCGGGATATTCCACTTACTCTGTACCCAGCTCTTCTGGTACACCATTTCGAGTATGTCGCTCGTGTCGTTCGCCGCGCTCTCCGACAGCACCCGGGTGCCGGTCGCATCCGGCACGTTGGTCACAGTGCCGTCGGACTGGCGGCAGCCTTCCACCAGTTGCACCGGCATCCGCACGCCGTCGTTGGCGATGGTCTGGTACATGCTCGAGACCTGCAGGGCCGTCGTGGTCAGCCCCTGCCCGAACATGGTCGCGTAGCTGGTCTGGTTGTCCCACTCGCCGGCGGGATGCAGGATTCCGCCATCTTCGCGGGGGAACCCGGTTTCGGTGGCGCTGCCGACGCCGAAGGCTTTCATGTAGTCGTAGCGCTGCTGATCGGTGAGCAGTTCGCCGAACTTGGACATGCCGGTGTTGCTGGAGTCGATCAGCACACCCGTCATGGTCATCTGTTGGTCGGGGTGTGAGTGGCTGTCGTTGATGTTGGCGCCGTTAGACGGCAGATAGCGGTACGGCGCCACGACACCCGTTCCGAGCGTTGCGACGCCGGCATCAAGAACGGATGCCGCGGTGAGCGCCTTGAAGGTCGAGCCGGGTTCGAAGGACTGCGTGAACGCGCGCGAACCGCGATCGTCGGGGTTCTCGGTGCCGCCGACGTTGTTCGGGTCGACCGAGGGATAGTCGGCCACGGCGAGAAGCTTGCCGGTCTTGGCGTCCTGCACGACCGCGGTCGCCCAGGCCGCCCCGGTCTCCTGCGCCCGCGCCGCGAGGGTCTGCTGCACGAACCACTGCAGGTCGGAGTCGATGGTGGTGACGACGTCACCGCCGTCGACCGCTGCGGTGCTCGTGACGCTGCTGCCGGGGATGCGCACCCCGTCGGCACCCTTCTCATAGGTTTCCGAGCCATTCGTGGAGGCCAGGCAGGCATCCTGCCCGGACTCCAGGCCGGCCTGCGGCACCCCCTCCCCCGACAGAAAACCGAGCACGTTTCCGGCGACGGCTCCGTTCGGGTATACCCGGCTCGGGCTGTTCTCGGAGTAGGTCCACGGAATGTGGAGGTCCTGCACGGCGCGCAACACGTCGACGTCGACCTTCTGGGCGATATAAGCGAAGTTCGCCTTGGCGTTCGCTTCGAGTGCCGTCGACAAGGTCAACAAGATGGCATCACCGGTCTGGCCGGTCGCCGCACCGATTTCGGCAGCGGCCTCAGCCACCGAGATCTCCACCTTCTCACCGTCGACGATGCGCTTGAACGGCGTCGCGTTCACCGGGGACATGGTGATGTTGTAGCGCATGACCGTTCCGGCCAGTACGACGCCGTTGGCGTCGACGATCTCGCCCCGGGAACCGTAGACGACCTGACCGACCGAGCGGTTTCCCACGGAGTCGGCGGTGAGCGAATCGGCCTGCACCACCTGAATATCCACGAGCCGCACCAGGAACACGCCGATCACCGCGAACAGCACAGCCACGGTGAAGAAGGTGCGGCGACGGCTGGACCGGGAATTGGTCGGGTTGCTTCGGGTGCCGGTCGTACGGGCACTACTGTTGCGCACGCTCATCTGCCCATCATGGTCGACTCGAGCAAACTATCGGGTAGTGGGTGCCGCGAGTCCCGCAGGAACTACCGGGGCGCTCGTGATCGTCACGGCACCGCTCGTCGCGGCCGCGTCATCGGGAAGCTGGGTGAGCAGCGTACTGCCGGTCAGCAAGGCGTTGGGCACGAGGCTGGCCGCTCCGGCCTGCGAACCCGACGCCGAGGCCGGAGCGCCCGAAACAGCGCCGTTGGACAGGCGCAGGTAGACGGGGTTGGAGTTGGTGACCATACCGAGTGCCTCGGCGTTGGCGGCCAGGCTTTGCGGGGACGACACCCGCACCAGGTCTTCGCTCACGCTTGCGGCCGTGCGGCCCAGCTCGGACTGGCTCGACTGCAGGCTGGAAATCTCGTAGGCGCCCTGGGAGATTCCGACGCTGAGCAGCAGCTGCGCGACGATGATTGCGGCCATGCCGGCCACCGCGGTGAGGGCGTAGAAGATGCGCGGCCGGGCCCGGCGGCTCGGGGCGGGCGCGACGAGTCGAAAGCCGCGGCGGGCCGGCGCAGCGAACGGTTCACGTTCACTCGACTCGTGTTCGATGAACGCGCGTGCCAGGTTGTCGCTCATGCGGCGGCCCTTCTCAGTCTTTCAGCGGCGCGCAGCCGAACCGGCGTCGCGCGGGGGTTGAGTGCCTTTTCTTCGTCGGACGCCAGTTCGGCACCGCGCAGAAGCAGGGAAAAGAGCGGTTTGTGTTCGGGCAGTTCCACCGGAAGCCCGGCGGGTGCCGTTGAACCGGATGCCGCGGCGAGGGCACGCTTGACGATGCGATCCTCGAGCGACTGGTAGGCCATGACGACGATGCGACCGCCGACGGCGACCCGGTCGAGCGCGGCGGGAATGGCACGTTCGAGCACGGCCAATTCCTGGTTGACCTCGATGCGCAGGGCCTGGAACACCCGTTTGGCCGGGTGACCGAGTCGCTGGATGGCGACCGGGGTGGCCTTGGTGATCACGTCGACGAGCTGGGCCGACCGCACGAAGGGCGTCGTTTCGCGAGCTTCGACGATGGCTTTCGCGTAGCGCGCGGACAGTTTTTCCTCGCCGTAGTCCTGAAAGATGCGTTTGAGATCGCGTTCGCTGTAATCGGCGAGGATGCTCTCAGCGGTCAGGCCGGCGGTGCCGTCCATGCGCATGTCGAGCGGGGCATCCTTGGAGTAGGAGAAGCCGCGTTCGACGCGGTCGATCTGCAGGGAGGAGACGCCGAGGTCGAACAGTATGCCGGCGACCTCGGTGATGCCGAGGCCGTCGAGGGCCTCGCCGATGCCGTCATAGACGGTGTGCACGAGGTGTACCCGGCCTGCGAAACCTTTGAGGCGTTCCTCGGCGATGGCGAGGGCCTCGGTGTCGCGGTCGAGGCCAACGAGAGTCAGGTCGGGAAAGCGCGACAGAATCGCTTCGGCGTGGCCGCCCATGCCGAGTGTCGCGTCGACGAGCACGGCGCCGGGCCGTTCCAGCGCGGGTGCGAGCAGTTCGACGCAGCGTTCGAGCAGCACCGGGGTGTGGATTTCATTGCTGGGAATATTGTTGCTGGCCATAATGCCGGGAAAGTCCGTGAGGCCTGATTCCCCTCCATTTCGTCCTGGCACCGGGGAAGTGTGTCAGGGCAAAAACGGCTGGGAGTCAGACGTCAGGGGCTAGAAGAGTCCCGGAATCACCTCCTCCGTCGTGTTGGCGTACGAGGTTTCCTGCTCGGCGAGGTACGTGGCCCACGCTTCGCTGTCCCAAATCTCGACACGGCTGCCAGCACCGATGACGGTCAGTTCCCGGTCAAGCCCCGCATAGCTGCGCAGGTTGCCGGGGATGGTGACGCGGTTTTGTTTGTCCGGCGTTTCTGAACTCGCCCCGGACAGGAACACCCGGAGGTAGTCGCGCGCTTGCTTGCTCGTGACCGGAGCCTGGCGGATCTTGTCGTGCAGAGTCTCGAATTCGCGGGTGCTGAACACGTAGATGCAGTGTTCCTGTCCCCGCGTCATCACCACGCCGGTGGAGAGTTCGTCCCGAAACTTCGCGGGAAGAATGATGCGACCTTTTTCGTCGAGCCGGGGGGCGTAGGTACCAAGGAACACGCACCACCCCTTTCTTCCGGCCAGATTCAGGTCTTACTCCACTTTACTCCACCTTCAACCACCAACCTAAGATTTAGCGACTATTTTCGCGATTTGTCATGATTTATTCCCGAATTCACTGCGATCTGCCAGTGGAGGAAAATGGAGCGTGTTTCATCAAAAAACCTGACGCCGCCCTGGTTTTGGGCATAAAAAAAGGGCCGATCAGATGATCGGCCCTGCGAAACAGCTTTTCTATGGAGTTATGGGAGCCCGATGGAGGGGCCGGGTTTCGAAACGGTCGAGTTACTGACCGTCTTGACGACGATCCCACCGATCATTGAGGCGATCCATGAAGCCCTGGTTTGACTTGGCTTGCGCCGGGCGACGACCGGGAGCGGATGGTCCAGGTACGGACCGAATGGCCTTGCCGGGCGTCACAGCGATGAGCACACCACCGAACATGACGATGAAGCCAAGAATCCCCAGCCACAACTGCGCGATGGCAACTCCGGCGATGAGTGCCACGATGCCGGCGACGGCGAGCAGAACGCCGATCGCGATGGAACGATAGTTCGGACGAAGCCTCGACGCTCCAACGCTGGCGACGAAGTCGGCATCGTTGTGATAGAGGCTTCGCTCCATCTCTTCAAGGAGTCGCTGCTCCTGTTCCGAAAGCGGCATCTCATTCCCTCCAGTTACGGGATCGAGCGGGTGGGTTGACATAATCGACCGGACAAGCTCAAATCAGTTAAATCTAACTGCCCAATTCTAACCCCGCCGTGATGGCTAGGCTATACGGGTGCCCGAAAGCAAACGCCTGGTCGATCTGGTTCAATCCCGCATCGACGAGTACCTCATGTCCCGCGAACCAATTGTGACCCTGATCAGCTCTGATTTGGCTCCTCTAATCGACTACTCACGGCAGTTTCTCAGCGGTGGAAAGCGCTTCAGGGCCCAGTTTTGTTACTGGGGTACCCAGAGCATTCTGGCCCCGGATTCCCGACCGGAGCCGGGCCAGCCGACGGTGAGCGCATCATCGGATTCCGCGGTCGACCGGGGGGGCGCATCCGCTGCCCTGGCACCCCCCGCGACCGGGCTGACGGCGGGGCCGGAGGCGGTGGTGTCGGCCGCCAGCGCACTGGAGATTTTTCATGCCGCGGCGCTCGTGCACGACGACATCATCGATAATTCCGACACTCGTCGCGGTGCGCCGAGCGCTCATAAACTGTTCGAACGTTTGCACGAGAATGAGGGCTGGGCCGGCGATCCGGTCTCGTTCGGGCGGGCGTCGGCGATTCTGCTCGGCGACCTGCTGCTCGGCTGGAGCGATGAGCTGCTCGACGAGGCGCTCTACGACCTCACCGATCGGGTCTCGGCCCGGCGGGCGCGGCTGGAATTCAACCACATGCGCACCGAGGTCATTGCCGGACAATACCTCGATATTCTCGAGGAACGCGCCTGGCTGGCCCAGCCGGAAGCGGAGCTGCTCGACCGGGCCCTGCGGGTGATCGTCTACAAATCGGCGAAGTACAGCGTTCAGGCGCCGCTCGTGATCGGGGCGGCGCTGGCCGGCGCCACGGACGCCCAGCTCAACGCCCTGCGCGCATTCGGCCTGCCGCTCGGCATGGCCTACCAGCTGCGTGATGACTTGCTCGGCGTATTCGGTGATGCCGCGGTGACCGGCAAACCGAGCGGTGACGACCTGACCGAGGGCAAGCGCACGGTGCTGATCGCCCTGGCACGGGAGCGGCTCGACGACGCCGACCGCGCGTCGCTCGACGCTCAGCTCGGTGACCCCACGCTCGATGCCGGCAGCATCGCTGCCCTGCAGCGGCTCATCACCGCCAGCGGTGCCGTCGACCGGGTAGAGACACTCATCGAATCGCAGGTCGCTGAGGCCATTGCGTCGCTGCGGTTCGCGCCGATCAGCGCCGAAGCCAGGCAGAACCTGCTGGACCTGACCGAACGGGTCACCCGCCGCGCGTTCTGAGCGGGCGCTGTTCGGCCGCGCTGGTCAGGCCAGGGCCTGGGCGACCCGACGAACTTCGGCCTTGCGTCCGGCACGGAGGGCCTCGATCGGGGGAACGCCGAGGCTGTCGTCGACCTCAAGCAGCCAGGTCATAGCCTGCATGTCAGTGAAGCCGTCGTCGGCCAGCACGAACAGGGTGCCGCGCAGTTCGGGAACGGGGGCACCGTCACGCAGAAACAGCGCCGGAACCGACACGACGTTGTCCCGCCGGATGGCCAGCAGGTACTTGTCGTCGATCAGGTGCCGCACGCGGCTCTGGCTCATTCCGAGCAGGTTGACAAGGGCAGGAATAGTCAGCCACTCGGGCTCTGAAGACACGTCACTCACCCCTGTAGCTTCCCATAATTTGGGGCTGCGGTGAAACCTTCGGCCGCTTTTTTGTCGTGATCAGTGCTAATACGTGCCGCCCGTTCAATTGACTCCCCCTCTAAATTGTGAAAACCTCGGAGTGGGGATTGCTGCACGCGACTCGATGCTGTACGAACGTGAGGTACGGATCGGCCGTGTGCGCACAATGAACGGAGCACCATGTCGACCAGGCTGAAAACGAATACGACGGATGCCGCGGCGCCCGCCGGGCGCGGAGCGACCGTTGCCGATTTATCCGGCGCGCAGGGTGCTGCTGCTGCTGCTGCGAAACAGCGGGCGAAGAAGCCCGCTTCGCTGACCGTACCCATCGTGCTCGTGGGCACCCTTGCGATCAGCCTCAATCTGGCCGCGCCCGCCCAGGCTCAGGCCTTGGCGAAGAAGCCCCTCAAATCGAAGTTCGCCGAGACGACGCCCGTTCTGTCGGTGGCCGCAGTCGCCGCCGTGCAGGTCGCGCCGGCGCAGTACGCGGTCGTGGACGGCGACACCGTGAGCGGTATCGCCGCCCGGTTCGGCCTGTCGACGGCGGCCGTGCTGGCGCTGAACGGTCTCGATTCCCGGGCCCTGATCTTTGCCGGCCAGGTTTTGACCCTGACCCTGGCGGCTCCGCCAGCCGTTGCGCCGGTCGCGCCGGCGGCATCCGCTGGCAGCTACACCGTGCAGAGCGGGGACACCATCAGCGGCATCGCCACCGCCCACGGGCTGAAGACCACCGATGTTCTCGGGGCGAACGGCCTGACCGGGAGCAGCGTCATCTTTCCCGGCCAGGTTATTCTGCTGGCCGCAGCGCCGGCGATGGAGTCGGCGGTGCACGTGGCGCCGGTCGCCGCAGCGGCGGCCACGCACACGATCGCTTCGGGCGAGACCATCACGGCCGTGGCCGACGCAGCCGGGGTGAGCGTGCAGGCCGTGCTCGACGCCAATGGTCTTGGCTGGTCGAGCATCATCTACCCGGGGCAGGTGTTGACCCTCCCGGTCACCGGGCCACCGGCATCCGTTGCTGCGGTTGCCGCACCGATCACCGTGGCCACCGCCGGTGTGATCACCCCGATGTCCGACGAGATGCGCGTGAACGCCCAGACGATCGTGTCGGTCGGGCGAGGCGCGGGCGTGAGCGATGCCGGTCTCGTCGTCGCGCTGGCCGCAGCGGCCCAGGAATCGGGGCTGCGCAACGTCGACTACGGCGACCGGGATTCCCTGGGTCTGTTCCAGCAGCGCCCGAGCGCCGGCTGGGGCACCCCGGAGCAGGCACTCGACCCGGTTCGAGCCAGCCTCGCCTTCTTCGGCGGGGCGAGCAACCCGAACCCGGATGTGACCCGCGGCCTGCTCGACATTCCCGGCTGGGAGTCAATGACCGTGACCCAGGCGGCGCAAGCCGTTCAAATTTCGGCCTACCCTGACCACTACGCCAAGTGGGAAACGTCGGCGCGGGCCTGGCTCAGCCAAATCGGCTGACCCGTCCAGGCCCGGCGGGGCCCGGTGACCCCCGACCGGGACGGTTTCTGCGCGCCGCGCGTCGGTGCCCCCACCGAATTCCGTAGAATCAAGGAGTGAGCGTTCCCTCGACCGACCCGCTGATCGGCCGTCTAATCGACGGCCGGTATCAAGTGCGCTCCCGCATCGCGCGCGGGGGCATGGCCACGGTCTACCTCGCCACCGACCTGCGGCTCGAACGGCGGGTCGCGATCAAGATCATGCACGGCCATCTCGCCGACGACAGCGCGTTCAAGATCCGCTTCATTCAAGAGGCTCGGTCGGCGGCGCGGCTGGCCCACCCCAACGTTGTCAACGTGTTCGATCAGGGCCAGGACGCCGACATGGCCTACCTCGTCATGGAGTACCTGCCGGGCATCACGCTGCGCGACCTGCTCAAGGATTACGGCCGGCTCACCCCCGAGCAGACCCTCGACATTCTCGAAGCCGTACTCAGCGGCCTCGCCGCCGCCCACAAGGCTGGCATCGTGCACCGCGACGTGAAGCCGGAGAACGTGCTGCTCGCCGACGACGGCCGCATCAAGATCAGCGACTTCGGGCTGGCCCGCGCGGTCAACAACAACACGGCGACCGGCCAGGCGCTGCTCGGCACCATCGCCTATCTCTCCCCCGAGCTCGTCACGCGCGGCATCGCCGATGCGCGCAGCGACATCTACGCCCTCGGCATCATGACCTTCGAAATGCTCACCGGCGAACAGCCCTACGTGGGTGAAGCGCCCATGCAGATCGCCTACCAGCACGCCAACGACACCGTGCCGATGCCGAGCAGTCGGGTTCCCGCCATCCCGCGCGAACTCGACGAACTCGTGCTCTGGGCCACCGCGCGCGATCCCGAAGACCGTCCCCGGGACGCGCGGGTCATGCTCGACCAGCTGCACGATGTGAGCGCGCTCGTGCGCGACGCCACACAGGAGCTTGCCCTGCAGTCCACCATGGTGTTGCCCGCCAGTATGCGCACCGGTGCCAACGCCCTCGCGGATGCCGAAACGCAGGTTCTCGGCGGCAAGCTCGCTCCCACAAAACCTCCCGCCGCGACCCTGCTGGGCATCCACCCGGTCGGCACCGGCCCGGTCGATCCACCCGACAGCGGCGACCTCCTGAGCAAGAAAGCCGACAAACGAAAACGACGCGGGTTCTGGCTGTTTGCCCTCGTCATCCTCCTCGCCGCTGCCCTCGGCGGAACCGGTTGGTACTTCGGCTCTGGCCCCGGGTCTGACGTGTCCATCCCCGACTTCGCCGCCGCCTCGCCCGAGGCTGCGTCATCCCAGCTGACCGGGCTGGGGCTGGTTCCCGAGCTTGGCGGTGCGTTCAGCGCCACCATCGCCGAGGGACTTGTCATCGGCACCGATCCGGATGCCGGCAGTCGTGTACCGCAAGACAGCACCGTCACGATCATCGTCTCCCAGGGGCTGCAACCCGTCACCCTGCCGGCCCTGGCCGGATTGTCGCAGGAGGCGGCATCCACTGCCATTACCGACCTCAAAGCCGTGGTCGGCAGTATCGACCCCGTCTTCAGCGGCGATGTTCCCGAGGGGTCGGTCGTGTCGGCCAGCAAGGAGTCCGACGGTGCCGACGTCTCGGCCGGGGGCGCCTATTTCGAAGGCCTGACCGTGAACCTCGTCGTCTCGCTCGGGGCCATCCCGAACGTCGACGGCAAGACCGTGGCCGAGGCCACCGACATTCTGGCCGGCAAGAACCTGCTCGTGGTCTCCGGCGAAGAGACCTACAGCGACACGGTGGCCGAGAGCGACGTCATCACCGCGCAGGTACCGGAAGGAACCATTCGCGAGGGTGCCACACTCACCCTGGTCATCTCCCGCGGGCCCGAGCCGGTGATCGTGCCGAATGTCGTCGGCATGTCCTGGGCGGACGGCAAGAAGGCACTGACCGATCTGGGCTTCGAGTTGAAGTACAACCTGGCCGCTGATGCCATCGCCGCCATTCTCAAGGTCGCGTCGACGGATCCCGTGGCGGGCACGGCCGCGCCGAAGAACAGCGTCATCACCGTCAACCCGACGAACCCCTTCGGGTAGCGCAGCCCGAAGCATCCGCTCGCCGACTCGTGAGTTTCGATCACCGAGGTATGAGTTTCGGCCCGATTTCGGTGGCAAACTCACACCTCGACGACGCCCACCTCGAAAACTCACGGCTCGACGAAACTCGTCGCCTCAGAGCCGCTCTGCGTGTAGCGGCGGAGGCGGGTTGTTCGCGGAGTTGCGAGTTTTCGGGCGTTCCCGGGGACTCCGCACGCTTTTCGCGGAGGCCCCGGGAAGGCCCGAATGTTTGAGCGGGGAGCGGATGACCCGTTTCCGGCGCGGGCCGCATCCAAAACGTGCGGTAGCGCGGCGGGGAGCGGATGCCCCGTCGACGCCGCGGGTCGCCGCGCGAAACCGGAGCGGATGACCCGTTCCGGCGCGGGCCGCGACAGGAGCGCGAGTGTCGGCATCCGCTCACGGGCCCACCTTATGTCCCTGGGCCCAGTTTATAAACTGGGCCCAGGGACGGGGCCCAGGCCCCGTCCAGCGAAGGGGCTAGCGGGCGGCCAGCTCCTCGGCCACCAGGAAGGCGAGTTCGAGGGACTGCATGTGGTTGAGGCGGGGGTCGCAGAGCGACTCGTAGCGGGTTGCCAGGGCGGCCTCATCGATGTGCTCCGAGCCGCCGAGGCACTCGGTGACGTCGTCGCCGGTGAGTTCGACGTGGATTCCGCCCGGGTGCGTTCCCACGGCGCGGTGCGACTCGAAGAAGCCCTTAACCTCGTCGACGACGTCGTCGAAACGACGGGTCTTGTAGCCGGTCGGCGTGGTGACGCCGTTACCGTGCATCGGGTCGGTGACCCACAGCGGCGTCGCCTCGCTCGCCTTGATGGCTTCGAGCAGGGGCGGCAGGGCGTCGCGCACCTTGCCGGCACCCATGCGGGTGATGAAGGTCAGGCGGCCCGGTTCGCGGTTCGGGTCGAGCTTGTCGACCAGGCGCAGCATGTCGTCGGCCGAGGTGGTCGGGCCGAGCTTGACGCCGATCGGGTTGCGCACCCGCGACAGAAAGTCCACGTGGGCACCATCGAGGTCGCGGGTGCGTTCCCCAATCCAGATGAAGTGGGCCGAGGTGTTGTACGGCGTTCCGGTGCGCGAATCGATGCGCGTCATCGGGCGCTCGTAGTCCATCAGCAGGCCCTCGTGGCTGGTGTAGAACTCGGTGCGGCGCATGGCTTCGAAGTCGGCGCCGCACGCGATCATGAATTTGATCGCCCGGTCGATCTCCTTGGCTACCTTCTCGTAGCGCTGGTTGGCCGGGTTCGCGGCGAAGCCCTGGTTCCAGCTGTGCACCTGGCGCAGGTCGGCGAAGCCGCCCTGCGTGAAGGCGCGAATCAGATTGAGGGTCGACGCCGAGGTGTGGTAAGCCTTGACCAGCCGGTCCGGGTCGGCTTCACGCGACTCGGGGGTGAACGGGTAGCCGTTGACGATGTCGCCGCGGTAGGCCGGCAGTGTGACGTCGCCGCGGGTCTCAAAGTCGCTCGAGCGGGGCTTGGCGAACTGGCCGGCCATGCGCCCCATCTTGATCACCGGCATCGACGCACCGTAGGTGAGCACAACGGCCATCTGCAGCACGGTCTTGACACGGTTGCGAATCTGATCGGCCGTTGCACCGCTGAAGGTTTCGGCGCAGTCGCCGCCCTGCAGCAGAAAACCCTGACCTCCGGCGGCCTGGGCGAGCCGATCGCGCAGAATGTCGACCTCACCGGCGAAGACCAGCGGCGGCTGCGTCGCCAGCTCAGCGGATGCCGCAGCCACCCTGGCCGCGTCGGGCCAGGTGGGCTGCTGCTTGATCGGCAAGGTGCGCCAGTGGTCCAGACCCGTGATTACAGAGGCTTCTGCGGCAACGATGGGCTCGGTGGGGTCTACCACGGGATGATTCCTGTTTTCTCTGTTGAACCGGCAGCGGGTACCGGCCCGAAATGGATGAGGTGCGCCGCGCCAAAGCCGCAGACAGCACTTCTTTCAGCCTAGCGCGAAAGGCTCGCCCGCTTTTCTTTCACGGAGGAGGCGTAGACGTCGACGTATTCCTGGGTGCTCAGGCGCTGCAACTCATACATGAGCTCGTCGGTGACGCTGCGCAGCACAAAGCGATCGCCTTCCATCCCCTCGAACCGGGTGAAGTCCAGCGGCTTGCCGATGACGATGCCGATGCGTCGCACCTGAGGAATGCGCGTGCCGGTCGGCATGGCCTTCTCGGTGTCGATCATGGCCACCGGAATGACCGTCACACCCGATTCCAGCACCATCCGCGCCACGCCGGTGCGGCCGCGATACAGGCGGGCGTCCGGGCTGCGCGTGCCTTCGGGATAGATTCCGAGAATGCGGCCTTCACCGAGCACGCGCAGGCCGGTGTTGAGGGAATCCTCCGAGGCCTTGCCGCCCGACCGGTCGATGGGCAGCTGGCCGGCAGCGGTGAGAAACTGCCGCGTCGCCCAGCCTTTGACGCCCTTTCCGGTGAAATAGTCGCTCTTGGCCAGAAAAGCCACCCGGCGCGGCACGACGAGCGGCAGAAAGACCGAGTCGATGAACGACAGGTGATTGCTGGCCAGAATAACCGGGCCGGTCTTCGGAATATTCTCCAAGCCGATGATCCACGGTCGAAACAGGGTGAGCAACAGCGGGCCGATAACGATGTTCTTCATGAACCAATAGAACATTCGCACTCCTTTATCCGACTACGAAAGCCTAGTCGCCCCGCAGCAGAGCGGATGCCGCGCGCTGCCCCGCACACACGTCGCTCAGCGCACCGCGTGCAGCCGGGCCAGGTCGGCCGCGCCGACCACCCCCGCATCATTGACGAGCTGGGCGATCGCGAACTCCGCCTCAGGGTGATAGCCGCGCGCCGGCAGATAGTCGAGGTAGGCCGCCTTGATCGGTTCGAGCAGCAGGTCGCCGGCGGCGGCCACTCCCCCGCCGAACACGAACACCTGAGGGTCGAGCACCGCGCCAAGGCTCGCGCAGGCCTGTCCGAGCACGCCGCCCAGTTGGCGCAGCGCGGCAAGGGCGCCGCCGTCGCCGTCCTGGATCAGCCGTCCGACTTCTTTGCCGGTGAGTTTGCCTCGCCGCTCGCGGGCGCCGGCCAGACCGAGTCCGATGCCGCCGGCATCCGCGAATTCGTTGGCGATGCGCAGCAGCGCCCGACCCGATCCGTACTGTTCCAGGCAGCCGTGGGCACCGCAGCCGCAGGGCAGCCCGTCGGGCACCACGCGCAGGTGACCCAGCTCGGCGCCGGCGCCGAAACCGCCGCGGAACAGGGCGTTGTTAGTCACGATCGCACCGCCGACGCCGGTGCCGATGGTGAGGGTGACCATGTCGGTGTACGCACGTCCGGCGCCGAACCGAAATTCAGCCCAGCCGGCGGCGTTTGCGTCGTTCTCGATGATGATGGGCAGGTCGAGCCGGGCCTCGAGCTTGTCCCTGAACGGCTCGTTACGCCAGCTGATGTTCGGGGCGTAGTAGACCGTCGACTGGGCCGAGTCGATGAATCCGGCCGCAGCGACCCCTGCCGCCACGACATCCTCGCCCTCGGACAGGCCCAGAATCATAGCGACGACGGTGTCCTCGATCTCGCCCGGGCTTCCCGGCGTGGTCGGCTGTCGATCAGAGCGGATGATGCTGCCCGCCTCGTCGACGAGTGCACCGGCAATCTTGGTGCCCCCGATATCGATACCTATGGCGTGCACGGGGCACCTTTCGTTCGGGTGAGCGGATAGTGGACTAAAGGGACCGGGCGGCGATGCCTGACACCATCTAGAGTGTAGTAAACCAGTTTGCCGCTGCATGAAACACCCGCTCACTGCAGACATTTGGTTGCAGGGGCAGTGAATTGTTCAGCCGGTACCGAAGGAGCTACCGTGAAACAGTTTGAAATGCCCGCCGTCGTTCCCGCCGATCCTGGCGCCAACATCACCGACCTGCTCATGGACCGCCTCGCCGCGACTCCGGACCTCGTACTGTTCTCGCTTCCCCGGAACGGCCAGTGGCTGCCCGTCACCACCCGGGAGTTCCACGCTCAGGTTGTGGCACTGGCCAAGGGCCTTGTTGCCGCCGGCATCGAACCCGGCGACAAGATCGGGCTGATCTGCAAGACCCGCTATGAGTGGACCCTGATCGACTTCGCCGTCTGGTTCGCCGGGGCCGTTCTGGTGCCCGTCTACGAGACCAGCTCGCCCAGCCAGGTGCAGTGGAACCTCAGCGACTCCGGCGCCCTGGCCGTCATTGTCGAAACCGCCGACCATTTTGCCCGGTTCGATGAGGTACACCCGGAGTTGCCGGACATCCGTTCGGTCTGGCAGATCGATCTCGGCGACCTTGACAAGCTCGTTGCCGGGGGCGTCAACGTGACGGATGCTGAAATCGAACGCCGCCGCGCTCTCGCCGTTGGCGACGACATTGCCACCCTCATCTATACCTCCGGATCGACCGGCAAACCCAAGGGCTGCGTGCTCACCCATGCGAACTTCCTCGAAACCAGCCGCAACGCAGCGGTTGCGCTTCGGGAAGTCCTGGTTCACCCCGACGGCGCCTCCACCCTGCTGTTCATCACCACCGCCCACGTTTTTGCACGATTCATCTCGGTGCTCTGCGTGCACGCCGGAGTGCGCGTCGGCCATCAGGCCGACACCAAAACGCTGCTGGCCGCACTCGGCAGCTTTCAACCGACCTTTCTGCTCGCGGTTCCGCGGGTCTTCGAAAAGGTCTACAATTCGGCCCAGCAGAAGGCCGTCGCCGGCGGCAAGGGCAAGATCTTCGACGCTGCCGCGCACGTGGCCGTCGAGCACTCCAAGCTTGAGCAAGCCGGAACGTCGATTCCACTCGGCATGAAGATCAAGTTCGCCCTGTTCGACAAGCTGGTGTACAGCAAACTACGCGCCGCGATGGGTGGCAAAGTCGTCTGGGCGGTCTCCGGTTCCGCCCCGCTCGGCGCCCACCTCGGGCACTTCTTCAAGAGCCTCGGTATCGTCATTCTTGAGGGCTACGGCCTGACCGAGACGACGGCTCCGGCAACAGTTGGGCTCGCCACCCGGGCCAAAATCGGTACCGTCGGACCGCCGCTGCCCGGCGTCTCGGTGCGCGTGATGGATGACGGCGAGATCGAGGTGAAGGGTGTCAACGTCTTCAAGGAATACTGGAAGAACCCGGAGGCCACCGCTGCCACCTTCGACGACGGCTGGTTGAAGACCGGCGACATCGGCGACTTGGACGCCGACGGCTTTCTCACCATCACCGGGCGCAAGAAGGAGATCATCGTGACGGCCGGCGGCAAGAATGTCGCTCCGGCCGCGCTCGAAGACCCGATCCGCGCAAATCCGCTGATCGGCCAGGTCGTCGTGGTGGGCGACCAGAAGCCGTTCATCGGCGCGATCATCACCCTCGACCCCGACATGCTGCCGGTCTGGCTGAACAACCACCAGGAGGATGCCGGCATGTCGCTCGCACAGGCATCCGTCAACAAGTCTGTGCTGGCGGAGATTCAGCGCGCGGTCGACCATGCCAATGAGGGCGTGTCCCGGGCGGAGTCGATTCGCAAGTTCACCCTGCTGCCAATTGAATTCACCGAGGACAGCGGGCACCTGACGCCGAAAATGAGTATCAAGCGCAACATCATTCTGCGGGACTTCGCCGGTGAGATCGAGACGATGTACTCGAACGCGCCTGCTACTGAGGGAATTTCACTGCGCGAGTAGTTTGAGGCGGGCCCGGCTCTGCGTATTCATTGGTCGGGCTCAGTGCGGTTCTGGTGGGTCGGGTTGCGTTCGCGCCCGGCCCAGCTCAATTTCTGACGGGTCGGGCCCGGGAAAAGCATTCCGCTCCCCGCTCAGACATGCAACTCGCAACTCCGCGAAACACTTTTCCCGGTCCCTCATGCTTGAGGCTTCGCCCGAGCCCCGGCAGTGTTCCAACCGAAGAGATTGAAACGGTGAGCAGGCGGGCTAGAACCAGGTGGACTCTCGGATTTCCTTCATGGCGGCACGGCGGTTCTCTTTGTCCAAGCGGTCGATGTAGAGGTAGCCGTCGAGGTGATCGGTTTCGTGCTGCAAAGCCTGGGCCATGATTCCGGTGCCGGAGAGTTCGACGGGATTGCTATCGAGGTCGATGCCGGCGACGCGGGCGAAGGGGTAGCGCTTGGTGGGGTACCAGAGGCCGGGCACCGAGAGGCAGCCCTCGTCAACGAGCTCGGGTTCGCCGGAGAGCTCGATGACGGTGGGGTTGAGGATATAGCCGACGACGCCGTCGACGTTATAGCTGAACGCACGCAGGTTCACGCCGATCTGGGAGGCGGCGACGCCGGCCCGCCCGGGCAGGCGCACGCTGTCGACGAGGTCCTGCACGAGGCCGCGTACCCGGTCGTCGATAGTCGCGATCGGGTCGGAGGCGGTCTTCAGCACCGGATCTCCGAAGAGACGGATCTGGCGTTCGGGCACGGGGAAACTCCTCGGTAGGGCGGGTGGTGACGCGCGAGCGACGGGCGGCGGCCGGCTACGGGTTGCGGTCGGTGGGCAGACCCTCGACGACGAGCTCGGCGAGCGTTCGGGCGGCGAGCCGGGTGATCGGCTTGAGGTCTTTGTACGACACGACGCTGCCGGCGGCGAGCTGGGGGTCGTAGGGAATGCGCACAATTTCGCGGACCCGGGAGCGGAAGTGCGACTCGATCTCCTCGAGCCGCACCAGGTTGGTGCCCTGGGTGGCGGTGTTGAGCGCAACGATGGCGTTGCGCACAAGGTCACCGTAGCCGTTCGCTTCGAGCCAGGTCAGCGTCTCGGAGGCCAGGCGGGCCTCGTCGACGCTGCCGCCGGAGACGATCACAATGGAGTCGGCACGTTGCAGGGTGGCCCGCATGACCGAGTGCACGATGCCGGTGCCGCAGTCGGTGAGGGCGATCGAGTAGTAGCGGGCCGCGAGGTCGGCGACCACGTTGTAGTCGTTCTCGTCGAACGCTTCCGAGAGCAGCGGGTCGGTGTCGGAGGCGAGGATGTCAAGGCGGGTCTCGTCGCGGGAGACGAGCGCGGAGAAATCGGTGAAGTTGCCGATCGACGCGGCCTTCGACACGACGTCGCGCACGGTCGACCGGGTCTGCTTGCTGACCCGCTCCGAGAGGGTGCCGCGGTCGGGATTGGCGTCGATGGCGATGATGCGGTCGTCGCGGGCATCGGCCAGGGCCATGCCGAGAAGCGTCGTGACGGTGGTCTTACCGACGCCGCCCTTGCGAGTGAGGATGGGCACGAAACGGGTGCCGCCCTCGAACTGGCGGCGGATGCGTTCGCTCATCTCCTTGTACGCCTGCACCTTGGCGGAGTCGCCGAGGTTGACCAGGTGCAGGGTGGCCGCGTAGACGAATTCGGGCCAGGCGCCTTGCGGCGCTTTTCGAGTCTTGCGGTTGACGGCGAGCAGGCGATCCGACGTCAGCATGGCCGCCGACTCGGGAGCTGTGCTGCTCTCGGAGCGCACGCGGTCGCGCCGAACGGATGCGGCGGCATCCGTTCTCGAGAGCGATTCGATCGCCGAACTGGCCCCGGCAGCGCGGGCCGGCGCGGGAGTACTGATCTCGATGGTGTGGGTGGCCGGGGTCGACACGAACCGGGTGGTCGGCGTGACGGCACCGCTGACGGCGGTCGAGCGACCGGGGGCGGCCACCGTGCGACGCGGCCCGGCGGGCAGTTCGATCGGTACGCTCAGACTTTCGGGCAGGGAGGCCGCGAGGTTGTCGATCGTGTGCGGTGGCAGTTCGCTGTGGTAGCTGTCACCGTCGAAGTTGGCCCGGTCGACACTGGCCCGGTCGACACTGGCCCGGTCGAAGTTGGCACCGGTGTAACCGTCTCCGCGGTTGTCGTCGCCGCGCTGGTCCCCGCCGGTGGTGTTGGCGTTGTCGCGCTCGTCGCGGGTTCGCCGGGCGGCAGACACCGGGCGTGCAGGCGCGCTTTGGTCGTCACTACGTTTGTCTGACACGGTACATCCTCAACTGGTCGATAACGGCCCTAATCTTAGCGCGGGCGCACCGTGACCAGCAGATCGCCCGCATCCACCTGCTGCGTGTGCGGGATGGCAACGCGTTCGATGGTTCCCGCGATCGGTGAGGTGATGGCGGCTTCCATTTTCATGGCTTCGATCGAGGCGACGCTCTGGCCGGCTTCGACCTGGGCACCTTCTTCGACCTGCAGGGTGACCACGCCGGAGAAGGGGGCCGCGATCTCGCCGGGCTGGTTCGCATCCGCTTTCTCGGCAATTTTGGTCTGCACGGTGATGCTGGTGTCGCGCACGAACACGGGGCGGAGCTGGCCGTTGAGGATGGTCATGACGGTGCGCATGCCCTTGTCGTCGGCTTCGCCGATGGCTTCCAGGCCCACGTAGAGACGCACGCCCTTGGCGATTTCCACGGCATGTTCCTGGCCCTGCTGCAGGCCGTAGAGGTAGTCGACGGTGTCGATGACGGAGAGGTCACCGTACGTTTCCCTGACCTGTTCGAACTGGCGAGTCGGGGCGGGGAACAACAGCTGGTTGAGCATCGCGCGCCGCTCGGCACTCGTGGCCTCGAGCGCGGTGCGCTCCCCCGCAGTGATCTCGGTGATGCCGACGCGCACGTTACGTCCGGCGAGCACCTTGGTGCGGAAGGGTTCCGGCCAGCCGCCGGGCAGGTCGCCGAGCTCGCCGGCCATGAACCCGATGACGGAGTCTGGCACGTCGTAGTTGCCCGGATTCTGCTCGAAGTCGGCCGGGTCGGCTTTCACCGCGGCGAGGTAGAGAGCGAGGTCGCCGACGACCTTCGACGACGGGGTGACCTTGGGCACCCGGCCCAGGATGGTGTTCGCCGCGGTATACATGTCTTCGATCAGCTCGAAGTGGTCGGCCAGACCGAGCGCGACGGCCTGGGTACGCAGGTTTGACAGCTGCCCGCCCGGGATCTCGTGCGAGTACACCCGGCCGGTCGGCGCACTCAGGCCCGATTCGAACGGGCCGTACAGGGTGCGCACGGCTTCCCAGTAGGGTTCGAGGTCGGTTGTCGCCTTGAGCGAAATGCCGGTGTCACGTTCGGTGTGGGCGAGGGCAGCGACGAGAGAGGATGCCGATGGCTGGCTGGTCGTGCCCGCCATCGGAGCGGAGGCCACGTCGACGGCGTCCGCACCGGCCCGCGCGGCGGCCAGCAGCGTCGCGAGCTGGCCGCCGGGGGTGTCGTGGGTGTGCACGTGCACGGGCAGGTCGAACCGTTCGCGGAACGCGGCCACGAGTTTCTCGGCCGCGCTCGGCCGGAGCAGCCCGGCCATGTCCTTGATGCCGATCACGTGGGCGCCGCTGGCGACGATCTGGTCGGCCAGGCGCAGGTAGTAGTCGAGGGTGTAGAGGTTCTCGGCCGGGTCGAGCAGGTCGCCGGTGTAGCAGACGGCGACTTCGGCCACAGCGGTGCCGGTGTTCAGCACCGCGTCGATCGCCGGGCGCATCTGCGACACGTCGTTGAGCGCGTCGAAGATGCGGAAGATGTCGACGCCGGTGTCGGCCGCTTCGCGCACGAAAGCGTCGGTCACCTCGGTCGGATACGGGGTGTAGCCCACGGTGTTGCGGCCGCGCAGCAGCATTTGCAGGTTGATGTTCGGCAGCGCTTCCCGCAGGCTCGCCAGGCGCTCCCACGGGTCTTCGCCGAGGAACCGCAACGCCACATCATAGGTCGCGCCGCCCCAGGCTTCGACCGAGAGCAGTTGCGGCGTCAGGCGCGCCACATAGGGCGCCACGGCAACGAGGTCTTTCGTGCGCACGCGGGTCGCGAGCAGTGACTGGTGGGCGTCGCGAAAGGTGGTGTCGGTCACGGCCAGCGCGGTCTGGGCGCGTAAGGAGGCGGCGAACCGGGTGGGGCCGAGCAGTTGCAACTTCTGGCGGGAGCCGTCGGGGGCTGCGGTCGTGATGTCGAGCTGAGGCAGCTTGTCGCGCGGGTGCACCGTGGTCGGCGGCACCCCGTTGGGCTGGTTCACGGTGACCTCGGCGAGCCAATTCAGAATCTTCGTACCGCGGTCCTTGGATTCCCGACCACGCAGCAGTTCCGGGCGCTCGTCGATGAAGGAAGTACTCAGGTCGCCGGCGGCGAAGTCGGGGTCGTCGAGGACGGCCTGCAGGAAGGAGATGTTGGTGGAGACGCCGCGAATACGAAACTCCGCCAGCGCCCGCTTGGACCGCACCACGGCGGCGGCATAGTCGCGGCCGCGGCAGGTGAGCTTGGCGAGCATCGAGTCGAAGTGCGGGCTGATCTGCGCGCCCGTGTTGACCGTGCCACCGTCCAAACGGATGCCGGCGCCGCCCGGTGAGCGATAGGTGGTGATCTTGCCGGTGTCGGGTCGGAACCCGGCAGCGGGGTCCTCGGTCGTGATGCGGCACTGCAGGGCCGCGCCGCGCAGCCGGATCTCGCCCTGGGTCAGGCCGATCTCTGCGAGGGTCTCCCCCGCAGCAATGCGGATCTGGGCCTGCACGAGGTCGACATCGGTGACCTCTTCGGTCACGGTGTGCTCCACCTGGATGCGCGGGTTCATCTCGATGAACACGTGCTGCCCGGCGCGTTCTCCGACGGTGTCGAGCAGGAATTCTACGGTGCCGGCGTTGACGTAGCCGATCGACCGGGCGAACTTGATGGCGTCGGCGTAGAGCTGCACCCGAATCTCATCACTGAGGTTCGGTGCCGGGGCGATCTCGATGACCTTCTGGTGGCGACGCTGCACCGAGCAGTCCCGCTCGAACAGGTGCACCGTCTCACCGGAGGCATCCGCGAGAATCTGCACCTCGATGTGTCGCGGGCGCAGCACGGCCGCTTCGAGGAACATCGTGGCGTCGCCGAAGGCGCTCTTCGCCTCGCGCATGGCCTCTTCGAGCGCTCCGCGCAGCTCGCTCTTCTTCGCGACGCGACGCATGCCGCGCCCGCCGCCGCCGGCGACGGCCTTGGCGAAGATGGGGAAGCCGATCTCATCGGCCTGGCTGATTAGAAGTTCAACATCGGTCGACGGCTGCGTCGACTGGAGCACGGGAACGCCGGCTGCGATAGCGTGTTCCTTCGCGGTGACCTTGTTGCCGGCCATTTCGAGCACGTCGGCGCCCGGGCCGATGAAGGTGATGCCGGCTGCCGCCGCAGCATCCGCTAATTCGGGGTTTTCCGACAGAAAACCGTAGCCGGGGTAGATGGCGTCGGCGCCACATTCCTTGGCCACACGGATGATTTCACTCACGTCGAGATACGCGCGAACCGGATGCCCCACCTCACCAATTTGGTACGCCTCGTCCGCTTTCAACCGGTGCAGAGAGTTGCGATCCTCGAACGGGAACACCGCCACGGTCTTGGCTCCGAGCTCGTAAGCCGCGCGCATGGCGCGGATTGCGATCTCTCCACGGTTGGCAACAAGGATTTTCTCAAACATGCAAGCCTTTCGAGGGCGTACGCGGCGCACAGCTAACGGTTAGGTTCTCTAACACTAGTGAAGGTAACGTTGCTACTCATGCACGTACTCAGCGTAAGTTCCCTTAAGGGTGGTGTCGGCAAGACCACGGTGACCCTTGGTCTTGCTTCTGCTGCCTTCGCCCGTGGCGTGCGAACACTCGTTGTGGATCTTGATCCGCAGTCCGATGTGTCAACCGGCATGGATATCCAGGTAGCCGGTCACCTCAACGTCGCCGATGTTCTCGCTTCGCCCAAGGAGAAAACCGTTCGCGCGGCCATCGCCCCGAGTGGGTGGACGCGCAACCGTCCCGGCACGATCGACGTCATGATCGGCAGCCCGTCGGCGATCAACTTCGACGGTCCGCACCCGAGCATCCGCGACATCTGGAAGCTTGAAGAGGCACTCTCGACGATCGAGAAAGATTACGAGCTCGTGCTGATCGACTGCGCGCCCTCCCTGAACGCCCTCACGCGCACAGCGTGGGCCGCGAGTGACCGTGTCGCCGTCGTCACCGAGCCCGGCCTGTTCTCCGTCGCTGCGGCCGACCGTGCGCTGCGCGCGATCGAAGAAATCCGTCGGGGGCTGAGCCCGCGACTGCAGCCGCTCGGCATTATCGTCAACCGGGCCCGCACCGCCTCGCTGGAGCACCAGTTTCGGATCAAGGAACTGCGCGACATGTTCGGCCCGCTCGTGCTGACCCCGCAGCTGCCGGAGCGCACCTCGCTGCAGCAGGCGCAGGGCGCCGCGAAGCCGCTGCACATCTGGCCCGGTGACAGCGCTCTCGAAATGGCGGGCTTCTTCGACCAGCTGCTCGACCGGGTGCTGCGCACGGCGCGCATCGGTGAGTACGCCGAGGCTCCTGCGGTCTGAGTCGAGCCTGCGCTTCTGCGAGGTCGCTGACTCGGCACTTGCGGCGTCGCGGGGTGATTTGGGGGCGATGCGGGGGCAGTCATCTGCTCCTCGGCTCAGACATCGCCGTTGGTCCGGTGGAATCCGAATAAAGCGCTCGGATTCCGCCTCCGGAACGGCGAAACTCGCACCCCGCAGACAACCGCCCCCCGCATCGACTTCGGGATGGGCGCGTTCCCGATGCGATTCACGGCTGCTTCGCAGCGTGACGCGAAGAGCCCGCGGGGAGGAGGGCACGGCTGCTTCGCAGCGTGACAGCTGGCGGGGCGGCGCTAGGAGATTTTGCGGGTGGTTCGACGGGCGGCGAGCTCATCGGTGGGGTCGACGGGCTGCATGTCGAGTTCGACCAGGCTGGTCTCGACCTCGCGGAGCACTTTGCCGACGGCGATGCCGAAGACGCCTTGGCCGCGGCTGACCAGGTCGATGACCTCGTCGTTGGAGGTGCACAGGTAGACGCTGGCACCGTCGCTCATGAGGGTGGTCTGGGCCAGATCGCTGATGCCTGATTCGCGCAGCTGGTTGACGGCGGTGCGAATCTGCTGCAGGGAAATGCCGGTGTCGAGCAGACGTTTGACGAGCTTGAGCACGAGAATGTCGCGGAAGCCGTAGAGGCGCTGCGACCCGGAGCCGGCCGCACCGCGCACCGTTGGTTCGACCAGGCCGGTGCGGGCCCAGTAGTCGAGCTGGCGGTAGCTGATGCCTGCGGCACGAGCCGCAACGGCGCCGCGGTAGCCGGAGTTCTCATCGAGCTCGGGCATGCCATCGGTGAACAGCAGTCCTAACGAGTAGCGCGAAGCTTCAGCATCAGGCTTGAGCTCACTCATAGGGTTGCCTCTCGGGGGTTACGTCGTGCGGTGGCTGACTGCTGCGATCAAGCGAACATCAGACACTGTGGTGCGGAAAAGTGGTGCGGGATAGAACTGGCGCTGGTGGTGCTGGCTTGCGAACGTCGTGCTGTGACGGTTCCCTCTACGGTACCGAGGTGCGGGGCTTGCGGGCCTGACATTCGCGTGACCGGTTTTGGCGTGTCGGTCGTGCGGGCGAACCAGCAGGTGACCGACGGA
The DNA here is from genome assembly GCF_900110125.1 of Cryobacterium luteum. GTDB lineage: Bacteria > Actinomycetota > Actinomycetes > Actinomycetales > Microbacteriaceae > Cryobacterium > Cryobacterium luteum. The sequence continues at coordinate 90,701 of NZ_FOCN01000008.1, forward strand.
CTCCAGACAACGACGGCGTCGCTGGGTGCCGGAGTCAGTCTACGACCTACTGGGTCAGTCGGCCCAGTGCGGAGCGAATCAGGCTGCCACGAATGACCTCGAGCTGCCCGGCGATCTCGACGGCCATTTCGGCGGCCTTGGCCCGGCTGGACGCGTCTTTGCGGCGCGCGAGCGGCACGAGGGCGCTTTCGATGAGTCCGAGTTCGCGTTCGGCGGCCCCGCGGAAGCCACGGAGGTGGCGCGGCTCAATGCCGCTGCGCTGCAGCTCGACCAAGGCGCGCAACACGGGCAGCACGCCGTCACCGTAATACTCGGCAGGCAGGATGATGGACGCGGAGACGGCGTCGTGCAGCAGGGTCGCGGACGCTCCGGCCTCACGCAGGAGCTCGTCGCGGGTGAGGCGACGCGCGGTCCCGAGCATCGACGGTCCAGGGGTGGCTCCACCCGGCAGCACGGGCGACAGACCGGCGTCCAGGTCATCGACATAGGAGCGGATGACTTTCAACGGCAGGTACTGATCGCGCTGCATCGAGAGAACCAGTCTCAGACGGTCGACGTCACTGGTGCAGAACTTGCGGTAGCCGGATTCCGTGCGGGCCGGGGAGACGAGTCCCTGTTCTTCGAGGAAGCGCAGCTTGGACGGGGTCAGGTCGGTGAATTCCGGGGTGAGACGTGCCAGAACCTGCCCGATGCTGAGCAGCGGCGCCGAACCTGGCGCCTGCACTTTCGCTGCCGACACAGACACGGACCGGGCCTGGGCGGAATTCGCCGCCACTACTCGCTCGCCGCGCGGGCGAGGTCGAGGCGCGAAGCGTAGAAGGTGAGGCGGAACTTACCGACCTGCACCTCGGCGCCATCCGTCAACGCAGCGGTTTCGATGCGTTCGCCGTCGAAGTAGGTACCGTTGAGCGAGCCGAGGTCTTTCACCGTGAAGGCGGTCCCGTTGCGCAGGAACTCGGCGTGACGGCGCGACACTGTGACGTCATCGAGAAAAATGTCGGCGTTGGGGTGGCGACCGACGCTCGTGTGATCGGCGTCGAGCAGAAACCGGGCACCGGCATTGGGGCCGCGGCGAACGACCATGAGGGCCGATCCGGAAGGCAGAGCCGCGATGGACTCCTGCTCCTCAGCCGTCACGTTGGAGCCGATCGACGCGATCTGGGCGGCGAACTCCTGGCTGAAGTTCATCGTCGTGTCGGTGCTGAGCATGTCATGCACCGTCGTGGATTCGCCGGGCATTCCGCTGTCAGAGGATGCTGGGGTGGACTGCGCCTTGCTGGGCATTGCTTCGCCTGTCGTCGGGTTCTCTGGCTGAACTGTGGGCACGGGCTCGTTCTGTTCCTCGGAATTGTGCTTTCCGGAAAAATCGACCACCGTGCACCTCCTATCCTTCCAGCGTATCGGAAGATACACCCTCGAGGACCCTGGGCAGCCGAATCACTCGCATCGTTTCAATGGCATAGATGATGCCGGCCCACCAGTACACGAAAGCACCCCAGATGGCGAAGGCCCACCCCACCGGCTGCGACCACCATTCCAGTTGCGGAAAGGCCTGCCCGAGCATGATCATCGGCAGGGCGTAGAACAGGCAGAAGGTGGCCACCTTGCCCAGTTGGTGCACCGGCAACGGACCGAAGCCGAAGTTCGCCAGGATGATTCCCAGCGCCAGCAGGAAGACATCGCGTCCGACGACGACCAGAACGATCCACCATGGCACGAGGTCACGCCAGGCCAGCCCGATCAGCGCGGCAAAAATGTAGAGGCGATCCGCGGCGGGATCCAGGAGCTGGCCGAGCCGGGTGATCTGATGCCAGCGCCGGGCGAGAAAGCCGTCGAGCCAGTCCGTGAAACTGGAGATGCTGAGCACGACGAGGGCCCAGGCATCCGCTCCCTGGGCGAGCAGTACGAGGAAGACCGGCACCAGCAGCAGGCGCAGACAGCTGAGCATGTTGGGCAGGGTCAGCACCCGATCGCTGACCACTGTGTTCGCTGCCCCTGTCACGCTGCTGAGTCTATCGAGACGCGACCCGGTCAGCCGAGCCGTCCGCGCAGGGCGGGCCAGCTCGAGGCGAAACCGGGGTGGAGGGCGAGCTCGCTGACGGAATCGGCCGACACCCAGCGCAGGGCGATGCTCTCCTGGTCGCTGATTACGGGTTCGAATTCTTCCGTCGCCTCGACCACGACGGTGGTGTACGACCAGAATCCCAGGTCGAACAGGGAAGTGAACTTGAGCTGCACCAGGTGAGCGGGTACGCCGGCCTCCTCCCTGGCTTCACGCAGGGCGGCCTCGATCGCCGTCTCGTTCTCGTGGCGGGCACCACCGGGCAGGCCCCACGTGTCGCCGAAATGACTCCAGACCGCACGGTGCTGCAGCAAAACACCGAGGCGCCGGTGATGCACGAGCAGTCCGGCCGCGCCGAATCTTCCCCAATATTTGCGGCCGTCCGGAGCGTGCACCCACGCATCACCGCTGTCGCGGTTCGGTAAGGGTCGCGGGACCGCGGACCCACGCGCGTCGCTCAGGTCGGCGCCCGAACTCTCAGTCATGCACTAAGCATGCCCGTCCCCGACGCGAAAAAGAATTCATCCGCCCTAAACGGACATTATCGCGTGCACCGGGGCGGTACCGAGACGCTCACGACCGTTCAGGTCGGTGAGTTCGAGTACGACGCCGACGCCGGTCAGGGTGTAACCGGCCCGTTCGATCAGGCGGGTGGTGGCCGCGATGGTGCCACCGGTCGCCAGCACATCATCGAGAATGAGCACACGGGTGCCCGTGGGAAGCTGGCCGACTTCGAGTTCGAGCCGTGCCGACCCGTATTCGAGGTCGTATTCTTCGGTCAACACGGTGCCGGGCAGCTTGCCCCCCTTGCGCACGGCGAGAACGGCCGCGTTGGCGGCGTACCCGACGGCCGCCGCCAGCAGAAAACCGCGCGCTTCGATGCCGGCGACCGCGTCGAACTGTCCGCGGTGCTGGTCGGCCAGTTCATCGACGAGCGCGCGAAACGCTGCCGCATCGGCGAAGACCGGATTGAGATCACGGAACAGGATGCCCGGCTGGGGAAAATCGGGGTACGAGGCCAAGAGGGCCTTAACGTGCGCGGCGGCCGACAACGGCGGCGAGGGAAGAAGTTGAGTCACTGATTCATCTTAAGCGGATGCCGGTGCCTCAGCTGCCTCCCTGGGTCGTGACCGTGCCGGAGGGCAGATTCTCCGCACGGGGCATGACCGCGATCGCGCTCATCGCGTCGAGAAAACGAACGACGGCCAGCTGCTGGTCGGCGGTGAGTTCGAGGGCGACCTGCATCAGCTGATCGTGCGTTCCCGCCAGCGCGTGGCGCATTTCTTCGTGCGAGGACTGGGTGGCGAACAGCCGTTGCGCCCGACCGTCATCGGGGTTCACCTCACGGCGAATATGACCCGAAGCGGAGAGCCGCGAGAGCAGTTTCGCGGTGGCTGCCGACGAGATGTTCAGAAATTCGCTGAGGTTCTTGGGGCTGGCTGGACGGTGCTTGCGTTCACAGGCGATGAGGTGGCGAATGGCCATCAGGTCTGTTTCGTTGACGCGCATCTCCGCCTGAGCCCGATGACGCATGGCGGCGTCGGCCACCCGAAACCGTCGAACGGCACGCAAAACTTCCATGGCCGAAGAAATGCCCATTTTCTTGGGGTCGTACCAGTACGTCCCCTGTGTTGGGGGGTTACTCTCATCTTGGGACATACGCCCATGGTAACGTGAGCAGTCGCTAACTTGGTTAGTTATTTATTTGTTGATCAGTTGAACCGAGAAGGGGAGCCCCCGTGCAGACCATCGATGCTCTTGATGAACATGTGATCCTTCTCGATGAAGAGGGGCGCCACATCGGCACCGCTCCGAAGTACAGCGTGCACGGGTCAGAGACCGTGCTGCACCTGGCCTTCTCCTGTTACGTCTTCAACTCGCTCGGCGAAGTGCTCGTGACCCGCCGGGCGTTGAGTAAAAAGGCGTGGCCGGGAGTGTGGACCAACTCGTTTTGTGGGCATCCGCTGCCCGCCGAACCGCTGGCGCAGGCGGTCGAGCGCCGAGCGAGCCATGAACTCGGGTTGCAGATTGAAGCAATCGACCTGGCCCTGCCGCTGTTCCGCTACCGTGCGACCGACAGCAGTGGCATCGTCGAAAATGAAATCTGCCCGGTCTATCTGGCCCGCACCGACCAGGAGCCGACGCTGAATCCCGACGAAGTGGCCGAATATGCGTGGACCCGCCCGGCGGATTTGTATCGGGCGGTCACCGACGCCCCGTGGGCGTTCAGCCCGTGGATGGCCCTGCAGGTGCACGAGCTGGACAGTTTTCGTGCTTGACACTGTTCCGGCGGGCGTCGAGACCGAGCTGACCCGGTTCTTCGCGGCTGCGCGCCTGCGGGCGAGCGATTACGGCGAGCACTATGTGGCACTGTGGGATTCGCTGGAACAGGCCAGCAGCGGCGGCAAACGCGTGCGCCCCGCCCTGGTTTTGGCGGCCTACTCCGGTTTCGGCGGCCGCGACCAGTCCCTCGTCGCTCCGGTCGCGGTGAGCTTCGAGCTGCTGCACACGGCCTTTGTCATTCACGATGACGTCATCGACCGCGACCTGGCCCGCCGCGGGGTGGCCAATATCGCCGGCCGATTCAACGACCGCGCCCTGGCGCACGGCGCTGCCGCCGATCAGGCCGGGGTGTGGGCTGCGGCCGCGGCGATTCTCGCCGGTGACCTCGCGCTCAGCGAAGCGCACCGTGCGCTCGCCAAGCTTCCCGTCGACGTGCGTACCCGGTTGCGGCTGCTCGACCTGCTCGATCGGGCCGTGTTCGTCTCGGCGGCCGGGGAGCTGGCTGACGTCACCAACAGCTCGGCGCGGCATCCGCTCACCGTGGCGGAGGTCATCACCACCCTCGAGAACAAGACCGCCGTGTATTCGTTCGAAGCCCCCCTGCAGGCCGGGGCCGTGCTCGCCGGGGCATCCGCCGAGGCGATTCGTCTGCTCGGGCGCTTCGGACGCCTCGTTGGCGTAGCATTCCAGCTAACGGACGACCTGCTCGGAGTGTTCGGCGACCCGGTGAAAACCGGCAAGAGCGTGAAGGCCGACCTGCGAGAGGGCAAGCAGACCGCCATGATCGCCCACGCCGGCGGCACTGAGACCTGGTCGCTGATTGCGCCGTACCTCGGCAAGATCGACCTCAGCGACGAGGAGGCCGAACGGGCCCGCGAGCATCTGCGAGCTTGCGGCGCGAAGGCTGCCGCTGAAGGGCTCGCCTACGATCACTCCCGGCTGGCGATCGAAGCCCTCGATTCGGCCGTCATTCCCGCTGAACTTCGGGCGCGACTGACCGAGCTGGCCGACGCAGCAGTGAACCGGGCCCGCTAGTGGCCCCGCTGCGAACGTCGCCGCGAACGAGCGACTCGCACACCAACCTCAGCAAGTACGCGAAAACGGCACGGGCGAGTTCAACGACGGTCATCGGCCAGTACTCCACCTCGTTCGGGCTCGCCGCCCGGCTGCTCGACGCCCGGGTTCGCACGCCCGTGCGCACGATCTACGCCCTCGTACGCATCGCCGACGAGATCGTCGACGGGGCCGCCACCGAGGCCGGCGTCTCGGTCGATGAGCAGCGCCAGCTGCTCGACGAACTCGAACTCGAGACCGAACGCGCGATCGTGCGCGGCTACAGCACCAATCTCGTCGTGCACGCCTTCGCCGCGACGGCGCGGCAGTCGGGCATCGATTCCAGCCTGATCGGCCCGTTCTTCGCGTCGATGCGACGTGACCTCGACCCGGCACCGTTCACCGTGGAGGGTGTCGCCGAATACATTTATGGTTCGGCCGAGGTGATTGGGCTGATGTGCCTGCGCTGTTTCGTGCAGGTCTCGCCGCGCACCGCTGCCGAGCTCGCGGTGCTCGAAGACGGTGCCCGCCATCTGGGCGCGGCTTTTCAGAAGATCAATTTTCTTCGGGATTTATCGTGTGACCGTGAGGAGCTCGGCCGCAATTACTTTCCGGGGATTGACCCGCTGCATCTCACCGACGCTGAGAAGAACGTGATCCTCGACGACATCGATGCCGACCTGGCCATCGCCAGCGCCGTACTGCCGCTGCTGCCGCCCGGCTGCCGCCGTGCGGTCGCCGCGTCCCAGGGTTTGTTCACCCGGTTGTCCCACCGACTGCGGTCGACCCCGGCCGACCAGTTACTGCGCGCCCGCGTTCGGGTGCCCGACGGAGAGAAACTGATGATTGCCCTGAACTCCACCCTCGGCCGCGGCGCGTGGAAGCGATGACGCGCACCATCGTGATCGGCGGCGGCATCGCCGGTCTGGCCAGCGCTGCCCTGCTCGCTCGGGACGGCCACGACGTGACCCTGCTCGAAGCCCGCGCGGAACTCGGTGGGCGGGCCGGCGTCTGGGACACCGACGGTTTTCGTTTCGACACCGGGCCGTCCTGGTACCTGATGCCGGAGGTGTTCGAGCATTTCTACCGCCTGTTCGGTACTACCGCGGCGGAGCAGCTCGATCTGGTGAAACTGGATCCCGGCTACCGCGTGCTCTTTGAGGGGGACCCGACTCCGCTGGATGTTCTCGCCGACCGGGCCGCCAACATCCGCTTGTTCGAATCGGTGCAGCCGGGCGCCGGCCGTGCGCTGGACCGCTACCTCGATTCGGCGACCGAGACCTACGACATGGCCGTGAAACGGTTTCTGTATTCGAGCTTTGAATCGTTCCGGCCGTTTCTGGTGCCCGATGTGCTGCGGCGCCTCGGGCGGCTGGCCCGCCTGCTGCTGCAACCGTTGGACAAGTTCGTGGCCGGTTATATCACCGACCCGCGGCTGCGCCAGGTTCTCGGCTACCCGGCCGTTTTTCTGGGGTCGGCGCCGAACCTGACCCCGTCGATGTACCACCTCATGAGTCATCTCGACCTCGCGGACGGGGTGCTCTACCCGCAGGGCGGCTTCGGAACACTGATCGACAGCATCGCCGCGATCGCCAGCGCCGAGGGTGTGCGGATCGTGACCGATGCGCGGGTCACCGCGATTCGGGTGACCGACGATCGAACGATCGCCGGAGTGACCTACCTCGATGCGACCGGCCAGACCGTGCGCCTGGACGCCGACAACGTCGTCTCCGCCGCCGACCTGCACCACACCGAAACCATGCTTGTGCCGGCCGAACTGCAGACCTATCCCGAGCGTTGGTGGGACAAGCGGGTGTCGGGGCCGGGGGCCGTGCTGGTCATGCTCGGCGTGACAGGGGAGCTGCCCCAGCTGCAGCACCACTCGCTGTTCTTCACGACGGACTGGGGCAAGAATTTCGGTCAGATCTTCGGCAAGAACCCCTCGGTGCCGTCACCGGCATCACTCTACGTCTGCATGCCGAGCGCCACGGATGCGTCGGTGGCGCCGACCGGTCACAGCAACCTGTTCGTGCTGGTTCCGGTGCCGCCCGACGTGAACCTCGGGCATGGCGGCATCAGCGGCGCCGGTTCGCGGGCGATCGAACTGATCGCGGACGCGGCTATCGAGCAGGTCTCGCGCTGGGCTGATATCGGCGACCTGGCCGAGCGCGTCGTGGTGCGGCGCACCGTCGGCCCGGCCGACTTCGCCGACGACCTCAACTCGTGGAAGGGCGGCGCCCTCGGCCCCGCACACACCCTGCGGCAGAGCGCCTTCCTGCGCGGCTCGAACATGTCGAAGAAGATCTCGGGCCTCTACTATGCCGGCGGCACCACCATTCCCGGCATCGGCCTGCCGATGTGCCTGATCAGCGCAGAAATTCTACTCAAGCGGATGCGCCATGACACCTCGACCGGTCCGCTCGCCGAGCCGCTGCCGCCTCGGCCCCGGCGGGCCGCCGGAAATTCCGTGGAGTCTGCGCACGAGCGGTCGTGAGCGTTCTGTACCTGCTGACGCTGCTGGTCTCCCTCGCGGGGATGATCGTGCTGGACTGGCGCTTTCGCCTGTTCTTCTGGCGCTCCCCCGGCAGGGCGGCCATCGTGCTCGGCGCGGGGGTGTTGTTCTTTCTCGCCTGGGATCTGCTCGGCATCGGCCTGGGTATCTTCTATCGGGGTGAGACGGAGCTGATGACCGGACTGCAGTTGGCTCCGGAACTGCCGGTCGAGGAGCTGTTCTTTCTCACCTTTCTCTGCTACCTCACCATGAACCTGGTGCAGGGCGCCCGGCTCGTGCTGGACCGGAGGACGATGTGACCTACCTCGTGCTCAACGCCGTCTTTCTCGTACTCGCACTGGTGCTGGCCGTCGTCGCGGTGCTGCGCCGCGTGATCTCAGCCCGTTTCGTCGCTGCCGTGGCGGTTGCCCTCACGCTGACCCTGCTGCTCACGGCCGTATTCGATAACCTGATGATCGGAGCCGGTCTGTTCAGCTACGACCCGGACCACATCTCCGGGTTGTTCGTCGGTCTCGCCCCGATCGAAGATTTTGCCTACCCGCTGGCCGCAGCGATCCTGCTTCCGGCCCTGTGGGTGCTTTCGGGCGGTACCAGGTTAGGACGAACGGATGACTGAGCAGCTCGGCACGACCGGTTGGAAGACCCGGCAGGTCGTGCTGTCATCGCGGCCGCTCAGCTGGATCAACACCGCCTTCCCCTTCGCTGCGGCCTACGTCGTGACGACCGGACGCATCGACGCGCTGCTGATCGTGGGCACTTTGTTCTTTCTCATTCCCTACAACCTGCTGATGTACGGCATCAACGATGTCTTCGACTACGAGTCCGATCTGCGCAACCCTCGGAAGGGCGGTGCCGAGGGGGCCCTGCTGCATCCCGCTCTGCACCGCACGGTGATTGTCGCCGGGGTGTTGAGCGCGGGGATTGTGGGCGGGGCGATGGTCGTGCTGGCGGGGGCTAGGCATCCGCTGTCATGGGTGGTGCTGGTCGTGAGCCTGTTCGCGGTGGTGGCGTACTCGGTTCGCGGGCTGCGGTTCAAGGAACGACCCGTTCTCGACTCCATCACCTCGAGCACCCACTTCGTGAGTCCCGCTGTCTATGGCCTCGCGGTGGCCGGAGCCACGATCGACTTCGGCTTGCTCGCACTGCTCGGGGCGTTCTTTCTGTGGGGCATGGCCAGCCACGCCTTCGGAGCGGTGCAGGACGTCGAACCCGACCGCCAGGCCGGGATCGCGTCGATTGCGACGGCGCTCAGCGCCTGGCCGACAGTGCGTCTCGCGATCACCTTCTGGGCTCTGGCCGGCCTGCTCATGCTTGCCACACCGTGGCCGGGGCCGCTCGCCGCGGTGCTGGCGGTTCCGTATATGCTCGCGGCGATGCCGTTTTGGTCGGTCAGCGATGAAGACTCGGAAACAGCCAACCGGGGCTGGAAGCGGTTTCTCTGGCTGAACTTCTTCACCGGTTTTCTCGTGACCATGCTGCTGATCTTCTCGGTGCGGCAGGGCGCCTGAGGTACAGCCCGTTCGATTACAGTGAGTGGATGGAGCTCACTTCTGCCCGTGTCGACAGCTGGAGCTGGGGCGTGCGTCTGTACAAGACCCGCTCGATGGCGACGACCGCGTGCCGGGCCGGGCATGTGCGGGTGAACGGCGACAAGGTCAAGGCCGCGCAGGCCCTGCGCATCGGTGATGAAGTGCGCGTGCGCAGCGATGGCTTCGACCGGGTGCTGATCGTGCAGCGTCTCGTCGTCAAACGGGTCGGCGCTGTCGTGGCCGCCGAATGCTACGTCGACCAGACTCCCCCGCCCCCGCCGCGCGAAGAGGTGGCCCTGGTGCCGATGCGCGATCGGGGCGCCGGGCGGCCGACGAAGCGTGAGCGTCGGGAGATCGACGAGCTGCGCGGCCACGTCAACGAGTAGCCCGCCAGCCCAACGCTACGGCTGGGTCGGCGGCAGGGCGGGCCGGGGTCGGGCTTCGGCCTGCGACTGGCGGGACTGGGCCGATTGCAGCGCCGCGAGCATTCCGAGGGATTTCTTGATGCGGTCTTCGGCGTCATCGTCGATCTGACTGGCCGCCATGTTGGCCTCGGTGACCGCCCGCACGACCTCGTCGCGCTGGATCTTCACGCCGCGAGGCGCATCGATGCCGATGCGCACACTGTCGCCGCGGGCGTCGAGCACGGTGATGACGATGTCGTCACCGATGAGGATCTTTTCCCCCGGTTTGCGTGTCAGAACGAGCATCGTTCCAGCCTACCGTTCACGGTCGGCGGGCCGGGAATGCGGCGGCGCGGCCCGGCGGCCGGTCGGCGCCGCCGCCACCCGCCCGTCCATCCACTCCACCGGCAGCCCGAGGGCGTCGACCGTGGCCGGGGAGGTCGTGAATTGGCGACCGAGGGCGGCGACCGCGTGCACCTGAACGGCGGTGACGACCATATTCACCCAGCGGATGGTGTCCTCACTTTTACGACTCGCGTCGACGACCACCCAAACCTGGTCGGCGCCGATCGCGGTGAGTGTCGCGGTACGGGCGATGGCGTCTGAGGCGGGTTCCAGCCCGTAGGCGATAAAGGTGCTGTGGCCGCTGGCCACACCGTTGGCCCTGGCCAGCACGGCGCCGCGCCGGTCGTCGACTCGATCGATGCTGCCCTCGAGCAGGGTGCCCGAGACGCGGAGCTCCCCCGCGCCGGCAACCCGCAGCATGAGGCGGGCGATGGTGAGCGGGTCGTCTTCGAGCCCAACGATCAGCACGAGATCGCCCGGCCGGGTAAGCGGAACGGGAACGGGCGGTCGGGCGAGCATGGGTGCGGCAGCCGGTGCCGGCGGCTCGGCCGGCGCTGTGGGATCGACCGCCGCGTTCGGAACGACAACTCGTGAGGTGGCGAAGGTGAGTTCGTCCATGAGCCTGGCGAATCCGTCAGAAGCCGTCGACAGCTGCGGGGAGGTCTGCGCCGGGTACAGCCGGGATTCGGCCTCGTCGGCGTCGTCGAGCAGGGCAGCGATACCGAGCCGGGCCGAGATGTCGAGTCCGGCGTGCGCCGACTTCGTACGCTCTGCCGGTTCCGGCACTTCGACCGTGATCTCGTAGTGCTGGCGCGCGAAGAAGCCGCGGATGCCGCCGACGGTGATCCGCTCCGCCGCGACGATGGTGGCGTTGGAACCGTGTTCGGCGATTACTCGTTCCTGCAACTCCCGCAGGGTAGGACCCTCAAGCAGAAATCGTTTCGGCTCCACGGACCACACCCACCGTCTCAATGGTCACATTCGCCGACGTTACTTCCTGGTATGACAATACCGGCAGGCCACCGGTCTGGGTGGAGATGAGGCGGCGGATAGCCGGACGCAGGGCCGGAGCACACACGAGAACGGCGGTCTGGCCGCTCGCCTCCACGTTCGCGACCGAGCTGCGCACCGAAGCGAGCACCGTTTCGAGTCGCGCGGGATCCATGAGAATCTGGGTGCCCTGATCGGAGGGCCGCAGTCCCTCGAGCATGGCTTGTTCCAGGGTCGGATCGATCATGATCACACGCAGCAGTGTGCCGTCGAGATACTGCGCGGTCAGAGCGGGGCCGAGCGCCTGACGGGCGGCCTCGACCAGTCCTTCGGCCTCGTTCGACGCCTTCGCGCGGAGCGACAGTGCCTCGTAGATGCGCGGCAGGTCGTTGATCGGTATCTGCTCGACGAGCAGCCCCTGCAACACCCGCTGCACCTCGGCGAGGGAGAGCAGGCCCGGAATGAGATCGTCGACGGCCGAGGGATTGACCTGTTTAACCCCGTCCGTGAGCACCCGCACGTCTTCGCGGGTGAGCAACCGGGCCGCATTGGTGGTGATGATCGACGACAGATGGGTGACCACGACCGACACCCGGTCGATCACGGTGGCGCCGGTCATCTCGGCGCTGTGGCGCATCTCACTCGGCACCCATTTGCCGGCGAGTCCGAACACGGGCTCGATCGTGACCTGCCCCGGCAGGGTGTCAAGGGCGTCACCGAGGGCGAGCACCTTGCCGGCTGGTGCCAGCCCGCGCCCATATTCGACGCCGGCGATGCGAATGACGTAGGTCGACGACGGCAGGTCGACGCTGTCGCGGGTGCGCACCGGCGGTACCACGACTCCCAGATCCATGGCGATCTTGCGGCGCAGGCCGCGCACCCGGGCGAGCAGGTCGTCGGAGGCACCGGAGACGAGGTCGACGAGGTCGGGCGAGAGCATAATCTCCAGCGCGTGCACCCTCATCTGCTCGATCAGGTCCTCGGTCGTGTCCGTCTTGGGAGCGCTCTTCTCCGACGCCGTTGTGGCCTCGATGCTCGCCTGCTTGGTGGCCTCACCGGCCTTGATCCGTTGGGCGATCAGCATGAGTGCCGTCCCCACGATGAGGAACGGCAGCACCGGCATGCCCGGGATGAGTGCCATCAGAACGGCTGCGGCGCCAGCAATGGTCAGGGCGTTGCGCGACTGGGTGAGCTGAGCGGATGCCGTCGACCCGATGTCGGTCTCCGCGTTCGAGCGGGTGACGATCATGCCGGTGGACACGGCCATGAGCAGAGCCGGAATCTGCGTGACGAGACCGTCGCCGATGGTGAGCAGGGCGTAGGTGTTGACCGCCTCGCCGATCTCCAGACCGCGCTGCAGCATGCCAATGGCGATGCCGCCGATGATGTTGATGATGATGATGATGAGGCCGGCGATCGCGTCACCCTTGACGAACTTCGAGGCACCGTCCATGGCGCCGTAGAAGTCGGCTTCGGCCGACACCTCGGCGCGACGGTCCTTGGCCTGGGCGTCGGTGATCAGGCCGGCGTTGAGGTCGGCGTCGATGGCCATCTGCTTGCCCGGCATGGCGTCGAGGGTGAATCGGGCGCCGACCTCGGCCACACGCTCGGCACCCTTGGTGACGACGACGAACTGGATCACGACAAGAATGAGAAAGATGACCGCGCCGATGATGATCGAGCCGCCGACGGCGACGTGTCCGAAGGCCTCGATCACCTGGCCGGCGTAGCCTTCGCCGAGGACCAGGCGGGTGGATGCCACGTTGAGGCCGAGCCGGAACAGGGTAGCGACGAGCAGCAGCGAGGGAAAAACCGAGAAGTCGAGCGGCTTCTTCACGAACATCGTCGTGAGCAGGGTGACCAGGCCGAGCATGATGTTGAGAATGATCAGGATGTCGAGCAGGCCGGCGGGGATCGGCACGACCAGCAGCAGGATGATGCCGACCACGCCGACCGGAACGGCGAGTTTGATGAGATTGCGATTCACGAACGGCCTCCGGCGGTCTGCGGTGATGACGATGATGATGCGGCGGTGAGTGCGCTCATGGTGTGCGTTCCCGCCGTGCTGCCCCGCTTGTGCAGTGCCATGACGAAGGCCAGCACGCGGGCGACCGCGTTGTACAGTTCGGTCGGGATCTCGTCGCCGATCTCGCACGCCGCGTGCAGGGCCCGCGCGAGGGGAACGTCCTGCACGATGGGCACGTGATCGGTATCGGCCTGCACTCGAATGCGGGCGGCCACGTGGCCGACGCCCTTGGCGACCACGCGCGGTGCTGATTTGCCTGGCTCGTATTTGAGGGCCACTGCCACGTGGGTCGGGTTGACCAGAACGACGTTCGCGTCGGAGACCGAGGCGATCATGCGGTTGCGGCTCATCATCAGCTGGCGGGATCGGCGCTGCGATTTGATCAGCGGGTCACCCTCCGAGGCCTTGTTCTCGTCCTTGACCTCTTTCTTTGTCATCATGGTTTTCTTGCGGTTGCGTTTCATGATGACGAAGATGTCGGCGGCGGCGAGTACGAGCCCGGCCGCAACGGCCGCCTGCAGCAGCGCGCCCGTTCCCCCGGCAGCGGCGGCGAGCAACTCCGACACCGGCAGCCCCCCGGCGGTGAGCAGCACCGGCATCAGTCCCTGAATGACCAGGTACAGCACGAGCCCCACGGCGGCCGTTTTGGCGAGCACCTTCACGCCCTCCCAGAGCGCCTGGGTGCCGAACACCCGTTTCATGCCGGTGACGAGGTTGAATTGTTCGTATTTGCCGGTGAATTTCTTGAAGTGGATGCCGCCCTGCAGTGCTGCTCCGCCCAGAACGACGATGAGTACCACGACGAAGAAGGGCGTGAGGATATCGGCCAGCGAGGCCAGCCCGTTGCCGAGGGCTTCCACCGCTACGGTCGGGTCAGGGTTGCTGGCGAGGGTGCCGATAAGGTACATCTGATCGGTTCCGGCTGCCCCGCCGGCCGCGATGGTGGCCGGCAGCATGAGGCCGGCGGCGCCCACGCCGAGCCAGGCGGTGACATCCTGCGATTTGGACAGCTCGCCCTTTTCGCGCACCCGCTTCATGCGCTTCTGGGTGGCTTGTTCGGTCTTTTCGCCGGAGTCAGCGTCGGACATCTACTTCACCCCCATGAGGGCGTCCAGGGCCTGGCCGGTGAGGGACGACACGATACGGGGCAGGGCCACGAACACCGTCGCGGCCAGGCTCAGTGTGATGAGGATCTTCAGCGGAAAACCGAGTGCGAACGCGTTCAAGGCGGGGGCGACCCGCGTGAGCAGGCCGAGGCCGGCATCCGCTAGAAAAAGTACGACAAGCAGCGGGCCGGCGATCTGCACGGCGGCGAGGAACATCTGAGTGGTACCGGAGATGATCGCCTGCGCGGGGGCGGCCAGGTCGATGCCGGAGCCGAGCGGGATGGCGCTGTAGCTGCGGAACAGGCCGCCGAGCACGAGTTGGTACGCGCCGGAGGCGAACATGAGCGCGAGGGCGGTCATCTGGAACAGGCGGGTGAACTGGGCACCGTTGACCATCGACTGCGGGTCGAAGCCCTGCGCCATCTGGAATCCGCTGAACATGTCGATGAGGCCACCGGCCGACTGCACGGCGGCGAAAACCAGAAAAACCAAGAAGCCCAGGGTGGCGCCGACCAGAATTTCCAGGATGAGGGCCCCGACGAAACCGGCGGTGTTCTGGGAGACGTAGTCGGCGGTGACCCGCGGCGAGACGGCGAGAGCCAGGCCGATGGCGAGCATGGCTTTGATGCGTGCGGGAAAGGCCCGGTACGAGAACGGCGGTGCGATGATCAGAAAGGCGACCATGCGCACACCGGCGAGCATGACGGCTTCGATCCAGGCGAAGTTGAGGTTGAACTCCACGTCAGCCTCCTCCGAGCAGCGCGGGGATCTTTTCGAACATCTGGTTGGTGAACGCGACCGATTCGGCGATCATCCAGTGGCCGCAGATGAGCAGGGCCAGGGAGACGGCGACGGCCTTGGGCACGAACGACAGGGTGACTTCCTGAATCTGCGTGATCGACTGCATCAACGAAATGGCGAACCCCACCACGAGCGCGGTGATGAGTACCGGCGCCGACAGCTTGGCGGCGAGAATGAGCGCCTGCAGGCCGATGTCGAGTACCGCATTGGTGTTCATGTATTCAGCTGATAACTGCCGATGAGGCTCGTGATGATGAGCCCCCAACCGTCGACGAGCACGAACAGCAGAATTTTGAACGGTAGCGAGATCATGACGGGCGGCAGCATCATCATGCCCATCGACATCAACGCTGCGGAGACGACGATGTCGATGACCAGGAAGGGGATGAAGATGACGAAACCGATGAT
This sequence comes from Cryobacterium luteum, assembly GCF_900110125.1. Classification (GTDB taxonomy): domain Bacteria; phylum Actinomycetota; class Actinomycetes; order Actinomycetales; family Microbacteriaceae; genus Cryobacterium; species Cryobacterium luteum. The sequence continues at coordinate 106,220 of NZ_FOCN01000008.1, forward strand.
GAACGCGGCGCGCAATTCCGAGATCATGAAGGCCGGGATGAGGGTGAGCAGGGTCACGTCAGCCGGGTTGTCGGGGTTGGGCTGGTCGGCGGCCCGGGTCATCAGGGCCAGGTCTTCGCCGCGGGTGTTGGCGAGCATGAATTGCCGCAACGGCTCCGAACCCAGATCGAGCGCGTCGGTGAAATTGAGCGAACCGTCGAGGTAGGGCTGCAGGGCCACGGTGTTGATGTCGGTCAGCACGGGCGCCATGATGAACAGCGACAGAAAAAGGGCGAGGCCGGCGAGTACCTGGTTGGGCGGGATCGACGGCAGCGCGAGCGCGTTGCGGGTCATGGCGAGCACGACGAAAATCTTCGTGAAGCTCGTCATCATGAGCAGCAGCGCCGGTGCGACCGACAGCAGGGTGATGCCCAGAAGGGTGACGATCGCCGAGGAAGGAGCACCGTCGGGGCCGTTGATGTCAACGCTCAGACCGCCACCGCCGGTGTCGGACGGGTCGGTTGGATCGGTCGGCAGGGTCGGGTCGGTGGGACTGTCCGGCATGGCCGGGTCGACCGGCAGGGCGTGCACGACGCTCACGCTGAGCCAGAGCAGCGCCGCGGTGATGACGACAATCGCCAGAATCAGGAGGCCGAGGCGGGCAGAGGTCTGTCGGCGCACTGCACGGCTGGCCGCGGTGTTCACTGTTTGGGCCGAAGCAGGGCGGCCGCCTGGCGCCAGGTCGAGGGCGACAGAATCGACCCGGCCAGTGCGGCCGACGCAACTGGTGGTTGAACGGGAGCCGCATCATCCGCTGTAGCCGTGGCGAGGGATCGGGCGAACGCTATCGCCGGGGTCGAGGCCGGCCCTCCCAGCAGCGAGATGGCGTCGTCGAGGGTCGACGTGGTCGCGGGCGATTTCTCGTGCAGCACCGTCACCGCCTGCTCGGTCACGCCGAGAACGAGACGCGTTCCCTCGACCTCAATGACGACGACGGATGCCTTCTGCCCGATGGGCTGGCGACCCACGACGGTCACGGGGTTGGCGACATTTTTGCCGAGCGCCCCACGCGACAGGCGTCGCTGCAGGTACCAGAGCAGTGCGAGCACCACGCCCAGCGACAGAACGACGCGCGCCGCGACAATAAGGGTGTCCACTTACGACAGCCCCTCCGCAACATCGAGAATCTGCGTGATACGCACGGCGTAGTCCTGGTCGACGACGACGATCTCGCCGTGGGCGATGAGCCGGCCGTTGAGCAGAATGTCGGCTGGAGCGCCGGCGGACCGGTCCAGTTCGATGACCGCGCCCGGCTTGAGCGAGAGCACGTCCCGCACCGACATGCGGGTGCGGCCGATCTCCACCGTCAACGACATTTCCACGTTGCTGATACGGCCGAGGTTTCCCATGACGGTGCGGTCTGAGGCCGAACTCGGCCCGCCCACGGTGCCGTTCTGGCGCACGCGTATCGCGAACCATCCGGTGACGACTCCACCCGCGCTGAGTTCGAATACCGCGGTGTCGTCGGCGGCGAACAGCGCCGAGGCGTCTTCCATTCGGGAATCTCCGAGTACACCGATGCCCAGCACCCCGGATGCGCTTTCCAAGGCCGGACGCAGCACGTCCTGGCTGGAGACGAGGGACGGATTCGCGCCGGCTGCGGCGTCGAGCGATGCCGAGTCGCTGAGCACCACGGCAAGGTCGGCCGACGTCGTTCCCACGAAGGAGGCGACCACGGCCGAACGTACCCGAGAGGACAGTTCGACGCTTCCGGCATGAGCCAGAGCCTGCAACGGCACGGTCGTCGGCAGCACCCGAATAAGCGCTTCAACGGCGACTTCGGGGATGGAACGGGTAGAAATCATTGAGCAGTCTCCTCGGTATCAATGACGATGCAGGCCAGACGGGAACCATTCGCACCCACTGCCGCGCGGGCCAGGGCCTGGCCGTCCACGGTCAGGTCGAGCGGACGATGCTGGGGATGCGGAATGTGCAGGACGTCACCGACGGCGAGCGACAGAATGCGACTCGGCAACACGTGCGCGGTCTCGAGGCGCAACGATACGTCCACCGGGACGGCGGCGATCTGCGCCTGCAGAAACTGGGCGGCGTTCGAGGTCGTGCTCGTCGGATTCGCTTCGCCCAGCTGCGGCATCAATGCCGCCGCCGGAATGGCAACCGTGGCCGTAGCCGTCACCTTTTCCACCCGGATGGCGAAGGTGGCGACGACCATGAGATCGCCGGTCGCTGCCGCCTGCGCAAACTGCGAGTTGTACTGGATGGCCTCAACGCCCATCTCATTGACGATGAGTGGTCCGAATGAATAGCGGAGGTCTTCCAGGCTCTCGGCGATGAGTTTGCGAATGAGGGCTAGTTCTATCTGGGTAAAATTGCGTTCCAGGAGCACGGGCAGGCTGCTGTTACCGCCGAGCATGTGGTTGACCCAGGTGAGCGCCGACGTGGTGGGAAACTGAATGACGGCGCGGGCTTCGATTCCGGCGACCGTGCACAGGACCATCGCGGTTTTCGGCGGCAGCGACCCGGCGTACTCGTCATAGGTGGCCATGAGCACCTGCTCGCAGGTCACCATGCAGAGCACACGCACGCGCGCGGTCAGCTGGGTGCCCCACTGGCGGGCAAAAGTCTCAAAGGCGAGCTCGAGTACCCTGGCATGTTCGCGCGCCAGGGTCGTCGGGCGCCGAAAGTCGTACACCTCAACGGTTTTCGCCAATTTGGCGGGCGCACCGATATCTGCCTGAACGAGGACTGTCACGTTGGCACTATCGGTCGCGGCACCGAAAAGGTTAGAAACCGCAGGTGACGGATGCTCACGGTCAATTACCTAAAACAGCCTCCGGAATGAGAGCACGCACGCTATCGGGCTGATTGGAGAGCAGAACGATGTCCACGCGGCGGTTCTGCGCCATGTCTTCGGGCGCGGAGCCGGTCGTTGCCGGCTGGGCTGACCCGAAGGCCACGGCCGAGATCACCTCGCCCGCGACACCGCCCTGCTCGACCAGGCGCCGCAACACCTGGGTGGCTCGGCTGGCCGACAATTCCCAGTCGGTGGCGAACGTCGCCGACTGCCCGTGTTTGTCAGCGTGCCCCTCAACCGAGATCTTCTGGCCGGTCGCCACGAGGGCCGGGGCGGCCGCGTCGAGCACCGCTGCTGCGGCGGCGGTCAAATCGGAACTGTCCGGCGCGAAGAAGGTCTCGCTCCCGATCAGCCCCAGGGTGAGCCCGCGATCGGTAATTTGAAACTCCACCAGGTCGGAGACTCCGGCGGTGGCGAGGTTGCCGGTGATCTGGGCTTGCAACTGATCGAGCTTCGCCACTTCGGCGACGGCGGTCGCCGCATTCGCCACGGCTTCCGCCGTTGCATCGGCGGGATCGATCGCATCGGCTGAATGCGTGACTTCGGTGGGTGATTCCCCCTCGTTGTCGACGAGGTCGGCGGGAACGACGACGCCTTCGGCCGTATCGACCATGCCGGCGTCGACCGCGCCGAAGCCGGTGGCGAGGGAGTTAGCGAGTTGCTCGTATTTGTCCTGGTCGACGGTCGACATGGCGAACAGCACGATGAACATGCACATCAGCACGGTGACCATGTCCATGTACGACGCCATCCATCGCTCGTCGGGTCGAGTATCCTCCTCTTCGACCATTTTGCGGCGTTTTGCCCGCACACTCATGCGGCTTTGGGAAGGTCCTTGGCCTTGCCCTTTCCTTTGCCCTTGGCCTTGGTGGCGCCACCGGCGGCATCCTCTGCCCCGTCTTTGCCCTTGGCGCCGATTTTGGGCAGCAGCTCGGCCGGAACCATGGCGCGCAGTCGTTCGCCGAGCAGTCGCGGTTGGCTGCCGGCCTGCACGGCGAGGGCGCCTTCCATGACGAGGGTCATGCGGTCGACTTCAAGGTCGGCCAGTCGGCGCAGGCGCGAACCGAGCGGCAGCCAGATGAAGTTGGCCGACAGCAGCCCCCAGAGGGTCGCGACGAACGCGGTGGCGATCATGGGGCCGAGGGTGGCCGGCGTGGAGAGGTTTTCGAGCACGTGGGTCAGGGCGACGACGGTTCCCACGATGCCGATCGTCGGCGCGTACCCGCCGAGGCCGGTGAAGAACTTGGCCGCGTTGCGGTTGGTGCGCGCTTTCGTGGCGATCTCGTCTTCGAGCAGCATGCGCAGTTCATCACCGTCGGTGCCGTCGGCAATATTCTGCAGGGCGCCGCGCAGGAACGGATCCGTGACGTTGTCGGCTTCCTGATCGAGCGCGAGCAGGCCGGAACCACGAGCGGTTTCGGCCAGGCCGACCACCTGGTCGATGACGGCCTGCGGCGGGGTGGTCTTGCCGAGGAACGCTCCGGGCAACGCCTGGAAGGCGGAGGTGAAATCTTTCATGGTGCCACCGGCCAGACCGACAGCGAGGGTGGCGCCGAAGACAAGAACCATGGGCGCCGGCAGCAAAATAGCGGTGACCGACGAGCCTTCAAGGGTGATCATGGCCAGGAGCGCCCCGAAGGCGAGCACCAGGCCGATCAGAGTTGCGGGATCCACTAGAGCTTCCTGGGGCCTCGCGGCAGGTCGCCGGCGCTCGGGTCGTAGGCGAGGGCGATCACGTGTGCACGGTAGCTCGCGATCTTCTCGATCACGTCTTCCATGGACTCAGTGACGATGAAATTGGCGCCGTCGACCATGACCAGGGTGGTGTCGGGATTGGCGTGGATGCGTTCGATCAGGTCGGGATTGATCGCAAAGTGACTCTCGTTCAGCCGCGTCAGTACAATCATGGGCTCATCCCTGGGTCAGAACACCGCAAGCGTGGTGTCAATCGCTACTGTCGGCCGTTTGGGGACCGGCGTAAGGCATCCGCTTGGTGGACAATTCTGACGCGGGCCGGGCTCAGTCGACACGATTGTGGGGTGCGGGCGGCTCTGCACCCCACAATTTCGTCTACTGAACCCGGCGGGGGGCGCCCCGCCAGCCTCGGCGACGCAGATTGCGCGCGATTCGGGCTACCAGTTGGGACTCCTGGCGCAGGTCGTCGGCGTTGACGCGGGTGACGTGCAGCCCCTCCGACTCGACGTCGGCGGTGCGGGTGAGGTCGCGGCGCCACTGCCGCCGGTCGGTGCGGTGCTGGTCGCCCTCGTATTCGAGCAGCTCGCCGTACTGCTTGAACAGAAGGTCGGCACGGCACAGAAACCGGCCGGAGGCGGCGAAGATGTTCTCGTTGACGAGGGGGTGGGGCAGCCCGTTCGTCACCACGATCACCCGCAGCTCGGATTCGGGCGACGATTCTGCCCGGCCGTTGAGCAGCGAGAGTGCGTGGCGGAGCACGAGCTTGCCACGCCGGTTACCGTCGACCGCCCGGGCGAGCTCGGCATAGGTGGCCAGCGGTGACCTCCAGTTGATGAAGTAGTCCCCCACCGCGACCAGCTGCCGCAGGGTGAGGCTCTCCGCGAGGTCGCACCAGGTGCGCGCGGGGCTGGTGATGCTGAACCCGAGCCAGACGATGAGCTCGTTGTCACCGACCGCCAGGGCATGGCCGGCGACGCCGTTCACTCGCAGGGCACGTCCCGGCAGGGGCACGCTCACGTGCAGAATGTTCGTGGTGATGTTGGGCGGCAGCGGTGCGCCGAACAGCAGCGCGGCCGTGTGGTGACTGAAGAACGCGCTCACGGGCATCCGCTGCGCGAAGGCTCGGCACAGGTCTCGGGTAGTGACGCAAGCGGATGCCGGTGCGCGCACTCCCCAGAATGGTCGGGCCAGGTCGCTGGCACGCAGTCGACCGGGCGACAAGCCGTGCGCGGCGCCCTGAGAGACGGCAAAGGGGCCGGTCAGGAGGTGAGGTGGGAGCTGTCTGCGCGCGGTCATGCCACGAGGATGCCGCACTGTGCCCTCGGTGCTGGTGGTTATGCACAGGCCGGGCTTCAGTCGACACAAATGTGGGGTGCGGACGGCGCCACACCCCACATTTGTGTCTACTGAGCTGTTAGCGCTTCAGGTTGGTCAGCTCCTGCAAGACCTCGTCGGAGGTGGTGATGATACGGGCGTTGGCCTGGAAGCCACGCTGCGCGACGATGAGGTTGGTGAATTCCTGCGACAGGTCGACGTTCGACATTTCGAGGGCACCGCTCGTGAGGGAGCCGAGACCGGCTTCGCCGGGCGTGCCGAGCTCGGCTCCCCCGGAGTTGAAGGTGGCGCGATACGCGGAGGAACCGGCCTTCTCGAGCCCGCCGGGGTTGACGAAGGTGGCCAGGGCGATGCGGCCGATCGCCTGCTGCTCGCCGTTGCTGAACAGGCCGACCAGGGTGCCGTCGGCGCCGAGGGTGTAGCTGTTGAGCGTGCCAGCTTCGTTGCCGTCGGTGGCCTTGCCGGCAATGGTGGCGAGCCCGGAGAAGCCCTTGAGGTCGTTCAGGTTCATCTTGATTTTATCAACCTCAAACCCACTGATATCCCCGAAGTTTCCCGTCGGTCCGTTAGCGTCAGTCTCAGCGGTGAGCTGTACGGTAACTGGCACGGGTTCTCCTGCAACGGGCGTTTGGCCGACGGTCCATCCATCGATGCCACCGGTGCCGGTATCGCCCGTGCGGGTAAAGGTCAGCGAGATCGTGCGGGGGTTGCCGAGCTCGTCGTAGACGTCGACGGTGCGCACCAGCTTCTCGCCGACGGCAGTCTCCGACGGCAGGTTGCCGGAGAAGGTCGCGGCCGTCGATTTTTCCGCCGGAACGATGGCTCCGCCGGGCAGCGTGATGTTGCCGGTGGCTCCACCGTCGGCGACGACACCGTTGACGGCGCCCCAGCCCTGCACGATGGCGCCGTCTGGGGTGACCAGGCGTCCGGATGAGTCGAACTCGAAGGAGCCGGCCCGGGTGTACAGCGTTTCGCCGCCGAGGGCGGTGACGAAGAAGCCGTCGCCGTTGATCATGAGGTCGGTGGACTTGCCCGTGGCCTGCGAGGAGCCCTGGGCGAAGTTCGTGGAAATACCGGCAACCTGCACGCCGAGGCCCACCTGGGCCGGGTTGGTGCCACCGGCGGTGGGGGTGGCGCCCCCGGCGGCCTTGGTCAGCTGCGAGAGGGTGTCTTGAAACTGCGCGGCGGATGCCTTGAACGCGGTCGTGTTGACGTTGGCGATGTTGTTGCCGGTCACGTCGAGCATGGTCTGGTGCGAGCGAAGACCCGAGATACCGGAGTACAGAGAACGAAGCATGGGATGGAGCCTTTCAAGAAAGTAGAACGGAGTACGAGAGTGGGGGCGGGGCGGCCGCGGATCAGGCCGCGGTCGTCGCCTCCGCGGAGTCTTCGGCGTCTGCGGTGTCGTCGGTGGCTGCGGCGCGAGTCACGCCGGAGATGACATCGAGGGCGACGGCTTTGCCGTCGACGGTGACCATGGGAACCGCATCGGCGAACGACACCGACGAAGCGAGCCCGGTGATTTCGACGCCATCGGCGTTGGTGTAGGTGACCGTCTCCCCCACCAGCGCGGCCGCCGAGGTGCGCATCTGCAGGGAGAAGCCCTCTTCGCTCGCGGTGGCCATTTCGGTGAGTTTCTCCATCATGGCGAGCTGGGTGGTCTGGGCGATCATCTCGTTGGTGTCCATCGGCGAGCTGGGGTCCTGGTTCTGCAGCTGGGTCACCAGCAGAGACATGAACACCTCCGAGTCCATCGACTGGTTCGGGGTGCGCGTCGTGGTCGTAGACGTGTACATTCCGGTGGGAGCGGCGGCACTGGCCGCCAGGGCGTCGATTGTCACGGTTGTTCTCCTTCTAAGCCAGTACGTCGATGGTGTGGGTGGACCCGAATCGGGGTGGTTGGTTCTGCAGCGGAGTGTCAGGCGCCTGCCCGTCGGGACTGCGAGCGTTGGGATTGCGACCGTCAGCCTCGGAGCGGGGCTGACGGGTGGCACCCGGATCGCTGGCCTGGCTGTCGGAAGACAGGTTTAACTGCGCGCTCACGCCGGTGCCGGCGAGGTCGCGGCGCAGGTCGGGCAGAATCACCCGCAGGGCTTCGCGGGCCAGGTCGGTGGGAGCGAACAGCTCCACCCGAATACCCTCTCCCGTCACGTGTGCGCGCACGGTGACCGGCCCGAGGTTGTCGGGGTTCACACTGATGGTGAGCACGTGCTCGCCGGCCGCGGCACTGGCGAGCGAGAACAGCGGCTTCATGATCTGCATCGTGAGCGGCACGGCGGTGGTCGGTGCCGGCGCAGCGACCGGGGTTGCCGTCGCCAGCGTGGTCGCCAGCGTGGTCGGTAGCGTGGTCGGCAGTGCGACCGGCACGGCCGATGGCTCCCCGGCCGGCCCAGCGGATGCCGCGGCTGGTGTGGGTGCGCTGGCGTCGGTGCCGGTCAGCCGTATCGATTCGAGTGGCGCAGAACCAGCAGCTCCGCCAGTGCTCGCGGCGAGGGGCGCGTTGAGATTCGGCTGGTTGGCGGCCTGGGCGGCGCCGTTCTGGGCAGCACCGTTCGGGGCAGCACCGTTCTGGGCAGCACCGTTCGGGGCAGTACCGGGCAGGGTCGGCGCCGCGGTCGCGCTTGCCTGTGTCGCTGCGGTCGGGGTCGCCGGTGTGCCGACGGAAGCGGTCACCGAGGGAGTTTCGGCGGGAAGGGTGGAGAAATCCGTTCCGGTGACTACCGCGGCGGACTCTGACATCGCTGAGGCAGGGGTTCGGGCGAAAGCTGCAGTGGCCCGACCTGCCGCTCCCGGGGAAGCGGCTACGAGGTTGGAAAACGCTGTGGCGGACGAGACTGCGGTGCCGCTGGACGCGGCAGCCGTCGCTGCGCTGGGCGCGGTACCGGGCGCGGCCAGGGCGTTTCCTGGAATGGACGTGGCCGCCGCGGCACCGGTCGACGTGGGGATTGCTGCCGAGGACGCGGTGAGATGGGCTGCGGCATCCAGCGCCGCGCCGTCAAGCGCGCTGCCCTCAAGCCCGCCGCCGTCGAGCGTCGCCGGGCCGACCAGCCCAGCGTCAACGCTGGGCTCCGCCGTAGTGCCGGCGGCAGCAGCGGCTGCAGCAGAAGCAGCGCCGGTCGCCCAGGTCATCTCGGCCGAAAAAGATGCCGTCACGGAAGGCGTGGCATCCGCTGCAGTGGCGGCCCCACCGGCATTCAGTGTCGACGAGTCAGCAGGCGCAAATGCCGACTCGGTCGCCGTGCGGTCGGCCTTCTGCTGCCGCTCGGCGCTCGCGGCCGATGCGAGGGCGGCACGGTCGGCGAGCGTGTCGTGCATGATCGACCCGAACGCGTCGGCGCCCGGCGACGCCGGGTTCGACTCACGCAGGGGCGGCGATGCGGCCGGGGCCGCGCTGGGCCGAAACTGACCGAGGGTGAGCGTCATAGTGTGCCTCCCGTGACGGTTGAGTTCTGCTGGGCGAAAGCGGCGAATGCGGCGCTGAGCATGTCGGCGGAACCGGGTGCCGTTGCCGCGGTCGTGGGCGGAATGATGCGGCGGATGGTGGTGATGTCGGCATCCGTCATGTAGGCCTCCCGCAGGCAGACGGTGCGGCCGGGATACGGAGCGTGGATGACCTTGTTGTCGCCGGCGTAGATGAGAATGTGGTCGCCGCCGCCGGTGACGATGAGGTCGCCGGGCTGGGCTTCGGCGAGAGAGGCGACCTCGGTGCCCATCTTCATCTGGCCCGAGACGAGGCGCGGCAGTTCTATTCCAATGTCGGCATACACGGTTTGCACGAGTCCGGAGCAGTCCATGCCGCTGGAGTCTTCACCGCCGAACACGTAGGGAACGCCGAGGTATTTCTCGGCCGACGCGACGACGTCGGCGCCGGTCGTGCCGTTGCTCGCACCGGCCGCGCTGGGCGCGGTGGTACCGAGCGCCGCCGCGAGGGTGGCCGCAAAGCTGTCGGCCGAAGCGGATGCCGCCGCGGTCGTCGTTGCGGCGGCGGTCGTTGTGACCTTCTCGGTCGAGACGCTGGAGAGCTGCTGCAGCGTCGCCTGAATCTGGCTGATTCGGCCCATAGCCGCGATCATCGTCATGGCGTCTCCTGCTCTTCGGTCGGGGCGGTGCGGTTGCGGTTGCGGTGCCAGCGTGCGCCAGCGATCTCGTCGAGCACGGTCTGCTCGGCGTGCAGGTCGGATGCCAGCACGGCGGCGGCGTGCCGTTCGTGCAGTTTCTCCAGCGCTATCGACTCGGCTCGAGCCGCGTTGAACACCGATTGTGCCGAGTCGAGGGTCTCCTGGTGGTTGCGTCCCACGGCATCGAGTTCGGCGAGCATGCTTCGCGACGATGATCGGGCGGCGGCCATGGCGTTGAGTGCGGCGACGGTCTGGGGGCTGTTGCCGATGGAATTGAGGGCGGAGCGGGCCCGCCCGCGACGCGCCTCACTCGCGGCCACCCGGGCATTGGCCTCGGCGAGGTCGAGGGCAGCCTGATCCTGCTGCAGCCGACGCAGCCGCAGCAGCCCGGCGAGGGGAAAGAGGCGGCTCATGCGGCCACCCCGAACGCGCGGGTCAACCGGCCCAGCTGAGCCCAGGCCTGGTCGCTGGGAGTCTGGTCGTCCATCCGCTGCTGCAGAAAAGCTTTGATCGCGCCATCGTTGTCGACGGCGGCATCGACGAGCGGATTGGTGCCGGCACGGTAGGCGCCCACGTCGAGCAGGTCCTGGGCGCCCTGCCGGGCGGCCATCACCTTGCGCAGGGTGGTCGCGATCGCGGAGCGGTCGGGGCTGTTCACCCGGGAGGCGACACGCGAGATGCTGGCGAGCACGTCAACCGAGGGAAAGTGACCGGTGATCGCGAGCTTGCGATCGAGTACGACGTGCCCGTCGAGAATGGACCGCGCCGCATCGGCGATCGGTTCGTTGTGATCGTCACCGTCGACGAGCACGGTGTAGATACCGGTGATCGAACCGGTCTCGCCGGTGCCGGCGCGTTCGAGCAGCCGCGCCAGCACGGAGAAAGTCGACGGCGGGTAGCCACGGGTGGCCGGCGGTTCGCCGACCGACAGCCCGATCTCGCGCTGGGCCATGGCCACGCGGGTGAGCGAGTCCATCATGAGCATGACGTCGGCGCCCTGGTCGCGAAACGATTCGGCGATGCGCGTCGCGGTGAAGGCTGCGCGCAGCCGCATCATCGCGGGTTCGTCCGAGGTGGACACTACGACGATGGAGCGGGCGAGCCCTTCTGCCCCGAGATCGTCTTCGAGAAACTCGCGAACCTCACGTCCGCGCTCCCCCACCAGCGCGATGACCGACACCTGGGCATCCGTTCCGCGGGCGATCATCGACAGCAGCGACGACTTGCCAACGCCGGAACCGGCGAACAGGCCCAGGCGCTGGCCGCGACCGACCGTGGTGAGCGTGTCGAGAACCCGCACGCCGAGGTGCAACGGGGTGGTGATGCGCGCCCGGTGCATTGCCGAAGGGCTGTCGTGTTCGAGAGAGACGAAGGCGTCGGAGTGCAGCGGACCCTTGCCGTCGATCGGCCGGCCAAGCCCGTCGATCACCCGGCCGAACAGGCCACGGCCGGTGGGCACAAGCAGGGGGGAACCGGCCGATCGCACGCGGGCGCCGGCCTGCAAACCGGTGATGCGGCCCAGCGGCATGCACCGCACTCCCCCCTGCGTCGTGGCGACGACTTCAGCGTCGATGCCGGCTGTGCCCGGTTCGGCGCCGAGCGTGACGATGTCGCCGATGGCTGAGCGCAGGCCGCGCACCTCGACGCTCAGTCCGATGATTGACGTGACGATGCCGACGCGTTCGGGACGGCCGGCCTTCAATGCCTGAGTGAGTTGCTGCGCGCGCGGGCGCCACGGCGTGATCATGACCGCTCCTCGTTGAGGGCGGCCGTGGCCCGCGCGAAGGCGGTGCCGATGCGGGCGTCCAGAAAGCCGTCACTGAACTCGGTGATCGCATCGCCGCGTTTCAGCCGCGAATCGGCCTGAAAGCGGATGCTGCCGAGCGCGTGAGTCTGCTCGCCCAGAATTGCGAGATCATCCGGGTGCATGCGAATGGTGTGCACCTCGCTGCGGTCGAGCTGGTCGGGCTGGTGCAGCGCACGCTCGAGGGCGCGGCGCGCAGACGGCTCGGTGCGACTGAGTTCCACGCCGAGGATGGCCTCCGCGAGGTCGAGGGACATGTTCACGAGCGTGCTCTCGGCCTGCTGGATGAGCGGAATGCTGCGTTCGTCGAGGGCGCGGGCGGCAGCGGCGAGCAGCAGCACGGCATGGTCGATCTGCGCTTCGCCGTAGCGTTCGTTCTGGGCGTGCTCGGCGTTGATCTCGTCGGCGCGACGTTCGACATCCGCTGCGGCGAGACGCAGCCCCTCGGTGTAGCCGGCGGCGTGACCCTCTGCCCGGCTTTGTTCGGCGTCGCGGTCCTGTTCCTCGTCGCGCAGGCGCGGAAACGCCATGCGACCGAAACCGGTGTCAGTTGACATATTCGTCATCGGCATCGCGTTGCACGGTAATGCTGCCCTGTGCTTCCATGTCGCGGATCGCCCGCACGATTTTGGCACGGGCGTCTTCGACCTGGCGCATGCGCACCGGCCCGAGGCTCTTGGTCTCGTCGTCGAGCACGTCACGGTTGCGCTCGGAAAGGTTGGCGCGAATGACCTCGACGACGCCGTCGGAGGTTCCCTTCATGGCCATGGCCAGGGTGTTGGTGTCGATACCGCGCAGCACCTGCTGCACATCACGGCTCTCAAGCTTGACGATGTCGGCGAAGGTGAGCATGCGCGATCGAATCTCTTCGGCCAGGGCGGGGTCGCGCTCTTCGAGACTTTCCAGAAGCGCCCGCTCGGTGGCGGCATCCGCTCGGTTGATGATGTCGACGAGCGGCTGGATTCCGCCGACCACCTCGATGCTCTCCCGCGCGACAATTTTACCGGTGCGCAGTTTGAGCGTGTCGGTGACGACACGAATGGCTTCGGGGGTGGCGCTCGACATGGTGGCGATGCACTGGGCGACGTCGGTGCGCAGGCCCGGTTCCATACCCGCCAGCACAGCGGATGCCTGGTCGCGCCGCAGGTGCGCCAACACGAGGGCGATGGTCTGGGGCATTTCACCGTCGAGCAGGTTGAGCACGTCGCCGGGCTCCGACGGGTCCAGAAACTCGAACGCTTTGCCGGCCATCGACGTGGCGACGCGGTTCATGACGCCCGCCGCGCGCTCGGCACCGAAGGACGCCTCGAGCAGCCCCACGGCGAACTCGTGTCCGCCGCGCGACAGCCGGCGGCCCTTGAGGGTGATCTCGTGAAACTCGTTGAGGGTTGTCTCAGCCAGTGCCGGGTCGACGTTGCGCAGCTGGATGATCTCCCCGGCGATGACCTCGGCCTCGACATCGTTGAACTGCTTCATGACCTCGGTCGCGCGCTGGCGATCCATGTTCATGAGCACGACGGCCACCTTTTGGGTGCCGGTCAGTGAGGTTTGGGTCTCGGTCATGCGTGCTGCCGGTCATCCATGAATCCGCGCAGGAACTCGGCGGTGGCCCGCGGGTCGTTCTGGGCGAGCGAGTCGATCTCGGCGCGGCGAATGTCGGTGTCTGAGGGCACGAACTTGACGGTGGGAATGACCTTGGTCGGGGTGTTGTTCGGGTTGTCGAGAAACAGGGAGCCGGCCGACGCCGTCACGGCGAGCGGAACGGTGGCGTCCCCCAGGGCGTTCTGCATTTCGGTGAGGTCGCCGATTTCCACCGATTCCCGGCTCTGGCGGCGCGACCGGCGGGCGTAGAGAATCAGGCTGACGACGAGGGCGACCACGATTCCGGCGGTGATCACCGCCACCCGCAGAATCTCGGCGAACTGGTCGGCGGCCGCGGCATCCGTTGCGGTCTTGAGCGCGTCGGCGGCGGCGGTCGCCCCCGTGGTGTCGAAGGCCATGACCTCGACGGTGACCGCGTCGCCGCGGATGGCGTCGATGCCGGCAGCCGAGGCGACGAGCGAGGTGATGTCGGCCACGTTGAGGTTGGCGGCGGCATCGGCATCGACGGCCACGGAGACCGTCTGGCGGGTGATGGATCCGGCCGGGATGGTGCGGCTTTCGGTGACCTTGTTGACGGCGTTATTGCGGGTCGTCGATTCGCTCGAGAACGTGCCGTCGGTGGCGCCGTCGGCAACGGCGGCCGTATCGGAGCCGAGCACGCCGGCCGCGCTGCCGCCCGTTCCTGAGTAGGTCTCGGTGTCGACGGATTCGTTGAGGGCCAGGGTGTCGGTGGGCGCGGTGAACGTTTCTTCGACGCGTTCGGCCGATTCGTAGCTCATGTCCGCGGCAACCACGACGCTGGCGTTGCCGGCGCCGACGACCTGATCGAGCATGTCCTGCACGGCGGTACGCACGCGGGTCTCATAGTCGGAGGCCTGCTGGTCGGCTCCTCCGGTGGCGCCGACGCCGACAGCTGAGAGCACGGCGCCGGTCGAGTCGACCACGGCAACGTCGGCGGCGGTCATGCCGTCGATGGAGGCGCTGGTCAGATGCACAATCGCCTGCACCTGGTCGTTGGAGAGCGTGACGCCGTTCTGGGTTTCAACGAAAACGGATGCCGTCGGGTCGTTCTGCTCCGACACGAAGACGCTCTCTTCGGGAATGGCGAGCTGAACCGAGGCCAGCTTCACACCGTCGAGGGCTCCGATGGTCTTGGCGAGTTCACCCTCGAGCGCACGCTTGTAGGTGACCGACTGCTGAAACTCGCTCGAGGTGACGCCCATGGTGTCGAGCAGGGAGTAGCCCCCGGTGCTCGAGGTGGGCAGGCCGGTGGAAGCGGCTTTGATGCGCTCGTCGTAGACGTTGGCTTCGGGCACCAGAATGGTGGCACCGCCGTCGGCGAGTTCGTAGTCGACGCCGTCGGTGCGCAGCTGCTCGACGATGCTGTTGGCGTCTTCGCCGCTGAGGCCGGAGAACAGGGGGGTGTAGGAGGGCTTGGTGACCCACATGCTGAGCGCGGCGATGCCGAGCACGAGCACGGCGACGCCGATGATGGCGACCGTGCGCTGGGCGATGGTGAACTCGCGAATCGCGTTTCCGAGGCGTTTGAAGACGCTGGTGACTTGCCGGGGCATCAGGCTTGCATCCTCATGATCTCGTTGAACGCGTCGACGCCTTTGTTACGCACGGCGGCGACGAGTTCCATGGTCACCTGGGCGCGGGTGGCCGCGATGGTGGCGGTGTGAATGTCACCCAGGTCACCGGTGACGGCCTGGATTGCGAGGGTGTTGGAGGTGCCCTGCAGCTGCTGCAGGTTGTCGACGGCACCCGAGAGTGCGGTGCCGAAGCCCGAGCCGTCGGTGCGTTGTGTGGCGGTCGTGGCGGAACTGCCCATGACCCCCGAGAGTGCGGTGGTGGCGTTGATAGCGCTGAGTGGCATCAGCCACGTCCGATCTGTAGTGCTGCTTCATAGGCGGTCTTGGCCCGGTCGACGACGGCCGCGTTGGCCTGGTAGCCACGCTGGGCCATGATGAGGTGGCCCATCTGCTCGGCCATGTCGATATCGGGGTAACGCACGTAACCATCGGTGTCGGCGAGCGGATGCTCCGGCTCGTAGACGAGGGTTCCCCCAGCGCCGCCGAACGTGGCTGTGGCGCTCGCGCCGACGTTGCCGGGGCCTTCCTGCGCGAGAATGTAGCGTTCCTGGAAGGCAGCATCCGTTGTGGCGGTGACGGTGTTGGCGTTGGCGAGGTTGTCGGCGATGGCGTCGAGCCATTTGCGGTGCAGGGTCATGCCGCTGCCGGCGATGCCGATGGCGTCAACCATCAGGCGGTCTTCATCGCGGCGCGAATGGATGAGACCGGGCCCTCGACGGCCTTGGCGGCGAACTGATAGCGCAGCAGGGCGTCGATGTTGGCGAGGGTCTCGGTGTCGAGGTTGACGTTGTTGCCGTTGAGAAGGGTCGGGTCGAGTGAACGCTCAGTTGTGGCCGCCGAAACTCCGTTGCCGTCAGCCACCGATTTGGCCAGGGCGTTCTCGAAGGAGACAACCTTGGCATGGTAGTCGGGGGTGTTGATGTTGGCGATGTTGTTCGCGATGGTGCGCTGGCGCAGCGCGAGACCGTCCAGGGCGCTTGTGAGGGCCAGGGAGGTCACGGAATCCAGCATGATTACCCGCTTCGTCGACAAAAGACAAGACGGCCAATCCGTGGCCCGGTGGTGAGCAATCCGTGCTCACTGCTTGCTATCGGTTGCCTTGATAGAAGCGTTAGGTGTTCGTAAGAACATTCCGAAAGTTTGTTGCGCTACGCCGCGTTACCAGTGTTTTACTACCCTCGGACGGGGGTCAGCCGTTCACGTCCAGATAAACGGATGCCCGCGCGTCACGCTCCGGAGGCACCGACCGTATCGCCGCGAGGTGCTTGAGCGTGAGGGTGCGCGCCCGCTCCAATTCACCGATGAGCTTCTGCTGGTTGTGCAGCAGGTCTTGCACCCGCGCGGCGAGTTCGGCCGGAATCGCGCCGAGCCCGTTCGGTGCCGTCCACTCCCCTAAAGCTCCGGCTCCACCGCTGGGCGAGCTCCCCGACCCACCGACGGCCATAGCCCGCGCCGCAGCATCCAGCCGAATTTCGAGGTCGTCGAGCGCGGCCTCCCAGCCCGCCAGATCAGCCAATGCCGAGTTCACCGCTCAGGCTCGGAACCGGAGCCGGCGCGGCCGGAAGCATCTCGGCCGCTTCGTGCCAGGTGAGCCGCAGCGGCTCGAGCAGCGCGATGCACTCGTGGGTGCGGGCCGGGTCGCGGTGCGTGTTGGCGCTGACCATGGCGGTCGAGACATAGGTATAGAGGGAGAAGAGCCCCTCGCCGCCGTCCCAGGCGTCGACATTGAGCGAGGTGCTCAGCTCCGACACGATGGCCTGGGCGTGAATCAAATTGTCTGACGCCATCTGCCAGTCCTGGCGCTGCTGGGCGGCTTCGGCCCGGTTCAGGTCGAGCAGCAGGCGGTCGTAGAGCATGGTGAGCAGGCGCACCGGGGTGGCCGAGAGAACGGCGTCGCGGTTGTAGCGCGAGCGCTGAGCGTTGGTTCCCATTGTCATAGTCATCATTTTCCGTTGGAGGCGTTGAGGCCCTCGACCTGGGCGGTGAGCCAGGCCGACTGGGCATTCAGGTTACTGAGCTGAACCTCCATAGAGGCGTAGGTGCGTTCCAGGCTGGCCCGTCGGGAGACGAGGCGCAGGTCCCAGCTGTCGATTTGGGTGCCGAGGCTCTTGACCAGGCTTTCCTGGCCGGTGATCTTGCCGGTGATCATGCCGTCGTACTTATCCGAGGCGCTCGTGGCCGCGGAGGCGACGCGCGAGGAGATCTCGCTCAGCACCGACTTCACGAACGCGGGATCACTTTTCATGGCGGCGGCGAACTTGTCGGCGTCGAATTCCAGGGTGCCGGTCTTGGTGATGCTGATGCCGATCTCGCTCGGCGAGCGGCCGCCGACCGGGTATGACGCCGCTTCGAGAATCTTCTGCTTCACGTCCCGCACGGTGCTGTCTCCGGTGAAGACACCGCCAGAGATCACGGCTTTGCCGGAGCTGTCGGTGCTGTTGACCACGGCGGACTTCGTGGAAATCAACGCGAAGAGCGAGTTGAGCGAATCGACGAGGGTCTTGGCGATGGTGCTGACCGCAGCGTCGTCCCGGCTGACGCTCACCGTGACCGGGTCGGTCGACACGGCGGATACCGTGACCGCGACGCCGGGCAGCAGGTCGGCAAACGTGTTCGTCGACGAAGTGATTGCCTGCTCGGCGGCGGTTCCCTTCCAGAGGGTGATCGAGGCGTCCTGGGCGGTGCGGATGACGGCGGCGCCGGGGGCGGTGAGCAGGTTGGTCGAGGTGCCGCCGTCCACCATGGCGGAGGTTCCCGCGTGCAGGGCGAAAGCGCCGGCCAGTCCGGTTTCGCCGGCGACAAGCTGCAGGCGGTACTGCGTGACGCCGTCAACGCTGCCGGAGGCGATCTTGGTGGCGGTGATTCCGGCATCCGCCGTGTTGATGGCGCTGACCACGTCGTCGAGCGAGGTACTGGCGGAAGTGATTGTCGTCTTGGCGCCGTTGCTCGCGACGAGGGTGTAATCGACGGTCGGCGCCACGCTCATGGCGGCGGTGACTCCGGACTGGGCCTGGGCGAGCTGGGTCACGACGAGGTCGAGCGAGCCGGAGGTGGCGCTGGTCGATGCCGAAGTGGTGACCATCGACGAGCTGCTCTTTGCCGTATAGAGGTTGAGGGAGTCGGCGGTGACGCTCTTGTTGGCGAGGGTGGCGAGCGAGGCAACGGTGCTGTTCAGGCTCTGGAGCGCCGTCGTCAGAGTGTTCGAGGCGGTGACCTTGGCCTTGAGCAGCGTTTGCGGCCCGGCCTCGAGCGTCATGAGGGAATTGATCAGCGCGGTGGTGTCCATGCCGCTGATCAGGCCATCGACTGCGAGAGACATTGGGTGTCCTTCTGGTTCGTACGCCCGGTGCCCTGAAATCGGTTGATCAGAGCGGATGATGGTGGCTTGTTCGGGCCGTTATGAAAAATGCCCGGCGGCAGGCGAGGCGCGACGTTGTGTTCGCGCCGCGCCTGCTACCAGGCCCAGATCAGGTTCAATCTGTTCGTACGGTTGTGCTGGTATTACTGGAGGAGCTGCAGAACGCCCGAGTTGCTCTGGTTCGCCTGCGCGAGCATGGCGGTACCGGCCTGCGACAGGATGTTCGCACGGGTGTACTTGACCATCTCTTCAGCCATGTCGGTGTCGCGAATACGCGATCCGGCAGCGGTGAGGTTTTCCTTCGACACGGCCAGGTTCTTGATGACGCTCTCGAACCGGTTCTGCTGAGCACCGAGGTCGGCGCGTTCGCTCGAGATGGTCTTGATTTTGTCCGTCAGAGTGATGATCGCCGCGGCCGCACCTGTTGCGGAAGTGAAGTCCAAGCTAGAAGTTCCAACTTGTGCGCCGGTCGGAGTTCCAGTCGCGAAGCCGGCCGCGCTCGGCACTCCTGTCCCAACCGCTCCACCGGTCGTCGACTCAACGACGAGTGCGCCCGCGACAACGCTCGCCTTCAAGTTGGACGAGAATTTCGCGTTCTCGTTGAGGGCGGCAGCGAACTGTGTCACGTTCGCAAAAGTACCCGCAACGCCCAAGTTATCCGTGGTGACCGTCGTGCTGGAGGAGTCCGCGTTCGCAACTGTGAACGTCTGCACGCCCGCCACGAGCGCAGCGTTCGCATCACTGAGAGCGAACGTTGTGTGCGCCGGCGTGTTGGCCAGTGAAGTCGCGATGCTCGCGACGTCAGCAAGATCAACGACGATGCTGTCACCGCTGTTTGCGCCGATCTGGAAGCTCATCGAACTGCCCTTGAGCAGATCCGTACCGTTAAAGTTCGTGCTCGAGCCGATTCGCGATAGCTCTTTGGTCAGAGCAGTCGCTTCGGTGGTGATCGCCTCACGCGATTCCGAACTGTTCGAGTCGTTACCGGCCTGAACGGCGAGGTCGCGCATACGCTGCAGGATTGAGGTGGCCTCGTTGAGCGAACCTTCAGCAGTCTGGATGACGCTGATGGCGTCCTGGGCGTTGCGGCTGGCGACCGTGAGGCCGCCGACCTGCGACTTCAGGCCTTCGGAGATTGCGAGGCCGGCTGCGTCATCCGCTGCACGGTTGATGCGAAGGCCACTGGAGAGCTTCTCCAACGACTTCGACAGGTCGTTCTGTGTTGCTGCCAGGTTGCGGTACGCGTTGTTTGCCGCGACGTTGGTATTTACCTGCATGCCCATGATGAATCCTCCGTGATTGGGTCAAAGTACGCCGGCCCATCCATGGGCCAGCACCATGAGCTATCGACCGATTGCGATAGCGGGTTAGAAATCCGGGTGAACTGATTTCGACATTGCAGCGCACCCAGCCGACTCGTGACCTGAACCTCCGAACGCAGAAATGACCGCTGCAGAACCCAGCGCCTGCCGTTCGAACGGCAAGGCGAGCAATTCTGCAACGGTCAGCACGCGCGGGCGTGACACCGGCAACATCCGCTACCGGTGAAGCGCAGCTGTGTTACGCGGCGGGGCGCAGCAGCTGCAGTACGTCGGAGTTCGACTGGTTGGCCTGAGCGGAGACCGCGGTGACCGGCTGGGTGAGGATGCTCACGCGGGTGAGGTCCACCATCTGCTCGGCCATGGCACTGTTGGTCAGGCGCGAGGCCGCGGCGAGCGTGTTCTCGGCCGAGACGGCACGGGTCTTGCCCTCGAAGTTGACACTGTCGGCGGTGACGGCCGGTTCGGTGTTGGGTCGCTCAGTCGAGGTGATTCCGCTCGAGATGGCGACCGTCGGCTGCGCGAGGCTCGTCTGCGCTGCGGCGAGCTTGCGGTACGCGTCGGATGCCGAGGTGTTGTTGTTGACCTGCATGCCCATAATGGTTTCTTCCGTGAGGTGTTATGAAGCCGGCCCGTCCATGGGCCAGCGCGAAGGGAGGTGCAAATTCAGGATGCTGCGAGTTCAGCCGTGTCGAAATGCAGGTGTTCGTGCGCGGTGCGCGACATGCCCACCGTGGCGAGGTCGGCGAGCCGGGCAAGGTAGGCGCTGCGGCGAGCCGGAGCAATGCGCGACTCCGGCTGGTAGGCGGCCGCGGTCTCGATTTCGTCGGCATAGTGCGTGCTGAGTCCGTCGCGCAGCAGGCGAATGGCCTCGGCACGCATCTGGGAGACGGCAGAGTGGGTGGTGCCCAGTTCGGCGGCGATGTCTTTGACCGGCCGATCGTCGAAGTAGATCTGTTCCACGATGGCCCGCATCTTTTCGGGGAGAGCTTCGATGGCCGCCCGCAGGTAGACCAGGCGCTCGGTGGAGAGCAGCGATTCCTCGGGCATGGCGGTGTCGGCCACGAGAAACTCGGCGGTCGTGTCGTCGAGGGCCGAGAGGGTGCGAGCGGCGTCAGCGAGGCCGGCTGCGGCCGTCTCGCGGTCGACGCCGAGGGCATCCGCTATCTCGGTGACGTTCGGGGTACGTCCGAGCGCTGCCGCGAGGGTCTCCTGCACGGCGAGGGTTTCCTTGATGCGGCGGCGAGCCGAGCGGGTGGCCCAGTCGCTCGAGCGCATATCGTCGGCGAAAGCACCGATGATGCGACGGCGGGCGAAGGCTCCGAAGGGAACTCCGAGGGCCGGGTTGAAGGCATCCGCTGAGGTGATCAGGGCTACCGCGCCGGCCGAGGCCAGGTCGTCGCGGGAGAGGTGGCGGGCCTTGGCCCAGACCTCGGAGACGAGGTACCCGACGAGGGGCAGATTCTCGACCACGAGGGCATTGCGTTCCGTGCGATTCACGTGCGGCCCCCGAGCTTCTCATGCCAATTTTCTGATCTGCACGGAAGGGCTGTTGCGCCTCCCGCGGGAGGCCCCGATGCCTGCAAAATCAAAACTACTCGTAGTAGAGGGTAAATGGGTAGCGCAGAAAGACCCATTTGTGACTTGACGTGTCCTCTCTTTAGAGGACATGATGGGGCGATTCCGCAAGAGATGAGACTATTTTGCCTAACGTGGGGCATTTTGCGGCCGATAGTGCCAACGAATGATTTAGGCATGCGCACCCGTGTGAGCCTGAGCGTGAGCGATTTTTGGCTGGAGGAGTCATGGGCGCCAACGAATTATCTGCGTTGCTGTGGCGAGAACGTGAACTTCTCGAATTGCTCGTTTTCAAACTCGAAGAGGAGCAGCTTTTGCTGCAGGGCGGTAAATCCCGCTGGTTGCAACATGCCACTCGCGAGGTTGAGCAGGTTTTGGGCCACGTGCGCGAAGCCGGACTCGGCCGTTCCGTCGAGGTAGCCGCACTGGCAACCCAGTGGGGAACCGCCGAAGACGCGACGCTGCGTGAGCTCGCCGCCAGTGCCCCTGAAGGTCCGTGGGGCGAAATCTTCAACGCACACCTCAAGGCCATGGGCGACCTCGCCACCCAGATCAAAGAACTCAAAGACACCAACGAACGCTTCATTCGGGCGGCGGCGCGCTCCACCCAGGAAACGATGGCCACGGTCAGCGCCAATCCCAAGACCTACGACGCGAGCGGAGTGACTGGAACCCCGGTGACCGCCGCCCGCATTTTTGACCGCAACCTCTAACCTGCACGACCAACGAGAAGAACGGAGAACACGGTGAGCACATTTGGTGGCTTGAACACCGCGTACACCGGCCTCGTTGCCGCGCGCCAGGGCCTCAACGTGGTCGGCCAGAACATTGCCAACGCCAACACGGATGGCTACACCCGCCAACGCATATCGACCTCGGCTATTGGCGCCACGGCCTCGACCGGCGTCTTCTCCCAGGGTGCCCGGGTGGGCGAGGGCGTTGCCATGGACGGCATCGCCCGCCTCGCCAGCGCCCAACTGGATGCCCGCGTGCGAGCGACCGCCGCGACCGCCGGCTACACGGCGGTGCGCGCCAACTCGCTCGCCTCGGTGGAAGACTCGCTCAACGAGCCCGGCGAAGACGGCATCTCGGCCAAGCTCGATGAATTCTGGGCCGGCTGGCAGACCCTCTCCAACGGAACCGACACGGCAGCGCCCGCCGCGTTGCTGCTCGGCACGGCCGGCGAACTGCTCACCCTGATCTCGGAGGGCTACCAGGCCGTCTCCGACGAGTGGTCATCGGTGCGCAGCGACCTGAACAATATGGTCTCCGAACTCAATGGCGCTGCCACCCAGGTTGCCGCACTCAACGTGCAGATTCGGCAGACCCTCGCCACCGGCGGCACCGCCAACGAACTGCTCGACCAGCGCAGCGCCCTCACCACCACGATCGCCGCCCTCACCGGTGCCACCGTGACCGAGCAGGCCGACGGCACGGTCGATGTACTGGTGGGCGGCAACGCGCTCGTCTCGGGCGGCACGGCGCACCAGGTCAAGGTCGAGGCCAACGCTCCCCGAGTGATGCAAGACGCCGGAGACGTGAAACTGGTGTGGGCCGACAACGCCGACACCGCCGTGACAATGGATCTGGGCGAAATGGCCGGCGCGCTGTCGCTGCTTGGCTCGACCAATGCCACTGGTACGGGCGGCGCGCTGGCCGAGGCCGCCGAGTCCTACAATTCCTTTGCGACCGACCTGCGCGACAAGGTCAACGTGATCTACCGAACCGGCTTCACGCAGGCGGATGATGACGGCCCCGGTCAGAACGGCAACGACTTCTTCGCTCTCGCGATCGGCATACCCGCCGCGCAGGGTCTAAGCATCGTGCCGCAATCATCCGCTGATATGGCCGTTCGCGCATCGGCCACGTCTGGCGCCTTTGACGGCACCATAGCGGATGCCATCGCCCAGCTCGGCGCCGGATTCGCGACCGACAAAGACGGCGCGATCGTCTCGCCGAGCACGACGTGGTCAAATTTCGTGACGAAGACCGGCGTGCTCACGCAGACCGAGCTGCAATCGGCGGCGCTGGCCAGCTCGATGTCGTCGGGGGCCGCCAACCAGCAACTCGCCAACTCATCGGTGGACCTCGACGAAGAGAACGTGAACCTGCTCATGTTCCAGCACGCCTACCAGGGAGCGGCCCGAATGATGACGGCCGTCGACGAGATGCTCGACACCCTGATCAACCGCACCGGATTGGTCGGGAGGTAGCTCATGGTCGAGAGAGTGACCACCCAGACGCAGATGCGCTCCGCCCAGCGCAACCTGCAGGCGAACATGACGCACCTCGCACGTTTGCAGGAGCAGGCGAGCACGCTCAAGACCATCAACCGTTCCTCCGACGACCCGACAGCTGCGGCCGCCGCCATGTCGGTACGCGCCGAGATGCGCGCGGTCGACCAATACAGCGCGAACGCCGATAACGGCAACGACTGGCTGACCACGATCGAGTCGTCGCTCGGGTTCACCTCGGACATCATGAACCGGGTGCGTTTTCTCACCGTGCAGGGCGCCAACTCCGGCGCGCTCTCAGCCACGGCCAAGGAAGCCATTGCGATCGAGATCGAAGGCCTCAAGACCGACCTCCTGACCCAGGCCAACACGAAGTTTCTGGGGCGCAGCGTCTTTGCCGGCAACTCCGACGACGCCACAGCGTTCGCCACCGTCGTCGACAGCACCGGTGTGACGACCTATCCCTACTCGGGCGACCCTGCGGGTGAGGGCGGCGTTGAGCGGCGCATCAGCGCCACCAGCACCGTGCGAGTGGATGCTGAGGGCGGCACGATCTTCGGTACCGGCACCGCCTCCGTGTTCGGACTCCTTGACAATATCGTCACCGATCTGCGCTCTGGTGCTGAGGTGAGCTCCCACCTCAACGGACTCGACGATCGGATGGCTATCATGACCGGTCAGCGCAGTGAGATCGGTGCCCGCCAGGTGCAGATGGAACGCGCGCAGTCGACCCTGCTCGAAAAGACCGGCACGCTGGATGCCCAGCGCTCCGGCATCGAGGACGCCGACCTGGGCCAGGTCATCATTGATTTGAAACTGCAGGAAGTGACCTATCAGGCCGCCCTCGCTGTTACCGCCCGTGTACTCCAACCAACCCTGATGGACTTTCTCTCATGACCGCTACCCTCACCAGCCCGACCCTCCGCTTCGTCTCTCCCCCGCCGGGGCTGTCGCCGCTCACCGATTTCGTGCTCAACGAGATCGAGGGGGCGGCCGGGCTGTACTCGCTGCAGGCATCCGCTCAGCCGGCCACGCGCCTGTTTGTGCTCGATGCGGCCATCTTTCTGCCGAACTACACCCCGGCCATCTCGAGCGAGCAGTCCATCGCGCTGTCGCTGACGACGCCCGACGACGCCCTCGTGCTCGTGGTCGTCAACCCGGGCGAGAGCACCACGACGGTGAACCTGATGGCGCCGATCGTGGTCAACGCCCGCACCGGGGCCTGCGCCCAGCTCATTCTGGACGATCAGGACTGGCCCCTGCACGCCGAGCTTGGTACCGGCGACAACTAGCTCGTTCGGGGCGCGTTCCGGCCTCCCCCTCTTTCCGGGCCCGGGCCCGGTCACAGTGAGGCTCGGGCTCAAGCGCCCAGCTCCCAGCGCCCAGCGGGCTAGTGCGACTCCGCCTCGATCAGCGCCGCCTCGAACGCCACCCAGGGCAGCATCGCGCACTTGACGCGGGCCGGGTAGCGCGAGACTCCCCCGAAGGCCGCGGCGTCGCCGAGAATTTCTTCGTCGGGCTCGATCTTTCCGCGGGAGCGCAGCATCTCGCGAAAATTGTCGAGCAGGGCACGGGCTTCGGTCGCGCTGAGGCCTTGCAGAACGTCAGTGAGAATCGAAGCGGATGCCTGCGAGATGGAACAGCCGTCGCCGGTCCAGACCAGTTCGGCGACCGAGTCGGCGCCGTCGCCGGAACGCAGCGACACTCGCAGGGTGACTTCGTCGCCGCAGCTCGTGTTGATCTGGTGCGACTCGGCCACGCGCAGGCCGCTCGCGCTGCCGAGCGCCACGGCGTCGGCGAGCGGCGTCAGGTCGCCGCTTCCGTGCCGGGCCTTGGAGTGCTCGAGAATGATCGTCTGGTACAGCTGCTGCAGGTCGCTCATCGCGTGACTCCAAAGAATGGTGCGACCTCGGCGAGGGTGGCCAAAAACAGGTCGACCTCGTCGGTCGTGTTGTACAGGTAGGTGCTCGCCCGGGTCGACGCGGTCACGCCGAGCCGGCGGTGCAGCGGCTGCGCGCAGTGGTGGCCGACCCGCACGGCAATACCGGCGTCGTCGAGAAACTGGCCGACGTCGTGTGCGTGCACTCCGGCGACGTCGAAGGCCGCGAGCCCGAGCCGTTCCACGCCGAGCCCGGGGCCGAGCAGCCGCACGCCGTCAATCTGCGCGAGCCCGGCGACCAGGCGCTGGCCGAGCTGGGCCTCCCAGGCGTGCACTCGATCCATGCCGGTCTCACTCAGGTAGTCCACGGCCGCGGCCAGGGCGATGGCCTGCGAGATGCGCTGGGTTCCGGCTTCGAAGCGCTGCGGCGGTGCCAGAAACTCGGCTGTCGTCATGTCGACGGTCGTGATCATCGACCCGCCGGTGAGGAACGGCGGCATGCCGTCGAGCAGTTCGCCCTTGCCATAGAGGGCGCCGATGCCGGTGGGGCCGAGCATCTTGTGGCCGGAGAAGACGGCGAAGTCCACGTCGAGCGCCTTGACGTCGACCGGAAGGTGCGGCACGGTCTGGCAGGCATCGAGCACGACGAGGGCGCCGACGCGGCGGGCCAGGGCCACGAGTTCGGCGACGGGGTTGATGGTTCCGGTGACGTTCGAGCCGTGCGTGAAGGCGAGCAGTCTGGTGTGCGGGCCCACAACATCCGCTGCGGCGTCGAGGTCGAGGGTGCCGTCGCCCCGGACCGGAATGAAGCGCAGGGTGGCGCCGGTGCGTAGCGCGAGTTGTTGCCAGGGAATGAGGTTGGCGTGGTGTTCCATCTCGGTGACGACGATCTCGTCGCCGGCGCCGAGGCTGAACCGGCGGGCGGCCGGGCCGCCGAGGCCGAGCGAGGCGTTGGAGAAGCTGTACGCCAGCAGGTTGATGGCCTCGGTGGCGTTGGAGGTCCAGACGATCTCGTCGGTCTCGGCGCCGACGAACGCGGCCACTTTCTCGCGAGCCGCTTCGAAGGACTCGGTCGCTTCGACGGCGAGGGTGTGGGCGCCGCGGTGCACGGCGGCGTTGCGCTGCTCGTAGTACTCCTGCTCCGCTTCCATCACGCTGATCGGGTTCTGCGAGGTGGCTCCCGAGTCGAGATAGACGAGCGGATGCCCGTTCACCGTTTGGTGCAGCACCGGAAAGTCATTGCGAATGCGCTCAACGTCAACATTGGTCAGCGGGGCCAACTCTGGGTGCTGGGCGCTGGACGCTGGCGAAACTGCGGACGATGGTGCTGGGGACGTCATACCTCAAGGATATTCCCTCACCCCAAGCCCGGGCGCCGCAGAGCGGAGTATGACGCGCGAGTGTCAGATAGCGGTGGAAAACCCGGCCGGAGCGTGTGAGGCTTAAGGGGTGACGCAGACTACCGAACACACCGAACTTCGCGAGTCCGTCTCACTGGACCGACCGTGGGTGACCCTGGTCTGGGACGACCCGGTCAACCTCATGTCCTACGTCGCCTACGTCTTTCGCAGCTACTTCGGGGTCACCGCGAAGCAGGCCGAACGGCTCATGCTGCAGGTGCACAACAACGGGCGGGCCGTCGTCGCCACCGGCAACCGTGAGTCGATGGAACGTCACGTGGAAGCCATGCACGGCTACGGCCTGATGGCGACCCTGGCCAAGGCCGACGAATGAGCGACCAGCGCTTCACCCGGCAGCTTTCCGGCGCCCTGCTCGCCCGGTTTGAACCCATCGAGGCTGACCTGCTTCGCCTCGCCACGCGCCAGCTCGCGGACATGCTCGATGCCGGGGCCGCCGATGTTCAGCTCGCCGCGAGCGACGGCGTCTTCGGCCGTCTGCTGCCCGACGCCTACCGCGACGACGACGAAGCGGCGGCCGAGTTTCGCCGCTTCACCTCGGTCAACCTGCTCGAACGCAAGGCGCAGAACGCCCAGATCGTGCTGGGCTCGCTCGGTGCCGATGCCGGCGAAGCGGATGCTGGCGCGCCCGACAGCGCGGATCGCCAGCCGGTCACGATCACCCTCGACGCTGACGCGGTGCAGGCCTGGCTGCGCAGCCTCACCGACCTGCGGCTGACCCTCGCCGACCGCTTGCAGATCGCCCCCGACGGTGTCGTGCACCTCGACGGCGACGACACCCCGTTTCTGCGCGAACTCTACGAATGGCTCGGCATGCTGCAGGAAGATCTGGTGCACACCATCGACGTGTGATCGGCGGCTCTGCCCGACATCGAGCACACCCGCCGGTGAGGTAGCCTGCTTGGTGAAACCCCCTACCGTGCGCCCATGGTCGCTCGCACGGCTAATCCGGCCACTCTCAACCCAGCGCAGCCTTCCCCGGAACTCGACGGAGCCCCATGGACCTCAGTACGCTCACCCGCATCATCCCGGCTCGCCAGCGCAGCGACCTCGACGCACTCGGGCCAACGGTTGTGCCGCTGGCCGGTGGATCCGAGCTGTTCGCCGACCCGCGCGCCCATCTCACGGGTCTCGTTGATTTGCAGGCGTTCGGCTGGCCGGCGCTGACGTTCCCGAGCGACGGCCTCGTGATTGCCGCGACCTGCACCCTCGCCGAGCTCTCCCGGTTGCCACGGCAGGCGGGGTGGGCGGCGCATCCGCTGTTCTATCAGTGCTGCACGGCCCTGTTCGGCTCGTTCAAGGTGTGGAATGTGGCAACGGTCGGCGGCAACCTGGCCACCTCGCTTCCGGCCGGGCCCATGATCACCCTCGCCGTCGCGCTCGACGCCGAACTGCTCGTCTGGCGGGGCGACGGCAGCGACGAGATCGTGCCGGCCGGCGAGTTCGTCACCGGCAATATGACCAATGTGCTCGGGCCCACCGATGTGTTGCGTTCCGTTCGCGTGCCGCTAACGTCGTTGCAAGCCACCACGGCGTACCGCAAGATTGCCCTGTCGCCGCTCGGCCGCTCGGGCGCTGTGCTGGCCGGGCGGCTTGACCGAGCTGCTGATGGCGCTGATGGCCGTTTTGTGCTCACGGTCACGGCCGCGACGCTGCGTCCGGTGCAGTTGCGCTACCCGCGGGTGCCCGCCGCCAACGAGCTCGCCCGCGACATTGCCGCGATCGACTGCTGGTTCACGGATGCCCACGGCGCGGCCGACTGGCGACGCGCGATGGGGCTGCTGCTCGGCGAAGAGATTCGCGCCGAGCTCGCCCTGGTTGGCTCATGACGCTGGAACAGGCCGCGGCCGTCGCCACCGTCACCTTCGACGTCAACGGCGCCCGAGTCGAGGCGACGCCGACCCCCGGCCAATGCCTGCGTACCCTGCTGCGCGAGCACGAGCACTTCGAGGTGAAGAAGGGCTGCGACACCGGCGACTGCGGTGCCTGCACGGTGCAGGTCGACGGCACGCCCGTGCACTCCTGCATCTACCCGGCGTTCCGGGCGAATGGTAAGCACATCACGACTGCGGCCGGCCTCGGCCAGCCGGGCAGCCTAGCCCCGGTGCAGCAGCGTTTCGTTGACGCTGCGGGCTTTCAGTGCGGCTTCTGCACGCCCGGCATGGTCGTCACCGCCGCGGCGATCGAAGCGGATGCCGCCCTCACCGACCCGAGCGAGTTGCCCCGACTACTGAAGGGCAACCTCTGCCGCTGCACCGGCTACCGCTCGATCACCGACGCGATCGTCGACCAGCACACCCCGCCGGAAGGCTCCTGCCATGTCGCGCCGACGCGCGAACACGCCGAAGCCTCCACGCTCGGTCCGGTGCGGGCCACCGGCCGAGCAGGCTCCGGCGCGGTCGGCACCTCCCCCGGGGCGCTCAACGGGCAGCGGGTGGTCAGCGGGCTCGAGCCGTACACCCTCGACGTGGCCATTCCCGGGCTGCTCCACCTCGCCGTGCTGGGCAGCCCGCACGCGCACGCGCGCATCCGCTCTCTGAATGCGGTGAAAGCCGCGGCGCTGCCGGGCGTGCACCGCGTGCTCACCCACGCCGACTCCCCCAGCACCCTGTACTCGACAGCGCGGCACGAGAGCCGATTCGACGATCCCGACGACACCCTGGTCTTCGACCAGACCCTGCGCTTTCGCGGCCAGCGGGTCGCCGCGGTCGTGGCCGACTCGGTGGCGATCGCCGAAGCGGCCTGCCGCCTGATCGAGGTGGAGTACGACCTGCGGGGCGCCGTGTTCGACCCGCGGCTGGCGCTCGAACCCGGCGCCCCGCTCGTGCACGGCGACAAAGACCCGGTCGTCTCCCGCCTGGCCGACCCCGAGCGCAACCTCGTCGCCGAGCTGCACGGCGAGTACGGCTCCGTCGAGGCCGGCCTGGCCGAAGCTTCGACCGTGGTCTCCGGCCGCTGGCAGACCCAGCGCATCTCGCACACCCACCTGGAAACCCATGCCACGATCGGCTGGCTCGACGGTAATCGGCTGAACGGCGGCCGGCTGAACCTGCGCACGAGCTCGCAGGTTCCGTTTTTGGTGCAGAAGGAGATCTGCCGCCTGTTCGACCTCGACCCGGCCGGGGTGCGGGTGTTCACCGCGCGCGTCGGCGGCGGCTTCGGCGGCAAACAGGAGCTGCTCACCGAAGACCTGGTCACCCTCGCCGTACTGAAAACCAATCGGCCGGTGCAGTACGAATTCACCCGCACCGACGAGCTCACCATCGCCCCGGTGCGGCACCCGATGACCATCGACGTGACCCTCGGCGCCACGGCCGACGGTCGCCTGACCGCACTGCAACTGGGGGTGCTCGCCGACACCGGCGCCTACGGCAATCACGCCCCCGGCGTCATGTTCCACGGCACGAGCGAATCCGTCGCGCTGTACAACGCGCCCAACAAGAAAGTGGATGCCCAGAGCGTCTACACAAACAACCCCCCGTCGGGCGCGTTCCGCGGCTACGGCCTCGGCCAGATCATCTTCGCGGTCGAGTGCGCCCTCGACGAGCTCGCCCGCGAACTCCAGCTGAACCCGTTCGAGTTGCGCCGGCTCAACTCGGTGCGCCCCGGGAACGCCCTCGTCGTCACCCACGAGGAAGGCCCCGACCTCGTCTTCGGCAGCTACGGCCTCGACCAGTGCCTGGACCTCGCCGAGGCGGCGTTGAAGCGCGGCAATCGGGTCGCCGCCCCGGCCGGAGCCCAGTGGCGGGTCGGCACCGGAATGGCGTCGTCGATGATCGCGACGACGCCGCCGCGCGGCCACCGCTCGCAGGCATCCGTTCAACTGCTGCCGGGCGGCCGCTACCTGGTGCGGGTCGGCACGACCGAGTTCGGCAACGGCACCACGACCGTGCACGCGCAGATCGCCGCGACGGCGCTCGGCACCACCCTGGACCGCATCGACCTCGTGCACTCCGACACGGATGCCGCCGGTTACGACTCCGGCGCGTTCGGCTCGGCCGGGGTCGTGGTGGCCGGCAAGGCCGTGCTCGCCGCGGCGACCGCGCTGGCCGAGACGCTCGTTGAGGCGGCCGCGTCGTGCAGCGGGACCGGCGGGTGGCAGCTCGAGAAGGACGGGCTGCGCGGGGCCGCCACGAGCCTCTCACTCGACGAGCTCGCCGACTGGGCCGCCGCCAACGACGTCGACCTCACCGCCACCCGCCGTGAGGACGGCGCGCTGCGCTCGCTCGCCTTCAACGTGCACGCGTTTCGGGTGGCCGTGAACACCGACACCGGCGAGGTGCGCATTCTGCAGTCAATCCAGGCCGCGGATGCCGGCTTCGTGATGAACCCGGAACAGTGCCGCGGCCAGATCGAGGGCGGGGTTGCCCAGGCCCTCGGCACCGCCCTGTTCGAAGAGGTCGTGCTCGACGGCGCCGGCGCGGTGACGACCCGGGTTCTGCGCAATTACCATGTGCCCCAGCTCGCGGACCTGCCGGTCACCGAGGTGTACTTCGCGCAAAGTCACGACGTGCTCGGGCCGTACGGGGCCAAGTCGATGAGCGAATCCACCTACAACCCGGTCGCCCCAGCGCTGGCCAATGCGGTACGCGACGCGATCGGCATCCGTCCCACCGAACTGCCCATGTCGCGTGACCGCATCTGGCGGCTGCTGCACGGCTGAGCGGATGCCCCGCCCGGCTCGCGCAGGGTGGGGTCGCGTCGGAACGGGGCATCCGCTCCCCTCAGGAGACACGAGCGGCGGGGGCGGGTCGTCCGCGGGGTTGCGAGGTTCGCGGGTAAGCGGGCGGGCTCCGAGCGCTACATTTGCGCGGCATGACGGGGCATGTCAGGCACGTTTCCAAACCCCCGAATGCGCCGAATCCGATTTCAGTAGGGTGAAAACACCCCCTGAACATACCGGAGAGGACCGCATGATTCCCCCCGATCTCGTCATCCGCTCCGAGCGGGTGTTGACCACGCAGGGCTTCGTTCCGGCCGCCGTGCTCATCCCCGGGCTCGTCGACACCCACGTGCACGTCAGCGCCGACACGGTTGCTGGCGATGATCCGCGAGATAGGCAAGCTCCCCGAGCATCTGCGCCGCTCCATCACCTGGGACCGCGGCACGGAGCTGGCCGAGAACGCCCAGATCCAGACTGCCCTCGACCTGACGCTCTACTTCTGTGACCCACACTCGCCCTGGCAGCGCGGCAGCAACGAGAACACCAACCGTCTCCTGCGGTTCCGTGCGCCCGGGCCGGGTTCCGGGACACGGCCTGTACATCCGGGGAGAATTTCATGGAACCATACCGAAACCGCTGGACTTGACCGAGTAAGGAGATAATCTCCGTAGATATGTACGAATCTTCAGTCGCCACGGTCTACCGCGGCCACATCTTTCACATCAGTGGTGTCCCGACGGTCACCGAAGCGCGCGAACACCTCGTGTCAGTGCCCGACGGCGCCCTGGTCACGGCGGTCGACGGCACGATCGCCTGGGTCGGACCGTTCCGTGAGCTGCCCGCGGCCCACGCGGCACTGCCGGTGACCCGAACCGGGTTCATCATTCCCGGATTCGTCGACACCCACAGCCATTTTCCGCAGACCTACACAACGGATGCCTACGGCGGCGGCCAGCTGCTGGAATGGCTCGACGAGTGCGTGTTCCCGGCCGAATCGCGGCTCGAAGACCCGGGATTCGCCCGACAGGTGGCGCGCGATTTCACGCGTCGGCGGGCATCCGTCGGCACGACCAGCGCGCTCGTGTTCGGGTCAGCCTTTGCCCCGGCGCAAGACGCCCTGTTCGAAGAAACCCGGGCGGCCGGACTGCGCCTGGTCAGCGGGCGCGGAATCCAGACCGTCGGCACCGACTCCGCCCGAGCGCTGGTCACGAGCGAGCAGGCGGCTCTCGACCTCACGGCGGCCGAGATCGACCGGTGGCACGCCGTCGACACCGATAACGCGCAGACCGCGCTGTTGCAGGTCGCGATCGTTGCGCGATTCAGCCTCTCGGTCACGCCGACGACCCTGGCCGGGCTCGGCGAGCTCTACGACTCGGTGCGTGGGCGCGGCGTGTACTTTCACAGCCACCTCAACGAGAACGACCGGCCGGGCACCGGGGAGATCGACGCCGTGCGCTCGGTGTTCGGCACGACGACCTACCTCGACACCTACGACGGATGCTTCCTGCCGGGCTCGGCCCGCGGCGGCTCGTCGCTGCTCGGGCGCCGAAGCATCCTCGCCCACGCCGTGCACTGCCAGGACAGCGAACTCGCCCGCATGGCCGAGACCGGCACCTCGATCGCGCACTGCCCGACCTCGCAGGCGTTCCTCGGCTCCGGCACCATGCCGTGGCGCCGCACGACCGGGTTCGGCGTGAACGTCGCGATCGGAACGGATGTCGGCGGCGGCGACGAATGGCTCGTCGCGCGGGTGCTCAACGACTGCTACAAAGCGCACCTGTCGGAACCCGGCGACGCCAGTGTGGCCCTCGACCCAGCCGCCCTGCTGTTCACCGGAACCCTCGCCGGGGCGCGTGCCCTCGACATGGAGGCGCGATTCGGCAACTTCGACCTTGGCAAGGACGCGGATTTTCTGCTCATCGACCCCGACCGCTGGGAACCGCTCGCCCTCGTGCTGGCCAACGCCGTGCGCGCCGACGACGCCGCGCTGGCCGCCGAACAGACCCTGTTCGCACTGCTGCTCGCGCTCCGCGAGCCCGCGATCACCGGGGTCTACGTGCGCGGTCACCGCGTGGTCGTCGAGTAAGCGCGCAGTGCGCCCGGGCCGAGCGCCGCATCCGCTCGGCGAGCCGTGGGGTCTGATCGTCACGGCTCGGTGCGACTCAGCTGCCGCGAAAGGTGGAGTACGCGAACGGACTCAGCTGCAGGGGCACGTGATAATGCTCCGATAGGTCAGCGAGGCGACCGTCGGCATCCGTTTCGCCGGTCGCGAGCACCACCCAGGCGGTGTCGGCGCGCTGGTCGAGTTCGGCCGTAACGCCGGCAGCCGGCCGACCGGTGACGGAGTCGAGCACGTGCGTCGTGACGTGGCTGCGGGCCGCGCCCTCCCCACTCACTCCAGCCTGGCTCACAAGCGCAGCTCGATCAGGGCGGCGAGGCGCAGCAGGGCGATCTCGCGCAGCTCGCCGGCAACGATCCCCACCTCGACATCGTTGGGCAACAGGAGGCGCCGGTTGAGCTCGGCGAGAATCTCGGCGCGGGTGCGCCCGGCCACGCGAATGAGGAAGACCCGGCCGAACCGGGCCTCGTAGTCACGGTTGCCGGCCGCGATCAGCTCAGACAGCTTGACATCATCGGCATCGGGCGAGGCCTGCTCGCGGCGGGAGAATCGAGCGGCAGTGCTGGCGTCACGGGCCGATTGACCAATGCGCGGATGATGCACGAGGGCTTCATCCACCTCCGCGCGCGACAGCGTGGCCGACGCCCGCCGCGCGGCGTCCAGGAGCGTGGCGGCGTCGAGGTAGGGGCCGGTGGCGGCGACCTCGTCGACCCACCGCTCGACGCCGAGGCAGGCGAACAAGCCCATGCGCAATTCACGTGCTTCAGAGGTCAACATGGTGCCCAATATAGAAGAGATTTCGTCACCATGGTGCCTCGAGTTCGTCGAGGTCTTCGTACACCTGGGTGATCGCCGCTATGCGGGTGCGCGTCTCGCGCACGTGCGCGCCCATCGCGCCGGTCGCGAGCAGGTTGATCAGGCTCATCGCGGTGGCGTAGCTGTCGAAGGCGCTCGCGCTGTCGATCGGGCATTCCAGCCAGACCGCGGCGCCGTCGGCGTGCTTGCGCGCCGAGGAGTCGGCGATCAGCACGAGCGGAATCCCCCGCCGCTGGATCGCCAGGGCCAGCTGGCCAAAGCCCGCCGTGCGGCGGCGAAACCCGAACAGAACGGCCACATCGTGCGGGCCGAGTCCGGCCAGATCCTCCCCGATCGATTGCCCGGGCAGCGGCGCGAGCCGCACGCTGTGGCAGGTCTGCGCGAGCTGCTGACGCAGGTGCAGCGCCAGCGGGTAGCTGTTGCGCAGCCCGATCACGACAACGTTGCCGGCGTGCGCGATCAGCCGCGCCGCGGCATCCAGTCGGCCGTCTTCGAGGTTCTGCAACAACCGCCGCAGGTTCTCCTGCTCGCCGGCCAGGTGCGCAGCAAGACGCGACGGCGTGCCAGCGGATGCCCCCGGCCCGCCCACCGGGGCACCGTGGCTGCGCAGGGTGCGCGCATGGTCGCGCACCTCAGCGGAATCCTGAAACCCAAGCCGTCGAAACAGTCGGGAGACGGTCGCCTTGGAGACGCCGCTGAGCCGGGCCAGCTCCGACGCGTTGTAGACCGCCAGATCACTCAGATGATCGAGGATGAAATCGGCCACCCGCTGCTCCTGCGGCGTGAGCTCACCGTAGCTCCGGTCGATGCGCTTGCCGATGTTCATGGTCGCGGTCACGTCGTGGCCGCACGGGCGTCGAACTCGGAGTCGAGTTCATCGGCGTCGTACTGATCGGCGAGGTGCAGCACGGCGGCCTCGAAGGCATCGAGCGCGAGCGCTACGTCGGCTTCGGTGACCGACTCGTCGGGGTGATGGCTCACTCCGTCGCGGCAGCGCACGAACAGCATGCCAATATCGGTCAGCGCTGCAATCGCCATTGCGTCGTGGCCTGCCATCGACAACAGGCTCGGCGGCGCAGAATCGTCGGCGACAGCCAAACGGATGCCCGTGGCCACGGCCACCCGCAGGTGCGGACTGCAGTGCGCCGCCGGAGCTCCGTGCGTCTGAACGCTCGTCACCGTCAACGCCCGGCGGTCGCAGATCTGCTCCGCGGTCTGCTCGATCAGAGCCCACGCGCGGTCGCGTTGCGCATCGGACTCGCCCCGCAGGTCGAGACTGAATTCAACCCGCCCCGCAATAACGTTGACAGCATCGGGAAACACGGCGAGATGACCGACCGTGCCGGAGAGATTCGCTTCGCGGGCAATGCGTTCGATCGCGAGAATGACCTCGCTCGCACCGGCCAGCGCGTCGCGACGCAGCGCCCACTGGGTGCCCGAGTGTGCGGCGGCGCCCTCGATCACGATAGAGAACCGACGTGCACCGGCGATCGACGAGACGACGCCGAGCGCTATCCCGGCGTCGTCGAGCACCGGGCCCTGTTCGATGTGCGCTTCGAGATAGCCGATGAGGTCGGCCGGGGTGCGCGCAGCGTCGCCGATCACGGCCGGGTCGAGTCCGAAGGCGCGGTAGGCCGCGTCGAGGCTCACGCCGTTCTGGTCTTCCAAGCCCCACCATATATTTTGCCAGGTTCCGGCGAGGGCACGGCTGCCGAGCAGCGTCGTGCCGAACCGGATGCCCTCCTCGTCGCCGAAGGCGACCACCTCGAGCGCGAACGGCAAAGCCCGCCCGGAACGAGCCACGCGTTCGGCCACGGCGATGGCGAGCAGCACTCCAAGGCTTCCGTCATACCGGCCAGCGGCGGGCACGGTGTCGAGGTGCGAACCGAGCAGCAGCGCCGGCAGGCCCGGTCTGGCGCCGTCCAGCCGACCGCACTGGTTGCCCGCGGCATCCTGCCAGGTGGCCAGGCCGGCCGCCAACATCCACTCACCGGCGATGGCGTTCACGGCCGCGTGTTCGGGCGAGAGGTAGACCCGCTTGATCAGGCCGTTCGGCAGCGAACTGTGCCGCCCGAGCTCGTCGCAGCGATCAAGGATGTCGGCGGCGGTGATCAAGCGGGCCGAAGCGGCCGAGGAGGCCGGCGGCACCAGCGCGGTCATCGGGCGTCCTGACGAGCTGGAATGACGGTGACCGAGGTGACGGGCGTATCAGCATCGGCGTAGGAATCGTAGGCGGCGCCGACGCCGCTTCCCGCGGTAACGGATGCCCCGGCGCGACGCAGCACCGCTTCGAGCGCGGCGAGGGTGGTCAGCACGGTGTCCTGGCGGGCGTTGTAGCCGAATACGGTGCGGTCGAGCTGTTGCGTCTCGGTCATGTAGCCGGTCATGGCCGGGTCGTACTGGCCCACCAGGTGGGCCGCCATGGCGCGCAGCACCCGGGGATCGGCGTTGATCGGGCCGGGACCCAGGAGCAGCCGCGCTGGCGGGTTGATCGGAAGGCTGGACACGTGTTTCACTCCCTCGGCGTCGTGAAACAGGTGTTTCAGGTTCACAGTTTAGGCAGCGCACGTTTCACGCACGTTACGGGCATGTCGCCGGTTATTTACGCGAGCGTGTCAGCCAGCCCCACGGCAGCATCGATGAGCGCGAGGTAGCTGGACCTCGGCCCCACCAGGCACAGCCCGAGCGGTGCTCCGTCGACCTCGAGCAGCGGCGCAGACAGGACCGGAAAAGCGCCGATCGTGACCTCGTCACCCGAGTCGATGGTGAGAACGCCCACGTCGCGCGCGCAGGGCAGCCGGCCCCAGAGTACGGTCTGCCGGGTTGCCGGCAGATAGTGGGCCGAACGGATGCTGCCGGCCTCGGCCTGAACGCCCGCCCGCGACGGCGTCTGCGACGGCGATGGCGACGGCGACGGCGATGGCGACGGCGACGGCGAAAACTGCGGCTGAAGAATCTGAGCGCACATCGGGCACCTTCCGAGCGGGGACTGGGCTTTGGTCGACCGTATCGGCCCGATTGCGTGGGGGCTGACCAGTCGCGGTCGCTGGCGCGTCCCAGGCGCGTTAGCTCGCTGGGCCGTGAGTTTGGTGCCGAAAAGGCCGCGATCGGGGCCGGGCCTCACGGCTCGGCGCACGACAGGTGCCAGAGCAAATGGCTCGAGAACCTTACGATGGCAGACATGCAGATGCCACCTCCGGAACCTCAGTCCGCTGGCACCGCTGGCACCCCCAGCACCGCTGGCCACGCAAGCACCGGAAGCACCGCTGAAACCGCGAAGTTCGCAAGCACCGCAAGCACCGCTGGCACCGCTGAAACCGCTGGCACCCCCAGCACCGCTGGCCACGCAAGCACCGGAAGCACCGCTGGCACCGGAAGCACCGCTGAAACCGCAGAGTTCGCAAGGACCGCGAGCACCGCTGGCACCGCCGGCACCACCCGAATCGCCGGACTCGTGCTCGCCGCTGGTGCGGGCTACCGCTATGGGATGCCGAAGGCGCTCGTGCATGATGCCGCTGGTCGGTCCTGGCTGCAGAACGCCGTCGACGTGCTCGCAGCCGCCGGCTGCTCCCCGGTCATCGTCGTGCTCGGGGCGCGCGGGGCCGAGGCTGCGGCGCTGCTGCAGGCTGGCGATGACGATTTGGCCGCACGGAAAACAGCGTTGTCCGATAGCGCACCGGCCGGAGGCATGGGCCAGCTATCGGCATCCGTTCTGGTCGTGCAAGCCGCCGACTGGGCCGAAGGACTCTCCGCCTCACTGCGCGCCGGACTGCGCTGCGCCCTCGATCAGCCAGACCTCGCAGCGATCGCCGTCATTCCCGTGGACGTGCCCGATCTGAACGCGGCGACGGTGGCCCGGGTGGTGAGCGCGCGCACTGCCACAACGGATGCCCCGGGTGCGCCAGCCAGCATGGCGGCCGTCACGCACGACACTCTGCGCCAGGCCCGATTTGCCGGCCGGCCGGGGCATCCCGTCGTGATCGGCCGGTCTCACTGGGCGG
The DNA here is from genome assembly GCF_900110125.1 of Cryobacterium luteum. Classification (GTDB taxonomy): domain Bacteria; phylum Actinomycetota; class Actinomycetes; order Actinomycetales; family Microbacteriaceae; genus Cryobacterium; species Cryobacterium luteum. Next base: position 144,608 of record NZ_FOCN01000008.1, read on the forward strand.
TGCTTATTGAAACGGTGACCGGTGACACCGGCGCCCGCCCGTACCTGCGCGCGCACACGGTGGAGCAGATCGAGTGCGGCGATCTCGGCACCGGGGTCGACGTCGACCAGCCGCGCTGACCGGTTCGGCGCGACGAGCTCGAAGAGTGCGGTTTAACACCACTAAGCCATAATCTCGACCGGGCACGAGAAGTCTTGTGCCCACAGCTGCGCGCGAATTCTTAGCCAGCGCGCTGGTAGCCGGGCAGAGAAGAAAATGCCGTGGCGTGGCACACCCGGCTGAGCCTTGGCTCGCCGTGCCGTGCATGGCAGCGCTGGGATGAGAAAAACCACGGGGAAGATCAGACTTCAGTTGCGGTAGTCGTCGTGGGGATGACCCGGTCGCGGGTCATCCCCGTGTCGCTGGTCGAGCCCGTCGATGCTGTGCTGAGGTTGTCGAAGCAAATCGCCGGCCCGGGCCCCGCCGCCCTTTACCTGGCCGGCCGCGCGCGGGATGGCTGCTGGCTGTTGGGGTGGGGCTGGCAGCATGAGCGGGTTTTTGCTGGGCAGGGCGATGAGGGTCTGCGCCGGGTCGATTTCGACGGCGGGTTGCAGCCAGTATTGGTCGTCTCGGAGCAGGATTTTCCAGCCCCGGTTGTGGAGCAGCAGGTGGTGCAGGGCGCAGAGCAGAATGGCTTGGTCGATGTTGGAAAGTCCCTGCTCCGACCAGTTTTCGAGGTGGTGCGCTTCGGTCCAGGAGGGTGGTCGGTCGCAGTCGGGCCAGCGGCAGCCGCCGTCGCGCACGGCGAGGGCTCGGCGTTGTTCCCGGTTGAACAGGCGTTGGTCTCGTCCCACGTTGAGGGGTTGCCCGGCCTGGTCGAACAGGATGCCGAGGTAGCCGGTGTCGCAGAGGTGTCGGGCGATGCTCTCGGCTGAGACGGGGGCCGGGTTGCCCTCGAGATAGCCGAACGACCCTCTAGTCCCGGCACCGGCCAACGTTTCAGTGGGTGTAGCACCCCCGACGGTCCCGGTGCTCCCGGTGCTCCCGGTGCTCCCGGTGCTCCCGGCACTCCCGGTACTCCCGGTACTCCCGGTGGTCCCGACGGTCCCGGTACTCCCGGTGGTCCCGACGGTCCCGGTACTCCCGGTGGTCCCGACGGTCCCGGTGGTTCCGGTGGTTCCGGTGGTTCCGGTGGTTCCGGTAATTCCGGTCGTTCCCGTCGTTCCGGTCGTTCCGGTGGTCCCGGTCGTTCCGGTCGTTCCGCTGGTTGTGTTGGTGTCGGTGATTCCGGTGAGTCCAGTGATTGCGGCTGTTCCGGTCGCGGTGCGCTCGGCAGTTTTCGTCGGTGTCGGTGTCGGTGTCGCGCTGCTCGGTGAGGGGGTGCGGGCATCCGCTGTGGCGACTGGCGCGGCCGGGGCAGGGATGGTGGTGGGGCGGTCGTGTTCGGTGACGATGACCTGCACGACCGGGCGACGACCACCGAACAGCGTGTTCGGATCAGCGTCGGCGCCGAGCTTGAGCAACTGCGTGAAGGAGTCCGCGGCGATCTGATCCACGGTGCGCGGGTCGTCCTTCACGCTCTGCGCCCACTTCGCCCGCTCCGGGTCGACGAACCGCACCCCACCGCGGCGCGGGCTCGTCAACGCGTCATACGTCGCCATCCACAGCTCGCCCTGCTCCGGCAGCAGCAGCGCATGCAGCGTCACCATGCCATCGGCCCGCCGCCACAGCGCCCAGGTGGTATCGTCACGAGCCTGCTTCTCCCGCGCCAGAATGCCCGCCGCGTCGAGTTCGTCGCGCAGCCGGCGGGCTCGTTTGTAGGCCTGCTCGGTATTCATCCCCGCAGCCTCGGCCAGCAGCACCCTCAGCGCGGCAGCGAGCTTCT
>NZ_FOCN01000045.1 GCF_900110125.1 Cryobacterium luteum
AGTAATGCGGTGAGTGCGTTCACCGCGCGGGTGCGCTCAGCGGCGAGTCCATCGCGGGCAGTCAGGAGGATTTGCGCTGCTGCCCGCACGCCCTCATCCTGCCGCGGGGTGCGGAGTTGATTGACCGGTAAGGACAGCACAGCGGCGGCGATCCGACGTGCGTCGAGGGGGTCGGACTTCCCAATGCCGCGCCGGCCCGTCCGGCCCATGCGTGCGGCCTCAACAACACGGTAGCCGGTGTCCGCTACGTTGCGGGCCAGCTGGGCGCCGTAGCTCCCGGCTCCCTCGATCACCCAGAGCGCATCGGTGACGCCGCCAGAGCGACGCCCGGCCCAGTTAATTGCGCGGGATCGACCAGCGGCGGTATTGGGGAACGTTTCGGTTCCGAGGTGCTGACCTGCCGCCGTGAGGACAGCGTAGGGCATCACCGGGCTGGGACCCAATGACTACATCGCGGAAATGGCCGACAGTATTGGCGCGGAGCACATCGGGCTGATTCTGCATCCGGCGAACATCACGTCCGGCGATCTGCAGGAGTGCTACACCGCTGGTGCTCGTCTGGTGCGGATGTGCCTCTCCGTCACCGACCCGGACCCAGGGCTGCGATATGTGAGTGAAGCAAGGGAAATGGGCTTCACCGTTTGTGTGAACTTCACCCGAGCAAGCCGCCTCGACGCGCGCTCCCTCGTCGACCTGTCGAGTCGCAGCGCGGAGTCGGGCGCGAATGCGATCTACCTCGCCGATTCCAACGGCAGCATGCAACCGGGCGAGGTATCCCGCAGGGTCACGCTGGTCCAGGAAGTGAGCGGCCTCGACGTGGGCTTTCACGCCCACAACAATCTGGGCCTTGCACTCGCGAATTCTCTCGCGGCCGCACACGCTGGCGCCGCATGGATGGACTCCTCAATCCTGGGGATGGGAAAGGGCTCGGGGAACCTGATTTCAGAACAGTGGATCGCCCATTTGGAACGCCACCATACCGACCCGGGAGCCTTCGACCTGGGAGCGCTGCTCGACCTGTCCGCGCACCTGCGTGATTCGGTACCGGAGTCGACTCCGGTTCTGCCGCACACCGATCTGCTCCTCGGCCGGTTTGATCTGTCGGTCGAACACAGCGCCCGGGTATCCGCCGACCGCCGATCCCAGGTTCATGTGGCGCGCGAACTGGGCCGGGTGGCGGCCGCATGAGCGGGCGCAAAGCGATTGCCTTCGGCCCGGTTCAGCCCACCTGGGACGAGGGGGCATTCTTTGCCCCGGTCACCGAGCGGCTCCGGTCTCGCGGCATCACGGTGCAGTTGATTGACACCCTTGCCCTGATCGACACGTCGATGACCGTCCAGGATCTCGCCGCACGGTGGTTCACGCGACTCGGACACACGGGAAGAGTCGATCTACTTTGTGGCAACGCCCTCGGCGGGGCGGTGGCCCAGGCCTACGCGGCCCACCTAGATGTGCCGGTGCCTGTTCTGTCCGTCTCCGGTCCGGGGCAGAGCGATCCTGTTCTCGCCGAACGTCTGGGCGAAATCGCCGATCTCGCCGATCGGGGCCGGCTCGACGCGGCACTTGCTCTGTTGCAGCGACGCATCGCCCCCCGCGGCTCCCGGGGCTCCGATCGACCACGGACGACCGTCCCAGCCGTCTCGGCAGAGTCCGACGACCCCATCGCGGCCCGCCGGATCACGCTCGGGTTGAGGATGCTCTGCGATCTTGATCTGTCCGGCCTGCTCTCTGACTACGCCGCGCCTATCACCACCGTTGTCGGATCCGACTCCCAGCTGGTGACCGAGCAACACGCATCGACTACGCCGCAGTCCCAAACGATCATCTTCGAGGGAGCCGGGATGCGACCGCACCATGACCGCCCAGAACTCCTGGACTCGGTCGTGACCACACTGATCAAAGAAATGGAAACCGCACCATGGAAATAGCTGTGCTTCCCAGGCAGCGGCCGCGGTGGAGTCCAGATGGCTCTTGACAACCACCCAGCCGGATGCGGCACTGTATCGTCGACCTGCCTGCACCACGGAATGACGCCGCTTCGTGACATCTGAGCCCGCGTGATAATGCACGTCGATCAGGCGACTCGCGAGCTCGCGACCCGGCGCGATCATGCGGGTGTGGGGTCCGCAACGTCCCACGGCCGGTCGTAGCGGAAGCGACGACGCGCCTCATCAAGTCGAAGCCCCGATGCGGCCGCTGCCTGGGAAGCGCGTCAGGAGGGGTTGCCGGTGTCCGGTGCGGTCGTGCTGAATTCGCTCGCCGGTGGTGTCGACCATCGCGTCGTTCAGCGCGCCAATTTCGCCCACGGCGACGACAGCCCGGCACGACTGGTCGTGTACTTACCCACTCTCACCCCGCACGCCCACGTGTCGGCGCTGTCGGGCGAACCGTTTCACCCGCGGTTCCGCCGAGAGGACTGGTCCGACGCCCGCGTGACAGATGACTCCGGTCGTCTTCGGCCGGAAGTAGTAGACGTCCTGCGCTGCGCCCGCGACCTCGACCTCGTTGTGGCGACCGGACACTGCCGGCGAGAGGAAGCGCTCTCCATCGTCGATGCAGCCGCGGACATCGGTCTCGAGCGAATCCTCCTGACCCATGCCGCCCATCCCCTCTCCGGGTTCTCTGAACCGGATATTGCCCTGTTGTCCACCGCTGGTCACGTCTGGGTGGAAATCACGGCGCTGACCGTGCTGATGGGCCATCGCGGCCTCGACCATCTCGCCAGGCTAGCCGCCTCGCATCCCCGGGTTGTGTTGTCTTCCGACCTCGGTCAGGTGACACAACCCGACGTTTCGGAGGCCTGGGCGATGATCGATCGTTGGTTGTTCGACCTCGCTGTCGATCGAGAAGCCGTGGCCGTGGCGAATCCTGAGCGCCTCCTCGCCGGGAACTGACCGGCTATGTCGTGTCGGTGACGTGGCCGAGCAACGAGGCGTATCGGGTTCCGGTGACTGCCGCGAAGGCAAGGGACTCGGTGATGGCAGGACCGGCCAGCGGCCGCCACTGTATGTTCGGGTAGTCCCGGAACGTGCTCCGTGGACACACGGCGACGGTATCGTCCGGCGCATTGTGGAGGGTCTGAATGGTCAGCTCGGGGCGGTGAATGTCACCGCTTTCAAGCATCGGGTCCCAGCCCCGATGACGGAACGCGGTCAGCAGCGCACGGGAAGCTTCCTGGTCGTTAAAGGGGTCTCCCCAGAGCAGCCGTTGACCGCGAAGGTCGGCCCATCTCACGATGTCGGACCGGCCGAGAGGGTGCCCGGTGGCCATCACCACTCCCATGTCCTCGACGCTGAACGGCACGATGGTCAGACTCGGATCCGTCAGCGGCATCCGGACAATACCTAAGTCGATGTCCCCGACTCGGAGCAAGGCACCCTGATTGCTCGAGGCGATCGACTTCAACTGAAACCGGGGCATCGCGCACGGCCTGCCCTCGGAGAGGATCGACTGTCGGATCATTTCGGAGACGTCCGAAAGCGTCGCGTAGGGAATGCCGCCACAGATCCCGATTGTTATTGCGCTGCGGTGCGGCGAGGCGGCTGCCATCGCCGCCCGAATCTCGTGCGGGATGTGTTCCACTCCCTTGAGAAACGCCAACCCGGCCGAGGTTATCTCCACCCCGCGGGGCTTGCGATTAAACAGGCAGAACCCGACCCGCCGCTCCAGCCGGATAATCTGCTGGCTCAGGCTCGGCTGCGACACGTTTAGCTCGGTCGCGGCGGCAGACACCGACCCGCAGCGTGCCACGGCCAGAAAGTATCGAATGTGACGGATGTCTACGTCATCGAGAGTGCTAATGGGTTCCAGCAGGTCAGCACCCGCGGGTGAAGCCGCCTGTACAGGCATCGAAACAGCAACCGACATATTTGATCTCCCGCTTTGTTCGTACAGCGGGCAGAGCATCCGATCGTCTGCCCGGTGGCCAGGGGCCAAGGCGCGACGGTGCACCACTCGATGTGTCAATTCCAGAGGATCATCTCCGAAGTTGACGGACTCAACGTACCACTAGTACGGATTAAATCGTACAGGTTCGACTTTATTCGCTATGTGCTAAGTTCGATGAAACTCGTACATGATCGGAGGCCCATGAACGCCACTCAGCACGACGAACGCACACCGTCCCCAATCCAGGAATCCCGTCCGATCACGCCGCCAGCCCCGACCATGCCCGCGCACCCCAACGTGCCGATGCTCCTCGCCGCGTCTCTCGTGACTGCAGTCTTCGCGCTGTCGAACTCGCCAACGCCCCTCTACGTGCGCTGGCAGGCTCAACTCGGGTTTTCCGATGGGACCTTGACGCTCGTCTTCGCGGCGTACATCGCAGGGCTGTTGCTGACGCTCCTGGTGGCCGGTCAACTCGCCGACAGACTGGGGCGTAAGCCCGTGCTCATCCCTGGCCTGATCTTGGCGATTGCCGCCTGCGTCCTGTTTGCCATGGCCGACTCCGTGCTCGTGATCGGCGTCGCCCGCTTCCTCACTGGGATATCCGTCGGTGTCATCGTGTCCGCGGGAATGGCCGCGGTGGTCGATCTGGGCACCTCGGAGCGGAAGAGACAAGCGTCACTCGCGGCATCCGTCGCAATGGTTCTCGGCGCGGGTCTTGGCCCGCTTCTGGCAGGCATCTACGCGCAGCTGCTGCCGAACCCGGTCGTTCCGCTCTTCGCTACCGAGCTCGTTGTGCTCACGGCCGCCCTCGTCGTAGCGCTCGCCCTGCCGCTCAAGCTGCATCACGTGCGAGCGGGCGGCCCTGAGGCACGCCGCTGGCGACTGCCCGGAGTTCCCGCCGAGTACCGGATGCACCTCGTACTCGGCATCATCGTGTTCGCGCCCGGAATCACCGCAACCTCGTTTGTGCTATCGCTGGGGCCGTCGGTGCTGTCGATCCTGCTCGGCATCGAGAGCCCGCTGGTCGCCGGCAGCATGGCATGCGCCATGTTCCTTGCCGCGACCGGCGTGCAGTTCGCGGTCGCACGGCTCTCCATTCGCACGATCTTCATGCTCGGTGCGTCGGCCACGATGCTCTCCATGGGAACGCTGGTTATCGCCGTCACGTCATCATTGCCGGTATTCCTCGTGGCAGCTGCCGTTCTCGCCGGCGCCGGACAGGGGCTTGGGCAACTCGGCGGCCTCACTCTGATCGGTACCAAGGTGCCGGGCGCCCACCGCGCGGAGGCGAATTCGGTGCTGAGCATCGGGGGCTATATCCCGGCCGGGATCATTCCCGTCGCGACGGGTTTCCTCGTCGACGGCATCGGTCTGGGGGCTGGTACTGCAGTGTTCGCCGCCGTGCTGGCTGCGGCTGCGATGGCGGCATTTGTCTTTGTGGCCGGGCGACTGGCGCGAGGCTAGGGTTGCGCCGACCGGGCGACGAGCAAGTCGAGCAAGCCAGGGAAGCGAGCGTCGAGATCCTCGATGCGTACCCGGCTGCGCCGCTCCAGCCCGTATTGGCGCTGTCGGATTAGCCCGGCCTCACGAAGCGCCTTGAAGTGGTGAGTGAGCGAGGACTTGGGGCGACTGAAGCCGAACCAGCCGCACGCGTGATCGTACTGCTCGGACTCCAAAAGTAGTTTCTGGATGATGGTCAGCCGCAGCGGCTGTGACAGGGCGCCAAAGATCGCTTCGAGGGCGATGTCGTCACGTGACGGCTCCGGTAGAGGATGCGGCAAGACCCCCGGTGCGTCAACGGTGTTTGTCCGGAAGCTGGCTGTCATTACCATGGCCGCAGCCTACCAGAAGTACGAAGAAACTCGAACATATCGCTGCACTATCGACCAGGAAGCACAGCCATGAATACCCTTGTTATCGTCGCCCATCCGACGCTGTCAACGTCCACAATCAACGCGGCATGGGTCGCGGCCCTGCGAGCCAGCGGCCGGGTCACCGTTCATCTTCTCTATGAGGAGTACGCCGACGGGCTGATCGACGTAGTGAAGGAACAGCGGTTGCTCGACCAACACGATCGAATCATTCTGCAGTTCCCATTCCAGTGGTACAGTGCGCCCGCTCTGCTGAAGTCCTGGCTGGATGAGGTCCTGGAGCGGGGCTGGGCCTACGGGCCGGGCGGCATTGCCCTGCAGGGCAAAGAGCTCGGGGTGGCCGTGTCGACTTGGTCGACACGTGCCGACTATGAGACCCATGGGACCTATGGTCGCACGCTCTCCGAGCTCACCAGCCCTTTCGAGGTCACCGCGAAAAGGGTCGGCATGGGCTACCTCCCTGGGTTCTTCCTCACCGGTGCCGGCCACGTCACCAGCGAAGGCCTCGCCGACAACTCTGCCCGTTACGTGGAGCATGTCACGGCGGGCGCTGACGGCTGATCGCTGCTACCGACGCAATTGGGGGCCTGACCAGTAGTGGAACAGTGGTTGGCGCTACGCAAACGTATCGGCCAGCAAGCCGATCCTCGTCAGAAGCCAACTCGGTCCCGAAAGCTCTTAGCGTGGTATTGATTCCGTTTCGTGAGCTGACCCCATATAGGCCAACAGCATGATTGATTATCCCGTTCACGCAGAAACCCATGCGTCAGCGTGGGTTTCCCGAATTGGCGCTCCGGGAACTATTTCATCCCTGCTACCAACTACGACACTAGCACCGCGATTGCTCGGGCTGGTAGAAAATTCTTAGCCTCCGCGGTGCCTGAACATCTACGGTGCTTCTCGGTGGTCGGGGTGGGTTGTCGCGGCGTTGCACCGCCTAGCCATTATCGAGGCTCATCAGCACGGCAGCACGGCAGCCCGGAGTCGAGTTACTCAATCGTGCGCCAGATTGTTCAGGCGCTGAAGGCTGCCGCTGGTGTGCTGCAGTCTGTGCTTGCTCGAGAGTTTGGGATCAGCCGGGAAACCGTCTATGTCTACCTCCGCGCGGGGACTGAGCTGGCTATCGACGATTTGGTGCGGTTTAGAGCTGGATTCCTGCTGTGTCGGTCAGTTCGACCCAGCGCGTTCGACGGTCGGTGCTTTCTCGGATAGCGGGGGCCGGGGCGTAGACGTCTGTTTTGGATAGAACGGTCAGGTTGAGCTCGGTGCGGTCGATGATGTCGACGATGGAGACTTGGTAGGTGCGGTACGGGCCGAGCGCCGGGGGATTACCGTACATGGGGGCTGGAGCATGGCCTGTGTCGCGGTCGATGTCTTCTAGCTGTGGGCTTTGGTCGAGGACGAATCCGGCGGCGTGAAGAGCGGTGGAGTCTTCCGTGGTTGTTGTCCATGCTGCGATCTTCCAGAACGCTTGTGGGATCTTCACGCCCCGGCCTGTGTCTCTGCCCCGAGTTTAAGGGGCGATGCCTTGATATGGCGAGAGCGTCTTCCAGACGTCTGCCTCGGAACTGGAGGGCACCTTATCGGCGAGGG